>JABIWH010000037.1 GCA_018701215.1 Rhodospirillaceae bacterium
TAATTATCGCCAGGCCGACGGCCCCCCAACCCTGTTGATGCGTCTGGAAACGGATCAGCCGCCGGCCTGGCTGACGCCGGTGCCGTTGCCGATCCAGTTGCAGCGGAAATTCAAATTATACCAGACCCAACGGGAGCCCTTTGACCCCGCCCGCTTCGAACGTTAGTTATAGAGCCGAGAGTAGAACGCTGTAACAGGATCAGAGCAGAGGTTGGATAAAAAAGATGCCCGAATATGACGTCATCGTGGTTGGCGGCGGCAACGCCGCGTTGTGTGCGGCCCTTTCCGCACGGGAAAACGGCGCTTCCGTCGTGGTATTGGAACGGGCACCCCAGGCGGAAGCGGGCGGCAACTCCGCCTTCACCGCCGGCGCCATCCGCACGGTCTACAACGGCGATGAGGATATTCTGGATTTGATGCCGGATCTGTCGCCCGAGGAACGAAACTCTGATTTCGGCGCCTATACGGAGGAGCAGTTTTTCGATGATATGGGCAAGGTCACCGACTATCGCACCGACCCGGATCTGACCGAATTATTGATTACACGCTCTTTTTCGACCCTGAAATGGCTGCAGGGCAAGGGCATGCGATATCTGCCATTGTTCGCCAAACAAGCCTTCAAGGTTGATGGCAGGTTCAAGTTCTGGGGCGGCCTGACCGTGGAAGCCTATGGCGGCGGCCCCGGCCTGATCGAGGGGCTAACGGAGGTCTGTAAGCGCGAAGGCATTGAAATCCGCTATAACGCCCGCGCCCTGTCACTGATCCATGATGATGACGGCGTACATGGCGTGAACCTGCGCCAGGACGGGAAAACGGCGGCGCTAAGCGGCGGGGCGGTCATCCTGGCCTGCGGCGGCTTCGAAGCCAATGCCGAGATGCGCACCCGCTATCTGGGCCCGGGCTGGGAATTGGCGCCGGTGCGCGGCACCCGTTTCAATACCGGCGACGGCATCCAGATGGCCTTGGCGGCAGGTGCCAGCCCGCGGGGTAACTGGTCGGGCTGTCATGCCGTAGCCTGGGACCGCAACGCGCCGGAATTCGGCGATCTGGCGGTCGGTGACGGCTTTCAGAAACACAGCTATCCCTTTGGTTTGATTATCAATGCGGATGGCAAGCGCTTCGTCGACGAAGGTGCTGAATTCCGCAATTACACCTATGCCAAATACGGCCGGGAAATCCTGAACCAACCGCGCCAGTTCGCCTATCAGGTGTTCGATCAGAAAACCGTCCATCTACTGCGCGATGAATACCGTATCCGCGAAGTAACGAAGGCGCAGTCGGATACCTTGGAGGGCCTGGTGGCGCAAATGGAAGGCGTCAACGCGGAACAATTCCTGGCGGAGGTCGCGGAATATAACGCCGCCGTGCAATCCGATATTCCATTCAATCCCACGGTCAAGGATGGCCGCCGCACCAATGGCCTGGCCGTCAATAAAACCAATTGGGCCAATACCTTGGACGAGCCGCCCTACCTGGCCTTTGGGGTTACTTGCGGCATTACCTTCACCTTTGGCGGTGTGCGCATCGACACCGACGCCAATGTCATCGACACGGACGGCCATGGCATCCCAGGGCTTTATGCGGCGGGCGAAATGGTCGGCGGGCTGTTCTATTTCAATTACCCCGGCGGCACGGGTCTGATTTCAGGCTCCGTCTTCGGCCGCATCGCGGGCGCCAACGCCGCCCAGACATGATTGGGGGATAAGCATAATGAGCAGCGATCTAGCCGACACCATTGGTTTTATCGGCCTCGGCGTCATGGGCGAGCCGATGTGCCATAATCTGCACAAGAAATCCGGGAAGACCGTTATCGCCTGTGATATCGACCCCGTGCCGCTGGCGCGGGCACGGGAGGCTGGCCTAGAGGCAACCGACAGCCTGCAGGAAATCGCACGGCGCTGCGGCACGGTGTTTATCTCCATGCCCTCCGGCGTGCAGCTGGAACAGGTCTGCAGCACCCTGATATCGCAGATGACGTCGGGTCAGACGATTGTCGATACCACCACCGCGCCCGTCGCCCTGACCAAGGAACTGGCGGCGCGATTTCAAGCCAAGGGCGTCGATTATGCCGATGCGCCTATCGCGCGGACCCGTCAGGCGGCCCGCGACGGTACCCTGGCGGTCATGGTCGGCGCCTCGGAAGCGGTTTTCGCCCACATTGAGCCAATGATCGCCTGTTATGCCAACGACATCACGCTCTGTGGCGAGGTGGGCAGCGGCCAGGTGGTGAAGATCCTCAACAACATGATCGTCGCTGAAACCGTCAATGCCGTGGCCGAGGCCCTGACCATTGGCCGGCGCGCCGGCCTGGACGATGCCCTGTTGCTGGACACCTTGACCAAGGGTTCCGCCGACAGCTTCGTGTTGCGCAATCATGGCGTCAAGGCGATGCTGCCCGGGGTCTTTCCCCTGCGGGCGTTCTCGGTCAATTACATGCTCAAGGATATGGGCTATGCCATTGACCTGGCGGACGAAACCGGCGTTGAAATAAAGGGCGCGAAAACCACCAACGAAGTTTTGCAGCAAGCCGCGGCCAAAGGCATTCTGGCTGATGCATACTGGCCGGCATTACTGGCCGTGATCGACCCGACCATAGATCCACAAACCCCAGATGGCGATTAAATCCATGTCCGAGAAACCTAAATCTGCGCAACCCGTGTCCGAGCAGCCCACTTACGAGACCGTAACTTATGCCACGCCCAGTGCCGGGGTGGCGCAGATCACCATGAACAGACCCGAGATGCGCAACGCGCAGGATCTGCAAATGACCTATGATCTAAACGACGCCTTTGAGCGCGCGGCGGCGGATGCGGCGATCAAGGTCATCATCCTGGCTGGGGCCGATCCGCATTTCAGCGCCGGCCATGATCTATCGGGCAAAAGCAGCAAGACCTGGGAGGATTTTTCCCAGGTCACCACCTGGGGCAGTTTTGATCCGCCCGGCGCCGAGGGGCGCTACGCCCGCGAGAGCGAAATCTATCTCGGCATGACCGAGCGTTGGCGCAACGTGCCCAAGCCTACCATCGCCGCCGTGCAGGGCAAATGCATCGCCGGCGGCTTGATGCTGGCCTGGGCCTGCGACATCATCATCGCCTCGGATGATGCGGAATTCCGCGATCCGGTGGTGGAAATGGGCGTCTGCGGCGTCGAATTCTTTGCCCACCCCTGGGAAATGGGCCCGCGCAAGGCCAAGGAACTGCTGTTTACCGCCGATTGGCTGGGGCTGAAGAGGCCAAGCAGTTGGGCATGGTCAATCAGGTGGTGCCCCGTGAGCAGTTGCTGGACGCCGCTCTGGCCATGGCCGAACGGATCGCCAAAAAGCCGCTCTTCGCGCTCAAACTTACCAAGGAAGCGGTCAATCAGACCCAGGATGCCATGGGCCGTCCCACCGCCATGGCCGGGGTGTTTGCCCTGCATCAGCTTTGTCACAGCCACAATATGCAGGTCCATGGCATTCCCATGGATCCAGGCGGGCTGCCCGAAAGCATGCGTGGCCGCTTCGTGAAAAAGCCGGAGCCAGACACCGCGGAATGAAACTAACCGCCGTTTGATCCGACCCCGGCGGGTTATGCCGCCCTAGTTTCAGGCTCCGGCCGGAACAGCCGACCCCTCGCGCGTCAGTGGGTCGGAATTGCCCACTGCTGCCTGGCTGCTGACTTTCGGCCAGGAATATTTTTCCCACGGCAATACTTGTGCGCATCAGATCGGCGCGAAATATGAGATGCAAAAATCAATATGGTTAAATTTGCACAGGCTATTTTTCATTGAAACAAGGGAATTTAACCAAGAATATCTAATCCACTCGGCAATTTTAACCTTCAATCAACCATTCGATATTACTGATGTCGATGCCATTCATTAACCACAAGTTTATTATTGTGTCGTATAAAACTTGGCATGGTTCCTGCAGTCCCATGTTGAGAGGGCAGCTAAAGCGTTATTCTGGAGTTTACTCGCGATGTCGCTGCAAAATTTTAAAGATCTCAACGAGACAGCCTCTGCCGAGGCTGAAACCATGCCTGTCCAACCGGCGGGCCATGATGAACGGCGTGCCACGGGGCGGGCCGGTAGCAATTGGCAGGCTGCGCGGGGCGCGGCGGACGTGCCATCCCTGATCAGCTTGGGGGTTGGTGATATGACGGCGGATTGGAGCAACCGCTTCCTTATCCGTGGTGATGAAGATATGCCACACGCCGTTTTTATCGCCTGTGGCGATACCTTACAGTCCGAATGGCAAATGGAGCGTCTCGGCGAGACGCTGGAGGACTCGCTGCCGGTTGAACTATGCAGCCGTTTCGCTGAAGGCTGCCGGCGTTCGCTGGAAGAAGGCTGCCCTGTCCCCGTCGAAGGTAGCTATCGCAATGAAGCCAACCACGAGGTTTTGTTTCGTTGCGTCATGATGCCGGTGCGGGCCATGAACGATGCGGTCGAATTTGTCTACGGCGCCTATTCCCATCGATTAGCCGCCTAAAATTTTTCCAACTGGCGTTGACCGCTGCTCTCTGTGGGCCTAGCTTCGTTGCCTCCGATGAGGCAGAAAACGGCGCCGGATATCCATGCCCACTCTAAAATCCGATCCTGGATCCATCGCGGATCAGAATAGACAACCCAGCGACAAGCTCGGCCACGGCGGCATTCCGTCACTGGACCGTCTGTTGCGCACGCCTGGATTGGAACAACTACAGATACGGGCCGGTCGCCAATTGGTGCTGGAGGAGGCACGCGCCGAACTGGCCCAGCTGCGGCAACGGTTAAGTGCGGGCAAAAGCGGCATTGCAGTCGGCCTGGATGATTTGGCGGCCCGGATAGAGGCCCGTGTAGGCGCCGCGCTGCAAATGTCATTGCGGCCCGTGTTCAACCTGACCGGCACCATTCTGCATACCAATCTTGGACGGGCTCCGCTGGCGGAAGAGGCGATCGAGGCCATGGCAAAGGTGGCACGCGGTGCCGCCAATGTGGAATTCGACCTGGACCGCGGCAAGCGCGGTGACCGGGATGATCATGTCGAGGACTGGTTGTGCCGCCTGACCGGGGCCGAGGCCGCGACCGTGGTCAATAACAACGCCGCCGCCGTTCTATTGCTGCTCAACACTCTGGCCAACCGCAAAGAGGTGCCTGTTTCGCGGGGTGAATTGATCGAGATCGGCGGCGCCTTTCGGATCCCGGAAATCATGCGCCGGGCCGGCTGCCGCTTGGTCGAGGTCGGCACCACCAACCGCACGCATTTGCGTGATTTCACCGAAGCCGTATCCTCGCGCACCGGCTGTTTGATGAAGGTTCATACCTCCAACTACGTGGTGCAAGGCTTCACGGCGGAGGTCAGCGACGAAGATCTCGCCGCCCTGGCCCATGAACACGGCCTGCCTTATATGGTCGATTTGGGTGCTGGCGCACTGATCGACATGGCGGCCCTGGGCCTGCCGCACGAAACCACGGTCAGCGAAACCCTGGCCAAGGGCGCCGATCTGGTCAGTTTTTCCGGCGACAAGCTTTTGGGCGGACCACAGGCCGGCCTGATCGCCGGGCGGGCGGATCTGATCGCCAAAATCAAGAAAAACCCCATGAAACGCGCCCTTCGGGTCGACAAGGTGACCATGGCGGCCCTGGCCGCGACCCTGCGCCTATACGCCCAACCCGAATCCCTACGGGCCAAACTGCCCACCTTGCGCCTGTTGACCCGGCCCGTGGCCGAGATCCAGGCCATGGCGGAGCGGATCGCACCTGCTTTACAAAATGTCCTAGGCGATGGCGTGCGGGTCGAGATCACGCCCTGTACGGGACAAATCGGCAGCGGCTCCCTGCCCGTGGAAAGCCTGCACTCCGTGGCCCTGGCCCTCCATCCGCAAAATGCCAAGGGCAGCGGCGGCGCCTTGAAACGCCTGGCGGCGGCGTTTCGCGCCCTGCCCCGCCCGGTTCTTGGCCGGATCACCGATGATGCCCTGCATTTCGATCTGCGCTGCCTCGAAGAGGGCGGAGACGAAGCCGCCTGGCTGGCGCAAATGGCGGATTTGCGGCTATGATCATTGCCACCGCCGGCCATGTTGATCATGGCAAGACGACCCTGGTACGGGCTTTGACCGGAGTCGAAACGGATCGCCTGCCGGAAGAGAAAAAGCGCGGCCTGACCATCGATATCGGCTTCGCCTATCATGATATCGATACCGAGACAGACCAGAAGATTGTCATGGGTTTTGTCGATGTGCCGGGGCACGAACGCTTTGTCAAAAACATGCTGGCGGGCGTCGCCAGTATAGATTTCGCCCTGCTGGTGGTGGCCGCCGACGATGGCGTGATGCCCCAGACAGAGGAGCATTTGGCGATCCTTGGTCTGTTGGGCATCCACCAAGGTGCCGTGGCCATTACCAAGATTGACCGGGTCGCGGCCGGGCGCGTGGTCGAGGTCGAGGCAGAAGTTGCAGCTTTGTTGGCGCCGACGACGCTGGCGGGCGCGCCAATGTTTCCGGTTTCGGGCGAACTTGGCACCGGCATGGATGCTTTGCGCCGGCACCTGGAGGCCGCCGCCCGCAACCATGCCGACCGCGCGGTAAACGGCCATTTTCGTCTCTCCATCGACCGTGCCTTCACGGTTCCCGGCGCCGGTCTGATCGTCACGGGGGCGGTATTTTCCGGCCAGGTAGAGGTCGGCGACCGTCTGATCCTGGCGGCCCAGGACAGAGCGGATCCGATCGAGGCGCGGGTGCGCGGTTTGCGTGCCCTGGACCGGGAGGCGGAGGTGGGCCGGGCCGGGCAACGTTGCGCCATCAATATCGCCGGCGGTGATCTGCATCAATCGCTGGTCAGCCGGGGTGATTGGTTGTTGGCGGAAGCCATCCATGCACCGGTACAAAAGTTCGATGCCCGGGTCCATGTGCTGGAGAGTGAAAGCCGGCCCTTGGCCCATTGGACGCCGGTGCATCTGCATCTGGCCGCCAGCGATGTTACCGGACGCATCGCGGTATTGGGGGAACGGCGCATCGCGCCGGGTGAAGATGCCCTGGTGCAACTGGTTCTGGACAATCCGGTCGGCGCCTTGTTCGGGGATCATTTCATTCTGCGTGATCAATCCGCCCAACGCACCATCGCGGGCGGTATCGTCATTGATCCGTTTCCGCCCCGGCGCGGCCGTGCCCGGCCCGAACGACTGGCAATGTTGCAGGCCATGGAGGCGGAGGCCCCGGTCGAGGCTTTGGCCGCAATGGTGGCGATCGCGGAAAACGGCGTCAATCTGCGGCAATTCGTCCAGACTCGCAATCTGACCCCGGCGGAAGCGGAAAACCTGCGCCAAATCGACGGACAGCTCATTTTGGCCGGTACTGACGGCGATTTGGTGCTGTCTCTCGATCGCTGGCACGGCATTGAACAAGGCATTCTCGATGCCCTGGCCGCCTGGCATAAAAAACAGCCCGAGGCCGTGGGCCCCAATGACAACGCCCTGCGTGCGGCCATGACATCAGCGCCCAGCCCTATTTTGTTGGCGGCCTCGATCGCGCATTTGATTGGCGGGCAGGCGATTATCCGCGACGGCATTTCATTGCGCCTACCCAGCCATGCGCCGCGCCCCTCGGATGCGGATCTGGAATTGTGGAAGCAGGTCTCGTTGATCCTGGAGGAAGGCGGCGTCCGCCCACCCAGGGTACGCGAGGTTGCGGAAGAATTGAAAATGGATCCCGCCCGCCTGGATGCTTTCTTAAAACGCTGCGCCCGCCAAGGCCGCCTGATGGCGGTTGCGCCAAACCGCTTTTTCCCACCCGCCGCAGTCTGGCAATTGGCGGCGGTGGTGGAAAGATTGTCCGCGGCGTCGGGGGCCGACGGCTTCACCGCGGCCACCTTCAAGAATGACACCGGTATCGGCCGCAACGTCGCCATTGAGGTGCTGGAATTCTTCGACACCGCCGGCCTGACCCGACGCGAGGGCAACACCCGTCACCTACGCCGCCCGGCGGCGGAAGTTTTTGGCGACGCCTGAACGGACTGGTTATCCACAACGCGCCGTTTAAGTGCCGGATCGGTTTGAATGATTCGCCGCTCCCGGCACCAAACCCGCCATATGGCATGGCTATCAGGCTCGCCGGTTCCACGAACGAGTCTCGGCACAGCCGAAGATTGCACCGAGAAATTCTGCCTTAAGTCCTTGCCCAGGCGCGGTTATTTTCATGTCTCGGTAATCCCATTGGAAGCAGCAGGACGACGGTTATCACAGCCTTGGCGCATTAATTGTTTGTTAACCAAATTCTTTCAGATTCAATTCACATCCTGTGAATAAGCCTGTGGATTAATTATGGATAAGATCAAGAACAGCCGCCGCTGCAGCCCCTATCTGCTAAAGCCGCTTCGCACGCTGGATCAGGCCTTGAAGGATCAGGCCGTGATCATCCAACAGCATAATATAACCTTGCTAAAGCAGCGCGGCCTACCGTCGCCGCGCGCCCAACTGTTGGCAAAAAAGGCCAGCTAGGCAGCCTTTGCTCCGACCCCGGACCGGCAATTCAGATTTGCCGGCCGGCCCGTTCCCAATAAGGCTGGCGTAACTTTCGTTTAAATATTTTTCCCGTATCCTCGCGCGGCATGGCAGCATGAAACGTTACCTCGCGCGGGATCTTATAGGCCGAGATATGCTGGCCAAGATATTCCCGCACCGCCGCCACCGATAATGTCTCTCCGGGCTGTGGTTCAATCGCGGCGGCGACGCTTTCTCCGAATTCATCATGCGGAATGCCGAACACGGCGCAATCCTGCACGCCGGGCATGGCCTGTAAGGCCGCCTCGATCTCGGCCGGATAGATATTGACGCCGCCGGAGATGATCATGTCGCGCTTGCGGTCGTTCAGGAACAGATAGCCGTCCTCGTCCATGTAGCCAACATCGCCATTGGTGACCATGCCCTCACGTTCGATCTCGGCCCGCTTGTCGTCCTTGTTGTGATAAGTGAAGTCGGAAAGATCATTCATGGTCATGTAAATCTCGCCGCTTTCCCCGGTGCCAAGGACCTTGCCATCATCGTCATAGATCCGAACCAGGGTGCCGTCCAGGGGCCGGCCCACGGTGCCGGGTTTGGCAATCGCATCGGCACTGGAGGCAGTCGAGACGATGCCGGCCTCAGTAGAGCCGTAATATTCGAAAATGACGTCGCCCCACCATTCGATCATCTGCTTCTTGGCATCGGGCGGACAAGGTGCCGCGCCATGGATCACATGCGCCAGCGAGGAGAGGTCATACTTCGCCTTGATCGCATCGGGTAGGCGCAGCATACGCACGAACATGGTCGGCACCACATGCATATGGCTGATCTTGTGCTCGTCAATGGCCTGTAACAGCTCTTCGGGTTCAAAGCGCGGCAATAGATGGATATCATTGCCCAAGACCATCGCCAGGGAGGCATAGGCGCCGGGGGCGGAATGGTACATCGGCCCCGTCATGGCGCAAACGCCGCCCGGGCCAATGCCAAACGAGCGCATGGCCAATTCGCCGATCCGGGCCTGGCGTTCGGGCGATGTGGGCTCCCTGCGCACACCTTTTGGGTTGCCGGTGGTGCCGGAGGTATAGATCATGCTGCCGCGTTCCAGTGGCGGCGTGCCAGTCCAGGGTTCGAAACCATCGCGCCAGCTTTCGTAATCCGTCATACCGTCGGGAACGGCGCAGTTTTCCGGCGCGACAGCGTAGGCCTCGGCAATCTCGGGCGGCGTGGCACAAACCAGTACAGGGATACCATCAGGTATTTCCGAGGCGATGCCCGCCAACAGATCAGCATGCACCACAACCGCCTTGGCGCCCGCATCCGTGAGGATATAGCCGGCTTCCTCCGCCGTGGCATGCCAGTTAACCGGCACCGCATAAGCCCCGATCATGTTGCCCGCCAATTTGGTTTCCAGCATGGCGATATCGTTGCGGGTCACGGTGGCGAAACTGTCGCCATCGCCAACCCCAAGCGAGACCAGCCCAGCGGCCAGTTTGGCGCCATTCAGTGCCACTTCCTGCATTGTTACCTTACGGTCACCGCTATAGACGTGATAGGTCATAAAGTTCCAATCCGTTGTGACTGATTTGTCACTTATTTCAATTGTTCGGCAAAAATCCGTACGGTTTCGGCCAGGGTACGGTCGGTATCGATGGTTTCGCGGGTTTCCGCCGCCAGCGGCGTGGCGGCCATCAATTTCAGCATCCACGAGGCACCGCGGTGGAAATCACCCGTGACACCGGCATCTTCCATGGTTTCGGCGATTTCGTCCATCTCGGGCCACCAGCGTTCGGAATCCGCCGGCAACCGCGAGATACCGGTTTGCAGATATTTCCAGGTATCGCCTTGACTGAACGCCAGTTCCGCGCCCAATTCGTCGAGCAGATCCAGCGATTGCGCCGCCGTCGCAATGGTGGCGAACAACGAGAACCGCCCCTTGTTGAGACCGCTATAGAGCATCTTCAGGGCCGAGGCGCGGCCAATCCCGGCGCCGACACCCTGCAGTTTGATGCCCTCCACCGCCAGCGCATCCGCCGGGGCCAAATCCGGTCCCGAGACGTAAAACCGCGTTGGCTGCGGCCCCTTCCCCGGTGCCCAGCCAATGATACCGCAATCTATGTACGGCGCGTTCACCTTCGTCATGATTTCGGCGATTTTGCCGCTGGAGGCAGGCGAAATCGCGTTGCAATCCATGAAGACCGGAAGCACACCGGTCCGCGCCATGGCGGCCGCGACGTCCCCGGCCAGATCAATGGCCGATGCCGGAGGCAGGATTGACAGGATCAGGGCGGCCTCCGCCACCACGGCATCCAGATTGGGTAGGTCGCGGAAACCACAACGTTCCGCCCGCGACCTGCTCTCGGCACTGCGTCCGGCCAGACAGGTCACCACGTCATGGCCGGCGTTGGTCAACGCTTGGCCAACGCCGCCACCCATATCGCCCGGTGCGATCACCGCGATGGTTTGCTTAATCATACAATTTCCTTTTCAAGAAGCCGGCTCTATGCCGCCTCGCCGCCGCGCAGCATCCGGCCGGGCAGGCCCGAGGCTGGATCAACCTGATCCTGATTATCCTCGCGGATCACGGTGCCGTTGACAATCACGGCCTGAATGCCCTTGGCCTGGGCGACCAGGCGGTCCTGACCGGCGGGCTGGTCATGGACCCGTTCCAGGCCTGTCGCGCCCACGGTTTCCGGATCGAATAGTACGATATCCGCCGGACGCCCCTGGGCGAGGAGACCACGGTCGCGGATACCCATCAGCTCGGCCGGCTTCTGCGTTAGCATATGCACCGCCTTTTCCACGCTCATGGCGCCCTCGTCCCGGCTCCAATGGCCCAAAAGATGGGTCGAGTAGCAGGCATCGCAGAGCTGAGAGGCATGGGCGCCGGCATCGGACAGGGCCACGATAGTGTTGTCGTCGGCCAGCAATTCCTTAACCTCGGCCTGATCATGATTGACCAGAGGGATGCGGAAGCGGGCCGCGAAATCGCTTTCAATGGACATATCCAGGGCCAGATCGATCGGATCTTTGCCCTGTTCGCCGGCAACATCAAGCAAGGAACGCTCCTCCAGCGAACGGTCAGCCGGGGCGTTTGAAATGACCGCGCGTTGCGCCCAACCGGCCAGCATGTTCTTGGCCGAAGGGTCGGTATCGGCACGGAAATTCTGGCGAAAGCCGTCTTCGGCATAGATCGCCTTTTTGCCATTGCGGCTGGTCTGCATGGTTTCCTTGAAAATGGGACGCATCTCGAAGGGAAACGGCTCGCCAAAATCAAAATCGAACATTATGGGTCGGCAGGCCACCTGCGGTACGATATGCAGGCCTTCGGCACGCTCTTCCGCGGTACGCGCCAGATGTTTATGGTGAGAACCTGGCCCGGACATACCCGCCAACAGGGCAGTCCAGGTTATCGGCACGCCATGACGGCGGGCCAGCTCGCTCATCTCGTCATGAAAGAAGGTCTTGTCGATGGTGCATTGCATGATGCCTCGGCCTGACTCGGCCATGGCGCCGACAAGTGCGTCGATCTCTGAAAATGCAGCTAACCGACTGGGAATGGGTCGGCCATCAAATGCATTATGCGTGACGGCGCGCGAAGTGGAGAAGCCGATAGCCCCCGCCGCCATGGCCTCGCGCACAATGTCGGCCATGGCCTGGACCTCCCGTTCCGTTGCTTCCCGCTCCATGGCGTCATCGCCCATGACATAAATGCGCAACGGTGTATGGCCGATAAAAGCGGTAAGATTGATCGCGGTGCCGTTGTTTTGCACGGCGCCAAGATATTCGGGAAAGCTTTCAAACGGCCAATCCAGGCCCAGGCCCGCTTCCAGGGCTGCGTAGCTCATCCCCTCGACCTTTTCCAAGGTCTTCATGATGTCCTTGCGGTCCCTGGACCGCATGGGTGCGACGCCGAACCCGCAATTGCCCATGACGGCGGTGGTGACGCCATGCCAGGGTGAAATCGTCAGCATCCGGTCCCACAGCACCTGGGCATCGTAATGGGTGTGGATATCGACAAAACCGGGACAGACCACCAGACCACCCGCATCAATGGTACGCACGGCCTCCCCGCCAATCTCACCGCCACTATCACCCATGGCGCCGCCCAGGGCCATTACGCGGCCCCCCTTGATGCCGACATCACCCCGGTAACCCTCGTTGCCGCTACCATCAACAATGGTACCGCCGACAATCTTCAAATCGTAATCCATCCCGCCCATTCCCCTGGCAAACGCAAAAAGGCAGTCTAATGGGTTCAAACGGAATGGTGAAGGGCAGCATCAGATGGCTGCCGCCAATGGCTGGGGTTCTGCTTCATGAGGACAGGCGTTGGCAATAGCTTAGGTAGACTTATTGCCGATCTCACTATTCATAAAATTTGGCGAATTAGTTCGACGACATCACAAAACGAACTAGTTTGCGAGGCAGGAGCGGCGCCGTGCGGAAAAATTAGGCCAAGAGCCCTCCGGCGGACAAAAATAATAGCTCCACTGAAGAGTATCTGCGCATGTCGAGAGTGGTTGGAAAATTCATCCTGAAGAGCGTTCTTGCAAGACGCCTGATCCTCGCCCTGGTGCTTGTCAGCTCTCTGTTCACCGCCATTCTGACGGCATTCCAGCTATTCGTCGATTACAGGCGGGGGGTCAGCGACATCGAGAGCAGTTTCTCGCTGGTTGAAACAAGCTATTTGAGCGGCTTGACCAGTAGTTTTTGGACCTTTGACGAGGGGCAGGTTCACACATTGCTGGACGGAATGGTCAAGTTACCTGATGTGGAGGTGGTTTCGATCCGTATCGACGGGGAGACGAAGCGGTCCATGGGGCAACCCACATCTGAAAAGACCCTGACCGCTGAGTTTCCCATGCGGATCATCCACCGCGAGAAAACCCTAACTATTGGGACCCTTGTGGTTGTTGCCAGTCTGTCTTCCCTCCATCAGCGTCTTTGGCAGGATCTTGCCGTGATTTTTATCGGCAACGCCCTTAAAACCTTCCTCGTCGTCGGTTTTGTTTTCGCCCTATTTCATCGCATGGTGACGAGACGGTTGGATCAGCTGGTGAGCGTGATCAGACGGTTCAATCTTGAAAATT
The DNA here is from genome assembly GCA_018701215.1 of Rhodospirillaceae bacterium. Lineage (GTDB taxonomy): Bacteria > Pseudomonadota > Alphaproteobacteria. Next base: position 13,549 of record JABIWH010000037.1, read on the forward strand.
CGGCCGCTACCGGAATCCCGGCAAAGATCACGAGCGCGCATCAGTCAGCGGATGAAATCGATGCGATCGGTGTGGCCTTGCAGGACATGCACGGTGATTTGGCGACGTCGCATCAATCAGTTCGCGAAAGGGAGCGGGAACTTCGCGTCATTACCAATACACTGCCAGCCCCCATGGTGCATGTCAGTGCGGCACAACGCTATATGTTCGTCAACAAGGTCGCCGAGGATTGGCTTGGCCGGCCAGCTTCTGAAATCATCGGCCAGCCGGTTGGCGAAATTCTGGGTTCGGTAACCTATGAAAAACTGCGCCCATACATTGAAACGGCATTGTCGGGAACGCCTCAAGAGTTCGAGATGCAGCTTACCTTTCCGGACGGACAGACCCGGGAGATAGAATTTTCCTATGTGCCTAACTTTGCCGTCGATGGGACGGTTTCGGGATTTTTCGGACTGGGTATCGACGTTAGTCAGCGCCATCTCCTGGAGGCCCGGCTGCGGCAATCGCAAAAGATGGAGGCCGTGGGCCAACTCACCGGAGGTATCGCCCATGAATTCAACAATTTGCTGCAAGTCGTCGTCGGCAATGTCCATCTGTTGGAGACAGATATACCGAACACCTTGGCCTCCCTGCGGAGCTTTGGTGCAATCAAACGAAACGTGACCCGCGGGGCGGAACTGACCAGCCGACTGTTGTCGTTTTCCCGGCAGCAACCCTTGGCGCCCAGGCCGGTGGTCATCGACAAGGTGCTGGCGGAAATGCAGGATATGCTATCGCGAACCCTGGGGGAAACGATCCAGATCGCCGTCGAACCGGCGGTCGCCATCTGGACGGCGGAAGCCGATCCGGGCCAATTGGAAAATGCCCTGCTTAATCTGGCCCTAAACTCTCGTGACGCCATGCCCAAAGGCGGTACCATTACCTTGTCCGCCGCCAATGCACGGATCGATGAGGCCGAAGCGGCAAGACATACGGAAGCAAGCCCCGGGGATTACGTAAAGCTGAGCGTGGCCGACAGCGGTTGTGGCATGACGGAAGAGAATATCGGCCATGCCTTCGAGCCATTCTTTACCACCAAGGATGTCGGCGAGGGCACGGGCCTTGGTCTTAGCATGGTTTACGGTTTTGCCCAGCAATCAGGCGGTTTTGCAGAGATTGAAAGCGTTGTGGGGCTGGGCACGACCATGCACATGTACCTGCCCCGCCTGCCCCTAGCCGAAGATGAGGTGGCGGCCAGTGAGGAGCAGCTCCCGGCGGACACCATTCCGTCCAGCGGCCGCACCATCCTCGTGGTTGAAGACGATGCCGATGTCCGGCAGTCGCTAGCCGATCAGTTGGTCAGCCTTGGCTATGGCGTAATCGAGGCCGAAGACAGCACCAAGGCTTTGGCGATCATGGCCGACGCGCCGCGGATTGATCTGTTGTTCACCGATATCGTAATGCCAGGCGGACTGAGCGGCCTTGATCTGGCGCACCAGCTGCAGCAGCAACGACCCGGCCTAAAGGTGCTGTTTAGTACCGGTTACAGTGCGGAGATCGGTTTCGAAGCAGGGCAATTGGATACCAATGCGGTGGTGTTGTACAAGCCCTTCAGCAAGGTGGAAATGGCCCGCGCAATCGCAGATATCTTAATTTGAAACAGTCCCAGCTTTAGGCAACCAAGTCCCGCAGCTCTCGGCGCAGCACCTTGCCGACGGGAGATTTGGGGATATCGTCCACGAACTGAATGCGTTTGGGCACCTTGTAATTGGTCAGCGCCTCGTGGCAATGGGCGATGACAGCTTCTTCGGTGACCGCCGCATCGTTCTTCACGATGAAGGCCATGGGCACCTCGGAAGATTTTTCGTCCGGAATGCCGACCACGCCAACCTCGGCCACGCCGGGCAATTTGGAGATGACATCCTCGATCTCGTTCGGCGAGACGTTGAAGCCCGAGACCAGGATCATGTCCTTCTTGCGGTCAACGATCTCGAGAAAGCCGTCCTCGTCCATCACCGCGATATCGCCGGAATAGAGCCAGCCGTCCTGCAATGCCTCCGCCGTCGCATCCGGTCGGCCGAAGTAGCCTTTCATGATGGTCGGGCCCTTGAACAGTAACTCGCCGGGCGAGCCAATAGGTTGATCCACGCCCGCGTCATCGACAATGCGTACATCCAGGCCGGGCACGGGTATGCCGACCGTGCCCAGGCGGTTTTCGCCCAACGGGTTCAGGCTCATCACGCCACAGCATTCCGTCATGCCATAGCCCTGATAAATTTCCACGCCGGTCGCCTCTGCCCAACGTTGGGCCACGCCGCTCTGTTGCGCCGCGCCGCCCGAACCACAAAAAACTACATCCTTGACCAGATCGCGGCTGAACCAATCTGCCTCCAACAATACGGCGAACAGGGTATTGATGCCGGTGAAACGGGTAACTTTGAAATTCTCGAATGCTGTTTTGAGGTTCGAAGGCGGGCGCGGTGAAGGCACCAGGACCATATGGTCGCCGCCGCTAATTCCGAGCACGAAAATCAAGGCAAAGGCGGTGATGTGATAAAGCGGCAGTATTACCAGGGTGGTATCGCCCGCCGGGTTTTGAATTTCCTCGGCCAGGCAACTGGCCTGGGCGGCATTGGCAAGGATGCCCAAATGGCTTAATTCCGCGCCCTTGCTACGCCCCGTGGTTCCGGAAGTATATTGGAACAGGGCAGAATCCGCGCCGGTCAGACCGGCGGTATAGGCCGCGATATCGCCGCCATTCCGCGCCCGCGCTCCGCTGGCCAGCGCATCGGCGAAATCGACATGGGCATGGGCCATATTGGGAATGGCCTTTTTCACGTGCTTTAGCACGATACCGATAATCAGTTTCTTCATGAAGGGGAAGAAATCCAGCAGGGAAATCTTCACCACCTGCCGTACACCGGTATTGCCGACGACTTCGTCGACCTTGTCGCCGAACATATCGATGATGACCAGTACCTTGGCCTTGGAATCGTTGAGCTGATGCTCCATCTCCGGCGCGGTATAGAGCGGGTTGATATTGGTACAAATCGCCCCGGCCAGAAAGGCGCCGGCGGCGGCAATGGTGAAATCAATGCAATTGGGCGTCATCATGGCGACGGTCTCGCCCCTTTGCAGCCCGGCGGTCTCGCGCAGATAGGCGGCGAAATCCTTCGAATGCTCCAGCCATTCGGCATAGTTCAGCGTGGTCGCCGCGCCGTTGGGCAGAACCGTCGTCATTGCCGGGCGGTTGGCGAATTCCGCACCCGCATGATTGATCAATTCGACCAGGGTGCCATGCTCCATGGCATCCGCGTCGAAATTCTTGGCCGTTTCGCCGTAATACTTCTCCCAAGGTCGCGACATTTTTTCGCCTCCATCCCCAAAGCCTCTTTTTATGCCCCAGACGGTATCGTGATTTGCCAAGCAAAACAATTACTACTGAAAGAAATCGCGCATATGCCCCGCCCACTTGCTAAGCTGGGTCGAGACGTAAAAACCTTGGGATCGAGCATATGAAAATCACCGGCTGTGAAGTCCTGCACTGTGGTGCGGGTTGGCGTAATTTTTCTTTCCTGAAACTGCAGACCGACGACGGCATTACCGGTATCTCGGAATATAACGAGAGCTATGGCTCGAAGGGCCTTTCCGCCGTGATCGAGGCTCTAGTGGAAACCCAGATCGGGCAGAATCCCTGCAATCACGAGGCCATTTCGCAGCAACTCTACGCCATGACGCGCCAGGCACCGGGCGGCATCAATCAACAAGCCATGGCAGCCATCGAAAATGCCATGATGGACATCAAGGGCAAGGCCCTGGGCGTGCCGGTCTATGATCTGCTGGGCGGGGCGGTACGCGACCGCATGAAGTTGTATTGGTCCCATTGCGGCACCTATCTGATGAACCCCGTGGCATCGAAAGCCATCGGTCAACCACAGTTAAAAAATCTGGATGACTTGGTCGCCCTGGGCGCGCGGGTGCGGGAGAGCGGCTATACCGGCCTCAAGACCAATATCTTCCGCTTTGGCGAGACGCCGCCTCTGCATATGCCGGGCTTTGGCCGCGGACCGGGCGGTCCCGAATTGAATGTGGAAAAACACATCATCCGCGATTTGCGGGCGCAATTGGAGGCCCTGCGCGAAGGCGCCGGCCCCGACATGGGCATCCACCTGGATATCAATTTCAACTGCAAGACCGAGGGCTATCTGCAAATGACCCGGGCACTGGACGATCTGGGCCTGACCTGGTTCGAGATCGATCTGTATGACCCGGAAGCCCTGCGTCATATCCGCAATTCCGTGCAGACCCCCATTGCATCGTGCGAAAGCCTGTTCCGTCTGCGCGAATTCCGGCCCTTCTTTGAAAATCACTCAATGGACGTGGCCATTATCGATCTGCCCTGGAACGGTATTTTCCATTCCATGAAGATCGCGGCCATGGCCGAGGCCTACGAGATCAACGTGGCGCCGCATAATTTCTACGGCCATCTGTCATCCATCATGTCAGCCCATATGTGCGCCGCCGTGCCCAACTTCCGCATCATGGAAATCGATGTGGATGATGTGCCCTGGAAGGACGATATCGTTACCTATGTGCCGGAGATTGAGGATGGCTATCTGAAGCTGCCAAAAGGTCCCGGCTGGGGCACGGAATTGAACGAAGACGTCATCCGCGCGCATCCTCCCATCTAAAGATCGGATCCGAGAATGAGATTTGTCGTACTGGGCGCGGGCGCCCTGGGCACGGTCATCGCGGCCTATCTGGCCCGCGCCGGCGAGGATGTCGCCCTGATCGCGCGCGGCGCCAGGGCCGAGCAGCTGGCCAGGGACGGCGTCACCATCACCGGTCTGGGAGATTTCACGGTCGATATCGAAATCGTCGAACACCCCGATACGCTGGCTGCGGCGGACGTGCTGATCCTGGCGACCAAGACCTATGACACCGCCGCCGCCATCGATGCCGTGCGCCATATGAAGCTGGGCAGTGTTTTCTCGATCCAAAACGGCGTGATGAAAAACGCGCAACTGGCCGAAGCTTTCGGCCAAGATACGGTGCTGGGCGCTATCGGTATGCTGGGCGGCGCAGTCGAAGCCAGCGGCGCAGCCAATTTCATGATGGACAACCCGATAATCGTCGGTGAACTGTCCGGCGCAAGCAGCGCCAGGGTTGATGCCATCGTCAAGGCCCTGCAGGATGCCAAGTTATCGGCGGCCGCCTCCAATGCCATTCTGACCGAGGAGTGGACGAAATTCGTCGGTTGGCTGGGTCTGTCCGGGCTGGCGGTTCTGACCCGGCAGGAAAGCTGGAAATTCATGGCAGATGAGGACGGTGCCCGTATGGTCGCCCGCATCATGCAAGAGACGGCACAATTGCCGCAACACATGGGCATTCCGTTAAAAACCGGCCCGCTGTTCACGTTTGACGCGATATCGTCCAAGGATCAGGACGCGCTTGTCGCATTCCTGCGCCGACGCGGCGAGGCGCAAAGCACGACGGCGCCCAATTTTCGCCAATCCATGCTGCAGGACGTGGACAAGGGCAAACAGTTCGAGGTCGAGGAAACCTTTGGTTACGTCGTCCGCAAGGCCGAGGAGCTTGGCCTGTCCGTACCCACGGTGGAAACCTGCTACCGCATTCTGGCCGGGCTTAACCGCATGCTGCAATGACGGCATTCCAGCAACAACTTGAGACCATTGTGGCCGAGGCCGGCATTTCCGAACGCTACCAAATTACTTACAAATCCGTCTTCGGGGCCATTGCTGCCTATGCGGATGAGCGGATTTTTCTGATCTGTGGCAAATTCGGCATGGCCGCGAAATTGCCAGGTGAGACCTGTCAGACCCTCATGGATAAGGGCATCGGCGCACCGCTAAAATATTTCGAAAAGGGTCATGTAAAGCGGAATTATGTGGTGTTGCGGGACGATCTGCTGAAAAATACGAACCGCATGCGCGAATTGCTCGGGGAAAGTGCGGCTTTCGTGCAGAACGCAAACGGGAAATCATAAATTCGGAAAGGACACGCCAATGCCATACCTGGAACGAGATAATGATGTCCGCATCTATTTCGAGGATAGCGGCGGCAGCGGCCTGCCGATCCTGCTGGCGCATGGCTTCGGCGCCGCCACGGGCATGTGGGACGGCCAGGTCGCGGCCTTCTCGGATCGCTATCGGCTGATCCGCTGGGATATGCGCGGCCATGGCAGAACCGAATGTCCGGAGGATTTAGGCCACTTCAGCCAGGATGCTACGGCGGATGATATGCGAGGCATCCTGGATCATCTAAATATCGAGAAAGCCGTCATCGGCGGGCACTCCCTGGGCGGATTCATGACCCTGGCCTTCAACGTGCGTTACCCGGAACGGGTCGCGGCGTTGATCCTGCAGGGTTGCGGGCCGGGCTATCGCAGCGACAAGGCGCGGCTGGCCTGGAACGAGAGGGCGGAAAGCCGGGCCAGATCATTGGAAGACGGCGGCCTTGCTGCCCTGGGCGGCACTGGCGAGGTTGGCGCGTCCGTTCAAGGCACGGCGCAGGGCCTGGCATTGGCGGCGCGCGGTATCTTGAGCCAGGTCGATGCCCGCGTTATCGACAGCCTGACCGGCATCACCGTACCGACGCTGATCATCATCGGCGATGGTGATAGCAATTACCTGCAAGGTTCCGACTATATGGCCGCCCGCATTCCCGGCGCCGTCAACGTCCTGGTCACCGACGCCACCCATGGCGTCAACATCGACCAGCCCGAGGCGGTGAACAAAGCGTTGGATGAATTTCTGGCCGGCTTGTAGCGCTATCTCAACCCGTCAGAATGATCACGACAATGGCGACCATGATCAGCGCAATGCTGGCGAAGATAAAAGTCCGCTCCATCTGCCTCATGGCAGAGGGAACTCAACCTATACCACCTTGTAGCGTTGCTATATCGTCGATCGAAATTGATCGATGAGACGATCGCCGGAGATGGCGGCCAATACGACGAAATAGGGAAAGGCAACTGTCACCATGTCAGACATCCACGCGGTCCCGCCCACAGCAACAACCGTGCCGGTCATCGACATGGCTCCGCTTTTAGAAAATGGCGACGTTGCCGATCTAGTGGCGGAAATCCGTATGGCCTGCGAACAGGTCGGCTTTTTCTACGTTAAGAATCACGGTATTCCGGCGGCCACAATAACGGCGGTGATTGATGCCTCGCAACGGTTCTTCGAGCAACCGCCGGAGACACGGATGAAAACCGTGAAAAACGAATTCCACCGCGGCTACCTGCCCATTGGAACGACGCAGTTTCCGGGGCGGAGTCCCGACTTGAAAGACAGTTTCGACATTGGCGTAGATCTTCCACTGGACGACCCTGACGTGATCTCCAGTTTGCCGTTGCACGGCCCAAATCAGTGGCCGGACCTGACGGATTTCCGTAAACCTGCCGAGGATTACTTTTCTGCGGTGCATGGATTTGGCATGCGCCTGCTTGAGGCCCTGGCGCTTAGTTTACAACTGGCTCCCGACTTCTTCGTACGCCACTACGAAAAGCCAACCATACTGATGCGATTGATGCACTACCCGCCGCAAGACCAAGCATCGGACGAAGGTTCTATTGGCGCCACCGCGCATACGGATTTTGGCTTGGCAACGGTGCTATATCAGGACCCGTCCGGCGGGCTTGAGTTGCAATTGCCTGACGGGAACTGGATATCAGCCCCGTTCATTGCCGACACCTTGGTCGTCAACCTTGGGCAGCTGATGTGCCGGTGGACAAACGATGTCTATCGCGCCGCGCTGCACCGGGTTGTCAATCGACGCTCACAAGACAGATTTTCGATACCGTTTTTCTTTAATCCCGATCATCATGCACCCGTCGAATGCATTGCATCCTGCCAAAGCCCAGAACGACCACCGCGTTACCCACCTGTACGCGCGGGCGAATACATCTCCCAACTAGTGCAAAAGAACCAGGACTATCAGCCCACAGGCGCCACCGACCGTCGAGGCTAATTCGCGCGCCAAAGATACCTGGCGAATTACCGCACGTATGCCGGTACCAATGCGACCTAATGGTAGCTGCTGAATAGCTTAGTTTCTCGGCGCAGTCTGCGCAGGGTCATCTTCAACGGTCTCAAATTATTGACCTAGGCTCGAAACCGGGCGCGCAGCGGAGATCAGCTAAGGCTGGCCAAAGCTTAAAATGTGCCATAAATCGACCGTTAGGGCTCCCTAATATACAGTACCTAGATGCCGTCGGGTGCATCAGTAGCGACGAGGATTGATCACGGTTTATTTGCGCGTCCCGTACCGTCATTGACGTTTTCAATAGTTGTATTCTAACTTACCTTTTCAGATGGCGTGCACAGGAGATGTCGGTTGCTTCAAGGCGTATGGGAATTTCAATTTGGATTGTTGATGAAATATGACCTTAGCAAAAAAGGATCAAATCAGAGCATTGTTGAAAAGCATTGAAACCGGGGATCCTGGGCCGGTTGCTGTCGTCAATGAAGACAAATACATTCAGCACAATCCGCAAACCCACGAAGGGAGCGAAGGGTTGGCTGTCCTGTTCCAACGGCTTTCAAAAACCTCTCCCAGGGTAAACATTGTGCGCGCCTTCGAGGATGGTGATTTTGTCTTCGCGCATACCGAATACGATTTCTCGCGCAGGAATGTTGGTTTTGAGGTGTTCCGCTTCGATAACGGTCGGGCGGTGGAACACTGGGATA
>JABIWH010000016.1 GCA_018701215.1 Rhodospirillaceae bacterium
ATCCGTGATGGCTTGAATAAAGTTGGCTTTGATGTCCGCGTCGCCAAGGACGAGACTAAGATTTATATGTCCATGGTGCTGAACGACGTGCGTCGATTTGCCGATACCCTCACCAAGGAACCCATCTCGCGGGAATTGCAGGAATGGGTCATGTGGGAAGTGGAATACTGGGCCCGCACCTATAATGCGCTGGAGGCCGGCGGTATCACCATGCACCGCATCCATGCCGTTACCCCCATGGCGGATCCGACAAAAAGCTAAAAAACAAAAGGCTAGATCCTTCCGCCTCTAAGAGCTTTTAGGGGTGTAGCCGCGACCTTGGTAATCGAAATCCCAAAGCTCCCGGTTTTCCGCCCGGTGCAGGAAATAATTGTTATGATAACTGCGGATCTCGGCGATCTTGCCAGTCTCGAATAGATACCATTCGCTGCCGCGCAGCACTTCCGGCGTTCCCGTGGGGGCCGGGGTCCAGCGCATGCTCCATTCGATCACCGCCTCCGGCTCCTGGACCAAGGCGTGATCAAGGCGCCAATGGGCAGCCGTGCGCGGCCCCACTTTGACCCAGTAATTGGCTAGGCCGGCGGCCCCCCGAACGGCACCATGGTCGACGAAGTAATGCACGATATCCTCGGTGAAGGTCGACATCATCAAGTCGTAATCGGCGCTGTTGCAGCCGTCGTAATAGCGCTTGATGGTTTCAATATAGGGATGGCCGGATTGCCGGGGCATGCTGCGCACTCCATTCATAAAGGATTGATGCTGGCTAGGTGGACTTGGCGGCCATGGTATCAATTCGAGAACATCTGACAAGCGGGCATCGAACGGCAGGTTCGGGCTGGCTATCGCCGCCGGATCGTGGCAAGCCTGATGGATGACCGCGATCTATGACAATATTGGCGCCGGTTACGACTACCATCGCCGCGCCGACCCGGGCATTGTTGACGGCCTGTCGGGTATGTTGGGCACGCCGGAACTTGGCCGCTATCTCGACCTGGCCTGCGGCAGTGGAAATTATACCATTGCCCTGGCGGGACTGGGATATAGCCTGACCGGCCTGGACATCTCCCCGCGCATGTTGTCAGCGGCGCGGGCAAAATCCAGGGCCGTCGGCTGGGCTTTGGGTGGGGCGGGGCTGCTGCCCTTTGCCGAGGCAACCTTTCACGGCGTCGTCTGTACCCTGGCGATCCACCATTTCGCGGATCTTTCGGCGGCCTTTGGTGAATGCCGGCGGGTGCTGTGTCCGAGTGCGCCGATCGCGCTGTTCACGGGCGAGGCCGGGCAGATGCGGCACTACTGGTTAAACGCCTATTTCCCAGACGCCATGGCGCGCTCGATCGCGGACATGCCCAGCCGCGGGGAGATCGAGAGCTTGCTGGACGCCGCCGGTTTTATTGACCTGATGTTCACGTCCTACAAGGTGACGGAGGACTTGCAGGACCGTTTCCTTTACAGCGGTAAGCATGAGCCGGAATTTTATCTGGCTGCTGATGCCCGCGCCGCTATCTCCACCTTTGCTAAGCATGGCGATGAGGCCGAAATTCGCGAGGGCGTGACGCGCTTGAGAGACGACATCGCCACGGGCCGTTTCGAAGATGTACGGCGGTCCTATATTTCCGAACTTGGCGACTATCTCTTTGTCAGGGCGCGCCGTTCATAGGCCCATCTGTGCCAGGATCGCGGGTAGCACGGGACCGTCTTCATCGCCCATGGCGGCGGTCATATCGAAGTGATCGGCTCCGGGCACTTCCATAAATTCGGCACCAATACCGTTGGCCTGGCAATGATCCACATAAACGCGGGTCTGCTTGATCCACTCTTCGGTCTCGCCGCCGCCCACGGGAACGAGTAGGGGCAGATCCCGGCGGGGCAGGTTTTGTAACGGTGATACGGCGGCCAGCATATCCCGCGTCAGGCCGATCTCTTCGTTGACGGAAATACCCAGCACGGGTTCGGGGTCATAGACGCCGGTCAGCAAGGCCGCGCCCTTGATCAAATCCTCCGGTAGGCCATCCGCCTGCCAGTCATGGGCCAGCATCATGGCGCCCAGATGGGCGCCGGCGGAATTGCCAGAGATAAATATTTGTTCGGGATCACCGCCCCATTCGGCGATATTGCCGTGGGTCCAGGTCAGGGCGCGGACCATTTCGGCGATGATCTCGGGCAGGGTGGCGTTGGGGCAGAGGTCGTAGTTGACGATCACCACGCAGGCGCCGGCGGCGGTGAACGGTTCGGCCAGGAAACTGACATCGGATTTATCCTGGGCCCGCCAATAGCCGCCGTGCATATAAAGCTGCACTGGTGCCGCCTCGGCCTCGGCCGGGAACACATCCAGCAGCTCCAATGGACCGGGGCCGTAGCGCAGATCGTAAACCCCTTCGATGCGGCAGCGCGCCTCGGCCGAGACCGTGACCCTGGCATCGATTTTGCCTTGATGGTCGGGCACCGCCTGGCGCGGATTATATTGCCGCTCGAAATCCTCGACGGAATAGCCGCGCCGGTCAATCTCCACCATGTTCGTCATCCTGCCTCTCCTCGTCATCTATCGTCGCTTGGCTGGAACGTAACAGTCCCGCCCACTGAACGCCAACGCTCGCGGATGCCGTCAGAGCGATTTTTCCGGGCTCGGTGGAAAGCGGGCGGCAAACGGCTCCAAGGGCAACCGGGCGCCGTTGGTCAGATAAGACACGGTCCGGTAGAAGCCGCAGAGCATCATAATCTCCAGCAAGGCACCGGTCGTAAATTTGGTTGAAAGTTCGGTCCAAAGGCCATCCTCGATTTCGCATCCGTGGTGCAGCCCGTCGCACATTCGGATCAGGAGGCGCTCCGAGGGTTCGAGCCAGCATGGATCATCCGCACCGCCGTGGACCAGCGAGGCAATCTCCGGCTCGGTCAAATCCACTTTTTTGGCAAAGAAGGCGGTGTGTACGCCCCATTCGTATTCAGAGCCGCATTGTGCCGTGACCCGGTCGATGATGATCTCCCGTTGGCGCAGGGTTAAATGCCCTTTGTCCAACAATCCCCCGGCCATGAATTTGTCGAACAATCTCGGCTGGGTGGCCAGCATTCTGAACAGGGTCAGTGGCGGAACCCCAGCCGGCATCAGTTTGTCGAAAGTGGATTGCACCGGGGTCGAATATGGCGGGGGCATTGGATTTATGCGTGCGGTCATGTTAAAGATCCTATGCTATAAAAACGATAGCGTCATGTATAAGGTAAAATTGCTATGGAATCAATAGCATGATATTTCCCAAACCAGGCGGTCCGGTACGCGGATCAAAGACTGGCAGGCCGGTCATGGCCCTGCTGGATCTATTGGGGCGCCGCATGTGCCTGCGTATATTGTGGGAATTGCAGGAGGCAACCCTACGTTTTCGCCCCTTGCAAGAGGCAGCGGAAACCAACCCAAACGTGTTGAATACGCGGCTAGGTGAACTAAGAGAGGCTGGATTGGTCGCGTTGGCTCCCGACGGCTACCAGCTTACCAGCGCGGGCCGGGATCTGGCCGCGCTGCTTTTGCCTCTAAATCGCTGGGCCGATGACTGGGCTGATGATTGGGCCGAGGGCTGGGCGGAGACGTTGCCGCCGCCACCCAGTTAGGCGCCTTAGGCGCGGGTCCATTATGCGAAAGCTTGCAGCCCGGTCATGGCGCGGCCCAGGATCAGGGCGTGGATATCATGGGTGCCTTCATAGGTGTTCACCGTCTCCAGGTTCACCATATGCCGCATCACATGATATTCGTCGGAAATACCGTTGGCGCCATGCATGTCGCGGGCGGTCCGGGCGATATCGAGGGCCTTGCCGCAGCAGTTGCGCTTGATGATCGAGATCATCTCGGGTGCCGCGCGGTGCTCGTCGATCAAACGGCCGACACGCAGGCAGGATTGCAGACCGAGGGAGATTTCCGTCTGCATATCCGCCAACTTCTTTTGCACCAGCTGGGTCGCGGCCAGGGGCCGGCGGAATTGTTTCCGGTCCATGGTGTAGTTCAAGGCCCCTTGCCAGCAGAATTCCGCCGCGCCCATGACACCCCAGGCAATGCCGTAACGGGCCCGGTTGAGACAGCCAAATGGACCCGATAGGCCCTTTGCCTCGGGCAGATAATTCTCGTCCGGCACGAAGCAGTCTTCCAAGACGATACCGCCCGTGATGGAGGCTTTCAGGCTCAGTTTGCCTTCAATCTTGGGGGTGGAGAAACCCTTGAAGTCCCGCTCCACGATGAAGCCCCGAATATCACCATTGTCGTCCTTGGCCCAGACCACGGCGACATCGGCGATGGGGGAATTGGTGATCCACATCTTGGCGCCGTTCAGGATCCAACCGCCATCCACTTTCTTGGCCCTGGTGATCATCGAGCCGGGGTCGGAGCCATGGTCAGGCTCGGTCAGGCCGAAGCAGCCCACATGTTCGCCGGTCGCCAGCCTGGGCAGGAATTTTTGCCGTTGCTCTTCGCTGCCATAGGCGTTGATGGGATGCATGACCAGGGACGACTGTACCGAGGCGGCGGATCGGTAACCGCTGTCCACGCGCTCAACTTCGCGGGCGATCAGGCCATAGCAGACATACGAGACGCCGGCGCAGCCATAACCTTCGATGGTCGAGCCCAACAGCCCCAACTCGCCCATCTCGTTCATGATTTCACGGTGGAATTTTTCCTGCCGCGTGGCCTCGATTATTCGGGGCATCAGCTTGTCCTGGCAATAATCGCGGGCGCTGTCGCGGACCAGCTTCTCCTCTTCATTCAGCTGATCATCCAGCAGAAAAGGATCCTCCCAGGAGAAAGACCCGGTTGCGAGATAATCCGTCTGGCTTTTTGCCCGATCCGTATTCATGCGCCTAAACTCCTTCGTGGTGCCGTCATTGTGATTACAGCCTTATTAGCCAAGGATTGCCGCTGCGACAACCACCGCGGTGACAGCGTTGCCGGGTTTACTTTGCCAGCGTGGCGATTCGTGCGACAAAATGTCCGCTAGCCATGAATTAGGCTTGAAAATACCTTTTCAGGCGGCAAACTATCCTTGGTTAATAAATTTGAAATGCGTTTAATTGATACTGATCAAGTCTGCTGCCATTTGGGGATTGTATAGTTCGGCGCATAAGGGGATTGACTATGGACTATGATAAACTATTTGCCGACCGCATAGCTGACCTTCGCAATGAAGGGCGTTACCGTGTATTCGCGGAGCTGGAGCGTCATGCAGGCAATTTTCCCAAGGCGACGCGGCATCACGATGGCGGGCAACAGGACGTCACGGTTTGGTGCTCCAACGATTATCTGGGGCAGGGCCAAAACAGGGATGTCTTGAACGCCATGCATACGGCCCTGGACAAGGTCGGTGCCGGTTCGGGCGGTACCCGCAACATCTCGGGCACCAACCATTATCATGTCCTATTAGAGCGGGAGCTGGCGGATCTGCATGGCAAGGAAGCCGCCCTGCTGTTCACCTCCGGGTACATCTCCAACGAAGCGACCCTGTCGACGTTGGTCAAGGCGCTGCCGGGTCTGATTATTTTTTCCGATGCCTTGAACCATGCCTCAATGATCGACGGCATCCGTCATGGCGGCGGCCCGAAGCAGATCTGGCGCCATAATGATACCGAACATCTGACAGAGCTGCTGGCCAAGGCCGACCCTAATACGCCGAAGATCGTGGCTTTTGAATCTGTCTATTCCATGGACGGCGATATTGCCCCGATCGGCGAGATTTGCGCCATCGCCAAGAAATACGGCGCCCTGACATATTTGGATGAAGTTCATGCGGTTGGCATGTATGGCCCCCGTGGCGGCGGTGTCGCCGAACGTGACGGCGTCATGGATCAACTGGATATCATCGAAGGCACCCTGGCCAAGGCGATTGGCGTGATGGGCGGTTATATCACCGCGTCCTCGGATCTGGTCGATGTGATCCGCAGTTATGCCTCCTCCTTCATCTTCACGACCTCGATCGCGCCGGCGATCGCCGCCGGTGCTTTATGCAGTGTGCGGCATCTGAAAACTTCCAATGCGGAACGTGAGAAGCATCAGGAACGGGCCGCGGCCTTGAAGACATTGTTCGCCGAGGCCGAGCTGCCCTTGATGCCGTCAGTCAGCCACATCGTACCTTTGATGGTCGGTGACGCGGCGTTGTGCAAACAGGTCTCCGACGATTTGTTGGATGAATTCGGCATCTATGTGCAGCCCATCAATTATCCCACGGTGCCGCGCGGTACCGAGCGCCTGCGCTTTACCCCGACGCCATTCCATGATGATGCCATGATGGCGGAACTGGTCGCCGCACTGAAAACGGTGTGGTCGCGATTGCACTTGCGCCGCGCCGCATAAAATCGGATCGGCTTCCCTCCGTCGCGGCGGCATTAGCATGGCGAGAAATACAAGGCCTGGCAGGGGTTCTCAGAGGGGCTCTGGCGCCAGCTATCTGGTGGAATTCCAGGTTATCGGCGCTTCTGTCAAAGTGTCCGCGATTGACCCTGTCAGCCTGCTAGAGGTTTCCATCGTCGGCCCGGCCTCCGCGTCCGAGGCGGAGCTGTCACGCTTGGCGGTGCGCAAGCTGGAATACATGCTGCGCAAGAAAGCAGCACCCCCCGACACCCGACCCGGCATCAAGGTATAATATCAAACACCTTTGCTGTAACTTTGCTCGGAACTGCTCCAGCGGTGGTATAATGATGCCTATGAAATTCCAAAAACCCATGCTTCTCGGCTTGGCCGCTGCCTTGGCCTTGATCGTTGCCTCAGCCCGGGCCGAAATTGTTATTGCCGCGATCGGACCGATGACCGGGCCATTCGAAGTCTTTGGCGAACAGGTAAAGCGTGGGACGGAACTGGCGGTTGCGGATCTGAATGCCAAGGGCGGTGTCCTGGGACAGAAGATCAAGGTGATGTTCGGCGATGATCGTTGTGATCCGAAAAAAGCGGTGGCCGTGGCCAAGGACGTGCTCAACCAAGGCGTCAAATTTGTTGCCGGACATTTCTGCTCCGGTGCATCAATTGCCGCCTCGGACATCTACAATGCAGAGGGCATCTTGCAAATTTCGCCGGCCTCCACCAATCCGGCCCTGACGGAACGTGGTTTTGACAACGTCTATCGCGTCTGTGGCCGGGATGATCAGCAAGGCACCATCGCGGGCGACTACTTGGCCGAAACCTTCGGCGGTAAAAAAGTTGCCATCGTGCACGATGGACGGAGCTATTCCAAAGCCTTGGCCGGGGCGGCGAAATTGCAGCTCAATTCGCGCGGCATGAATGAAGACATGCTGGCCAGCGTAAAACCTGGCAAGAAAAACTATGACGATTTTGTCGCTAAGTTACAGATGAACAATATCGATGCTTTGTATTATGGCGGCTACCACAGGGAGGCTGGCCTGATCGTGCGGCGGATGCGTGAAAAGGGTATGTCCACCTCGATGATTTCAGGCGATGATTTGGCGACGCAGGAATATTGGAAAATTACCGGCGCCGCGGGCGAAGGCACGTTGATGACATACCCCCGCGATCCGCGCAAAGCCCCGGCTGCCAAGTCGGCGGTGGATACCTTTCGAAAGGCTGGGTTCGAGCCGGAAGGCCTTACCTTGCATGCTTACGCTGCCGTGCAAATCTGGGCCCTGGCGGCGACCAAGGCCGGCAGCCTGGAATTGGACGAGTTGACCAAGGCGCTAAATTCGAACGTCTTCAAATCCGTATTGGGCGAGATCGCTTTCGACGGCAATGGTGATATCAAACAGCCGGCTTACGTATTATACGAGTGGAGCGGCGGCAAATACGCCGCGCGCTGAAAATCAATCAAGCAGGTTATGGTTCTGAGTTAGAGCAGTTTTCAGTTAATCGAAGTCGCCCAAGACTTGTTTGGCGCGACTTAGACGATTGATTCAATTGCGCTTTTCTTGAGATTCCGGGCATGTTTTGAAGAAACATCCCCTAGGTCGTGCCACGGGCACGCCCCAAGCCGATTTTCTTGGCGAAATTGGAGCGCAACGAAGAATAGCTGGGTGCCACCATGGGGTAGTCAGATGCCAGGCCCCATTTGCGGCGATATTCATCCGGGGTCAGATTGTAACGGGTGCGCAAATACCGTTTCAGCATCTTCAATTTCTTGCCGTCTTCCAGACAGACAAGGTAGTCGTTTTGGATTGACCGTCGAATAGGCACCGCCGGTTTTTGCGTTTCTTTCTTGGCCTCTTCGGTTGCGCCATTGCTAACGCCGACAAGTGCGCCATGCACTGTTTGGATCAATGTGGGAAGTTCTGAGTTGGGCAAACTATTATAACTGACATAGGCGGATACAACTTCAGTCACGATTCGCCGCAGCTCGTCGCTTGACAAATCGGCATTTGATTCCTGATCCATTATCTCAATCCATAGATTGTTGTGCGTATTTGTTCGTTACACTACCTGAGAATTGTCAATATACTATGAAAATTTGCCCTTTTACTAACCTGAATTATTCACTCCAGCCTTTGAATTAGGCGGTGAACGTAGATTAACCTGTTGAAATATCGTAGTGTTTTGGATGTCTAGACCGAAACAACGACACCAGGAAAACCTACGGTTCACCATGAAAGAAACTATCC
>JABIWH010000018.1 GCA_018701215.1 Rhodospirillaceae bacterium
GCGTTCGCGTAAATCCTGCGAATAGACCTTGGCCATGGGATCTCCTCTGCGAATCATCGCAACTAGAGAATCATGAACCGAGCAAAATGGGAATCCCTTCAGATCAGAATTGAATCATTCAATCTCGAAAATGGGCTAGCTGATATCAGGTTGGCATTACGCCGTCGTCTCGTCCACGCGCCTGGCGAAACAACCAATCAGGTCGGCCAGTACCGGGGCCAGGGTGGCCGGCGTCTCGTGCCCCATGCCGGCGATGGCATGAAAATCCGCGCCTGGGATATTCGCCGCCGTGTCCTCACCACCCGCGATGTTCAACAGCGGATCGTCCATGCCGTGGATGACCTGGCAGGGAATCTTTATGGTCCGCAACATCGCGACCCGGTTGCCGTTCTTGATGATGGCGGCGCGCTGGCGGGTGCGGCCGTCCGGGCAATGACCGCGGTCATAGGCCCGTTCCACCATGGCCCGGCGGTCAGCCTCGGAAGTGGGATAAAGCGGCCCGGCCAGAATTCGGGCGGTTGCCATATTGGCGGCAATGGCGCCGTCGCGGGTGCTTTCATCGCCGCCGGCCCGCATCAGGGCCGCCATGGCCTGCGGGCTGCCCTGGGGCACATCCAGGTTGCCGCTTTGCGCCATGATCGAGGTCATGGAGCGCAGGCGGCCGCCGTGTTTGGCGGCGAGCAACTGCGCGATGGCACCACCCATGGAGATACCCGCGACATGGGCCGTCACGATAGACAGGGCATCCATCAGGCCGATCACGTCCGCCGCCATGTCGTCCAGCAAATAAGGCACCTCAATGTCCTCGCCCGCCTTGGCCCGTTGCATCAGGTCGGCGACATCCATGGCGCCGGCGGCCTCGAACTTAGTGGACAGGCCGGCATCCCGATTGTCGAAGGTCACCACGTAGAACCCGGCCGCCGCCAAACGCTGCATCAGCGCCGCCGGCCAGTGGATCATCTGGCTGCCCAGCCCCCGGATCAATAGCAAGGCGGGATTACCTTCCTGGCCGTGGGTTTCATATTCGATGGTGATGCCGTTGGCGCTGATCGCCGTCATTGTTTCGCCTTTTCGTGGTCCTAAATTCAGCAAATCATAGGGTTGGGGTCCGGTGTAGGCAAATCAGTTGCATTGTTCTGGCCCCAAGATGCCGTTGCTGATATAGGGCGGGACCATCCGCAGCGGTTCTTCTACAACAGTTCTAAGGTACACGATGCTACATTGGCTTTACGACCGGACCATGGCCCTGGCCGGGCACCGCCATGCCAATTGGGCCTTGGGCGCGGTCTCTTTTGTCGAAAGTTCGGTCTTTCCCATTCCCCCTGACGTGATGTTGATCCCCATGGTGCTGGCGCAACGGCACAAGGCGCTGTTGATCGCGGTGATTTGCACGGTTGCCTCCGTTTTGGGCGGTCTGCTGGGCTATGCCATTGGGATGTACCTGTTCGATGCCATCGGCCTGCCAATTCTGAATTTCTATGGTTATGGGGAAAAATTCGCCTCGTTCCAAAGCCGTTATAACGAATGGGGCGTCTGGATCGTCCTGATCGCCGGCCTGACGCCGTTTCCCTACAAGGTAATCACCATCGCCTCGGGTGTTACGGGGCTAAGCCTGCCGGTCTTTTTGGCCGCTTCCATCGTGGCCAGGGGGCTTCGTTTCGCTATCGTAACGGCATTGCTGTGGTATTTCGGCGCGCCGATCCGCGATTTCATCGAGCGTTATCTGGGCTTGTTGTTTATCCTTTTCATGGTGCTGTTGATTGGCGGCTTCGCCGTGGTCAAACTGGTTTTGTAGGCAGGGGGATCAGCGATGCAAAGCTTGGTACAGACAAAGACAGCGTTGATCCTGGTGCCGTTGGCCTCGCTGAGCGCCCTGGCCGCCGCCTTCATCTCGCAATATGTCTTCGAGCTGCAACCCTGCGCCCTGTGCATCTATCAACGTTGGCCATTCGCCATTGCCGCCGCGATCTGTCTCCTTGCCCTGTTGCCGGCGTTGCGTGCCATGGGACCCTGGATCCTGCTGTTGACGGCCGTAGTGCTGGCGGTGAATGCGGGCATCGCCACCTATCATGTGGGGGTGGAAGAACATTGGTGGAGCGGCAGCGAGGCCTGCGTGGGGACGGGCGGCACGGCCCAGACCCTGGCCGAGCTGCGGGCCCAGGTCATGGCCGCGCCGATCATCCGCTGTGACGAGGTGGCATTTTCCTTGTTTGGTGTTTCCATGGCGGGCTACAACGTTCTATTCTCTCTGGCCCTGGCGGTTTATGCCGGATTGGCCGGTAAAATCGCCATTGGGGACCGCAGATAAGCCATGGATATAGCCGCGACACCCAACACGCCGCCCAAGGGAACGGCCCCCTCGCGTCCCGCCACATTGCCTGGCGACCGTCGGGGCAAGGACAATATTGGCCGCATGATCCGCGTTGATCAGGCGGGTGAACTGGGCGCGGCGGAAATTTATCGCGGCCAGCTGGCGGTGTTGAAAAATCAACCCTGCGCGGACCTGTTGAAAAAAATGGCCGAACAGGAACAGGTGCATCTGGCCACCTTTGACGAAATGGTGGTCGAACGCGGTGTTCGCCCAAGCGCCCTGTCGCCCTTGTGGCGCGCGGCCGGTTTCGCCCTGGGCGCGGGCAGCGCCTTGCTGGGGGAGCGGGCGGCGATGGCGACGACGGTGGCGGTGGAAGAAGTGATCGAGGATCATTACCAGCGGCAGCTCGATGCGCTGGCCCCAGAGTTGAATGAGGAATCGGCCGGTGAAAATGCCGAACTGCAAGCCGTGATTGCGGAATTTCGCGAAGATGAACTGAAACATCGGGATTTGGCACTTGAAAATGGCGCTGAAGAGGCGCCTGCTTACCAAATATTAAGCCAAAGCGTGAAAGCTGGAACCCGGTTGGCTATCTGGCTGGCCGAACGGATATGAATAACGCGAGCAAGGCGGGGGGCGATCCCAGGATCATGATTGGGCCAACAGCAAACACTGAGCAGTGTAAGGCAAATCCGCGTTCAGCCGCACCGGCGTTTTTTGGAATCTTTGCGCTGACCGTGGCGTGTTTTGCCTTGTTGTGTGCTCCCGCTACAAGTTGGGCCAAGAGCACCCAGGATCTGATCGTCGAACAGGCGGCGGGCCAAGACGTTACCCTGAACGAGCGGGAGGCCGCCGTATTGCGGCGTACGCTGCCGATTATCGGCCGCCGGTACCTGCATAAACTCGATCCGACACCGCTTCTGAAAGAGACCATGGAGGGGCTGAAGGAATACGATGCCGCTGTGGCCAGTATGGAAAAAGCCGCCAAGAAGGATACGGCCAAAGGGGCTGCGGCCCATGGCGAAAAGGCGCAAAAGCGGAGGAAACCAAGTGAATTCCGCCGCATTGCCCTGGCCCTGAACAAGGGCCTGAACACCCTGGATGCCCACAGCGCCTATCTTGATCCCGAGAGCTACGGCGAACTGAAAATCCGCATCAGCGGTAAATTCGCCGGCCTGGGTCTGGAAGTGACCATGGACGACGGCCTGGTTAAGGTCATCGCCCCCATTGACGATACCCCGGCCCAGCGGGCCGGCATGCGGGCCGGTGATCTGATCAGCCATGTGGACGGGACCCCGATCAAGGGTATGACATTGCGGGCCGCGGTCGGCCGCATGCGCGGCCTGGTTGGCACCACCATCCGCCTGACCGTGTTGCGGGGCGAGGCGAAGGAGCCAATGGAAATGCTCATTGTCCGCGACATCATTCGTGTGCCCGCGGTGCGCCACAAAGTGGCGTCGGATTACGGCTATATCCGCATTTCCGCCTTCAGCCAACGGACCGAACCGGGTTTGCGCAAGGCCATGGCAAAAATTGATGACGCCTTGGGCGCGGCCAGCCTGGGCCTGGTGATCGATCTGCGCAACAATCCGGGCGGTCTGCTGCGTCAGGCGATCCGTGTCTCGGATGTTTTCCTGGACGAAGGCGTCATTGTTTCGGTGCGCGGGCGCATGGAAGAGGACAACGCGCTTTTCCGGGCCAAGGGCGGCGACCTGGCAGTTGGCAAGACCGTCGTCGTGCTGGTCAATGAGGGCACGGCCTCGGCCGCCGAGATCGTCGCCGGCGCGCTGAAGGAAAACCACCGGGCGGTGATCGTCGGCAGCCGCTCGTTCGGCAAGGGCTCGGTCCAGACCATATTCTCCATGGGCGAGTCCGGTGCCCTGCGCCTGACGACGGCTTTGTACTACACCCCGTCGGGCCGGACCATTCAGGCCTGGGGTATCCTGCCGGACCTGCTGATCGAAAGCGACCGTCAGGAAGCCGGCCGGCGCGAAGAGGAATTGCAGGGCGCCTTGAGCCGGGGCGAGGCAAGCCCGCATATCGTCGGACCCAGCGCCACCATCACCGGCGACCGTTGCAACGAATTGCTCGCCAAACCCATGGATGACAAGAATCTGGCCTGCGCGGTCGCGCTGTTGCGGGCCGGCGGCCTGGACCGTTTGGAGCACCTTGCCTCCAGCCTGGCCAACGACGGGGGCAAGGCGGCCCATCGGCAACAGCATCGGCAATAGCGCCGATTTGGACAATAATATCTTGGCCCGACTAGGATGTTGGTGTACATCGTAGGAATTGTTGGTAAGGGGGTTAGTTATGCATGAAGTATTTCTGTTGATTGCAATGATGGTGGCGACGGTTGTCGTCATGGGCGGCATGTTGGTGTTGTTCAAGGGCTATTTTGCCCAGCGCGCGAAGATCGACCGCGAAGCCGGACGCTAAGCGGCCCGCCGATTGCAGGGCTTCGGCCCTTTACATTTTTAAATTCGCTTTCCGGGCTGGTCCTGGTGAATCCGCGTCGCGGTCTTACCAGACGTAACACGGCCCCTGACTGGTCATGATTTAGCCTTGCTTGATGCCACCGCCCCGGCCGGGCAATTAGAGCAAGGTCGCCCCTAGGCCCAGCGCCGGCCTCCGGTCGCCGTATAAGTTGACGTTTACGTAAACGTTAAATAGGTTGCTTCAAAACATAAGGGGCAAAACAGGGGAAGCATCCAGATGTCCGATCAGAATTCCGACCAGATTACCCACGACACGGCCTATAACACTGTCGACCGCGACGATTTCCGCGCCATGATCGAAGTTGGCCGCTATGGCGAACGCTCGGATGCCTTTGACGGAATTATCGCGGCCACCCATGACCATTTCTGAGATCCCCTGGACAAGGCCTATATTGATTTTGATCAGCCGTTCGATGTGCAAAGCCAGATGATCATGCCGAAGGAGCAGATCATCGAATTGAACTCGGCGGTAGCGGACAAATTGGATGCAGGTCAACAGATCGGCCTGGCCAACGAGATTTTGCGCTGGAATCTTTCTTCCATCCTGCATGGCGAACAGGGTGCCCTGTCGCTCAGCGCCAGCCTGTGCCAGATCTTAAAGGATCAAGGGGCCCAGGAATATGCCTCCAACCAGGCCCGGGAAGAAGCCCGCCATGTGACCGCCTATGCCCTCTATATCGAAAAACGCTGGGGTGGCCCCCTACCCGTGGGCGAATGCCTGGGCGATCTGTTGGAAGATCTGGTACTGACGCCGACCGTCTACAAAAAGCTGGTGGGCATGCAGATGCTGATTGAGGGCCTGGCCATGGGCGCCTTCGCCAACCTGCACCGCCATACCAACGATCCGGTCCTAAAACGCCTGACCCAGTTGGTCATGACGGACGAGGCCTTCCACCACAAATTCGGCAAAATCTGGGCCGATAAGACCATTCCCAACCTGACCGAGCCGGAGCATGAGACGGTCGAGGATTGGGCCGCGCAATGCTTCGAGATCCTGCTGTTCAACCTCTCCAACATTCGCCAGCGGCATTACATCTATGCCCAGTTCGGCCTGGAGTGGGAATGGGTACGGGATGCCTGCCGCGAGGTCTTCGGCGAGAGCGAGCGGCGCAACTCGCTGAAAACCGGCACCAATATCTTTCGGGTTCTGGTCAAGACCCTGTTGAACGCGGGCATCATCACGGATCGCACCCGTCACATCTATGGCGCCTGGGTCGATATGAAGGAGCTGGCCGGCGAGGGCGACTATGTGGTCGGCGATGCCATTGCCGCCGATGGTATTGAGTTCCTGCGCGGCATCAACGCGGAGCGCAAGGTGATCGGGCAGAAGCCTATCGCCATTTAATTGTAACAGGCGCGGGAGGACCGGGTGTGCTGGAAGACCAATTTGGTGAAGATTTTCACCCCATTCCGCTGCCGGATTACCAGGAACAGAGCGTCGCCGAGATGCGGGCATCGGCGGCGGCGTTCTATGAATTGGTGCGCCGGCGCCATTCGGTGCGCGAGTTTTCCGACCGCCCCGTGCCACGGGATATCATCGAACAATGCCTGCTCTCCGCCGGTACCGCGCCCAGCGGCGCCAATCATCAGCCCTGGCATTTCACGGTGATCGGCGATGCGGCGAAAAAGAAAACCATCCGCGAGCTGGCGGAGGAGGAGGAGCAGGCCTTTTACGCCGGGCGGGCCGGCGAGGAATGGCTGCAGGCGCTAAAGCCCATCGGCACGGACCCGGCCAAGCCGTTTCTGGAGACAGCGCCGTGGCTGATTTGTATTTTCGGCGAACATAAAAGCCGTGGCGCGGGCGGCAAGCTGTACAAGAATTACTATGTGCCCGAATCCGTTTCCATCGCCACGGGGTTTCTGATCATGGCCCTGCATAACGCTGGCCTGGCGACCCTGACCCATACGCCGGCGCCCATGGGTTTTTTGAACGAGATTTGCGACCGCCCGAAAAGCGACCGCCCCTATATCCTGTTGGTTACCGGCTATCCGGACAAAAACGCCCATATTCCCGCCCATGCCACGGTGAAAAAACCGCTTGAGCAAATCGCCACGTTTTTCTAGAGCTTGTTCCATAAATCGCGATGAAATTTGAGATAGCCGTTTTGCCTAACTTTTAAATAGGCATCGGTATGGCGGTGAAATGCCGGCAGTTGATGAAACGGCACCGCTGGCAGGGCGTGATGCTCGGCGTGATAGGACATGTTCCAGGTGACGAACCGCAGCGCCGCCGTGGTCAAGGTTGTACGGCTGTTGGCCAGCATGTCGGTGCTTTCAGGGCAATCCATATGTTCGGCCAGCAAAAAAGCCCGCAGAACCGGCTGCCCCAAAAGGGCAGGCACGACCCAGAGCCAGAGCAACTGTTCACCCATGGCGGCGAAGGCGATGATGTACAAGGCAAGGAACCAGCGTGCCTCCAACGCCACCCGGTTGCGGGCCTTTTGCGGGATGAATTCATCCTCCGCCCGGCCATGGGTGCTGCCCAACAGCACCTGAAGCTGCGCGCCCCAGACGGCCAGGCCCGTCAGATGGATCAGATAGACCGCGCGGTTGCGGGGCTTGGCCACCACCAATTCCGGGTCCCGCGCGGGGTCGGAGGTAAAACGGTGATGGTTCAAATGGAAATGACGAAACCAAGCGGGGGGCAACAGCAGCAACCAGCCGCACAGCGCCGCCACCACGTCATTGCACCAACGGCTGCGAAAAGCGGTGCGGTGAATGCATTCATGCAAGGGCGCGAAGAGGAATATCAACACGATGCCCTGGGGCAGCAACAAAACCTGCCAATAGGCAACCTTGGCCAGAATGCACCAGCCCAGGCCGGCGATCAGGCCCGCATGGACCGCAAAATGCGCTGCCCCGCGTCCGTTCGAGCGGGCCAGCAGGCTGCGCCGCTCCGCCTTGTTCAGCCGGCTAGGCGAAAAAGCTTCACGGCTATTCAGGCCCGGGCTCCCATCCGTAGTCATTTATCGCGCCTTCATTGGTGACATAGCCATCGGCTAGATCCCGGGCGACGGCGGCGGGATCTCTATCCGCCACGGGGCCATAGCCGCCGGCGCCCGAGAGGCGGAAGCTGACCACATCGCCCTGCTTCAGATCGTACATACCTTTGGAATGCAACGGCTCCGCATTACCATCGGGGTTCAGCAAAGTCTCGCCTAAGCTGCCAGCTTCGCCGCCGAACAGGCCGTAGGGTTGAAAGCGGTGGCGGTCGCCCAGATGCGAAAGCACGGCAGTGGAGTTCAACAGCTCGATATCCTTGCGCAGGCCGCAACCACCCCGCCATTGTCCGGCCCCGCCTGTGTCCGGAATAAGTTCCAGGCGGCGCACGCGGACCGGATTATGGGTTTCGTGAACCTCCACCGGAATGTTGGAACAGTTCATCACCGGGCTCAAGGCCTCGACGCCGTCCTTGCCCTGACGGCCGCCATAGCCGGCAAGCGAAAGATCATACATCACGAACGGCCGCCCGGTTTCGTCGTGGATGCCGCCGATATTCGGGTTCGACCAATGCGAAAAGGCGCCCATGGCCCGGTGCGGCAGGGCCTGGGCGATGGCACCGTTGATGGCGTCGAAAATACGGATCTGCAAAATCGCCCGCCCGCCGGAAGGCGCCGGGAAAGCCGGGTTGAAGAACGAACCTTCTCGCGCCGTGACCGTGATCGGCCGCATGCTGCCGGCCGTTTGCGGCTGTAATGCATCGCAGAACACCTTGATGGCGAAAATGGCATAGGCGCGGGTGTAGTTGATGTAGGAATTGATGGCGGCGGGCACGACGTCGGAGGAGCGGGAGAAATCCAGCTCCACCGCGCCAACACCGTCAAAGGTGACATCGACGGCGATCTTGATCGGGTCGGTGCCCGGGCCGTAATCGTCCATGCAATCGTCGAAACTGTAGGTACCCGCCGGCACCACCGCCAAGGCCTCGCGCATGGCCGCCTCGGACCGGTCCAGAATAATCTCGTAGGCCGTTGCCAGGGTCTCGTCGCCATGCTCGCGGAACAATTGTTGCAGGCGGCTGGCGGCACTTAGGTTTGCCGTATGCTGGGCCAGGAGATCGCCGCGGACCTTGTCGGGCATGCGCACATTGCCCAGCACCAGACGCAGAATGTCCTCGTCAATGTTGCCCCTGCGCACGAAACGCACGGGCAGAATCCGCAGGCCTTCCTGAAAAGACTCGGTGACGCCGTGCACTTTCTGGCTGCCCGGCGCGGCCCCGCCCATATCCACCTGGTGGGCCGAGCAGGCGACGTAGCCGACCAGGGCATCAGCCAAGAATATGGGCATGACCTGGAAAGTATCGGGGAAATGGCCGGAACACATGAAGCTGTCATTCAGCAGGATGGAATCGCCAGGCCGCAACGTCTCGGGCGGAAAATAGTCGATCGCGTGCTGGACGCAGGCGGGCATGGAGCCCAAATGGCCGGGGCTGAAATTTCCCTGGGCGATCAAGCGCCCGTTACGGTCGAAAATGGCGGTGGCGAAATCATCGCCTTCGCGGACGCCTTCAGAGAATGCGGTATTGCGCAAGGTCGTGCCCAGTTCCTCGGCGATGGACATCAGAGTATTCCAGATCACCGTCAAGGTGATGGGATCAACCGTTGTAGCACTCATGCGGCACCTTCCCGTGCGATATCGATGATCAGATGCCCCGGTCCACCGAGGCGCGCCACATCACCGGGCAGTACCACGGTTGTACTATCCGGATCCTCGATGATGGCGGGGCCGGTGATGGTGGCGCCGTTGGCCAGGGCCTGGCGGTCGATGATTTGCGTTGCCACATAGCCGCCCGCTTCCGGGAACCAGGCCAGGCGGCTGCCGCTTCGCTTTGGTGTATCAAGTGAGCGCGCCTGGCTGATCACCACGCCCTCCTGGCCGCTGGGCAGGGTTGCGACCAGGGTCCAGTCCACCGCTTCGATGCGGGCCTCGGGGTCGAGGAATTTATGCTTCTGCAGATAGGCGGCGTTAAAGGCATCGATGGCGCGGACGCCGAAATCCCCTTGAATGGCGCCGTCGGGCAATGGCACCTGAACTTCAAAGCCCTGTCCGGCATAGCGCATGTAACCGTGGCGGGACCATTGCGGCGGTGCGGCGTTGTCGAACTGGGCGATGTCCTTTCGTGCCCGTGCTTCGAGCTCCGTATAGACCTCGGCGATGGCCGGGCCGGCGTTTTCATCCAGCTGCATAACCCGGGTGGTGGAGACATCGATCCGGGGCGCGGCCTGCAATAACCCGATGGCGGAGCCAACCCCGGCGCCAAAGGGCACAATGACCTCTGGAATGCCCACGGACCGGGCCAGCCGCGCGGCGTGCAGGGGACCGGCGCCGCCAAAAGCGATCATGGCATACCGCCGGGGATCGCGGCCCTGTTCGACCGAGACGATGCGCAGGGCGTTTTCCATGTTCATGGTGGCAACCAGGTGAATGCCCCAGGCCGCCGCACCCAGTTCCAGATCCAACGGTTCGCCGATATCCCGCATGATGCCGTTGGCGGCGGCGTCCCTGTCCAATGCCAAGGCGCCGCCATTGAACCAGTCCGGATCGAGATAGCCCAGCACCAGATTGGCATCGGTAATGGTTGGCAAGCTGCCGCCCTGGCCATAACAAATGGGTCCGGGCGCGGCACCGGCGCTGTCGGGCCCGACGGCGATCATGCCCATCTCGACCCGCGCAATGGAACCGCCGCCCGCGCCGATTTCAAGCAATTCCACCGCCGGTACATTGATCGGCAAGCCGCTGCCTTTCTTGTAGCGCACATGGTCGATCTCGAATGTGGGCATGATCGCCGGTGTGCCGCCGTCAACGGCGCCCAGCTTGGCGGTGGTGCCGCCCATATCAAAGGTGATGACATGCTCCCGGCCTTGCTCCTTGCCCACGATGCCGCCCATCAGGACACCGGCGGCGGGACCGGATTCGATGATCCGAATTGGGTAATCCTTGGCGATGGCGGGCGAGACCAGGCCGCCGCTGGATTGCATGATGAACAGATCACGGACATAGCCGCGCTGGCGCAGGGCGTCCTGCAAGCCTTCGATATAGCGTTCGACAATAGGTTTAATGTAGGCGTTGGCGGCCGTGGTATTTGTCCGTTCGTACTCGCGGAACTTCGGCGCCACATCCGATGACAACGATACCGACAGCCCCGGCGCCCGGGCCTTGATCCGCGCCCGGATGGCTTGTTCATGCTCCGGGTTGGCATAGGCATGCAACAGCGATACCGCCACGGTCTCCCGCCCCGCCGCCACCAAGCCATCGATGGCCCGGTCCACCGATGCCATATCCAGCGGGGTGACCACGGCGCCAGCGTTATCAAGGCGCTCCGCCACCTCGACAATATGGCGGCGGGGTACCAGGGGCTCGGGCTTGGCAATGTAGAGATCATAGGTTTCGTAGCGCTTCTGCCTACCGATGATCAGGACATCGCGAAAACCTTCCGTGGTGATCAGGCCCGTGGGCGCGCCCTTGCGCTCCAGCACCGCGTTGGTGGCCACGGTGGTGGCGTGCAGCACCGAGGCGACATCGCCGGCTTCCACGCCCGCCGCCTGGAACAGGCTTTCCAGGCCCGCCAGCACCGCCCGGCCCGGATCGTCGGGCGTCGAGGGGATCTTCAGGAAGTGGCTATCGCCGCCGCCATCACCTTGGCTGTCATGCAGCACAAAATCCGTAAAAGTACCGCCAATGTCAAAGGCAACCCGGATCATCCCGCACTTAGTTCCCCGTGTGCCTGATCCAGAGTTCGGCCCAGTTTCTCCAACATATCATCAACCTCGGCCTCGGTGATGATCAAGGGTGGTGCAAAGGCCACACGGTCACCAATGATGCGCAGGATCAAACCGTTTTCGCGGCCATACTTGTCCATCATGGCGCCGGCACGGCCGCCTTCGAACGGTGTCCGGGTCGCCTTGTCCCGCATCAGCTCCATGCCGGCCAAAATGCCGACGCCGCGCACATCGCCGACCAAGGGATGATCGGCAAATGCCTGCAGCCCTGCGTTCATGCGTCCGCCAATCCGTTGCGCCCGTTCGACGATATCCATCTCCTCGTAGATCTTGATGACTTCCAGGGCGACGGCGGTGGTAACGGGATGGCCGGCATGGGTGTAGCCGTGGGCGAAGGCGCCCAGCTTGTCGCTTTGCGCCAGCATGGCCTGGTGAATTTTGTCGTTCACCATCAGGGCCGAGATCGGCTGATAGGCAGCTGATAATGCCTTGGCGCAGGAAATCATGTCGGGCTGCAAATCAAAGGTCTGGCTGCCCCACCAATTGCCCGTGCGGCCAAAGCCGCAGACAACTTCGTCGGCAATGAACAGTACATCGTACTTTTTCAATACCGCCTGCATTTTGGCGAAGTAAGTTTTCGGCGGTACGATGGCGCCGCCCGCCGCCATGACCGGTTCGGCAAAGAACGCGGCCACGGTATCCGGCCCCTCGGCCAGGATCAGGTCTTCCAGGGCCTGGGCCATGCGGGTGGCGAACTCTTCCTCCGTTTCACCGTCATGGTGGCCACGGTAAAAGTGCGGATATTCGGTGTGCCGCATCATCGGCAGGGGCAGGGCGAAATCGGCGTGCATGTCCGGCTTGCCCGAGACCGAGACGGCGGCGATGGTGCTGCCGTGATAACCGCGTTCCCGGCCGATGATCTTGTTCTTTTCAGGCCGTCCCATCGCAGCCTGATAGTACCAGGCCAGTTTCACCGCCGTGTCGTTAGCTTCCGAACCGGAGCATTGAAACAATACCTTGGACATGGGCACCGGGGCCAGCTGGATCAGTTTTTCGGCCAGATCGATGCTGCTCTCGTTCGAGGTGTGGCGGTAGGTATGGTAATAGCCGAGTTTGAGCATCTGCTCGTAGGCCACTTTTGCGATCCGTTCGTTGGCGGAAAAGCCCAGGGCGGCGCACCATAAACCGGCCACCGTCTCCATATAGCGGTTGCCGTTTTCATCCACCACATAGACACCATCGCCCTTGCTGACGATGACCGGGCCGACTTCGGCGTGGCGGCGCAGGTTGGTTTGGGGATGGATATAATAGGCAATATCGCGCGCGGCGGCGGAATTGGGCATGATGTTCATCGTGTGACTCCCAAGGACGATTGGCACAATTGGCACGGAAAATGGATCATTGCGGATCAATTTAGCCGCCCAGGCGCGCATGCTGTCAACTATGAGTTAACGTTGCCAGGCTTTCGATTGCCTTGGCCTGAAATTTGCACATGCGCCATCCGGCTCCTATCATGCCGACCAGTAATGTTCAGGTGGAATAATGGGGACGTGGAAAAATGTCGGAATCCATGACGGTCGGCGCGGCCGCGGGCGACGTCTATCAGGCGCAAGGTTATCTTAGCCCGATCCGGATCATGTCCGAGGCCGGGGCAGGACAACTGGCCGACAAGATCGCCGGAATCTATGATGATCATGGGGTCGAGGCCAAGGGCCTGCTGGGTTCCAATGCCCATCTTATCTTTCCGGAGCTGTTTGATTTGGTCTGCAATCCGGCGATCCTGGACCGGGTGGAAGAGGTCCTGGGCCCGGATATTCTATGTTGGTCGGCGGCGTTCTTTTCCAAACCGGCCCACGATCCCAGCTTCGTATCCTGGCATCAGGACCTGACGTACTGGGGCCTTGAGCCCGCGGATATCATCACCGCCTGGGTCGCGCTGACCCCCAGCACCAAGGAAAGCGGCTGCATGCGCGTCGTGCCCGGCACCCATAACGAGGGGCAGTTGGGGCATAGCGACACTTATGTGGCGGAAAATCTGCTGAGCCGCGGCCAGGTGCTGGACGTGCAGGTGGACGAGGACGAGGCGGTTGATCTAATCCTGCGGCCGGGCGAGATGTCCCTGCATCATGTCCTGATCGTGCATGGCTCTGAGCTCAACCGGACCGACCTGCCGCGCCATGGCTTCGTGATCCGCTATATCCCGACCTATTGCAAACAGATCGGCGGGCGCACCACCTCGTTACTGGTGCGGGGCGAGGACCGGTACAATCACTTCGACCCGGTGCCCCGGCCCCAGGCCGACATGCACCCAGACGCCATGGCTTTCCGGGACAATGCCAATGCCGCCATGCAGGCGATCCTGATGAAGGGTGCGGCGATTTAGAGCAATTTATTCTCCGGCCTTGCCGGGAGCGGTACTTCAGCCGTAGTTTGGCGGCAACGAATTCAAACAAGCAATGCTAATGGAGAGAACACATGGCTTTGGAAATTATCGGCTTTCCCCGCTCTAACTTCGTGCGCACGGCGCGCATGGTGGCCCAGGAAAAGGGCGTGCCATACGAGCATATCCCCGCCATGCCCCATTCCGACGAGGTCAAGGCGATCAATCCCCTGGGCCTGATCCCGGTGGCCCGTCATGACGGCCAGGATATGGTGGAGACCTACGCCATTGCCCATTATATCGACACCGCTTTTGACGGTCCCGCCCTGGTCCCGACCGATCCAAAGGGCGCGGCGGCGGTCAACCGCTGGATCATGGCCGTGAATACATCGGTCGATCAGATGCTGATGCGCCGTTACGTGGTCGAATATGCCTTCCACAAGGACAAGGACGGCAACGTGGTGCGCGACGTGATCGATCAGACCGTGAAACGCCTGCCGAAAATGTTTACCTTCCTGGAAGCCGCCGTGGCGGACGGCTATCTAGGCGGTGACAGCTTTACCATGGCCGATTGTTTCCTGATGCCGATCCTGGCGGCGGTGCAAAATTTTCCCGAAGGCAAGGAGAACATGGCGAACTGTCCGAACCTGCAGGCCTATTTCGCCAAGCTGTCCGAGCGCGACAGCTTCAAGGATACCGCCAGTTAAGCGATCTAGGCCGCGGCGCCGCCCTAGTGGAGCGGCGCGCCTTGGCGCGATAGCGTGAACGCATGGGGTCAATCCCGGAAATTCACGTATTGCAGGGGCTGCTCCAGCTTCATCTCCTTGATCAGGGCGATGGCGGCTTGTAGGTCATCGCGCTTTTTGCCGGTGACGCGCAGCTCGTCGCCCTGAATGGCGACCTGGATTTTCTTCAGCTTGGCGGCTTTCACGGCCTTGACGACTTTTTGCGCCAAATCGCGCTCTATGCCCTGTTTGATCGCCACCGTCTGGCGGATGCTGTTGCCCGAGGCTTTCTCCGGCTCCTGAAAATCAAAGGCGTTGTGATCGACCTTGCGCTTGGCCAGATAGCCGCGCAGCAATTCCTGCATCTGCTTCAATTTCAGTTCATCATCGGCCCGCAGGGTCAACACTTCGTCCACCCGTTCAATGGTGCATTGGCTGCCTTTGAAGTCAAAGCGGGTGGAGATCTCCCGCATGGCGCCCTGAATGGCGTTATCGACTTCGGGGATTTCCGTGCGCGAGACGACATCAAAGGAAGCCATGGCAATCATCTTCTCATTGTTAGTTTGTAGGTGTTGGTTGGTCGTTTCGATCATAGCGTATTCAGCGGATCAGGAAACCAGCTCGTATTCGTCCAGATCGGGCGCCGACATATCGTCGCAAAATTTGTCAAAGGTAAACGGCCACATGGCTGGATTGCCGTGCTTGTCCAGATACCAGCTTTGACAGCCCGTGACCCAGACCGTGTCGCCCATGGCGTCCTTGACCGAGGCATTGAAACGGTCGGCGGCATCCTGCCTGGCGGAGATTTCGTTGACTGTGCCCCCGCGCCACAATTCGATCAGCTGCATGATATAGCCCAGTTGGCGCTCCGAAATATCGATCAGGGAGAAATTGCCGATCGGGCTGTTGGGCCCCACCAGCATGAAGTAGTTGGGAAAGCCCGGTAGCGAGATAGAGCGATGCGCCTGGGTTGTCTCGGCCCAGACATCTTTCAGGTCAACGCCGTCCCTGCCGATCAGGTCCATGGGCCGCATGAAGCTGTGGCCGTCAAAGCCCGTGGCCAGAACCAGCACATCCAGTTCATGCAAACGGCCATCCTTGGTCCGTACGCCGCCGGCTTCCACCCGTTCTATGGGGTCGGTCACCAGTTCGGCGTTGGGTTGCTGGATGGCCTCGTAAAAACCGGGCGAAATGATCAGGCGCTTGCAAGCCGCCTGGTAGTCCGGGGTCAGCTTGGCGCGCAGTTCGGGGTCGCGGACACTATCTTCCAGGTTGGCCCGGCAGGTATCCTCCACCCGCTGCATCTGCTCCTTGTCGCCGATCACCGCCCGGCCAAAGGTATCCGCGAACAGGCGGGTCAGCGAGGCATGCAGGTCATCCATGGCTTGTGGTTGGTCCCGGAAAACCTGTTTCTCCTGCTCGGAGAAGGCCGGGTTTTCCTGTGGGAAGATCCACTGCGCCGTGCGTTGGAACAGGGATAGATGCGATACCTTGCCGATCAGGTCATCGGTGATCTGCACGGCGGTGGAACCCGTGCCGATGATGCCGATACGCTTGCCCTCCAGGGGCGCGCTGTGGTCCCAGCGGGCGGAATGAAACACCGCGCCGGCAAAATCGTCCACCCCGTCTATATCGGGATAGACCGGATGGTGCAGAACGCCGGCGGCCGAGACGATGATATCGACCACATCCAGGGTTTCTTTGCCCCGTTCCAGATGCCACTTGCCGTTTTCATATCGGGCCCGGGTGATCTCGCTGTTGTATTTTATGAAATCTTCGACGTCGTATTTTTTCGCCACGCCTTCGAAATAGGCCTGGATCTCGGCACCGGGGGAAAAGCGGTGGCTCCATTCCGCATTCGGCTCGAAGGAATAGCGGTACATGTGCGAGGGCACATCGCAGCACAGGCCGGGATAGGTGTTGTCGCGCCAGGTGCCACCCAGGCGGCCGGCTTTTTCATAGATGGTGAAGTCGGTGATGCCGGTTTCCTGCAACTTGATGGCGGTCAGAATGCCTGACATGCCCGCGCCAATAACTGCAATCCGCGGCGATCGCTTCGCTTCCCCGTTCATCACTCATTTACCTCAGAAAAGAACCCAAAACCTGATGATTGCAGTCTCCATAGCATAATATTTCGATTGTCGGAACGGATGGGGTAGGGTTGCCGGCGAAGCTTTTTTGGAGAGTGGAAATGGCGAAGTATCTAAAGCAAGGCCTGGGCCAGGCGGAAGTGGACGAGGCGGACGCCAAGGTGCGGGCCCAGGTCGAGGCAATTTTGGCTGATATCCAGGCCCGCGGCGACGTCGCCGTGCGCGAATTGTCCGAGAAATTCGATAACTGGAACCCGGAAAACTTCTCCCTCTCCGAGCAAGAGATCGAGGCCGCCATGGCAAAGGTCGCCAAGCGCGACCTGGACGATATCCGCTTTGCCCAGGAACAGGTGCGCAACTTCGCCCAGCATCAAAGGGACGCCCTGCGGGATGTGGAGGTCGAAACCATGCCTGGCGTGGTCCTGGGCCACAAGAACATCCCCGTGAATTCCGTCGGCTGCTATGTACCGGGGGGTAAATACCCCATGGTCGCCTCGGCCCATATGTCCGTGGTGACGGCCAAGGTCGCCGGCGTGCCGCGCATTGTTGCCTCCGCCCCGCCGCAAGGAGGCGCGCCGCATCCGGCAATTGTCGCCGCCATGCACATGGGCGGCGCGGATGAGATACTGGTCCTGGGCGGCATCCAGGCGGTTGCCACCATGGCCCTGGGGACTGAAAGCGTCAGCGGTGTCGATATGCTGGTGGGTCCGGGCAATATGTTCGTGGCCGAGGCCAAGCGGCAATTGTATGGCCGGGTCGGTATCGATCTGTTCGCGGGACCAACCGAAACCCTGATCATCGCCGACGACAGCACGGATGGGGAGCTGTGCGCCATCGACCTGCTGGGCCAGGCCGAACACGGCCCGACCTCTCCGGCCGTGTTATTGACCACCTCGGAGGCCCTGGCCAAGGACACCATGGCGGAAGTGGAGCGTCAGCTGGCGATCCTGCCAACGGCGGAGATCGCCCGGGAGTCCTGGGACAATTATGGCGCCGTTATCCTGTGTGACAGCGATGAAGAGATGTTGGCGGAGGCTGACCGCCTGGCCTTTGAACATGTTCAGGTGATGACACACGACCCGGAATATTTCCTGGACAACATGACCAACTATGGCGCGATGTTTCTGGGCCCGCGCACCAATGTTTCCTACGGCGACAAGGTGATCGGCACCAACCATACGTTGCCGACAAAACGCGCCGGGCGCTACACGGGCGGTCTGTGGGTGGGTAAATTCATCAAAACCCATACCTATCAGAGGGTTTTGACCGACGAAGCCTCCGCCTTGGTCGGGGAATATTGCTCCCGCCTGTGCATGCTGGAAGGTTTCGCCGGCCATGCGGAACAGGCCAACGCACGGGTGCGCCGCTATGGCGGCCGTAATGTGCCCCCCTATACGGCGGTGGAGCCGGCCTAGTGACCGGACACATAGGTATTGTCGGCGCCGGCCTGGTCGGCGGCGGTTGGAGCATCGTTTTCGCCCGCGCCGGCGAACAGGTCCGCGTTTATGACGCGGCGCCCGCTATCCGCGATGATTTCAAGACCGTGGTCGGACAACAGCTGGATGATCTGAAAAGCTATGACCTGGTGGCCGATCCCACCGCGATCATGGCCCGTATTCAGGTCTGTGATAATCTGGAAGATGTGGTCAAAGGCGCGCGTTTTATCCAGGAATCCGTGTTGGAAGAGACGGAAGTGAAGACGGAAATTTCCAACGCCATCGGTCCATTGCTTGATGCTGGTGCCGTTGTCGGCAGCTCCACCTCCGGCATTCCCGGCTCCGCCTTTACCGAACATGCGGTGAACCGGGAGCGTTTCCTGGTCACCCATCCGGTCAATCCGCCCTATCTGGTACCCGTGGTCGAAGTGGTGCCGACGCCCTGGACCGCACAAGACAGCGTCGACGCCGCCCTGGCCCTGATGACCCAGATCGGCCAGTCCCCGGTATTGGTCCGCCGCGAGGTCGAGGGCTTCATCCTCAACCGGCTGCAAGGCGCGCTGTTGCGCGAGGCTTGGGATCTGTTCGAGGCAGGCTATGCCTCGGCCGAGGATATCGACAAAACCGTATCGGAAGGCCTGGGCCTGCGCTGGTCCTTCATGGGGCCGATCGAAACCATCGATCTGAACGCGCCGGGCGGCGTTGCCGATTATGCCGCGCGTCTGGGGCCGCTGTATCATTCGATCCAGAAATCCCGCACCGATCCCCAGCCGTGGAGCGCCGAACTGATCGGCGATGTGGACAAGGAACGCCGGGCCGCGCTGCCCAGCGACAAATTGGCGGCACGGCGCAATTGGCGCGACCGCCGGCTGATGGCCCTCGCCGCCCATAAAGCCAAGCAGACCTGATGGTTGCTGATACGATTAAGGATTTCCAACTGGACGGCCAGCTCGCCGTCGTCACCGGTGCTTCGCGTGGTTTGGGGCAAGGCTGCGCACTGGCCCTGGCCGGGGCCGGGGCGGACGTGGCCCTGATCGGGCGCAACCAGGATGATCTGGTCGCCGTCGCCAAGGACATTCAAAAGCTGGGCCGTACCGCGCACGTTCTGGCCATTGATGTCACCAACATCGACGACCTGGCCGCCATGCTGGGACAGCTGCCGCCCTTTGGGATCTTCGTCAACAACGCCGGCACCAACAAACCGCAACCGTTTTTGGCAGTGGACGCCGAGACCTACGACATGGTCATGAACCTGAACCTGCGTGCCGCCTTTTTCGCGGCCCAGGCCGCCGCCCGGCTGATGGCCGCGCGGGGCCAGGGTGGGAGCATCATCAACATGTCGTCCCAGGCCGGCCATCGCGCTCTGCGCGACCGCAGTGTCTATTCCACCTCCAAATTCGCTATCGAAGGCCTGACCAAGGCCATGGCCTTCGAGTTGGCGGAACAGAGCATCCGCGTCAACGCGGTGGCGCCGACCTTCGTTGAAACGCCCATGACCCAGGCCGGCCTGGCCCAAAAAGATTTCCGCGAATATGTGGAGGGCAAGATCAAGTTGCCGCGCCTGGGCCAAATCGGCGATGTTGCCGCCGCCGTGCTGTTCCTGGCCTCGCCCGCGTCAGCCATGATCACGGGCACTTCCCTGCTGGTCGACGGCGGTTGGACCATTCATTAGATTTAGTACGGAGCGAACCTTCATGTCCGATCTCACCACCACCGATCACCGTGTTGAAAGCAGCCAGGCGGCACTATCGGTGTTCGTACGCAACAAGCATCTGTCGAATGGCGGCGGCTTTTCGCCGGCCCGGACGGTGCTGTTCGTCCACGGCGCGACCTATCCTTCGACCGTGACCTTCGATTACGCCATCAATGGTGAATCCTGGATGGATATCATGGCCAGGGCCGGCTTTGATGTCTGGTGTGTGGATCTGCTGGGCTATGGCGCATCCGACCGTCCGCCGGAGATGTCGGTGCCCGCTGACGACAATCCCCCCGTGGTGGATACCGATGATGCGGTAGCCGATGTCACGAAGGTCGTCGATTTCATTCTGCAACAACGGCAGCTGCCCCGCCTGGCGCTCATCGGCTATTCCTGGGGCACCATGATTTGCGGCACCTACGCGGGTCAGCAACCGGAAAAGGTGGAACGCCTGGTCCTCTATGGCTGCGCCTGGATGGGCACGGGTGGTGCCATTTCCACGGGCCAGATGCCGGGTGCCTACCGCATGGTGGATGCGGCGGCGGCAATTGCCCGTTGGCAGAGGGAACTGGAGGATGACCAGATCGCCAGTATCGCCAGCCCGGCCCACATGGCGGCCTGGGCGGAGGCATTCCTGGCTTCCGACCCGGAGGCCGCCCGCCATGATCCGCCCCAGGCCCGCGCCCCCGCCGGCGTGGTCAAGGATGTCCAGGAGCGTCTGCAGGGCGGCGTGCGGCCCTATGATCCCGGCTTGATACGGGCTCCGACCATGATCGTGGTCGGCGAGTGGGACCGTGAAACCAGGCCAGAACAGGGCCGGGCCGCGTTCGAACTTTTGTCGAATGAAATTGAACGGCGCTATGTCATGATCGGCGGCGCCACTCATTCCATGTTGATCGAAAACCAGCGCGGTGCCCTGCAACGGGCCGTCGATGGTTTCTTGCAGGAAGGTTGGGAAAGATGAGTGACGGCATTGTTCTGTGGGGTGCGGTTTCGATCAGAGCCTTGCGGGTGCATTGGGCTTTGCAGGAACTGGGCTTGGACTATCAGTTTCGCCCGATCCTCTCGCGCAGCGGCGAGACTCTGACGGCGGAATACACCGGCCATAACCCGAAACAAAAAATACCGTGTTTGCAGGACGGCGAATTCACCCTGACGGAAAGCCCGGCCATCGTGAACTACCTGTTCAATGCTTATGGCGAGGGCGCGGATGTCCACCTGTCCCAGACGGTGGAGGAGCAGGCCAGAGCGGATGAATGGAGCTATTTCGCCATGATGGAGATGGACGCGCACTCACTGTATGTGATCCGCCGGCACAAATTCCTCTCGGAGATCTATGGCGAGGCACCGGTGGCAGTGGCCTCGGCGGCGGAATATTGCCTGAAACAGATCAACGCCGTGGCGCCCGCCGTAGCCGAATTTGATCCCTATATCTTTGGTGACCGGATCTCCGCCGCCGACATTCTGTTGGCCAGCACCATTAATTTCGCCGAACGCTACGAGGTCGAATTGCCCGCATCCTGCCGGGCCTATCGCGACCGCGCCTATGCCCGGCCTGCCTTCCAGGCCGCCAATGCCCGAAATGAGGATCTCGATGCAACTTAGCGCCCGCGACAATTTGGAAGCCGCTCTTGCCGCCATCGAGGCCCACGGCGAAGCTATCAATGGCATGATCACGGTCACCGCCGATCTGGCCCGCGAAGCCGCGGACGCCGCCGACAGGGCCGCGGCGGAGGGCGGCTGGCTGGGCCTGCTGCACGGCATGACCTTTGCCATCAAGGACAATATTCAAACCGCGGGCGTACGCACCACCTCGGGCTCGTTGCATTTCAAGGACGTGGTGCCGAACCAGGATGCCTTCGTGGTGCGGCGCCTGAAGGCCGCCGGCGCGGTGATCGTGGGTAAGGCCACCATGCAGGAGCTGGCCTTTGGCATCCGCTCCGACAATCCGGTCAGCGGCCAATGCCACAATCCCTGGGACCAAACAAAAGTGCCCGGTGGCTCATCGGGCGGTTCCGGCGCCGCGGTCGCCGCCGGCATGGCACAGGGGGCGTTGGGCACGGACACCGGCGGCTCGGTCCGCCTGCCCGCCGCCATGAACGGCATCGCCGGCCTGCGCCCGACCCATGGCCGGGTGCCCAACCATGGTTCCACCCCGGTCAGCGCCGGTTACGATACCATCGGTCCCATGGCCCGGCGGGTGGAGGACCTGGCCCGTATCCTGGCGGTCACGGCCCATGAAGAACCAGGCTCGGCGCCCACATCGGCACCGGATCTGGGCAATTTTCTGCCCAGCCTGCACGACGGCGTGGCCGGCCTGCGCCTGGGTATCCCGCGCAATCACTACTTCCTGGATTGTGGCGACGGCATCGCCGAGGCGGTAATGGCGGCGGCCCGCGCGCTTGAAGCCCAGGGTGCCAGGATTGTCGAGGTTGACGTTGATGGTGCCGAGGCCACCCACCAATGGGCCACCATTCAGGTCTATTCCGATGCCTGCGCCTATCATGGGTCTCGTCTGGACAAACAGCCGGAATTGTTTTCCCCCGCTGTGCTGGAGCGTATGTTGGTGGGGCGGAGTTTCAGCGGCGTAGACTACGCCAATGCTTGCCGCGCGCGGGAGGCCTGGCAACGCACCTTGGCTGGCCTGTACCAGGATATTGATATCCTGATCTCGCCCACCACGCCGGCGCCGCCGCCGCCGATCAAGGAAGATAAATCG
The DNA here is from genome assembly GCA_018701215.1 of Rhodospirillaceae bacterium. Taxonomy (GTDB): domain Bacteria; phylum Pseudomonadota; class Alphaproteobacteria. Next base: position 22,572 of record JABIWH010000018.1, read on the forward strand.
TTGCTGGAGGCGACCCGCGATGCCTCGCGCAACACATATGCGGGCGGATTTGGTGCCAATCCGGGTCTGTCCCTGCCATGCGGCTTTGATCCGGGCGGCCTGCCGATTGGCATGCAAATGGAAGCGGCCTGGTGGCGGGAGCCCATGTTGTTGCGCGCCGGGGCGGCGTATCAGGCAGCGAGCGATTGGCATTTGGCCGAACCGCCTTTATCGTAGGGCGCAAAATACAGAAGCATAGGAAATCCATCGTCATGAGTATTGAGAAACTGCTGGTCGCCAATCGCGGCGAAATCGCCATTCGCATTCTGCGCGCCGCCGCTGACCTGGGTATCCCCACGGTGGCGGTGTATGCCGGGGATGAAGCGGCATCCCTGCATCTGAGCAAGGCGGACGAAGCCGTGGCCTTGCCGGGCCGTGGCGTGCCGGCTTATCTGGATGGCGCGGCTGTCTTGGCCATCGCCCAGGAAAAGAACTGCGACGCCATTCATCCCGGCTATGGTTTCTTGAGTGAGAATGCCGATTTCGCCAATGCCTGCGGCCAGGCGGGTGTCGCCTTCGTGGGGCCGGGCGCGGAAACCCTGGACATGTTTGGCGACAAGGCGGCGGCGCGTGATTTGGCGGAGAAAAACGGCGTCCCCGTGTTGCCGGGCAGCCAAGGCGCGACGGATCTCGGCGCGGCGGAAGCATTTTTTGACATCCATGGCCCGACCATGATCAAGGCCATTGGCGGCGGCGGCGGGCGGGGCATGCGCGCGATCCTCGACAAGCGCGACCTGGCGGCTGCGTTGGAGCTGTGCCAGGCCGAGGCGCTACAGGCATTCGGTAACGGCGATGTCTTTGTCGAACGCTTGCTGGAAAAGCCCCGGCATGTGGAAATTCAGATCATCGGCGACGGCAGCGGCGCCATCTGCCATCTCGGCGAGCGGGAGTGCTCGATCCAGCGCCGCCATCAAAAGCTGGTGGAAATGGCTCCCGCCCCCGGCCTGGCTAGCGATCTGCGCGATAAGCTGACCGAGGCCGCTGTTACCCTGGCGGGCGCGGTGGACTATCGCAATTTGGGCACTTTTGAATTTCTGCTTGCCGGCGATGATTTCTTTTTCATCGAAGCGAACCCGCGCCTGCAGGTCGAACACACGGTGACCGAGGAAGTCTGGGGCGTCGATCTGGTGCAAACCCAGCTACATATCGCCGGCGGCGCCTCGCTTGCGGAACTGGGCCTGACCCAGGTCGAGGCCGGCGCGCCACGTGGCCAGGCCATGCAGGTCCGCATCAACATGGAAACCATCGAGGCGGATGGCAGCGTGCGACCCACGGGCGGCATACTGGAAAGTTTCGAGATGCCGTCGGGCCCCGGCGTGCGTGTCGACAGCTTTGGCTATGCCGGCTACCGCACCTCGCCCAGCTATGATTCCCTGCTGGCCAAATTGATCGTTCATGCGCCGGGCAATGACTTCACCGTGCTGGCGCGGAAAACCTATCGGGCGCTGTGCGAATGCCGCATTGCCGGTCTGTCCAGCAACATTCCATTTCTGCAAAATCTGCTGTGCCATGGGGAGTTCCAGGCCGGCGAGATCAACACGCATTTTATCGACACCCACCTGGATGCCCTGGTCAGCGGCGCGGCGCATCAGCGCATGTTCTTCGAACCAGCCAGCGAGGCCCCGGCGGATGCCAATCTGGTGGGCGTCAAGGTCGATGCCTCCGACCCCTTGGCGATCCTGAGCCACGGCAGGTCCGAGGCGGCGCCCACGGTAACCGAGGCGGCAGGCAACAATCTGTCCGGCCCCGACGGCACCGTCGCCATCCCCGCGCCCATGCAGGGTACCATTGTCAGCATTGATGTGGCCGAGGGCGACGATGTCTATCCCGGCCGCCAGGTGCTGGTTATGGAAGCCATGAAGATGCAGCATGTGATCGAGGCCGAGATCTCTGGCGTCTTGCGGCAACTGCCCGTGGGACCCGGCGATACCGTGTTCGAAGGCCATGCCCTGGCCTATGTGGCCGAGCAGGACGTGGTGATCCCGGATGCCGGTGAAGTGGTCGAGGTGGATCTGGATTACATCCGCCCCGATCTGGCGGAGGTCATGGAGCGCCAGGGCATCACCCTGGATGACCGCCGCCCCAACGCGGTGGCCCGGCGGCGCAAGACCAACCAACGCACGGCGCGGGAAAATATCGAGCAATTGTGCGACGAGGGTTCCTTCAGCGAATACGGCTCGCTGGTGCTGGCGGCGCGGCGGCGCATGCATACGCTTGATGAATTGATCGAGCGGACCCCCGCCGATGGCCTGATTACCGGCCTGGGCCGGATCAATGGCCAGCACTTTCCCGACGAAGCCGCCCGCTGCATTGTGATGTCCTACGACTACACCGTGTTGGCCGGCACCCAGGGTAAGAACAATCACAAGAAAAAGGACCGCATGTTCGAGATTGCCGAGAAAATGCGCCTGCCGGTGGTGTTTTTCACCGAGGGCGGCGGCGGCCGGCCCGGCGACACGGATATGATCTTCGCGGCCAACCTGCACGTTCCCGCCTTCAATCTGTTCGGTAAACTCAGCGGCCTGGTGCCTTTGGTGGGGATTACCTCGGGGCGTTGCTTTGCTGGTAATGCGGTGATGCTGGGCTGTTGCGATGTGATCATCGCCACCCAGAACTCAACCATCGGTATGGGCGGCCCGGCGATGATCGAAGGCGGCGGCCTGGGTGTTTTCCGGCCCGAGGAAGTCGGCCCGATGTCGGTGCAGGTGCCTAATGGCGTGGTTGATATCGCCGTGGAGGATGAGGAAGAGGCGGTCGAGGCGGCAAAGAAATATCTCAGCTATTTCCAAGGCACGATCGAAGAATGGGACTGCGTCGATCAGCGCCTGTTGCGTCAGGCCATACCGGAAGACCGCCTGCGCATCTATGATGTGCGCAAGGTGGTGGAGCAAATATGCGATACCGGCTCGGTGCTGGAACTGCGCGCCGGTTTTGGCCTCGGGATGGTCACGGCTCTGGCCCGTATTGAAGGCCGGCCGGTCGGCATCGTGGCCAATAATCCAAGCCATCTGGCAGGTGCTATCGATAGCGACGCCTCGGACAAGGCGGCGCGTTTCCTGCAACTTTGCGATGCCTACGACATTCCCCTGGTCTTCTTGTGCGATACGCCGGGCAATATGGTCGGGCCGGAGGCCGAGAAAGAGGCCCTGGTGCGCCATTGCTGCCGCATGTTCGTGATCGGCGCCAATGTCACCGTGCCGACCTTTACCATCGTCCTGCGCAAGGGCTATGGGCTGGGCGCGCAGGGCATGGGCGCCGGCGGCTTTCACGCGCCGTTCTTCACCATATCATGGCCGACCGGCGAATTCGGCGGCATGGGCCTGGAGGGCGCGGTAAAACTGGGCCGCCGCGACGAGTTGATGGCGATCGAGGATCCGGAAGAACGCATGGAGAAGTACGAGGAAATGGTCGCCGCCATGTACGCCCAGGGCAAGGCCATCAACACCGCCGCCTTGTTCGAGCTGGATAATGTTATCGATCCGGCTGATACCCGGGAATGGATCATGGCCGGTCTGCGCGCCGCCCCCCCCGTACCTGCGCGCGAGGGCAAGAAACTCCCGTGGATTGACGTATGGTGATTAACGATTGGCGATCGATCTCTGGTGAACGAGTATCCATGCGGCTACATTAGCTTGATAATCAAGAGCGGTTGGGAGAGATCACCATGAACACGGAAAACGCGGCGACGCATCACAAGGTTCGGCGGCTCTCACCCGACGACCTTGATGGCGCGGTGGCTATTGATAGGGAGATCGTCGGCCATTCCCGGCGCGGCTATTTTGAAAAACGCCTGGCCGCCGCCCTGCGTGATCCCGACGGCCATATGCAGTTCGCCATTGATGGCCCGGATGGCCTGGAAGCCGCCGTGTTGGCTCGTGTGCAAAGCGGCGAATTCGGCCGCGAGGCGCCTGCCGTCATGCTGGAAGTCATCGACGTCGCGCCAGATCAGCAACACCTTGGCCATGGCGCGGCGTTGCTTGCCGCATTGGAAGCGGAGATGCGCCAGCGTGGCATTGCCGAGCTGCAAACCGCCATTGCCTGGACCGATCATGTGATGGCGAAGTTTTTCGCCGCCGGCGGTTTCGCCAAGGCGCCGCGCCATATTATCGCCGTGGCCGTGGACCCGGCGCGCGCGGCAATGGCCCTGTCGGATGACAGCGATGACGATGACGATCATGACGACGATGATAGGGCCGACAATTTGAAGGCCCTGCCCCGCGACCGTATCGACGTGGCATCGCTGACCGAGCAGGATCTCGACGCCCTGGTTGTGATCGACAGCAAGCTGACCGGGCGGGACCGGCGGCCCTATATGATGGCGAAATTGAATGAAGCCCTGGTAGATTCCGGCATCCGCATTTCACTTGCCGCCAGGTCTGACGGCATCGTCGCTGGTTTCATCATGGCGCGGCTTGATTTCGGTGATTTTGGCCGGACCGACGCGGTCGCCGTAATTGATACTATCGGCGTGCATCCCGATTTTGCCGGCCATGGCATTGCCCACGCCCTGTTGTCGCAATTACTTGTCAACCTGAACGGTCTGCGCGTTGAAAGCGCCGAGACGACAATTGCCCTGGACGATTTCGAACTGCTGGGTTTCCTCTACCGTTCCGGCTTCCAGCCCACCCAGCGCATTGCCTTGGCGAAGCAGACCGGCTAACCCGACACGGCAGCTGCCCGCCGACATCAACATCTATCGCCCAGACCTGATCCGGGCGATAGATAGATGTTGAGGTCGGCGGGTTGGTATTAACCGTCTGGCCGTAGAATATGACGATGATCAGCGGCATAAAGGCGGCTGTCGGTAGCCTTGTCCGTATCCAGAACCCGGCCAACCAGGACCAGGGCAGTGCGGGTCAACTTGGCGGCGCGGGTTTTCTCGCGAATGTCGGCCAGGGTACCACGAATAATCTCCTGATCGGGCCAGCTGGCGCGGTAGACCAGGGCGACGGGGCAGTCTTCGCCATAGTGGGGGATCAGATCACGGCAAACCTGGCGCAGGTTCCGGGCCGAGAGATGAATAGCCAGGGTCGCGCCGGAGCGCCCCAAGCTGGCTAGCTCCTCCCCCGCCGGCATGGCGGAGCTTTTCATCGCCGTGCGGGTTAGAATGATGGTCTGGCTGATATCCGGCAGGGTCAGCTCCAACCCCAGGGCCGCCGCCGAGGCCGCGAAGGCCGGCACCCCGGGGGTGATGGTGTAATCTATGTCCAACGCCTTCAAGCGTTTGATCTGCTCGCCAATGGCGCCATACAGCGACGGATCGCCGGAATGCACCCGGGCGATATCCTGGCCTCTTCCGTGGGCGGCTTCAATCTCCGCCATGATCTCATCCAGATTCAGGGACGCGGTATCGATTACCCGGGCATCACTTGGCGCAAATGCGACGACTTCCGCCGGCACCAGGGATCCGGCATAGAGGCAAACCGGGCAGGCGGCGATCTGGTCGCGGCCGCGCAGGGTAATCAGGTCCGGCGCGCCGGGCCCCGCGCCAATGAAATGCACGGTCATGCTTGGTTATCCTTAATCAGAGGGGTTTGCTTGGCGGCATAGCCGCGCGGGGTATAGACCGACCAGCTGCCGTCGCCGCGCTGCCGCGCCCGGGTCTCGGACGAGCCGATCATCACCAGGGTCAGCATATCCACGTCGTCCACCTGCAGATCAACCAGAGGCAGCGCGATCACCTGCTCCTCGGCCCGGCCCAGATTGCGGGCCAAGATCACCGGGGTATCCTCGGGCCGGTGGCGCAGCAACAGATCCCGCGCTAGCGCCAACAGATCGCGGCGCCGTTTGCTGACCGGATTATAAAAGGCGATGACGAAATCAGAGGCGGCGGCGGCCACGACGCGGCGCAGGATTACCTCGCGCGGGGTCAAGAGATCCGAAAGCGAGATGGCGCAGAAATCGTGCCCCAGGGGGGCGCCCACCCGCAAAGCGGCGGCCTGCATGGCCGAAATACCCGGCAGCAGTTCCAGCGATATACGGTCCCAATGATCGGGCGCCTCGTCGCGGTCCAGCAATTCATGGGCCAGGGCGCCCATGGCAAAAACCCCGGCATCGCCCGAAGAAACCAGCGCCACGTTCCGGCCCGATGCCGCCATATCGATGGCGGCGGCCACCCGCGCCTCTTCCTCGCCCAGCTGGTAAGCGCGGCAGTCCTTGTCCGCGATCAGATCGGCAATCAGCTCCAGGTACAGGCCATAACCGACGATGATATCCGCCTGCCGCAGGGCGGCCTCCGCCGCGCCGGTGCGCCAATCGGCCCGGCCCGGCCCGATACCGACGATAGCCAGATGCCCCCGCGCCGTGCCCAACGTCGTCGGATCAATAATCTTATCCGCGCGGGCGATGGCGCAGGTCGCGCGTTGGCTCTTGCGTTTCTCCACAATCAGCTCATCACCTGCCGCAAGGGCCGCCGCTTCCGCCACGCCACTGACGCCAACCTCCCGCTTCACCACTTCGGAGGGGTTGGCGAGGCGGGATTCCTGGGCCTGAAGCGCCGCAAGATCAAAGAAGCGCGCCGGAATATCGAAATGCGCGGCGGCGGCATGAATAGCCGCCTCGTCGGTCTTTAGATCCAGCGAGAAGATACCGGCCAGGGATAGGGCCGGAAGATTTTTCAGCCTCAGGGTTTCGCTGATCAGCCCGATCAATTCCTCCCGTTCCACGCCCCGTTCACAACCGAGGCCAAGCGCCAAGGTCTGGCGATGGTAAACCAAATGACCCTTGTCGCCGGCCAGCGCAACATCCGAAACGGTGATGCGCAGGGCGCCGTCCTCGGCCTGCGGCAGAGCGCTGGCGCGCAACCAATCCGCCCCGTCACCGCCCTTGATCATCACCGCAGCGCCGGCGCGCAACTCGGCGACGAAGGCCTTCATGTCGGCGGGATTAGCCAGACGCCAGCCCTGCGGCGGTTCGTCCAGGGCAATGGCGAACGCGGTATCACTGGCCGTGGTGATGGCTGGCAAGATGTCGAGAATTTCCCCGATGTGCCGGGCCAGATCATTGCCGCCGTGGTGGCCGCCCAACAAAGGCACCACGGCGCTGCCATCCTCGGCCAGGGCCAGCACCGGGGCATCGTCATGTTTGTTGCCCAGGCTTGGCGCCAGATGACGGATGACGATGCCAGCCGCGCACAGGGCGATCAACGGCTCGCCAGTGGCGAAACAATCCCGCAAGGCAGCCGCCACATCATCAAAGGGCCGGACGTCGGCCGCTTGTACGCGCTTGCCATAGCCGTGGATAACGCCGCCAAGCTCGGCTTGCAAACGCCGCGCGGTGGCCAGACCCGTCTCGCCCAAAACCAGATAATTTAATGAATAATTCACAGGCCTACTCCAGACTTGCGCACCAGGATCATGGCGAAATAGGGCACCTCTTCCGGGTCGATATCCGCCAGCATTTGCACTTGCTGGTCCGGCATGGTGGCGTGGGCCACGTAATGTGCCCGGTCCAACAGGTCCAGATCCCGCAGAACCGCAAAAACTTTCGGTGTGTGGCGGCCCAGTTTGATGATCGCCGCCGCGTCCGTCCGCAAAAGCCGCTCACGCAGATCCGCCGCCGCCATGGGCGCGGGTAGAATGCTCAAGACTTCATTGCGCGCTGCCAAGGGCGTCAACGAGGCCCCGGCACAGGCCATCAGGGACGAAATACCGGGCACCACCTGGATTGGGAATGCGTCGGTCAACCGATTGAACAGGTACATGAAACTGCCATAGAAAAACGGATCACCCTCGCATAATACGGCGACATCCTCGCCGCCGCGCAGCGCCTTGGCGATTTCAGCCGCGCCTTTATCGTAGGCGCCACGGTCGGGGAAACGCTTCGGGTCCAGGGGCATGCGGATGATGATCTCGCGCCGGCCCGCCGGTATGTGCGGCGCGGCGATGCGGCGGGCCAGGCTGTCGCCCACTTCCGGTGCCGGATAGGCAATGACCGGCGCGGCCTGCAAGACTTTGTGCGCCTTCAGCGTGATCAAGTCGGGATCGCCGGGTCCGACGCCAACGCCATATAGCGTACCGATCATGACTTCACACCTCGGTATTGCGTCACCGGGCGCATGGCGCGCCAGGCGTGCAGATCGCCCATGCCATCCAGATGGGAAACCTCGATCCGCGTTATCCCGCCGCCTCTAGCCCGCATTAACTCAAACAGTGCAGTCTCTCCCTCGATGGTCACCGCATTGGCGATCAGGCGTCCGCCCTTGGGTAGGGCCCTCCAACAGGCGTTCAAAACCTTGCGGTCACTAACCCCGCCGCCAATGAAAATCATATCGGGCCTGGGCAAGCCTCTCAGGGCAGCCGGGGCGGTACCTTTGACAATGCGTAAATTCTGTACGCCCAGGTTCTCGCCGTTGACGCGGATACTGCCGGCGCGCTTTCGGCTTTGCTCTATGGCGATGGCCTGGGCCGTGGGCTCCATGCGCAGGAATTCGATGGCGATGGAGCCCGCGCCCGCGCCCACATCCCACATCAACGCACCAGGCGCCGGCGCCAAGGCGGCCAGGGTGACGGCGCGGACGTCGCGCTTGGTCAACTGACCATCGTGTTGAAACAGCTCGTCGGGCAGACCCGCCGCCCGCATTAAACGCGGCATCTCTCCAGCGGCCACGCACTGCAGGGCGATGGTGTTCAGATCAGCGGTCTTGCGCCGCCAGGTCCTGGCCGTGCCGTCGTGGCGTCTTTCCCGTGGCCCGCCTAAATGCTCAAAGACCGTCATGGTGCTATCGCCATAGCCGCCAGCCCGCAGCATCCTGGCCACATGCTTTGGTGTATCGCCATCCCCGCTCAAAATCAAAATCCGCGCGTTGGGCCGCAGGTGCTGGTTCAGCAGGCCCAGGGGACGGCCATGCAGGGTCGTGCAGTCCACGTCGGCCAGCGGCCAGCCAAGACGGGCGCAGGCCAGGGAAAAAGCTGATTGGTGCGGGATCACCAGACAGCTTTCGGCGCCAAATTCCCGGCACAAGGTGACGCCGATGCCGTAAGACATGGGATCGCCCGTAGCCAGGACGCAGACCCGCTGCCCTTTATAATTGGCCAATTTGGCCACCGTTGCATGTAGCGCGTTGTCCCATGTCAGGCGCGGGCGCTGATCATCGCCCAGCATGGCCAAGTGCCGCTCGCCGCCGACCACGATCTCGGCCCCATCGATGGCGGCGCGGGCGGCTTCGCCAAGCCCGGCCAGGCCGTCCTCGCCAATGCCAATGATGGAAAGCCACTTCTTCATGCCGGCAACCGCGCCAGGGCGTTGACAGCGGCGGCGGCGATGGCACTGCCGCCCCGGCGTCCGCGCAGGGTCAGATAGGGAATATCGCCGGCGCCATCGATCAGGGCCTGTTTCGATTCCGCCGCGCCGACAAAGCCAACTGGAAAGCCCAATATGACCGCCGGTTTTGGTGCGCCTGTCCCCAGCATCTCAAGCAGGCGGAACAAGGCCGTCGGGGCATTGCCGATACAGACCACGGCGCCGGCCATATCCTCGCGCCATTTCTCTACAGCGACGGCAGAGCGGGTATCGCCACGTTGCTTGGCGGTTTTTTCCACGCCAAAGGTATTCAGGGTACAGATGATCTGATTTCCCGCCGGCAGCACCCGGTCGATGATGCCGTGGCGCACCATCATGACATCCACCAGGATCGGCGCACCGCGCCGCAATGCGGCACTTCCAGCGGCAGCCGGATCGCCGCCCCAGGCCAGATCGCTGGGCAGATCGGTCATGCCGCAGGCATGGATCAGGCGCACGGCGACGTCATGCAGGCTTTCGGGCAATTGGGAAAAATCCGCCTCCTCCCGGACGATGGCGAATGACTTGTCATAGATCGCCTGGGGGTCGCGCAGATAGCCGTATGCGGCGGGATCGCCCATGGCAGGCCTATTTTTTCAGCATGCTGCGCGGACCCAAGGGATGGTCCGCGTGCGGGTAGGGATGGTGGGCATGATCGTGTCCGCCATCGTGATCATGCGAGTGATCATGCGAGTGGTCGTGCCCGTGTTCATGCCCGTGCCCATGCTCGTGCTCATGCCCCTGATGCACATGCGCGGTGGGGTCAAAATCCTCGTCGGAAATCTTGCCCGTGCCGATGCCCTCCACGTGGTGGTGATGGCTTTCCTGGGGCAGACCGACTTCAACCTCGAAGCCCAGGACCTGTTCCCGGTACTTGCAGCTCAGGCAGTTCATGTTGTTGGCGCCTTCCAGGGCTTCGTTAACCCGGTCGGCGAAGGCATCCAACACCAGGGGATGGTCATTCAGATATGGCGCCTTGACGAATTCGATCTCCGGATGATCCGCCGCCACCACGTCGGCATAGTGATAAATCCGCCGGACCAGAATGCCGGTAAACAGAAAATACGGAAACACGATGATCCGCTTATAGCCCAGTTTGGCGGCATGCCGCAGGCCCGGCTCCACCAAGGGAAAGGTGACGCCGGAATAGGCCACCTCGGCCCAGCCGAAACCAAGGCCTTCCCATAACAGGCGGCAGACTTTCGAGATATTGGAATTGGCATCCGGATCGGACGCACCCCGGCCCACCACCACCAGCAGGGTTTCCTCCGGGCTGATGTGATCGCCGGCGGCATCCATGGCTTCGCGCACCCGATCGCCGGCGGCGCGGATCAGCTTCATATCCAGTCCCAGATCCCGGCCATAGGTAATGTCCAGCTCCGGGTGCTGGGCGCCATAGGTGTTGATCACGGAGGGTAGGTCGTTCTTCACATGGCCGGCGGCGAACAGCATGCCGGGAATGGCGATAATGCGCTTGTTGCCGCGCTCTCGCAGGGCGTCCAGGCGTTCGCGGATGATCGGCGTGGCGAACTCCAGAAAGCCACTGTCCACGTCATATTGCGGCAGGCGGGCGCGGATACCGTCCGCGACGCTTTGAAATTCGGTGACGGCGTCCACATCTCGGCTGCCGTGGCCACAAACCATAATACCAATGTTCGTCATGATTGCCTTATCCACTTCCGGTACGCCACGCTTGCTCTCTGTTGGGTAATGCGGCAAACCTGCTGGCTTCGCGGCTTAGCACAGCGGTAAGCATGATTGAATTCGTTTTTCCCATTCAGGCGGTATTTCTCGCCCTGGCGCTGGATCTGTTGTTCGGCGAGCCGAAATGGCTCTACGCACGCATAGCACATCCCGTCGTCTGGATTGGAAATCTGATCGCGGCGCTGGAGGCGCGCCTGTATCGGCCCCATGGCCAGATATTCGCCGGCACGGTGTTGGTCGTGGTTACCGTTCTGTCGTGCGCACTGGCGGGCGTCTTTGTTGCCTGGCTGAGCGCGCAAACAGAGCATGGCTGGGTGGTGGCGGGTATCGCCGGCTCGGTCTTCCTTGCCGCCCGCAGCCTGCATGACCATGTCGCCGCCGTCGAAGCCGGCCTGTCGCGGGACCTGGATGCGGGGCGCGAAGCGGTCAGCCATATAGTGGGCCGCGATCCAGGCCAGCTTGACGAGGCCGGCGTCGCCAGGGCGGCTTTGGAATCCCTGGCCGAGAATTTCTCCGATGGTGTGGTCTCGCCGCTGTTCTGGTTCTTGCTGGCCGGCCTGCCGGGTCTGCTGGCCTATAAGGCGGTCAATACTCTGGACAGCATGATCGGTCACCGGAACCCGCGCTATCTGTATTTTGGCCGGGCCGCGGCGCGCCTGGACGATGTGGTGAATTGGCCGGGCGCCCGGATCACCGGTCTGTTGCTCTGCCTTGCCGCGTTGCTGTCGCCGGGCCTGGACGCCGGCCGGGCCTGGTGCGTCATGTGGCGCGACAACGGCAAGCACGCCTCGCCCAACGCCGGCTGGCCCGAGGCCGCCATGGCCGGCGCCCTGGGCCTGGCGCTGGCCGGGCCGCGCAGCTATCAGGGCGAAGTCACCGATGGCCCCTGGCTGGGTGATGGCGGCGGACAGGCAGGGCCAGGTGATATCGGGCGCGGTTGCAGCCTGTACCGTTGGACCTGCGGCATGATCATATTGATCATGCTCGCCCTGTTGCTCGTTGCTTGGCTGTAGCTCAGGCCGCATGGGCGATCTCCAGCATATGGTCGAGGTCCAGGTTGGCTTCCAGATGCACGGCCAGATCATCCAGCGTTCTGTCGATCAAGGCATCGTGATTGACGCCGCTCTGCCGCCGCGCGCGCAGCGATGACAGATAGGCATGGCGAAAGCCATCGGACTGCATCAGGCCATGCAAATAACAGCCTTCAACCCGGCCATCGGCACTGCGCGCACCATCCGCCGCGCCAGCAATTTCCAGAAAAGGCCGGGCCCGGTCCGGGCCTTCGCTAAGGCCCAGATGAATTTCATAGCCGTGCAAAGCCTTGCCGCTCTCCACATGTTTGCCGGCCCGCTCGCCCAGGCTTTTCTCTGGCGAGAGCACGGTTTCAATATCCAGCAGGCCCAGACCCTCCGCCTCCCGCACGCTGCCTTCGATGCCGTCGGGGTCGGCGACGGTCCTGCCCAGCATCTGGTAGCCGCCGCAGATGCCCAGGATGCGGCCGCCGCGCCGGTGATGGGACAGAATATCGACATCCCAGCCCTGACGCCGCAGAAAGGCCAGATCGGCGATGGTCGCCTTGCTGCCGGGCAGTAGGATCAGGTCCGCATCGACCGGGATAACCTCGCCAGGCGCGACAGTCCGCACCTCCACATCCGGTTCCGCGTTCAAAGGATCCAGATCATCGAAATTGGCGATGCGCGACAGTTTCGGCACCGCGATCAGAATGGCGCCGCCACCAGGTGTGTTTGGGGATATGGCTGGTTTGTCCAGGGCCACAGCGTCTTCCGCCGGCAGATGCACCGCGTCCGAAAAATACGGCGCGATACCTAAAGAGGCCCAGCCCGTGCGTGACGTGATTTCCTCCAGCCCCGTATGGAACAGTGAAACATCACCACGGAATTTGTTGATGATATAGCCCTTGATGCGGGCGCGGGCATCAGCGTCGATCACCGCATGGGTGCCGACAAGGCTGGCAATGACCCCGCCCCGGTCAATATCCGCGACCAAGATCACCGGCACCTGGGCGGCGGCGGCGAAACCCATATTGGCGATATCTCGGCCCGGCAGATTGATTTCCGCCGGACTGCCTGCCCCTTCGACCAGGACCAGATCGGCCCTGGCTGCGTTGATCTGGTAACTCTCCAGCACCTCGTCCAGCAAACCGGCCTTTTGGTGCTGATACTCCCGCGCATTGGCAGTACCGCGCACCTGGCCGCGCACGATAATTTGGGCGCCAATATCGCTCTGCGGCTTCAACAGTACGGGGTTCATATGCACGCTGGGCGCAACGCGGGCAGCCAGGGCCTGCAAATGCTGGGCCCGCCCGATCTCGCCGCCGTCGCCCGCAATGGCCGCGTTGTTGGACATGTTCTGCGGCTTGAACGGCCGCACCGCCAGGCCCCGGTTGGCATAGGCCCGCGCCAAACCCGCGACCATGAGCGATTTGCCCACGTCGGATCCGGTGCCTTGAAACATGAGAGCCTTGGTCATGGCGGTGCCTAGAACTCGATGCCTTTTTGGGCCTTTACGCCGGAGCGGAAGGGATGTTTTATCTGGGTCATTTCGGTGACCAGGTCGGCGATCTCGATCAATTCATCCTTGGCATTTCGGCCCGTGACAATGACGTGCAGGTCCTCGGGCTTGTTGGCCAGGGTCTCGATAATTTCCTCCAGGGGCAGGTTGTCATAGCGCAGAACGATGTTCAGCTCGTCCAGCAGGATCATATCGAATTCCGGGTTCGGCCCGCGCGAGGCCTCGATCATCTGCTTGGATTTCTCCCAAGCCTTGCGCGCGGCGGCAATGTCGCGGGCCTTGTCCTGGGTTTCCCAGCTGAAGCCTTCGCCCATGGCGTGGATCTCGATCTGCTCGGGGAAATGCTCCAGAATATCACGCTCCCCGGTCTCCCACTTGCCCTTGACGAACTGGATCACGCCGACCCGCATGCCGTTGCCCATGGCGCGCACCACTAGACCGAAGGCGGCGGTGGACTTGCCCTTACCCTTGCCCGTGTGGACGATCAACAGGCCCTTTTCGATGGTCTTCGACGCCAGCATTTTTTCCCGGGCGCGCTTTTTGTTGGCGGCCTTTTCGTTGGCGCGGGCGTATTGGTCATCACTCATTGTTGCTCTCCCATAGTCACCGATTGATTGGCCGCGATCAGATCGCGCAGGGCATCCGGCGTCGAATTGGACCGGGTCTGCCACAGGCCGCGTTCCAGCGCTTCCGCCAGCCGCTCCGCCATTTCCTTTAAAGCGGCAGGATTGTTTTGGCGCAGAAACTCCAGCACCTCGTCGTTATTCAAATAGGCCTCGTAGACCGCATCGAAATGATGGTCGGAAACCACCCGCGCCGTGGCCGCGAAGGCAAACAGGTAATCCACCGTTGCCGCCATCTCGAAGGCGCCTTTGTAACCATGGCGCATGACGCCGGAAATCCATTTCGGATTGACCACCCTGGATCTGACCACGCGGCCGATTTCATCTTCCAGGCTGCGGATTTTCGGCGCGAAGGGCCGGCTGTGATCGTTGTGATAGATCGCCGGCTGGGCGCCTGAGTAATGCCGCACGGCAGCGGTCAGGCCGCCTTCGAACTGGTAATAGTCATCCGAATCCAGCAGGTCATGCTCACGGTTGTCCTGGTTCTGCACCACGCCTTGGGTGGAGGACAGCAAGGACTGGAATTGGCCATGCGCGGGCCGGCCGGATTTCTTGCCGCCATAGGCATAACCGCCCCAGGCCAGGTAGGCGCGGGCCAGATCGCCGTCATCTTGCCAGCCCCGCTCATCCATCAAGGCCTGCAATCCGGCGCCATAGGCCCCCGGTTTAGAGCCAAAAACGCGGGCGGCGGCCAGATGTTCCGCATCTTCTGGGTCATGGCCGGCCTGGCGCAGGCGTACGGCGTCCGTGCGGGCGCGGGCCGCCAATGGATTGTCGCGCTCGCTCTCATCCAGGGCGGCGACGTCCCGGGCCGCACTGTCGAACAGGTCGATCTGGGTGGGAAAGGCATCGCGGAAAAAGCCCGATATACGCAGGGTCACGTCCACCCGGGGCCGGTCCAGCATATGGATCGGCAGGATGTCAAAGCCGATGACCCGGCGGGAGGCCGGTTCCCATTTTGGCTGTACCCCCATCAGGGCCAATGCCTGGGCGATGTCATCGCCGCCCGTGCGCATGTTGGCGGTGCCCCAGGCGCTGATCGCCAGGTGTTTCGGCCATTCGCCGTGGCTCTGGCGATATTCGTCCAGCAACAGGTTGGCGGATTTCCAGCCCAGCTGCCAGGCGGCGGGGGTGGGCACAGTGCGGCTGTCCACGGAATAGAAATTCCGCCCCGTGGGCAACACGTCCAAGCGTCCCCGCGTTGGTGCGCCGGACGGTCCCGGTTCGACGAACCTGCCGTCCAGGCCTTGTATCAAGGCGGATATTTCGGCCGCGCCACAGGCATCCACGGTGGGCCCGACGTCGTCCCTGATCGCGTCGAGCACGGCGCGGGTCGCGGTCCATTCCGGCTGCGCCAAAGTCGTACCGTCAACCAGGTCCGCGGCCAGTTCCTCCAAACGTTCCACGGTGTCGCCATGACTGCGCCACGCCGCCCCGCCCTCCAGCACGGCCGGTTTTGCGCCGTTCCAGACATCGCCCAAGGTGCTATCCAGGGGATCGAAGGCAAGCTTCAGATCATCGGCCAGCGCTCTGATCAATGATGCATCACGGGGCTCGCCGCCTTGCCGGGGTAGCCGGGTCAGGGCCACCAACAGATCCCGGCGTAGGCGGCCTTCCAATGGTTGGCCCAGAATATGCAGGCCGTCGCGGATCTGCATTTCCTTCAAATCACAGAGGTAATTATCCAACTTGGCCAGGGCGGCCGCCTCGTCATCCGCTTCGGCGATGCCGGCATCCTTGTCCAGGCCAATATCGCGGGTCAGCGCCAGGATCTGTCCGCGCAACAGGTTCAGGCGGCGCGGATCCAGCCCGGCGGCCTCGTAGAATTCATCGACCAAAAGTTCCAATTCCGCCAGGGGGCCGTAGCTTTCCGCCCGCGTCAGCGGTGGGGTCAAATGGTCCACGATCACCGCCTGGGCCCGCCGTTTGGCCTGGGTGCCCTCGCCTGGATCGTTGACAATGAAGGGATAGAGATGCGGCAAAGGCCCGAATACAGCCTCCGGGAAGCAGCTGTCGGAAAGTGCCAGTGACTTGCCCGGCAGCCATTCCAGATTACCATGCTTGCCCATGTGAATGATGGCTTGGGCCTGAAAACCCTGCCGCAGCCAACCATAGAAGGCCAGATAACCATGGGGTGGTACCAGATCGGGATCGTGATAGCTCGACTTGGGATCGATGTTGTAACCCCTGGCCGGTTGCAGCCCGATCACCACATTGCCTTGGGTGAAGGCCGGCAGGACGAAATCATCGCCAACTACGAAGGGGTCTTCTTCGGGCGCTCCCCAGCGCGTGATAACTTGCGCCCGCACCGCCTCGGGCAGAGCGTCGAAGAAGCTTTGATAATCGGCCAGGGCAAAGGTAATGCCTCCCGAACGGCTGGCGCGGTCCTTCAGGTTGTTGGTTGGCCCGGCGGCCAGCTTGCGGATCAGATCATCGCCCTTGCCCGGCAGCTCGCCCACGCCATAGCCCTGATCCGCCAGGGCCTCCAGCAGGTTCAGGGCCGAGGCGGGGGAATCCAACCCGACGCCGTTGCCCATGCGGCCGTCCTTGTTGGGGTAATTGGCGAAGATCAGGCCTAGACGCCGCTCCGCCGGCGGCGTGGCCGCCAGCGCCAGCCAGTTGGCGGCCAGTTGGCAGACGAAATCAATACGGTCGGGCACGCCCTGGTAGGCGATCACCGGCAGCTGCGTGGTTTCATCAAAGCGCGCCTCCGCCTTGAAAGAGACGGCGCGGGAGATGATGCGGCCATCAACCTCCGGCAGGGCCACGTTCATGGCGATGTCGCGGGCGCTCAAGCCATTGAGGTTATTCCGCCAATCATCCTCGTTGCCGCCCGCGAAAATCATCTGGATGACTGGCACACCGGGCCGCTCCAGGGGCGAATCCGACCGTGCGCCGTTGGGTTTGGAGACGGCGAAACCCGTGGCGTTGAGGATCACGCCGGGTGGTTCCTCGGCAAAAATAGAGTTTACGGTTTCCGCCGATACGGCTTCTTTCAGGGAGGCGACGAAGACCGGCAGGGGGTTCAGGCCCCTTTCGCGCAAGCTTTGGATGACGCCATCCACGGGGTCCAGGTTGCCGGCCTGGTATAGCGCCCGATAGAACGTTACCGCGGCCACCGGCGCGCCGGGTTGCCAATGCTGGCGTAGATCATCCAAGGAAAGATTGCCCGTGCCAGGCCAGTACAGGCCCGCCCGTAACAAGGGCGCCGGTTGCCGCCATTCCGTCGGTTGACCCAACAGATCGGCGGCATAGGCCAGCAGATTGCCGCCGTTGTCCGGACCGCCATGGACAAAATACTGCCACAGGCGGTGACAGCTCTCCGCCGGCAGGGTCGAGAGGCCATGCAGTTCCGCATCGGGCTGATCGTCGCCAGGAATAATCGCCAGGGCGATGTTGTCCCGCCGGCAGCATTCCACCACCTGTTCCACGCCATAGGGCCAGTAATTCACGCCACCCAGCAGGCGGACGATCACTAGCTTGGCCGCGCCGACAATATCGCCGACATAAAGATCGACGGACATGTTGTGGCTCAGGTTCATCAGGTTGGCTAGGCGCAGACTTGGCAGACTGGGTGCGTTCGAATCCCGCCGCGCCGCCGCCAGCATCTGTAAATCAGTATCCGCCGCCGACAGGATGACGATGTCACCGGGGCTTTGGCCCAGATCGACCGCCTCCGCGCCATCGGAGATTCCACCCGGTTTAGCTGCGAGCAAATGCATCGCTGGTTCAGTCCACGATCATGGCGCGGATGGCTGCCTCGTCCAGACCGTGCAGGCCGATCACCACGAGCTGGGAGGCGCGCGCCTCGCCCTGGCGCCAATCGCGGTCGTAATAGTGCTGATAACGGTCGCCAACGCCTTGTACCAACAGGCGCATATCCTTGCCTGCAACGGCGATAAAACCCTTCATACGCAAGACATCGTGGGCGGCGGCGGCTTGGCGTAGCTTGGCGACCAGCGCCTCCGCCTCGGCCACGGCATCGAATGTCACCACGAAACTGTCGAAATCGTCGTGTTCGTGGTCGTCCTCGTCATCATGGTGCGAAGGGCGGTTGTCCAGGTCGTCTTCCGCCGCGGCGTCCAGGCCCAACAGCGTATCGGCGGCAATGGCGCCGTGTTGCGCCGTCACCACACGGACGGATGGACGCAAGGCGGCTTGCAGTTCCTCGGCCACGCGGGCGCCTTCGTCCACCGCCAGCAGGTCGGATTTGTTCATCACGACCATGTCGGCGCAGGCTAGTTGATCGGTGAACAACTCCGCCAGCGGACTGTCGTGGTCCAACGCCTCGTCCGCCTGCCGTTGCGCCGCCACGGCGTCGGGATCATCGGCGAACAGACCGGCCGCGAAAGCCGGCCCATCGACCACGGCAACCACGCCATCGACGGTGATGCGGGTGCGGATCGCCGGCCAGTTGAAGGCTTTCAGCAATGGTTTCGGCAAAGCCAGGCCCGAGGTTTCGATAATGATGTGATCGATGCCGTCGGGCCGGTCCAGCAAGGCCTCCATGGTGGGCACGAAATCATCCGCCACGGTGCAGCAGATGCAGCCGTTGGCCAGTTCGACAATATCTTCTTCGGCGCAGTTTTCGGCACCGCAGGCCTTTAGGATATTGCCGTCGACCCCTATATCGCCGAATTCGTTGATGATCAGAGCCAGGCGCTTGCCATTGGCGGTCTGTAGCAGATGCCGGATCATCGAGGTCTTGCCGGCGCCCAGAAAGCCGGTGATCACGGTGGCGGGAATACGTTGCAAATTGCTCATGGACGGCATGGCCTTAGCTGACGACGGCAGTGACAATGCTGCCGCGCTTGTGAATATGGGGAGGAATTCATGGTGTAGCGCCCTCCCTCCGAGGATCGGTTACATAGGTTACAACGAGCCGCGCGCGTCTCCTGGCTTTGGGTCATCGGTCGCGGGGCCTTCCCGGCGGACACGCCGCCAGTGACAGTTTCCCGTTTCCTCGCCATTCACAGTTGCGGGGGCAGCGCCGGATTTTAGAGACCTTGCAGCCTTTCGGGACAAGGATGGAACACCGGCTTCCGCGCCACGGCGAGCGCAATCTAGCACGCATGGTATCTTGGCGGCAATCGGCTAAAGGAATTGCCGCTGGCAAAACTTGGTGCGCCAGCGTAAAGCTAGATATTGTTCAGGTGCGCGTATTTTTTTGGATTTTCCGATGACTACAATTCTTGCCATGGGTTTCCTGTTGGGGTTGCAACACGCCATGGAGGCCGATCACATCGCCGCCGTTGCGGCGCTGGCCGCCGGCAAGGGCCGCCTGCGCTGGATCATGCGTCATGGCCTGTTCTGGGGCTTGGGCCATGCCTTGGCACTCGGCGCTTTCGCGGCTGCCGTGATGCTGGCGCGGGGCAATATTCCGGCGGAGCTGAGCGCGGGTCTTGAGTTTGCCGTTGCCTGCATGTTGATCGCCCTGGGTACAATGGTGATTTGGCGCCTGGTACGGGAGCGGCTGCATTTTCATCTGCACCGCCACAGCGACGGCAAGCTGCATTTTCACGCCCATAGCCATGCCGGCGAGCAACAAATACACGACAAAAACAGGCATGATCACCAACATGACGGCAACAGCGTCCGGCGCAGTTTGGCCGTGGGCGTGATGCATGGGCTTGCCGGCTCCGCCGCGCTTATCGCCCTTGCCGCGCCGGGACAATTTCTGGAGGGCATGGGGTTTATCTTTCTGTTCGGCGCCGGCTCTATTTTGGGCATGTTGGTGCTGTCCTCGGTCATTGCCTTGCCCTTGTTGTTGTCGGGCCGGCTGCTGACCGGCCTTGATCGCATCCTGCGGCTTGGTATTGGCATGGTCTCTATCGGTATTGGCTGTTTCTATGCCTACGCCGGGGCGCCCATGATGTTGGCCCTGCTACAGTCATGATGCGGGCATGACACGGGCATGAAACAGGGCCCAACAGGCTTGCCGCACGGCGGCGAACCCCCCCAAGGTATATCGAAGGACGGCGTTGATTGGCTTGATCTGTCCACGGGCATCGCGCCATTTGCCTATCCGTTTACCCCGCCACCGGAGAGGGCCTGGCGCAACCTGCCCCGCCGGCTGGAAGAACAAACGTTGCTATCCGCCGCCGCCAGCTCTTTCGGCTTGGTCCGCCTGGATGATATTTGTCTTGGCCCCGGCTCTCAGGCGCTGTTGCAGCTGTTGCCCACGCTGTTGCCCGAGGGAGCCGCCGCCGTGCTGGCGCCAACCTATAACGAGCATGCCCACCGCTGGGCGCGCGCCGGCCATCGGGTCGAAGAGATATCGGTCCTTGCCGAGCTGCCGGCGCAATGCCGTTACCTCGTCGCGGTCAATCCAAACAATCCGACGGGCGAAGTGCAAGACCGCACGGCGCTGTCGGCGTTGGCGGAGAAAATGGCGGCGCGGGACGGCTATCTGATCGTGGACGAGGCCTTTTGCGACCTATTGCCTGATGCCAGTCTGGGGCGGGAGGCCGGGCGGCCCGGCCTGCTGGTGTTACGTTCATTCGGCAAGTTTTTCGGTCTGGCGGGTTTGCGTCTGGGATTTCTGCTGGGACCGGCGGCATTCATCGCCATGGCGCGGGAACGCATCGGGCCTTGGCCCGTGAACGGCCCGGCCCTGGCGATCGCGGCCCAGGCCTATGGCGATGCAGCCTGGATCGCGGCCCACCGGCAGGCCTTGGCCCAGCAAGCCGCAAAGCTGCGACAGGTACTGGCGCGCCACGGCCGTATCATCGGCGGCACTGATTTATTTGTTCTGCTGCAAGCGGATAACAGCGCGGCGCTTCATGCCGGTTTGGCGGCGGCCCGCATCCACGTACGGGATTTCGCCGAACAGGGCGCATGGCTGCGCTTTGGGCTGCCGGGCGAGGAAACCGCCTGGAAGCGTTTCGAGGCCGCGCTGGCCCTTATCTGAGGTGGCAGGAAACCACGTGGTCGGGGCCGAATTGCTTTAGCTGCGGCACTTCCACCTTGCAGCGTTCCTCGGCATAGGGGCAGCGGGTGTGGAAATGACAGCCCGGCGGCGGCTTGATTGGACTGGGAACATCGCCTTGTAGAATTGTCTTCTTGCGCTTGATCGTGGGATCAGGAACGGGCACCGCCGACAGCAACGCCTCGGTATAGGGATGCTGCGGATTGGTAAACAGGGTTTTCTTGTCGGTGTATTCGACGATCTTGCCCAGATACATCACCGCGATGCGATGGCTGATATGTTCGACCACGGCCAGATCATGGGCAATAAACAGATATGACAGGTTCAACTCCGCCTGCAGATCCATCAGCAGATTTATCACCTGGGCCTGGATCGAGACGTCCAAGGCCGAGACCGGCTCGTCACCGATGATCACACTTGGATTCAAGGCCAGTGCCCGGGCGATGCCGATGCGCTGGCGTTGACCGCCGGAAAATTCGTGCGGGAAGCTTTCCAATTGCGCCTTGCGCAAGCCAACGCGTTCGAACAATTCCGCCACGCGCTCTTTACGCTCGGCCGGGGTGCCAATGCCATGGACGCGCAGCATTTCCTCGACGATGCCGCCAGCCGTCATGCGCGGGTTCAGCGAAGAATAAGGATCCTGGAAAATAATCTGCATTTCGCGCCGAACGGGACGCATCTCCGTCTTGCTCAAATGCGTGATATCACGGCCATTCAGCTTGATGCTGCCGTCGGTCGGATCCAGCAAACGCAAAACCGTGCGGCCAACGGTCGACTTACCGCAACCGCTTTCCCCGACCAAGCCCAGAGTTTCGCCCTGGTTGATGTGAAAGCTGACACCGTCAACGGCATAGACCTTGGATTGATCACGCGAAAACAATCCCTTGGCGAGGGGAAAGTGTTTCTTCAGATCGCTGACTTCCAACAATGGCGGCTGGGGCGGCTGGGGCGGCTTGCCATTGCTGGTCGATACATCAGTGGATATTTGGGATGAATCAGTCATTCTGACCTCCATACAATCTGTCAGAATGCCAACAGGCGGCCCAATGTCCGGGCCGTTTTTCTTCATAGGGCGGGTATTCCGCACGACAGTGGTCATCGGCGAATTTGCAGCGCGGTGCAAAGACGCAACCCGGCGGCAAGTCATTCAACGGCGGCACGATGCCGGGGATCTCCTCCAACCGTTCAGCCAGATGATCGCCACTGCCCTGTTCCACGCCGCTCATGATTTCAAGCTGCGGCACCGAGGCCATCAGGCCATGGGTGTAGGGGTGCATGGGTTCGGCGAACAGAGGCTCCACATCCGCTTCTTCCACCTTGCGGCCGGCATACATCACCACCACCCGCCGCGCGGTTTCCGCGATGACACCCAGATCATGGGTAATCAGGATCACCGCCGTGCCCAGTTCCTCTTGCAGCTGCACGATCAGATCCAGGATCTGCGCCTGAATGGTCACGTCCAGTGCCGTGGTCGGCTCGTCCGCGATCAGGACTTTCGGGTTGCAGGCCAGGGCCATGGCAATCATTGCCCGCTGCCGCATGCCGCCCGACAGCTGGTGTGGATACTCCTTGGCACGCTGCGCCGGTTCCGGGATCTTGACCAGATCCAGCATCTCCACCGCCCGTTCCAGGGCCCTGGCCTTGGAATAATCCTGATGCAGGATCAAGGCCTCGGCGATTTGATAACCGATGGTCAGAACCGGGTTGAGCGAGGTCATCGGCTCCTGAAAAATCATCGAGATATCGTTGCCACGGATACCCCGCATCTCTTCCTCGCTCAAGGCCAGAAGGTCCGTGCCATCCAGCTTTACCGAGCCGCCAATAATCCGGCCGGGAGGTTCGGGCACCAGACGCATAACGGAAAGGGCGGTGATGCTTTTACCGCAGCCGGATTCACCGACAATGCCCAGGGTCTCGCCCTTGCGCAGATTGAACGAGACGCCGTCCACCGCCTTGACCGTGCCTTGTCTGGTGAAAAAGTACGTCTGCAGCCCTTCCACTTCCAAGGCGATTTGATCGTCTTGGGGCGCAACCCGCGCCGAAGGATCAAGATCATTGTTTGCTAGATCTGTCATGCTGCTACTGCCTAACTACGCTGTCTTGGGTCGAGAATATCGCGCAGGGCATCACCAAACAGATTGGCGCCAAACACGGCCATCGAAATTGCCAAGCCAGGAAAGATCACCAGCCAGGGCGCGACACGAACATACTCGGCGGCTGATTCCGACAGCATGCGGCCCCAGGACGGATGCGGCTCCGGCACGCCAAGTCCGAGGAAGGACAGCGAAGCCTCGACAAGAATGGCAGCGCCAAGCTGGGCCGTGAACAAGACGATCAAGGGTGCCAGGATATTTGGTAGCACATGGCGCAGCGCGACGCGCATTTCGCTCATCCCCGCGGCGCGGGCCGCCTCGACAAACGGCATCTCGCGTAACGACAGGGTGGAGGAACGCACCACCCGGGCCACATTTGGTACCAGCGGAATGGAAATGGCGATAATCGTATTCTCCAACGATGGCCCCAACGAGGCCGCCATCACCAGGGCCAGCACCAACAATGGCAGTGCCTGCATGATATCGATCAGGCGCTGCATGAGCAGGTCGAACCAGCCCATGAGGTACCCCGACATCAAGCCGATGAATACGCCAATAAAGCCGCCCAGCATGATGGACGCGACCCCCACCGTCAGCGAGATCCGGGCGCCATGGATGATCCGGCTGTACATATCCCGCCCCATCATGTCGGCGCCCATGACAAACTCGGCATTCGGCGCCGATAGCGAGGCCCTGGCCCTGGTCTGTAGCGGGTCGTGCGGCGCAAGAACGTCGGCGAAGATTGCCGAGAATATAAAAATCACCATGATCACCGCACCGATGGCGCCCAGGGGATAGCGGCGGGCATAGAAAAGCGTCTTGTCCCAGCGGCTCGAGACATGCGCGCCGGCTTTGACCAGTTCAGCTTGATGGTCGATATCAGCCATTCTCTCTGTTCCCCGCCAAAGCCATCAAATTCAGGAATTTTCTAGTCGGCATATTTGATCCTCGGGTCTAAAACCGCGTACAACAGATCGACCGCAAAATTGATCAACACCGTAACCAAGGCGATTAGCATGACCAGGTTCTGCACGATCGGGTAATCCCGCATCAAAATCGCCTCGACCAGGAAATGCGCCACGCCTGGAATATTGAAAACGGTCTCGGTAATAATCAGGCCGCCGATCAGGAATGCCGCCTCGATACCGATGATCGTCGTTACTGGCAGCACCGCGTTCTTCAAGGCGTGATGATAGTTGATGGAATTTTCCGAGGCGCCCTTGGACCGCGCCGTGCGGATATAGTCCTGGCGCATGACCTCCAGCATGGATGACCGCGTCAGCCGCATGATCAGGGCGGAGGATCTGAAGCCCACCGCCGCCGCCGGTATGGAATACAGCAGCAGTTCATCCCACAGGTTTTCCGGCGGGTCCATATAGATCGGGATATCGCCAAAGTACGTCACGCAGAACATTAATATCAGCAGCGCCAGCCAGAATGACGGCAGGGACAGGCCGCTCAACGAGATAACCCGCAGAGTGTAATCAAGCCCCGTGTCCTGCTTCACGGCGCAGATCACGCCCAGGGGCAGCCCGAACAGGACGGAGAAACCCAGGGCCAGGGCCGCCAGCTTCGCGGTAATGGGAATGCGGGGACCCAGTTCATCGACCGCCGGCATTTCAGAGACGAAGGAAAACCCCAGGTCCCAGACCAACAGGCCCTTGATCCAATGGTAATATTGCACCGGAATTGGCAGATCCAGGCCGAGTTCTTTTTCGATCTGCGCCTTTTCCGCCGGGTCAACGAAGCCGGCGGAATCGAACATGATATCGGCGATATTGCCCGGCATCAGCCGCAGCAGCACGAAGATGATGATGGAAATCCCGATCAATGTCAGGACCATCAACAAGAAGCGTTTCACTAAGTATGAGCCCAACGTTTATTCCGCCCGTCCTTGGTCTTGCCGCGCCAAAAAAATGCCTTAAAAAAATTGTCGGAATACTTGGCCAACCGGGGCGCCGCCACAAACTTATCCGTGGCGCCGCCCCGGCTCTTGGCCAAAAAGGCTGGGACTTACTTGTCCAGCCAGACGTCTTCCATGCGCCAGTTGTTATAAATACTGTTCACATGAGTTACGAAGCCTTTGACATACGGCTGCCAGCACTGCGCTGCCTTGCCGTGCATGATCATCGGCCGGGCCGCATCTTCCTGCAGCTTCTTGTCGATCTCCCAAACCAGCTTCTTACGCGCTGCCTGGTCTTCCATCATGGATTGCTTCTCGAACAAAGCCTCCATTTCCGGCTTGCAGTAGCCCGTGTAGTTGCGCTGCGAACCGCAGGAGTAGTTCTCATAGAAGTTGGCGTCCGGATCATCCACGCCGATACCAGTCAGGTTCAGGCCGACCATGTAGTCCTTGCGGGCCACCTTGGCATGCCAGTTACTGGTTTCCACCGTATCCAGGGTGGCGTCGATGTAGATCTCCTTCATGTGATCAATCAGGATCACCGCCGGGTCACGATAGACCGCGATGTTGCGGGTCGAGACCTTGACCTTCAGCTTGTTGTCCGGGCCATAGCCGAGACTTTCCATGATCTTCCGCGCCTTGGCCCGGTTGCCGGCTACGTCCGAACTATAACCAGCCACGGTCTTCAGGAACTCCGGAGGCATGCCCCAGACACCCGACGGCGGCGGCATCATCGCCCCGCCCTGGACGTTCTGACCTTCGCTCAGAATGTCGATGAAGGCCTTACGGTCCATCGTCATGACCATCGCCTTGCGGATCTTGGCGTTGTCAAATGGCGGCTTGAACTGGTTGACGATGAGATTGAAGGAAACGTTCGTGGTCACCAATTCACAAATCGCATGTGGCGCCTGCGCCTTCACGTCCTTCAGCAGCGGAATGGTCACATCCACATTAAAGGTGAAGTCGAATTTGCCCGCGACAAAGGCCAGAACCCGTGTCGAACGGCTTTTGATAATGGTCCAATTGATGCCGTCAAGATGGGGCAGGCCCTTTTTCCAGTAGTTCTGGTTCTTGACGAATTTCACATGCTCGTTCTGTTTCAGGCTGACGAATTTGAACGGCCCGGTGCCGATGGGATGGGTGCGCATCTTCTTGGGCGATACGTGGCAGGGATAGACCGGCGAATAGCCGCCCGCCAGCAATGCCACGAACGCGGGCTGCTTGCGTTTCAGATGGAAGGTCGCCTGGTAATCGTTATCGGCGGTGACCTTGTCCAGGTTCTTGTACCAGGATTTGCGCGGGTTCTTGCGCAGCTTGGCCTTGCCTACGCCCTTTACTAGGTTCCAGGTGCAGACCACGTCCTTAGCCGTGAAGGGTTTGCCGTCGTGGAACGTCACGCCCTTGCGCAGGTTAAAGGTCAGCTTGGTCTTGTCGCCGTTCCAGGACCACTTGGTGGCCAGATCGGGGACGATGGTGTCCAGGCTTTCGACTGCCTTGGCTTGATCATACATGATCAGATTGTTGAACACGCCCATATAAGGCGCGACGGTTGAGTTCGTGGCTTCTTCATGGATCGAGCCACTGGGTGGGGTGCCACGGTGGTAGGCTTTTAAGACGCCACCGTTTTTTTGCGCCATGGCCGCCTCGGCGCTGAGCATCAGCCCAACCATCGAAACCGCGGACGCAATTGTAAAGAGTTTACGCTGCATTACAGTCCTCCCTTATTGGTTTTCTAAATTCAAGGAGGAGTATGGGCAAACAATTGGCTTATGCCAAGTGACTCGTTAACCATTTGGTAATTTCACCGCCGCCTTAGATCCCCTTGTCGAGCAGAGCTTTGATCTTCGGCTTGCTGGTTTGCGCCACCAGACGGCCCACTTCCCCGCTCTCCCTTATCATGACCAGGGTGGACTGATAGGGCACCTTGTATTGCTTGGCGATGGGCGCATCCCGGTAGGTGTCCCAGTCCACATAGATGAAGGTAATCTTCTCATCATAGGTTTTGTTGGCGCTTCGTAATGCCTTGATCGCACGGATCTGGCTGCGGCAGGTGCCTC
Organism: Rhodospirillaceae bacterium; assembly: GCA_018701215.1. Taxonomy (GTDB): domain Bacteria; phylum Pseudomonadota; class Alphaproteobacteria. Next base: position 49,730 of record JABIWH010000018.1, read on the forward strand.
ACCAAGGGGCCGCGAATTCCAACAGCACCGCGCGGCCATCGGCCAGGGCGGATTTCACGGTCTCGGGACTGTAGGGGGCGGTGTCGCTGTCCGCCTGTGCCGCCGATGGCGCCGCCAATGGCGCCAACAGGGCCGTGACGATGGCGGCCTGCAGAAAAAGTCTACGTAGCATCATCAAAATTCCTTGTTACCAACATCATACCAGCGCCAATCCAGCTGCAAACCCAGGGGCTCAAACCGAAACGGAGAGATCCTGCAGCCATGCCGGCAGGATATCAAGCAGCTGGTTTTCCAGCCAGTGATCTACCCCAAACAGAATGCCCATGCCCACTAACAAGAACGTGATGCCCAGGATCGGCTTGGCCTTGCCGGCCAGCAATCTGAGCGCCCGTTGCCGTTTCACCACCACTTCCCGGGTGCCGAACGCCAGGGCCAGCACGATGGTGGAAACTCCCAACGCGAAGGCGGTCATGATGGCGCCGGACCAGATTACGTCCTGGCCTTGCGAGGCCAGGGATATGGCCCCGCCCAGGGTGGGGCCGATACAGGGCGACCAGACCGCCCCCAGCATGGCGCCGCCCAGGAACTGTCAGCGCAGCCCAGTATCGGTGCCGGTGCTATCGCCGCTGCTCCCCATGGCGTGCAGGCGGGCATCAGCGGTGGCGGCGAACCCGGCGGTGGCGGTGGCAAAGCGCTCGTTCAGGCGCGGGATCAACAACACCAGGCCAAAGCCGATCATCATCCAGGCGCCGATTTTGGTCATCAATCGCTGGTCAAGGCCGATGGACGATCCCAGCACGATGACGAACAGCCCGACCAGGACGAAAGACAGGCTCAACCCCGCCGCCAGTGCCAACGGGCCCCGGCGGTCGGCCTGTAACGAGGCCGCCAGGACAATGGGCAGCACCGGCAAGACGCACGGGTTCAAAAGGGTCAACAACCCGGCGATAAAAGCAAAAAACAATTCCACGAGCGAACCACTCCATGTCCCTGCGGGTCAACTTATCGAGGCTCGATATCACGGCTATTGCCCAGGCGACAACATGGCGCCGGTCACGATAGCGTGTCCCATCAACGTTGCGCCAAGGCCGGCGGGACGACTACAATCCCGCCATGTCCTCAGCAAACCGTCAACTCGCCGCCATTGTGATCGCCCACACGGTCGGCGCCCACGAACGTAGCGGCGAACTGTTGCAGGACATCTTCAGGCCGTACCTGAAGCAGTACAACGGCCGCCTGCTCAAAGCCGGGGACGATCGTCTCGTGCTGGCCTTCACCTCCGCCGTGGCGGCGGTGAATTTCGCGCTTGATGTCCAGCGGACCCTGCCGATCCACCAAAGCGACTGGCCCCAGGGCCAGCGCCTGCGCTTTCGCCTTGGCATAAATCTGGGCGATATCGTCGTCGACGGTGATGCTGTCCACGGCGACGGTGTCGACGTGGCAGCCGGCCTCGGCGCCCTGGTGGAACCGGGCGGCATCCTGATCGCGGGCAATGTCCTCAACCAGGTGCGCCGCCGCCTCGATCATGTGGCGTTCGAGGATATGGGGCCGCAAAACGTGGCCAATGGGCCCGGCCCGGTGTCCAGCTACCGGGTGCTGCTTGATCCCCCCGCCGTTGCCGCGGCGGGCGGCGGCGGCAGGCTCTTGACCGGGCGGCAGCTCGCCCTGGCTCTGCTGGTCCTGATACTTTTTTCCGGCATGGTGTATTGGAAGCTATAGGGCCGGGCTTAGGGACAGGCTTAGGGGCTGGGCATGCAGACTGCGCCGGAGCCGTACGTTTCTCCTTGCGCGGCGGGGGGCTATTGTTAGATTGCCCATAAATGTTGCGTAAAAATTGTAGTGAGGAAACGGCAATGGATTTCGAGACGCTGGTTAAAGAACGCAGAAGCATCCGTGGCTATAAGCCCGACCCGGTGCCAAAAGAAGTCATCGAGGAAATTGTCGAGATCGCCAAGGGCGCGCCGTCCTCGATGAATACCCAGCCCTGGTTCCTGCACGTGGTTACCGGCGCGCCGTTGGACCGCATCCGCGAGGGCAATACCGAACGCATGCTGGGCGGCGCCAAGGTCAACCGCGAGATCCCGGTGCATGATGCCTACAAGGGCATCCACCGTCAGCGCCAGATCGAAATCGCCATTCAGCTGTTCGAGGCCATGGGTATCGAGCGCGACGACAAGGAACGGCGCCAGGATTGGGTGCTGCGCGGCTTTCGCCAGTTCGACGCGCCGGTCTCCATCGTTCTGGCCTATGACAGCAGCCTGGAGCCGGCCACCATCAGCCATTTTGACCTGGGCGCCATCGTCTACGGCCTGACCCTGGCCGCCTGGACCCGCGGCCTGGGCACGGTGATCAACGGCCAGGGCATCATGCAGTCGGACGTGGTGCGCGAGCACGCCAAGATCCCCGACTGGCAAACCATCATGACCTGCGTCGCCATGGGCTACCCGGACGAAGATTTCTCCGCCAACAAGGTAAAATCCCGGCGCACGCCAAACGACGAGATCATCAGCTACGTCGGTTTCGAATAAGGCGACGTTAGATCGCGCGGGATCGCGCCAGCGGTCCCAGGGGCGAAATTTGCAGCCAGTTGTTGGGGCTGTTCCCGATAACTTTGCTTATCGGGAACGGCCCCTTGCCGCCTGGTATTAATCTATGGGCGCGCCGTGACAGGGTGGCCGGGCATATTAGCCCGGCTTATTGTCGGATCGCCGCCTGTTGGCCCTGGATGCCCGGATCAAGTCCGGGCATGACATTTTAGCGGAATTCAGCCAAAGCCTTTCCCACTTCGTCATTGCCGGGCTTGACCCGGCAATCCAGGGCAACCAAATCAAATGCTTGCAGCCCTGGCTCACCCGGGGCTCCCGGGGGTCTCCGCGTCATTCCGCCCAAGTGTTAAAAGGGTAGCGTCCCCTTTGATTCCCTTGTGTCTACACCAACAACGTATTCAGTTTCCCAGTCAGGAAACGACCCCCGTTTGATCAAGGTTCGTGCAACGCTTGCGCATAAGTTGGCTGCGTCTTCCAACAAATCCTTAGGGGGCGGCCCATTATACTTCTTACCCATTTTGAGTTCACCGGTATGCACGGCTTTGGATCTCAAATCATAGGCAACTCTAAGAAGCTTGAAGGTTTTCATTCGATCCTGTTGGCTGCCGCCCAGGAATGTTGCGCCTCGGATTGATGCCCGGTATGTCATTTCCGTACGTTCTCTAATGCCGTGAAGCAGCATTACTTCCAACGAAATTCCAAGATCGATCGCCCGGTCCACAATTTCTTCCCTACCCAGCGCCAGGTTAAGTCGGTCCAAGCCAATTCGCATTACGTTTATTTCCGCAGGAGAAAATTCTCCGAAGTCATGAAAAAATCTAGTGATAAGTTCCCCATCTAACGCTCTCGGATTCCGAGTTGCCAAATGAGCGGAAACATCGGACAGAGCTGGTCCTTTGGAATAAGACCGAGCAAAGCAAAGGGTTGCGACCTGTTGTTCGAATTGCGCCCAATGTCCAAGCGCCACCACATGGCTTTCATTCAAGGCCGCGACACACCGCACCATGTCGTCAACCAATAGTTTGTTTTGTTTGCTGCTCTCGGTTGGAGGAAGTCTTCCCGCTGCCTCGGCTTGTTTGAATGATGGAAATAATACCTGGTTTGACGCCGTGCGAAATCGCAATGCGAGGTCGCCCTTTGGCTGCATGGATCTATGCGGAACTTCATCAAATACTGCCTTCTGATATCCATCTGGAACGTCTCCCCAAGGCAGGAGGTCAACGTCACCTCTTAGACTGACGGCTTTGTCCAGTGTGGCTCCGGCCAAAGGTGTGTAAATTTCGGTTGCGCACGCCGGAGCGGCCGCAAATGCCCGCGCTTCCTCAACGAGCTTCTTGGCGGATTGGCCGTCCATCACGCAATTAATTAGTTGATAAGGAAACGCGCGGGACTGCACCTGATGGCCGCCACCAAACGCGTCTTGAATCCATCCGTTGCGAATATCTCCAAAAGACGGGTCCTTACTAAAGGCGGCTAATAACTGGGCCGCGCCACTTTGCTCTACCTCGAATGCTCGCAAAATTACCTCACTCCCAAAATGGCTGCGTGCACTCTCCATATGAAGCAAAGTCTCTTGCGCCTCACTAGCGGCCTGTTCCGCGAGGCTCACAATATCCATTTCATTTTGCACACCCTTTGCCATCTCCAGAATCTATCAGAGAATGGCGCCGCAATCACGCGTCGCATTCGGTTGGTCACTTGCACCTACCGCCACTCAGACATATATTTGAGGCCGCGGTGGAGACCCGGCGGGCCGGCCAACCATCCAATCCATCGCACCAGCTCAGACCCGGTCGTCCAGGTTTTTCTTTGCCCGATCAGATCCAAGTCAATCTTTCCGATCAACGGGGTCAAAGTAAATTGATTTGGCCGCGCTCAATCGGTCACTGGAAAAAACTGGTTCTCCGGCCGGGGCAGACCGAGGTTTTCCCTCAATGTCATTCCCTCGTATTTACGGCGAAACAGGCCGCGGCGTTGTAGTTCCGGTACCACTTGGTCGACGAAATCGTCCAGGCCGGCGGGCAGGTAGGGGAACATGACGTTGAAGCCGTCGCAGGCGTCGGTTAGCAGCCATTCCTGCATTTGATCGGCGATCATCGATGGCGTGCCGACCATGGCCAGGCCGGAATAGCCGCCCAGGCGTCCGGCCAGTTGCCGTACGGTCAGGTTTTCCCGTTCGGCCAGGGCCAACACCCGTTCGCGGCCGCTTTTCGAGGCATTGCTCTCCGGGATCGCAGGCAAAGGTCCGTCCGGATCAAAGCCGGAGGCATCATGGCCCAGGGCGATGGACAGGGAGGCAATGGCGCTGTCGTAATGCACCAGGCTATCGAGCAAGGCGCGTTTTTCCTTGGCCTCGGCCGCCGTCTCGCCGACCACGACAAAGGCGCCGGGCAGGATTTTTAGATGCGCCCGCGCCCGGCCCAGCTGGTCCATGCGGCCCTTGACGTCGGCATAGAACGCCTGGCCGTCCGCCAGATTGGGCTGGGCGGCAAAAATAACCTCCGCCGTTTCCGCCGCCAGCTGCCGGCCCGCGTCCGAGGCGCCGGCCTGCACGATCACCGGCCAGCCCTGGGGCGGCCGGGCAATGTTCAGCGGCCCGCGCACGGATAGAAATTCGCCATTGTGGTCCAGTACATGCAGTTTGTCGGGATCAAAAAATACGCCGCTGTCCACATCGCGGATGAAGGCGTCATCGGCCCAGCTGTCCCACAGCCCGGTGACCACATCGACGAATTCCCGGGCCCGGCGGTAACGCTCGCCATGCTCCATATGATCCTGCATGCCGAAATTCAGCGCCGCATCCGGATTGGAGGTCGTGACCAGGTTCCAGGCGGCCCGGCCGCCGCTGATATGATCCAGGGAGGCAAAGCGCCGGGCAATGGTATAGGCCGGCTCGAACGTGGTTGAAGCCGTCGCGATCAGGCCCAGGTGTTCCGTCACCATGGCCAGCGCGGGCAACAGGGTCAGGGGATCGAATGAAGTTGAAGTCGCGCTGCGTTTCAACGCCTCCATGGGCATGTTCAGCACGGCCAGATGATCGGCCATGAAAAAGGCGTCGAATTTGCCCTGCTCCAGCTTTTGGGCATAGCCCGTTAGGGCCTTAAGGTCGAAGTTGGCGTTCGGCGTACCGCCGGGATAACGCCAAGCGGCGGTGTGGATGGAGGCCGGGCGCATGAAGGCGCCCAGGCGTAGTTGTCTTTCTGATGTCATTGCAGTCTCATTTCTGGCGCTCGATCTCTTCCTCGACGCCCGCTAGGCGGTCCTTGCCAAAGAAAATCTCGTCGCCGACATAGAAGGTCGGGCTGCCAAAGGTGCCCCGCTTGGCCGAGGCCGTGGTGTTGGCCAGCAATTCATCCTTCACGGATTGCTCCTGAATACCTGCCGCCATGGCCGCGCCATCCAAGCCATCCCTGTCCAGGGCAGCCTTGATTACCTCGGCGTCATCCATTTTCAGGCCGTCTTCCCACATATGGCGATACACGGCGTCCACGTATTGTTCGAAACAGCCCTGGCGCTTGGCCCAAATGGCGCCGCGCATGATTTGCACCGTGTTGACGGGGAAGTGCGGGTTGCGCGCATAGGCGGTCAGGCCGTGTTTGGTGATAAAGCGCTGCATCTCCAACTGGCCGTATTCGTTTTTGTTTTTGATGCCTTGAAATTGTTCCATTGGCGATTTGTTGTTGGTCAGTTTAAAAACACCCCCAAGCAATACAGGCACATAGTCACAGGCCACGCCCGTACGTTCGACGATGCCGGGGATCAACTTGTGCGCAATGTAGGCATTGGGGCTGCCAAAATCGAAATGAAATTCAAACGTAGGCATGGCGGACTTCCCTTTTCATTTGGCCTGGGTACATGACTTTGTCCCATGATATCCCGGCCATGCATGAAAGCGAAACCTCTCTATGGCGTGACACCAGGGCGCTGTCGTTTGTTATCTGGCTGTCCATCGCCCAGACCGTGTCCTGGGGCATCATGTTCTATGGCTTCGCGGTCTTCATCAAACCCCTGACGGCGGAGTTTGGCTGGAGCAAGGCCGAGATCACCGGTGCCTTCACCGTGTCCCTGTTGGTGGTCGGGCTGCTGTCGGTCAGCGCCGGCACTATTCTGGACCGTTTCGGCGGCCGTTGGTTGATGACCGGGGCCTCGGCCCTGGGCGCGGTGATCTTGTTGGGGGCGGCCTATATCGAAACCCTGACGGCCTATTACGTGGTCTGGATCGGTTTGGGCCTGGCCATGTCGGCGACGCTATATCCCGCCGGTTTCGCCGTGGTGGTGGCGACGTTGGGTCCGCGGGCACGCCAGGGGGTCACCATCATGACCCTGATCGCCGGCTTTGCCTCCACCGTATTCATTCCCTTGATCAGCCTGCTGCTGGAACTGATGCACTGGCGAGACAGTTTCACCATGCTGGGCCTGATCCTGGCCGGCATTTGCGTGCCCATCCATGCCTATGTGCTGCGCCTGGAACGGATACCCGGCACCGGCCAGACCGGCCGCCCCAGGATATTTACCATCGATCTGAAGGACGGCCCCGTGGCTGCCGGACTGCGCAACCCAGCGTTCTGGTGGATCGGCATCTGCTTCACCGCCAACTCCCTGGTCATGGCCGGCGTCACCGTGCATATCATTCCCCTGATGCTGGAGCGCGGCTTTGCCATGACGGCCATCGTCGCCACCATCGCCATGATCGGGCCCATGCAGGTCAGCGGCCGGGTCGTTGTAACGGTGTTTGAGAAATGGCTGGATTTTCGCAAGGCCGGTCTGATGTCCGGGATCTTTCTGCTGCTCGGCTTCGCCCTGCTGTCCATGGCCCAGCCGGGCAACTATCTGAACTATCTGTTCCCGATCTTTTACGGCGGCTCCCTCGGCATTATCACGATCGTGCGTGCCCTGGCGGTGCCCGAGTTGATCGGATCGGAAGCGTATGGCGCCCTGAACGGTCTGTTGGGCCTGGCGTCGTCATTGGCGCTGGCCGTCACGCCGGTGCTGATCAGCTGGGTCTGGCTGCTCGGTCAATCCTACACCGCGCCCCTGATCGTCCTATCGGCGATCGGGTTGGCCTCGCTGCTCAGTTTCATCGTGGCGGTGCGGCGATGAACGGCTTCCAACAACGGCGGCGATTGTCTACAATTTGCCGCAAATTGGAGAGCGCACAATGGCCGGACCCGTAAAACGCCTGTCAAAGGCCCATCGTTACGGCATCGCCGCCGTCATCGCGGCGCTGGTCGCCTATTATTCCTATCAGATCTGGTACGGCTAACAGAGAGCACTCCAACAAAAAGACCGGATGCACATGCATGCATCCGGCCAGTCTTGGAGGTATGACAACAGGTAGGACTAACTCGTCGGGTTAACGCACGCGGTACTCATCGGGTAAGAACATCAGGCTGTCCTGTTCCTCGGCAACCGCCATGTGGCATTCGTAGCAGAAGTCCATCTTGGCCGAACCGGCGCCGTTGGTGGTGCCGAATACCTGGCCGTTGGGCAGCACCATGGTGTAACGCCAGTTGCCGGACACCTTTTTGAAACCAGCCGGCATTTTCTCCATCAGGAACAACGGTCCCGCCGCCAGCTTGCCGTTCGCCTTGGCAACGAAGCTGTCCTTGGCCAGGATGGCGCCAACGGGCATGCGGCCCGCCGCTTCATACTTGCCGTAGTTGCCGGCGGTGGTGTTGCCGTAGTTGTTGACGTAGCGGCCGCCATGGGTGTCCGAGACATAGGGTTGCGAGGAATAGTTCTTCCAGTCCTTGTAGTGGCCGGCCACGGTCAGGCCGGATTTGCCATAGCCGGCGACAAGATCCTTGACCAGGCAGTCATAGGCCTTGCGTGCCTCGCCCGCCGTCAACTCGGCCACGGCGCCGGCGCCACAGGGATTACACGGGTTGCAGGGATTGCACGGGCCGCAGCCCTTCTTGGCGGCGCAGGGGTTGCACGGGCTGCAAGCTTTCTTGGCGGCACATGGATTACAGGCGCCGCAGTTTTTCTTTTTCGCCGCGCAGGGATTACACAATGCCGCCTTGACCAGTCGCGGGATGGCGCATTTTAGCGAGGCCGAGGCAGCGCCCGCACCGCATGGGTTACAGGGATTACAGGCACCACAGCCTTTTTTCGCGGCGCAGGGGTTGCACGGATTACAGGCTTTCTTGGCAGCGCAGGGATTACAGGCGCCACAGCCTTTTTTCGCCGCACATGGATTACAGGCACCGCAACCTTTCTTCTTGGCACCGCAAGGGTTGCACGCACCGCAGCCGCGTTTCTTGCTGGCGCACGGGTTGCACGAGGCGGCTACCTGCATTGGGCTCTGCTGTCTTGGCGCGGCAGGCGCGTTAGGCTGCTGGCCACTAGCCGCGGCTCCCCTGGCGACAGCCGCCGGATTGAGGCCATGACTGGCGCCGGACGCCGGTATAGCGGCTCTGGCAAAGGCGACATCGGCCAACGGGATCGCCGCCCCGGCCGTCAAGGCCGCCCCCATAACCACATGCAACACGGATGATTTGATGATTTTGCTTTTTGTTGATCGCACGATCCAGCCTCCAGCATTCATTTGATTGTTCCCCAATTTTGCGTGCCCTAAATCTGCACCCGCCGCGCGGTGGAAACGAGTCACATCAACTCAAACTTCCGTGAGCGGGTCTGGGAATTTGGTGATGTCGTCTGTAATTTCACAGCATGAGGAAACTTATGAAGCGCGGACCGGCCATCGTGATCGCAATATGCGCCGTCATCATCGGGGCCGCAGCTGCCAGTGCGGAGGTTGCCAGGGTGGCGGCGGAAGAGATCCCGGTGCCGGCAACCGTTGCCGTTCCGGCGGGCGGCTTCATCGCCGGTTCCGATCAGGCCGAGCGTGACGCCGCCTATGACCTGGACCAGGCCGCTTATGGCCATGACCGTACCCGCCAATGGGGCTGGTATGATGATGAACGGTCCCGGCGACGCCATCATCTCGCCGCCTTTGCCATCACCCGGACCGCCATTACCAACCGGCAATACGCCGCCTTCATCGCGGCCACCGGGCACCCCGCGCCGGATGTCAAGCCAGAGACCTGGCGCGGCTACCGCCTGATCCATCCCTATCAACGCACCCGGCGCCATGCCTGGCGCGGGCAATCGCCGCCGCCGGGGCGGGTCGACCATCCGGTGGTTTTGGTTTCCCACAACGATGCCTTGGCCTATGCCGCATGGTTAAGCACCGAAAGCGGCAACAGCTGGCGACTGCCAAGCGAACTGGAATGGGAAAAGGCGGCGCGAGGTGTTGGTGGCCGGTACTTTCCCTGGGGTAATGAATATGACTCCGGGCGCCTGAACAGCCACGATGGCGGTCCTTTCGATACCATGGCGGTGGGCCGGTTCGCGCGCGGCGCCAGTCCGTTTGGCCTGTTGGACCCCGCCGGCCAGGTCTTTGAATGGACTGCCACGCCGGCAAACGGAAAAAAGGGCCGGCCGGGCCGCTATCTGGTCAAGGGCGGTTCCTGGGACGACAAGGGTTGCGGCGTTTGCCGGCCCGCCGCGCGGCATGGCCGGCCCGCCGCCATAAAGCATATCCTGATCGGCTTTCGGCTGATCAGGGAATAGGGCAGAATGCCCATAATGGCTCAACGAATAACGGCTCAACGAAGCCAGATGAGGAATAGTGTCATGAGCTTGTTTGATGAACTATCACGGGAACGGCTGGAGAAAATGGCCGCCGCCGGCGCGGAGGTTCTGGAATGCTACCGCGTCCTGGAAAAAACCTCCGCCAATATCGTGGGCCAGGTGATCGAGCATGGCGGTACTTTTTACGAATGGGACCATTACCCCGAAGGTGATGTCTATGACCACGAAACCTACGGGCAATATTACTATCATTCCCACCGCCCGGAAGCGGGCGAGCACGGCCATTTCCACATCTTCATCCGGCGCGAAGGCATCCCCGACCGCATGCAAACGATTCCCTTCGCCGGCACCGGGGAATGGCCCGAAGGCGACGAGATCATCTGCCATCTGATCGCCATTGCCATGGATCAAAAGGGCTTTCCAACGCATCTGTTCACCACCAACCGCTGGGTTACCGGCGAACACTGGTATGGCGCAGGGGACGTGACCGAGCTGTTGGACCGCTTTCTTATCGACCACACCTTTCCGTCCTGGGCCGTCAACCGCTGGATCACGGCCATGGTGGCGCTGTACCAGCCGCAGATCGCGCAATTGCTGATCGAGCGTGACACAGCGGTGCAGGCCTGGTCCGATAGTCACGATGAAGATGTGCTGGAGGACCGGGATTTGGAGCTGACCTCGAAAATCTCCCTGGACATCCCGCACCAGATCAAGCAAATCAAGAAGGCATTGAAGAAGTTCTAGGGGATTTTTGGGGGAGCGGGATGGACAAGATCAGCAAGACGGATGCGGAATGGCGGGCGCAACTCAGCGACGAGGAATTTCATGTCGCCCGCAATAAAGGCACAGAGCGGCCCTTTGGCCCCGGCTATAACAGCTGTCATGACGCGGGTATTTACACCTGTGTCTGTTGCGGGCTGGAGCTGTTCTCATCCGAGACGAAATTCGATTCTGGCACCGGTTGGCCCAGCTTTCATGCCCCCCTGGTGCCGGAAAATGTGGCCGAGGAATCGGACAATTCCCTTTTCATGCGGCGTACGGAGGTTATGTGCGCCCGTTGCGATGGCCATCTTGGCCACGTCTTTCCCGATGGTCCGGCGCCCACGGGCTTGCGCTATTGCCTGAATTCGGCTTCCTTGCGCCTGGTTGCAGACGATAAATAGAAAGAAAATCGTATGAGTACGCAAGGTAACGCCATCAAGGCCGTATTGTGGGATTTCGGCGGGGTTTTTACCACCTCGCCCTTCGCCGCCTTTGCCCGCTACGAGGACGAGCACGGCCTGCCCAAGGATTTTATCCGCTCCATCAATGCCACCAACCCGGACGCCAATGCCTGGGCCAAAATGGAACGGAACGAGGTCAGCCACGCGGAATTCGGCGACCTGTTCGAGGCGGAATCCCGCGCCGCCGGCCATGCGGTCAACGGCAGCGAAATCCTGCCGCTATTGTCGGGCAGCCTGCAGCTGGAAATGGTCACCGCCTTGCGCATCGTTGCCAACAGCTACAAGACCGCCTGTCTGACCAACAACATGCGCACGGGCCACGGCCCTTCCATGAGCCGGGACCCGGAGAAAGCGGCGCAGATCGATAAGGTCATGGAAATCTTCGAGAAAGTGGTCGAATCCAGCCAGGTAGGCATTCGCAAGCCGGAGCCGAAATTCTATCAGATTGCCTGCGACATGCTGGGCGTGGAGCCATCCCAAGCGGTCTTCCTTGATGATCTGGGCGTCAACCTGAAGCCGGCCAAGGCCATGGGCATGACCACCATCAAGGTGCTGTCCGCCGGCCAGGCCATCGACGACCTGGAAGCGGTGCTGGGTATATCCCTGCGTTAGGCGAGACGTTTCATCCGATAGCCCATGCGGGGGAAGTGTACGCAGACCCGACCGACCTGGTCATCTTGGCGCAGAATGGCCGCGTGGTTGGCTGATAGACTGTGCAGGCGCCCGGTGACCTGCGGGCCGCCGGATGCGGGTTCGATGCCGATCTGATCGCCGATATTCAAACCCAGCGGATCGCCGGGGTCCGCCTGTTCCGGGGTTTGCGGATTTGCCTTGCTGGCGATCTGCAGAGCCTCCAGGTCACTCATATCCTCCGGCTGGCCATGGCCGATGGCCTTGACCCGTTGTTCCCAGGCCATCAGGTTTCGGAACTGGGAGAGGAATTCATCGCCTGCTGCCATGCGGTCGCTCAGGAACCAGACCAGATAATAGGCCAGGGCATCAGGCAGGCCTGGATGATCACCCAACATGAACGCGCGGGCGGCGACACGTTCGTCCATCCAACCGAATTGAGCCCGGATATTCGCCAGGCATTGGGCATATTTGGCCTTGATATCATCCAGGCTGAAATCCGGGCCGAAATACAAAGGCCCGCGGTCAGCCAGGAATTCAGCCGGCATATTCGGGCTCATCTCGACCAGGGCAACATTGATGACATCCTGGAACAGCGGCCCATCGGTCCATTGCCCGACACCCCAGGCCATGCCGGCGGCCCCACCGGGAAACAAGGTGGGTTCGGGAAAGCGTTGCTCCAACGCGCGGATGATGCATTGGGTATCGCAATAGATATCGGCACCGATCTGCATCACCGGCGTCAGGCGATAGCCCCCCGTTAGCGGCATCAGTTTCGGTTTTGGCGGCAGCCGTGGGATTTCCACGGATTTCCAGGCCAGGTTCTTCATGCCCAGCACGACGCGGACCTTTTCGCTGACCGGCGATTGCGGATAGTGGTGCAGGATGACCTGATCTTGGCTCATTGCTGTTTCCCCGTTGATAAAACAGGGGAGTTGTAGCCGGCCCATAGCAGCCCGCAAGGCACGATTTGGTGATCAGACTACCAGGTGCCGTCCTGTGCCGTTCGTGTCTCGCAGCCAGGCTTGCTTACCGCCGCCTCGGCGCAACAGTTCCGCCGCCCTTTCGGGGGGCGATAGATACAGCGCCGTGGACAGGGCGTCGGCGGCGGCCGCGGTGCGGGCCAGGACGGAGACGGCGGCATAGTGCCGGGCGCTGCGGCCGGTAACCGGATGCAGCAGATGATGCGGGCCTTCCCCTGCCGCGAAAGGACTGCCCGCGCCGGCGGAGGTGGCGACGGCGGCATTCGTAAGATCCAAGGTCGCAACCCTACCCGGCAGCGCGACCGACCAGGGGCGTCCTGGTAGGGCGCGGATCTCGCCCAGGTTCAACAATACGTCCGACCAACCCCTGGCGCGGAGCAGATCAGCGACCCGGTCGGTGATATAGCCTTGCGCGATACCGTTCAGAGTCAGGGCCATGCCGGGTTCAAGGTGGATAGCTTCGGCGCCGATGGCAATGCGCCGGTAGTCGATATGCTGCTGTACCGCCCTGATGGCATCGGGCGAAGGCCCGGCAAGATCGTCGGGATGGTTGACGAAATGTTCGGCGTATAGTTGCCACAACGGCTGTATCGAGGGATCGAAGGCGCCCTGGCTCAGATCGCAGTACTGCCGGCAAAGCTGTAACAGGCGGCGCATGTCGTGGGATGGCGCCGTCAATTGTCCGGCTGCGTTCAATCTATTCAGTGCGGAGCCGGCACGATATAGGCTGAACTCGTTCTCCAAACGGGAAATTTCACCCAGGCAGGCCTTGATCGCGGCTTCGGCGGCGGCTTTATCGGGATGATACAGCACGATTTTCGCCTCGGCACCCAAGGCGCCGCCTTGCCATTCAAAGCGCCGCGGCTGGGCCGCCGCGGCACCAGGCAACAGCGTGGCGGTAGCCGCGATGGCGATAAAGCGGCGCCGGGTCATATTGGGGCTCATGGTGGGGACAGCACCCGTACGCATCAGCTTGCCCTTTCCACGTATGCGGCCTGCTTGGCGGCCCGTTCTTCCTGACGCTTGCGCCGGGACACCAACGGCGGACATTTCCCATTGTCATAGAAATTTGCCTGACAGGCCAGGCAATGAATGCATTCATTGGGATTGATGGAGCCATCGGGATGGATCGCCTGCACGGTACAGTTCACGGCGCAGAGGCGGCACTCGCGGCCGCACTGAAAGCGCCGCTTCAACCACTCGAACATGCGCAGCCGCGCCGGAATGGCCAATGCCGCGCCCAGGGGACACAGATAACGGCAGAAAAACCGCTCTATGAACAGGCCCAGGAACAACAGCCCGCCGACATAGGCCACGAATGGCCAATGGCGCACGAAGTGCATGGAGATCGCGGTCTTGAACGGCTCCACTTCCGAGCCGGCGATGGCCATGATCGTTGAATGCAGCGAGACCGCGAACAGGCCGAGAAAAATGATGTGCTTGATCGGCCAGAGGCGTTCGTGCAGCGCGAACGGCACGGTGATTTGCGGAATGCGTAACAGCCGCGCCCCTTCGTTCAGCAATTCCTGTAGGGCGCCAAAGGGGCACAGCCAGCCGCAGAACACCCCTCGGCCCCAGAACAACAGGGTCACGGCGACATAGCCCCAAAGAATGAAAATCAACGGATCAAGCAGGAAGAATTCCCAGCGGAAACCGCTCAAAAGGGATTGCACGAAAGTCAGCACATTTATCACCGACAACTGCGCGCCCGCGTACCAGCCGATCCAGACCAGGGTCACCGTCAAATAGACCAGCCGGACCGAACGATAGAGCCGCTGCCGCTGTACCAAATTATCCTGAAAAACCAGTATCGCGCTTAGGATCGCCAACAAACCCAACAGCGTCGCGATCCGGCCCACCCGGTCGCGCCAGTTGCGCAGCCACAGGGCGGGTTCCCCCTGGGTCAGCTGTTGCTGCAAATAAAACAGTACCCGGTCCATCTGATTGTCCGTCTGCGCCGCCGTTTTTACGTCGCCGCCAAGGCGGTAGCGTGCGGGTAATACATAGGACAACGGAAAATCCAGGTGCACCAGGCCGCCCTGTTTGGTTTCCCGGCTGACCAGTAGTTCCAGGCGCCATTCGGCCAGGGGATTGAAACCGGTATCGGCGGGCAGGACAAAAACCCCGGTCTCGCGCAGCGACGGCGCGGTGGCGATTTTCACGGACTCAACAAAATGATAATGCTTTTTCACTAGGCGAATAATCTTGTCGCCCTGCACGATCTGAATGCGGTCGAACAGGCCGGAACGGCGATACCGCGTCCCCTTGTAGGAATAGATCCCGTTGCCGGCGATGAATATGGCCTGATCCTTTGGGCTCATGTCCCGCAAAAGGCGATTGAAGGCCTGCGGGCCCAACAGATTCTGGCCAACCCGGGGCGGCGTAATCAGGGCCGTGTAGAGTTCGGAATACAGCTCCTCGGGCGCTTGATCGCCGGGAAATTCCGCACCCGGAATGGCGACCCTGTCGCGGTAGGCCTGTTCGATATTACCGTGATTAAGGATCAGGTGGGCAATGGAGCCATCGGCGCGCAGTTCCTGCCAATCAGCGGGTTCATAAGTCTCGCGGTCAAGGCGAACCTTGGCCTGCACCGCCGCCAGCAAACCGCGGCTACGCGCCACGGTTCGGGCCGCCCGGACCACCGAGTCAGCGATCACCGAGCTGGAAATGGTGGCGCCCGAAATCGCATCAGGTAGCGCGCCGAGGCGGTTGGCGACTTGGCGCACTTGCCCTGGTTGGTGGATATCGACACCGGCAAAACCCGCGACAAAATCCCGCAATGCCTGATCAGGAATGCCGATTACCAGAATTGGTTCATTGTGGCTGCGCAACAGCGCGCCGGTGATCAGGCCCTTATTGGTAATGCCCACCATGATATCGATAGGCTTACCGGAAAACCCAACCGATCCGACAACATCCTGAGTTGAAAAAATATAACCAATGCGGGCGCCGCCCTTGAAGACCGAGGCCGCCAGAGGCTTGCCAGCCAGGGAACCGGCCCGATCGGCGCCGGGAAACACCTGGGCCAGGGTTTCGGGACCAATGCGCTCACCCTGCTTGGCCCAGCTGGGCCCGGCAAACAAGATCAGAGGCGATATCAGAGCCAATATCAGAGCCAAATGCAGCGCTCGTGCGTCAATCGTGGAGCGCGCCTTGCTGAATATCATGCTGAATATCATGCGATACAGGGCCTAGTCTTGCAGCGGCATGGTTGGGCCATGGTCAACCCCATGGCCGTCCCTGCCGTGATGCCTTTCCGACATGGAGAACCCCGCTCACTCAATTTCGCACCATAAAGGATGCCGGCATTTTTCTTACCCGAAAATGACCACGGTCAAGGATTGTTAACTTCGTATCGCTAATGATGCGTAATAATATTAATATTCTCGGGAGCGGATATGTCATTGTCCATAGCGAAATTATCCACTGGTGCGTTGGTTGCGGTTGCGCTTTCGTTCGGGTCCATTGCTGGTCATGCGGCGGATGCGCCGTCCAAGGCCGATCTGAAAAAACATGAATCGTCGCCGGGCGGCAAATACCAGCCAAGAATGGATGTTCTGCGCGATGAGAAGGTGGAGCAACCGGGCAGCACGCCTGGTATGCCGACGCTTTCGGCCGCCGATTATCAAAAGGCCAATCAGATCTATTTTGAACGTTGCGCGGGCTGTCATGGCGTTCTGCGCAAGGGTGCGACCGGCAAACCTTTGACAACAAAGGTAACCCGGGAGAATGGATTCGAATATTTGAGGGACTTCATCACCTACGGCTCCCCCGGCGGCATGCCGAACTGGGGCGATGGCGGCGGTTTGTCCAAAGCACAGATCGACATGATGGCGGCCTATTTGCTGATGGACCCGGCGCAGCCGCCGGAATTCGGTATGAAGGAAATCATGGCGACGTGGAAAGTTCACGTGCCTGTTAACAAGCGTCCCTCCAAGCAGATGAACAAGCTTGACCTGGACAATCTGTTCTCGGTCACCTTGCGTGACACGGGGCAAATTGCCCTGATCGACGGTGCCACGAAGGAAATCACCCAGATCATAGACACTGGTTATGCGGTGCATATTTCACGCATTTCCGCCTCTGGCCGTTATCTGTTCGTGATCGGCCGGGATGCCAAGGTCAACCTGATCGACATGTACATGGATCCGCCAACCTCGGTGGCCGAGATCAAGGTCGGCAGTGAGGCCCGCTCGGTCGAAACCTCGAAGATGAAGGGCTGGGAAGACACCTATGCCATCGCCGGTGCCTATTGGCCGCCGCAGTTCGTGATCATGAACGGCGATGACCTGAAGCCACGGAAAGTGGTTTCGACACGCGGCATGACCGTCGGGACCCAGGAATATCATCCTGAACCACGGGTCGCGGCGATTGTCGGCTCTCACTATCACCCCGATTTTCTGGTCAACGTAAAGGAAACCGGCAAGGTAATGATGGTTGACTATTCTTCGCTGAAGGCTCTGAAGATTACCACAATCGATGCGGCCCGGTTCCTGCATGATGGCGGGTTCGATTCCACCGGCCGTTATTTCATGGCGGCGGCCAACGCCTCCAACATCATCTCGGTGATCGATACCAAGCGTCGTAAACTAGTCAAGAACATCACTGTTGGCACCACGCCGCATCCTGGCCGTGGCGCGAACTTTAACCATCCCAAGTATGGACCAGTCTGGGCCACCTCCCATCTGGGCGACGAGACCATCGCCTTGATTGGTACGGATCCCGATGGGCATCCGCAATACGCCTGGAAACTGGTGCAGAGTTTGGAAGGTCAGGGCGGCGGCTCGCTGTTCGTCAAGACCCATCCGAAATCCAAGAACCTGTATGTGGATACCCCGCTGAACCCCGAGGCTGAGGTGTCTTCCTCGATCGCGGTATTCGATCTGAATGATCCGTCCAAGGAATACGAAGTGCTGCCGATCGGCGAATGGTCCGGTATCACGGAAGGTGTTCGCCGGGTCGTACAGGGCGAATATAACTTCGCGGGTGACGAAGTCTGGTTCTCTGTCTGGAATTCCGCCAGCCAGGAATCGGCCATCGTCATTGTCGACGACAAAACCCGGAAGTTGAAACATGTCATTCGTGACAAGCGTCTAGTCACCCCGACCGGCAAGTTCAACTTTTACAATACGCGGAAGGACGTCTATTAAGACGGACGTCTAATCCAATGTGGCGTGGGATCGAAAAGTTAACCTTTTCGATCCCGCCGTCCGCTACAATCTATGTAGTCGAATTTTACCTAGACGACGCGTGACCGCGGGGGACGCTCTAGATGACCAAAGCGAGTACAGTATTTCTTGTCGGCGCCGGGCCAGGGGATCCGGAGTTGTTGACGATGAAGGCGCACCGATTGCTGCAGGCCGCCGAGGTGGTGGTTTATGACCGGTTGGTTTCGGCCGAAATTCTGGCCCTGATCCCGGCGGGCGCGACCCTGATCAGCGTTGGCAAACAGCCGCATAACCATCCCATTCCGCAGCCCGAGATCAACCAGTTGCTGGTCCGCCTGGCCAGGGCCGGCCGCAATGTCGTCCGCCTGAAGGGCGGTGACCCTTATGTTTTTGGCCGCGGTTCGGAAGAAGCCATAACCTTGGTCGAAAATAACGTGCCATTCGAAGTCGTACCGGGCATTACCTCGGCCTCGGCCTGCTCGGCCTCCGTCGGCATGCCCTTGACCCATCGCGGCCTGGCCACCGGCGTTCGTTATTTGACCGGCCATTGCCGGGAAGACAGCGAGCTGGATTTTGACTGGCAGGGCCTGGCCGATCCATCGACCACCCTGGTGATCTATATGGGCATGGCCAATGTGGAACAAATCACCGAGAACTTGATCAAACACGGCGCCGACCCGAAATTGCCCGCCGCCGCCATCAACAATGGCAGCACGCCGGCGCAACGGCACGTCGTATCCAGCTTGGAAAAACTGGCCGGCGATGCCAAGGCCGCTGAATTCAATGGACCGGTATTGTTCGTCGTCGGTCAAGTCGTGGCCCTGCATGCCATCCTGGGCGTGCAAGTGGATGCCAATCAAGATCAGGCTCAAGACGATGAACAGCCGAATTCCGCCGTGGGCAGCTAGAGCAATTCCGATCCAATGTGGATCGCCCAAGAGCCCTGAGCGATTCTAAGTGCCAAGATTGTCGATGGGAAAAATTGCTCTATTCTTAAGAATCAGAGCATTTCCTATTCGGAAATGCTTTAGGGCCTGCCTGACCGCTGCCTTGTTTGCGACGTCGATCACTCCAGTTTGCAGCGAAGAAAGTATTTCGACGGCGCGGCAGACGGAATTGCTGTATCTCTTGCAACAGGATTGCGGCTCCTGCCATGGCCTGACCCTCAAGGGCGGCCTGGGCACGCCGCTGTTGCCGGAAAATTTAGCGGACAAGCCCGATGATGCCCTGGTTGAGATAATCATGCAAGGGCTGCCGGGTACGCCCATGCCGCCCTGGCGCTTTCTGCTCAAGGAACAGGAAGCCGCGTTCCTGGTACGGGCCATGAAGACGGGCCAGACACTGAAAATCGAGCAATGAAAGTCGAAAAATGAGGTCTTTAGGGAAAATTTCCACCTTTCTGGCAACGGCCGCTCTGCTCATCTCGGCCATGGCCAACGCCCAAGCTGATGATGGTTTGAAACTGCGCGGCACCGGCGATCTGGGCCTGGTGATTGAACGCGCCCATGGCAGCATCCAAATTATTGACACGACCCAGCGCGCGGCCCTGGGCCGGGTCAAGGGCCTGGGCGATCTCAGCCATGCCTCCGCCGTCTATTCCAGGGATGGGCGCTATGCCTATATCTTTGGCCGCGACGGCGGCTTGAGCAAGGTCGATATCCTGCAACGGCGCATCGCCAAACGTGTCGTGCAATCGGGCAACAGCATCGGCGGCGCGATTTCCCAGGACGGCAGCCTGGTGGCCGTCTCCAATTACAAGCCGGGCGGGGTCAAGGTGTTTGATGCGGCGACGTTGGAATTGGTGGCCGACATTCCGGCCCAGGCCAGTGACGGCAGCGGCCTCTCCAAGGTGGTTGGCCTGGCCGATGCGCCGGGGCAACGCTTTATCTTCTCGCTTTATAACGCCGGCGAGATTTGGATCGCTGATTTTTCAGACCGCGGCAACGTTAAGCTGACCAAATATACTGATATTGGCGAGCTGCCCTATGACGGCCTGATCACCGATGATGGCCGCTATTACATCGCCGGCCTGTTCGGCGAGGACGGCATGGCAATGCTGGATCTGTGGCAGCCCGAAAAAGGCGTGCGCCGTATTCTGGACGGCTATGGCCGGGGCGAGGAGAAGCTGCCGGTCTACAAGATGCCCCATCTGGAAGGCTGGGCCCGGGCCGGTGACGTGATTTTTCTGCCCGCCGTGGGCCGCCATGAAGTCCTGATGGTCGCGCCCGGCAGCTGGAAAGAGGTTGGGCGCATTGCCGTCCATGGCCAGCCGATCTTTGCCGTGGCCCGGCCCGACGGCCGCCAGGTCTGGGTCAATTTCGCCCATCCGCTGAACGACACGGTGCAGGTTATCGACGTGCCCAGCCGCAAGATCGTGCACGAATTCAAGCCGGGCAAGGCAGTGCTGCATCTGGAGTTCACGCCCAGGGGCGAGCAGGTCTGGATTTCCGTGCGCGATGCCAACCGGGTCGATGTCTATGACACCGAAAGTTTCGCGCGGCTGCAAACCCTGCCGGCGCAAAAACCATCGGGAATTTTTCTCACCGCCCGGGCCAATCGGATCGGGTTATAGGCCGATGCCTGCCGTGCAAGCCATCACGGAACAGGAGCGGGCGCTGCTGAACAGCTATCAGCGGGATTTCCCGCTGCAAGCCCGCCCTTACGCGGCCATGGCGGACGCTTTGGGGATGGACGAGGATGCTCTGTTGGCAATGCTGCGGGGCCTGCAGGAACGCGGTATCCTGGGCCGGGTCGGTGTCACGGTGCGGCCCAACAGCGCCGGCGCCTCCACCCTGGCCGCGCTTGCCGTGCCGCCCGCGCGCCTGGATGCGGTGGCCGATCAGGTCAGCGCGCTGAAGTCGGTAAATCACAATTACGCCCGCGAACATGACTTTAATCTGTGGTTTGTCCTGACTGCCGCCGATGACGCCGGGCTTGACCAGGCCTTGGCCGAAATAGCAAGCACGACCGGCCTGACGCCCATCAAGCTACCGCTGGATGCGGAATACCACATTGATCTGGGGTTCACCCTATGATCGAAATCGCCGACAAGGATCATCAGCTGCTGGCACGCCTGGCCGACGGTTTGCCCCTGGTATCGCGGCCCTATGCCGAGATGGGAGCTGAATTGGGCTTGTCGGAAGACGATGTAATCGCCCGTCTGCGCCATCTGGTAGACAGCGGCATCATCCGCCGTTTCGGCCTGATCGTGCGGCATCATGAACTGGGCTATCGGGCCAACGCCATGTCGGTCTGGGACGTCCCCGACGACGAGGTCGATGCCCTGGGCGCGGATTTGGCCGCCTACCCCTTCGTCACCCTGTGCTACCGCCGACGCCGCCAGCCGCCGCGCTGGCCCTATAATTTGTTCGCCATGGTGCACGGCAAGGAACGGGCCCATGTGCTGAGCCAGATCGCGCAACTGAACGAACAGCTTGGCCTGGAGCATCTGCGCCACCACGTCTTGTTCTCCACCAAGCGCTATAAACAAAGCGCGGCCCGCTTCGGCGACCGCGGCCTGGCGAAAGCCGGCTGATGACGGAAAAACACCCACTGGACGAGATCGACCGCCGGATCATCAATGGTCTGCAGGGCGGCTTTCCCATCTGTTCTTCACCCTATGCCGCCGTGGCACATGATATGGGCCTTGCCGAGGATGACCTGCTGCGCCGTTTGCAGCGTCTGCGCACGGATGGTTTGTTGAGCCGTTTTGGACCCATGTATCACGCCGAAAAACTCGGCGGTGCCCTGACCCTGGCCGCGATCTCCGTGCCCGAGGACCGCTATGATGCGGTGGCCGAGCAGGTCAATGCCCACGCCGAGGTCGCTCACAATTACGCCCGTGAACATCAACTGAATATGTGGTTTGTTCTGGCAACGGAACAATTATCCCGGATCGACGAAGTGATCGCGGAGATCGAAGCGGAAACCGGCCTGAAGGTCTACAACATGCCGAAGAAGGAAGAGTTCTTTATCGGCCTGAGATTTGAAGCATGAGGTTCGAGGCATGAGCGAAAGCAGCGATCTCCTGGACGAAACCGACCGGCGCATCATCGTCGCCACCCAGGGCGGCCTGCCGCTGGTGGCGGAACCCTATGGGGCGGTGGCGGATGAGTTGGGCCTGGATGTTGATGATGTCATGGCGCGCATGCAACGGATGCTGGACGGCGGCCTGATCCGCCGCATCGGCGCCGTGCCGAACCATTACGCCCTGGGCTATCGCGCCAACGGCATGTCGGTCTGGGATGTCCCGGATGAAGACATCTCGGAGATCGGGAAAATGGTGGGGGATTTGGATTTCGTCTCGCACTGCTATCATCGGCCCCGGCATTTGCCGTACTGGAGCTATAACCTGTTTGCCATGGTGCATGGCCGGGACCGGGATGAAGTATCGGACAAAGTTGAACGGATCGCAAAGTTGATGGGGATCAAGGACCGCAGGCACGAGATTTTATACTCTCACCGCATCCTGAAAAAGACGGGTTTGCGTTTCACGGCCTGAGATCGAGTGAAAAGGCCGCAGGGATAAACCGAATAAATTTGGGGACACATTCATGTTTCGTATTAGTCAATATATGCGCGAAATAGCTTCGCCCACACCGTTGCCCGCACCCGGTGCGCCAAAGCGTGGACCGTCCGGGCCGGTGGTGATCTGGAATTTGATCCGGCGCTGCAATCTCAATTGCAAGCATTGCTATTCCATTTCCGCCGACACCGACTTCGCCGGCGAGTTGAGCACGGGTGAAATCTTCACCGTGATGACAGACCTGCGCGGCTTCGGCGTGCCGGTATTGATCCTCTCGGGCGGCGAGCCGCTGTTGCGCCCGGACATTTTTGAAATTTCGGCCAAGGCCAAGGAGATGGGGTTCTACGTCGGCCTGTCGTCGAACGGAACCTTGATCAATGACGGCAATATCGAAGCCATCAAAGCGGCCAACTACAACTATGTGGGCGTTTCCCTGGACGGCATTGGCGCCACCCACGATGCCTTTCGCCGTAAAGAGGGCGCTTATGACACCTCGCTGGCCGGCGTGCGGTTGTGCCTGGAGGCCGGGATCAAGGTCGGCCTGCGCTTTACCATGACCATGGATAATGCCCACGAGCTGCCCAACATGCTGTCCCTGGTCGAGGCCGAGAAAATCGATAAATTCTATCTCTCCCACCTGAATTATGCCGGGCGGGGTAACCGCAACCGGGCCGACGATGCCCAGCATGCCAACACCCGGGAAGCCATGGACCTGATGTTTGATACCGCCTGGGATCATGTCGAACGCGGCCTGGATACGGAATTCGTCTCCGGCAACAACGATGCCGACGGTGTCTACCTGCTGTTCTGGCTGCAAAAACGCTTCCCCGACCGGCCCGAGCTGTTGGCCCACATGCGGGCTAAGCTGGCACTGTGGGGCGGCAATTCATCCGGCGTCAACGTCGCCAATATCGACAACCTGGGCAATGTGCATCCCGATACCATGTGGTGGCATTACGATCTGGGCAATGTGCGCCAGCGGCCATTTTCCGAGATCTGGGTGGATACTTCCGATCCCATCATGGCCGGCTTGAAACAAAGCCCGCGCCAGATCAAAGGCCGTTGCGGCGCCTGCCAGTATTTCGATATCTGCGCCGGCAACACCCGCGTGCGCGCCCTGCAATTGACCGGCGATGCCTGGGCCGAGGACCCCGCCTGTTATCTGAACGATCAGGAAATCGGTATCGAGGACGGCGGTGAACGGCTGGCGGTAACGCCCTATACGCGGGAGAGCCAACGTGCGTTGGGTCTATAGCATTGCCCTATTGCTGGGTGGTTTGAATTCAACGGCGGCGCTGGCCAGCCAAGCCCAGCCCGAGGCAGCAGCTGCCAACGCGCCCGCGCTGTACACCAAACATTGCGCCGAATGCCACGGCGCCGATCGCCTGGGGCGGATCGGGCCGGCGTTGCTGCCACAAAACCTGCGCCGCCTGCGCCAGCCCAAGGCGGTCAAGGTCATTACCAAGGGCCGTATCGCCACCCAGATGCCCGGCTTCGGCGAGGTTCTGAACCAAAACGAAATCGCTTCCCTGGCCAAACTGATCTACACCCCCCTCGCAACGCGCCCCGTATGGGGCAAGGCCGAGATCGAGGCCAGCCGGGTGGTCGAGAAAGATGCTCTGAACCTGCCGAACAAGCCAGTCTTCAAGGCCGATCCCTTGAACCTGTTCGTGGTGGTGGAAACCGGCGATCATCACGCGAGTATCCTGGATGGCGACAGTTTCGAAAGACTGCACCGTTTCCCGACCCGCTTTGCCCTGCATGGCGGGCCGAAATTTTCGCCGAAAGGCCGTTTTGTCTATTTCGGCTCCCGCGATGGCTGGGTCTCCAAGTACGATCTGTATAATTTCCGCCTGGTGGCGGAGGTCCGCGCCGGCATCAATATGCGTAACATCGCCATCTCCGCCGATGGTAAATACCTGGCGGCGGCGAATTATCTGCCGCATTCCATCGTGCTGTTGGACGCCCATGATCTCTCGCTGATGAAGCTGTTGCCGGTGCTGGATTATTTCAAGAAAAAAACCTCGCGGGTTTCCGCTGTCTATCAGGCCCGCCCGCGCAATTCCTTTATCGCCGCCCTGAAGGACGTACCCGAGATCTGGGAGATCTCGACCGATCCCAACGCCCCGCCCGTGGTCACCGGCCTGGCCCATAGTAATGAGCAAGGCCATGAAGAGACCCTGACAAACGCCAACAAGGGCCTGTTCGCCCTGCGCCGGATCCTGATCAAGGAACCCTTGGACGATTTCTTCTTTGATCCGCCCTACCGCAACCTGATCGGCTCGTCACGAGACGGCAAACATGGCGTGGTGGTCAACCTGAACGTGGGCAAGGTGATCCGCAGCGTCGGCCTGCCCGGCCTGCCGCATCTCGGCTCCGGCATCACCTGGGAATGGCAGGGCCGGCCGGTGATGGCGACGCCGCATCTGCGCGGTGGCCGGGTCTCCGTGATCGACATGCAGGAATGGAAAGTCATCAAGAGTATCGAGACCAAGGGACCGGGATTTTTCATGCGCGGCCATGAGAACAGCCCCTACGCCTGGGTCGACGTATTCTTTGGCCCGAACCGGGATCTGATGCATATCATCGATACCCGCAGCCTGGAGATCATCAAGACCCTGCGGCCGGCGCCGGGCAAGACCGCCGCCCATGTGGAATTTACCCGCGATGGTTCCCACGCCCTGGTATCGATCTGGGACATGGACGGGGCCCTGGTGGTCTATGACGCCAAGACCCTGCAGGAAGTAAAACGCATCCCCATGGTTAAGCCGTCGGGTAAATACAATGTCTTCAACAAGATCACCCTGTCGGCGGGAACCTCCCACTAGGGGCCAGGATAGGAATGAATAGGAATGAGGGCGGCGGCGGCGACAGCCTGCTGATCGTGGTTGGTCATGGCACGGGCACGGCGGCGGGTGATGCCACGCTGCATGCCTTGGCGGCCAAATTGGCGGCCTCCGGTAATTTTGATCAGGTCAGGGCGGCGGTCCTGCGCGGTACGCCGGCGCTCGTTGATGTTCTAAGCCAGCTTGACGCCGGGCCAGGCGGTCAATTGCCCTGCCTGCTGCCATTCATGATGAGTGATGGCGTGACCTTCCGTCGGCGCCTGATGGAGGCCATGGCCCATATTCCAAGTCCGCATAGGCCGCTTTTATATCCCCCCCTTGGCTTGAACCCCGGTCTGGCCCAATTGATCGCCAGGCGGGGTAAAAAGGCGGCCGATGCAGCAGCCTGGGCGGCGGCGGATTGCCGTCTGCTCTTGATTGCCCATGGCTCGCTGCGGGATCCGGCCTCGGCCCAGGCCGCGCGGGCGCACCAGGAACGTATTGCCGCCCAGCATGAATTTGCCACAGTCGAGGTCGCGTTTCTCGATCAAGCACCGCATTTGGACGACGTTCTGGCCCAGACTGGCAGCCCTTTGCTTGGTGTCGGTCTATTCGCGGGCGAGGGGCGGCATGGCGCCGATGATATGAACCAGGCTTTTGCCCTGGCCGCCTGCCCAGCCCGCTATTGCGGCACCATTGGCGGTGATGACGGCTTGGCCACCCTGGCCGTCGGACACTTGAAATCCGCCCCCCAATCGAACCTGTAGCTCGGCCTGAAGTAGCCCCGCGCATTGTCCTGATCTTTGACGCGGGTCAAGGCGTCAAAGCGCACTTAAGAATAACTTTACGCTGGAAGCAGGAGGTGGCGGATTGGTTAAGAATTCAAAAACTGAAAAGCCGCGCAAGCGGGAACCACTGGTCCTGGAACTGATTCCAGAGAACCTGTTGCGCGAGCCCATCGAGTATATTTTCGCCGATCACTACCGCATGCGCCAAATCATCGCCACCATGGACAGATTTCTAATCGAAGGTATCTATGCCCAAGCGCCGGTCGACGATGACGTCATCGCCGACATGGCGGTCATCGAGGCCTATCTGCGTACCGAGCTGCCGCCACACATCGCCGACGAGGAAGAAGATCTGTTCCCCTGTCTGCAGCGGCGCAGTCCAGGTGACCACGAGACAAAACAGATCCTGGCCACCTTGCATCAGGAGCACGAGGAAGACTTTGCCCTGTTGCCATCGCTTATCGCCGGCCATGAGGATTTGCTGGCCGCCAGGCCGGTGGCCGCGCGGGAGCTGTTTGAAACTTCCGTCGTCCGCTTCGTGGAAACCCAGCGGCGGCACGTTATCTGGGAGAATAATATTGTTCTGCCCCTGGCCCGGCGCCGTCTCAGCGCCGAGGACATGGAAAAAATCGGCCGCAAAATGGCGGCCCGCCGGGGCCTCGAATATCCGGCCTAGCGCTCGTTTTACGGCTGCCAAAGCTATATAATCGCAGAAATGAACAAGTCTCTTCCTGAAAACAGCGTTTCCACTGGTGTAATCGGCCGGTTTTTGCGGCTGTTCGTGCCCGTCGCCGTTATCTGTGTCGGCGGGGCGATTATCCTGTTTCGTTCGGAATTGGATGCCGACCTGACAAAAATTCGCGCCTCGGAAACCATGTCCGTGCAGCTGGGCGTCAGCTCGATTGGCCGTGTGGTGCAGGCGATCACCCGAGATGCCGCGTATCTGGCGGCCCAGGGGCGGCTGCTGGATGAGGTGTCCGGCATCGCGGCGGACGAAGACGGCTATCTTGCCGCGGACTGGCTGACCTTTTCCCGGACCAAGGGGATCTATGATCAAATTCGCCTGCTTGATGCGACCGGCCAGGAACGTGAACGGGTAAACTATAATAATGGCTACCCGGCCAGTGTTCCGAAGGAGAAACTGCAGAACAAGGGGAAGCGTTACTATTTCACCGACACCATCAAGCTGAACCGCGGCGAGTTCTTTATTTCGCCGCTGGATCTCAACATCGAAGGCGGCAAGGTCGAGATGCCGGTGAAGCCGATGATCCGGATCGGCACCCCGGTTTTTGACCGGCAGGGACGGAAACGCGGCGTTGTCCTGTTGAACTATTTTGGCGGCAGGATGCTCGGGGAATTTGACCGCAGCATGGGGGCGGACCATTCCAGGGCCTGGTTGCTCAATGGCCAGGGATATTGGCTGAAGGGGCCATCGGATGATCTGGAATGGGGCTTCATGCGGCAACGGCCCAAGGCATCCATGGCGCAGCTCTACCCGGAGGCTTGGCAACGGATGCTGGCCGCGGACAAGGGGCAGTTCGAGAATGAGCAGGGCCTTTGGACCTTCGCCACCGCCGTTCCACTGATCGAGGGGCAAAAGACCTCTTCCGGCACCCACGAAGCCTTTGCACCCAGCCGATCCGAGTTGGAAAGCCGGGATTATTTCTGGAAAGCGGCGCTTTTGCTGCCCCGGGAAGCCTATCGGGCCTCCATGTGGCAGACCGGCATCAATATATTCGCGGCGACCGCCATCCTGCTCGCGGGCCTGTTTTTTGGCTGCTGGCGCCTGGCCAGTGCCTGGGTGCGCCAGGAGCGGGCCGAGGCGGAGGTGCGGCGGGTCAACCAGGGCCTGGAAGTCATGGTGGATGCGCGGACGGAGGAGCTGCGGACGAAGAACGATGAACTGGAAAGCCTGATATATGTGGTCTCGCACGACCTGCGCGCACCGCTGCTGAAATTCCAGGAATTCAGCGCCTTGTTCGAGAAATTGGTCCGCAACGTCGAGGGCCGCCTGAAGGAAGGCGAGCCATCCATCCAAGAACTGGAAACGATCGCCGCGCAGCTTGGCGGGCAAATCCCCGCCGCGTTGCATACGATGCTTGAGAATACGGATCGGATGTACCCTCTGGTGAACGGCTTGCATCATATTTCACGCGCCAACCGGGCCATCCTTGATATTCAGCCCCAGGATATGAACGCCATGTTGGCGAAAATTGCCGCCAAGCTGGAGGTCGAGCTAACGGATACGGGCGGCGCGATTGAAGTCGCCCAATTGCCCCCTTGCATGGGCGATACGGCGCATTTGGAGATGGTTTTCACCAATCTGCTTGGCAACGCCATTAAGTACCGCCATCCCGACCGCCCCCCCGCCGTGCGGGTGTCGGGCGAAGTGAAGGATGGCCGCGCGGTCTATGAGATTTCGGACAACGGTGCCGGATTTGCCGCCGAACATTGCCAGCATGTTTGGGATCTATTCTATCGCCGGGTTCTGATGGGCGAGACGGAAGGCCAAGGTCTCGATTTGACCCTGGTCCGGCGCATCATCGAGCGCCATCACGGACGGATATCCCTGGAATCCGAAGAAGGCGCCGGCAGCCGGTTTATTGTCGCCCTGCCACCGGCGGTAAAATCTACAGAATAAACTTCGAAAGATCGGCGTTTTTGGCCAAATCGCCCATGTTGTCGCGCACGTATGCGGCATCGATTGTCACGGTTTCGCCGGGCCGGTCGGTGGCGGTGAAGCTGATTTCGTCCAGCACCCGTTCCAAAATCGTGTGCAGGCGCCTGGCGCCGATATTCTCCACATTCTGGTTGACCTCGGCCGCGACGGCGGCGATTTCATCGATGGCATCGTCGGCGAATTCCAGGGTCACGCCCTCGGTGTCCAACAAGGCGACATATTGCTTGATCAACGAGGCTTCCGGTTCCAGCAGGATGCGCTTGAAATCATCCGCGCCCAGGGCCGACAGCTCCACCCGAATGGGCAGACGGCCCTGCAACTCCGGCAGCAGGTCCGAGGGCTTGGCCAGATGGAAGGCGCCCGAGGCGATAAACAATACATGGTCGGTCTTGATGGCGCCGTACTTGGTGGACACCGTGGTGCCTTCCAGCAGAGGCAACAGATCCCGTTGCACGCCTTCGCGGCTGACATCGCCGCCCGATCGTTCAGAGCGCGCGGTGACCTTGTCGATCTCGTCCAGAAAGACGATGCCGTTTTCCTCTACCGCCTGCAAGGCGTCGCGGACCAGGGACTCTTCATCCAGTAGTTTGTCGGATTCCTCGGCTACCAGAACATCGTAGGATTCTTCCACCGTCAGGCGCCGCCGTTTGGTGCGATCGCCGCCCAGAGCCTTGCCCAACATATCGTTCAGGTTCAACATGCCCATCTGGGCCCCGGGCATGCCCGGCACCTCGAATGTCGGCATGCCGCCGCCGCCCGTATCGGCGAGGTCCAGCTCAATCTCTTTTTCCGCCAATTCGCCTTCGCGCAGTTTCTTGCGGAAGGCATCGCGGGTGGACTCGGAGGCGGTATCACCCACCAGGGCATCCAGCACGCGCTCTTCCGCCGCCAGCTCCGCCTTGGCCTGTACCGATCCACGGCGTTTTTCGCGCATCATGGTCAGGGCAATTTCCACCAGGTCACGGACGATCTGTTCCACGTCCCGGCCCACATAGCCGACCTCGGTGAATTTCGTGGCTTCAACCTTGACGAACGGCGCGCCGGCGAGGCGCGCCAGACGGCGGGCGATTTCGGTCTTGCCGACGCCCGTGGGGCCAATCATCAGGATATTCTTGGGCATCACCTCTTCGCGCATGTTGCCTTCCAGCTGCATGCGGCGCCAGCGGTTGCGCAGGGCGATGGCAACGGCGCGCTTGGCGTCGTTCTGACCGACGATAAAGCGGTCTAGCTCGGAAACAATTTCCCGGGGGCTGAATTCGGTCATGTATCGCTCTCGGGGCCAAGGGCTTCCACGGTGACGTTTTCGTTGGTGTAAACGCAAATGCCGGCGGCGATCTGCATGGCGCGGCGGGCAATATCCTCCGACCCCATGTCATCCCGGTCGATCAGCGCGCGGGCCGCCGCCAGGGCGTAGGAGCCGCCCGAACCGATGCCGATCAGGCCGTCCTCGGGCTCCAGCACATCGCCGGTGCCGGTCAGGACCAGGGACGTATCCACATCTGCCACCGCCATCATCGCCTCCAAACGGCGCAGATAACGGTCGGTCCGCCAATCCTTGGCCATTTCCACCGCCGCCCGGGTCAGATTGCCCGGATGCTGTTCAAGTTTGCCCTCCAGGCGCTCGAACAAGGTAAAGGCGTCCGCCGTGGCGCCGGCGAAACCGGCGACGATCTTGCCGCCCGTGCCCAGACGCCGCACCTTGCGGGCATTGGCCTTGATCACGGTTTGACCCAGGCTGACCTGGCCATCGCCGGCCATGACCACCGTATCACCCTTGCGGACACACAAAATCGTCGTGCCGTACCAGGTTTTGTCGTTCGTATGATCCACGTGCTTTTTATCCTTTGTGTCAGGCCTTTCATGTATGGCGAAAACCGTAGCTAATCAAGGCTCACGAATTCCAGGCGTGAGATAATCAAGGTTAACGAACGCATGCTGGCGAATGCGGCGCCGGGCTGTTATACCGCGCTGTATATAAAGCGCCCTGGAAATGACTTCCGGCGGCAGTGAGGAGCAAGAGGCCATGCGCCAGGCCAAGGTGGAACGCAATACTAAGGAAACCCAGATCACCGTTGCGGTTAATCTGGACGGTACGGGCAGCTATGACGTGGAGACCGGGCTAGGTTTTCTTGATCATATGCTGGAGCAACTCTCCCGTCACAGCCTGATCGACCTGACGGTCCGGGCCACGGGTGATCTGCATATTGACGGCCACCACACCACCGAGGATACCGGCCTGGCGATTGGCGAGGCGATCCGCCAGGCGTTGGGCGAGCGCACGGGCATTGTCCGCTATGGCAATGCCGTGGTGCCCATGGACGAGACCTTGACCCGCGTGGCGCTGGATCTCTCGGACCGGCCTTATCTGATCTGGAAGGTCGCCTTCAACCGCCCGAAACTGGGCGATATGGACACTGAGCTGTTCCGCGAATGGTTCCAGGCCATCAGCCAGGCCGCCGGCATCACCTTGCATGTGGAAGTGCTGTATGGCGAGAACAATCACCACATGATCGAAAGCTGCTTCAAGGCCCTGGCCCGCAGCCTGCGCCAGGCGGTAGAGATCGACCCCCGCCGCGCCGATGCCGTGCCCTCGACCAAGGGCGTCCTGGGCGGCAGCCTTTAAAGAGGGCTATCGATGCGCCTCTACACGGTTCAACACCGGCCCAACGGTGACATCGGGGATGACCCGGATGTGGTTCTGATCAAGGAAGGCTTTTGCTGGCCGGCCCTGTTCGTGCCATTTCTGTGGCTGCTGTATCGCGGGCAGCTTTGGGGCCTGCTGGCCTATCTGGGGCTGACCGCCGGTCTGTCCGCCGTGGCTTATACTGTCGGCCTGGACGAGATTTCCTTGCTGTTGCTGTCCTTGGTATTGTCGTTGCTGGCGGCGGCGCAGGCCAACGATTGGCGCCGTTGGCGGCTAAGCGCCAAGGGCTATGAACTGGTAACGGTGGTTGCCGCGGGCAATTTACGCCGGGCGGAAGAGATTTTCTTTCACCAACGGTGGCAGGGCCCGGAGGCCGCATCGAAAACAATCCCGACGCCCCTGCCGACGCTTCTGCCGACGCCCTTGCCGGCGAGCGCCTTGACGCCTTTCGCCACGCCCTTTGATCCTGTTTGATTGAGTTTGAGAACCCCCATGCGTATCGCAATCGTCGACTATGGCTCCGGCAATCTCCGTTCCGCCGCCAAGGCATTCGAGCGCGCCGGCGGGGATCATGACGGCGCGGTCGAGGTTTTGGTGACCTCAAGGGCCGATGTCGTCGCCGCTGCCGACCGCGTGGTGCTGCCCGGCGTGGGCGCCTTCGCCGATTGCCGGGCCGGTCTTGGCGCGGTGGATGGCATGGTCGAGGCATTGCAGGAATTCGTGCAGCAAAGCGGCCGGCCATTCTTGGGCATCTGTGTCGGCATGCAATTGCTGGCGGATCGTGGCCTGGAACATGGCGAGCATGCGGGTCTGGGTTGGATCGGCGGCGAGGTCCGCGCGATCGAGCCGGGCGACCGGCGCATGAAGGTGCCGCACATGGGTTGGAACGCCCTGCGCATCAAGGAAAATCCGGCTACATTATTTGCCGGGGTCGATCCTGGCGCGCATGTTTATTTCGTGCATTCCTATGGCTTCGTGCCCACGCAGCAGAACTGTGTTCTGGCCGAGGTGGATTATGGCCCGCCCATCGTCGCCGCCATTCGCAAGGGCAATATCGTCGGCACGCAGTTCCATCCGGAGAAGAGCCAGGCCGTGGGTCTGCGCTTTATCGCCAACTTTCTCTCCTGGTCACCCTAAAGGTGACCGCTCTAATAATAGTCACCCTAAAGGTGACCGCCCTAAAAATGGTCACCGTGAAGAGACGCGTATGATGAATTTGTACCCAGCCATTGATCTGAAAGACGGCGATTGCGTGCGCCTGCTGCGCGGTGAAATGGCCGCCGCGACGGTCTTCAACAACGACCCCGCCGCCCAGGCAAAATCGTTTCAGGATGCAGGCTGCCAGTGGCTGCATTTGGTCGATCTGAACGGCGCCATCGAAGGCCGGCCGGTCAATGGCGAGGCGGTATCCGCGATCCTTGCCGCCCTGACCATCCCCGTGCAACTGGGCGGCGGCATCCGGGACGAGGCCACGGCGTTGGCCTGGTTGGAGGCCGGCATCCGCCGCGTCATCATCGGCACCTTTGCCTTGCGCGAACCGGACCTGGTGGCCGATCTGTGCCGCCGCCATCCGGGCCGTGTGGCGATCGGCATTGATGGCCGGGATGGCCGCGTCGCGGTTGAAGGCTGGGTCGAACAGTCCGATAGGTCGGTGCTTGATCTGGCCCGCCATTTCGAAGGTGCGGGCGCCGCCGCCATAATTTACACCGACATTGACCGCGACGGTGCGATGCAGGGCCATAACGTCGCCGCGACCTCGCAGTTGGCGGCGGGCATCAGCACGCCTGTCATTGCTTCGGGCGGGGTGACCAATCTGGATGATTTGCATGCCCTGCGCGCCGCCGCCGCATCGAGCATCAAGGGGAGCATCGAAGGCGTAATTGTTGGCCGGGCGCTTTATGATGGTGCCTTCGATGTTGCCGCCGGCCTGAACGCTTTGTCCGGTGAGGGAGCCTAGTATGTTGACCAAACGGGTCATTCCCTGTCTCGACGTCAAGGATGGCCGGGTCGTCAAGGGCGTCAACTTCGTTGATCTGGTCGATGCCGGCGACCCCGTGGAACAGGCCAAGATTTACGACAAGGCGGGCGCGGACGAGCTGACATTTCTGGACATCACCGCATCGTCGGACAACCGTGATATCATCTATGATGTGGTCAGTGCCACGGCGGAACATTGTTTCATGCCCTTGACGGTAGGTGGCGGCGTCCGGGTGGTCGAGGATGTGCGTAAGCTGCTTTTGGCCGGCGCCGACAAGGTCTCCATCAACACCGCCGCCGTCAACCGGCCGGAATTCGTTGGCGAGGCGGCCTTGAAGTTCGGCAATCAGTGCATCGTCGTCGCCATCGACGCCAAGCGCGACGGCCACGGCGGCTTCGAGGTCTTCACCCACGGCGGGCGCAATCCCACGGGCATCGAGGTGATCGGCTGGGCACGGCGCATGGTGGAGCTGGGGGCGGGGGAAATCCTGCTCACTTCCATGGACCGGGACGGCACCAAGTCGGGTTTCGATGTGGAACTGACCCGCGCCGTGGCTGATGCGATCTCCGTGCCTGTCATTGCCTCGGGCGGCGTCGGCACCCTGGCTCATATGGTGGATGGCATTGAAAGCGGCCATGCGGATGCGGTTCTGGCCGCCTCGATCTTCCATTTTGGCGAATATTCCATAGCCGAGGCGAAACAGGCCATGCGGGCGGCGGGGCTGCCGGTACGGCTGGAACAGCAACAGGAAGCGTAAGATGCCAACCCTGTACCTATTGCGCCATGGCAACGCCGGTTTCGGCGGCCCGGGACAACAGGATCAGGACCGGGCGCTAAATCCGGCGGGCCGGCAAGCTGCGGCGCTGGTGGGAAGGTATCTGGCGCAAATGCCGGCGCGGCTGGATCTGGTCCTATGTTCCACCGCCGAACGGACGCGGCAGACCTGGGCCCTGGTCGCCGCCGAGCTGGACAATCCGCCCCAGGCCGAATTCGACGAAGCGCTTTATCTTTGTTCGGGCGCTGCCTTGCAGCAGCGGGTGCGCGGCCTGCCCCAGGCGGCGGATAGCGTCATGATCATCGGCCATAATCCGGGGCTGTACGACACCGCGCTGTTTTATAGCGGCGGCGGCGACAGTGATGTGATAGGTCAGTCGCTGCTGGATTTCCCCCCCGCCGCCCTGGTGGCCCTGCAATTCGACCACCCCTGGGCGGCGGCGTCCCAACAGGCCGGACATCTCGACTTTGTTGTCACGCCCAGAGATTTAGTTGAGACCTAATTGAGACGTAACCGAGACCTAACTTCAATCTAACGAAAGCTTCCAAGATGTCAGAGCAAGAAACAGCCCAGCCGGCACGCGGCAGTGAAATTCTCGACCAGCTCTATGCGGTCATTGAAGAACGGCGCGGCGCCGACCCATCCGAATCCTGGACCGCCAAATTGCTGCACAAGGGCCTGCCCAAAATCTGTCAGAAGGTGGGTGAGGAAGCCACTGAAGTCGTGATCGCCGCCCTGGCGGAAAGCCGCGAAGAGTTGTTGGAGGAAAGCGCCGATCTGCTTTATCACCTGCTCGTCCTATGGGCCGCCAAGGGGGTGCAGCCGGACGAGGTCTATGAGGTGCTGCGCCGCCGCCGCATCGAAATGGACATCAAGAAAAAGAAGCAAAAGAAGCTGGAGAAGCAACAAATCGAAGAGAATCAGGGTAAATGATGCGCCATGGCCTATGATCAGAACAATATCTTTGCCCGCATCCTGCGCGGCGAAATTCCCTGCAAGAAAGTCCACGAGAACGACCACGCCCTGGCCTTTCACGACATCAACCCGCAGATGCCCGTGCATGTCCTGGTGATCCCAAAGGGCCCCTACACCAATCTGGCCGCGTTCAATGCCGGCGCATCAATCGAGGAAATGGGCGCGTTCATGCAGGCCGTCGCCGAGACCGCCAAAATGGTTGGCGTGGAAGACAGCGGCTACCGTCTGGTCGCCAACAATGGCGAGGACGCGCATCAGGAAGTAACGCATTTTCATATGCACATCTTTGGCGGCCGGCGCATCATGGGCCGGATGATCAAGGCGCAGGATTAGTGCATTTTCGATATTCATCGAGTCGCCAAGCCACCCGCTCCCCCTGCCCGGCCGCCCATTCATGGTATCCTGTGGGCGGCCGGGCAGGGGGAGCGGGTGGGTAGTTCAATATCGAAAATGGATTAGTGCGCGGCTTTGGTTGCCGCTGAATTTGCTTCAGCCGTCATGCCACCTTTGGCAATAAGGCCTGCAAATTCGAATGAAAATGGATGATCGCCGTTTCATACCGGCCAAAAGTGAAATCGCTGTTGGCTCTACTTTGCAGGCCGGCCTGAATGGCGCGGGCCGCATGACGATCTTCATCCAGCCCCGTGTCCTTGACAAACCGCGCATCCCGTTTGGCTTCGTCCAGTTGTTCCGCCGATAACTTGCCGTTGCCGCCCCGATTGCTCAAACGGTAAAAGATCCACTTGCTCTCGCTTGGGCTGATCGGTTCCACGACGATGAACAGGCTGTGGTTCGAAAGCACCGAGACATGGGCGTTGGGAAACAACTGATAGGCATAGGTCACCATGCCGTCGATGCGGCGTTCCGCCGGCGGCACCGTGCGCAGTTTTTCAATGCGCCGAAACGGGAATGTAATTCTTGAGTTTGGGCCATAGGTTTCAACGATATTCAGATTGTCAAAACCGTAGGGGAAGAAAGTGCGATTGTGCAGCGCCTTGATGTGGTAACCCTCCATCGAGGTTTCGCACAGCAGCTTCCAATTGGCTTCATCCGAGATCTCGACGGTATCAAACAACTGTTGTTCCGGGTAGAGAAATTGCGGCATCGCGTCCATGGCGGCGGTCGAGACCGCTTCATCCTGGGTGATGAAGACGACACCATGTTTTTCCTCCGCCTTCACCGGCACTAGGCCATGTCCCGCCTTGTCGAGATCGGGGAAGCCATCGGCGCCCGGAATAAATTTCAATTGGCCGTCCAGACCATAACTCCAGGCATGATAGGGGCAGTTGAAGGCCCGGGCACAACCGCTGCCTTCGGCCACGGGCATGCCGCGATGGCGGCAGGCATTGCGGAAAGCACGGACCACGCCGTCGTCTCCACGCACCACCAGCAACGGCGTTAATGCCGCCGTGCGGGCCACATAGGAGCCGGCTTTCGGCAGGGCGGCGGAAGGACAAAACGGCACCGGCAGCTGTCTGAGCAGTTCGATTTCCGCCTGAAAACGCTCTTCGGACAGATAGCTCTCCACCGGCTCGCGCCAAACCTGATCACCGCTATCGGTGCTCTTGTTGTCAATGTGGTGGAAGATGCGTTCAATAACTTCGTCGTCGCTTAACAATTGGGGCATGCAAACAATCTTGGACCATGAGTAAGAATATCGCGGTAGAACCTAGCCGGTCGCGGGCGTTCTGTCCATGACAGCGCGGTTTCCGGAATTTCGATCCGAAAACTCGAAAACTTGCGGCAGTTTTGAGAATAGCTCGGTTTCGAATAACATTGTTGTCAAAAGAAGAATATTTCTAGCTTCATACAATCAAGTTAGATCTGCTCTTTTTCCACAATAATTTGGTAGTTCAATTTTGGGACATGTATTACCATAACCTATTGTGGCGGGGGGGAATTGGGGAAGGCCGTACTTATATGTCATTTCATCAAGGCTCTGACGATGCGGCGGCTGCCGGTACACATGCAAACGGGTTAACCGGTTCACGCGCCAACAAATTATTCAATCGTGGCAAAGGTGTGACGAAGGGATTTCGTCTGCAATTCATCCTCTTTGTCAGTTTCGTGTTGATCTCCGCTCTGCCGGTCGTCCTGCTTTCGATCTGGGATCAGCATGCCGCCTTGCGGGACGAGTATAACTCGGTCAACGAAAAACATCTTATCATTGCGGAAAACTTGAGCGGCGTGTTTGACCGCTATGTTATCGACGTCAAGGAAGGTTTTCGGTTTGCCGTCCTTGGGGCGGACAATGGCGAGCCAAACCAAGCATCACATCAATTCCTTAAGTCATTGAGTTTTTGCGATGTCAGCATTATCGATGGCGCCAACTCCGTCATCCGATCCTTGATGGAGTCGCATGACAATAAGCCCCCCTATCCAAGCCCCGAGGTAATTACGCAACTGCGCGATGCGGTTGGGCGGGCCAACGGCGATATCGTTTTCTCCAATATCATCCAGGATCGAGGCAAACCCCTTTTCTTTGTCGTTATGGCGCTCGAGAACTCGAGGATCGCGATTGGCAGCTTGACCACCGATTATATTCGCAAGATCCAACGTCAGATAGGGTTTGGCGAGCGCGGTCACTCCATGGTCGTCGATGCAAACGGTGTTGTCATTGCCCATCCGAACGCGGCTTGGGAAAATACCTCGAAGGATGCCTCCAAATTATCCGTGGTCGGCGCCATGATGCGCGGGGAAACCGGCGTTTCAGAATTTTACTCGCCGCCAATGCAGGCGAACATGATCGCGGGCCATACATCGGTTCCGGGAGTGGGTTGGGGCGTCATGGTGCCGCAGCCGGTCGAGGAGCTTGAAAATCGCGCCAATGATGGCCAGAAAACTGCCATTCTGATCACCTTGATCGGCATCATACTCGCGGCGATCTTCAGTTGGTGGCTGTCCCGCTTTCTGGCCAAACCGATCGTAACAATTGATGGCGCCGCGGTCGCCGTGGCGTCCGGTGAGCTGCGGACCCAGGTGGCAACCTTGGCACCTGGCAGCCCACGGGAGCTGCAAAGCCTTTCCGCGGCTTTTAACGTCATGGTCAATCAACTGCGCGAGCGTGAAGAACGGCTGCAATCCGCGAAGGACGAGGCGGTGGCGGCGGACCGGGCAAAAACAGATTTTCTGGCCAACATGAGCCACGAACTACGAACGCCATTGAATGCAATCATCGGTTTTTCCGAGATGATCAAGGTCGAGACATTTGGCCCCATCGGTACGCCGCAGTATTCTGAGTATGTCAAGGATATCAATAATTCGGGCAATCATTTGCTGCGTGTGATCAACGACGTGCTCGACATGGCAAAGATCGAGGCGGGCCACCTCGAGCCTTTGTACAGCCAAGTTGATATGACTGAAATTGCCGAGACCTGCATTTCATTCTTCGCCGAGAGGGCGGATAAAGATCATATCGAGCTGAAAGTCAGCATCGGCGAAGATTTGCCAAAGATGTCCGCCGACGACAGGATGGTTCAACAGATAATCCTCAACCTTCTTTCCAACGCAATAAAATTTACGCCCGAGAAGGGCGTCGTGGAACTTTCAATCGATGCCGATCTGCAAAGAGGATGCGTTATTCAGGTGCGGGACAATGGTATTGGCATGGATCCGGCCAAACTGGATGTTGTCATGCAGCCATTTGGCCAGATCGATGCCAAGCTGGGCCGTAAATACGAGGGCACTGGCCTGGGCCTCCCGCTTGTCAAATCCATGGTCGATATGCACGGCGGCACGCTTGATATCGATACGGCGTTGGCGCGTGGCACCGCTGTTACGGTCACCCTTCCGCTTGGGCGCGTTATCGATGATGGTTAAGCCAGTACCATCAAGCGCATCAGGAAGCAGGGTATTGTTACATGCACATTCCAGGCGGCCAACGCAGGGTGAGCGGTCGATCCAGGCGCAGGAATAGAGCCGTCACAAGGCGGTTCATTCAACAAGCTGAACATTGATATGCACATCGTCCGAGTATTGCTGCAATAGCGGGCCGATTACTTCGCTGTAGGTGTCCGCGCCGGTGGCGGCGACCTCTTCCGTCAACATGACCTCTACATAGCGCCCGTAAGTCAGGTAATCGGCACTGCCTTGCACGCCTAACGCGGCGCAATCCAGCACGGCAATCTTGACCACCCGGCGCTTTATATCGGTAGAGGCGCTAGAGGTGGGCACACCGGATGCTGGAACGATATTGCTAGGCGAGATAACTTCACCGTAGCCTGATGGCAAGATGATGCCGTCCGTGGGGTAGATAGTCTTATTTTCGTTGCGGTAAAAGGTCTGGCCCAACTCGTAAAGATAAACCTGATAGCGCGTGTAATCGGCCAGATCCACCGGCTGGGCATCGGAGGGATGGTTCGTTGTCCAATAAGCAACCGGATCCCACGTGCCATTGCCCAAGATGGTGCTGCCCGACATGTCGCTATCGCGGGGATAATCGATCACGTTCTGGGCCGGCAGCTTGGGGTTTTTGGTGCCTGCATCCATGCGTGCGTTAATGCCGTTGCGGGCCTGTTGCGTCTGTCCCCCGGGTGATGTCGTAACTTCGGAGGTGTAGCAAAGGCCAGGGTCGTTGGCCAAGGCATTGCCAACGCTCGCAGCGCCGCAATTGCCCGAAGACGGACAGAGCAGTCCGAATTGTCCAGGCGCCAAGGTGCTGCCGCCGGGGCCGATCTTGGTCAACAACTGGCGGCCGGCATTATCAGGATCCAGCAAATCGTCGACCGCACCACCGGCTTCGGACGGGTTACAGGCAAAAAAGGGCGGCGCCGCGCAT
Source organism: Rhodospirillaceae bacterium (assembly GCA_018701215.1). Taxonomy (GTDB): domain Bacteria; phylum Pseudomonadota; class Alphaproteobacteria. The sequence continues at coordinate 89,843 of JABIWH010000018.1, forward strand.
GTAATGGTAACGACGCCGGCCAGGGCCGTCGCCTCCAAGGTGAATTGTTCCGCCGCACCGCCGTTGGAAATCGTATCGAGCACGGGGGCCAGAAATATTGAAATCGTGCGCGGCGCAAGGGTGATTTCGGCATAGGTCGCTTCGCTGCTGGCTGCCGTCGTAACTTTCGAAGGGTCGACATCATTATAGAAAACAATGCTTTGCACCGCGAAGGCGCCAACGGTATCGGATAAACGAGTGCTGTTCGATATCGCATCGACGGCCGCCGCCGTGGCCCGGGTAATGGCACCTGTCTGCCCGTCCAGTTGCGCCGCCGCCGAGAGCGCCGCGGCATCGGCGGCGTTCTGCATTTGCGAACGCAGCACAACGACCCGGCCGATATCCAGGCCTAGAACGCCGCTTGCAAGTGCCAACGTTCCGGCAAAGGCGGTATAAATCGCTGCCGCACCGCGCTGGTCCCGCGAGAATTTTGTGATGATAATACAGAGTCCCGCCAGCAAATAAGCGAGAATCCCGTGCCCTGGATTCTTATTAAAATATGTCATCGCTTTTACTTGTTGTGATTAATGTACGGCAAAAACAAGATTTCTATTCTTGCTGATTTCGACATACAATCACAGATATTCAGCTTATTTGCAGTGACTTCCGTCACAAGTAATCTATTTTGTTAAAATCTTAAGTATAGTTAATGTTTTTTATCTATAATTCTATAATCTTATAATGATTAGTGATCTAGCGGCTGGCTTCAAATCCACCAAGAAACGCCAGCAGATTGTCGGCCATCTCGTCACATAGATAGCCGCCCTCCTGTACGATCAGGCTGGGCAGGCCCAGGGCACCGATGGCGCCGCCCATACGGCTAAAACCGTTGGTAGTGATGGATAGAATGCCCAAGGGGTCATTTTCCTGGGTATCCAGGCCCAGAGAGACCAGCAGATAGTCCGGCGCGAAATCCTTGATGGCGGCAAAGGCGGCGGCCATGGCGTTCAAATAGTCATCATCGCCCGTGCCCTTGGCTTGGGGCAGGTTCAGATTGTAGCCTTCACCCGCGCCCGATCCCCGCTCGTCCGCGTATCCCGCATAAAAGGGGTAGAATATCGACGGATCGCCGTGCAGGGAACAAAACAGCACATCCGCGCGTTCGTAAAAGATCCCTTGGGTGCCGTTGCCGTGGTGTACATCCACGTCCAGGATAGCGACCCTGTCGGCCTGGCCGCGCATATGCTGGGCCGCGATGGCGACGTTATTGAGATAACAAAAACCGCCGGCCAGATCGGAAAAGGCATGATGCCCCGGCGGGCGGCAAAGGGCATAGGCGGCGTCCTCACCCGCCAGCACCAGATCGGCGGCGGTAAGGGCGATCTGCGCCGATGCTACTGCCGCGGGCCAGGTGCCGGTGCCGATGGGACAAGAGGTGCCGGCCACATAGTATCCCACCTTGCCGACAATCGCCTCAGGCCGGGCCTGCATGTGACGGCCCGGATGCAAGTGAGGTATTAAGACCGGGCTGGAATCGGGCAGCTGCCGCCATTCGTCCAGGCCATGTTCCAGGAATTCCAAATAATCGGCGGGATGCACGGCGGCAATAGGCCCCATGCCATGATCCTGGGGCGGTAAAATCTCGTAGCCGGCTTTCTCGACCGCCGCGAACAACCGGTGTGCCCGCTCGGGACACTCAGGGAACGGCGCACTGCGGCCGGTAATGACAAAATCCGCCGGATCATGCGCCTCGTGCGCGGTACTGTGAACCACACGCATCAATCATACTCCATCACACATGCTGGCCGCCGTTGATGTGGATTTCGGCGCCGTTGACATAGCTGGATTGTTCCGTACAGAGGAAATAGATCGTCTTCGCGACTTCTTCCGGCGTGCCCAGGCGGCGCATGGGAATGGTTGGGGCCAGCAGTTCCTCGGTATCGGGGGACAGAATTTCGGTCTTGATCTCGCCCGGCGCGATGGCGTTTACGCGAACGCCCTGCGGGGCGAAATCCGCCGCCATTTCCCGGGTCAACGAGGCCAGGGCCGCTTTCGAAGTGGCATAGGCGGTACCGGCAAACATATGCACCCGGCTGCCGGCGATCGAGGTAACGTTGACCACCGAGCCCTGGGCCAGTCGCAATTCATACAACAGCCCGCGCGCCAACATGATCGGGGCATAAAAATTCACCTGCGTAACCTGCTGCCAGGTCTGCATATCCGTGGTTAGGCTGGACAGGCGGCCGCCATCGGCGGCTTTGGGCGAAATGCCGGCATTGTTGACCAGGGCATGCAAGGGCTCGCCACCGAGGCGGTTCTTCAGTTCCACGATGCCCGCATCCACATCCGCCGGATCGGCCAGGTCGATCTGCAAATGATCCTCGGGGCCCATCTCCCACGGGCAATCTTCCGGAAAGGCTTGCCGGGAACAGGTTATGACCCGCCAGCCGGCCGAGGAAAAGCGCTTCACCGTGGCATGTCCGATACCTCGGCTGGCCCCGGTCAGGACCAGCGTGCGGCGGCTATTCGATGCTGTTGTGTTCATGGTCCGTAATACCTAACACCTTTCCTTAGTAAGAAGCCACGGCTTGCGTGTAATTTCTGATCCGCGCTAGTCTTGGACTATCGCCTGGTATGACCCGTGGGGAGGGAAACAATGGCTGTCATCAAAGTGAAGGACCTTGCATATGGCCGGCTGCGGGCGCCGGACCTGGATGCAATGGAGGAATTCCTTATCCATTTCGGCATGCGCCGGGCGGACCGTACCAAGGACGCGCTTTATATGCGCGGCACCGACCCGGACCACCATTTACATATCACCGAGCTGGGAGAGCCCGCCTTTGTGGGCTTCGCCTATCACGCCGATAGCGAGGCGGATCTGGAGCGTGTGGCAGCCACGCCCGGTGCTTCCGATGTTGAAGACATTGACGAACCCGGCGGCGGCAAGCGGGTGCGCCTGCGCGAGCCGAATGGCTATCAGATCGAGGTTGTCCACGGCATTGCCGCCCTGCCCGCCCAAAGCGTGGAGCGGGATCTGAACAACAGCGGTGCCGAGCCCTTGCGCCGCGCCGGCCTGCCGGTGCGCCTGGCGAAATCGCCCTCGCCTGTAAAACGCATAGGTCATGGCGTGATAGCCACGCCAAAAGTCGTTGAAACCGCGCGTTGGTTTCAGGAAACCTTGGGCTTCGTTTGTTCCGATGATGTCTATGCCGGCACGGAAGACAATATTATCGGCTCCTTCAATCGTTGCGACCGTGGTGACGACTACACCGACCATCACACATTGTTTTGTATCCGGAATGATAAGGCCGGATTAAACCACCTGTCTTTCGAGATCCCGGACATCGATGCAGTGTTCATGGATCATGAATACCTGACGGCGCTGGACAAGTACGAGCATATGTGGGGCATCGGCCGGCACCTGCTGGGCAGCCAGGTATTTGACTATTGGTGCGATCCCTGGGGCCGGGTACACGAGCGTTGGGCGGATACGGACCGCATGAACCTGGCGAACGGTTCCAACCTTGTTTCGGCCGAAGTTGGCCTGGGCAGCCAATGGGGCGAGGCCGCCCCACCGAAATTCGTCGCCAAGGCCAGCCCGTAATTTGGCGCCTAGTGGATCATCAGCACCGGGATCGTGGCGTCCAACAGGGCTTCCAATGTGGCGCCGCCAAAAACCAGTTCGCGGATGCGGTTATGGCTGTAGGCGCCCATGACCAATAAATCCGCGCCCTGATTATGGGCCGCCAGCAACAGGTCATCGCCAATCGAACCATGGCCATGGGGCTGGGTCAGCGCTTTGGCCTGGCAGCCGTGGGCGGCCAGATAATCCACCGCGTCTTCGATCGGCGGTCCCTCGCCGGAGCCTTCATCGATCTGTAACAGCGTCACGGTATCAGCCTGACTTAGCAGTGGCATGGCGGCACCCAGGGCACGGGCAGCCTGGGCGGAACCGTTCCAGGCGACCACGATATTCCGGGCCACGGTTCCAGCCCGTTCCGGCGGCGCGACCAGCACCGGGCGGCCGGTGTTCATGATCGCCGCCTGCATGGTGGGGCTTTCGCTCAACGCGGTATCGGATGCGCCCCGCGCCACCACCACCAGATCGGCCAGGCGGCCATATTGGGCCAGCATATCGTCTTCCGCGCCTTTGCGGACCATCAGCTGTCCGTTGCCCGAAACCGCTTGGCGAGCCTCATCAAGTGCCGCCTGGGCTGCCTGCTGACGGGCGGCGGACTCTTTTTCGAGGGCAGCGACCATATTGTCGAGCAAGGCACCGGACATGCTTTCGCCCATGTAGGGCAAGGCGGAGGAGGTTTCGGTGGCGGCATGCAGGCCAATGACCTCGGCCTCGAAACGCTGGCCAAGATCAAAGGCGAGCCTGAGGGCCTGGCCGGCATCGTCCATCCCGTTAAGGGGCACCATGATGCGTTTGTAACTCACAATTTAGTCTCCTTTTTCCGGCGATGGCCGTATCAGCCGCCGACCCTCGGCATATATATGCGGTTATTCGCCACTTCTGGCAACGTGCCATGGCTGCGGCGAAGTGTCTCTAGTTATTAAGCAATTCCTGAACCCACTGCAGCTTTACCTCCAGGGGCAGGGCGGCGTCGATGCGCTGCCAATTGATCGGCCCGGCGCCGGATTTTACCTGGCGCCGCATGACGGCGGCGTCCGCATCCGAGGCATCGCCCCGCCGGCCCCCGATCCGTTGCGCCATCAGGGCCGGGTCGGCATCCAGCCAAATGCCCCGAAACGGCACGTCACAGCGCGCGGCAAGGGCGGCCAATGCATCCCGCCCATCGGCCCTGTTGTGCACGGCATCGGCGATCACCGCCTGGCCCGATGTCAATGCCTGTTCGGCGCGGCGGTGAATTTCGCCATAAACCCGCGCGCTGACCTCGGCGCGATATCCCGCCGGGCCCAGGGGTGCTTCCGGATCCTGCCCCAGCATCACCTTGCGCAATTCATCACTGCGTAAATGCACCGCGCCTGGTATCGGCCCTAGCAGAGGTGCGAGGGCAGCCGCCAGATGAGATTTACCGCTGCCCGAGAAACCACCAACCGCCAGCAGAACCGGCTGCCTTGGCCGCAGAACCTCGGCCGCCAGGTCCAGATAACTGACGGCCTCGGCCCGCAGCGCCGCATTTTTTTCGCCGTCCGTGCTTCCCGCCGCCATGGTGGCGCTAACATGGGCCCGGATGCCGGCCCGCAGCGACAGAAACAACGGCAGCGCACCCAGGCCACCCAGATCGCCCGTACGCAACAGATAGCGGTTGAAAATCCGGTTCGCCTCGCCGCGAAGGTCCCGGTGCCACAGATCCATCAGCAGAAAAGCCAGATCATAGAGCACATCGTTTTGCGCCAGGCGGTCATCGAATTCAATGGCATCGAACAGCCTGGGCCGCCCATCCGCATCAAGATAAATGTTGGCCAGATGCAAGTCCCCATGGCCATGGCGGACAAAGCCGTTGGCGCGGCGTTCTTCCAATACCTGACGCTGCGCGGCAACCGCCCCCAGCATGGCCTTGGCGACGCCCTGGGCCCGCTCGGGGTCAAACAGATCGGGGGTGAAGCGGGCCATGTTTTCCCCATCACCCTCGGCGATACGCGCCAACTCGTCGGCCCCGCCCCAGGCGCTGGACTGCGCGGCGGATTGGTGAAACGCGGCAATCGTGTCGGCCAGTTGATGCACGATTTGCGGCGATAAAGATCTCTTGGCCACAACCCGGCTTAACAAGGCATCGTCGGGAAAACGCCGCATTTTGACCAGCCAATCGACGATTTCGCCAGCACCATCAACTTCACCGATCGCCTCACCGATCGCCAGGGCGCCATCCGGCCGCCGCACCACGGGCAGGGTTCCAAGATAAAGGCCGGGGGCCGTGCGTTGGTTCAGGCGCAATTCGTTTTCACAGGCCAGGCGGCGCTTCTCCAGACTGGAAAAATCCAGGTAAGGCAGGCGCACATCGCGCTTCAATTTGTAGGCATGGACACCGGCCAGAAAAATCAGCGCGCCATGGGTTTCGACACATTGCACCGTCTCCCGCGCGTCCAACCCATGGCTTTCAGGGCGTTTCAGAAAATCAATAATTTCCTGCTGTTTCACGGCTGATAACCGGGGTTCCATTCTTCCAGTCCCGCTGGATCCTGATGAATGATGACTTCGGCACCGGGGAACGCCCGGCAAATTTCAGCTTCCACTTCATCGGCGATTTCATGGGATTTCAACAAGGTCAATTCGCCATCCAGCTCCATATGCAGCTGGATAAAGGAATGCATGCCCGAGGACCGGGTGCGCATGTCGTGTACGTCCACCACTTGATCATGGGACATGGCAAGTTCCCGGATGCGGTTGCGCTGATCCTCCGGCAGCTCCCGATCCATCAGTTGATCCAGTGCGCTTTGGATAATGCCCCAGGCACCGAACAGGATATAGCCCGCCACTATCATGGCTATGACGGCATCGGCATAGATCCAGCCATAGCGGCCAGCCAGTACCAAAGCAACGATAATGCCCACATTGGCCAGAATATCACCACGGTAATGTACCGAGTCGGCGGCGATGGCGACGGAATTGGTGCGCTTGACGACATGGCGCTGGAATAGGACCAGGGCGATGGTCAGGACCAGGGACAGCACCATGACGGCAATGCCAATCTCGCCGCGGACAATGGGGTGCGGGTCGATCAGGCGCTGGGCCGCCTCGGCCAGCAAGAACAGCGCCGACCCGGAAATAAAGGCCGTTTGCGCCAGCCCCGCCAGGGCTTCGGCCTTGCCATGGCCAAAACGGTGCTCTCGGTCCGCCGGCACCAGGGCATGGGCCACCGCGTACATATTGACCAGGGAGGCACCCACATCCAAGACAGAATCCATCAGCGAGCTCAATATGGCGACGGAATCGGTCAGGAACCATGCCGCCAGCTTGGCCAGAATCAAACACCCCGCAACCGCAACGGCGGCATAAGTCGCCAGCCGCAACAGCCGGGCATTTGGATTGTTTTCCACGTCTTGTTCCCCACAGAACCGATAATCGGGCGAAAGATAGCTGGGAATGTTAGCATATTGCCGCAGCGGTGAATTGTATCTAGTCTGGCGAAAAGATTGGATCAGTCTATATATATGTCATCAACATGCCGCATTGATGTGGCGCGGTGTCGCAATATGGGTGAAGCCTGGGCGAACGGATTTGCCCGCCATCGAATGGAAAAAACCATGATACGAAGCGCACGTTATCTGGCCATCGGGTTCATTGCCCTGGCCTTGGCGGCCTGTCAGGAAGGTGGCCAGAAGCAGACCCTGGGAACTCTCTTGGGCGCTGTTGGCGGCGCCGTCGTCGGCAGCCAGATCGGCAAGGGTAAAGGCCAATTGGTCGCGGTCGCCGCAGGCACGCTTTTGGGCGGATTTCTTGGCAGCGAGATCGGCAAATCCCTGGACCATGCCGATCGCACCGCCATGGAAAATACCACGCAGCGATCCTTGGAAACGGCACCGTCGGGCAACACTGTCAGCTGGCGCAATCCCGATAGCGGCCATGCCGGTACGGTCACGCCGCAACCCTCCTACCAAAATGCGTCCGGCAGCTATTGCCGGGAATACGAGCAAACCATAACCGTGGACGGCAGGACGGAGACGGCCCATGGCACGGCGTGCAGGCAGTCGGACGGAAGCTGGAAAATCGTCAACGGCTAGCGCTCTCCCACCGAGTTTGAAGCGGTTGAAACAATGGCGGCGGCAACGGCGGCGACAGCGGTTGTGCGGGATCTTTTCGGTGGCGCTGTGCCTGTTGTTATTTGCCTGGGCCGCGGCACCGGGCCGGGCCGATGAGCGGACCGCGGAGCAGATTCTAGCGAAAGAAGCGCCGCGCCTGCCCTTTATCGACGGCGTCGCGGCATTCGATCGCGGTGAATATGCCGTGGCGCGAAAGATCTGGCTGCCCCATGCCCACCGTGGTGATCCAGCGGCCCAGCGTAATCTCGCACATCTCTACCGCATGGGCCTTGGCGTGCCGCAGGATTTTGTTCAGGCCGCGTCATGGTATCGTTTGGCCGCCGACAGCGGCCTTGCCCGGGCCCAGGCCAATCTTGCAACCATGTATCTGCGTGGACAGGGGGTGGCGGAGGATCCGCGTGAGGCCGCCTTCTGGTTTACCGCCGCCGCGTACAATGGCCATGCCCTGGCACAGTTCAATTTGGCGCTGCTTTATCTGCGCGGCGAAGGGGTGGAGCGGAGCGAGGCCAAGGCGGCAGGCTGGTTGTATCTGGCCTCCAAGACTGGACACAAACCGGCACTGCGTGCCCTGGGCAAATTGGTCAAGGTAATCTCCGGCCCGGCGGGCCCGCCCAGCCCGCCCAATCCGCCCGGCGCGGCCAAACCCCGGACGCCGGTGGCCGAAAAATCGAAACCGGTTGCTAGGACCAAGCTGGCCGCCGCCCCGCCCATGCCCAAAGCTTCAACAACGGCGAAGACCGAAGCAGCGGTTATTGTGCCGCAGGTGAGCAAGCCAGAAACCGTCAAAATCCAACCGGTCAAAATCAAGCCGGCCAAGATTACGACAGCTAAATCCCAGCCGGCGGCGGCGGCCGAGGCGGATGAAACCGGGAGCGACATCTCCTTTGCTGAAATTGTCGCCTTTTTCTCCGGCCAGGAGGAGCTTGATCTTAGCCGCGACCGTGACGACACTGGCAATATTCACCAGGAGAACGCGAAGGTCGAGGAGAGCGAGGAGGACGTGGCGCGGCGCGATATGGCAGCCGGCCTGGTCGCCCTGCATGCTGCCAATTTCGCCACCGCCAAGGCGCGCTGGCAGCCGCTGGCCAGGAACGGGCGTGCCGAGGCGCAGTATCAACTGGGCAGGCTGTATCTGCGCAATGGCTTTGCCGAGGTCAGCCGCCCATATGGATTTTACTGGTTAAGCCGGGCGGCGGCGCAGGGTCATGCGGGCGCAAAGTCCGACAAAAATCAGCTTGCCAATGTCATGAGCCCAGAGGAACATCTGACAGCACGGCAATTGTTACAAGAAGCGGAATAGGTTAATAGCACACTGTATCGTTACTTTAGACCTGTTAACCTTTCTCTATCGTTACCATATTATTATTGGGCGGCGTTGAAGGGCGCGGCCTGTTCATGTCAAATTGCGTTTTAAGAGTATCATCGGGAATGGCTGAAAATGCGTGATCCATACAGTGTACTGGGCGTGGCGCGGGATGCCGGTGATGGCGAGGTCAAAAAGGCATATCACCGTCTGGCCAAGGAATTGCATCCGGATTTGAATCCGGACGATGCCGCTGTGGCGGAACGCTTCAAGGAAGTCTCCGCGGCTTATTCCCTGCTTGGCGACCCGGCCACCCGGAAACGCTATGACAATGGCGAGATCGGCGCCGATGGCCAGGACAAGGCGCGTTACAGCTACGAATATGCCGGCGGACGCGGTGGCCCGGGCGCGGGCTTTGGCCAGGGGCCCAATGGGGGCGCCGGGTTCAATGCAGACGATATTTTTGGCGAATTTTTTTCCAACATGCGCGGCGGCCGTGCCGGCCAGGCCCGGCAGCAAAAGGGCCCGGACCGTTCCTATAAAATCACCGTGGAGTTCCTGGATGCGGCCAAGGGTTCAACCCGGCGCATCACCCTGCCGGATGGCAGAATGCTCGATGTCCGCATTCCGGCGGGAATAGAGGACGGCAAGCAAATCCGCCTGCGCGGCCAAGGTGACCCCGGACCAGCCGGGGCCGGTGACGCCCTGGTGGAGGTCAGCGTGCGCGGCCATCAGCAATTCCGCCGCGAGGGCATGGATGTCCATCTGGATCTGCCGTTGCAGTTGGCGGATGCGGTGCTCGGCGCAAGGATCGAGGTGCCGACCATTGACGGCTCGGTCGCCATGACCATTCCGAAGGGCACCAACAGCGGCAAGGTTTTGCGCCTGAAGGGCAAGGGCATCAAACCGCCCAAGGCCGAGCAGGCCGGCAATCAATACGTCCATTTGCAGGTAACCCTGCCCGATCCGCCCGATCCGGAGCTAACGGCCTTGTTGGAGGATTGGGCAAAAAATCAGAGCGGGACCGTCGACGACGTGGAACCGGATAGCGATTGATCCAAAGTCCATCGTCATGCCCGGACTTGATCCAGGCATCCAGGGCAGTATGTCACCAAGCATTTAGAAAATGGTCGAGAGCAATCTTCAATTAACCGGCGTCGCTCTCGCGACGTAAGGAATTGGTTCAATTGCTCGATTCTTAAGAGTCTGAGCACATTTTCTTCGAATGCACTCTAGCAGTCGGAATTATCCATACCGGTTGGCATTTTGGTTTTGCAAAAGCGTGCGCCCGTTAGGTTAGCGCCGCTCAGATCGGCGCCGGATAGATCGGCGCTGCCCAAGTTCGCCTTGCTGAAGTTGACGCCCCTAAGGTCGGCGTTGACCATGGTCGACCAGGTCAGGTTGGCGTCCTCGAAACTGGCACCCCTCAGATTGGCGCCGGTCATATCGGCGGTCGGCAGATCGGCCTTGTGCATATTGGCGCCCCGCATATCCGCGTCATGCAGTTTGGCTTCGCTAAGATTGGCGCCGGTCAGGTCGGCGCCCGACAGGTTAACGCCGATCATGTTGGTCTTGGTCAGTGAGGTTCTGATCATGGTGGCGCCGGCAAAATTGGAACCGCTTAGGTTCACGGCATGAAAGTTGGCTTCGGTCAGATCGGCGCCGCTTAAATCCACGTCTTGCACGATGGCCTGCAACAGGTTGGCCCGCCACAGGCTGGCGCCCGGAAAACTGCCCCCCGTCAGGTTGGTGCCGGTGAGGCTGGCCATTTTCAACCGCATCCCGGCACCTTTGACATCGCGCAGGTCAGCCCGGCCAAGTTCGGCGCCGCTCAAATCCGCTTCCGCCAATCGCGCGCCGCGTAGATCGGTCCACCACAAATTGGCGCCAACGAATTTGGTTTGCCGCAAATCGGCGCGCTGCAAATCGGTCCACCACATGGTAGCGCCGCTCAAATCGGCAGCCTGAAAATTCGCCTCAATCAGTTTGGTCCACCACATGGAGGCTTCGCGCAGATCACAGCCCCGACAGCCGTTATCAGCCTTGACCAGCCGCACGCGCGGTTCGTCATAGCCGAACAGCCAAGCGGAAATGGCGCCAAGGATGACCAGAATGGCCAGCCCGATTTGGATTATTTTCTTGAACCTGCGCATTTAGACCAACGGTGGGAGGAACAGAGGACGGCGGTGTGGATTAATACCAGGATTCGCCCGCCTGGGAAGGTCTCAAATCATCCATCCGCCATAAAGCTTTCCACACTGGCCCGCAAAGCCGGTCCGGCCAAGGGCGTCGCCCTGGCCGCCTCGTAGGCGCGGGCGGCACGCAGCACCAGATGATCGGCAAAGCGCGGGCCGACAATCTGCAAGCCGATGGGCAGGCCGCTATCTGAAACACCGCAGGGAATGCTTGCCGCCGGCTGGCCGGTTAGGTTGAACGGCACCGTAAAGGGCACGGCATGGCGCCAACGGTCGAATTCCGGTGAATGGTAGCGGGTTTCCACCGTAGGCGGCAGGGTCGGCTGCGTCGGCGTCAGCAACAGATCATAGTCCCGGTGCAGGGCGGCGAATTCAAGGCCGAGTACGATACGCTCGGCCTCGCCACGCAGATATTCCTCGATATCCACATCCAGCCCGGCCTCGGCCAGAGTACGGAAATCCGGCTCCAGCAGGGCGCGTTTTTCCTCTGCCATGCCGCGCAGACGGGTTGCAAAGCCGGCGATCCAATAGGTTTCGAAACGCGGCTTAAGCGGCACGATGACCTCGCCAACCTCTTCCACCACGGCGCCCAGGTCCTGATATACCCGCACCGCCTCGCTGGTCGCGGCCAGTATTTCCGCCGCGGCCTCCGCCCCGCCCAGGGCAGGGGCATAGGCAATGCGCAGGCCGCGCACGCCATCATCAAGGCCGATGCGGTAATCCCGGCCATCGGGCGGCAGCGCCCGCCAGTCCCGATCGTCGGGCTGAGTGACAACGTTCAGGAACAGCGCCGCATCGGTAACCGTGCGGGCGATGGGGCCGCCCGAAGAGATGGTCGAAAAGGGCCGGTCGTTGGGCGCATGGGGCACCCGGCCATAACTCGGCTTGATACCGAAGACGCCGCAATAGTTGGACGGAATGCGGATCGAACCGCCACCATCAGTGCCAAAGGCAATGGCGCCGACGCCGGCCGCCAGCGAAGCCGCCGCACCGCCCGACGAGCCGCCGGAGGTGTGCGCGGGGTTCCAGGGGTTGCGTGTGATGCCCGCCAGTGGACTGTCGGTCATGCCCTTCCAGCCAAATTCAGGCGTCGTGGTCTTGCCCAGGATCACCGCCCCGCCCTCACGCAGCCGGGCGACGGCGGGGGCATCCTCATCGAACGGCCCGTTGCTATCGACGGTTTTCGAACCGCTTAATGTGGGCCAGTTCTTCATGGCGACGATATCCTTGATGGACAAGGGGATACCATCCATGGGGCCCAGGGGGCGGCCTTCGGCCCAACGTGTGGCCGAGGCGGCGGCGGCTTCCCTGGCGCCGGCTTCGTCGACCAATTGAAAGGCGTTCAAGGTTGGCTCCGTGGCCTTGATCCGGGCCAGGGCCGCCTCCGTCGCATCCTCCGGCGTCAGCCGTCCCTGGCGAAAGGCCTGGATCAACTCAGTTACACTCGGATACTCAAACGCGTCAGTCATTCAAACCACTCCAGAAAAACATGCTACCGGCTATTCGGCGGCCTCGGGCAGGGTGCTGCCGGGCGAATGCCACTCGGCCAACAGATTATCCTTGAGACGCATGGCCTCTTCAAGGTGCCGCGCCTTGATATGACCAAAGCCGGTAATCAATTCCGGCACCATCGCCAGGCGGACGGCCTGATCAAGATTGCTGCTTTTCAGGCCGGCCAAAATTTCCTCGATCATGGTCTGGTATTCGCCGATCAGGCGCCGTTCGGTCCGCCGCTCCTCGGTTCGGCCAAATGGGTCGAGGGGTCCGCCACGCAGGAATTTCAGCCGTGCCAGCCAGGTCATGGCGCTGGCCATCCAGGGCTTGAAATCCCGTTTCATGGGCAAGCCGGTATCCGGGCTTATCTTGCTCAGGATCGGCGGGGCCAGATGAAAGACCAAGTCGTAATCGCCTTCGAACTGCTGTTCCAGGGCTGCCATGAAGCGGCCATCGCTGTACAGGCGCGCCACTTCGTACTCATCCTTGTAGGCCATCAGCTTGTACAGATTTCGCGCCACGGCCAGAGCCAGCACCTCGCTGCCAGGCGCCACGGCGGTCTCGCCGGCCTGGACCTGCTCGATCAGGGCACCATAGCGCCGCGCCAGACGCTTGTTCTGATAGGCGGTCAAATCCGCCTTGCGGCGATCGATCACGGCGGCAAGATTATCGCTCGGATCCACGGTGCCGGCGTCCCTATCGGCAACGGCATTGACCGCATCCAGATCCAGCGCGGCGCGCCGGCCCCAAAGGAAAGCCGCTTTGTTCATCTCCTCGGCCACGCCGTTCATCTCGATGGCCCGTTCAAGCGCCTCCGCCGATACCGGGATCAGGCCTTGTTGATAGGCATGGCCCAGCATGAACAGATTGGCGCCGATGGCATCCCCCAGCAGGGCGGTTGCCAGGCGGGTGGCGTTTAGGAATGTCGCCTTGCCACCCCCGGCCTCTGCCTGGATACGGATCTCCACATCATCGCCGGGGAATTGCAGGTCGGGATCAAGGGCGAACTGCCCGGTGATCGCCTGATGTGAATTGACCAGAACGTGGCTGCGTTCCGCATCTATGGCGCTCAAGCCTAGCTCGGAGGCCGTAACCAGGCTGTCACAGCCGAGGATCAGATCGGCGGTGCCGCTGGACAGGCGGGGTGACTGAATATCGTCCTGCTGCAACGCCAGGCGTACATGCGAGGACACCGGGCCGCCTTTTTGCGCCATGCCGAATTGGTCGATGGTGGAAAAGGCCTTGCCCTCCATATGAGCCGCCATGGTCAGCAGCGCCGATATGGTCACCACGCCGGTACCGCCGATACCGGTGATCATGATGCCATAGGTTTCTCCCGCCGCCAGGGCCGGCAAGGTAGGCTCGGGCAGCAGGCGCAGCTTTTCCGGTACCTCGGTAACGGCGTCGGCCTTGCGCGGGATGCCGCCAATGACCGAAACGAAGCTGGGGCAAAAGCCCTCGGCGCAGGAATAGTCCTTGTTGCACGATGATTGATCGATCCGGCGCTTGCGGCCGAATTCGGTCTGTAACGGCAGCACGGACATGCAGTTCGACGTGGTCGAACAATCGCCGCAGCCTTCGCAGACCAGATGATTGACGAACAGACGCCGGGCTGGGTCTTCCATGTCGCCCTTTTTGCGGCGGCGGCGCTTCTCGGCGGCGCAGGTCTGGTCATAGATCAACACCGTGACGCCTTCGATCTCGCGCAATTCGCGCTGCACCCGGGCGAGTGCGCGGCGGTGCTCGAACGTGACGCCGGGGGCGAAGTCGGCGTTGGCGGGATACTTGTCCGGCTGGTCGCTGACCACGACGATCTTTCTGGCACCCTCGGCATGGACCTGACGGGAAATCGCCATGGGCGTCAATTCGCCGTCGATGGGTTGGCCGCCGGTCATCGCGACCGCATCGTTGAAAAGGATCTTATAGGTGATGTTGACCTTGGCCGCGATGCAGGCACGGATCGCCAGCAGGCCGGAATGGAAATAGGTGCCGTCGCCAATGTTTTGGAATACATGTCCGGCCTTGGAATAAGGGAAATGGCCGATCCAGTTAGCGCCCTCGCCACCCATCTGGGTATGGGCGTCGGTATTGCGGTCCATATACGAGGCCATGTAGTGGCAGCCGACGCCGCTTTGCCCGCGGCTGCCTTCCGGCACCTTGGTAGAGCTGTTATGCGGACAGCCCGAGCAAAAATAAGGTATGCGGGTAACGGCCAGATCCTGGCGCTGCGCCGCGCGCGCCGCCTTGGCGTCAAGAAACGCCAGTCGCGCGTCGATCTTCTCGCTGCAATGAAAATGCGCGATCCGGCCGGCCAGGGCGCGGGCAATTTCCTCGGCCCCGAATTCGCCGCAGCCCGGCAGCATTTCGTTACCGTCGCTGTCTTGGCGGCCAACGACCCTTGGCCGCTGTCCGTCGGGCAGATCGTAGAGGGCATCGCGGACCCGGCTCTCTAGGAAGCGGCGTTTTTCCTCGACCACGATGATCTCTTCCAGACCGGCGGCAAAATCCCGCACCGCGTCCGCATCGAAGGGGAAGGGCATACCCATTTTTAGCATGACGATGCCCTGATCCGCCGCCTGCGCGCCATCAATACCCAGTTCCATCAACGCCTGGCGCACATCAACGGCTGCCTTGCCGCTGGAAATAATGCCAATGCGGGGTTTAGGGCTTTGCATCACCACCTGGTTCAGATTATTGGCGCGGGCAAAGGCCAGGGCGGCGGGCAGCTTGAATTGCCGCAGGCGCGGTTCCTGCAAGACCCAACGGTCGCCGCCCCGGATATGCACGCCATCATCGGGGAAGGCAAATTCAGGTATCACGATCTTCAATCGATGGGGATCGCCATCGACGGGGGCGGCGGCATCCACCGTATCGGCAACGATTTTCAGTCCGGTCCAGGCGCCGGAGAAACGCGACATGGCCCAGCCATACAGGCTGTAATCAATGATCTCCTGCACCGAGGCGGGATACAGCATGGGCATCTGCAAATCGGCAAACATGGTTTCCGATGCCGCCGGCACATCCGTTGACTTCATGGCATGATCGTCACCCACCACGGCCAACACGCCGCCGTGTTGCGAGGTGCCAAGCAGATTGTTGTGACGCATGGCATCGATGGAGCGGTCCAGACCCGGCCCCTTGCCGTACCACATGGCAAAGACACCATCATGGGTGCTGTCGCCGAACATGGATGACTGCTGGGTACCAAGGCAGGCCGTCGCGGCCAGGTCTTCGTTGATGCCCGGTACGAAATGAATGGCCCGCTCGGCCAGGAAGCGGTTGGCGCGCCATAACTCCTTGTCGATATTATGCATGGGCGAGCCGCGGTAGCCGGAGATGAAACTGGCCGTGTTCAGCCCGGCGGCCTGGTCACGGAGGTACTGCATCATGGCCGCCCGTACCAGGGCCTGGCTGCCGGTCAGATAGACCTGGCCATGCTCGCTTTGATATTTGTCATCGAGAGAGATTGCCGCCAAGGTCATGGCTCATCCTCGCTATTGGGTATTATCCACAAGCTGTAGCCTTGATGATCCATCTAAACGGCCGGACTGGCAAGTACGGGGACGTTTATTTAACGGTGCGGCTTGGCGTTAGGCCTTTGAATTGGCGATGATGGTGTTGAGGCCGGCGATAATCTGTTTCGCGACCTCCGGGCCGGTGCCTTTGATCTTATCAGCGACAACGGTCTGCATCGCCTGCAAGTGAGCCGAAATGGCCATCCTCTCGACCGTGCCTACCTGCTCAATACTGGCGATATATTCACATAACAAACGGCCGATTTCCGATACTAGACCGTAGCCGAAGGTGCCAGCCTCGCCTCGAATATCATGCACTTTGGTAATCAGCAGCTCCAGATTATAATCCTGGGCGTCCTGCATCTGATCGAACACTGCCTTCAAGGCGCGCATATCCTTCTCAAAACGGCCTTCATAGCGCGGCTTAACGCTTTCCAGGACATCTTGCGCCAAGTTCAGGGCATTTTGCTTGGTGCCCTGCCTGGCACCGATCTTGGCCTGCAATCTGTTTGGCATTTCATACATTTGATGACTGCCCGCTGCGCCGGCAGCCGCCGCTGTGCCTCTACCGCCAGTCTTGGCCATCACGAAGTCCCCACTCATTGCGCACAAGCGCGCCGGTGGCGATAAGATAACCGTGCGCAGTGAACACTGGGTTAAAAAAGCCAGCGTGGCTGCAGGCTAGGCCGGGCCGGACGCTGTATTGCCGGATATCTGTTCCCGGAAAATCGCCTGCATCTGCGTTATTGTGCGCGCAAGGACCGCGCTGTCCCCCATGACGGCGGCGATGATCATGGCCCCCTGCAATCCCGCGACAACGTCGAGCGGCGAAAAAGCGCCCGTTTCCGGTGGCCAGGGCGCGAAGGTTTTCGTCAGCCAGTCGATATTGGCCTGAAAAAACAGCCTTACCTCCGATCGGATCATCTCCGGCAGGCCAATGACCTCGGCGCCCAATATGGCGCACAGGCAAACTGATTGATCAACAATCAAGGCACCACGGTAGAGCTCCAGATAGGCCTGAAACATTGCCGCCGCATGATTGGGGTCCTCACGATCACCCGGCCCGGCGGCGATGGCTTTCAGTGCAGCCGTGAAATGGTCTTTGTAGCGGCGCACCAGGGCGGCGCCCAGATCCTGTTTCTGGGGAAAATGGTAGTGCACGGAGGCGCTTTTCACCCCCACATCGGCGGCAATATCCCTGAAGCTGACGGCGTTATAGCCCGCTCCGCGAATGCGCCGCTCCGCCGCATCCAAAATGCGCTCATACATGGTGACCGGCGCATCCATGCCTTCGCCTCTCATTTATCTATCTATCAATAGATAAAGGCTCTAGGCCTCTGTTTCAATGACCTGGCCGGCGGCGATCAATTCGTCGATTTCAGCTGTCGAGAGGCCGGCACCGGTCAGGACCTGGCGGCTGTGCTGACCGATGGCGGGCGGATCGTCGCGCACGGAAAAATCCCGGCCGGCCATTTCCAAAGGCAGCCGCGGGGTTTTGATCCGCTTGCCGCCGGGAATATTCATCTCGCGGAGTTTGCCGTCCATGTTCAGATGGGGATCATCCAGCAGATCCTCGGGCTTGTTGACGGGCCCAAAGGCCAGCTGTGCCCTGTCACAGCGCTCCAGCAGTTCCTCGGTGGAGAAACTCTTGCAGGTCTCGGCCACGGCACCGACCAACCATGACCTCTGATCAACTCGGTCACCGTTGCTTTGCAGCCGTTCGTCAGCCAGCAGATCGGGCCGTTCAAAGACCTCGCAAAACCGTAACCACTGGGTATCGGTCACCACGCCGATAAAGATCGGCTTGTCCTCGGCGCTTACGAAGGTATCGTAAACGCCCCAGGCCCGGTTCGGTACCGACATCGGTATCAGGGCCTCGCCGCTAATGGCGTGCTGCACGATATGCTGGCCGACGGCGAAGACCGCGGTTTCAAACAGCGCCGCCTTGACCAATTGCCCCTGGCCCGTGCTATCGCGCTCGCGCAGGGCCGCCAGAACGCCGATCACCCCGGCCATGCCGCCCATGATGTCCACCACCGAGGCGCCAGCGCGCAAGGGTTGCCCTGGCGGTCCGGTCATATAGGCCAGGCCGCTCATCATCTGTACGATTTCGTCCAGGGCCCGGCGTTCCTCGTAGGGGCCCGAGAGAAAGCCTTTTAATTGCAGATAGATCAGGCCGGGGCTGAGGGCCTTGAGGGCATCGTAACCCAGGCCCAGACGGTCCATGGTACCCAGGGCGAAATTCTCCAGCAGCACATCCGATTGCCGCACCAGGGCCTGCACCGCCGGGCGGGTGCCAGGCGCCTTCAGATCGATGGCCAGGCTTTGCTTGTTGCGGCAGAGCAAAGGGAAATAGCCGATGCCGACGCCTTGCAGATGCCGGGTGCGGTCGCCGTCGGGTACCGGTTCGATCTTGGTTACCGTCGCGCCCAGGTCGGCCAGGACCATACCGGCGGTGGGGCCCATCACCGCGTGGCTGAATTCCAACACCTTGATCCCCGCCAGGGGCAAACTCTCCGGCTTACTCATGCTCTTCCTCGTTCCTTTTTTCGGCTGCCTTGCGATAAAATGATGTGAAAGCCAACAGCTGCGGCGCCATAGTATCGGTATTGAGCAATTTGAGCGAGCGACGAACGGCAATGAACAGAGCTAAACAGCTTGGCGAATTTTGCTGGTGCATTAAGGTATAAGGTACACAGAAATTTCGAAGTTTCGAAAATTCCATATGGGGAGGGATGAGCCATGAGCTCGAAAATTGTATTCGTGACAACATTTCCGGCGGCGGCGGATTTTGCGCGGGAATTGGTGCCCACCGGTTATGAGCTGATCATCACCGAGGCCCGCAGTGCGGAATATAACGCAGCTCTGGCGACGGCCGAGTATCTGGTTGGCTTCGTCGATATGCTGGTGGACGCTGAATTGTATGCCGCCGCGCCCAATCTGAAGCTGATCCAATTGCTCAGCGCCGGCTATGACCGGGCCGATATCCCCGCCGCGCAAAAAGCCGGTGTGCCAATTTCAAACAATGGCGGCGCCAATTCAGTGGCCGTTTCCGAACATGCCTTGCTGTTGATGCTGGCGACCTCGCGCCAGCTGGTGCGCCAGCATGGCGATGTGGCGGCGGGCCGTTGGCGCGGCAACAACGTGCTGGAACTGCACGAGCTGCGTAACCGGAGCCTTGGTATTATCGGTCTGGGCGCCATCGGCAAGAAAACCGCGCGTCTGGCGCAGGCTTTTGGCATGGCCGTCACCTACTACGATATCCAACGCCTGAGCGAGGCGGAGGAAGATGCCCTGAGCGTGCGCTTCCGTCTGTTGCGGGAACTGTTGGCCGAGTCTGACCTGGTTAGCCTGCATGTGCCCCTGAACCCCTCGACCCAAGCTATGATCGGTGCGGCCGAACTGGCTCTGATGAAACCGACCGCCACCTTGATCAACACCTCGCGCGGGCCGGTCATCGACGAAGTTGCCTTGCACGATGCCTTGAGCAACAACAGCATCGCCGGCGCCGGCCTGGATGTTTTCGACGTTGAGCCGCCGGCGCCCGAGAATCCTTTGTTTGGCCTGGACAACGTTACCCTGACACCGCACATGGCCGGCCCGACGTTCGAAAGCAACAAAGCGCGGGTGCGCAACGCCTTTGACAATGTGCAACGGGTCAACCGGGGCGCGGCACCGCTATGGGTTATTCCTGAACTCGAAGACGGATGAACATCGTTGTCGGGCTGCAATTCGCCTATGCGCTGATTGGGGCCCTCTATAATTGCCTCTCCATTGCCCGGATGAAGACGGGCCGCGCGCCATTATCGGCGACCAATCCTTTCAAGGGCGTCGCGATCATGGCGGCCGTCGCCGGCGTCACCCTGACCCAGCCCTATCTGAATGGCGCCGCATATGTCCTTGGCTGGCTGTTCCTGATGGTGTTTCTGGGCCGGGGCCCGGTGGCCACCCATTTCAGGGCGATCCGTCATGGCCGGAACCTGCATTTGTATGCGTCACGAACAGCAGCCTATGCCGCCTTCCTGATCAACGCATTCGGCCTCGCCTTTGGCGGTATTGGCGTGGTGTTGACGATTGTCTATTGGCTATTTCCCCAGTTGAGATATGGTTAACGCGATCCATATCAGGTTCGGCGGCGTCAGTATTCCAGTACCGCCGAATGCCCAGTGATACGTGGGGTGGGTATGATTCAAGTAAAATCAACAAGAACGGGGAGAATCAGTAATGAATAGAATTTCAAAACTCGTAGCGCTTGCCCTGCTTGCGGGTGGCATGACGGTCACCGCCGCATCCGCCCAGGCGGCGGAATGCAAGCCATCAAAATGGGGCGCCGACGACGAAATCGGCGCCGCCAATTACGTCACGCCAGAACAGGTGATGATGGCGGCGAAACTGGTCAAGAAAGGCCAGAGCCATCCGCTTGGCATCGTGATCGATTCGAAGACGCCGGCTTTCCCACCGCGCTCCTTGTCGCTGCAAATCGTGCAGCCGGGACAGCACAACGGCCGCCAACTGAAGCAGGATTTCGGCTGGCCCGTGGTCTACAACGATGATATCGCGCAATTGTGGTTCGGCATTGGGCCGCAAATCGACGGCCTGGGGCACTTGGGTGAAAACGACACCTATTATAACTGCAACAAGGCCGAGGACTTCATCCATATCACCGGTTTGAAAAAGCTGGGCGTGCATGCCATCCCGCCGTTGATCGGGCGCGGTGTCATGGTCGACATGGCCAAGCACTTTGGTGTTGCCACGATGGAAGGCGGCCAAGCCATCAGCTCGGCGGATATCAAGGCCGCGGCCAAGGCACAGGGCGTGGAGTTCCGTCAAGGCGACGTGGTACTGTTCCACACTGGCTGGACCGACGGTAAATTAGTGTCGGATCCCAAAGCCTGGGGCTCGATGGAGCCTGGCCTGAACAACGAGGCCATGGCCTACATGGCCAGCGTGAACCCGATGGCGGTTGGCGCCGACACCTGGGGCGTTGACGTGGTCCCCCCACCGAAAGGCGACAAGGTCTTTTACGGCCATGTTTCGCTGCTGAAGGAAAACGGTATCTACATCCTGGAGACCATGAATACCGGCCGTCTGGCCAAGGAGGGCGTGCACGAGTTCATGTTCGTCCTGGGTCAGGCCCGTATCAGGGGCTCGATCCAAATGATCATTAACCCGGTCGCCATGTGGTAACCGGCACGAAAATCCGACAGTTAGGGGGAGCGGTTCGCCGCTCTCCTTTTCTTTTGTGCTTTGCGCGCTGAACGCGCTGAACGTTCTAACGGTTCGCCATGTTGACCATGGTGTTGAGCAGCAGGTTGACCCCGTTCAGGGTTTTATCCAGCTCTATGCTTTCTTCCACATTGTGGCTGACGCCGCCCGTGCACGGGGTGAAGATCATGCCCATGGGCGCGACCTTGCCAATGGCATAGGCATCGTGGCCGGCCTGGCTGCGGATCTCCATATAGCTGATGCCCATGGTGTCCGCGGTATCCTCCAGAGCCTTTAGGCAGATATCGGAAAACGGATTGTCGCCGAAGGTCCAGCTGTCGATGATCGCCATCTCCACATTGGCCTTTGCCGCCGCCGCGTCCATGGCGGCCTTGACCTCCGCCAGCATTTGGTCAGCCATTTCAGGTTCGGGATGACGGAAATCGACGGTCAATTGCGCTGTTTCGGGAATGATGCCGGGCAGATTGGGAAAACAGCTAATGAACGGCGTCGTGCTTTTGCCCCCCTCGGGGTGATGCTGCCAGCCGATGGCATCCACCGCCGTGATCAGATGCGCCGCGCCGACCAGAGCATTTTGCCGCTCGTCCATGGGCGTGGGCCCAACGTGGGCGGTGTTGCCCGTGACCTGGATGCGCAGACCGTGGGATTTGAAGCCGCTGACGACAATGCCGGTATCAATGCCGGTGCGGTCCAGTGTCGGACCCTGTTCAATATGCAGTTCAAGATAGGCCTCGAACTTGCTCTCGCCCAAGGGACGCGCGCCGTCATAGCCGATGCGCCGCAACTCGTCGCCAAAGCGCAGGCCGTCCGCATCCTCGGATGACAATACCGTTTCCAGGCTAAGATCCCCGACAAAAGCGAGGGAGCCTTGCATGGGCGGGGTATAGCGGGCGCCTTCTTCGTTGCTCCAGACCACCAGCTCGATCGGGCGTTTGGTTTCCAGGCCCAGGTCATTCAAAGTACGGATCACTTCCAGGCCGCTCATGACACCGAGAACACCGTCATATTTGCCGCCGCACATCTGGGTATCAAGATGGCTGCCGGTGGCAATGGCGGGCAGGCTGTCATCGCTGCCCGGACGGCGGGCAAAGATGTTGCCAACTTGATCCACCGCGACCTCGCAGCCGGCTTTCCTGGCCCAGTCGCAAAAGATATCGCGCATTTGCTTGTCCGCATCCGAGAGCGGCAGGCGGCGCAAACCGGTGCCGCGCAATTTGCCGATCTCGCCGGAAGCCTCCAGCGTATCCCAGAGCCTGCCGCCATTAACTTCCAAGCTGTTCTTGTTCATGCGCCTGTCCTCAAGATCATCTATCGCCAAATATCCGCGCGCCATTTCAGCGCGATCCATCCTGTACACAAAATGCCCAACAAGGCGTAAATCGTCACGGCATTGAAAAAACCGGTCCAATCGACCAGGGCGCCGGCCGCCAGCAGGCCCACGGGCAGGCCGTAAACCGCCAACATACGCACGCCCATGATGCGGCCTCTGAATTGCTCCGGCGTGATCTGCAACAAGGTTACCGACATGGAAATCATGGCGACGCTTTGTACGATGCCGACAACCAGCAATATGGCGAAGCCGGGCCATTTCGTTTCCTGCCAGGCAAATATCACCATCAAAACATACCAGGCGACAACGGAAAGTACCATGGAGCGCCCGGGACGCCGGGCGCCGCCGGTCATGATCATTCCGATGGAGCCTAGTAGAGCCCCGCCGGAATAGCCCGCCACCAAGTGGCCCAGGCCGTTTTGGTCCAGAGCATATATTTCCCGGGCCACGTAGGGCAGCAGCCCCATGGAGACCGGATAGGCCGTCAGATTGATCCAAAAGGCCAACAGCATCAGGGCCAGCACTTCCGGCGTTTTCCAGACATAGGCCAGGCCGGCCTTCAGCTCTTGCCATGCCGTGGTTGGGGGCATTGCCGGCTTCACCGGCGTAGCAGATGGGTTGGGTCCGGCAACGCCCAGGGTCAGGACCAACGCGATGCCATACAAGGCGACAACGCCGATATAGGCCGGGCCGATGCCAAGGGTCGCGAATAGACCCGCGCCGGCCAGGGCGCCGGCGATGCGGGCCGAGTCCATGGTCGTGCGCGACAGGCCGATGGCATTGGCCAGCATGCCGCTGGGCACCGTGTCGCCGATCAGGGAATTGCGCATGACCAGGTCCGAGGGCCGTACCAGGCCGGCCAGCAAGGCAATGGCGAATACGTAGTAGACATTCAGGGTATCGCTCCATGCCGGGATCAGCACGGCCAGGGCCAGGGCGGTGTAGATGGCCCGCATGGCGCACAGCACCGCCCGCCGGCCTACCCTGTCGGCAACCACGCCCAACATCGGTGAAATCAAGGTACCCAGAAATTGCAGGGACCCGAATGCGGTCAACAGCAACACCGAATTCGTTTCGACCAGCACGTACCAGCCCAGGATCAGGGTCTCCATCTCGAAGGCCCAGGAGGTCAGCAAATCCGACGGCCACTGAAAGCGGAAACTGCGTACCGCGAAGGGCGCCATAGCTGACGTGCGGGCGGACGTTGGGTGGGCCGAGGTGCTGCTCGCTGATTTGCCCTCGCTCACGCCGTGGTGGTCCTTTGCAAACTTTGCCGGGTCAGTGTGATGGCGTAATCCGCCGTATGGAGCTCACCCCAGCATTGTCGCGGTTGGCCCGGTCCAAGACGTCGGAGAAGCCATGCAGCGAGACCTGCATGTCGAACGCGTTGGCATGCAAAAAGCGCCAGCCATTGACGAACAGGCCCACATGGCCGGGAAAGAACACCAAATCGCCCTCTTCGAGGTGGGAGAAATCCTGTTCGTCAGCCATTTCAACCAAACTGCCGACGGCGTCGGGGCCCGCCTCCTGCAGATCGCTGTCCCGGGGCACCGTGATGCCGGCCATGCCCAGGGCCAATTGCACCAGGGATGAACAATCAAGACCAAAGGCGGTGCGGCCGCCCCACAAATAGGGCACGCCAATAAACTTCAGGGCCGTGCCGATAAAGTCCTGGGTACTGTAATCAAGGGATACCAGATGTCTGGAATGCAGCCAATGACCCGACGCGATGCGGCAGAATTTCCCCTCCACATCAATGATTTTCACCTGTGCCGACATGGAGATGATGCCGGCAACGGGCCGCTTTAAATCTGGCTCTGTATAGAGGTGGCTGTGCAGGGCCGCGACTTGGTGATCGGGGGCGGGCATGTTCTCCGCCAAATCCGTCGCCGGGACATAGCCGACATAACCGTCGCTCAGGTTCTGCCCCCAGCACCAGCCGTCCCGTTCGTCATAGACCTGAAAAATCTCGCCATAGATCAGTTGGCTTTCCAAACCGGCGCCGCGATCCGGGGTGAAGCGCAACGGCGCGCCATCGCGGATTACCGTGCGGGGCGTGCCTGATGTATAACGCGCCGCCTCGACCTGATCACGCAACCAATCCGCGGCAAGGTCGTCGCGGGCCGGTGTAATGCGCGGGTCCATAGGCACGGCGGATTCCTAATTTGCCATTCGGTTAAAGCGTGTCCGATGCGGTCACGACCCAATCGGCGAATTCACTGAGAAAGACCGAACCCTTGACCGTGCGCTGGATCAGCACGTTGCGCTTGTCGCTCTGGTCCCGTCTGCGGCGGGTGAAATCAAGGCGGCCCAAGGTATCCAGGGCGCGCACCACTGCCGGTTTGGATATTTGCAAGGTCGCCGCCAGGCCGCGCACCGTATGGGGCGGGGGTGCTAGATAAACTTGCAGGAACAAGGCCATTTGCCGGGCCGACAGATCCGGTCCCTCGGCGCGCACCGAAGACAGCAATGCCTGGTGCCAAAGTTTCAACGCCTCTTGTGATGACAACGTTTCCGCCATGGATCCCCTCCCCGCGATCATGTCGGTACCGTACCGAAATGGCAGTGAATAGGATTATGACGTGGCGATCAAGTATTTTCGCCTATTCGTCCCTGGCTGGCGCTCTCCACGCCGGGGGAATATTGGTCACGTCATGGCGGCGTCCGCCTCAAATTTTTTCGTTAGCCGCCTTTGGCCAAGTGCATGGCGGCGAGATAGCCGAATACCAGGGCCGGGCCCAGGGTGATGCCCGGGCCGGGATAGCTGCCGCCCATGACGGAGTTCATATCGTTGCCGCAGGCATACAGCCCCGGAATGGCGTCGCCATTTTGATTCAGAACCTCACCATTGCCGCCGGTTCGTGCGCCGGCGGCGGTGCCCAGGTCGCCTGGATACAGGGCAACCGCATAAAAGGGCGTTGTCGCCATGGGCCGCATGCATGGGTTGGGCTGGTGGCCTGGATCGCCGACATATTTGTGATAGGCGTTGCCGCCCCGGCCAAAGGCGCTGTCCTCGCCTCGTTCCGCATCGGCGTTGTAGGTCGCGATTGTTTCTTTCAGGTGACGTCCTGGGACGCCTATTCTTTGCGCCAATTGGTCCAGATTCTGGGCCTGGATCAGATAGCCGCTATCTAAATAGGGCGCCAGGCGCAGGCACATGGGCTTGACCGCGCCCAGGCCGTATTGCCACAGGGATTGGTGGTCGCAGATCAGGTGCGCGGGAATGGCCGGGCTCTGATTATGGCTACGGAACATGGCCTTGACGAATTCATGATAGGAATTGCTTTCGTTGGTGAAGCGCCGGCCATCGCCATTGACCGCCATCATGCCCGGCTTGCCCCGGTCCGTTACCGTATGGGGATAGACGCCGGCACTGCCATCGGCTCTGGTGAAGTGCGAAACCGGGGCCCAGAATGCGTTCGAGGCATTGTCGTTGGGCACCTCACCGCCAGCGCTGAGCGCCAGGTTCACGCCGTCGCCGGTATTACCGGGCGCGGCGGCCGAATGCATGCCGGCCTCGCTGGGCAGCAGTAACCCGCGCAAGGCCGCATCGTGGGAAAAGCCGCCCGCCGCCAGCACCACGCCGCGCCGCGCCTTGATACGCTGTACGCCGCCGGGCGTCTCGATCTCCACCCCGGTGATGCGGCCATCTTCCTCTAGCAGGCGCCTGGTCACGGTGTTGCGCCGGATCTCCACTCCCAGCAGCAGCAGGGATTTCAGCAATCGTCCCGCCAGGGCATTGCCCAGCACCAGATTGGCGCCGCGATGCAGTCTGGTTCGTTGCCACGCATAGGCGGCTACCAGCCGCGCCACCCGCAGGACCGAGAGCGGCGATTTAAAGATCCGGCGGAAATGCACGATGTCGGGCCGGGCCACCATCATGCCGCCCAGTAGGGTAAATTCGGGTAACGGCGGGCGCAGCATTTTGAAACTCTCGCCCAGCTCCCGGGCATCAAACGCCATTGGCTCCAACACCCGCCCGCCTTGGGTGGCGCCGGGCAGGTCAGGGTAATAATCGGGATAGAACGTCAGCGGCACCAGTTGGACCTGGCTGTTACGGTCGAGATAGTCGATGGCGTCAGGCGCGGCGTCCAGGAACACCCGGCGCAGTTCGGCGCTGTCGGTATCGCCGTTCTCGGCGCCGGCGGTGGCGTCGAGATATTTTTGCGCTTCCTCCAAGGCGTCGGGCAGGCCGGCGCCGGCCATCTTGGCATTATTCGGCACCCAGACCATGCCGCCGGAGACCGCCGTGGTGCCGCCGACATATTCGGTTTTTTCAAGCAACAGGGTGTCCAACCCCTCGTTGGCGGCAACCACCGCCGCCGCCATCCCCCCCGCGCCGGCACCCAGTACGATCACGTCATAGGTGTCCGCCGCGTCGGGCTCGGTTTTACTCACGACTTCGCCTTGCAATTCTTACTCACTAGCCTTGATCACTCCGTCAATGTAGGGCCGCTCCCCCGGGTGCGGGTTTGGCGCATGTAGCGGCGGTAGCGGTCGGCGTCGTAGCCTTCGCCGCGGTGCACTAGACAGCGGTTGTCCCAGATCACCAGATCGCCAGGTTGCCATCTATGGCTATAGGCATGTTCGGGCCGCGTCGCTTGCGCCAACAGATCATCCAACAGTTCGCGGCTGTCCGTATCGCTCCAGCCTTCAATGGCCTTGGCGTGGGAGCCGACGAAATAGTTCTTCGCGCCATTGCCCGGATTGGTCCGTACCAATTTTTGCGGCACGGGCGGCAGGGAGGCCGCCAGCGAGGGACTGACCGCGTCGGGCGCCACCTTGGAGCGGGAAAAGACATAGTCGTGGATCGCCACTAGGGGATCGATGCGCGCCTTGGTCGCCGCGTCCAGCCGTCCGTATGCGGCGCGGCCCGAGACAAAGGTCGTCTCGCCGCCTTCATCGGGCACTTCGTAGGCGCACATGATGGAGAGGCGGCAGGGCACTTCGCGGAACGAGCTGTCGGAATGCCACATGTTGTTGCCGGTTAGGAAGATGGTTTTCTTGTCGGCGTTGCCTAGTTTGCTGCCGTCGGATTGGACATTTCCGATGGTGCCCAAGTGGGCGATTTCGCCCCGCTCGCCCTTGGCCACGTGGCTTTCCTCCAGTTCGCCCAGGCTTCTGGTAAAGGCCAGGTGCAGATCGTCGTTCATTTCATGTTCGGGGAATAGCAGAAATGAATAGTCGTCGATCGCCGCCCGGATCTCGCCGACGGCATCATCTGAAAGTGGCTGGCGCGGATCAATGCCGGTTATCCGGGCCCCGAAATCCTCGTGCACTGGTTCAATATTCAATAAGGCCATGACTAATCCTCCCCTTTCCAACCACTTTGAATGAAACAATATACCACCGCGGCCAAATACGCACGTTGCTCCCATACCGTCGCCGCACTAGGATGCGGCGATTTTCCAAGCTCGGGAGGGCCTCATGGCGGATCCGAAATATCTCAACTTCGATACCTTGACCCTGCACGCGGGGCAGAAGCCCGATGCCACCTACGGCGCCCGCGCGGTACCGATCTATCAATCCACCTCGTTTGTTTTTCAAGATACCGACCATGCCGCCGCGCTGTTTAATATGGAGCGCTCCGGACATATCTATTCGCGCATCTCCAACCCCACCGTGGCGGTGTTGGAGGAACGCATTGCGGCATTGGAAGGCGGGGTCGGCGCTGTGGCGACCGCCTCGGGCCAGGCCGCGCTGCATCTGGGCGTGGCGACCCTGATGGGCCAAGGCAGCCATATCGTATCCTCCGCCTCCATCTACGGCGGCTCGCACAATATGTTCGCCCACACCCTGCCGCGCTTTGGTATCGAGGCGAGCTTTGCCGATCCCCGCGACCCTGACGCCTTTGCCGCCGCCATTCGACCCAACACCCGCCTGCTGTATGGCGAGAGCCTGGGCAATCCGGGACTGGAAGTGATGAACGTGCGGGCGGTGGCCGACGTGGCCCACGCCAACGGCCTACCCCTGATGATCGACAACACTTTTGCCACGCCGTATTTGTTCCAACCCTTTGAACATGGCGCCGATATCGTCATGCATTCGGCGACCAAGTTTCTGGGCGGCCACGGTGTCGCCGTGGCGGGCTTGTTGGTGGATGGCGGCCAGTTCGATTGGGAGGCATCGGGCAAGTTCCCCACCATGACCGAGCCCTATGATGGCTATCACGGCCTGGACTTCGCCGAGGAGTTCGGCC
Source organism: Rhodospirillaceae bacterium (assembly GCA_018701215.1). Lineage (GTDB taxonomy): Bacteria > Pseudomonadota > Alphaproteobacteria. The sequence continues at coordinate 118,815 of JABIWH010000018.1, forward strand.
CCAACGCCTTTATCATGCGGGCCCGGATGGAAGGCCTGCGCGATTTCGGTGCCGCCATGAGCCCGCAAACGGCGTTCTATGTTTTGCAGGGCGTCGAGACCTTGTCGGTGCGCATGCAGCGCCATGTGGAAAATACCAGGGCGATCGTCGATTTCCTCTCGGGTCAGGATGCCGTGGCCTGGATTACCTATCCCGAACTGCCCGAGCATGCGGACCATGACCTGGCCAAGGCTTTGATGCCGAACGGTGTCGGCGCGGTCTTCAGTTTCGGCATCAAGGGCGGACGCGGCGCCGGCGCCAAGTTTATCGAAAGTCTAGAGATCTATTCTCATTTGGCCAACGTGGGCGATGCCAAGTCCCTGGTCATCCATCCCGCCTCCACCACCCATCAACAGATGGACGCAGGGGCGCTGGCGGCGGCGGGGGTCGGCGAGGACATGGTGCGCATGTCCGTGGGCCTGGAAGATATTCGCGACTTGAAAGATGATCTGGGCGGCGCCCTGCGCCGCTCGCAGCGCTAGCAAATTCGAGAGACAGGAGTTGAAGCCATGGAACTGAACGTCAATGGCCGCAAGGTCTATGCCGCTACCGGCGGCAAGCCCTTTGATGCAAAGCTGCCGGCGATCGTCTTCGTTCATGGGGCGGCGGCGGATCATACGGTGTGGAAATTGCAGACCCGCTATTTCGCCTGGCATGGCCATGGCGTGCTGGCCCTGGACATGCCGGGCCATGGCCGCAGCGATGGCCCGGCGGTGCCGACAATTGAGGCACTGGCGGATTGGCTGATCGCCGTCCTGGATGCGGCTGAGGTGCAGCAGGCTGCGCTGGTTGGCCACAGCATCGGATCGCTGATTACCTTGGATGCGGCGGCCCGCTATCCTGATCGGGTCAGCGCGTTGGCTCTGCTGGGTTGCGCCTATCCCATGCGGGTCAATGACGAGCTGTTGAACTCCGCCCGCGCCAACGAGGACCTGGCCAACCAGCTGACCAACGCCTGGGGCTATGGCCGGGCGGCACAACTGGGACGGCACACCATACCGGGCACCTGGATGCTAAAGGGCGGCATGCGCCTGGTGGAGGAGTCCGCCGACGGCGTTTTATTCAATGATATGAATGCCTGTGACAAATACAACGGCGGCGAGACGGCGGCGGGGCGGGTAAAATGCCCTACACTATCGATCATGGGCGAAAAGGACATGATGACGCCGTTGAAGACGGCCCGGAGAACCGCCGCCCTGATTGCTGGCGCCACAGAGACCGTGATCCCTGGCGCCGGCCATATCATGATGGATGAGGCGCCGGACGAAACCCTGGACGCCCTGCGCGGCTTCCTACCCGCGCCGGCTTATACCTAGCCGCAGTATTCGATGGGCCGGTAGATACAGGGTCACGACCGTGCCGCCGTTTTCGCTATTGGCGCTTTTATCGCTCGTTATCTCAAGCTGGCCGCCGTGCAGTTCCATATATTGTTTGGCCAGCGGCAGCCCCAATCCCGCACCTTCGTGCTGGCGTATATAGCTGTGTTCGATTTGGGTGAAAGGCTGCAGCACCCGATCAAGCTGTTCGGTGGGAATGCCGATGCCGTTGTCGGCAACTCTGATCCAGACGCCGCCATTCGCTTCGCTGCGTCCGGCGGTTACCAGTACGGCGCCGTCATCGGGGGTGAATTTCAGGGCATTGGAAAGGATATTCAACAGGACTTGTTTCAACAACCGGTTGTCGCACAGCACGGGCGGCAACTCGGTTTCCATTTGCGCTGTAATTGTGGTCTGCCCGCTATCGATGCGGCCCTGGGCAAGATGAATGCTATCGTCGATCAGGGATGGCAGGTCGACCTCGGCCTCCGTTAGCTCCGTTATCCCGGCCTCAATGCGCGAGAGATCCAGGATATCGTTGATAATCGCCAATAAGAGCTGGCCGCTGCCGTGGATGTCTTGAATGTAGTCACGGTATCGCGGCTGACCCAAGGGGCCGAAGGTTTCATCTCGGATAATTTCGGAAAAACCAATGATTGCATTCAGCGGCGTGCGCAGTTCGTGGCTCATATTGGCCAGGAATTCGGTCTTCGCCCGGTCGGCGACCTGCGCTTCTTCCATGGCCCGCAGCAAGGCCTCTTCGCCTTGACGGCGCGCCGTGATGTCCATCGCCCAGGCATAATGCAGCGCCGCCTGACCATCCCGTCCCGGTAACCGGTTGGCCCCGATTATGCATATGATGCGCTGACCTTCGGCATCCTGCAGCTCCACTTCGTTGACCCCCTCGGTATCAAGCAGATAACGCGCCATGGGCACGCCCTGGCCCTCGGCATTTATAATCAGGGGCAGGGAAAGCAGGTTCATTTGATTGATTTCCAGCACCTTCGATAGGTGTAGGGCCGCTTGGTTGGCATAGACCAACTGGCCATCTGGTTCCGCCGCGAAGACCGCGTTGGTGCTGTTATCAACCATTGCCGCCAGGCGTTCACGGGCGGAATGATGGGCCGCGGAAACTTTGTTCAGCAGCGCATCGAACTGCCCCATGACCTCGCCCAACTCGTCCTGTCTTTCGCCCCCAATGGTCAGATTCCCGGGATTCTCGGACCCGGATTCAATTTTGGCGGCGGCCACATTCAAATGATCCCGCAGGCGCAGCAGCGGGGACAGGACGAAATGGCCGATCACCGCCATGGTGGCCAGGGTGACAAAGCCGGTGATTAGCAACACCAAACCAATCACGCGCCACAGAAACGCCCGTAGTTCCCCCACCACCCAGTCGGCATGAAGGTTGGCAACCACGCCGAGGGGCAAATTCAGTGTCTTGGCATTGTAGTAAACCGTATAAAGGCGGCCATCTTCGCTGCGCCGGTTGGTTGCCATGGCATCAGGCGCCGATTTCGGCGCTTCGCCAAAAACGCCGATCAACCTACCGTCCTTGCCATAGACCGCGCCGCCGGCGATTTCCGGCGCGGCCTGCATCAAGCGGGCCGCCAGCAGGATATCCCGATCCGAATGATGGCCCTTGCCGCGCAGAGCGGAGCTGACGACGGCGCCGCCGACCTGTTCCAGACGCAACAGCAAATCCCGTTCGTAGTTGCGGTACGAGGGAACCAATATAGCGCCCTCGATCAGCAGAATACTTATCAGAACCATCAGGGCGACGTTGCGGCACAGCCGACAGGCCACAACCTCGCGCAAGTACTGGCGCACTCCCAAACCGGACGATTTCACGTCGATATGCCCATGTAATCCCACGATTTGCAGGAGAAATCGAACTAATCCCTTGACGGACATGGTACCCGCCCATGCCCTTATAAATCGTTACCAGCTATGCCAGACAAATTGAATTCAAGCTTTTGCGAGGAATGCCTCTAATCCAGGTCATAGTCCGGCAAAGGAATATCCGTCGCGCCAGAGGCTGCAAGGGCGGCGATGGCGGGGGCCTCCATCTGCAGCTGCATGACTTCGTTGAAGCGGTTGTAGAAGGAGGTCAGTGCCGTGCGCAGGGTAAGTTCGACAATCTGTTCCTCGGAAAAATGCGCCCTCAGGCGGGTGAAGAAGCTGTCATCGACATTGGCATAGTTCCGCGTCACTTGGATGGCATAGTCCCGCACCAATAGATCAACCGCATCGAAACCTGGCGGTTGATCATCCAGAATGGCGGCGGGCGCCTCGGGCGGCAGCCCATGCTTGATCAGATATGCGGCATGATGGGCCAGGCAATAACGGCAGCCGTTCAGGGCGGAAACAGTGACCACGGCAATTTCGATATAACGGGGTGAAACCAATTCCTCCTCGGCCAGGCCCATCATCAGGCCCAGTAGGTTTTTCACCGCTGGCGGGCGGTGGCCGACCACGCGCGCCAGGTTTTCATAAGGGCCATAACTATCGATGAATCGCTGATAAACCGGCTGTAGCACCTCTGGTATCTCATCAACTAGGACATCCCGCACACGGGCCATGACATTCCTCCGAACAGAGTTTGAAAGATCATGATGCTAGCTTTGAAAGCCGCTTAACAGCAAGCTTAGACGGCGGCAATGAATGGATTGGCCATGCCGTGGATAGCGGCTCAAATGCAACGCCTGTGAGGGATTCGACACAAAAATGATACGTAAACTAGCCAAGGTCATTTCCCTGTGCTACGAAATCCGCTGGTGTTTTGTCGCTGGCTCAAGGTCCGTGGCTAAATGGCGGCTTGTCTGGCGCCATAAATAGCAGCGGTGTTTGTTGTAAATTTGTCACTATAACGGCCGTCAAGACGATCTTAACAATAATCGTTAAGACAATTGATACGACCGGGACAGTAGATAGATAAGACGGGGCCGGACTAGTTTGGCCGGCGAATGGAAGCACCCACGATGCGATACCGAAGACTTGGGATACATGCGCCCGTTTTTCAAGGAAATATGTGGCGCCATGAGGGACAAGTTAGCCATGCGAGAGCATTTCATGACAGTACGCAATAGCGCCAAACTGGCCCTGGCCGGGGTTATCGCATTGGCTGCCCTGACTGGCTGCGCCACGCCTCCACCTGCTAGCGACAAGGAAGCCATGGCGGCTTTCAATGAAGACAACGACCCATTGGAGCCGCTAAACCGCTATTTTTTCGAGGTTAACCGCGGCATTGACCATTTGTTGTTGCGTCCCGTCTCGGAAATTTACCGTGGCGCCTTGCCCGAAGGGGTCAGAAACAGCGTCCGCAGCGTGGTGAATAACCTGGAGACGCCGGGTATTTTCGTGCACGACATCCTGCAAGGTGAAGTCGAGCGGGCATCGGACAGTTTCGGGCGCTTCACGACCAATACCGTTTTTGGCCCCGCTGGTCTGAACGATATCGCGGCGGGCGACAACCCGAAAAATCCCGATGCCGGCATTCCCTTCCATGGCGAGGATACAGGCCAAACGCTGGCGGTTTGGGGCGCGGGCCCAGGGCCGTATCTGATGTTGCCGTTCTACGGCCCATCGAATGTTCGCGATACCTTGGGAATGGCTATCAATTTCTACATCAATCCGATCAACTATATCGTGCCGAACGAGCATCGCACCGGCTTTGCCACGGCGCGCACGGTGGTCAAGGGTATCGACACCCGGTCCCGCAGCATCGAGACTTTTGACGATATCGAACGCGGGTCGATTGATTTTTATGCCACGGTCCGCAGTTTGTATCGGCAATACCGCGCCTCGCAAATCGCCAATGGCCGCGGTCCTAAGAACCCGCTGCCGGAAATGTCGGAAGAATTAGAGGAAGACAACGGCGCGGAACGTGTCTCCTCCGTCAGAAAATAGCCTCGGCGGTAGATCGATGCGCCGTCGAAAATTCCTGGGTCTTTGCGCACTAACGCTTGCGGTGGCGGTTTCCGCCACGGACCGCGCGGCAATGGCGGAATCGCGGGACCGGCCGTTATTGCCGGGCGAGGCCAGGGATATGGTCAAGGCCTTGGGCGATGCGGCGGTGACGATGCTGTCGAACCAGCAGTTAAGCCAGCCGGAAAAAACCCGCCGCTTCCGCCATCTGCTGAACCAGAGTTTTGCGTTGCGGGGCATCGCGCGATTTGCCTTGGGGCGCTATTGGCGGCGGTCGGATTTTGCCCAGCGGCGGCGCTATCTGGTCCTGTTTGAAGACTACATCGTCAATTCCTATGCGGCGCGTTTCGGCAATTATTCGGGCGAGTCGTTCATCGTGGTCGATGAAAGCATCGACCAACGCGGCTGGGCCACAGTCAAGACCCGCATCCAGCGCCCGGGAGGTGAACCGGTTGAGGTGATTTGGCATTTGCGCGAGCGCCTGGGCGCCGTGCGTATCGTCGATGTGGTGGTCGAGGGGATCTCCATGTCCCTGACCCAGCGCTCTGATTTCGCCGCCGCCGTGCGCACGGCCGGTGGCGACATGGACGCTTTTCTGGACACCTTGGAAGCCAAGGTGCGCAAGATCAAGGGCGTGGCGAAATAGCAGGGCAACGCGCTAGAAATTTTTGCGTTGGTTGCGATTGCGCGCGTCTTGGTGAAAGCCCCCGCATGTTGCCTCGATAGCTTCTTATTAGCGCTCAGGGGTCCCGGCCTGGGGCATTTTCAATTGATCCGAACTGGTGCCGTGGCTCGCCGGGCGGAATATTTCCATGGCCGGCGATAGGATTTGAATTAGAATGACGGCGTCTTCATGGGGGGACGAAACCGATGTCCGAGCAAATCGAGCGGCGACTGGCAGCAATTCTCACTTCCTATTGGGTCCATAAAACCGATGCGGCGAAGCGCCTTTTCCTAGCCATAATCATTGCCGGTACATTCCTGTTGAGTGGCTGTTTCGATGGAACCGTAATGAAGGTGTCGAGCCACCGTGTCTGGCTTAAGGGTAAAATCTATTACCAAGCCAATCATAAGAGCTATCAGAACCCGGTAACCAGAGCCGGGGCCGTGGCGGCAATTGCTATTGGCGAGGTGCCGACGGGCACAAGTGGGGTGCCCTTTCTTTATGTGTGTGTGCATCAATGGCAGGGCAATAAGAATCCCGAGGACGACAAAACGTTCGGATGTGCCCGGACCAACGAAGCCGGTGCGTATGAGTTGAAATACCGCGCGCCGCTAACCGCCAAGCAGTACCTGGTTACCTGGTTTTGCGATAACGACGACATTGGTTCCCCCGCGCGCGCGGAAGTCTGTGTCCGGAATAACATCAAGGACTTTCCCGCCCTCGGCCGCCCCAATGGAACGACAAGATACGGTTTCAACATTGCGAGTCATCACCGAAAATGGCTGTATTCCAGCAATTTTAAACCCTCTCCAAGTTTGTTCAAAACAGTAAATTGGAATCTGTCATGCCCAAATACCGCCAGCCCCGCCCTGGGGCCGGGTTGTCCTGCGTCGGATCTTGATCCGGAAGGGCCAAATGGCAGCACCAACTCCAACAGCGGCTACAATATCGAGGCGATACATGCGTTTCGGGCCGCCGTTGAGCCCATCGTCTCGTTTGGCAGCATGAAGCCGAATGCAGCCAACACCAGCAAACATCCAAATACTTGGTCCAATCCCTGGTGGTGTACCGACGCCAGGTGTCAGAGCCCTATTGAAGTTTACCTTCGCGAGACCTATCGCGCGACAAGATGTCTCGACGGCGGCCCATGCGTGACTGTTCTGCCGACCGCCTATGGGGCCGATGATGCCAGAGGGCTTTTCTGTGGCACGGACGGAATTCAGGGTGCCGATGATTTTGACCGGGTCTGTATCACCAGTCCGATGAATCCATTCAGGGTGGCCCATGAATTTGGCCACTCGGTGAGCATGCGGTGGTGGCAGTCCAATCGGGGGAGCAAAGGATGCCCCGCCAATGATCCCGGCGGACCAAATTTGCGTTGGTTCTTTTGCTCGGAAAACGCTGGAATGCATGAAGGCTGGGCTGATTTCTTCGGCACCGCGACCTGGTTCAGCCAGACGGCGGCCAACCCGGCCTACTATTGGTCGATCTTGCTGCAAAACAGCCGCGTGCGGCGCCCGGCACAGTTGCCAATGGAAAACCCGATCCCACCAAGATTGCCGGTCAGCGCGGGCAATACCTATCCGCAGCCTGCCGGAAACGCCAATATTGGCAGCTGCCGGGCCGGCTTGATTGGTTGGCAGGATGGCAGTACCAGGCCGGCCACCGCTGGCTACAACGTCGGCACCGGGCGCATATCGCAATTCCTGTGGGATCTCTATGATGACAATAATTTTTCGCTGCCAACCTCGCGGCCACGCCTGGAACGCGATACGGCCACCTACTCTTTTGCGCAGATACGCGCGGTTCTAAACAGGTTTGTCGAGCATGATCGTTTTGGCAGGAAGCGGGTAGGCAATCATCAGGCAGAAGAGCAGGACAAGCCGGTCCGGGATGACAAGGGGCGCAACGGTTTGGACTATCTATTTCATTTCCTGAAACAGTACGGCGATCCGGTCAGCGTGAAGAAAATTGCGCTGACAAACTGCATTGTCATGCTCGACCCCAACTAAGCCGCCGCCGACCGGCGGCGCACAATAGCAGCATATCGGCTGAACGCCGTATCGAGTTCCGCACGGCTATTAGCGCGGCTCCGGGCAAATGCGTCAAAGGTGAAATGCCAGCGATTGCCGGTTCCGCACCAGGGGGAGAGACACGAAATATTTCGCATTTGCTGGCGCATCGGATAGATTCTGCAGAGTAAATATCGTCTGGGGAGCGCTGCCGCGATGAAAATAGTATATGCGATGTTCGATACCTTGAACCGCCGTTCGCTTGAGCCCTACGGCGGGACAACGGTAAAGACACCCAACTTTACCCGCTTGGCCGCGCGTTCCGTGACTTTCGAAAATCACTATGTGGGCAGTTTGCCCTGCATGCCGGCACGGCGCGAGATGATGACCGGGCGGCATAATTTCCTGCATCGTTCCTGGGGGCCATGCGAGCCTTTCGACCATGCGTTTCCGGAAATCCTGGCGGCGGAAAAGCGGGTTTATTCCCATCTCGTTACCGACCATGCGCATTACTGGAAAGACGGTGGCGCCACCTATCATACCCGGTTTGACAGTTGTGAGTTGATCCGGGGGCAGGAAATGGATGCCTGGAAAGGCATCGTCGATCCGCCGGCGGAATGGCGTGAAAAATATCACCGGGTGCAATACAACATCGAGCCTCGGAACAAACTGCGCCGCACCATGACCAACCGGGAATACATTACCGAATACGAGGATTATCCGGCGGTGCAGACCGTATCATTGGGGCTGGAGTTCCTTGATCGTAACAGAGACGCGGACGATTGGTTTCTGCAGATAGAAACCTTCGATCCGCATGAGCCGTTCGATGTACCGGAAAGTTTCCGCGAGGGCTATCCGAGCAATTACAATGGCCCCATCCTGGATTTCCCGCCCTACGGTCCCGGCACCGAAGACGCGGACGAAATCGCGGAACTGCGGGCCAATTATGCCGCGACCCTGGCCCATTGCGATTTTCAATTGGGCCGATTGCTGGACAAGTTCGACGAACTGGATCTGTGGCGGGATACTGCCCTGGTGGTCTCGACCGATCACGGATTCCTGCTTGGTGAGCATGAACTTTGGGGCAAGCTTGTGATGCCTGTCTTCAATGAAGTCGCACATATTCCGCTGTTCATTTTCCACCCAAGCGCCGCGGATCACGGCGGCACCGGATGCCGGGCCTTGACCCAGACCACGGACCTGATGCCTACATTTCTCGAAATGTTCGGGTGGCCGCCGCCGAAAGAAGTGCTTGGCCAGTCAATGCTGCCATTGCTGGGGGGCGGTACGCCGATCCATGACGCCATTCTTTATGGCCAGCATGGCTGTGCGGTGAACATCACCGATGGCCGCTACACCTACATGCGTTATCCCAAGGACATCCACGGCGGCAACCTAAACCAGTACACACTGATGCCGACCCATATTGCCTCGTTATTCACCGTCGAGGAACTGCGCAACGCGACGTTGGCGCCGCCGTTCGACTTCACCCAGGGCGTGCCGGTGCTAAAGGTACCCGCCATCCCGACGTCGCCAGCTTACCTACGGCACGGTGCCGGTGTGCAAATCCTAACGGGCACCCGATTGTTCGATCTGGACAGCGACCCCCAACAGCTAAATCCAATCGACAACCCAAAAGTCGAAGCGCGCATGCTGGGACAACTGGTTCAACTGATGCAGCTGAATGATGCGCCAAAAGAATTGTACCAACGTTTCGATTTGGAAGAGCACATGGCAAACTAGTACGCCTTTCGAATGGCTTTCCTCCGTATCGGTTTGAACTCGGGTTGAACAAAAATTCGGATTGGTGATGACAAGCAATGAATGGGATGAATTTGCCGCTGAATGGGACGGCAATACGGCAACAAGCGCGTATGCCGATCATGCCTTTGCAGAGTTGGCACAGGTCGTAGATTTGGCAGGTTTGCGCGTGTTCGATTTCGGCTGCGGTACCGGGCTGCTTGCGGAAAGACTTTCGCCTCATGTCAGTAAGGTTGTCGCGCTGGATGGGTCCAGCAAAATGATCGAACAACTGAAATTAAAGGCATTGCCAAATGTTTTCCCCATCGCGGGTTTCCTGACCGCTAGCCTGATGCGGCGCAATACGCTGCTGCAGACAAAATTCGACCTCGTAACGGCTTCATCTGTTTGTGCATTTCTGCCCGACTACGGCGCCATATTGCAGACACTTAGGTCATTATTGCGCTCGGGTGGCACCTATGTTCAGTGGGACTGGCTTGCATCGGAAGAGAGTACGGAAACGGGGTTCACAAAGCGCCGGGTACGCCGCGCAATGGCTGCAGCCGGATTTATAAATATCGCTTTGACGCAACCGTTTACGATAGAAAAATTTGGCGATGATACGCAAGTTTTGATGGCCGTCGGGCAGATACCCTAAACGTCAGCTTCGGGTCATTTTCGAAGGCCGGCGTTTTGATGTGTTCGGCTCGAAGGTGGGGCTATAGCGGAAATCGCGTCATTTCACTTAAACTGGTGAGAATATTTGGATCTTGGCACATGTAATGCCAAACATTCAGATTCAATCAAAATGTAATTTATTGTCGATTATTGCGATCGGAACGATTGTTAGGCATAATTCCCGCCAACGAATTGCATTTGGGGGCAGCAATGGCGTGCACGATTGTCATCGACGGTGCGCAAGGGACCGGCCCGACGTCAATTGTTGTCAGCGGCACCGTTACGGACCGCTGCGTGGATTTCGACCTCTACGTGATGCCTGCCAATACGACCGCGGCGACCGCGGACATCGGAGATGCGCTTGGACAAACCGCCTTCCAAATCGAAGGGGGCGTAGACCCGAATGCGGCGCGACCATTTGCCATTGCGGTCGAAAATCTCGTTGCTCAGGAACTGAACGCGGCCTGCAAGGCCGGAATAATCATGCTCTGGCTGCGGTGTTCCAATGATGATCAGTGCCAATTGCTGGATGGTGTCCCGCTGACATGCTGTCCAGACCTTGAGCTTCTCGAGTTTCATTTTGGGCCGTGCGAGCCTGGCCCATTGGCCATGCGGCGCCCGCTTCTTTTATCGATCGGTATCGATTGGTTGATCCCAATGGATGTAGCGACGGCGGCGGAAACTATTATTGTTTCCCTGCAACCGGAAAACGACCCTGATACCTTTATATCTCGCTATGCCGAAGCGACCAGCGATCGGTCAATATATACCAGCGATGACCTGCGTTCGTTCGCCAGCAACGCGCCAGCTCGGGTCATGTTGTACGCTGAGCAGCGCTACTTCGGCGTCATCAAAATCGATGATCCCGTTTGCGGAAACCTTGAACAGAATTTTGCACTGGAGGTTCCGGCCTGCATTTGTCCGGACCGATTGGATGTTACCCTTTCGGTTGCGTCGCAAGAAGGAACGGCGGTTGAGGATCCGGAGTGTATTGACGCCGAGCTTGTAACCGTGACCGCCACCTTCCCAACAGACGGGCCGGCGGAGAATCCGCAATGGGAGGTCACAGAGGGCCTATTGATCGAGACCGAAAACGGTTCACTTTCGGTCACCGTGCGTATTTTACAGAACGATCAAATCGGCAGTGTCACGGTCATATCCGGCGGCGCCGGATGCCGCGAGCGCTACACCATATTCGTAAAGCGCTGCCAACCATGCGCCTCCGTGCCCGATGATGCGCAACTGGCCGTCGAGCTCCTGGATGGAACACCTGTATCCGACCCCAACAATACCTGTATCGATGCGAACGGCGTGGTGGTAATTGCGCCCGATTTACCCGGAGGTTTGAACTGGAACGGCGAAGACGGCGCGGCGATCATTCCGGGGTCCGAGACCGGGCGGCGGATCTCGGCTTTGCTGCCGCCACCCGGAATTCGCGGCACTATCTCCACAATCGTCGGGGAAGGGGATTGTCAAAAGCCGCTGTCGGTTTCACTCGAACGCTGCGGCCAGCCGACCTGCGAGCCATTGCCAAACGGCTACGACCTCGTGGTGCGCGATGGCAATGGCGTATTGATCCGATTTCCGGGACTAACCTGCATCGATACGCCTACCGCGACGGTCGAGGCGCCCGCCCACGAAGGTGTTGTGAACTGGCGTATAGACAATCAGCCGGTGGACCTGCCGCCGGACGAACGCACGGTAACGGTGCCAATGCCAACCGCGGGTCAGGCCCATACAGTCACGGCGGAAGTCGGGATCGACGACTGCGCGGAGACATTTGCCGTATCAGTTAGACGCTGCCCGGACAGCGGAGCCTCGCCTCTTTGTCCGGTACTGCTGATGTTGATCGTCATGGGATTGAGCGTGGCGGTGCTCGGCCTTACTCTCATGATGTGTCCGGTAATGGCGCTCGGCCATTTCATCGTTGTGCTGAACAACCCCCTGGTGATTATGGCCATCGGCGGTTTCATGGCGGCGTTTGGTGTCGGGCTGGCCTTAATATCAGGGACATTGTGGGTGATATTTTGTTCGCCTGGTGTCTGCGAGTGGTTGCGGCTTGGTTGGATGGTGACATCTATTGCCGGTATCACACTGATATATTACCAGGCCTGCCCGCTATGCGGACATCTGTTCTTGCTGGGTATGCTCGTCATCACGGTGGCGATTGGCCTGCTCGGTTTTTGGCTTTACCGATGCCGCCCAAGCCGCTGCCTGCTGTTCAACAGTTTTGTCCTGATGCTTCCCGCATTTGATATCGTCGTACTTGCCGAACTCGCTCTCGGCGCCTGCATGTGGGTGAACCTCCCAGCGGTATTGGCCTTGTCGTTCGCCGCTGTCGCTTTCCCGATTTTTGCCGTCATGGGCCAACAATCTAACAATTGCACCATGAATTGACAGGAGTAGCTCCGTCGTGGTTTCCGTTGACCAATACCTGTTTGTGGATCGACAATCCGACGGTGCTTGAAGTTGGGTGACAAGCGGAAACTGCTATTCATGCTCATGACCAACGAGATGCGCCACAAGGCGACATGCCGATATCATTCTCGCTAGGTGTAACCTCTCACGTGTAAGGATGATGATCAGCTAGCGGGTCCGGTCAATGCGGCATGTGTAACAGTTGTTTAGCGCTGACCGGACGTGGATATAGGTGACATCGGGATCTTGGAATATCTCGGCGGCGTGGGCGGCCATGTCCTTTGTCTCGACGATGCGGCCCGTGCCGTATTTGATGCGGTCGTTATCTTGGTAGCCTTTGATGAGCGCTGTTGGACGGTTGATGAGAATTTCCGGACGCCCGTCGCCTGGGTTATGGCGACGGCAGGCCTCGGCATGGAGGAAAATCGGTCCCAGTTCGGCATAGGGCTGTAAATCCGGGAAGGGGCGGTGAGCCAGGATCAGATAGGGCGCGCCCTGTTCGATCTCATTTAGACAGTGGCGGCACGGTATGTTTGATCCATCCGAGATATCCCGCTCCGGCGCCTGCCCATTGGCGTCCGCCGCGCCATTTCGCAAAGCCTCAACCAGGTCCGTCGCCAAGGCGGTGAATTGAATGTCCATGTTTTTCTCCAAGTCCGTCTCCTCTGTTGTCTTCGATGGAGATCATGGCGCGAGGCAGAAATTTGCGATATCCGTATCTTGTGGGGGAATGGATACTGTTGGCTCGTTCTTGGGGCGAGCAGTTCGGTGGGATAATATTGCAGGCACACGGCGTCCGGTCTTATATTGGAAGTATGCTAACGCTTGTAACCGTCTTGGAAAGATTGACGTCTGCGCCCCATTGCCGGAAATTCGTCGACGTCTGGCAGCAGTGGCGCGGTGTCAAAATGGTGCCGGAACGGTCCGACATCGATCCGGTCATGCTCGGAGCGTCAATGGCGGCGATCTCCATCCTGCAAGTCCGTGCGCCGGACCAAATCATTCGCCGAATGTCTGGTTCCGCTATCGTCGAGTTCACCGGGCGTAGAAGAGACGGTGAGAACATGGTCGATCTTGCGCCGCCGGAACAAAGAGAGGAACGCATCCTTCGGCATCAGAACATGATCAATGTCCCGTGCGGGGCTTGGCTGGCCCGTGAGGCTGTCGGCAACACAGGCGCGGTCGGAACGCTGGAAGCCATTCTATTGCCGGTCTCCAACGACAAGGCACCGGACCAGCCCTTCATCTACATTGGTCAGGATATCCGCAAATCAGACAGGTGGGAACTCGATGAGGTTTCGACCGATATCGAACTGGCGCGCGACTTCGAGTACATCGATATCGGCGCCGGTGTGCCGTAGGATGCGCGACGGCGCCGAATTTGGCCATCGATGCTCGAAGTCAGGTGAGCAGCAGACATGGACCTGACGCAGTGTAATGCACGGTCCGTGCCATTAGCCGACATTGGCGCCTTCGATAATCATGCGTAGATCGGCAGAACAGGTGCCGCTACACTCTCGCCACCTTGATCGTCTCCCCTTCAATCGGCGCCTTCAGCGAGGCCTTCCACAGGACGATCGGCGATCGGCAAGTGCAGCAGCGCACTGACGAGACCGAGGGCAATGGCGCCCCACCAGATGGCGTCATAACTGCCGGTCGCATCAAATATGCGACCACCCAGCCACACGCCGGTAAAACTACCTAGCTGATGGCTTAAGAACACCACGCCATAAAGCATCCCCATGAAGCGAATACCGAAAATTTGCGCCACCAAACCGGATGTCAGCGGTACGGTGCCAAGCCAAACCAAGCCCATCAATGCGGCGAATATCACCACTGTGACCGGTGTCACGGGCAGGACTATGAAAAATAATATGACTATTGAGCGGAATATATAGATCATGCTTAGGAGATATTTCTTAGAAAATTTTCCGCCGAGCCAACCCGCGCCCCAACTTCCGACTATGTTGAACAAAGCAAGCAACATCAATGCCAGGGCGCCGAGTTCCGGGTCAGCCCCTTGATCAACTAGCCTGAATTATTCACTCCAGCCTTTGAATTAGGCGGTGAACGTAGATTAACCTGTTGAAATATCGTAGTGTTTTGGATGTCTAGACCGAAACAACGACACCAGGAAAACCTACGGTTCACCATGAAAGAAACTATCC
>JABIWH010000024.1 GCA_018701215.1 Rhodospirillaceae bacterium
GCGTAACGCAAGGCGCTACACGAAGCAGCGCGGGTCCCTCCTATGGACTGCCGGGACAACCCGAAACGCCGCGCCTCGCATCAACCAAGGAGGTCTAAAGTTACTCCGCCATGCTGGTCTAAAGTTACTCCGGCGTTGACACCGTTGCCCAAAGGCCAATCCGCGCGCCGGTCCACTGCCAAACACCGAGCCGGTGACGGTCATTGCGCGCGAAAGATAGCGTGCCAAGGCTATCGGTATCAACGTTATCAGTTGGGAGAGGTTGTCGTATCCAATTCCACCGCAGTTGTATCGATGCCCAGGGCCTCGGCGAGCTGCTGCGGTCCGGCCGCCGTGGCGATTTCGGAAAGAAGGGCGCCAATCTGTTCTTCAATCTTGGCATTGCTGGAAACCAGGCTCTCTTGGTCGCGCTGATAATGCTCCTCCACCTCACCTTGAAGATCAAAATTACTTGGTTCATCCACGGGCTCAATGATGATCGCGGTCAAATAGGTAGAAAGCGACGCCAGTTTATCAAATTCAATGACCAATTTGCCATCGACAACTTCAACCTCGACAATGACCATGCCGCCAACACTGTTGCTCCCACCGGCTTTACCCGTGGGTTTCTCGACGGGGTCTTCCGGCGGTGCCTTGCCCTTGTCCACTGCTGCACTGACCGCGGCGGCAGCGGCGACGGCGCTGGGATCGGGGCCAAGCGCCGTGCGCAAGGCCTTTTGCCGCACCGGCCGTGGCGGATTGGCCTTTGGCGGCGTTGGCGGCCTGCCCCGCCGAACCCTCGTGGTGAAGCCGGAATTAACGCGTCTGGTGGTACCTGCCGAACTGACGACCGCGGCGCCCTCGATAACGGTGGTCGTGGTCGCCCCATTGGCGGCCACGGTAATCTCCAAAATGGTGCCCCTGATACCCATTGTGGCCACCGGGGTGCGAATCGAATAGCGGTCCTTTGCTAAATCACCCGAGACGAACCGCATCACACCCTTGGTCAGCGACAGGGTAACCTGTGACTTGCTGCCCTTGGGGTCAAAAATAAATTTGTCCAAGGTCACCGAGGAATTCGCGCCAAGGGAAAGAATCGTATTGTCACGGAAAATCAAACGCGCCGCACTGCCGGGGCCGGTATTGATTTTCTCGTTCGAATAAACCTCATCCCTGATATCCAGGTCGCGGGACTTGGACGGCAATACGCCGCGCACGGATGCAACAATCTCATGCGCCATGCCCACCGAAGGCGGGCCGTCAACGATTATCCCGTCGCCCTCTTTGTCCGAGCCGGAGCCTACCCTGGCGCCTTGGTTCGTCAGGCTACCTTCGTTCAGCCAGCTGGCGGGTTTATTCTGGGCGATATTCATCTCGTTGCCGTTGACGTTGATCTTTTTACCGAGGGGGTGATCAAACTTGCTGCCAATGCCCAGGTTATCGGTCATCAGGACGACGCGGTATTTGCCGTTGGGAACGCCGGTAGAGAACTTTTCCACGTTAACCACGCCGTCAGAGAGCAACTGGTCGGGCGAGGGGCGGCGCAGGGCGCGGCGGTCGGCGCCGCCCAGGCGTTTATCCTTGGCCGTGACGTGTTGAAAGTGCGGCATAATGGACGAATCGGGCGGGCCAAAGTCAAAGCCGATAGAGTTCGGCGACAGACGAAAATTTTCAACTACCTTGACCTTGGCGATGGGCGTGGCGAAAAGCGATTGGCGGGCCGCCTGTGAGATTGAGGCGATGGCCTCCTGCAAGGCATCGGTGTCACTGGCGATCTCGGATGCCGCCAGCGCCTTGATCAGGCCATTGGCCCGTTCTTCCATTTCTTTCGAACGGCCGCTGGCGCCTGACAGATAGAGTTGTAGCGTCCGAAGACCCGCCTCGCTGCCGCTGATCGCGCCTTGCAAGGCGGCTTCGGCGGAAACCTGCGTGGACTCGGTGTTTACGTCGGCCGCCTTGGCAGCGCCATGACCGCCAAGTATCACGGCGCAAGCCAGTCCGGCCAAAACCGAGGTTCGCAAACCATGAAAAAGCACCGTCATTCACTACTCCCATGATGGTGTGGCAGGGGTGACCCCGCCGCGCCATTCACAACTCTTCCTGGGTTTTCCGCGAACCGGGCAAGGTGGTCCACGCCAGGGCCTCATATGTGGTCTTCCCAGCCACCGTTGTCAATAATCGCCGTTGGCGCCGCCCATGGTTGCATCAAATTGCACAAGCCTTGGAATTTAATGCAAAAACGACGCCAATGGTGCAGTCTCTTACCAAGACGTTAACAAATTGCCAACGGGGGCATCGTCCCGGAGCCATGAAACACGGTATTTTGTGCCTTATTTGTGCGCTGCGTCACAGTTCGCGCCAACCCGCGTCATGACGGATACCGTGACGGGTTCCGCAACGGCTTCCATGACGGCTTCCATGACGGCTTCTGGGCCTTGGCCCTTGTTGCTGGCCGAACGTCAAATCGGCGATCAGGTTGATCCGCCGGCAATGGCGCCTGATCTGCTGGCGCGGCTGGACGGCCTGATCGGTCCCGCCCTGGCGCGGCATCTGCTCTATGATAGCGGCTTGACCCTGGCGGACAGCGCGGTCACGCAAAGCCGTCTATTGAACCGGTTTCGCCGCGCGGACGGTTTGCATTGGGCCCAACACGCCGCCGCCCATGGCATCAAGGTGGTCTGTCTAAAAGGCTTGGCGGCGACGCATCTGCTGTATTCAAACGTCGATCTGCGTACCATGTCTGATGCGGATTTACTGGTTGCAGCCGCTGACCAAGACCGTCTGGTGGCATTATACCGGAGCGCCGGCTTGGATTTTTATCAAGCGGAGCCACGCGGGCCTTGGGGCCATATTTCCGATGCCTCCATGCTGCCCCTGACCGGCGCCGATGGCGCCTCGAACGTGGATCTGCATATCCATCCCGACGCCTGGCCCCTGCATCTGGGCCTTTCCAGCCGCGATGTCTTCGCCGCCGCCCGCGCGATTGCCGCCGGCGATGGCCAGATCCTGATCCCCTGCAGCACCCACATGCTGTTGTTGACCGCCAGCCACGCGGCCCGTGATCTGTTCGGGCCGTCCACCGCCAAGTCCCTGATCGATGCCGCCCTGCTGTTGCGCCAAGAGGGCGGGGCGGTGGATTGGCGCGAGTTCGAGGACCGCCTGCAAGCGGGCCGGGTGGGAAAACCCGTGCGGGCCTTTCTGGCGATCCTGGACCGTCTCGGCGCCGATACCCAGGCCGTGCCCCGGGCCCTGAAGCGCGCGCCGGCGGGGGCCGAGTTCGAACGCGCGGTAAGGGACTATGCCACGCTGTTTCCCGTCGATGCCTCCGCCCTGGCCAAGGCCCGGCGGGAGTTGCTGTTGTGCGCCGAACCCAGTGTCGCCCTGCGGCGCAATCTGCGGCGGTTGTTGGGCCTTTTGCGGCCTAGGCGTGGACCGGTCTAGGACTCTTGGCTATGGTGCGCCCGGAGTGATGAGCGAAATGACCAAAGATCCTGATATCACGGCAATGGCCGCCGCCGTCGCCGCCGGCGACCGCCGTACCTTGGCGCGCGCCATCACATTGGTGGAATCCACCCGCCCCGATCACCGCCGCCAGGCCGAGGCACTGTTAGCGGCCCTGCCCAGCAGCACCAAGCCGTCCATCCGTATTGGCATTACCGGCGCGCCGGGGGTCGGCAAGTCGACCTTTATCGAAGCATTCGGCGGCCACCTTACATCCCTGGGCCTGCGCCTCGCGGTTTTGGCGGTGGATCCGTCTTCATCGCGTACCGGCGGCTCGATCCTGGGCGACAAAACCCGAATGGAGGATTTATCCCGCAATCCCAACGCCTTTATCCGGCCCTCGCCGGCGGGACGTTCCCTGGGCGGCGTGGCCCGGCGTACCCGCGAGGCCATGGCGTTGGTGGAAGCCGCCGGCTACGAGGTAACGATCGTTGAAACCGTCGGCGTGGGGCAGTCGGAATATGCGGTCGCCGATATGGTGGACATGTTCCTGCTGTTGGTGGCGCCGGGGGGCGGCGATGAATTGCAGGGTATCAAGCGCGGCATCATGGAGCTGGCGGATCTGTTGGTGGTGAACAAGGCCGATGGCGCTTTTGTCGCTGCCGCCAACCATGCGGCGGCGGATTACCGCAACGCCCTTAATCTGATCCGGCCGAAAACGCCAGGCTGGACGGTAGAGGTATTATTGGCCTCGGCCCTGCAGGGTCAGGGTCTGGCCGAGATCTGGCAGGCCCTGCAGCGGCTGCAAGCGGTTCTGGTAGCAAACGGCGGCGGCCCGGCCAGCCGAGCCGCCCAAGCCATGCGCTGGCTGTGGGAAGAAATTCAGGACGATCTGATGGCCGAACTGAAAGCGGACAAGGCCCTGGCGCCGTTGATCAAGGATCTGGAAGCGGATGTGGAAGCCGGCCGCCGCACCCCCTCGGCGGCGGCGCGGGAAATTTTGGCGGCATTTTTGCAGCGGACGACGTGAAATTACCTGCGGATAGCTGCAGGGTTGACCGTATCTTCGGCGCTGCGAAAATTTCCATAATGGGCTATAATACGGCTGCAAAGGGGATGGGACGCCGTGGCGGACGATATCGGAAGTTGGTTGCAGGCAGCCGGTCTTGGCCAGTACGTCGATGCGTTTGTTGAGAATGCGGTTGATCTGGATCTGCTACCGCATCTGACCAACGAAGACCTCAAGGATCTTGGCATTGCCAAGGTCGGCGACCGCAGGAAATTACTTCTCGCAATTGAGCGGTTGAGGCCCACGCCTGACACCGGACCGGAATTTGATCCGGTCGGGGCGGAGGGCGGTGCCGCCGTACCGCAAAGAGCGGCCGAGGCAGAACGCCGCCAACTCACTGTATTATTCTGCGATCTGGTGGGCTCGACCGAGCTGTCGCGGCGGCTGGATCCGGAAGATCTACGTGACGTCATGGGGCGCTATCAGGACGTGGTGGCCGGTGCGGTGACCCGCTTTGGCGGGCATGTGGCGAAATACCTTGGCGATGGTGTGCTGGCCTATTTCGGCTGGCCCCAGGCCCATGAGGATCAGGCGGAGCGGGCCGTGCACGCGGGCCTGGCCGCCGTACGCGGCGTGGGCGATCTGGCGGTTGGCGCGCATGCGGCCTTATCGGCCCGCGCCGGCATCGCCACGGGCCAGGTGGTCGTTGGTGACCTGGTAGGTGAAAGCGGCCGTGACGTCGAAGCGGTAATCGGCGAGACGCCCAATTTGGCAGCGCGGCTGCAGCAATTGGCTGAACCGGGACATGTTGTCGTGGGTGAGGCGACGCGCCAGCTGATTGGCCGAACATTCGAGGCGGCGGACCTTGGCGGCCATGATCTGAAAGGCTTCGATGCCGCGGTGCGCGCTTGGCGTATCACGGGGGAAACGGCCGTGGACAGCCGGTTCGAAGCTGCCCATGACGCCGCGTTGACGCGTATGATCGGGCGCGAGGAAGAGATGTCGCGGCTATTGGAAAGCTGGCAGAGCGCAATCGATGACAGGGGACGGATGTTATTGCTTTCGGGCGAGGCCGGTATTGGCAAGTCGCGTCTGGTCGAGGCCTTGTGCGGTGCGGTTCAAGAGCAGCGTCATTTCCGCTTGCGCTTTCAATGTTCGCCGCTGCACGCCAACAGCGCCTTTCATCCGATTATCCAACGCCTAGAACGCGCGGCCGGCTTAGTTCTTGGCGATGATAACGATGATAAACTGGATAAGCTGGAGGCATTGCTGCGCTCGTCCGTGGGAGAGGTAGACGCAACGACGCCATTGTTTGCCGCTCTATTGTCGATCCCGGCGGAGGCACGTTACGGCGCCTTGGATCTGGCGCCGCAGAAACGCCGCGAGCTGACCATCGAGGCATTGGTCAGCCAGACTCTTTCTCTTGCACGTATACGCCCGATACTCTTCATACTTGAGGATACCCACTGGATTGATCCCTCGACCGCGGCCTTCCTTGAGGCGCTGGTGCCGCGCATAGCAGGGGCGGCGGTGTTCATTTTGGTGACCTGCCGGCCGGAGTTCGATTTCCCCTGGGCCGGCCATCGCCATCAATCTTCGTTGACCCTGGACCGGCTGAACCGGGAACAGTGCAGCCAAATCGTCGCCGCCGTCGCCGGGCCGGATCTGTCGGAAGACGTGATCGGCCGCATCGTCGACCGGGCGGACGGCGTGCCGCTGTATCTTGAGGAATTGACCCGGACGGTCATCGCCACCGACGGCGGAAGCGCCGGTGGGGATGGTGAAATTCCCAACACTCTGCATGCCTCCCTGACGGCCAGGCTTGACCGCTTGGGTGAGGCAAAGGACCTGGCCCGGATTGGGGCGGTGATCGGCAGATCATTTCCGCTGGGTTTGATCGCGAAAGTCGCCAAATTGCCGCTTGATACGGCGACCCGTATACTTGATGCCCTGGTTGCCTCCGGCGTGGTTATCCGCCATGGCGCCGCGGCGGAAGCAACCTATACGTTTCGCCATGCCCTTATTCAGGATGTCGCCTACGATTCCCTGCTACGCAGCAGGCGGCGCGATGTTCATGCCCGTCTGGCCGATGTCCTGCTGCAGGATTTTCCCGACTGGGTCGAGACCGGGCCGGAGACAGTGGCGCATCATTTTTCGTTGGCCGCGCTGCCTGACAGGGCGGTGGAATATTGGTTGCGCGCGGGCCAGCGGGCCGGTGAGCGGTCGGCCCATGTGGAGGCCGTCGCGCATCTGGAAGCCGGTCTGGCGCAACTTGAACAATTGCCGCCAGCCGCGTCGAAGGACGAGATGGAGTTCTCGCTACGTATTGCCCTGGGCGCCTCGTTGCTGACGGCGGAGGGCTGGTCGGCGCCAAAGGTGGCGGAGAATTACGAACGGGCCCAGGAACTCAGTGTTAGCGGTGATGATGTGCGGAAGCTGTTCATCGCGCTGCGTGGCCTGGCCAATGTTTTTTTCCTCAATGGCAAGGTCAAGGATACGCGTCGGCTGGTGGACAGATTGGAGGTGATGGCGCTGGAGCAGGATGACACGGGAATGTGTCTTGAAGCCTTTCGCGCGGCGGGCATGTGTGCGCTGTTCATGGGCGATTTTGGCGCCGCGCTTGAAAATCTGCAACGGGCGAACGCGATGTACGAGCGGGTGCGCCACCATGCCCTGGCATTTGTCTATGGTACCGACCCTGCGGTCGTCGGTCTTAGCGGCGCCGCTTGGGCCAATTGGTTTCTCGGCGATCCAGAGGAAGCCGGCAATAGCTGTGACGCGGCCCTGGAATTGGCGATAGATCTCGATCATCCTTTCAGTTTGACCTACGCGCAAAGCTTGGCCGCCTCGTTGCACCAGTTCCGCCGGCAGCCTGAAGCCGTGCTTGTGCATGCCGAGGCGGCGATCGCCAATGCGACGGAACATGACTATCCATACTGGCGGGGCTGGGCCGGCATCATGCGGGGTTGGGCGCTTGGAGTGCTTGGCAATCCAAGCGAAGGTATCGATGTGCTTCGGCGTGGCTTTGAAATTTATGAAGGCACCGGGGCCAAACAGATCGGGCCTTATGTTCAGACCATGTTGGCGGAATTGTATGGTCTTGCCGGGCTGCCTGAAAAGGGCATCGATGCGTTGAACGAAGCATTCGGCCCTGGCAACACGACGGACGTGTGCTTTTTCGAGGCCGAGGCGCTTCGGATTCACGGCGAACTGTTGCGCCAGTCGGATTCCGGTGACGGCCTTGACTATTTTACCCGCGCCATGGATCTGGCCCGAGGGCAGGGCGCGCGCGCGCTTGAATTGCGCGCGGCCCTGAGTGCCGCCGCCGCGGCGCGGCAGAATGGCGACGCTGCGGCGGCGCGGACCTTCGTCGAAGATATACACCGCCGCTTTGACTCTGCCTTAATCGTCCAGGAAACAGCTAACACAACGGAGTTGCTGGCCGCGCTGGGGATGCGGCAAGAGTAGTGTTACAGCCCCGTATTGACGATCAGCGGATGATCGCACCGTCCCAGGCAGAAAGTTCCCAGGCTATCCTTATTCATGCCAACGAATGGCTGATTCTGTGACAAGAGATCAACGCAGTCGTTTGGCTGAATAGTCTTCAGTGGTCCGACTACATTGGCCCCATTTTTTTTGAGTTCCATGATCGTGATGGCGCTAGCCTGAATTATTCACTCCAGCCTTTGAATTAGGCGGTGAACGTAGATTAACCTGTTGAAATATCGTAGTGTTTTGGATGTCTAGACCGAAACAACGACACCAGGAAAACCTACGGTTCACCATGAAAGAAACTATCC
>JABIWH010000048.1 GCA_018701215.1 Rhodospirillaceae bacterium
AAATTTGGCCAAATGGGCTTCCAACGACGGCCAAATCACCAAATCGGGGCTGCCGAATGACCGCAGAGCGAAATTCCTTCCATCGGTGGTCGGGTTCGCCTACGATTTGCTACGATACGAATACTATCTGGGAAATATCGGATCAAATGTACCCACACCACCGGTGGTTCGACCAAGAACATCAATGGCATTCAGGCCGGCAATCTGGATATGGGCGTGGCCCAGTCGGATTGGCAGTTCCATGCCTATAACGGCACCGCGCCAAAACAGTTTCCAAAGGGCGCCTTCAAGGGTTTACGGGCGGTCTTTTCCGTGCATCCCGAGCCCTTTACCGTGGTGGCCCGCAGCGATAGCGGCATCAAGAATTTTGATGATCTGAAAGGCAAACGCGTCAACATCGGCAATCCCGGCTCCGGTCAACGGGGCACCATGGAAGTGGTGATGGATAAGATGGGCTGGAAAATGTCCGACTTCGCCCTCGCCTCCGAGTTGAAGTCGTCGGAACAATCGGCGGCACTTTGTGACAACAAGATCGATGCCATGGTCTTTACCGTGGGCCATCCCAATGGGTCCATCAAGGAAGCCACGACCTCGTGCGACGCGGTCATCGTCAATGTGGATAACGCCACCATCAAGAAGCTGGCCATGGACAATGACTATTACGCCATGGCGACGATTCCGGGCGGTATGTACAAAGGCACGGATGGCGACGTCACCACCTTTGGCGTTGGCGCGACTTTTGTCTCCTCGACGGCGACCGATGCCGACACCGTTTATCAGATCGTCAAGGCGGTGTTCGACAACATCAAGCGCTTCCGCAAGATGCATCCGGCATTCGGGCATCTCGATCCCAAGAAAATGATCGTGAACAACCTCTCGGCGCCCCTGCATGAAGGCGCTGTCCGTTACTACAAGGAACAGGGTTGGATGTAGTTTCCATTCCGACGGGGCGGTGGACCAGACGCACGCTGACTGGCGCCGCCCCGTTTCTTGTTTGCAATGATGCTGTCTGACGTCACGGGGGTATGCCATGAGCAACGGGGACCAATCCACCGGACCGCTTAGCGCGGAACAACTCGACGACCTTGTCGCCTCGACCGATACTGGTGGACGCACGCCGGACAATGTTCTGCTGGTTCGCTTCCTGGCCGCCACGGCGCTGGTCTGGTCGCTCTGGCAAGTCTGGATCGCCTCGCCCCTGCCGTTCATGCTGCACTGGGGCGTATTTTCGGGCAAGGAAGCCCGCCCGGTCCATCTGGCTTTTTCCCTGCTGCTGGCTTTTCTCGCCTATCCCGCCTTCAAGAATTCACCGCGTCACAGGGTACCCGCCGCCGACTGGGCCTTGGCGATCATCGGTATCCTGGCGACCATGTATCTGTTTGTCTTCGATAGTGCCATGGTGGACAGGCTGATCGGCTCGCGCCTGTCGGATCGGCCCGGCAATCCCAACACCTGGGACATCGTCGTTGCCTGTATCGGCATTGTTGTCTTGTTGGAGGCTACGCGCCGCGCCCTCGGCCCGCCCTTGATGGTCGTGGCGACGGTGTTCCTGGGCTATACCTTCCTAGGTCCATATGCGCCGGGTATCCTGGCCTGGAAGGGCGCCAGCTTTGGCGCCGTCGCGGATCATCAATGGCTATCCTCGGAAGGCGTGTTCGGCATTGCCCTGGGCGTTTCGACCGGACTGGTTTTCCTCTTCGTGCTGTTCGGCGCCTTGCTTGATAAAGCTGGGGCCGGCAACTATTTCATCAAGGTCGCGTTCTCGTTGATGGGTCATATGCGTGGCGGGCCGGCCAAGGCGGCGGTGGTCGCTTCCGGCATGACGGGTCTGATCTCGGGCTCCTCCATCGCCAACGTGGTGACCACGGGGACCTTCACCATTCCCATGATGAAGCGGGTCGGTTTCTCGGCCGAAAAAAGCGGCGCCGTCGAAGTGGCTTCGTCCGTCAACGGCCAGATCATGCCCCCCGTCATGGGGGCGGCGGCCTTCTTGATGGTTGAGTATGTGGACATCAGCTATTTCCAGGTGGTCAAGCATGCCTTTGTCCCGGCGATTATTTCCTACATCGCCCTGGTCTATATCGTGCATCTCGAGGCCATGAAGTTGAACATGCAGGGCCTGCCCCGCGCCATCGCGCCCAAGCCCGCGAAGCTAGCCTTGCTGTCGTTCGGGATTACCCTGGCGGCGATCCTGGCCATGGGGGGTGGGCTGTATTACCTATCGGAAGCCTTCAACCTGCTGGAAAGCAATCTCAACCGTCTGCTTGTCATTGTGGTCCTGACCGCGCTGCAATTCGGCGTTTTGAAAACCTTCAGCGCCAAGGCAGGGGCGGGAACGAAAGAGAAGGCGCTTTCGGTTGGTGCCGTAATCCTTTGCAATATCGTCATTGGCGCCTTTGCCGCCTTTTTCGCCATCAGCCTGATCCGCGAGCTGGCCGGCGCCACCCTGACGCCGTGGATCGCGGGTGCCGCCATTCTGGTGATCTACGTCTGGCTGGTTTCGAAATGCGCGGGCTATCCCGATCTGGTGGTGGATGATCCCAACGCGCCGATCGTGGCGCTGCCCGAGCCTGGGCCCACCGTTATGGCGGGACTGCATTTCCTACTCCCCGTCGCGGTGCTGATCTGGTGCCTGATGGTGGAGCGGCTATCGCCGGAATTGTCCGCCTTTTGGGCCGTCACCCTGATGATATTCATTCTGCTGACCCAGCGCACATTGTTCGCCATGTTCCGCAAGGAAAGCATCGAAGGCCGGATCTCTCAGGGCTTTCAAGAATTGATCGACGGCATGATAGCCGGTGCCCGTAACATGATCGGCATCGGCATCGCGACGGCGGCCGCCGGCGTTATCGTTGGTACGGTCTCGCAAACGGGCGTCGGCTTGGTGCTGGCGGAATTGGTGGAAATCCTCTCGCAGGGACAAATCCTGTTGATCCTGATTTTTACCGCGATCCTAAGCCTGATCCTCGGTATGGGCCTGCCGACTACGGCGAATTATATCGTTGTCTCTTCCCTGCTGGCCCCGGTCATCGTCAGCCTGGGGCAGCAGAACGGCCTGATCGTGCCGTTGATCGCGGTGCATCTGTTCGTCTTTTACTTTGGCATCATGGCGGACGTGACGCCGCCCGTGGGCCTGGCCTCGTTCGCCGCCGCGGCCGTTTCAGGGGGCGATCCGATCCGTACGGGCGTTGTCGCCTTCGTCTATTCCCTGCGTACGGCCTTGCTACCCTTCCTCTTTATCTTCAACACGGATTTGCTGTTGATCGATGTCACCCCGATCCAGGGCGCCTTTGTCTTTGTCGTGGCGACGGCGGCAATATTATTGTTTACCGCCGGAACCCAGGGCTATTTTCTGGCGCGCTCCAAACTGTGGGAATCCGTTCTATTGATAATGATCGCGTTCAGTTTGTTTAGGCCGGGTTTTTGGATGGATTTGATCGTGCCGCCGTTTATCGAGAAAGAACCAGCCGCCATTGTCGAAGTGGTAGGCCAGGCCGAGCCGGGATCGGAATTGCGGCTGATTGTTCAGGGCGAAAACGATGTTGGCGAGGTGGTGGTTTTCACCGCCCTGTTGGCGGTTCCGGACAAACCAACCGGCGCGAAACGTCTTGAGGCCTATGGTCTGGAACTGCTTATCGAAGACGGCAATGTGATCATCGACAATGCCGCCTTCGACAGCGCGGCGCAAAAGGCCGGTTTGGATTTCGAGCAAAAAATACTGACCGTCATGGCGCCGGCGGACCAGCCGCTGAAGCAGTTGCTGTTCATTCCCGCGCTGTTGTTGTTGGGGCTGATCGTCGTCGTACAGCGGCGGCGCAATGGCGTGGCCGCCGATACCGTTTCCGCATCGGCAACCTGAGGGGAGATCCAATCATGTTTAAACATATCCTTCTTGCCGTTGATCTGGAGCATGACAAAACCTGGGCGAAATCATTGCCGACCTCGGTGGAATATGCCGAGGCATTTGGTTCAACGCTGCATGTCATGACCGTAGTGCCCGATTTTGGAATGAGCATCGTCAGCTCGTTTTTTCCCAAGGAGCATGAAAAAAAGGCCCTCGATCTGGCCATGGAAAAGCTGCATGAATGGTCCGCCGCCAATCTGCCAAAGGATATTGCCGTCCAGCATATCGTCGGCCACGGCACCGCCTATGAAGAGATTCTGCGGGTAGCGGGGGAAATCTCCACTGATCTGATCGTCATGGGCTCGCACCGCCCGAACATGGAAGACTATCTGCTGGGCCCGAATGCGGCTCGTGTCGTCCGCCACGCCAACTGTTCCGTTCTGGTGGTTCGCGACTAGGCCGGCGTGGACGCGGTGTAGCTGATATCGACCACTTCGATGTCCTCGATACCCGACGGCGTGCGCAATTTTACGATGTCGCCTTCGGCGGCCTTGTGCAGGGCGCGGGCGATGGGGGAAACC
This sequence comes from Rhodospirillaceae bacterium, assembly GCA_018701215.1. Taxonomy (GTDB): domain Bacteria; phylum Pseudomonadota; class Alphaproteobacteria. The sequence goes on from JABIWH010000048.1 coordinate 4,426, forward strand.
CAGCTGACCTCGCCATGCTCCTGGCGCGCTTCATCGGCACCAACGATACGCACCGTGCGCTCCATGTCTTTACTATCGGCATAGGTCACCGTGGCACCGAAAAAAACCTGCTCGCGGTTCTTTTGCTTCTCCACGTGTACCACCTCGGCGATTTCCAGCCGTTTCATCAGATAGCGCACGCGGCGGTCAATTTCCCGCAGGCGCTTCTTGCCGTAAAGATAATCACCGTTCTCCGAACGGTCACCATTGCCGGCGGCCCAGGAGACAACCTCGACAATTCGTGGCCGCTCTACCCGGCGCAAATGCTGCAATTCGTCCCTGAGGCGGGCATGCCCCTCGGGCGTCAGGTAATTCTTCGTGCCAGGCGGCAAGGGCGCGGCGGTCTCGGGCAACTCGTCGTCGTCGCCATCGGATTCTTTTGTGAACGCTTTGCTCATGTTCGGCTATTCTCCACCGCAAAGGATGCCACATGGTTTAATTCATGGGCAGAGGAAACTTCAAAACTGGGGCAGGGCCGTGGATTACAAGTATGTGGATGATGCAAGGGAGCAGCCGGGATTGCGCCTGGCGCTGACCATGGGGGTGCCGGGACCGTGGAGCCAGGCGGCGAAGTACCTCTTTGAATACAAGAAGTATCCCTTCATTGCCGTGGGCCAGAAAGGCGCCCAGGATAATCCCGAACTATTCGCCTGGACCGGTCACCGCAACGCACCTGTCGCCGTCTTTGAGGACGAGGCGCCCCGCGTCGGCTGGTACGAGATCGTCATGCTGGCCGAACGCCTTGCGCCCGAGCCCGGCTTGGTGCCTGGCGCATCCGCCGAACGGGCCGAGATGTTTGGCCTGATCACCGAAATTGCCTCCGAGGGCGGCCTGGCCTGGCAACGGCGCCTGGCGATGATCGACGTCATGCGCGCCGCTATTCCCGATCCAGCAGCGCGGCAACTGCCCAATACCCTGGCGGAGCGTTATGGTTATTCCAGCGCGGCGGCGGCAAAGGCGAACGGGATCTGCGCCGATATACTGGCCATGCTGGCGGCGAAACTGGAGGCCCAGGCGGGCAGAGGCAGTGATTATTTCGTCGGCGGGGAATTTACCGCCGCCGATTTGTACTGGGCCTGTTTCTCGCAACTGGTCGCACCCATGGCCGAGGACCGCAACCCCATGCCGGAGCGCCTGCGCGGCCCCTACACGGCGCCGGATAGCCTTGTGATCGCGCCAATTTTGCTCGATCACAGGGAGCGGATGTACGAGCGGCATTTAACTCTGCCGCTTGATTTCTAGGAAGGAGCGTCGCTGATCCCATGCCGCGGCTGCTAGCCTTTTGCTTGATCATCATCATGGCCGCCTTGTCGCCCCTCAGCGGCTGGGCCTTTGACGAGATCGATCAGACTGATCAGAAACGCTACAAATCGCGAAAGTCGTGTTCGGGCTGTCATTTGTTGCAGCGCGGGCCCGATGGCCGCCTGAAAATGATTGGCGCCGAATTGGAGGGCGTGGACCTGCGCAAGCTGAATTTGCGGGCGGCGGATCTGCGCCGGGCCGATTTGCGCGGTGTGAACCTAGCAGAGGTCAATCTGCAAGATGCCAGGTTAAAGGGCGCATTGTTGCGCGGCGCCAACCTGCGTCAGGCAAATTTACGCGGCGCCGATCTGTATGGCGCCGATTTGACCGGTGCTGAAATGCAGGGCGCTGATTTGCGCGGGGCGAATTTCGCCCGGGCGGATCTGAGCCAGGCATTACTGGCAAACACCAGGATGGAGGGCGCCGTCCTGTGCCGGACAACCATGCCATCGGGTACAATACGCAATCCCGATTGCCAATGGTGGAAGCCTCAAGCGGCAATCAAGACAGCCGAGACACCGCCCCCGCGGGTTGATGAGAAACGGCAAAAACCCAACGGCGGGGACACGGGCTTTCTTATCCGCATATTCGGCATCACCTTGAATGCGCCGGGTAAAAGCGGGGCGGATATAAACTAGTCGCGTAGTTCCCGGCGCAGAATTTTGCCCACTGGAGATTTCGGCAGCTCGTCAATGAAGGCGATCTGCTTGGGTACCTTGTAAGCCGTTAGATTTTCCCGGCAAAACGCGATCACATCCTCGGCGTTGACCTCCGCCTCGGGCATTTTGACCACGAATAATTTTACCGCCTCGTCGGTCTGCGCGTCTGGCACGCCGATGCAGGCGGCTTCCAGCACGCTGTCCATATTGGCGACCACCGCCTCGATCTCGTTGGGATAGACATTGAAGCCCGAGACCAAGATCATATCCTTCTTGCGGTCAACGATCTTGAAGCGGCCTTCCTCGTTCAGAATGGCGACATCGCCAGTGCGGAAATAGCCGTCCGCCGTGGTCACCGCCGCCGTCTCTTCTGGCTTGCGCCAATAGCCGACCATGACCTGAGGACCCTTGACGCAAAGTTCGCCGGGTTCGCCCATGGCGACCTCGTTGCCGTCGTCATCGCGCAGGGTAACATCCGTCGAAGGCATGGGAATGCCGATGGTGGCGGTGAATTCGTCACGCCCCGCCAGGTTGAAGGTAACCACGGGCGAGGTTTCCGAGAGGCCATAGCCTTCTGTTATGTGCTGACCCGTGACCTCGCGCCACTTGTTGGAGATCGCCTCCTGAATTGCCGTGCCGCCGCCCGCCGAGAGTTTCAGGGCGGAGAAATCCAGTTCGGCGAAGCCCGGCGTGTGCAGGAGGCCGTTGAACAAGGTGTTGACGCCGGTGATCACCGAGAACCTGTAATTGCCTAATGTTTGGACGAAACCCGGCATGTCGCGCGGGTTGGTGATCATGACATTGCGTCCGCCCTTGGAGAAGTAGGACAGGCAATTCACCATCAGGGCAAAGATGTGATAGAGCGGAATGGCGGTGACCACCACTTCCTCGCCCTCCTTGATCCGCGCGCCCAGAAACGTCGTGATCTGAATGATATTGGCGACCAGATTACGGTGGGTCAGGATCGCGCCCTTGGACAGGCCCGTGGTGCCGCCGGTGTATTGCAGATACAGCAGATCCTCGCCTGATATATCGACCGGTGTGAATGTGTGTTTTTCACCCTGCGCCAGGGCGTCCGTGAATTTTATCACGTCCGAGAGCCGTTCATCGGTGGGCGGGCTGGGCAGGGTGCCATTGCCGCAATCGCCGAGGTCGGCGACGATGATGTTCTTGACCTTGGTCTCGGCGATGATTTCGGCCAGCACAGGGGTGGAGCCCGAAAAGATGATGATGGTGTCTGTATCGGCGTCGTTCAGCTGATGTTGCAGCTCGCGCGGGGTATACAGCGGGTTGACGTTGACCTGAACCAGACCGGCCCGCATGTTGGCGAACATGGTCACGGGAAAGGCCATGATGTTGGGCGACATGATGGCCACCCGGTCGCCCTTTTTCAGGCCCAGTTCCGATTGCAGATAGGCGGCCAGATTTTCCGACAGGCGGTCGATGTCGTCAAAGCTCAGATCCGCGCCGAAATTGCTGAAGGCGGTGGCACCGCCATGTTTGGCGATGGCCGCCGCTGACATGGCCCAAATGGAAGTATAGGCATCCGCATCAATCTCGTGCGGCACGCCCGGTTCGTAATTCCTGCCCCATGGTTTATCCGTCATGATTGTCCCCTTCCTGTTGGCCAAGTTATCAGCTTCGGATACCCTGGCGAAGGTCGAAAGATATAGCCAAATCAACTCAATGCGTAAGAAAAAATGGTCCTGGCTGGAACGAAGGAGACGACACGATGAGCGATCAGGCCGCGGCTGTCTTGTTGCAGTGCGAGGGTGCCGTCGCGACCCTGACGTTAAACCGGCCGGAAAAGTTGAACCCGCTGGATGGCGATGCCATTGCCGCCCTTGACGCAAGGGTGGGGGAGTTGGAAGCGCGGGTGGATATTCGTGTGGTGCGCCTGACGGGTGCGGGCAAGGCGTTTTCCGCCGGCGGTGATCTGGCCGGATATATTTCATTGTACCAGGCGCCGGATGCATTCCGGGATTTTCTGGAGGCTTTTCACGCTCTGCTGAACCGCATGGAACAGTCGGCGAAGATCTATGTGGCGGCGGTGAACGGTGCCTGTGTGGCGGGCGGTTTGGAACTGCTGTTGACCTGCGATGTGGCCCTGGCGGGCGAGGGCGCGCGGATCGGCGATGGGCACCTGAATTTCGGCCAGTTGCCCGGCGCCGGCGGCTCGCAACGTTTGCCCCGGGCCATTGGCGCCATGGGCGCCAAGTTTCTCATGCTTAGCGGAGAATTACTGGATGCGGCATCGGCGCAACGCATCGGCCTGATCAGCCGGGTCTTTCCCGACGGCGAACTGGCGGCCGGCTCCATGGCTTTGTGCCAGGCCATGGCCAAACACAGCCCCGTTGGCTTGAAAGGTGCGAAATACCTGGTCAATCACGGCCTGGAGGGCGATCTGCAAACAGGCCTGCGCATGGAACTGGAATTCGTGCATAATTACGCGACCACCGAGCCGGATGCCATAGAAGGTCTGCTGGCCTTCAAGGACAAGCGGCCACCCGAGTATGATCAAGACTGAAGTGGAGTACGGCGCAATGTGGGCCTTGCGGGACAAATACGCCATCGTCGGCACCGGCTATACGGACTATTCAAAAAATTCCGGCACCACGGTGTTGAACCTGGCGACGGAGGCCTGTTTGAACGCGGTCAGTGATGCGGGCCTGACGCCGGAAGACATTGATGGTCTGGTCAGCTTTCAGTTCAACGATTCCGTTCCGGCCATGTCCGTGGCCGGCGCCATGGGGATCGAGGCGGCGGGCTATGCCGTCGATATCGCGGGCGGCGGCAATGCGGCTAACCTGGTGGTGCTGAATGCCATTGCGGCGATCGAAGCCGGCCTGGCCAAGAACGTGTTGTGCTATCGTGCCATGAATGGGCGTTCCGGCTTTCGCCTGGGCGGTAGCCGGGATATGCAGGCCCACGGTATTACGCAGTTCACCGCGCCCTTTGGCTGGATCAGCTATCCCCAAGCCATGGCCATGTGGTGCCGCCGTCATATGGTCAAATACGGCACCACATCGGAGCAATTGGGCACCCTTGCCGTGACCTTCCGCGACAATGCCGCGCTTAATCCACGCGCCATGCAGCGCCAACCGATCAGCATGGACGACTATCTCTCGGCCCGGCCCATCGTTGATCCATTCCGTATGCTGGACATTTGTTTGGAAAGCGATGGTGCCTGCGCCGTCCTGGTAACCTCGGCCGAACGGGCCAAGGATCTGCGCCATACCCCGGTTTACATCATGAGCGGGGCCAATGGCGGCGGCGCCAATCAGGGTGATGATCTGTTCGATTGTCTGCGCTGGGAAGATCATTCGGAAAACTATTCCGCCTATATCGCCGATGACCTGTGGGGCGGTGCCGGCGTCGGGCCGGAAGATGTCGATGTGGCCGAGATCTATGATTGCTTCACCTACAGCGTGGTGGCGCAGTTGGAAGGCCTTGGTTTTTGTCTGCCTGGCGAAGGGCCGGATTTCATCCAGGGTGGGCGCATTGCCCGCGACGGCGCCTTGCCGCTCAACACCCATGGCGGGCTGTTGTCCGAGGCTTATATCCACGGCCTCAACCATGTGGTGGAGGCCGTCGATCAACTGCGCGGCGATGCCGGGCCCCGACAGATCCCCGGTGCCGAGATCGCCTTGACCACTGCCGGCGCCATGACCGTTGGCTCGGCTCTTGTGTTGCGAAACTGAGGGGAGGGGAGCAAGTCATGAATAGTATGCCGTACAACAAACCTGTCCCCGTACCGGATGCCGATACGGAACCCTTCTGGTCCGCCTGCCGCGAAGGCCGTTTGAGTGTGCAATGCTGTAGTGGATGCGGCGCCAAGCGTTTGCCGCCCGAACGCTTTTGCCCGAAGTGCCATGCTGCCGAGAGCGAGTGGCGCGACGTTAGCGGCAGGGGCAAGGTGTACAGCTGGATCGTGGTGCGCCATCCGGTGCCGGGCGATGTTTATGCTGGCGACGTGCCCTATGTGGTGGCCTTGATCGACCTGGCGGAAGGGGTGCGGATGGCTTCGAACATCATCGATTGCGACCCGGATGCCGTGACGGCGGAGATGGCGGTGGAAGTCGTCTTTGAAGCGGTAACCGACGATATCACCCTGCCGAAATTCCGCCCAAGCTAATCCAGCAGGTTCCGGCTTTCTCCGGGCAGGCGTAGGGTCAGACCGTCCAGATCCGGGGTCATGATGATCTGGCAACAGAGACGAGACGTGCGCTTGAGGCCAAAGACCAGATCCAGCATGTCTTCCTCGTCCTCCACCGGGGCTGGGATCTTGCCGTCCCAATCAGGATCCACGATGACATGGCAGGTGGAGCATGCCAGATTGCCCTCGCAGGCACCTTCCATATCGATGCCGTGGCGGACGGCGATGTCCATGACGGAATCGCCAACAGGCGCTTCGACCTCCCTTTGCTGAGAGCCGTCGGCACTTATGAAGATAATTTGCGGCACGGAGTTACTTAGCCGGGCTCAGGCCGCATTGGTATGGGCGCTGTTGCGGCGGTAGATTTCCGCCCAGGCGATCAGGAAACGTTCGATCTCGGCCGAGGTGGTATTCCGGCCCAGGCTGATCCGGATTGCTGTCATGGCTTCATCCATCTCCATGCCCATGGCGTCCAGGACGTGGCTGGCGGCGACCTTTCCCGACGAACAGGCGGAGCCGGCGCTGACCGCGATACCGGTCAAATCAAGTGCCATGACCTGAGTGTCCGAGCGGACACCGGGCATGGTCACGCAGGAGGTGTTTGGCACGCGGTCAACATCGGCGCCGATCACCCTGCGGGCCGGGGCGATCTGGGCCAGGCGGCCTTCCATTGCATCGCGCAGCTTGGCCAACTTGGCGAATTCCGTCAGTTCTCCGGCTACCAGCCTGGCGGCTTCGCCAAAGCCGGCGATACCAGCGACATTCTCGGTGCCTGAACGCCGGCCCATTTCCTGGCCGCCGCCGACCATTTGCGCCATAACAGTGCGGTCTTCGCGCATTACCAGCGCGCCGACCCCTTGCGGTCCGCCAATCTTGTGGGCCGAGAGCGAGAGCAAGTCCGCGCCCAGTTCGTTAATATCAACGGTCATCTTGCCGGCGCCCTGGATCGCGTCGCAATGCAAAAGCGCGTTATGGGCATGGGCGATTTGCGCCGCCTCCGCCACCGGCTGGATCACACCGGTTTCATTGTTGGCCAACATCAAAGAGACCAGGGCAGGCGTGGTGGAGGCGGCAAGTGCCGCGTCCAGGGCATCCAGGTCCACCCGGCCATCTGCATCCACATCCACGATCGCCGCATCCCTGTCCAGCAGCAGGGCCGGGGCCAGGATGGCGCCATGTTCGATGCCGGAGACGATCAAGTGCCGCGGGCCAAAACCGCGCAGGGCCAGATTGTCGGCCTCGGTGCCGCCAGAGGTGAAGATGACGTTCTTGGCGGGCGCCCCGATCAAATCGGCGACCTGCTGGCGTGCCTTGTCGACGCGGGCGCGGGCCTTGCGCCCGGCCTGATGGACCGAGGAGGCATTGCCCACCGTTGCCATGATTTCCACGACCAGCGCAATCACCTCCTCCCGGATCGGGGCGGTGGCGTTATAGTCCAGGTAGATCGGCTCGGCAGCGGTCATAAAGTGTCTCTAATTATTTCTATCGGTACAACCGCCGCCATCGGTCTCTTGGCTGGTATCGTCGTCGCTAATATCCCATTGCGCCTTGTCGGCATCGCCCAGGCGGCGTTCCAACTCTTCGACCTGCATGGACAGGCCCTGCACCTTATCCAGCAACGCATCGATTACCCGTTGCATCGGATCGGGAATATCGGCCTGGGTACCATAGGCGGTGAAGGCGGGGTGGTCGTCGGCATTGTCGGGGGTGCGGCCACGGGCGATCTTGGCCGGGATGCCGACCACGGTGGCGCCGGGAGGGACATCGCGCAGGGCGACGGAGTTGGCGCCGACCCGGGCACCGTTGCCGATCGTAATCGGCCCCAAAATCTGCGCCCCTGAGCCGACGATCACATCATCGCCGAGGGTGGGGTGGCGTTTGCGCTGGCGTTGCGAGTCTGAATCCACCGAAGGTGCGATGCCGCCCAGTGTCACATCATGATACAGGGTGACATTATCACCGATTTCCGCGGTTTCGCCGATCACTACGCCAAGCCCATGATCGATAAAAAAGCCCTTGCCGATGGTGGCGCCGGGATGGATTTCGATGCCCGTCAACATCCGGCCAATGTGCGAGATGACCCGGCCCAGGAGGAAGAATTTCCGGTCCCAGAACCATTTAGCGAAGCGGTAATAGACCACGGCATGAAAGCCGGGATAGGCCAGTATGACCTCCCATTTCGAGCGCGCGGCAGGATCGCGCGCCATGCAGGCCGCGATATCTTCGCCAAAGGTTTTGAACATCACGTATCTCCGCCCAATTTCGCGCCAGTTTTTCGTGTCAGTGCGTGGTGACTCGTACATACAGGTGCCATATCAATCGTGCAATGAACCCCAGCTACCATTTAACCTAGTTAGCCTGGAACAAATGTTCAAGATCCCGCACCAAACGATAATATTCGTTAAAATCCAGACGAAATGTCCGCAAAAGCTTGCGATTCTACCCCTCGGTGCCTTATATGGCGATTATGGAAGCCGTCGACAGCTCCCTGCACCCGGATAGTTCAATGGCCCGGGCACATTTAGACAAAATGTGCCCAACGTCTTCAGGGTGTAGAGCAATTGCATCAATCACTTGTGTCGCGCAGCGGCCGCATTAGTTGAAAATTGCTCTCGTTTGCAGCATCGACCACAAGGAGTGCCCATTAACATGCCTGAAGTGATTTTTAACGGACCGGTCGGACGGCTGGAGGGGCGCTATCATGTAAGCGAGCAGACCAATGCGCCGATTGCGATCGTGCTGCATCCGCATCCCCGTTTCGGCGGCACCATGAACAACAAGATTGTCTACAATCTGTATCAGTCGTTCGTGGAGCGGGATTTTTCCGTTCTGCGCTTTAACTTCCGCGGCGTCGGACGCAGCCAGGGCAGCTATGACAACGGCATTGGCGAGCTTTCCGATGCCGCCTCGGCGCTGGACTGGCTGCAAAGTATCAACGTCAATGCCAAGACCTGCTGGATCGGCGGCTATTCGTTTGGTGCCTGGATTTCCATGCAGTTGCTCATGCGCCGGCCTGAAATCGCGGGCTTTATCTCCATTGCGCCGCCGGCCAACAATTTCGACTTCACTTTTTTGGCGCCCTGTCCCGCCTCGGGTCTTATCGTACACGGCAGCCGCGACGACACCGTGCCCGAGGCCGATGCCGCCGCCCTGGCCGAACGCCTACAGGCCCAGCGCGGTATCGCCATTGACTACCGTAAGATCCCTGGCGCGACGCACTTTTTCCAGGGCAAAATGGATCGGGTGAATAAAGAGGTTGGCAACTATCTGGATGCCAACCTGAAAGACGACGCGGCCTAAAACGCGTCTCCCGTAATGAAAGTCGTACTTTTATTGCTGATCCTTGTCGGCGGTCTGGTCTGGTGGCTTGGTGCCCGCCGCATCGCCATTCTGTTGGGTGTGCCGAAAAGCTGGACCACGAAACGGGGCCAGATCATCTTTGCCGTCATTATCGTCGGCGCCGCCGTGGCCGTGGCCTCATTACCTTATCTGCAATAGAGCACTTAATGGATTCCACGGATTAATTCCGTGAAAATCATGACAACACGGCCGAGAGTTGGCTATGATCATGGCATGAAGCTATCCCGGCGCTTTTCAGCCGCCGGCCTTAGCAGCTGCCATGGAGTGAGAGTATGTCCGCCAGCCCGCTGTTTATCGTATTAGCCTCGCCGGAGCACGAGAAGGTGCAACTGGCCGGGATGATCGCTTCCGTCGCCGCCGTCTCGGAACGCCCGACGCAGCTATTTGTTTCCATGGCGGCGGTCGCAATCTTCCAAAAGGGGTTGAGCGCGGGGGAGCGTTATAAGGGCGGCGCCTTTTCCGGCTTGATGCTGGAAAAGGGTGCGCCGGACGCCATGGAGCTTTTTGCCCAGGGCAAGATGCTGGGTGAGTTGAGCATCGTTGCCTGTTCAATGGCGCTGGACATTCAGGGGTGGACCTTGGATGATCTGGTGGAGGATCTGTTCGACGAGGCTGGCGGATTGACAAAATTCCTGTCTGATGCCGAGGCCGGCGAATTGATTGTTCTGTAGCAACACAAGAAACGCCGTAATCATGAGCACAACGACCATCGACGCACGCGGCGCCTATTGCCCCGGCCCCTTGTTGGAACTGATCGCCGGATTGAAATTGATCGAAATTGGCGATGAGATCGAGGTTTTGTCGTCCGATCAAGGCTCGATCAAGGACATTCCAGAATGGGTTGCCAAGGTTGGGCATGAAATAGGCGAATCCGCTGAACTGGACGGCTATTGGAGTATCCGCATCATCAAGGCGAAATAGTAAATGAGATAGAGTTTCTGGGAGGAAGCCGATTGAAAGCCAGTTAATGGCGGGGCTTTCCAAACATAACATGGGAGGAACGACTAATGAGCAAGCGCATACTGATTGTCGGCGGCGGTCTGGCCGGCACAATTACCGCCAACGGGCTCTGCCGCCAGCTGGGCAGCCAGCTGCGTACGGGGGAAGTTTCCATTACGATGCTTGGTGCCACTGACCAGCATATGTACCAGCCGGGCCTGTTGTACGTCCCCTTTGGCGGCATCCGCGAGACGGAGTTGTTTCGGGATCAGAAAAAGGTGCTCGACCGCCGGATTAATTTCTTTGTCGATCCGGCAACCAAAATTGATGTCGAAGGCAATCAGGTTGAAACCCAGTCCGGCAAGAGTTTTGCCTATGACTACCTAGTCATCGCCACTGGCTCCCGCATCGTGCCAGATGAAATTCCCGGCATGGCCGAAGGCGCGCACTGGTTTTACGACCTGGACGGCGCCCGCAAGATGCGCCAGGCGCTGGAAGAGTTCGACGGCGGCAAGATCGTGGTCAATGTCAACGCGCCGCACAAATGCCCCGTGGCGCCGCTTGAAATCACCTTCATGCTGTATGACCATCTGGAAAAGCGTGGCCTGATGGACAAGACGGAGATCACCTATACCTATCCCATTGGCCGTCTGCATGCCCTGGAACCGGTGGCGCATTGGGCCAATGCCGAGTTCGACAAATACGGCATCAAATACGAGACCTTCTTCAACGCCAAGGCGGTCAATCCAGGCGCCAAGACCATCGAGTCGGAGGAAGGCTCGACCTTGCCCTATGATTTGCTGGTAACGATCCCGCCCCATCGCGGTGCCGAGGTGATCGAGGCTTCGGAACTGGGTGCCGGTGGTTGGGTGCCCACCGACCGGCAGACCTTGAACCATGAAGGCTCCACCAACGTCTTCGTGGTTGGCGACACCACCAATATTCCCATCTCCAAGGCCGGCTCCACGGCGCATTTCGAAGCCGACACACTGATCGACAATCTGGCCTCCCTGGTGCTGGAAGGGCGCACGGCGCGGCTGTATGACGGCAAGGTGTTCTGCTTTGTCGAAACCGGCATGGATACCGGTACCTATGTCTGGTTCAACTACGAAACGCCGCCAAACCCGGGCCCGCCCTCGAAGATGATCCATTGGTTCAAGCTTGCCTACAACCGCCTCTATTGGTTGTCCGCGCGTGGCCTGCTTTAAGAGGGGGCTGAACGATGAGTGATATCAACAGCCTACCCAACGCTCCTGAGGGGCTGGACCGCCTGATCACGGCGGCCGGTGATGCCCTGACGGATCAGATGGTGGAACGCCTGACCGCGACCCTGGGCAATGGCCTGGAGTTACTGGACCGCCTTAACGAGGAGGATACCCGCGATGCGGTGCATAGCCTGCTTGATGAGTTGACGGTGCTGCACCGGACGGGCGATCTAACCGGGACGTTCGAGCTGATCCACCTGCTCGGTGCCATCCGCAACGCCATGACCGACGGCATGGTCGAACGCCTGGCCGGCTTCATGGAGCATATGGTGAGCAATCTGGCCAACGAGGAAATCGCCGATCTGGCCCATACCGCCAAGGAGGCGGTCAATGGCGCGATCCGGGACTCCGCCGATTATACGGCGCCGGGAGGCGTCATGGCGACCTTGAAAATGCTTGGTGATCCCGAGACCCAGTCTTCGATTGTCTTCCTGCGTACCCTGGCCGACAATTTGCGGAAATCGGATTCGGCCTAGCTGGCTCAATACACCCTGCGCCCCTGACCCGGTGGGTCAGGGGTTGGTGCGTCAGAGGCTCGCGGGTCAGAGTTTCGCGGGTCGGGGTTGGCCGTGCTATCCGGTTTTTTTGATAAGGAATTTATAGACGCCGCCGTCTTCTTCGGAAGATTCCAGCAGATCGTTGCCGGTAACCCGGCAAAACGCCTCGAAATCCTTGACCGAGCCCGGGTCTGTGGCTTCGATTTCCAGCGTGCCGCCGGTTTCCATGCCCTTGATTGCCTTTTTCGCGCGCAGGATGGGCAGGGGACAACTCAATCCCTTGGCATCCAATACTTGATCCGCCATCAATTATTTCCTTCTTTAATACCAGCCGTAACGACTATCAGATAAACAGGTTGATATCCGCTTCCAGGGCGTTTTCAACATAGGTGGCGGCGCCAGCAACCTCGATATTGTCGATCAGGTCTTCCTTCTTGAACTCAAACAGGTCCATGGTCATCTGACAGCCGATCAGGCGGACATCGCCCTCGATCGCCTCTTCCCGCAGTTCCTCGATCGAGGCGACGCCCTTTTTCTCGATCATGTTCTTCATCATGCTGGTGGCCATGGAACCGACACCGGGCATGGCCGCGACGAGATTGGGCATGCCGATATGCATGCCGGCCATGGGCATTTTCATGGCCGGGTTGCCCAGCGCGGTGACCTCAAGGTCCAGCTTCTTTTGCAACAGGCCCAGGCCATAGAAGGTGAAGAACATACTGACATCCAGGCCCATGCTGGATGCCGTTGTCGCCAAAATGAAAGGCGGGTAAGCCCAGTCCAATGAGCCCTTGGTAACGATCAGCGACATGCTTTTGGCGTTACTGGTATCCTCGGCCATTTCTCTCTCCCTTTGTTTCCCCTAATGGTATTGTACGCGGCCCGTTAGGCGGCCGCTTCGCAGCCGGCGAAATCGTCGGCCTGCATCTTCGCTTCGTAGGCGGCGGCAATGGCGCCGCCCGTGATCAGTTGTGGTTTGACCCCGGCCCATTCATCAGGTCGGACCTTCAACAACCAGCCTTGGCTGTAAGGATCTTCGTTGGCCAATGTGGGCGCGGCGACCAAGGCTTCGTTGATTTCGACCACTTCACCGCCACTGGCAAGTTTGGCGGGGCCAACCCATTTACCGGATTCGATCGTAGCGCAGGATTTTCCGGGCTTGACCTTGCGGCCGACCTTTTTCGGTGTCACCGCGACCAGCGGCCCGGCCATGCCCACGGCGACGGAAGTCATGCCCACGGTCAGGGTTCCATCATCGTTTTCAAGGTACCACATGTTGTTCTCTACATCGTAGAGCAGTTCGTCCGGCAGCTCGCAACCAAGCACCACGGCCATGTCAAAATTCCTCCCTCTCGTTACGCTGTTACCATTCCAGCTGTATGCAGCGGCCGGGATGAGCAACAGAAATCGCCCAATTCAGGGTCCTGCATCTTGCCGCCAACGAACAGGCACAAATGCAATGCCACGGCACGGGCCATGGACAAGCGGCTATTGACCTCCGCATGCTCTGGCGCGCCATGCAGCAGGTTATGATAATAAAGCAATTCACGGCAACTTTCACGGCAGGCGTTGAACGACGGATCGCCAATGCAGCCCTGCCGGTGCAGGGCCAACAGCCGAAAGCCTTCCCGTTTTTCCTGGGTTGGAACCCGGTCCTTGCTTTGCAGCCAGTGGGCCATGATCTGTTCGGCAAGGCCAAGCAATTCATCCGCCGCCGCCAGCGGATTTTGCCGCTGATCGCGCCGCAAATCCTGCAACCGCTGCTCAATCTCCCCCAGGGTTTTCATGCCAGACCCTTCTGCTTCAACAATTCCTTGGCATCGGAAACATTTTCGTGGATGCCCAGCTTGCGGCGGGACAAACCGAGTGCCAGGCCCAGCAGCTGGGTGAAATACAACATCTTTGGCGAGGTCTTGATGCCGAATTCCGTCTCGGCCCGGACCTGATGCATTTCCAGGCCGGAGTGGCAGGTCGGGCATTCGGTGGCAATGACATCGGCGCCGCAGGCCTCAGCCGTTTGCAGCAGGTTCAACACCAGCTTGGTCGAAGTATCGGAATCCGCCAAGGTATGCGCCCCGCCGCAACATGCGGTCTTCAGCGGATAGTCGACAATTTCGGCACCCGCGGCGCGCAACAGATCATCCATATAGTGGGGTTGGTAGGTGGACTCGCTGTCCCCGCCCTGGTCCTTCTCGGGGAAGATATTGCGTGGCCGGGTATACATGCAGCCGTAATAATTGGCGATCTTCAGGCCCTTTAGGCTGTTTTTGACCCGCTCGCGGATACCATCTTCGCCAATGGCCTCCTTCAGCCAATCAAGCGCATGGATGGTTTCCACCTCGCCCGCCTGATAACTGGCATGGCCCGCCTTTTGCGACAATCGGTCGACAACTTCCTGGGTTTTGGGCTTTTCCGCGATGTCGTGCTCGACTTTTTTCAGATTGTGGTAACAGCCGTTGCACGGCGCCATCACGGTATCGATGCTCATCTTTTCGGCGACAATCGACAGATTGCGGGCCGAGAGATAGTTCTGAATTTCCGGATCGATATTCTTGACTTCCATCGCGCCGCAACAGTTCCAATTCGGCACTTCCACCAGGTTCAGCCCCAGCTTGCGCGCGACCGCCTTGGTCGAGCGGTTATAGCCGTGGCCCGTGCCTTCCAAGGCACAGCCGGGATAGTAGGCTACGGTTTTGTATTTATCGCTCATCTGCCTGCTGTCTCATCCAAGTTCAGGGCGCGTCTATTCGCCGTTTCCCGTTCCGCCAGATATTCGGTGATAGCCGCCTCCGATTTGCCCCAATCCCGGGTGCGCGGGCGGAACAATGTTGCCAGCATCATTTTCAAGCCCATCAGAATGGGTAGATGCCTGGCTAGCCTGAGGGACATTTCCAGCAGCCATGGCTGACGTAGAGGCTGTCCCGTACGCTTGAAAAAGCCGCGGATAATGCGGCCCTCTTCGATCTTTCCGGTAGCGACAATCTGCTCGGTAAATTCCGCATCGAAGGCGGCGGAGGGGCTGACCCCGGTATGGCCTTTCAATTCCGCCCATGTGGCCATGGCTTTCATCACCCCTTCGGGGACAACGTCGCGGGGGCAGGCATGGGTGCATTTATGACAGGAGACGCATTGCCAAAGCAGTTCCTTGTCGCGCAGCAGCTCTTTTTCAAAACCCATGCGGGCGAGATAGATCCAATAGCGCGGGTTGAAGTCAGGGTTCAGGCTATTGACCGTGCAAACATTGGTGCACGAGGAACACTGAAAACAGCGGTGGATGTATTCGCCGCCGGGCAGGGCGGCGATCTCTTCCTCCATGCGTTCGTTGTAATCGCTGACCACGCGGGTCTCGATAAAGGTGCTCCAGTGTCCGGAAACATCGACGCCGTCGATTTCCAGCTTTTCATGCTCGGTCAGGTCTTCCGGGCGGATCAGGGATTTTTCATGGATGGGCATTAGAGACCACCCTCGAGAAGGCTCGAAAAGCGGTGCCGGCCTTGCCCCGCCATTTTCACCTTGGTGCGTCCGCCGCCAAGATCGGCGGCATCAAGGCCCAGCATGCGCAAGGTGTACTGGAATTCATCACTAGGCCCAGAGAAATCCGTTTTCAGATAACTGGAACCCTGGCTGCCGACATATCCGGCATAGACTTGCGCGCATAAAAGATCGACGCCGAATTCAGGGTCGGAGGCAAAGCCCCGGTCAATGACGTAGCCAACCAGTTCGGCCTGCAAATTCAGGTGGGTTTGAAAATCGTCCGGGACCGCAAGGCGCCGCGGTGCGCCGTGCCAGATTTCCCGCAGCACGCCGCTATCCGCGTGCGCATCCCAGATCCAGCGGGTCATCAGGGGATAAATGCCCGGCGCCGTGAAATGCAGCGCCTCCGCCGCCAGGTCGCGCACCCAGCGATGTTTTCTGCCGCTGGGAAAGGCCTGCACGAAGGCAGCCAGGCGATCATCGATGCCATGTGGATTGCCGCTATTTTCGAACAGCGCGGTAAGCGCCGTCCGTAGATGACCGATGCCATGCTCGGCCACCGCCCGCCCGATGTGCCGGCGCACTGAGGGCATGAAGGCGGCCAGATCGTATAGCCCCGGTTCACCAAGATGTTCGGCCGCGCCATCGCTTAACTGGCTTTTGAAATACTCCGCCTTGGCCGCCAAGGCATCCAACAGGCGTTCAATGCCGCCATAATCCGCCGCGCCGGCCTGCAACGCCGCCAGCGCCTGATCCAGGGCAGGTCCGGATAAATGCAGCACGGCGGCGGGCACGGCATCCGGTATAGTCGCCGGTTTGCGTTTGAGCAGTTTGGAGAGCATCACGTTATTCCGCCGCCTCGGCGGCTGCCACGGCCAGGGCGGCCATGGCCGCGGCCTGTCCCTGGGCGATGGAATCGTCGATCGTCTCGGGGCCCGTGGCCGCACCCGCGACGTAGACGCCTGGACGCGATGTCATGGCGAGGCCGCCATAGCTGGATTGCTGGGCGATATTACCTTCCGTCTGCAAATCCACGCCAAAGGTATCGGCGATGGTGCTGTTTTCCAGATTTGGATCCATGCCGATGGCGTGCACCACCAGATCAAAGGGGATGGAGATCGGGCGTTTGACCAGGGTATCCTCGCCCTTGATCAATAGCCGGTTGCCGTCGGATGTGACTTCGGCGACGCGGGATTTGATATATTTGACGCGGAATTCTTCCTGGCTGCGCCAATAGTAGTTGATCTCGTTCAAACCGAAAGTGCGGATATCCATGTAGTAGATGTAGACGCTGCATTCGGGCAGCTGCTCGCGGATTTCCATGGCGATGTTGGCCGACACCGTACAGCAGATCTTGGAGCACCATTCCCGGCCAATCTGCCGGTCGCGGGAGCCGACACAGAGTAGTATGGCGACCCGCTCCGGCGCCCGCCCATCGGATGGACAGTAGACGCCCTTGCCCGACGATATCATCTGTTCCACCTGCACCGTAGTGACCACGTCGGCATGGCTGCCAAAGCCCCATTCCGGCTTGTTGATGGAATCGAAATGGGTAAACCCGGTGGCCAGAATGGCGGCGGAGACATGGCAGCTGTCACCATTGCTCAAGGTTGCGTTGAAAGCACCCGGCGAGCCGCTAAAGCTTTCGACGCGGGCACCCAGCCGAACGTCGACCAGGTCAGTGTCCGTGACCCTTTGCGCCATGCCGCCGATGGCGTCCTTGGCCCATTCTCCGCTGGGTACCAGCTTGGCGTAGCCAGAGAGGATTGGCGCGCCGCCAAGCTCGGTCTCTTTTTCCACCAGAATGGACTTGCGGCCAACGGCGGACAGCGCCTGGGCCGCCGATAAACCCGCCGGCCCGCCGCCGACAATTAGGATAGGCTCGCTCACCGTTGATATCCTTCGCCTGAGGTAATCGCACGCTTGGCATCGTAAAGGTTTTCGATTTTGCCCGCCGCAACCTCTTCCAAATACGCTTCGAACTCCGCCTTCCTGGCCTGCCAATCAATGCCGATTTTCTCCAGCAACCCTTCGAAGGGTGAAGCATGCCAGTGCACCTGCACGATCTTATAAGGATGCGCGCCGCATAGCAGGGCCGCCATCTGACAATCCGCCAGCACCGGCAATTCATAGGCTTTGTCCACCGCCTTGCCGATCCATTGGTTCTTGTCCAACGTGGTGATGCAGCCGGTATCATGACCGATCATGACATCGGCCTCGGCCTCTTCCACCGCGACCTTGATCTTGCGGTCGATGGCGAAGGAACGGGTGAATTCCCGCTCGGAAATAATGTGGCGGAAACCGAAGCCGCAGCAGTCATACCAGGTCGAATAATCGATCACCTGGGCACCCATCTCCTGCATGATGCCGGTGGAGACGGCGACCCGGTTGCCGTCCAATACATCATCGTCATAGATCACATCCTCGGGCACCATCTTGTAGACATGGCAGGCCGGATGAATAGTGACGCGCAGGTTGGAGGCATCGATCTGCTGGCGGGCCGCGATTTTCTTGCGCATCACATGCAGCCACTCGGAATAATGCACGATCTCTTCTGGGATCAGCAGCTTGCCGTCGATCAGACGGTCCAGCTTGGCCAGAATTTTGCGCACCTGTTCGCGCAGTTCCGCCGAGTGCATCAGGAAATGCCGGATTTCCTTGTAATTGCCAAATGAGGTGCCGCAATGCACCAGCGGGTAATAATAGCCCGGATCCAGACCCTCGGCCTGGGCCGAGACATAGGCCTGGTGGAAATTGCGCAGGAACACCGCCGCCAGAGAGACGATATTGCCGATGCCGGAACCATGATAGTTCCATGCCGTGCACGACGTCTGGTCGGTCTCGTCGAGATAACGCACGCCGTTTTCGTTCATCAGCCACAATATGGAGGCCGGATAGCCGGGAATATTACCGCACTGTCCACAGGATTTATGATGCCAAAGCTGGTTGGTGGGAATTTTCTTATCCCAGCCATAAAGCGTCTTGGCGCCTACCGGTTCGTGTTGATCGCCAACCCGGTGGACGATGATCTGGCCGTCTTTCTCCAATTCCCACATGGCATCGCGCACGTCCTCGACCCGGTCCTTATTGGTCAACAAGGCGCGCTTGTCGATCTTTTGCTCGACCCAGGAGGTTGCCGTGCGCGCGTCCTGGGCGCTCAACTTGGCATCGCGCCATTCTTCGCCATGGCCGGTATATCGTTCGCCGCTATTCGTCATTGTCATCCCCATCTTCATCGTCGTCTTCGTCTTGTTCATCCAGCCAGTCTTGGTAGTCCTCGCGCTTTTCATCCATGATATCGACGATCACGTCGAACAGGTTCTCGTCTATGGTTTCAAGCTGATCGAGAACGCCGGTCTCTTCCCAGATGGTATAGAGCTCGATCGAGGTTTTCAGATTGACGGCCCAGGCGGTCTCCAAGGTCTGCAAGGTCGGCATGGGAATGGCCTTGCGCAGAATATTCAGGGGCGCATCGACCTTGGAAATATTTGGGCCCCAGTCGGGAAAATGTTCCGGCGTGATCATGTTCGGCGCCAGTTGATTGCCCGTCGTCATCACCTTCAACATGACCCGGCTGAAGGGGCGCAAAACGTCCTTGGCGGACTCCATGCCGTGCTTGATCGCGACTTCCCGCATCACCATGACCAAGCCGCCCGGAGAATTGCCGAAAGGACAGCGTGCCGCGCAGGTATAGCATTGCGCGCAGGCCCAGATTTTCTCCTGCATGGCGTCGTGGATGCCTTCCAAGTTCTCGGTCCATAGCAGCTGGACGATCTCGCGCGGGGAATAATCGTAGTAATGCGCCGAAGGACAGGTCGCGGTACAGATGCCGCAATTCAAGCAGCCGTTCAGTTCGCGGTCATAACGGGGGTGGCTGCGGATATCGTCAAAGATCTCTTCCAACTCTTCACGGTCGGGCGGCGTTTCCGCCTCGGTCTGATCTTGTTGTGTCGGGCTGGACATCTTGCTCAATAGGTCAGGACGCGGGTTTCGTCGTCCTCCATCACCTGTTCTATCAGGTAGGCGCCGCCGACCACGCCGGAGCATTCCGGAATAAGGTCATCCTCGCTCATGTCGAACAGATCAAGATTGGGCGAACAGCAATTGAATACCACGCCGGCCTCGTGGGCATCCTTGATGAAATCATAGACGCTTTTCGGGGAACCTTCCTTGACGAACAGTTTTTCGGCCACGCCCTTGCGCATCAGTTGACCGGCGGTGGCGGTGCAAACCACCTCGACCTCATACTCCATGGCCGCTGCAACGGTGGCTTGAAAGAACGGCGCGCCCAGTTCTTCGCCATTTCTCGGGTCGGTGTTGACCAATATGATGAGTAATTTTTCGGCCATGGTATCCCCTTATTATGCACCGTGATTTTAAGCGTCATATGCAATTTTTCGCAAGTGAAATTTTCGAGTGAAATTTTAACGCATCCAGCCGGTTCTTTGTATAAGCCCGGCCATGATGTGCGCCAGGCCTTGTTCGATCTCGGGATGCGCCGCGCGCAGTTCGTTCAGTTGCGGGATGGCGTCATCGGGTCCGTCTTCGAATTCCATGATCAGGTCTTCGATCATACCGGACTTCACCCCTGGGTGGCCGGCGAAACCAAAACTATTCTCGGCCACCTGAAAAACCATCGCGGCGCCTTCTGCGTCCCGTGCCAGGATCGGTGCCTGCGATGGTGGCAGCACCTTGTCGGGACCGTACAGGACAACATGGAATTGTTTCGGCAGAAAGGCGGCGGCCTCTTGGTCATCCTGGCGGATCGCCTGCGTGAGCTTAAATTCGAAAGTGGCGGGTGCCGATTTCCCACCCGCCGCCAGCGCCAGAATTTGTGCGCCCAGGCCAAAGCCAAGCACCGCTATCCCATCGGCAAGATAACGCGCGCAGAGTTCAACCTCATCGGCCAGCGAGGGCAGGTCCTTGATCCCGGCGCTGCCCCAGGGTCCGCCGCCCAAAAGCACCAAGCCATCGAAGGGATCGAACGCTTTCAGCCGCCACGAAGCATCGAGAAATGGGCGCACATACTGGAAGGCAATACGCCGGGATTCGAGATGATCCTCAAGTTGGCCCAGGTATTCCGCTTCCGTATGTTGCAGGACCAGAAGTCTGCTCATGCCGTCATTGCCTTGGTGATATGCCCTGCCTCCAAGCTTGACTTCTATGGGCTGCTCGGTCAATTCAAGAATAGTGCGAAAGTCTTTTGACGAAATGGGAACGGAATAGGATCGTGGATTCAACTGAACTTGCCGATGTTGCGGTCGAGGCGAGCAAGATCCTCAAGGCCATTGCAAACCCGGGCAGACTGCAAATTCTGTGCATGCTGGTGCAAGAGGAAATGAACGTTACCTCGCTGGAACATGCGACCGGTATTCCGCAACCCAGACTGTCGCAGCATCTAGCGCGCTTGCGTAAGGAAGGACTTGTCACAAATCAACGCCACGCCAAGGAAATTCGTTATTCTCTCTCCAGCAGCGAAGCCCAGGAAATCATCGCCTTGTTGCATCGGCTCTATTGCGGGCCGGAATAGGACCGCCCTGTCGCAACCCTGGAGGCCGGCGGAGTTTTATTTAGGGTAGTTTGGGTATGTCCTTACTTGCGTTGATCGCCGGGGCCTCGACCGGTCTATTACTCGGCATTCTTGGCAGCGGCGGTTCCATCGTCACCATGCCGGCGTTTATCTATCTGCTCGGTGTTGATCCCAAGCCCGCGATTGCCATGAGCCTGGGCGTCGTCGGCCTGACCGCCGGCATCACGGCGTTACAGCATGGCTGGCGCGGTAACATCAATTTTCGCATTGTTTTGATTTTTGGCGCTTTCGGCGCGGTCGGCACATTCGTTGGTGCCAAGATCGGCGTGGTCATGCCCGAGACATTGCAGTTGGTGATGTTCGCGCTGATCATGTATGCCGCCGCCTACAAAATGCTGCGGCCACGGCGCGTGCCGGCCGTGGTGGTGGGGCGGACGCCGGATGGGGCGGACGCCATGGTGCTGGGCGAGGTGGATGCACCGTTGCACTATGGCCATATCGCGCTGCATGGCGTCCTGGTTGGTGTCTTGACCGGGATCGTCGGAGTAGGTGGAGGCTTTCTGATCGTGCCGGCCCTGGTCCTGCTTTCCGGCCTGCCCATGAAACAGGCCGTGGGCACGTCGCTGGCGATCATCGCGCTGAAATCCTTTGCTGGATTTGCCGGTTATGCCGGCGCGGTGCCTATCGACCTTGGCCTGATGGCGACATTTTCCGCCGTCGCCGTGACCGCCGGTTTCGTGGGCGGTCTGATTTCACACAAAATCCCAGAGGCCTCCCTGAAAACCGGCTTTGCGATATTCCTCCTCCTGGTCGCGAGTTACATGCTGTTTAGGGAGGTCTCCACGGCGGTGGGTTTCGCTTGATATTGCTTGCCCGGGCCGAAAGGATGTATCTTCTATTGTACAGACTGACGGCGTGATATTTCGCACGGCGTTCAGGGATGGGGAACATCATGAGCGACGGCGAATTTCTGACCACCATCCGCGAGGCGCAAATTGGCGTCGATCATTCGATTGAAGGCCCTATCGGCCCGCGCAAAATCGTTTATGCGGACTTTACGGCCTCGGGGCGCTCTTTGGGCTTTATCGAAGATTTTATTCGCGACGAGGTCTTGCCCTACTACGCCAACACCCATACCGAGACATCAGGTACAGGTTATCAGACAACGCGGTTTCGAGAAGATGCCCGGCGGATCATCCTTGATGCCGTGGGTGGGGACGCGGGCGATGCGGTAATTTTCTGCGGCTCCGGCGCCACGGGCGCGGTTGACCGCTTCGTTAATATTCTCAATTTGCGTCTGCCCGACGAGCTAGATTCTCGTTATGGCCTGTCCCAGCAGATCCCGGCGGATCAGCGCCCCGTGGTTTTCGTTGGACCGTTCGAGCATCATTCCAATGAAGTCTCGTGGCGCGAAACCATCGCCGATGTAGTGGTGATCGACGAAGATGATGCCGGTCTGGTAGATCAGGAACATTTGCAGGCGGAGCTGCTGCGGTATGCTTCCCGGCCGCTGAAAATCGGCAGCTTTTCGACCGCATCCAACGTTACGGGCATTCTTACCGATACCCATGCGGTTACCCAGCTGCTGCATCGCCATGGCGCCATCGCCGCCTGGGACTTTGCCGCCGCGGCGCCCTATGTGCCCATCGAAATGAACCCGGACGGCGGGGCCGAGATGGCCAAGGACGCGATCTTTATTTCACCGCATAAATTTCCCGGCGGGCCCGGTACCCCCGGCGTGTTGATCATGAAACGTGCCCTGATGCAGAATCGTGTGCCCGCCATTCCAGGTGGCGGCACCGTCAGTTATGTCAGCGCCGATGAACACGAATATCTGACCGATCACGAACACCGCGAAGAAGGCGGCACGCCCGACATCGTTGGCGCCATTCGCGCCGGCCTGGTCTTTCAGCTGAAGGATGCGGTGGGGGCGGAAAGCATTCTGGAGCATGAAATCGCGCTGGCCCGGCGCGCCGTTGACCGCTTGGGCAAAAACCCCGGCATAAAAATCCTCGGCAGCGATACCACCGAGCGGCTGCCGATTATTTCGTTTCTGGTCAATTGCGGCGAACGCTATCTGCATCATAATTTCGTGGTTGCCCTGCTGAATGACTATTTCGGCATCCAGACCCGTGGCGGCTGTTCCTGCGCCGGGCCCTACGGCCATCGCCTGCTGGATATAAATGCGGAAACGTCGAAGCAATTTGAAAACCAGATTCTGGCTGGCTGCGAGCTAATCAAGCCCGGTTGGACCCGGTTCAGCCTCAACTATTTCAATTCCGAGGCGGAGACTGAGCTGATTTTAAGCGCCATCGAATGGATCGCCGCGAACGGTTGGCGGCTTTTGCCCTGTTATGATTGCGACCAGGAAACGGGGCGTTGGTGGCATATGGAAATGGCAGGGCCGGTGGGTATGTCCTTGCACGATATTTCCTACGGACCGGACGGACCCGACTATGCTTCCAGCAAGAAAGCAGCCGGGGCGGTTGGGGCGGGCGAATTGATCGCGGCGGCGGACCGCGCCGTTGCGGCAATGGCGGCGGCGCCCGGTTCGTGCTGTAGTGAGCAAGTGCTGTCGCCGGGATCCCAGCGCTTGCAATGGTTTCCCTTACCCAACGAGCAAGTGCATCCATAAAATATCCGCCGGAAAAATAGGCGGAAATCATTAGTTTTAGGAGGAAACATGACGACGGAAGATTTCACGCTCGGCCTGAAGACCGAGCGGATGACCGATATCGCGCTGGCTTTTAAGAAAACAGGCGCGTTGTTGGCGGCGATCAAATTGGACCTGTTCACCCATATCTCGAACGGTGCCGATACCATCGATGCGTTGGCTCAGGCCATGGGCATTGATGCGGAAAAGGCGGACCGTCTGGTTACCGCCTGTAAATCCATGGACCTGGTGCGCGAGGTTGATGGCCGGCACGAAAATCTCAGCGATGTGCAACGCTATCTGGTCAAGGACAGCCGGACATATTTTGGCGACTACCTGGACTATATCTCGCGCCGCGATTACGGCGCCTGGGAAGAGATCGCCGATAACCTAACGGCAGTGGCGACAACCAACGACGATGACGAGCGGACCTATCTCAGCTATATGCAGGATCCGGAGAACGCGCGTAAATTCACCGAGGCCGGCTATGAAGCCTCGATCGGGCTGGGCCACAAGCTGGCCAAGGAGTTCGATTTTTCACGCTTCAAACGCTGGCTGGATCTGGGCGGCGGTTCCGGTTGTTACGCCATAGCGGCGTGCGAGCGCCACGATGGCGTCGCGGTGACGATCCTGGATCAAACCAATGTCATCGCCATAGCGCGGGAATATATCGACAAGCACGGGTTGGCGGAGCGGATCGACACGACACCCGGTGATTTTTTCGGGCCTGCGTACCCGACCGGTTTCGATCTCGCGTCCTACATCACGCCGCTGCAGGGCTATATGCCGGATAAAGTGATTGCGGCACTGTCCAAGGCTTACGATGCGTTGGAGCCGGGCGGCACAATCCTGGTCGTTGATTATATGTTGAAGGACGATAAGACAGGGCCGCTTGATCCGGCCTTCGTCAACTTGTTCGGGATCAGGGAAGGCCGCTATCTGGGCCGCGTCAATACTGGTGCCGAGTGGAGTGAGTTTCTCGGCAAGGCAGGCTTTGTCGATGCCGAGTACGGTTGGTTCACACCGCATCAGCTTGGCCTGATCACGGCGCGCAAACCTAGTTAGCAGTTAGGAGTAAATTTCTTGAAAGCACTGGTTATTGGCGGTACCGGACCGACCGGGCCGCATTTGGTGAATGGCTTGATCGGGCAAGGTTACGATGTCTCGATCATGCATCGCGGCACCCATGACAGCGAGTTGATCCCGGCATCGGTGGAACGCATCATCGGCGATCCGCATTTTCGTGAAACCCTGCGCGAGGCACTTGCCGGCCGCTCGTTCGATTTGATCATCGCGACCTACGGCCGCATCCGCTATATCGCCGAGATCGTCGGCGAGCATACGGAGC
Organism: Rhodospirillaceae bacterium; assembly: GCA_018701215.1. Classification (GTDB taxonomy): domain Bacteria; phylum Pseudomonadota; class Alphaproteobacteria. Next base: position 29,648 of record JABIWH010000048.1, read on the forward strand.
GGTTGATTACGGTTGGTGGCGCGCCCTGTTATCGCGGCGTGTTACAGCCCGAAACGCTGGTGCCAAGAGGCTTGCAGATCCCACTGCCCGAGACTGCGCCAAAAGTACCCGACGAGGCGGAATTCCGTTTCGGCTATCTGGTCCGCATGGCGGAGGAAGCGGTCATGCAGGGCCATGCCGAGGGCCGCTTCAGCGCCACACATTTCCGCTATCCCGTGGTCTATGGCCCGCGGCAGTTGACGCCATCGGTGTGGACGATCATGCGCCGTTTCATCGACAAGCGTCCGCATATCGTGCTGCCCGATGGTGGCCTGACCCTGACCTCGCGCGGTTATGCAGAGAATGTCGCTCATGCGGTCCTGCTCGCCGCCCAACAACCCGAAGCCGCCGCCGGACAGGTCTACAATTGCGCGGACGAACTACAGCTGACCATGGCGCAATGGGTCGAAGTGGTGGGCCGTGCCATGGATGGTGAGGTCGAGGTTATCGGCGTGCCGGACCGTTTCGCCTATTCCGCCCGCAGTTTGATGATGTTCTTCGGTCCTTCAAATCATCAGATTTTTGATCTCTACAAGATCAAGTCCGAGTTAGGTTATAGCGACCTAGTGCCGCCCCTGGAGGCAATGGCCGGCACCGTGCGCTGGTACCAGGACAACCCGCCCGATGAGGACGACAAGTTCCGTGATCTGCTGGCCGAGAACTACCGTCTGGAAGACGAAATCGCCGCCGTCTATCGGGACAACTGCGAAAAGCTGGCGGGCATTGAGCACACGCCGCTTGATTTTCATCACCCCTACCCGCATCCGAAGAAACCTGGACTGGATCGCGATCACCGTGCCCGCTAATGCGTTAGTCTAGAAAATTTTCGAAAGATACTTCAGGCCGGTATCGGGCAGGACGGTGACAATATTAACGGGGGCGTCGAGCCGTTCCGCCAGCTGCATGCAGCCGAACAGATTAGCGCCCGAACTGCCGCCGGCTAGGATGCCTTCGCTGGCGGCCAGTCGCCGGGTCATACCGAAGGCGTCATCGTCGGTGAATTGCAGCATTTCGTCGACCACGGTGAAGTCCATGCATTTGGCGATATGATCCTCGCCGATACCCTCGACCTGATAGCTGCCGATCTCGCTTTCGTCGATGCGGCCGGTCTTGAAATAGGTGTAGTAGATCGAGCCGATGGGATCGGGCATCAGAACCTTGACCTCTGGCTTTTGTTCCTTGAGATAGCGCCCAACGCCCGAGATGGTGCCGCCCGTACTGCCCGCGGCGACGAAGTAATCCACCGTGCCGCCCGTCTGGCGCCAGATTTCCGGCCCCGTGGTTTGATAATGGGCATCGGCGTTCATGGGATTGTCGTACTGGTTGATCATGAATGAATTGGGCGTTTCGGCGGCGATATCCCGGGCCCGTTGGACGTAGTGATCGGCGCTGCCGGGCACCGCGTTGGTCGGGCAGACGACGATCTCGGCGCCGAGCGCGGTGAGTGCCGCCTGCTTCTCCTTCGAGACTTTGTCCGGCATGGTCAGCACGGCGCGGTAGCCATTCAGGGCGGCGATCATGGCGATGGCCGCGCCCGTGTTGCCGGAGGTGTTTTCCACGATGGTGCCGCCTGGCGGCAGTTGCCCGGTGCGCTCGGCATCGGCGACGATATGGCTGACGATGCGGTCCTTGATGCTGCTTGTCGGGTTGAAGAATTCCAACTTGGCGAACACCTTGGCGCGGTATCCGGAAAAAAGGTTTTCCAATGCGACAAGCGGCGTGTTGCCGATTGTGTCGAGAAGATTGACTGCGCCTGTCTCGAAGCTCATCAATTTACATCCATCTGGTTTAATCCAGCATTCAATGAAGTTTAGCCATGAATTATGTCTAAATCCATGCACAAAAACGACGCAGACAAACCTAATGGCCCAGATAGATTCCGCCGTTGATATGGATGCATTGGCCGGTGATATAGCGGCCCTGGGGGCCGGCCAGATGGCGGACCATGGCCGCGATTTCATCAACCGTGCCGGCCCGGCCCAGGGGAATGCGGTCATGCACGCCGGGTGGCCGCGCGCCGGCGGCGGCGCCGCGGGCGGTGTCAATGGCGCCTGGGGCCACGATATTGGCGGTGATGTTGTCCGTTGCCAGTTCCATCGCGATGCCGCGGACGAAACCTTCCAGGCCGGCTTTCGAGGCATTGACATGGGCGCGCTCCTTGGCGCCGATGTGGTTGGAAATACCGCTTAGGCCAACAAAGGCGCCGCCGCCTCGCGCTTGCATGTGCGGCACCGCGTGGCGGGTCAGCAAAAAGGCGCCGTCCAGGGCTACGGACAGGATTTCCCGCCATTCCGCATAGCTCATTTCCACGAACGGTGTCTGGCGGCGCAGGCCGGCGTTGGAGACCACGATATCGACACCGCCTGCCTCCTCCGCCAGGCGCGCGACCATCTCGCGCACCGCGCCTTCATCCGAAACATCCGCCAGATGGCTAATCGCAGCCCCGCCAGCGTCATTGATTTCCCCTGCGACGGTTTCGATGGCCGCCAAATTACCCCGGCCGTTGACCATGACCAGGGCGCCGTCTTCGGCCAATCCGTGGGCGATGGCCCGGCCGATGTTCTGTCCGGCGCCGGTTACCAAGGCAATTTTGCCTGCCAGCGGTTTTGAATTTTGATCAGTCATGCAGCGCTCTCCCTATGCTTTGGGGATCATAACAAATTGTTGCGGGCATGCTACGATACCTCTCGAACCACCGAGGAGGATAAGATGCTGCTGCCGACATCAACATTGTTCGAGATCCCGGACTTCAAACTTGAACTGGGCGCCGCGCTGGACCCGGTTGTGCTGGCTTACGAGACTTATGGCACACTGAATGCCGCTGCCGACAATGCCATTCTGCTCTGTCACGGCTATACCTCCAACCCACATGCGGCGGGCGATACGGCGGGCTGGTGGCATAATCTGATCGGACCCGGCCGGGCCATGGATACCGAGCGCTACTTCGTGGTCTGCTCGAACATGATCGGCTCGGCCTTTGGCAGCACCGGCCCCGCCAGCATTGATCCCGCGACCGGTGCGCCCTTTGGCCCGAATTTTCCCGATATCACGACCCGCGACATGGTGCGCGCCCAGGGGCTGTTGTTGGATCATCTGGGCATCGGGCAACTGGCTGCCGTGGTTGGCTTTTCCTATGGCGGTTATCTGACATTTCAGTGGGGTGTCAGCGATCCCGAACGCATGCGCGCCCTGGTGCCGGTCGCGACCTGGAACAGAAGCCGGGGCGGGCCGGAAAGCGTCGCGGAGATCGAGGATTATTTCGCCCAATGCCCGGGCTGGAACGGCGGCGATTACTATGATGGGGAACCCGGCGGCGGTGTGGTGGCGATGCTGGCCAAACAGCGGGTTGAAACCCTGCGCGGCTATGGTGTTGACCGCGCCCTGCTGGATCAACTGGGCAGCGAGGAAGCGGCCACCGCCGCGCTGGAAAAACGCGGCCGGGATTGGTCGGCGCAGTTTGATGCCAATGCCCTGATTGTGCTGCGCAAGGCGGCGGTGTTGTTCAATGCCTGGGACAATGCCGCCAACATCAAGGCGCCGTTGCTCTATGTACTGTCGAACACGGACAAGCGCTTTCCGGCGGGCGAATTGGCGGAACCGACCATGACGCACCTTAAAGCCAGCGGCGTCGATGCCGCTTATGTCGAGATCGACAGCCCCTACGGCCATCTCGCCCCAACGGAAGACTGGCAAAAGTGGGCTCCGGCCCTGAAAAACTTCCTCGAGGGCCGATGAAACCCAACCTCCTCGTCGCTTTCTCCTTCGGTCATTGCGCCAATGATCTGGTGCCGATTGGGATGTACATCCTGATTCCGGCGTTTGGCACGGCCATGGGGCTGTCGCCGGCTGAGATCGGGTTGTTGTTCATGCTTCACAGTCTCGGCGCCTCGCTCGCCTATTTTCCGGCAGGCCTATTGGCCGATCATGTGGCCAATCGCGGTGTCCTGCTGGCGGGGACATTTTTCTGGGTCGGTTTCGGTTATCTGACAGCCTCGTTCGTTGACGGTTTTTGGACCTTTGCTATTGTGATCTCAATTGCCGGCATGGGTGACGCCGCCTGGCATCCCATTGCAACGGGCGTGCTGACGCAGATGCATAAGGCAAGGCGTGCCTATGCCTTGGGCGTACATGCTATTGGGGGCTATTTTTCACAAACCATCGCATTACCCGCGGCCGGGTTGCTATTGGCCATGTGGGATTGGCACGTTGCAATACGGGTGCTGGCGGTCCCGACCTTGCTCATGGGATGCGCCTTTATTTTTATCAGCCGGCATGTGCCGCGTCACGTCAATAGCCGGCCAACGAGGGCGGATTTTACCGCGATCTGGCGGGTCTGGACCACCAGGGCGGGGCTGCGGGTTATCGCGCTGTTTATCGCCTACAACATGGGTCTATTCGCAATCATTGCGATGACGCCGCTGTACCTCAACGCCAACCACGGTCTTGGCTGGTTGGAGACGGCTCTTGTCATGGCCGCGATGATGCTTGTCGGCGCCCTGGCGCAACCATGGACGGGGAAGATATCCGATAACGTTGGACGGCGGCCGTTGATTATTTTTGCTAACGCGATTGCGGCCGTCGCGTCGCTGTTCGCCTGGCTGACAACCGACTTTGTGCTCACCGTTATTGCCCTGGGCGTGGCGCTGACCTTCCTGGTGGCGATCCGGGCCGTATTGCTGGCGACCGCGCTCGATCACGCCGGTGGACGCGAAGGCACCAGCCTTGGTTTGGCGTTCGCCGCCATGGAAGGTTTTGCCGCCTCGGCCGCGGTCTTGGCCGGGCTTGCGGGAGAGAGCGATCTGGCCAATGCCTTCCTGCTGGCCAGTGTTTTTTCTCTGGTGGCGGTTGTTCTGGCGGTTGCAACGCCGAAGCGAGATAATGCGTCGATACGGGCGACGGCCGCCGAGTAATTCGCAGCGCGCTGGTTGGGAGCGGAACCGCCAACGGTGGTAGTTTGCCCGTTATTGATTGGGATCAAAGTGAAGCTGCCCCAGGTCCGGTAGATTTCCGGTATCCGTGAGCTGACGTCACGGCACTTAGAGCAATTTTCAATTAATCGGAGTCGCCGCCGTAGCTTATTTGGCGCGACTTAAGTAATCGGTTCAATTGCTCGATTCTTAAGAGACCGAGCGCATTTTCAAATAATGCGCTCTAGCAGAGGTTTTCGGTAAATGGATTTCGCTTTTTCAGATCGCTCCATCGAAATGCAGGACAGGGTACGCCGTTTCATGCGGGACTATGTGCTGCCCCATGAGCACGCCTACCACGATGACGTTTCCAATGGCATTTTCCCACCGCAAGTGGTCGAGGATTTGAAGGCCCTGGCCAAGGATGAAGGCCTGTGGAATTTCTTCCTGCCCGCCCTGCCTGATGATGCACCGGGCACCGGACTTAGCAATCTGGAATATGCGCCGCTGGCCGAGATCATGGGCCGGGTCTATTGGGCCTCGGAAGTGTTCAATTGCAATGCGCCCGATTCCGGTAATATGGAGCTGCTCAATCTGTTCGCGACGCCGGAACAGCGGGAGCGTTGGCTGATGCCGTTGTTCGAGGGAGAGATCCGCTCCTGCTTCATGATGACGGAGCCGGACGTTGCTTCATCCGATGCCACCAATATCCAGTTCAATATTCGCCGGGACGGCGATGAATATGTCCTGGACGGGCGCAAATGGTTCATCACCAACGCCCTTGATCCCCGCGCCAAGGTCGGCATCGTGCTTGGCGTAACCGACCCCGACGGCCCGCCCCATAAGCGGCACAGTCAGGTGATGTTCCCCATGGACACGCCGGGTATCGAGATAGAGCGGAATATCTCCTACATGAACCACCTCGCACCTGAAGGCACCTGCGAGGTGGTCTTTCGCGGCGTCCGCGTGCCGGTGGAGAATTTGCTGGGCGAGGAGGGCGCGGGCTTTGCCCTGGCCCAGGCGCGCTTGGGGCCGGGGCGCATTCATCATTGCATGCGCTCGCTTGGCCAATGCGAGGTGGCGCTGGATCTGATGTGCCAGCGTGCCCTGGAACGCCGGGCGTTCGGTAAATACCTGCATGAATACGGCAATATCGGCGACTGGATCGCCGAGGCCCGGATCGAGATTGAACAGGCCCGTCTGTTGGTGCTGAAAACCGCCTGGATGATCGATCAAGTCGGCAACAGAGAGGCGCGGCGCGAGATTTCCATGATCACCGCCCTGGTGCCGCCCCTGCAGACCAAGATCGTCAACCGCGCCATTCAGGTGTTCGGCGCCATGGGCCTATCGCCCGATACGCCGCTGCCCTATCTGTGGAGCTGGGGCAGGGCGCTGCAAATCCTCGACGGCCCCGATGAGGTGCATTTAAGGGCCGTGGCGCGCTATGAGATTAAACGCGCCGGCGAGGAGCGCGGCAGCAATGTCATCTCCGAAGGCTACCGGCAAAGCCGCTATGTACCGCCGCGAGAATAGTTAGGCAGGGTGCGATTGGTTTAAACGAGAAAGCCGAATTTCGACATTTTGACGCAAAAACAATCTGGGGAAAACTCAAGTTCGGCGTCAGCAAACTGGGCACGCTGGCGGATATTGTGGTGGTCGGCGGCGACCCGCTGCGGAATATCGATCTACTGGTGCGCGATGGCGCCGGTCTGTCAGCGATTATTTAGGACGGCAAATTCCACAAAAACCTGCTGGTTTGAACCTTGCCAAGCATGCTTCGGGCCACGTTCCTCGGGCAAGAATGCCGTACGGTAGAAATATAATTACCTTGTTGTGACTGTGATCACTGCGCGAATCCCCAATTCTGTCTAAAGCTAATGTACGGAGGAGGGAAAAGTCGGAACGAAAACCAACTTTCCCAGATTTACTAGACCTATTGGTGCCGCGAATTGGCCTCGATAGTTGCTTGAGACGTCTTGGCTGGCTCTGATGAGCGCCGCGAGTTTGTCTTGCTGCAATTCCCCATGCGTGGGGGATCGGTTTTGGAAAGGATCTCGTTATTTCGACGCCCATTTTCAATGCTCTGGACCGACGCGCTACCGCCCGCGCTGGCGCGGACTGGCAGAATGCCTGCGGTGATGGGCCCATGCCGAGCCTGAGCACTTTGGGGATCGGCGATATGGCAGGGGAGTGGCGCGACCGGTTTCTTATCAGCAGCGACCGTGGCATGTCTCACGCGGTCTTCATCACCTGCGGCGATACACTGCAATCCGCGTGGGAAATCGAACGCATGGGCCGTACATTGAACACGACCCTGCCGGAAGATCTGCGAGACTGCTTTGTCGAAGGTTGCGAACAATCGTTGCAAGAGGGTGGTCCCGTTGCCGTTGAAGGCCGCTACAATGACCTGGATCTCGGAGAAGTTCTGTTTCGCTGTATCATGATGCCCGTACGGGCCCAAAGCACCATTGGTGAATTCGTCTACGGCGCCTATACCCATAAGCGCGCCGACTAGCGCGGATGCGGCCCGCGAAATCCCGCTAGGGAGACAAACCGCGATCATTGACATCTTGGCCATGGCCTTTCCCGTCCGTACCCTGGATAATGGCGGCAGCAATTTGGGAGGATTGGTCATGAAAGTTGGGTTTATCGGGGTCGGCCATATGGGCGGGCCCATGTGCCGCAATATTATCAAGGGCGGGCACGAGGTGCTGGTCTATGACCTGTCTGAGGCGGCGGTGCAGGCCTGTGTCGAGGTTGGCGGCATCGCGGGCGGTTCCATCGCCGATGTGGCATCTCAGGTCGAGGTGGTGATGACATCCCTGCCCATGCCCAGGGATGTGGAGGCGGCCGCCCTGGGTCCTGGCGGCATCGGCGAGAGCGCCAAGCCCGGTACGATCTATGTTGATCTGTCCACCAATTCACCCGCCATGATGCGCAAGATCGCGGCGGAGCTGGCAACGAAGGATATCCCCACCCTGGATGGCCCGGTCAGCGGCGGCGTGGTCGGGGCCGAAAAGGGCACCATCGCCATCATGGTGGGCGGCGAGCGGGCGATGTTCGAACGCTGCCTGCCGGTGTTTGAATCCTTTGGCGAAAACATCATCCATACCGGCGAGTTGGGCAGCGGCTGTGTTGCCAAGATCTGCAACAACATGGTGGCCTTCACGAACATGACGGCCGGCGCCGAGGGTCTGATGCTGGGCGTTGCCGCCGGGATCGATCCGGTTATTCTGGATCAGGTAATCCGCAATAGCTCCGGCAACTCCATGAGCTACCGCGGCGTGGCCAAAGCCGCTCTCGAGCGGGATTTCAAGCCGGCCTTCACCGTGGATCTGGCCTACAAGGATCTGCGCCTGGCATTGGAGCTGGCGGACGATCTGGACATGCCGTTACTATTGGGGCCGCAGGTTCACAACATCATGCGCATGGCGCGCGGCAAGGACGGCGGCGGCGACAACGTCACCGCCGTGTTGAAAGTTTATGAAGCGATCATGGGACAACAAGTCGGTCCCGCAAAATAGATCAGATAGAACCACAAACGAACGAGGAAATCATGAGTACGGATAGTGAAAAAAGCGGCCCCCTGGCGGGCGTGAAAATTATCGAACTGGCCGGCATTGGCCCGGCACCTTTGTGTTGCACGTTGCTGGCCGATATGGGCGCGGATATCCTGCGCATTGACCGCAATGCGCCTTCTGGCCTGGGCTCGCCGCGTACCCCGAAAACCGACCTGTTGCGCCGTAGCCGCCCATCCGTCTCAATCGACATGAAGCACCCCAAGGGTATTGCCGCGCTGCAGGCTCTGATAGATCAGGCCGACGCGATCATCGATCCCTTCCGTCCCGGCGTCACGGAACGATTGGGCGTGGGACCCGAGGACTGCATGGCGCGTAATCCGAAGCTGGTCTATGGCCGCATGACCGGCTGGGGCCAGGACGGAACCTTGAGCCAGGCCGCGGGCCATGATCTGAACTATCTGGCGCTGACCGGCGTGTTGCATGCCATTGGCCCCAAGGAGATCCCGGTACCGCCTCTGAACGTGGTCGCGGACATGGGCGGCGGTGCAATGTTCCTCGCCGTCGGCATCCTGGCCGGCGTGATCGAGGCCAGGCAATCGGGCAAGGGCCAGGTGGTTGATATCGCCATGACCGAAGGCTCTGCCTTCCTTGGCACCGGCGCCTTCGGCACCCTGGCGGCGGGTGATTGGAAGCACGAGCGGAATGCCAACGTCCTCGACGGCGGCGCGCATTTCTATCGTTGCTACGGGACCTCCGACGGCAAGTTCGTCTCCATCGCCTCAATCGAGGCCAAATTCTACGCCATCCTGCTGGACAAGCTTGGCCTGGACCCCGCCGACCTGCCGGCCCAGATGGACCGCCCCACCTGGCCCGACATGGCCGAAAAGTTCGCTGGGTTGTTTGCTCAAAAAACCCGCGATCAATGGTGCGAGATCATGGAAGGCACCGATATCTGCTTCGCGCCGGTGTTGAACTTTGATGAGGCGTTCGAGCACCCCCACGCCATCTCGCGCGGCAGCTTTGTCGAGGTTGACGGCGTGAAACAGCCGGTCTCGGCACCACGTTTCTCACGCACGCCGGCATCCATTAAATCGCCACCGCCGGAGATGGGGGCGAATACCGCCGCCGGCCTAGCTGCATGGGGTATGAGCGAGGCCGAAATCGCCGCTCTGATGGAAGAAAAAGCCGTCGGCTGGCAAGGCTAGGGCTGGCAGGGCTAGGGTAGGCGGGCGGCGCGAAACCGGACCGGACAGCATGCAAAAGGTCTTTGATCGCGCTGTCGCCCGCCACAAAGCGGGCGATGCTGCCGGGGCGCAGAAACTCTATCGCAGGATACTGAAGGCGGAACCGCGTAATCCGGTGGTGCTCAATCTGTCGGGTGTCGCGGCCTTTCAATTGGGCTGGAAGAAAGCAGCTGTTGAAAGCCTCTTAAAGGCCATTGCCATCGCACCGGATTATGGCGATGCCCATTTCAACCATGCCAACGTCATGGCTCAGCTGGGCCGGCGCGAGGAGGCCGTGGAAAGTTACCGTGCCGCCGTGCGCCTGGAACCGCGCAACGGCCAGGCGCTTAATTCCCTGGGCGCCCTGCTGCGTGACCTTGGCCATTGGCGGGAGGCCCTGGCCAGCTACCGCCAACTACTTGCCCTGGGGACGGACGGCGCGGAAATTCACAACGATATCGGTCTGTTGCTTGGTGAATTGGAGCAGTGGGACGAAGCGGCGGTCAGTTTTCGCCATGCCATCACGATTGATCCGGCCTACGCCAGGGCGCACTACCACCTCGGCAATGCGGAGCGCGCGCAGGGCCACTTGGAGGCGGCGGCCGCTTGCTATGGACGGGCCGTGGCGGCCGATCCGGACTATCTGTTGGCTTACAACAACCTTGGCATGACACAGCATGAATTGGGGCGGATGGCGGAGGCGGAGGCAAGCTTTCGCCGTGCCGTTGCCATCGATGTCGACTATGCCCCGGCCTGGGTAAACCTTGGCATTCTGAGTAATGGCGGTGGCAATGATAACATCGCTGATTTCGAGCGTCTGATCGCAAAACCAGATTTGCCCGTCGCCGATGCCGTTGGCTTGCGCTTCAGCCTTGGCCAAGCCTATGAGCGGCAGGGCGCTCAAGCAGAGGCATTCGATCATATCGTTATCGGTAACCGCCTGAAACGCGAAGCCTCGAACTACGATGTCGCCGCCATGGCCGACAATTTCTCCCGCACCAAGCAGGTCTTTGACGCGGCCTTCTTCGCGCGTCACGCTGCCGTCGGCGATAGCAGTAATTTGCCGGTCTTTATCCTTGGCATGCCCCGCTCGGGCACCACCTTGATTGAGCAGATCCTGGCCAGCCATGGCGAAGTGCATGGTGCCGGCGAACTGTCTGAACTGGGCGCCATCGCCAACCGTTTGCCCCAGCGGATCGGCTCGGAACAAGGCTATCCCGATTGCGTGGCGTCGGCGGGGGATGAATTATGGGCGGAACTGGGCGTGGGCTATGTCGATGCGGTGTCACGGCTGGGGCCGAACAAAAGCCGGGTCTGCGACAAGATGCCGGCGAATTTTCTCCGTCTTGGCCTGATCCACCTGATGCTGCCAAATGCCGCGATTATCCATTGCCGGCGCGATGCCATGGACACCTGTTATTCCTGTTTTTCGCTGTTGTTCAGCGAGGGTCAGCACTTTGCCTACGACTTGGCCGAATTGGGCCAATATTACCGGCAATACGATGCCTTGATGCGCCATTGGCACGCGGTTCTACCGGGCCGCATTCTGGATGTGCATTACGAGGATGTGGTCAACGATCTGGAAGGCTCCGCCCGCCGCTTCGTGGCTCATTGCGGCCTGGAATGGGATCCTCGCTGCCTGGATTTCCACAAGACCGAACGGGCCGTGCGCACAGCCAGCAAGAGCCAGGTCCGCCAGCCCATTTACGCCAGTTCCCTTGGCCGCTGGCGGCGCCATCAAGAGCGGTTGCAGCCGCTCATCAATGCCTTGGGACCGCTAGCCAAGATTTAATTCCGGCACCTGGGAAAGACCGATTTGCCCAGAGTTTCGATCAGGGCCGCGCGTTCATCGACGAACCCGGTAAAGAGAAACTGGTGAATGCCGGCGGCGCGGATTTCCTGGATGCGCTGTACGCTCTCGTCCGCCGTTCCGATGACGGCAAAGCGCTCGGTCATATATGCCAGCAGTTCCGGATTATCCATCAGGCCGGCGTTGGGAGACTGGCCCAGGTCTTCGTGATGGGCCGGGCGATAGCCTGATTGGACCGTTCGAATGGCCTCTGCGAATTCGGGCGGTACCAGTTTGCCTTTCTGGGTGAAGCGGAATGCATGGTGCGCGGTCGATGCCAGCTCCATGCGGATTTCATTGATCAGCGCGGCCCGGTCCGTACCCACGTTGACCCGGGTCATGGCCCAAATGTCGATATCATCCAGGCTCCGGCCCGCCCGCTCGGCACCGATGGCAAGATGGTGCAGGGTTAGCTTTACCACCTCCGCCGAAAGCCCCATGCCGCAGATCACGCCGTCGGCGACTTCGCCGGCAAGCTCCAGGGTTTTCGGGCCCTCGGCCGCGATATAGACCGGTACCGGATTGTCCGCCTGTTCCGCCACCCATTGGGTATGGATGCCACGCCCGGCGAACTCGGTGGGCCGGCCCGACAACATTTCCCGCAAGGTAACGATATATTCGCGCAGGCCCGCCAGGCCCGGCGGGCGCTCGTTCAAGTTATAGAGTGCACTGTCGCCGGTACCGATACCCAGCATGGCGCGGCCGCCTGAAAGCTCCTGCACACTTGCCGCCGCCGACGCCATGACGGCGGGGTGGCGGGTGAGGGGGTTGGTCACCGACGGCCCGATCATCATGCGTTCAGTCGCCTGACCCACCATGGCGAGGGTGACGAAGAGCTCGCGAAACAGCGATTGCGAATCCGCGACGCCGAACCAGTCGAAACCGGATTTCTCGGCCAGCTTGGCGTTCTCGACCGCGGACGCGATGCTGCGCGGGACTTCAATAATGCCGAAACGTGCTTTCATGGCGGTTATCCTGCCAGTTTCTATAGTTACGGCGGGAGTATAGCAGAGCCTGGATGTTATAGCGGCAGCGACGTCTTATAGACGACTTGCTTCAATGCGAAGCTCGACTTGATGCTGGCCACACCCGGTATTTGCGTCAGGTGCGCCATCAGGAATTGCTGATAGGCGGCCAGATCCCGGGCGACTACGCGCAGCAGGTAATCGGCATCGCCGGTCATCAAATAGCACTCCATGACCTCTGGGCGGGCCAGGATGGCATCTTCAAATGTTTTCAGGTCGGCGACGACCTGACGCTCCAACGTTACTTGGATGAAAACGCTGACCGGCAGATCGACCGCGTTTTGGTCGACCAGGGCCATGTATCCCTTGATGACGCCGGCGGCTTCAAGGTTGCGCACCCGGCGCAGACAGGGCGATGGGGAAAGATTGACCTTCTCCGCCAACTCGACGTTGGTCAGGCGGCAATTTTCCTGAATATGGGTCAGGATACTCAAGTCTGTCGTATCAACATCTGTTTTTGGCATATCACACCATTTTCACAGGTAAAATTGGAATATATGACTATATCAATGTCAGGAAATTGGCAGAAAAGCAAGGATTCTCGCCGTTGGATGGTCTAGTATTTGCCGTGATAATTCATTCACTGTCTTAGGGAACGGGATCATGACGGGCGCCAGGAAAGACGCGGCGGAACCAGCACTGGAAATCGTTGCAGCGTTGCAGGAACTGGAACGCAAGGTCCTTTGGCTGGCGTGCTGGATGATCCATAACGCCAACAACCTGCGCCCCAATGACGATGGCTTGAAGGTTGGCGGGCATCAGGCCTCGTGCGCCTCGATCACGGCGATCATGACAGCGCTGTATTTCGGCGTGCTGCGGCCCGAGGACCGGGTCGCGGTCAAGCCCCATGCGGCGCCGGTTTTTCATGCCATCCAATATCTGCTTGGCAACCAGTCGCGGCAAAAAATCGAGGATTTGCGCAGCTTTGGCGGGGCGCAGTCTTATCCTTCGCGGACCAAGGATACCGACGACGTGGATTTCTCCACCGGTTCCGTCGGCATGGGTGTGGCGATGACCTCGTTCGCCAGCCTGGCCCAGGATTATGTTCGCGCCAAGGATTGGGGAAAGGATGTGCCCAAGGGGCGAATGATCGCCTTGATGGGCGATGCGGAACTGGATGAAGGCAACATCTTCGAGGCCTTGCTGGAAGGCTGGAAGCACGATCTGCGCAATACCTGGTGGGTAATCGATTATAACCGGCAAAGCCTGGACGGCGTCGTTACGGAAGGCCTGACCGGACGGATCGAGGATTTGTTCGCCACCATGGGCTGGGAGGTGGTGCTGTTGAAATACGGCAACCGGCAGCAACGGGCGTTCGCGCGGCCCGGCGGGGACAAGCTTCGAAACTGGATTGATGAATGTCCCAACCAGCGTTATTCGGCCCTGACCTTTCAGGGCGGCGAAGCCTGGCGCAAAGCCCTGATGGATGATCTGGGCGACCAGGGCGATGTAACCGCCCTGATCGAAAGCTATGCGGACGCCGATCTGGCTGATCTGATGACCAATCTGGGCGGCCACGATGTCGGCGTTCTTCTCGATGCCTTCAACGCTATAGACCACGACCGCCCGGTTTGTTTTCTCTCCTACACGGTAAAGGGCCATGGCCTGCCCTTGCAGGGCCACAAAGACAATCACGCGGGCGTCATGAATGACGACCAGACGGACTTGCTGCGTGATCGCATGGGCATCGCGGATGGGCGGGAATGGGAACTATTCGAGGGCATGCAGGTATCCGTCGAGGCTATGGGGGACTTTCTTGCCGCCAATGCATTCAATGCCAAGGGTACCCGGCGCTATAGTGCGGCCTATATTCCCGTGCCCGATAATCTGGCCGCGCCGAGCAGCGATAATATTTCCACCCAGGAAGGCTTCGGGCATATCTTGAACGGCATCGCCAGGTCGGGTGGCGAGCTGGCGGATAGGATCATAACGGCCTCTCCGGATGTGACCGTCTCCACCAATCTTGGGCCATGGGTCAATGCCCGAGGATTGTTCGCCACGTCATCGCTTGGCGATACTTTCAGGAATGAAAAAATTCCGTCCATGCAGAAGTGGGAGCGCAGCCCCAAAGGCCAGCACCTGGAACTGGGGATTGCCGAGAATAATCTGTTCACCGCCCTGGCGGCCCTGGGGCTTAGCCATTCCCTGTTCGGCGAGCGGGTGATACCGATCGGTGCGCTGTATGACCCCTTCATTGCGCGTGGCCTTGATGCGCTTAATTACGCCTGCTATCAGGACGCGCGGTTTATCCTGGCCGGTACGCCCTCGGGCATTACGCTATCGCCAGAGGGCGGCGCCCATCAATCCGTGGGCACGCCCCTGATCGGCATGGCCCAGGATGGCCTGGCCTCGTTCGAGCCGGCCTTTGTCGATGAATTGGTGGCGATCATGGGCTGGTCCTTTGATTACGTGCAACGGGGCAGCGGCGCGGATGAAGAGAAAAACTGGCTGCGTGACGAAACCGGCGGCTCGGTCTATCTGCGTCTGTCCACCCGCAAGGTCGAGCAGATCCAGCGGACAATCGACGATACATTGCGCGAGGACATCATCAAGGGCGGCTATTGGTTGCGCCCGCCGGGCCCAAACTGCGAGGTGGTGATCTGCTATCAGGGCGCCATCGCGCCGGAAGCCATCATGGCGGCTGGGTTGATCGGCGAGGACCGCCGCGATGTCGGCGTCTTGGCCGTCACCTCCGCCGATCGGCTGAGTGCCGGTTGGCATGCGGTGCGCCGGGCCCGCCAACGCGGCGACCGCGACGCCGTCTCCTATGTAGAGGAGTTGTTGGCGCCATTGCCGCGCCATGCGGGGATCGTCACGGTGATAGATGGCCATCCCAGCACCTTGAGCTGGCTGGGCGGTGTTTACGGCCATCCGGTACAGCCCCTGGGCGTCGAACATTTCGGCCAAAGCGGTGGCCTGGCCGACCTATACCGCCATCACCGTATCGATACCAATTCCATCGTTGATGCTGCCCAGGCGGCATTGACCTCCCGTCCGATCCGTTACGCGGTTTAATATCGTCTTGAATTAACCGACGCTGGTGCGCCGCCCGCCTTCGATATTGCCGGCGGCCCAATCCTGAATGGTGGCGGTGGCCAGGACGTTGTGAGCCTTGTCCAGGGTCTCGAACAGACGGCCATCGGGCGACTGGAAGCCGAAGAAGATCAGCGCCCCGTCCGGGCCGGCCTGCTCCATATGCAGGTCGCCGCCGGGGCTGTGGGCATAGTCGCCGGCCTTGCGGACCTTGTGGATAGCTTCGCCGCCGTCGCCGACCTCGTACAGGTTCTGCTCCCCCTCCAGCACCAGTGTCGTCGTCGCGGCCAGATGGCGATGGTAATGACAGTAGGCGTTCGGGGCCCATTTGACGAGTAGATCGAGGACGCCGATATCAGGTTGTGCGCCCAGGACCGCGATGGCGTAGTCGATGTGATAGTCGAAATGGGGCCCCCCTTCAAAATGCGTCCATTCGAGCTTGGAAGTATCAAATTGAAACATCCGCCGCTTTCCTTTCTTTCAATGCCAAGCCTGAGCTAGAGC
This sequence comes from Rhodospirillaceae bacterium, assembly GCA_018701215.1. Lineage (GTDB taxonomy): Bacteria > Pseudomonadota > Alphaproteobacteria. The sequence continues at coordinate 45,749 of JABIWH010000048.1, forward strand.
AATTTTCAATTAATCGGAGTCGCTCTCGCGACGTAAGTAATTGGTTCAATTGCTCGATTCTTAAGAGTCTGAGCGCATTTTCTTTGAATGCGCTCTAGGCCGCCACGAAGCCCTTCCAGCCGGACATGTAGACCAGAAAATTTTCGCCCAGGCCTTCGCCACGCAGATAATCGGCGCTTACGGGCAATGATGCAGCCACAAAATCCGCGTCCTGTTCCGCCTGCAAGGGAAAATCATGATGCAGAATGGCGGCGCGGCCCAGCAAGACAAAATCTACGCCTTGATCCAGGCAGGCCTCGGCCGCCTTGGTGGAGTTGATTTTGCCCGCCACGCCCAGCTTGACATTACCCCGGTCCAGTTCAGCGAAATACGAGAGCAGACTGCGGCCCTTAAATTCTTCTTCCACCGGTTCCTTGAAGCAATCCCACAGGGACATATCCAGGAAATCAATGGCGCCCTCGTTCAATAGCCGTTGCGCCACCTTGATCACCTCGGCCAAACGCAGGCCGAACCGTTCCGGGGACAAGCGGATGGAGACGTTGAAGTCCGGCCGGCAGCGGGCCCGGATACCGTTGACCACGTCGAATATGATCCGGCTTCTATTCTCCAGACTGCCGCCATATTGGTCCGTCCGTTTGTTGATCTCGGGGCTGAGAAATTGAGAGATGATATAGCCGTGCGCGCCATGTACTTCGACACCGTCAAAGCCGGCGGTCTCGGCCCGTTTGGCGGCGGCGATGAAAGCTTCGATCAGTTCGGCGACTTCCACCGTGCTTAATGCCCGCGCACCGCTTTCAGGATCATCGGAGGGGCATACGGGCGTGCCGCCGATCACGTCCGCCGGTGACCGGTTGCCGGCATGGTGCAGCTGCACAATGGCGACGCTGTCATGCTTTTTGATCAATGCGGCCATGCGGGCCAGGCCCTCGATATGGTCATCCGAGAAAATGCCCAACTGTCCCGGAAAACCTTGGCCATTGGCCTGCACATGGGCGGCGGCCGACATGGTGGAGCCAAAGCCGCCCTTGGCCCGCATTTCGATCCAGTTGAGTTCCACATCGGACAGCGTGCCATCCTTGTGGCTTTGGGTATTGGTCAGGGGCGCCAGCATGAAACGGTTCTTCATGGCGGGGCCGCGGGAAAAGGACATTGGCTCGAACAAAGATGGCATTTCTGGGTACTTTCTAATTAAACGCAACGCTGGCGGAACTTACTCTTGTCGGTCTGTTGAGGGCAAGCGGGCTTCCAGCTCGTGACGTTGAACCTTGCCGGTGGTGGAGCGGGGCAGTTCTTCCTCGGCCACGAAGAAGATGTCCTTGGGGCGTTTGTAGGATGACAGGTTCTCGCGGCACAGCGCCATCAGATCATCCGCCGTCAAGGCCGTATCCGCCGGCACGACAAAGGCCACCGGTACCTCGCTCCATTTACGGTCTGTGCGGCGCACGACGACCGCCTCGTGCACGCGGGCATCGGCCAGCATGACCTGCTCGATCTCGGCGGGGTAGATATTCTCACCGCCTGACTTGATCATGTATTTCACCCGGTCCACGTAATCCAAGGTGCCGTCTTCGTTGCGGCGCAACACATCGCCCATGTGGAACCAGCCGTTGCGAAAATCCTCGGCGTTGGTTTCGTCCGCATTCCAATAACCGCTGAACAATGTCGCTCCGCGCAAGGCAACCTCGCCCGGCGTGCCCACGGGAACCTCGTTGTCTTCGGGGTCTACCAGGCGCAGTTCGCAAAAGGCCGATTGCCGCTTCGAGAGGTTGGCCGGTGCCACGCCGATGGGGATCAGGTTGGAGGAGGCGGGCGGCAGCCCGGTCTCGGTGGCGCCGAAACTGTTGTTATAGGGCGCATCCAGGGCCAGGGTTGCGGCGGCAATATCTTCGCGCGGCACCAGATCCGCCATGGCGCCGCAGATACCGACGCCTTTGATCTGTACATTCCGCGCCTTCAAAATCTCGGCGAAAGGCCCGACCATGCCGGGCATCAGGATGAAAAAGCGCATTTTCTCCCGCTCCAGCACGTCGATCAGGCGATCCGGCTCATAACCGTCGACCACATGCACCGTGCCGCCGCGCAGCAAGGTGCCGAGCGCCTGATCGGTAGAGGCCATGTGATAAAATGGCGCCCAGGCGCAAAAGTTATCGCCGATGGGGACCTCGAACTCCGAGGTAAAACACATCCCCCGCGCCACCATGGCCCGGTGCGAGACCAAGGCGCCCTTGGGCAGGCCGGTGGTGCCGGAGGTATAGAGGATGACCAGGCCGCTCTCGGGGTCGATCTCCAGGTCCGGATAACGCTCGCTGGCCGCTGCCATGAAACTTTCGTATTCCGCGCCGATGGTGATGCGTTGATGGGGGGGAAATTCCAAACGGTCCAGGGCCGGCGTCAGATCCGCTTGCGCGATCACCACCTTGGGTTCCACCAGGGTGATGCAATGTTGCAGCTCGCGGTCGCCTAGGCGCCAGTTCAGGCAGGCCAGGATCAACCCCGCCTTGGCCGCCGCCAGTTCTACTTCCAGATATTCCAGGCAATTGCGGGCCAACAGACCAACCCGGTCACCCCGCGCCAGGCCCAATTCCAGCAAAGCATTGGCCAAGCGGTTGGAGCGTTCTTCCAATTCCAGATAGTTCAGGACCCGCGTGCCTTCAACAACCGCCCGCTGGCTTGGGTTGGCGGGTACGCGGGCATGAAACAGCGCGCCGATGGTGGCGTTGCGGGAGGACAAGACATCGTGGGAGGGTTGATAAAACGGCACCGGCGCACTCCTTAACAAGACAGTCTGAACGGGGTAGAACTTAATCGCTTTGCCTCTCTGCCGCAACGGCGGCGGCGGCCAGTGTCGAGATATACGCTACTATAGTACCGTATATCTAGTGAATTGAAAATACTGCGATATTTGGGCTTGACGCTACATTTTATCCTGACATACTGCGCGCCGCTGAACCGGGTGTAGGCTGCTGTCTAATTGCCCGGATACGATTTGAGGAAGAATTATGAAAACCTATTCCGCTAAGCCCGGGGATATCGAGCGAAAATGGTTCGTGATCGATGCCGAAGGCGTGGTTCTGGGCCGTTTGGCCTCCATCATCGCCGCCCGGCTTCGGGGCAAGCACAAGCCGATCTTTACGCCGCACATGGATTGTGGCGACCATATCGTGGTGATCAACGCCGACAAGGTGCAGTTGACCGGCAACAAGCTGGCCGACAAGACCTACTATCGCCACACCGGCTATCCGGGCGGTATTAAAAGCGTCACCGCCGGCAAGATCCTGGAAGGCAAGCACCCCGAACGGGTGGTCGAAAAGGCCGTGCAACGGATGATCCCCAAGGGGCCCCTGGGCCGCCAGGTTCTGACCAAGTTGAAGGTCTATGCCGGCACCGATCATCCCCACGAGGCGCAACAGCCCGAAGTGCTGGATGTTGCCGCGATGAACAACAAGAACAAGAGGAGCGCCTGATCATGGCCGACGAAAACACAGGCGATACCGGCGCCCCGAAGACCACGGGCACCCTGGCCGATTTGAAACAGCTGGTTGAAGGCGCCGCGGCCGCGGGCACGGAAACTGGCGATACAGCCGCGGCGGAAGCCCCGGCGGCGGTCAGCGCCGACGATGCGGTAACGATCGAGCCCAAGATCGACGATTTGGGCCGGGCCTATGCCACGGGCAAGCGTAAGAACGCCATCGCCCGGGTCTGGGTAAAGCCGGGCGCGGGCCGGATCACGGTCAATGGCCGGGAGTTCGAGACCTATTTCGCCCGTCCCGTGCTGCGCATGATCATCAACCAACCCTTCGAGGCGGCCCAGCGCAAGGACCAGTTCGATGTGGTCTGCACGGTGGTGGGCGGCGGCCTTTCGGGTCAGGCCGGCGCGGTGCGCCATGGCATCTCCCGGGCCCTGCTGAATTACGAGCCGACCCTGCGCCCAGCGCTGAAATCGGGCGGCTTCCTAACCCGCGATAGCCGCGTTGTTGAGCGTAAAAAATACGGCAAGGCGAAAGCCCGACGCAGCTTCCAGTTCTCGAAACGTTAACATTTTTGATAGAAATATCGAGCAAAATCAAAGGGGTAGCAGAAATGCTACCCCTTTTTTGCATTGACATTATCGTTGACATACTGTTGAAATCGTTGAGCGTCGTGTTAGTCTTTTTGACACTTCGTTGACACTTTTCAATAAGGTTTGGTTTTGTGAGCGAGCCCGCATACACGGATTACCATCAAATTCGAGGCACATCCCTCGTCATCTACAAGCGCAAAAACAGCGGCGCTTTTCAGGTGCGTATGAATATTGAGGGCGTGAAGGGCTATATCGTCAAATCCTCGAAAAAGAAGTCACTTGATGAGGCGATAGAGACCGCAGAGGTGATGTATGAGGATTACCGTTATAGGGTTCGTCATAACCTTGATATCGGCACCTTCAATTTTTCGTCGCTCTATAAGCGTTGGTGGCGCGATCACGAAAATACCCTTTCAGTTCACAGGCAGCGTTTCATTGAAGGAACTGCTCGACGCTATTTACTGCCATTTTTCGGTAAGAAACCCACAGACGCCATCACCGACGAGTTTGTCGCTCAGTATTGGGATTGGCGCATCAATTATTGGTCCTCAGACGAGGGTCTAGAGAAGATCGATAAAGCCCAGAAATCCAGAACCACCAAAAACAAGCCGTACAAGACGGTTTTGGGCAATGTCGCAAAGGTCCCAGCCCAGAAAACTCTGCAAATGGAGCAATCCCTGTTGCGCCAGATATTTCACTGGGCGAGGCGCACAGGGCGGCTGAAATATGATGTGCTGGTGAAAGCGCCAAAGGTAAGCAGGGCTAATTCAGCGAGAGAAAACAACCCTTCGAGGCGACCCGCATTTGAGTTGGACGAATGGCGGACTTTGGTCCGATATTTGAGGAATTGGGTGAAAGAGGAAAGCCACGGTTCACAACCACGCAAGAATGGCAGTTTTAGTCGTATCAAGGGCGAAGATTACTCGCTGGTTCATTCCCTGCATCGCTATCAGCGAGAGGTGTTGAGATGCTACGTCCAGTTCATGTGCTATTCGGGATTGCGACCCAATGAGGCACGCCAGTTGCGATGGCGGGATGTTGATTTTGACTGGGTAGACGAGGAGGGCAAACGTCAGGTTTTGCTCTATGTGGCACCGACGACGAAGACAGGTGAGCGTGAAGTTATTCCGCTTTGGTACGTACGAAGCACTCTGAAACGGCTTAAAAAAATCTCACAGTTTACGGGTTCAGATGATCTCGTATTCTGTAGCCACACTGGCGAACCCATAGAGAATTTCGGTAAGACATTCAAGGATGTACTGAAAAAAGCTAATCTATTGGATGATCGTTTTGGTCGTGCGAGAACCATCTACAGTTTGAGGCATACCTACGCCACGTTCAGGCTTCTATATGCTGGTATTCCAATGGAAACTCTGGCTCTCAATATGGGTACATCGCCGAAGATGATTTTTGACCATTATTCCCACATTACCGCTCGTCAGCAGGCGCACGTGCTGGGTAGGCGAGGGAAAACCCGTAGAGGGCAGGGGTGAACGGTATTTGGTATTTCTGCTCGGAAATAGGGATTTGGCAAGATCAGCCAGCTAGAGCGTGTCTATCCATCATTCTTGGGGAACCTAGAATTCCCATATTCGGTTCCTCTTTCGGTCAACCTCCACTGCATATATCGATATAGCGCACTACTTTCCTCTGTTAGATTTCCTATTCGAATATCAGATAGTTGCGACACAGGAATTTCATCCTCATCATATTCGCATAGGACTTGGTAAAGAATTTCTAAGAATTCACTATTGTTCATGAGTAGCCCGACCAATCTACATTTCCCTATTTCGGACCCGAAATACGCCATTGGCTCAAATCTTATCGGTTTACGGTCCTAACAACCACAGATTTAGAAATTCCAATCTCACCAGCAATCTTATTCATACTCATCCCTGTGGCTCGCATTGCCAATATCTCGTCCTTCATCCCTTGAGAAATAGCGGGGCGACCGAGCCGAACGCCATTTGCTCTGGCTCGTTCAAGCCCAGCCTTCACTCGTTGCTGAATAATGCTCCGCTCAAATTCAGCGAAGATGCCACACATGCCGAACATCGCTTTGCCCGATGGCGTTGTGGTATCAATCGCCTGCTGGTGAAGAAACAAGTCGCAGCCAACGCCGTGAAGTTCGTTCAGGAACTCTACAAGATGTTGGAGTGAGCGACCAAGGCGGTCCACAGACCACGACAGTACCAGGTCAAAATCCCTGCGAACCGCTGATTTCAGCAAGGCATCAAACTGTGGGCGTTTGTCTCTGCCTTTAGCGCCTGAGATTCCTTCATCAACGAATTCCCTGACGATGACCCATCCGTTCTTGTCGGCAATCGCACGGAGTTGGTTCAGTTGATTTTCGGTGGTTTGTTTGTCCGTTGAAACACGGGCGTAAACGGCGACTTTTCTATTCATGACAGCACCTCATTGGTTTTGGTGCTGCCTAATCGTAACAGGAGGCGCGGAAGCC
>JABIWH010000057.1 GCA_018701215.1 Rhodospirillaceae bacterium
CCTGCTGCCCTTGTACTGCAACATAAAGGCCCATTGTCGAAGATTTATGCGCCCGACGCCATCTCCGAATGCAGGCATGCGCGGAATTTGGAAATTTGGTGCGCCCGACAGGACTCGAACCTGTGACCCCCAGATTAGGAATCTGGTGCTCTATCCAGCTGAGCTACGGGCGCGGGGCGGTGGTAAACCGACCGCTGGCTGCGTGATAGCATGATTGACATGGGCCATGAAAGTGTTCTGGCGGCCCGTAACGTCAACTTGTACCATCAACCCGTACCACCAACTTGTACCCTGTGGCGCCAGCCGATAAATTACCCATGCATTGTCTGCACCAACCCTAGCCGAGGAACCGGATATGAGCGCCAATCCATTCGAGACCGACCTGCCCATCACGGCGGCCAATTATCAGGCTCTCTCGCCGCTCAGCTTTCTGGCCAAGGCGGCCTTCACCTATCCCGACTATACCTCTGTCATCGACGGCGCGGCGCGCTATACCTGGGCCCAGACCCAAAGCCGCTGCCTGCGCCTAGCCTCCGCGCTCTCGAAACGGGGCATCGGCAAGGGTGATACCGTCTCGGTCATGGCGCCCAACGTCACTGCCGCTTTCGAGGCGACGTTCGGCGTGCCCATGCAGGGCGCCGTGCTGAATGCCTTGAACTACCGCCTGAACGCCACGGAAATCGCCTTCATTCTGGATCATGCGGAATGCAAGCTGTTGATCACCGACACGGAATTCAGCCCGATCATCGAAGAGGCCCTGAGCAAGGTCAAAAATCGTCCCATGGTGATCGATATCGAGGATCCGGCCGGGCCGGGCGGCAAAGCCCTGGGCGAGATGAATTACGAGGCTTTCCTGGAGACCGGCGATCCGGATCATCAGTGGAGTCCACCGGCGGATGAATGGGAAGCGATCTCGCTAAATTATACCTCCGGCACCACGGGCAATCCCAAGGGCGTCGTCTACAGCCACCGCGGTACCTATTTGAACGCCATGGGCAATATCGTGGCCTGGCATCTGCCGGCCCATCCGGTTTATTTGTGGACCCTGCCAATGTTCCATTGCAATGGCTGGTGCTTCCCCTGGTCGATCACCGCCATTGCGGGAACCCATGTTTGTCTGCGCAACGTGGTCGCCGCCGATATTTACGGCGCCATCGCCGAACACAAGGTCACCCACATGTGCGGCGCGCCCATCGTCATGCAGATGATCGCCGGCGCCGCGGAGGCGGACAAGCGCCCACTGCCCCATACCGTCAGCATGTTTACTGCCGCCGCGCCGCCGCCCGCCGCCGTTCTGGCTGATATGGCGCGCCAAGGCTTTGATGTCACCCATGTTTATGGTCTGACGGAAGTCTATGGCCCCTGCGTGGTCAGCGCCTGGAAGTCGGAATGGAACGAACTGCCGGCGGACGAACAGGCCAAATTAAAGGCCCGCCAGGGTGTTACCTATCAGGTCCAGGAAGGCATGATGGTGGCCGATCCCGAAACGCTCGAGCCCCTGCCCATGGACGGCGAGAGCATGGGCGAGGTCTTCATGCGCGGCAACGTCACCATGAAGGGGTATTTGAAAAACCCCGCCGCCACCACAGAGGCCTTCGCGGGCGGCTGGTTCCACACCGGCGATCTGGGTGTCTGGCACCCGGACGGCTATGTGGAATTGAAGGACCGCTCCAAGGACATCATTATCTCGGGCGGCGAGAATATATCCTCGATCGAGGTCGAGGATGTTCTGTACGCCAATCCCAAGATCGCGGCGGTGGCGGTTGTCGCCAAGCCGGACGAAAAATGGGGCGAGACGCCGACCGCCTTTATCGAGCTGAAACCCGGCGAGGAGGCCACGGCACAGGAGATCATCGATTTCTGCCGCGAGAACATGGCGCATTATAAATGCCCGCGCGAGGTGATCTTCGATGATTTGCCGAAGACATCTACGGGTAAGATTCAGAAATTCGTCCTGCGCGACCGGGCCCGGGGGAGGTCGTCGTAAACGTGCCTCCGCATAAGGGCGCGTCCTATACCGGCCCTGCTTACACGGGTACCGGCCGCATTGGCGACTCTGCGCTGGCCGCCCGTCTGGGGCGGGAGCTGCAGGGTGAAGTGTTGTTCGATGGTGCCTCGCGCGGGCGATATTCCACCGACGCCTCGATCTATCAGGTTGAACCCATCGGCGTTGTGGTGCCGCGGAGCGAGCAGGACATCGTCCGCGCCATTCAGATCGCGGCCGACGAGAAAATCCCCATCCTGCCGCGCGGCGGCGGCACCTCGCAATGCGGCCAGACCGTGGGCGAGGCCCTGGTGCTGGATGTCTCCAAGCATTTCGCCGGCGTCATCGCCCTCGACGTGGAAAACCGCCGGGTCACGGTACAGCCGGGCCTGGTGCTGGACCAGTTGAATGCTTATCTAAAGCCCCATGGTTTGTATTTCCCGGTCGATGTTTCGACCTCGTCGCGGGCCACCATCGGCGGCATGACCGGCAACAATTCCTGCGGCGCGCGCTCGATCCGCTATGGCCGCATGGTGGAAAATGTCCGCGCCATCGATGCCCTCCTGGCGGATGGCAGCAAACTACATTTCGGCCAGCTGCCACAGGATTTTCAGGCCGCTGATATCCCGGCGCGCTTTCGCGAGATCGCGGCGCCGCTATTGGATCTAGGCCGGCGGGAAGCCAGCGAGATCGTCGCGCGGTTTCCGGATCTGCACGAGATCCAGGTACAGCGCCGGGTTGGCGGCTATAACATCGATGCCCTGGTGCCCGGCGTCGGTTCGGAAAACCTGGCGCATCTGCTGGTGGGTTCGGAAGGCACGTTGGCGTTTTCCACGGCGATTGAACTGGACCTGGCGCCGATCCCGGCCAACAAGGCCCTGGGCATTTGCCATTTCCCCAACTTCTATGCAGCCATGGACGCGACCCAGCATATCGTCAAGCTGGGACCAGCAGCGGTGGAGCTGGTCGACAGCACCATGATCGATCTGGCCCGCGATATCGAAATGTTCCGCCCCACCGTGGAACGCTTTGTCCAGGGCAACCCGGCGGCTTTGCTGTTGGTGGAGTTCGCTGGCGATGATGGCGGCGAACAGTTGCGAAAATTGGCGCAACTGGTGGAATTGATGGCTGATCTGGGCTTCCCCGGCGCCGTGGTCGAAGCCACGGAGCCAGCTTTCCAATCAGCGGTCTGGGAGGTGCGCAAATCCGGCCTGAACATCATGATGTCCATGAAAGGCGACGGCAAACCAATCTCGTTTATCGAGGATTGCGCCGTCCGCCTGGAAGATCTGGCCGACTATACCGACCGCCTGACCGAGGTATTCCACAAACATGGCACCGAAGGTACCTGGTATGCCCATGCCTCCGTCGGCACCTTGCATGTGCGTCCCGTGGTCAACCTAAAAGAGGAAGCCGGCGCCAAGCAGATGCGCGCCATGGCCGAGGAAGCCTTCGAAATGGTGCGGGAGTATAAAGGCAGCCATAGCGGCGAGCACGGCGACGGCCTGGTCCGGTCCGAGTTCCACCTGCCCATGTTCGGCCAGCGCATGGTGGATAATTTCGCCGAGGTGAAAAATATCCTCGACCCAACGGGCTTGTTTAATCCGGGCAAGATCGTTGACCCGCCGAAGATGGACGACCGCCGCCTGTTCCGCTTCAAGCCCGGCTATACCACGCCGCCCTTGAAAACCGGCCTGGACTGGTCGGCCTGGGGCGGGCTCGCTGGTGCCGCTGAAATGTGCAACAACAATGGCGCCTGCCGCAATCTAAGCTTGGCCGGCGTCATGTGCCCCTCCTTTAAAGTGACCGGCGACGAAGCCCATTTGACCAGAGGGCGCGCCAACCTGCTGCGCCTCGGCCTGTCAGGGCAGCTGGGTCCCGATGCACTGCATTCGGACGCCATGGCCGATGCCATGTCGCTGTGTGTCGGCTGTAAGGGCTGCAAGCGGGAATGCCCCGTGGGCGTGGACATGGCGGCCATGAAGATCGAGGTGCAATACCAGCGCGCCAAACATTCCGGCGTTTCGTGGCATGACCGCCTGGTCGCCTATCTGCCCCATTACGCGCCCTGGGCCGCGCGTCTGGCGCCGCTATTGAACTTGCGTGATCAGCTGCCAGGCCTTGCCTGGTTGAGCGAGAAACTATTCGGCTTCACCGCTAAACGGCCGTTGCCGAGGTGGCGCAGGGATACTTTTCAGCCGGGGCAGGACGCCCATGGCCCGGCGGATGGCGCGGAGGTTGTACTGTTCGCCGATACTTTCAATACGGCGTTCGAGCGGGAGAACCTGGAGGCTGCCATTGACGTCCTCGTCGCGGCGGGCCGGCGGGTGCATATCGCCCAGGCTCCAGATGGCCGGCGGCTGTGCTGCGGGCGGACGTTTCTCTCCGCCGGTCTGGTGGATCAGGCGCTGGCCGAGATGTCCCGCACTATTGATGCCCTGGCACCCTACATCGCGCGCGGCCTGCCGGTCCTGGGGTTGGAGCCGTCCTGCCTGCTGACCCTGCGCGACGAGTTCCTCTCGGTCCTTCCGGGCGAGGCATCCGCCGCCTTGGCCAGAAACGCCATGCTGTTGGAAGAATATCTGGCGGCCGAGCACGAGGCGGGCCGCCTCGAGCTAAATCTAGGGGCGGGCGGCGACGTGCTGCTGCATGGCCATTGTCACCAGAAAGCGCATCAAACCATGGCCGCCATGACCAACACCTTGGATCTGTTGCCCGACAGCAATATAGAGACCGTGCAATCAAGTTGCTGCGGCATGGCCGGGGCCTTTGGCTACGGTGCCGATACCTACGAAGTCTCACAGGCCATGGGCGAGGCATCGTTGCTGCCGGCGGTGCGCGGTGTCGCCTCCACGACAACGCTCATCGCCAACGGCACCTCCTGCCGCCAGCAAATCAAACACGGCAGTGGGCGCGAAGCGGTGCATATGGTGCAACTGTTGCGGCGGGCGCTTAACCTTCCTCGTTAGCGTCCCGCTCCGCCTGTTCCTCCCGCTCGACGGCGCGCCAGCCGATGTCGCTACGGCTAAAGCCTTCCGGCCAATCGATGGCCTCGATACCCTGATAGGCCCGTTCCCGGGCGGTGCGGATATCCCGGCCTTGCGCCGTTACCCCCAACACCCGGCCGCCATTGGCCAGCATGCGCCCGCCATCCAGCTTGGTGCCCGCATGCAGAACCGAAACACCGGCGATGGTTTCAGCCTCGGCGATACCCTTGATTTCCGTACCCTTGGCGTAATCGCCTGGATAGCCCTGGGCCGCCATCACCACGGTGATCGCTGCCCGCTCGGACCAGTCCACCTCGTAGCCGGCCAACTGGCCCTTGGCGGCGGCCACCAGGGCAGCCAGCGGGTCGCTTTGCCAGCGCGCCAATAGTACCTGACATTCCGGATCGCCGAAGCGCACGTTGTATTCGATCAACTGCGGGCCGCGTTCGGTGATCATCAGACCGGCGAACAGCACCCCCTTGAAGGGCCGGCCGTCCTGTTCCATGGCCCGCATGGTGGGCAGGATGATCCGTTCCATGGTTTTCTGACACATCTCGTCCGTCATCACCGGGGCCGGGGAGTAGGCCCCCATGCCGCCCGTATTGGGGCCCTTGTCGCCATCGAAGACAGCCTTGTGATCCTGGGCCGTGGCCAGGGGAAGTGCGTTGCGGCCATCACATAGCGCGAAAAAGCTCGCTTCCTCGCCAACCATGAACTGTTCCACGACGATTTCGTTGCCGGCGTCTCCAAATTGGCCGCCGAGAATGTCTTCCGCCGCCGCCAGGGCGTCCTCTGTTGTTTCGCAAACGATGGCGCCCTTGCCCGCCGCCAGGCCGTCGGCCTTGACCACGATGGGCGCCCCACGGTCCTGGATATAGGCCTGGGCCTTAGCAAGGTCGGAAAATTTTTCGAAGGCCGCGGTGGGAATATTGTGCCGCTTGCACAGGTTTTTGGTGAAGACTTTCGAGCCTTCCAGGACCGCCGCCCGCGCCGAGGGACCAAAGGCCAGGATCTTCTCCGCATCAAGGCGGTCAACCAGACCGGCTACCAAGGGGCCCTCAGGTCCGACGATGACGAAATCGACTGCTTCCGCCCGGCAATAGGCGACGATACCGTCAAAATCATCGACCGCGATATCAGCGCATTCGGCCAGCTGCGATATGCCGCCGTTACCGGGCGCGCAGCTTAACCGGGTCGCCAGTGGCGAACGGGCCACCCCCCAACAAAGCGCGTGCTCCCGCCCGCCCGCGCCGATGACCAGAACATGCATGCCGTCAAACCTCTTTGCCGTACTCAATAACGTTTACACCATTGGCGCCCCTTGTATCATAGCCGGGCGAGCACGACAGCAGATGATCTGGGTTTTTGATCCAATGAGCGGCGACAAGTTTGACAATGAAACCGGCGGCACGCCCAATTTACCGGAGTATTCGGTCTCCGAGATCGCGGCGGCGGTAAAACGGACGGTGGAAGACAACTTCGGATACGTCCGTATCCGGGGCGAGGTCTCCGGTTTCATGGCGGCGCGCTCGGGCCATCTGTACTTTTCCCTGAAGGACGAGCGGGCCGTTATCGACAGCGTGGTATGGCGCGGCGCCGCCGGAAAACTGCGCTTCAGGCCCGAAGACGGCCTGGAAGTCATCTGTACCGGCAAGCTTTCCACCTATGCCCCGCGCTCGCGCTACCAGCTGGTGGTGGAGGCCATGGAGCCGGCCGGGGTCGGCGCCTTGATGGCACTGTTGGAAGAGCGGCGGAAGACATTATCGGCGGAGGGCCTTTTTGCCGAGGAACGCAAACAATCCCTACCCTACCTGCCGCAGGTGATTGGGGTGGTGACCTCGCCCACGGGGGCGGTGATTCGCGATATTTTGCATCGCCTGCGCGACCGTTTTCCCTCCCGCGTGCTGCTCTGGCCGGTGCTGGTGCAGGGCAAGGGCGCGGCGGAACAGGTCGCCGCCGCCATTCGGGGCTTTAACGCCCTTGATAATAACAGCCGGGTGCCGCGCCCGGATCTGTTGATCGTGGCCCGTGGCGGCGGCTCGATCGAGGATCTGTGGGCCTTTAATGAAGAGATTGTCGCCAGGGCGGCGGCGGCAAGCGACATACCGCTGATTTCGGCTGTTGGCCATGAAACCGATACCACCCTGATCGACTTTGTCTCGGACCGCCGGGCGCCGACACCCACGGCGGCGGCTGAGATCGCCGTGCCGGTGCGGGCCGAACTGGTGGCCAACAACCTTGATCTGGACCGACGCCTCGGACTCGCCGCGCAACGGCTGCTGGCGGAGCGCCGCCGCGACCTGGACGGTCTGTCCCGTGGCCTGCGCGGTCCCAGGGAATTACTGGCCCTGGCCCGCCAACGTCTGGACGAGGCGGCGGAGCGCCTGCGCCGCGCTTTGCTGACCTTCGGAGCGGAAAAGCGCAACAGTCTGACCGCCATCACCGCCCGACTGCGCCCGCGTCTGGTTTCAGAGTCGATTGAAGCCGACGGCCGCAACCTGCAGGCATTCGAGGGCCGTTTGCTGCGCGCCACACAAGGCCGCATCAATGAGCACCGCCTGCGCCTGAATGGCCAGGGTAAGTTGCTGGAAAGCCTCGGCTTTGAACGGGTTTTGGAGCGCGGTTATGCGATGGTCCGGCATCGTGACGGCGGCGTGGTCATGGCGGCGGCGGGGCTGGGCCCCGGCAGCCCGTTGGCGATCCATTTCCATGACGGCGAAGTCGCGGTCACCGTCGATGACGGCACTCCAGGGCAGGCGGCAAAGCCGAGGACCCCGCCGCGCAAGGCAAAGGCAAAAGCCAAGACCGATAAGGGCAATCAAGGGACGCTGTTTTGATGCGTGTCTGGCTGCTAGTTCTGCTGGCTATCTGGTCACTGCCGGCACTGGCGGAGGCACCAATCCTGACCGGCGACTTTGTTCAGGGCGGCCTGGTGCATGGCCATGTCGCGCCAGGGACAAAGGTGGAATTCGATGGCCGTGCCGTGCGGGTCGGCGCCGACGGCTCCTTTATCATCGGCTTTGGCCGGGATTTCCCCGGCTCCGCGCCATTGTACTGGCAGGAAGCAAACGGCAAACGGCAGAGCCGGAGCCTGAAGATCAAGGCCAGGGACTATAAAATACAGCGCATCGACGGCCTGCCCAAAAAATTCGTCACCCCGCCCAAAGCGGTGTTGCAGCGCATTCGCCGTGAGAACAAGGGCATCGCCGCCGTCCGCCGCCTGGACAGCGTGGCACCCTGGTTTGAAAGCGGTTTCAAATGGCCCCTTAAGGGCCGGATCAGCGGCGTTTACGGCAGCCAGCGGGTCTTGAACGGCAAGCCGCGCCGGCCCCACTATGGCCTGGATATCGCCGCCAAGACGGGGACCCCCGTGCATGCCTCCACCGATGGCAAGGTCGTCCTGGCGGAAAGTGATCTGTATTACACCGGCGGTACGGTGATGCTGGATCATGGCCACGGCCTGACCTCGGTCTACTCGCACCTGCACAGCGTCACTGTGAAGACTGGGCAGTTCGTCCGCCAGGGCGAACAGATCGGCACCTTGGGGAAAACCGGCCGGGCCACGGGGCCGCATCTGGATTGGCGCCTGAACTGGTTCAAACAGCGCCTGGACCCAGGCCTGTTGCTGGGCCCGATGCCGAAGTAGGCAATCGGGCTATTTTGGCCAACGATGGTGCAGCCACAGCCATTGTTCGGGCCGCTCCCTGATCCAGCCTTCCAGCAAATCATTGACCTGACCCATCATGGCCGCCACGTCCGCCTTGTGATCGCCGCTTTTGATATGCGGCAAGGGGTCCATAACCGTCATGCGAAAGGCCGTGCCGTCAAGGCGCTCGCAGCGCATGGGCAAGACCGCGATGTCCTGGCGCAGGGCCAACTGGGCCAAGGCCGGCGCGGTCATGGCGGGCAGGCCAAAGAATGGCACCGCAATACCGTCGTTCATTTTTTGGTCCACCAGCATGCCGACGGACTGACCGCCTTTAAGGGCCGATAAGAGGCCCCGCGCCGCCGCCGGCCCCTTGGCCAAGGTACTTAACGCAATACCTTTGCGGAAATCCTGCAGCCATTTGTCAATCAAAGGATTGTTCGGCGCACGGTAGACCACATGCGCCGCCTCCGCATGGCCTGCCACGACCACGGGCATAAGTTCCCAGTTAGCCAGATGACCGCCGAACAGAATGGCGCCCCGGGCCTGCCCCACATGAGCCAGCAACTTTTCCCCACCCACTAATTGAATCTGGCCCGGCCCCGGCGGGTCCTCGGTCAGGGTAAAATCGCGGAGGTGCGGCAGCTCACCCAATGTACGGCCCAGGTTCTGCCAGACACCGGCAATGATGGCAGTGCGTTCCGGTTGCGACAGCTCGGGCATGGCCAGTTGTAAGTTCCGCTCGGCCCGGCGGGCCAGTGGCGGCAGGCGGCCCACGAGTCCACCCAGGGCACCACCAAGGCTCGAGGCCATGGCCACGGGCAGGGCCGCGAACAGGGCCCAAAACAGCTGCGCCAGATAGAGCTCCAGGCGATAGCGGACGGGATGTTTCATGACACACCGACGCCAACGGTGCGGTCCAACAGACGCTCGAAATCGTCGGGACTGTCAAAGGCCAGGCTGACATCGATGACGGTGACCATGGCGCGGGCGGCGCCCGGCAGGCGCACCGCGTCCTTGGCTGTGGTGAGCAGCCGGGCATCCAGACCTTGGGCCATTTCCAGCAGGCGCCAGATCTCATCCTCGCGAAAGGGATGATGATCGGCAAAGGCCTGTTGGCCCACCAGCTCCACGCCCAGTTCCCGCACGGTTTGGAAAAAGCGCTCGGGCCGGCCAATGCCGGCAAAGGCTACCGCCCGGCAACCGCGCAGCGCCAGGGCAGCATCATTGGGGATCAAACGCGCCGTCAAACACGGTCGGCCAAGGCTGGGCAGCGGTGCCGGTGCCTCGCCTGATTGCAGAACCACCACCCCATCGGCCCGCGCCAGGCCCAGGGCGGCGGTTTCGCGCAAGGGGCCCGCCGGATGCACCCGGCCATTGCCCAGGCCATAGGCGCCATCAATCACCAGCAGCGACAGGTCCTTGGCCAGACCCGGATTTTGGAAACCGTCATCCATGACGATGACCTGGGCGCCGGCGGCGATGGCGGCACGGGCGCCGCCAACCCGGTCGCGGGCGATCCAGGCCGGCGCGGCGGCGGCCAACAACAGCGGTTCGTCGCCAACATCAACCGAGCCGTGCAGCGTCGGATCAACACGGATCGGTCCATGCAAACGGCCACCGTGACCGCGGCTCAAAAAATGTACTGCAAGGCCCCGCTGGGCCAGGGCGCGGCCAACGGCCAGGGCGGTGGGTGTCTTACCGGCACCGCCCGCCACCAGATTGCCGATGCAAATTACCGGTACCGAGGCCTGCCAAGGTTTGGCCATGGCCCAACGCAGGCGCCCCGCGGCGCCATACAGCCAGGCCAAGGGTTGCAAGGCCCGCGCCAGGAAACCATCGCGGCGCCAGAAATCAGGCGCCTGCACAATTCGACTCCTGTTCGGATTTGATCCCCGGCGTTTGCCCGGGTAGCAAGGGGGCCAATTGCGCCAACACCGCACTGATCACATCCTGACCGTCATCGGCGGCCAGTTCGGCGGCGGCGGCGCGGCGTGCCGCCTCATCCCTGTCGGCCAATAGCAGGGCCACCTGATCGGCCAGGGCATCGCCGTCGGCAACCTGCGCGGCCCCGCCGGCCCGGATCATGGCCGTCGCCTGCTCGGTGAAATTGAACATATGGGGGCCGAACAACAGGGCGGAATTCAGCCGGGCCGCCTCCAAGGGGTTTTGCCCGCCATGCTCCACTAAAGAGCCGCCGATAAAGACAATCGGCGCCAGGCGGTAATACAGTCCCATTTCGCCCATGCTGTCGCCGAGGTAGATATCCGTGCCGCCGCCGATCGGTTGATCCAGGGCGCGCCGGGCGACGTTCAGGCCTTGCGCCTGCAACGCGCCCGCGATCTCGTCACCGCGCACCGCATGGCGCGGCACCAGGATCGTCAGCAGACCGGGAAATCGCGATGCCAGCCGCCGGTGCACCCCGGCCACCATGGCCTCTTCGCCTGGATGGGTGGACGCCGCCAGCCAGACGGGCCGCTGCCCGATAGCCATTTTCAACACATGCAGATCGCGTGGATCTGCGGCCAATGGCGGCGAGGCGGCCTTCAAATTGCCATGAAAGCTGACGAATTGCGCACCCAGGGTCGCCAAACGGCCGCCGTCGGGGGCGCTTTGCGCGATACAAAATTCAAACGCCTGCAACAACGGCCGGATCAAGAGCGGCAGCCGGCGCCAACGTTGGAAGGAACTTTCCGACATGCGGGCATTGATCAAGGCCATGGGTACGCCGCGCGCCCTGGTTTGATGGATCAGATTGGGCCACAATTCTGATTCCACCCACAGCGCCAGATCGGGCCGCCAATGATCAAGAAAACCTGCCACGCACGAGGGGATATCGACGGGCACGTATTGATGAATGGCGCGGGCCGGTAACCGGTCAGACATGATCCGGGCCGAAGTGACGGTGCCGGACGTTAACAGGATGTGTAACCCGGTGTCCTGATGCAAAAGCCGCTCGACCAATGGCAGCACCGAAAGCATCTCTCCCACGGAAGCCCCATGAATCCAGATTAGCCGGCCCGCTGGCCTCTCCCGGCCCGATTTTCCCAGGCGTTCGCGAAAACGGACCGGGTCTTCCTTGCCTTGCGCCAGCCGGCGGCGCAGATGCCAGGTGATGACCGGGCTCAATACCGTCGTGATGCCACGATAAAGGGCGGTACTCATGACCCCGATCCGACCGTACCCACGGTTTCCATCGTATCGGTGGTCCCGAGCAGGCGGTCGGCCTGTTCCGTCACCGCAAAAAGCGCCGCCTCGACCTGTTGCCGGGCCGCTT
Source organism: Rhodospirillaceae bacterium (assembly GCA_018701215.1). Taxonomy (GTDB): domain Bacteria; phylum Pseudomonadota; class Alphaproteobacteria. The sequence continues at coordinate 11,895 of JABIWH010000057.1, forward strand.
CCTGGGCCTCAGCATCGATCTTGCGCGCCACCGTGACCGGCTCGCCAATAACCATGGCGCCGCGTGAAAACGGCAGGGCCAGGCGAAATCGATCCCAACTGTTGAAGGTATGATGGCGTCTGGTGCAAATGGTGACCGGGACAATGGGCGCGCCGGACAGTCGGGCCAGGGCAATCACCCCTTCGCTCATCCGCATGGCCGGTCCACGGGGACCGTCCGGGGTCAAGCCAATGGAATTGCCGGCCTTTAGGATATTCAGCATTTGCCGCATGGCCGCCGTGCCGCCCCTATCCCGGTCATGCCCTGGCCGATGGGTTGAGCCACGTACCATGATCATGCCGAACCGGCTCATGGCTCTGGCAATCAATTCACCGTCGCCATGGTGGGAGGCCAAAAGGTACAAAGGTTTTGGGCCGGGCCAACCAATCGGGACCATCATCACACGGCTGTGCCAGGTTATGGGGATGACGCCCTGGCCTGTCGCCAAAAGCTCAGGCAGCACATGCCCGCCCTGGACCTGCCATCTTGTTGTCCGAAAGACCAGGCGAACGTACTGCGCCGCCACGAAGCCGATTATGGTTCGGCCTAGATTGCTTCCGACAAAGCGCTTCCCCAGACCCACCGGGATCAACTCCCAAGCCGCGTGGAGACTTTATCTTCGGGAGTTTCGCCAGCCTCGTGTTCGGCAAATTGCAGCCGATATAGCCGGGCATAGGTGCCCCCCTGGGCCAACAAGGTGCCATGATCGCCGCTTTCCACCACCTTGCCGCCGTCCAGCACATAGATCCGGTCCGCCGCCATGACGGTGGAAAGGCGATGGGCAATGACCAAAGTGGTCCGCCCCGCCTTTAGGGCATCAAGGGCCGTCTGAACCTCGCGCTCAGCCTCGCTGTCCAGGGCCGAGGTGGCTTCATCCAACAGCAGGATCGGCGCATCTTTCAGCATGGCGCGGGCGATGGCGATACGCTGGCGCTGCCCGCCCGACAGACGCACGCCATTCTCACCCACCATCGCGTCATAGCCCTGGGGCAGCGCGGTAATGAAGTCATGGGCCGCTGCCGCCCGCGCGGCGGCGGTGATCTCCGCTTCGCTGGCACCGGACCGGCCATAGGCGATGTTGGCGGCCACTGTATCGTCGAACAGGGTAATATCCTGGCTGACCAGGGCCGTGGCCGCGCGCAGGCTGGCAATGGTGACGTCCTGGAGGTCCTGGCCGTCGATCTGCACCCGGCCGCTGTCGGGATCGTAAAAGCGCGGCAGCAGGTTCATTAAAGTGGTCTTGCCCGAACCCGAGGGTCCGACCAGGGCCACGGTACTGCCTGGCGCGACCGCTATATCGATGCCGTGCAGGGCGGCCGTTTCACCGTCGTAAGAGAAATGCACATCCGTATAAGTAATCGCGCCCTGTTGCACCACCAGGGCGGTGGCGTCCGGCTTTTCGCTGATGCTTGGCGCCACGTCCAATATGGCGAAAATCCGTTGCGCCGCCGCCAGGCCCTCCTGCAGCGCCGTGTTCAGGCTGGCCAGGCCTTTCAGGGGTTGATAGGCCATCAACAAGGCAGCCAGGAATGACATGAACTCGCCCAGGGACAAAACCCCTTGCTGGGCCCGCCAACCGCCATAGAAGATCGCCATGGCCACGGCCACGCCGCCCAATGCCTCGGTCAACGGCGTCGCCGCCGAGCGGGTGCGGATGCCACGCATAATTTCCTTCAGGCGGCGCTCGATGCGGGCCCTGATCCGCTCGGTCTCGCCATCCTCCATGCCATAGGCCTTGACCAGGCGGACGCCATCCAGGGTCTCGCTCAATTGACTGGCCAGCCTGCCGGTTTCCTCCTGCGTCGCGGTCGAGGCCTTGCGCATGCGTTTGCCCAGCTTGCGGATGGCGACGCCGACCAGAGGGAATATCAGCACCACGATCAGGGCCAGTTGCCAATCCTGTATGAACATCACCACGGCCAGGGCCACGGCCGTTAGGGCATCCTTGGCAATGCCGGTAATGGCCCGGCCCACCGCGTCACGCAGCAGGTTGGCATCGTACAGAAATGACGACAGCAATTGCCCGGAATGGACGCTGTGCAAATAGGCCAGATCGGCGCCGATCAGATGGCGGTACATCTTGACCTGGGTCTCGGCGATGATGCGCTGGCCGACGCCGTGCATCAGAATGCTTTGCAGATAGGTCGCCCCGCCGCGCAGACAGGCGACGGCGACCAATACCAGCGGCACCCAGATCAACATGTCTGGCACCTGTTCAACGAAGACCTTGTCGATGGCCGGTTCCAGCAACCAGGCGTTCAGGCCCGTGGTCGCGGCGACCAGGGCCATGAACACGGCGGCCCAGATCAAACGCCCGGCATGGGGGCGGACGTATTCACGCAGCAGCCGCAGCATTAGCCGATGGCTGAGTTGGGGCGCCGTCGCGCCGGCCTCTTGTGGCGTTCGATTGGCCGCGGTCAAGTCCGTACTCTCAAGCAAAACTTTAGGAGAGATTCACCGCAATACCATACCACGTCGGCTTTTCAAGCGTCCATGAAAGCCTCGAACCCGGCAAGCCCACTCCGCCGCCTGGATCGCCTGGGTGATATGGGCCTTGGCATCAAATTCCTCGGCCATCTTTTCGTCATTGGCAAGCATCTCGTCTGATAGCGGTACAATAGCGGTACATGGACGTCATGGCATTTCCCGCAATTTTTAGCGGATGCCGCGCACCAGGCATGCCTTGCATATAGGCAAAATCGTGCAGTTGTGATTCAAAAATGCTGCGCAACCATCAGGCGATGCCGAAGACGATACTGAAGACGATCCTGGCGCAATCAAGAAGTGTCGTTGTTGTGTGATGTTAGTCACTTGATTAAGCGCAAAAAAGGCAAAACTTCATCATTCACGAAGAACGAAATCGTTCTCAATTCGTTAATAAATAGCCGTATAGAGTATTGTTGATGATTAGTTGGCACAAGATATTAGAGTATCGGGTAATTGCGCGCGCGTGGGCAGTTATCCTTACTTTCGTCACCGGTTTCTCGCGGGACCGCCGCGGCGCGGTGGCGATCTATGCCGCTTTCGCTGGCACCTTGGCGCTGTCGGGTGGTGTGCTGGCCCTGGATATTGGCCGTGTCGTGGTGCTGCGTTCGCAAATGCAGAACGCCGCCGATGCCGCTGCGCTTTCAGGCGCGGCGCAGTTGGACGGCCAGTCGGATGCCATCACGCGGGCCACCGCGGCGGCTTCCGGTGCGCTCTCAAACAGCTCCAATTTGTCCGATACCGCCGGAGCCTTTACGGTACAAAGCATCACATTTTATGACGGCACCGACCCAACGCCGGTGGTCACCGCCGTTGGTGGCGATGCGGTTTACGTGGAAATCACCCTGGCGCCAAGGACCATCAGCATATTCCTGGCCCCAATCCTGCAAACAATTTCATCGGGCGCGGCCGTCGAACAATTCACCCTGGAGGCAACCGCGCAGGCGGGCATTTCAATTATCACCTGCGCCGCGCCGCCCTTCATGGCCTGCAATCCATCCGAAGGCGGCGATGCGGCTGACGACCTGCTGGACGCAGACAACGCGGGCCGGCAATTGCTAACCAAGTCGGGACCCGGCGGCGGTTCCCTGGCCCCGGGTAATTTCGGCTTGCTGTGCCCCACGTCGGGTAACTGCGGTGCCGCCAACGTTTCCGACGCCTTGGCCAATGATCCGGGCCTCTGTTACACCTCCGAAGTAACCACCTCGCCCGGCGTGCAGACCCAACAGGCCCGCAACGGCATCAACGCGCGCATGGACGCGGGCAATAAGAACCCCAAGAATCCGGCCCAGAATATCATGGATTATGGCCGCGATTCCGATATGTCGGGCAGCACCATTGTCGGCAATGGCGATTGGGATCCTGAAACCTACTGGACGACCAACCATGCCGGCGAGACCGAGCCGACGGATTTGGTAGATTACACACGCTATCAGATCTATCTCTATGAATTGGGCGAGACCTTTTACCGCGACGAAAATAAGACCATCTATCCCATAACCGGTATAACCCTGCCGACCGGCTATAACACTGTTACCCCGGCGGCGGCCTCGATCCCGGCGGCCGGTGTGCCCACTCCGACGGCATCGAGCGATATTAAGCGCCGGGTTCTAAAAATCGCCGTGATGAATTGTACTGAGCTTGGCGTGCAGGGCAGCGGCACCTATCCCACCTATGGCCGCTATGTCGAAGTCTTCCTGACCGAAGAGATGGAGAGCACCCAGGCGGCCACCTATACGGAAATTATCGGTCCCCTTTTGCAGCAGTATTCAGATGATGTGCATGTCAATGTCCAGCTTGTCCAATAGAGTTTTTGGTGCCACCAAGGCCGCTCTCGTTTGCCGCCGCGCCGTGGCGGCGGTGGAGTTCGCGCTGCTGGCGCCGGTCCTGGCGCTGGTCATGGTCGGGATTTTTGATTTTGGCTACTACCTAAATCAATCCAACGATCTGGATAAAAGCCTGCGGGTCGGCGCCATGCTGGCGGCACGCTCCAGCCTGCCTCTATCCGGCAGCGTGGAGACAACGATTGACAATCTGGTGAAGACCGGAACCACCGATGGTTCCGGCAACTACATCGTTCCCGGTTGGTCCAACGGTTCGGCCTCTTTGTCGGTGACAACCACGACCTACAGTTCCGGCGGCACGGATTTCGAAGTCATCAAATTGGCGGCGAGCGTGCCCTATGAAGCGTATTTCAGCGGTTTCCTGCAAAGCTATGGCTTCAACACGATTACCATGAGCGCGGCCCATGAACAGGCCTTTGTGGGGGATTGATCCATGTGCGTAGACAAAATTATCAGATTGACCAAGGCTATTGCCTCATGGCGGCGCTGCCGCCGGGGCACGGCGGCCACCGAATTCGCCTTGGTTCTGCCGGCCTTGCTGCTTCTCACCCTGGGCGCCCTGGAAGTCGGCCTGATCATGTTCGACTTTCACAAGGTCAGCGAAGCCACACGGCGCGGCCTGCGCGCGGCGTTGATAGAAGATGCCATTATCGATCTGGCGGACCTGGATAGCACGCCGATCACCTGCACCGGGTCCGGCAGCGTATCGTGCAGCGGCGGTTCGGTGGACAATTCAGGCTCCTTTGACACAATAGTCGCGGCCATGCAGGAAATTTCGCCGCGCATTTCCGGCGACAATGTGATCGTAACCTACTCTGATAGCGGCCTGGATATCAGCGGCACCGGCGAGACCGTAACGCCGCTGGTGACGGTGGAAGTGTCCGGCCTGTCCTATGAGTTCGTGGCGATGACCTATATTCCCGGCCTGCCGGAACAATTGGACCTGCCCAGTTTTGACACCACCCGGCTGGCCCATACCACGGTGCCGGATTCCTAAGCCGGATTCCTAAGAAAGCCTAACCCAATAGGGCGCCGCCAAAGACCAGCCAGCCGAACCAAGTGTTGGAACGGAACTTGACTAGGCAATCCGCGGGATCATCGATATTGACCTTGCCGGCCTGCCAGGCCAGTTGCAACGCCGCCGCCGCCAGCCCGGCCAGGAATAGCGGCCCCAGTTCCGCCGCCCAGCCGGCCACTCCGAACAATATGATCGCCAGGCTGTAAAACAGCCACAGCATGGGTCGGGTGTTCGCGCCGAGTTTGCGGGCCGAGGATTTGATTCCGATCAGGGCGTCATCCACCTTGTCCTGGTGGGCATAAATTGTGTCATAGCCCAGGGTCCAGGCAATGCCGCCCAGATACAGCAATATGGGCGCCAGGCTCAACTCGCCGCGCACGGCGGCCCAGCCCAGCAGCGCGCCCCAGTTGAAGGCCAGGCCGAGAAAGACCTGCGGCCACCAAGTGATGCGCTTCATGAAGGGATAGATTACCACCGGGGCCAGGGACATCACGCCGACCCATAGGGCAAAGCTGTTGAAGCGCAGCAAGATATTCAGGCCGATCAGGGCCAGCAGCACCATGAAGGCGCCGGCCTGGCCGATACTGATCTCGCCGCTGGGGATGGGCCGGGTACGGGTGCGTTCCACCTGGCCGTCGAAATCCCGATCGGTGATATCGTTCCAGGCACAGCCCGCCCCGCGCATGACCAGGGCGCCAACGGCGAATGCCGCCAACAGCCAGCCACTGGGTAGACCATCGCTGATCCCCGAGCTGATCCCCGAACTCGCCCCCGAACTCGCCATGGCCAGGGACCACCAGCACGGCCACAGCAACAGCCAGGTGCCGATGGGCCGATCCAGCCGCGCCAGACGCAGATAGGGCCGCAGGCGCGCGGGCGCTTGCCGCGCAATCCAGCCTTGATCGGGAATATCGGTAAAGGAGCCCTTGTTTTCGGGGGATGATTCCACTGGTGTTTTTGGTGCCTGCATCGGGCTAAGATAACGCAGAATGGCGATACGTTTTGGATTTTTGAGGTCATGGCGCAGGATAGGCAGCGGGCCAAGGTCCGCCTCCATGTAAGGGACGACCTGGCGGTGGACGGTGTCGTTGGGCTGGAGTCCAGCCAGGCGCATTATTTACGCTCGGTTCTTCGCCTTGGCCCAGGCGATGAGGTGGCGTTGTTCAATGGCCGGGATGGCGAGTGGCGGGCCCGTATCGATACCATCGGCAAGGGCTGGGCCTCGCTGCAATTGACGGAACAAAGCCTGCCCCAACCCGTCGAGCCCGACATCTGGCTGCTGTTCGCGCCGATCAAACGCGGCCGGGTGGATTTTCTGGTGCAAAAAGCCACCGAACTGGGCGTCAGTATCCTGTTGCCCACCACCACCCGGCGCACGGTGGTGGAGCGGATCAATCTGGTCCGTTTGGGCACCACGGCGGCGGAAGCGGCGGAACAATGCCGCCGTCTCAGCGTGCCGGAACTGCGGCCCGTGCAATCTCTGGAAAAAGTGCTGGCATCCTGGCCCGAAGAACGCCGCCTGCTGTTTTGTGACGAGGCCGGCGGCCCGCCGGCGATCGAGGCCATGACGGGGCAAGAGCCAGCGCCGTGGGCCATACTAATTGGCCCCGAAGGCGGCTTCGACCCGGATGAAAGCCAAGCCTTGCGGGAGCGCCCCTTTGTTGTGCCCATGTCGCTTGGGCCCCGAATTCTGCGCGCCGAGACCGCTGCGGTCGCCGCTCTCAGCCTGTGGCAGGCAGTGCTCGGTGATGGCCGCGCCTAACCAACCCACTTGCATCCGGGCCCCGCATATATTAACTCGAATATAGCCATCCTGCCGTTTTGAGGGTTGGGAGGCTTTGTGACGGCAAGCCGAGGTTATTGTATATGTCAGAGAATTCCGCCGGCGCGCCACCGCCAGTCGAAGATTTTTCCGAGCTCGTAGCCTATATCGCCGATGGCGTGAAGCCGCGCGACCGCTGGAAGATCGGTACCGAGCACGAGAAATTCGCCTACCGCCGTTCCGATCTGGGCCGCCTGGACTATGACGGCCCCCAAGGTATCGGCGCCATGCTGGAAGGCTTGCAGCGCTTTGGCTGGAAGCCGGTGTCCGAGGCCGGCAATGTCATTGCCCTGGCCCAGGATGGTGCCTCCATCACGCTGGAGCCGGGCGGGCAGTTTGAATTGTCCGGCGCACCGCTGGAGAACCTGCATCAGACCTGCGCCGAGGTGCATAATCATCTGGCTCAAGTCAAAGAAGTCGCCCAGGCAATGGACGTGGGTTTTCTTGGCCTCGGCTTTGATCCGAAATGGCGGCGCGAGGATGTCCCCGTGATGCCCAAGGGGCGCTACAACCTGATGCTGGCCTATATGCCCACCAAGGGCAAACTGGGACCGGACATGATGCTGCGGTCTTGCACGGTACAGGTCAATCTGGACTTCGGCTCGGAAGCCGACATGGTGCAGAAATTCCGCGTCTCCCTGGCGCTGCAACCCCTGGCGACGGCGCTGTTCGCCAACTCGCCTTTCACCGAGGGCAAGCCGAACGGTTTCTTATCCCTGCGCAGCCAGGTATGGACCGATACCGACCCCGACCGCACGGGCATGCTGCCCTTCGTCTTTGACGGTGACATGGGCTTCGAGGCCTATGCCCGCCATGCCATTGATGTGCCCATGTATTTCGTCTACCGCGACGGCAAATACCTGGACGCCACGGGGCAATCTTTCCGCGACTTCATGGACGGGAAGCTACCCGCTCTGCCGGGCGAAAAGCCGACCATCAAGGATTGGGAGGATCATCTGACAACTCTTTTTCCCGAAGTCCGGATGAAGAAGTTCCTGGAAATGCGCGGCGCCGATGGCGGCCCCTGGGCCAGCCTGTGCGCCTTGCCCGCCCTGTGGGTGGGCCTGTTGTACGACCAGGGCGCGCAGGATGCGGCCTGGGATCTGGTCAAGCACATGACGGTCGGGGAAATGGCCAGAATTCGCGACGAGGTGCCCCGTCTTGGCCTGGCAACGCAAATGGACGATGGCCGCACCCTGTTGGACCTGGCCGGACCGGTTCTTGATATCGCGGCCGGTGGCCTGCGCGCCCGGGCCCGGCCCGGCGTGGTCTCGGCGAATGAGACCGAATATCTGGCCACCTTGCAGGAAACCGTGGCCGTCGGCCGCACCCCGGCGGAAATTCTGTTGGATCGTTATAACGGTGAATGGCAACAGTCCGTCGATCCCATATTCACGGAACTCAGCTACTAGTGACCACGCCGACCCTGCCCCCTAATTTCGCCGAAGCCTTCACCGTCCCCACGACGGGCGGGCTGGAACTCCGCGTCTACCGTCTGCAAAAGGCGCCGGACGAGGCCGCCCCGGCGCTGATCTTTGCCCATGCAAACGGCTTCAACGCCGGTTGCTACCAGCCGTTTCTACGCTGTTTGAGCGCGCATTTCAGAGTCTTCGCCTATGATGCCAGGGGTCACGGCAATTCCTCCCGGCCCCTGGATAATCTTGAACATGACTATGCCATGGTGCGCTTTGCCGAGGATCTCAGCGCCATCACGGCCCGTGTGCGCTGGATGATCGGGGCGGAGGCCGCGCTGCATTTCGCCTCCCATTCCCTGGGCGGCCTGGCGGCGGTGCTGATGGAGGCCGAATTGGACGAAGCGCCGTTCGACAGCCTGACCCTGTTCGAACCGCCGATTTATCCCCCCGACGACCATGTGGAACGCGCCGCGGCACTGGTGCATGCGCCGATCTTTATCCGCTGGGCGGCGGCGCGTCGGGGTACATTTCCCGACCGCCAGGCGCTGCGGGCGGAGATGGACAAGATCATCACCTACCGCCGTTTCGCCCCGGAGATGATGGAAGCCTATATGGACGCGGCGGTGGAGGCGGGGCCTGACGGCGGTCTGGCGCTGCGTTGTCCCGGCGTGATCGAATCCGCGATTTACGGCAATTGCCCCTATAGCGGTATTTTCGAGCAGACAGCGGCGGTGACGACCCGGGCCCGGATCTATGCCACCGATCAATCCGTGCTGCCGGATCTGCATTCCTGGGCGCCGGGCACCATGGCCTCGATCGCCGCCAACATGGCCCAGGCCGAGGCGCGCACCATGCCCGGCTGCCTGCACCTGATGGTTCAGGAAGACCCCGATGCCTGCGCCGCCGCCGTGATTGATAACGCGCTGGGCTAGCGCGGTTAGTTAAAGACTTGATTTGGCAGCCAATTGGCCAATAGGGGAAAGGCTATGACCAGGCTGATAACCAACAGCTGCGCCCCGACGATGGGGATGATGCCGCGATAGATATCGCCGATCTTGACCTCCGGCGGGGCCGCGCCTTTCAGAAAGAACAGCGCAAAACCAAACGGTGGCGTCAGGAACGATGTTTGCAGGGTCAAGGCAATCAGCGTCGCCATCCACAGCGCGCCGCTGCCGTCCGGGCCCAGATGGGCGGAGAAATCCAAATCGCGCAACACCGGCATGAACAAGGGCAGGGTGATGATCGTGATCTCGATCCAGTCGATAAAAAAGCCCAGGATGAAGATAATCCCGATGATGGTGAACAGCATGCCCCAATCGCCAAAGGCCAGGCTGCCCAGCATCTGGGAGACCACTTCGTCGCCGCTGAAAAAACGGAATGGGTAGGAAAACACATTGGCGGCCAGGACCACGAAAAAAACCATGGCTGTCATCAGGGCCGCGCCCTCGATAACTTCGCGGAACAACGGCCAGGTCAGCCGGCCGTTCAACAACATCAGCAACAAACCGCCCGCCGCGCCCACCGCACCTGATTGCGGCGGCGTGGCCCAGGCGAAAATGATCGAGCCCAGGACCAGGAAAATCAGGCCGGCCGGCAGCACCAGGCCGCGGACATAAAAAAGCAGCCATTGCCAGGGCGACCAGCCAAAGCTCCAATGATCAACGGCGCTGCTATCAGGATGCTTGGGCGGCGAGCGCCAGGCGGCGATTACGTAATAGAGCAGGTAGAGCACGATCAGAATGGCTGCCGGCCACAGTGCGGCCAGGAACATGTGCCCAATCGTAACCCGCAGCCGGCCGGCCAGAAAAAACAACATGATCGCGGGCGGTAGGATCAGGCCCAGAGTGCCGGCGGCGGCCACCACGCCGCTGGCCAGGCTGGGACGATAGCCCTGTTCCAGCATGGTCGGCAGGGCAATCAGGGCCAAGGTGGCGACGGATGCACCGATAACGCCCGCTGTCGGTGCCAGGAGTATGCCCAGCAGGGTAACGGCAATGGCCATGCCCGCCGGCACCCGGCCCAATAGATGCTGCAAGGCCAGCAGCAGATCGCGGGCGATGCCGCTTTTCTCCAACGCCATGCCCATGAACAACAGCATGGGCACGGTGGGATAGATCAGGCTGCCGTTGATGCTGCCGTAAATGCGCAGGGGAATGTTCAACAAGGCGATCACCGGCATCTCGCCGATGGCGATGCCGATCAGACAAAATCCGACGCCCAGACCGGCTAGCAGCACCGCCACGGGAAGCCCGGAAAAGATCAAGACCGCCAGGGAAGCCAGCATGGCATAGGGCAGAATATCGACGAATTCGAACATGCTGTATGCGGCCTATTCTTTCGGCAGCCGTTGCGCCAGATTGCGCACGGCGGCGATGATCGCCGCGATCAGGAACAGGCCCAGCCCAAACGGCATCGCGGCCTTCAGCAGCCAGCGGCCCGGCGCGCCAAGGCCCAGCGCCAGTTTTTCGCCTGCCTGGTAGCTTTCAATGGTGTAGGGGATGCCATAGTACACGACCACCAAAGTGAACGGCAGCATCAACAACAGCAGGCCGATTAACTCGATGCGGCTCCGCGCCCTGGGGCCCAGCCTCTCGCGGATGACGTCGACGCGGACATGGGCGCCGCGCACATAGGCATATCCAAGGGTCAACAGAACCAGGAAGACAAACAGCTCCCATTCCAGATATTGCGGAAGCGAGGTGGTGTAATTGAACACCTTGCGGGCAACGATCTCGAAAATGCGGACGCAAATCATGAAAGGCAGAATGACCAGGGCGCTCCAAAAGCCAATGGCGGCGATGGTTCGCTCAAGACGGCCCAAGACAAGCAATAGCTTTTCCCGGGCCGTGGCGGCGCGAAATGCGTCCCATTTCTCCTGCCGCAGCCCTGCGCCCGCGCGGCGGTTTTGGCGCAAGTTGGAAAAATCCAGCTGAATGGCGATCAGGGCGGGGATCACCAGCAACACCAGAATGGTGGCAAACGCCAGCCCGAATATCATGGTGATGGCCATGGGGATCAGGAATTGCGCCTGCAGGCTGGTTTCGAACAACAACGGCGTCAGCCCGCCGATGGTTGTTAACGAGGTCAGCATGACGGCGCGCAGACGGTCCTGACTGCCGGCCACGATGGCCTGAATGGTCTCCTCGCCGGTGCCGATGCGCTCGTCGATGGTGGCGACCAGAATGATGGAATCGTTGACTAATATGCCCGACAGACCCAACAGGCCGACCAGGGTCAACAGGCTCAAATCAAAACCCAGCAGCAGATGCCCGATGACGGCGCCGATAACGCCAAAAGGGATCACCGCCATGACCACGATCGGCCGGGTGTAGGATGAAAAGACCCAGGCCAGGATGATATAAATCGCGGCCATGCCGACCAGGGCGCCAAGCTTCATATCGGCCATGGTGCGGGCCTGTTCCTCGGCCCGGCCGGCAAAGCTGTATTGCAGGCCGTAACGCCGCGCGATATTGGGTAGTTCGCCGTCTTCCAATGCCTCTATCAGCTTGCCGGCGCGGATCTTGCTCTCGGCCAATTCACCGGTGATGGCGATTTCGCGTTGGCCGTCCTTGCGCCGGATCCGGGCAAAGCCGGCGCTTTCGCGCATCGAGACGACCTCGCTCAAGGGCACATCAACGCCCGTGGGGCTGCTCAGATACAGGTTCAGCAGATCTTCGGTGGTGATGGCGCCACGGGCGTATTGTACCTTGACCGTGACCTCCTCATCGCCCCGGGGAAAGCGCTTGGCGATGGCGCCCTGAAACGCCGCGCGGACCTGCCTACCCACACTGTCGGTGGAAAAGCCAAGGGCCCGGCCTCTGGGCGTCAGCTCAAGAATGACCTCCTGTTTGCCATAGGGCAGGTCGTCTTCCACATCGCTGACACCGGGGAAGCGTTCCAGCAAGGCCTTGATCTCGCGCGTCGCGTCCTTCAGGTCCCGGGTGCTGCCGCCGCTGAGGCGGATATCGATCTCCTTGCCGGGCGGGCCGCCCCGGCGTTCGTTCAGATTGACTCGTTCGACACCCGGCTGCATCTCGATATTGGTACGCCAAGACGTGATGAAATCCGGCATGCGGACCTCCCGATGATCCGAGGGGGCCAGCTGCACGTAAAGACCGCCGTACTTGTCACCACGCACCGATTGAAATTCGTTGGCCTGGGTCCGGCCCAGTTTGCCAAATGTGGAATGGATCAAGTCCTCGCCATTGCCCGTCTGGTCCGGCGACTGCTTCATCACGCTATGGGCGGCGCGCTCCAACTCGCGGACCATGGCTTCGGTTTTTTCGCGCGGCGTGCCGGGCATCATCACCACGTTGCCATAGACGATGTCGCCCTCGGGCGTTGGGAAGAACTGAAAACCGATCCGGCCGCCTGCAATAATGCCAAGGGCCAGGATCAGAGCGCCGACGGCGCAGGCCAGGGTGAGATAGCGCCAGGCTACGCAGACCTCCAGCATGCGGCGGTAGGGGCCACTGCGAAAGCGGTCAAAGTGGTGGTTGAACCAGGCCCGTGGCCGGGAGTCCTCGTCGCTGCCATGCAACAGCGCGCCGCGTAAATGGCCGGGCAGAACCAGGAAACATTCAACCAGCGAGGCGATCAGGACCGAGACCGTGACCAGGGGAATCGCGCCCAGGATGGTGCCGATAATGCCGCCGATCATGAACAGCGGCAAAAAGGCGGCGACGGTGGTCAGGGACGATGCCACCACCGGCGCCAGCATGCGCAGGGCGCCTTCTTCCGCCGCCGCACCCGGGTCCAGGCCCCGGCGGCGGCGCGAGGTGCTGTGTTCCCCGACCACGATGGCATCGTCGACGATGATGCCCAGGGTCATGATCAAGGCGAACAGGCTGACCATGTTGATGGACTGCCCGCTCAACAACATCACGCCCATGGTAGCCATAAGCGCGACCGGAATGCCGGCGGCGACCCAGATGGCGACCCGCAAATTCAGGAAAATGAACAGAATGATCAAGACCAGCACCAGACCGCCCAGGCCGTTCTTCAGCAGAATGTTGATGCGCTCGCGGATCAAACCGGCCTGCACGTCGTAATGTTCCAGGGTCAGGGTCGGCGGCAGGGTCAGGCGAAGTTCCGCCAGATAGTCATCGACGGTCCGCGAGATATCCAATGCATCGGCGCCGACCGCGCGCTTGACGTGCAGTTCAATGGCCCGGTCCGCCGACAACCGGCCCTCGGGCGCCTTGTCGTCGAAGGCTTCCCGTACCGTCGCGACATCGCGCAGGCGGATTTTTTCCCCGTTCGGCAACGAGCGGATCTCGATCTCGCCCAGGCCGGCCGCCGTGGTAACCAGGCCGAGGCTGCGGATCTGCTTTTCAACCTGGCCCTCGATATTGCCAGACGGCAGGTCCTGGCTGCGGCTGCGGATGCGGGCGGCGATATCGTCCAGACTTAGACCCAGCCGGCGCAGGGCCCGGGGCGTCATATCGACCCAGATTTCCTCGTCCCGGGCGCCGAACATCAGAACTTGATCGATGCCGCGCGCCAGCAACCCCTCGCGGATACGCTTGGCGACGGCTTTCAGGGCGCTTTCGCTGAACGGGCCTGAAAGGGCGATCCGGGAAATGGTATCGAAACGGGCGACCCGGCGAATAATCGGTGTTTCGCTGCCCTCCGGCAATGTCGTGACCTGGGCGATGGCGGAGACCACGTCGGCGCGGCCGGCCTGCATGTCGCTGCCGGCATTGTACTTCACCAAGACGGTTGCCGAGCCCTCGACAGCGAAGGATTCGACGTGATCCACGTCGTTCAAATAGCGGACTTCGGGCTCTATCGCGGTGACGATGTTGGCTTCGACATCCTCGGCGCTGGCACCAGGCCAGGCGACGTTGATGGAAACCATATCGATGCCGAAATCGGGAAAAAACTGCGTGTTTAGGCGTGACAGCGAGACCGCGCCCAGCACCAGCATGACCACCATCAGCAGATTGGCGGCGTTGCGGTGGCGAACGAACAGGCGGACCAGATCGGCGGGGGACATTTAGCGGATTTCCACCTTCTGGCCCGGTCCGATTTCGGCGAAACGGGTCGTGACGACCTGGTCGCCATTGCGGATTTCGCCGCGCAGAAGGACGTCGTTGCCGATCCGTGCGATCAATTCGACTTGGCGTTTTTTCAGGCGCTCGCCCTCGATGACATAGACCGTGTTGCTGTCATACAGGGCGCTTTCAGGCAATTGCGCCACCCCGCGAAAGGTACGGTCAGCCATGGTGATGGTCACGAAGGCACCGGGCCGCAGGGGCTTGGACAAATCGACGCCTTCGAGGCGGATATAAACCTGCACGCCGCCGCTGGCACTGTCGATCCGGGCGCCGATCCGGTCCAGGCGCCCTTTGTAGGGAAATTGGTGCCCGCCGACCTGCCAGGTAATCTCGATCGCTCGCCCGACCAGTGTTCCGTTCTGGCTGCTGTTCGGGGCGCCTTCGGACACCAGGCGTCCGTATTGGCCGTCCGACAGGGTCACGCGCGCTTCCAGCCGGCCCGCATCGATCAGGCGGGCGACACGGTCGTTGGCGCTTAACCGTTTGCCGACCTGGGCTTCGACATCGGCCAGAAAACCATCGAAAGGCGCCGTCAGGCGGACCCGCTGCAGATTGCGTTCCGCGCGCCGCAACCCGACGTGCAAGCGGTTGATGACCGCTTCCTGCTGTTTGATATGCGCGGTTTCAGCCCTGAGACCGCTCTGCCGCATTTCGGTGGTTTTTTGCTGCTTGGTCAGCTCCATCCGCGCGGTATCGAGCTTTTTTTCCGACACCGTGCCCCGGCCGGACAGGGCGTTCATGCGTTTTACATCACGCTGAAGCAGTATGACCATTTCCTGGTCCCGGCGCAGTGCGGCGGCATCGGAATTCCTGCGGGCCTTGATTTCTTCCAACCGGGCGGTGGCCTCGCCGATTTGTGCCGTTAGTTCATCAAACTTGGCGCGGTAGTCGAAATCGTCGATTGCGACGATCATGTCGCCTTGGCGCAGGCTGCCGCCGTCAACGAAGGTCTCGGCCACGGCGACAACCTCGCCCGCCACCAGAGCACGCAGCTCAACCTCGCGCCCCGCGACGATCTCTCCATACAGGCGAAGCCTTGGTTGGATGTCGCCAAGGCCGACCTTGGTGGCCGCGACAAGCCAGGGCTGCTCAACCTTGTCCAGGGGTTCGACGACCGGTTTGGTGCGCAACAGGTATACCGCACCCGCCAACGCCGCCAGCACCACGATCCCGGGTACGACTGCTTTTCTTACTTGCCATGACATGGCGGGAAACTACGCAGTCGGACAGCCATGATCAAGCACTGCTGTTTAGGCGCTGGGATTGGTGGACCGCTGGACGGCTGACCGCTATCCTGGCGCGATTCCAGGTCGACCGAATTAATGGGGAAGAATATATGTCCGCTCAAGTTTTCACGCCGCGCCAGATGATCGAACGCCTGGTGGCATTTGATACCACAAGCCGGGAATCCAACCTGGAACTGATCCATTTCGTGCGGGATTATCTGGCCGGTCATGGTGTGGAATCCACCCTGATCCATGACAAAAGCGGTGCCAAGGCCAATTTATTCGCCACCGTGGGGCCGATGATCGATGGCGGCGTGGTGCTATCGGGCCATACGGATGTGGTGCCCGTGGATGGCCAGGACTGGTCCTCGGATCCGTTTCAGGTCGACGAGCGCGAGGGCCGCCTGTATGGCCGCGGCACGGCGGATATGAAAAGCTTCTGCGCCATCGCCCTGGCCCTGGTGCCGGCGATGCTGGAGCGCGGCCTGTCCCTGCCCATCCATTTCGCATTGTCCTATGACGAGGAAGTGGGCTGTCTTGGCGCCCCGGACCTGTCCCGCCATATCCAGGGCTTGCCCTGCCGGCCGCAGGCCTTGATCGTGGGCGAGCCGACCGAGATGAAGGTGGTCAATGCCCACAAGGGCTGTTGCGCCATCCGCACTATCGTAACGGGGCGTGAAGGGCATTCGTCCGAGACCCACAAGGGCGTCAATTCCATCTTCGCCGCGACGGAGTTGGTGCAATACCTGGCCAACCTGGCGGAGGATCTGAAGACCTCAAACGTCAACGAACGCTTCGATCCGCCCTATACCACCGTGCAGGTTGGAACGATCACGGGCGGCACCGCCGGTAACATTATCCCCAAGGAAACCACGTTCTGGTGGGAGTACAGGGCGTTACCGGATGTGGACGGAGCGGCCATCGTGGCTGATTTCGAGGCTTTCGCCACGGAAACGGTGCTGCCGAAAATGCGTGCGGTGCACCCTGAATCCGATATTCGAATTACGATCCGGGGTGAAGTCATTCCATTGCTGCCCGAAGACGGCTCGCCGGCGGAAACCTTGGTCCTGGCGCTAACGGGCAGCAATCAGACCTATGCGGTTTCCTATGGCACCGAGGCGGGACTCTTCCAAAAAGGCGGTATCGCCTCGGTGATTTGCGGGCCGGGCAGTATCTCGGTGGCGCATCGCCCAGACGAATATATCGAGCTCTCCCAGGTCGAAGCCTGCACCGAATTCATGCACAAGCTGATCAAACACTTGGCCTCCTAGGCTCCCCAGTTCGCGCTGTCGTGCGTTAACGGTGGCGTTAAGGTTGACAGTGCATTCAATCTGATTTTTCACACTGTATGGCCGCAACATCGGGTTGCATCTTAAGAATTTATAGAATGCACCGTAACCGTAATTCGTCACATCGTAATCGCTGGAGCCTTCGGCGCTGGCCCTAAGCAAGGCCAGAAACTATACCTCTGGTGGTTGCGGTCCATGGTGCAACTATGTCCCTCGCCATTAAGCGTTACTTAAGCTCCATCGTGCCCTAATGGGCGGATGCATGCGGCAGTCTCGATTTTGCCAATTGTAGCTGGTTCATCTTTGTCTATTTGCCGGGTGTTTCGACCGTAAGGCGTCACGGAATAGGAGAGATCACATTGAAGCCCTTTAGAGTAGCGATAATTATTTGCATGGTCGTTGCCGTGCTTCAGGCCTTTCCAGGCGATGCCCGCGCTATCGATGTCACCTATCCGGCAGGTATCAAGAAAATCGATTCGGACTTTCAGAGCGATTTCGGCATGGATGGTGGAGCACGGAGGAATGAGCATCAGGGTATCGACATTGGGGGACGTAGTGGCCAACCCATTCTGGCGGTCGCCGATGGCACCGTGCTGGAAGCAACGGCAGAAGGTTGCTGGGGCCCCACGGTCGCGGTCGATCATGGAAATGACGCAAACGGCAATAAGGTGGTCGCGCTGTACGGCCATGTGGGCGAGATGTTGGTAAGCGAGGGCGATCAAATCAAGCGTGGTGACGTTATCGCTCGCCTAGGCGAAATTCGGGGTACGTACGAGTGTGTAGGGGCCAATCTGCATCTTCATTTTCAGTTAGGTCGATTGTACAGAGACAAGAACAGCAAAAGCTCATATTGGGGATCGAACTATTTCCTGGAAGACGGACGTACCGGTGTAAATCCGCACCTATATTGGGCTGATGGGCCGGGCAAAGTTACTTGCTTTGAGCTGAACCGAATCTACCCGCCAGGAAGCCTCACCTATCCATTTCCCTGCGCCACATAAAGAGGGGCGGCGCCCATAGGCGCTAAGATTAGAAATGTTAAGTGAATATTATACGAGCGAATAATTACCCGCCATCGATATACAAACAGCGTAACCAGTGCCGCCATCATCAACGAGGAATTCACCTCATTCCGTAAAGATAAAGGGGCTAAGCAATTAGACAACGCTTCCCTTATTGGATGTTGTTGTCTGCCCTTTTAGGTTACCAACATGCCCGCCTCGTGGAAATGTGCAAATTTTTGACTTATTTGAATCAATTTCAAGCTATCTATTTCGGACGTATGAACGGGGTCAGGTGCCGATCGATATTGGTCGTCATGACGCGGTTGAAATCCATGGCGGCGCCTTCGACAAAATTATATAGCGCGTCGTCGCGGGCGTTAATGCTGACCGCTTCCGGCATGGTACGGTGGCGGGCCGCCGTTGCCGTTGCAAAGCCCTTGCCCAGACCGGCAGCGGTTTCAACCTCCAGCCGGGCCTCCAGCCGGGCATCATAGCGGGCCGCCTGATCCAGGGTGAAGGCGGCCTTCAGACCCTTTTTCTTGGCCAGCGGCGCTGCCTTGACCGAGGCCTCGACAATGATGAATGTCGCCCGGCCGCTACTGCCCACGGCGCGCAGACGGTCGTTGGCCCAATTGCGCATGGCCTTGGCCGGAGCCAGGGGGATCTCATGCTCAACATGGGGCCGCTGTAAGGGTGAGTGGTATTTTTCGACGATATCAATGCGCGCCACGTTCAGCTCTATCAACGGCAGATGATTGAAACGCAATTCCGGGTAGCTGACTTCCGGCAGCGGGCTCTCACAAGCGGCCAGCAACAGACAGAGGGCGGGCAGAGCAAACAATAAACGCCGAATTTTCATCTCTTCAGGGCCTTAGCTAGCTGTGATGAATTGTTCCAGTGCGAATGTGTAGGAAGCATTGCAGAATTCGCAGGTGACGATCAATTGATTATCCACCGCCAGATCCGGCAGCTCCGCCTCCGGCAACTGTTGCAGGATGCGCTCCACCCGCCCGTTGGAGCAGCGGCAGCCAGGTTGCAGGGCGGTCGGCTCGAATATACGGACACCGTCCTCGTGAAACAGGCGGTAGAGAAGATCGTCGCCGGGCAGGGCCGGATCGGTTAATTCGCTGTCCTTGGCGCTGGCCAGCATGGTCACCACCCGGCGCCAATCATCCTCCGAGACCTCGTCCCGCTCCACCTCGACGCCACGGGCCAGCAGGCTGGGGTCGCCCTCGGGCAAACGCTGCAACATGATCGCGCCGCCACGCCAGGGCCCGTCATCGGCCGTCTTGGTGCAGGCCAGGGCGATCGCCGTTTCGATCTGCTCGGATTCACGAAAATAATTGTGGGCGCAGTCCGCCAGGCTATGACCTTCCAGCGCCACGATGCCCTGGTAGCGCTCGGTATCGGCGCCTTGATCGACGGTGAAGGCGATATGGCCGGCACCTTGCAGGCGCGGTATCGATGGTGCTGTAGCGGTATCGATATTGGCCACCGCGTCCGCGTCGAATTGCGCATAGCCGCGCAGAGCGCCCGGCGATTTAAAATCCGCGACCAGGGTGGATATGGGGCCGTCGCCCTTGGTCTGCAGGGTAAAAATGCCATCGAACTTCAAGGCACCGGCCAGGACGCAGGACAGCGCCACCGCCTCGCCCAACAGATTTGCAACCAAATCGGGATAGTCATGGCGGCGCAATATCTGGTCCAGGGCCGGGCCCAATCGAACCAGCCGACCGCGCACACCCACGCCTTCAATTTGGAAGGGTCGGATCAGGTCGTCCGGTGGGCTGCTCAATTGTCTATCCCATTATCCCAAACACCAGGTAAGAATGCCTTTTTGTGCGTGCAGGCGGTTCTCCGCTTCATCCCAGACCAGGGAACGGGGGCCGTCTATGACCTCCGCCGTGACTTCCTCGCCGCGATGGGCGGGCAGGCAATGCATGAAAACCGCGTCCGATTTCGCCCGCGCCATCATGCGTTCATTGACCTGATAGGGCGCCAACATATTGTGGCGGTCCGATTTCTGGTCGTCATGCATGGAAACCCAGGCATCGGAGACGATGCAATCGGCGCCGCTGGCCGCATCTTCTGCCGACTCGGTCACGGTGATGGTGGCGCCATTGTTCCGGGCCCAGGCGACTGCCTGCTCCGAGGGGCTCAATGCTTCCGGGCAGGCCAGACGCATCTCGTAGCCGAACTGCGCGGCGCCATGGATCCACGAAGTGGCGACATTGTTGCCATCGCCGGCCCAGGTTACGATCTGCCCCTTGGCGGCACCGCGATGCTCTTCCAGGGTCATGACATCGGCCATCAGCTGACAGGGATGGGAGGCATCGGTCAGGCCGTTGATGACGGGAACCGTGGCGTGCGCTACCAATTCATCCAGCATTTCGTGCGATTTTGTGCGCAGCATGATGGCATCCACGTAGCGCGACAATACCCGCGCGGTATCGGCCATGGTCTCGCCGCGGTCCAATTGCAGATCGTCGGAATTCAGGACGATGGTTTCGCCGCCCAACTGCCGCATGCCGACATCAAAGGATACCCGTGTCCGGGTCGATGGTTGAATGAAAACCATGGCCAGGATCTTGCCGGCCAAGGGTTGATCGCCGTCGATAATACCCTTTGGCTGGCCGGCACGGGCATCCTTGCGCGCCTTGGCGCTGTTCAAAATGCCGCGCAGCTCGGTGCTGTCAAACTGGTCGATGTCCAGAAAGTGACGTGGTTCAATTCCCTGTTGTGTCACTGACCCAGTTCCCGGCAAACCTCTTCCAATGCCGCGATGGCCTCGTCGATATGGCCGTCTTCGATATTCAGGGGCGGCAGCATGCGCAGCACATTGTCACCGGCGGGCGGCACCAGAACGCCCTTGCCCCGCATCGCCGTGACCAGATCCATATTGGGGAACTTGCATTTGATGCCTAGCAACAGGCCGCGGCCGCGGACATCCTCGATCACCGCGTCGTTGCGCTGGCAGACATCTTCCAGGCGCGAACGCAACAGATCGCCCAGTCGTTGCACGTTCTCCATGAAGCCGTCTTCAAGAATCACATCCAGTACGGCATTGCCGGCGGCGGCGGCCAGTGGATTGCCGCCATAGGTGGAACCATGGGTGCCGGCGACCATGCCCTTGGCGGCGTCCGCCGTGGCCATGCAGGCGCCGATGGGGAAGCCACCGCCGATGCCCTTGCCCAAGGTGACCACATCGGCGCTGATGCCGGACCATTCGTGGGCCAACAGCTTGCCGGTCCGGCCCATGCCCGTCTGCACTTCATCGATGATCAGCAACAGGCCGTTGTCGTCGCAGACCTGGCGCAGTTTCTGCATCACCGCGTCCTCGACCACCATCACGCCGCCCTCGGCCTGGACCGGTTCGATCATGATGGCGGCGGTCTGCGGACCAATCGCGGCCTGCAAGGCATCGAAATCGCCGACCGCAACATGGTCGAAACCGTCAACCTTGGGGCCGAAGCCATCAAGGATCTTTTCCGTACCCGTCGCCGCGATGGTCGCCAGGGTGCGGCCATGGAAACAATCATCGAAGGTAATGATGCGATAGCGCTCCGGGTTGCCGTTCACATGGTGATAGCGGCGCGCCATCTTGATGGCACATTCATTCGCCTCGGCGCCGGAATTGCAGAAAAACACCGTATCGGCAAAGCTGTTGGCGACCAGACGTTCCGCCAGACGCTCCTGCCCCGGAATATTGTACAGGTTCGATGTATGCATCAGCGTCGCGGCCTGTTTCTGGATTGCCTCCACGATATGGGGGTGGCTGTGGCCCAGGCACAACACCGCCAAACCGGTGGCAAAATCGAGATACTTGCCCCCCTTGGTGTCGTACATATAGGCGCCTTCGCCCCGTTCGAATGCGATATCAATTCTGCCATAGGTCGGCATGACGGCTGCGGTCATGGCGGCGCCCTCCTGCATTATACTGCGGCGGCCGGTGCCGCCTGGGAAAGGGGCCGGATTATCTATGCAATCGCCCTGGTGTCAATCCACCAATATCAACAGCACTGCGAATTTGGCGAATTTGGCGAATTAGTTCTGTTCGTTTTGCGGTGAAATTCCGAAATGGGCCCAGCGCTGGCGCCCGCCTTCGATATCCAGATAGTTCAGCAGCGCTGATACCGGACGGCTGTCGAACGCCGTGCTGGTGCCCGACATCAGGGCCTTGGCGGCTTCGTCGAAGGTCATGCCGGGCCGGTATGCCCGTGCGCTGACCATGCCGACGAAGGCATTGGCCACGGCGACAATGCGGGCGGTGGACAGAATTTCCTCGCCCGCCAGATTGGCGGGCTGGCCGGTGCCATCCCAACGTTCCTGAATTTGCCTGATGGTATCGGCCACCGGGCCATCGAATTCCACGCCATCAATCAAATCCGCGCTGGTGAGGACCGACTCGCGCACCATGTTCAATTCCGCATCGGTAAGTTTCTCGGTCTTGATCAGAACCTCACGCGGCACCGTGACCTTGCCCAGGTTCATCAAGGCACCGGCGATATCGCAGGTCTCGACGGCGGCTTCATCCATATGCATGGCCTTGGCGATGGCCGAGGCGACTTCCGCCACGCGCTCGGAATGATGGGCCGAAAACGGATCGCGGCGATCAACAACGGCGACACAGGTCTGTACCAATTCACGCAGGATGCGGGCTCGGCGTTCGCGCTCGTCGACCAGATCGGTGATATCCTCCTGGATCATCAAAACGCCCGAGATATCAGCGCCATCGGCACGCAGGGGAATATGATCAGATTTAACCACGCGGCGGCCTTCGGCGCGGTTTTCCACCCGCCATTCAGTTAACGGTTGGCCCTTCTCCACGGCTTGGTCGTTGGCGCGTTGTAAATGTTTTGCCTTGTCCACGCCCATGGCGCTCGGCAATGTCTTACCGATCAATTCACTCGCAACCACGCCGGCTTCTTCGCTGGCCTTGGAATTGGCGAACATGATCTGGCCCTGGCCGTCCACCGCGGCGATTGCGGTGGGCTGGCTGTCGGTGACGATGCGCAGGAAGTCGCTGACGGTTTGCAATTGCGCGTTCGATTGCTGTAGGCCCGCCGCCGCCGCCGCCACGCGCACGGACGAGCCATGGCGCCAAACCGCGATAATGATCGCCGTTACCACGGCAATGACCAGCCACAGGCCGATCAACAGTATCGATTGCCGGCGGTCCGATGCGGCCAGGGCTTCGCTCCGTTCAACGCTGCGGATCAAGGCCCACGGCAGGCCCTGAATACCGCGGCTGGTCGCCAGAACCTCGACGCCCTGGTAGTTGGCGAAGATGCCAAAGCCGCCAATCCGCTCCAGCAAACCCGCCGCCGCCAGCCGGCTGGTATCAAGCGCCAGCGCGCGCTTCAGCGGCGGCGTGCCGTCCGCCAATGGCGACAGATATTCCACCGTGGCGCCGCTTTTTCGCACCAGATAGGTTTGCCCGCTGTTCAAGGTTTCGCCCGGCTGTACTAGGCGTTGGAATAGATCGTCGCCAACCAGGCGGATGCCCAGAACGGCGCCAACCTGGTCGGCTGGGCGGTTTTCGCCCTGCACGGCGAAAATCGGTTGCAGGAATGCCATGGTCGCCTGGCCCGAGGCGCCCGTATAAATATCGAGCACGCCGCGTCCGCCCTGTTTCGTGCCGCGTACGAAATCGTGCAGGCGGCTGTCCAAGGTGGGTGTCCCCGGCGTGGTTACCAGGATCTCGCCTTGCTTGTTCACCAAGGCCAAACCGGCAACCCCGACCCGGCTGACATTGGCCTGCACATTGGCACCCTGGACCGGCGCGCTGAAGCCGGACTGTTCGGCGGTGAGGATCAACAGGTTGGCAAGATATTCCGCCTGGGCGGATTGATCGGTAACCGCGGCCGGCTGGCCGCCGGCAAGGGATAATTCCGTCAAGTAAAGTTGCAGGGACAAATTGTCCGCCAGTCCCGATAGGGTGGCGAATTGACGGTCCTGCCATTCGCCCACCGCCTGGGCCCGGGAGGCGGCGACAATGCCAAGGCGAACCTGCCATTGCTGCAGGTCGCGCTCGCCCTCGGCCGCGACGAACCGGTGCACGGCCACCATGCCTAAGATGGCTACCAACAATAATGCGGCGCCGGCCAAGGCGACATTTCGATTGATCTTGCCCACTATTCCGCCTCTATCGCTATCGATGTTGTTCATCCCAACTGGCCTCCAGCCATTTGTCGCTGCAATGGCACCCGAAAATGGTAAACAAATCAGTATACAAGCAATAAAAAATCTATTCTTAGTGCACCTATCGGCGCCCACGCTTCGGCGGCACATTCGATCCTTCATCTTTTGTCAGGAAAATAACACGATGCAAATTCCGCTGATGGCAATTGCCTCGGCGCTCGTCATCCACACCCTCTGGGGCGGCAATCCAGTCGCCGTGAAGCTTGGTTTGGTCGCTTTCCCACCGTTGTGGAGCGCCTTCATACGCTTCGCCATCGGGGCATTATGTATAGCTGGCTGGGCCTACATCAACAAAATTCGTCTTTGGCCGGAGCGGCGGGAATGGCGGGGCCTCTGTACCGTGGCGTTGATTTTCACGGTGCAGATTTCCATGATGAACCTGGGCATCAACCTGACTAGCGGTGCCTCGGCTGCCGTGATGACGGCGACCTTTCCGCTGTTCGCGGGACTGTTCGCGCACTTCATGATCGCCGGCGATCGTTTGACGCCGGGTAAGGTGGCGGGCTTGTTGACCGCATTTCTTGGTGTCGGCGTGGTATTGACGGGCGGGCGAATTCCGCAGGAATTTTCCAGCGCTGATTTCGGTGATCTGATTATCCTGGCGAGCACTGTTTTGTTGGGCGCACGCATGGTCTGGACCGCGCGCCTGGTCAGCAATATAGAGCCGACGCGGCTGGTTTTTTGGATGATGCTGTTGTCTTTGGGAGTATTTGCCGCCGGCGCGGTCATGTGGGAAGAGATAAATTGGGGCCAGGTTGGCTGGCTGCCGATTGGCGCTCTGGCCTATCAGGGCGTGGTGATCGCCGGCCTCGGCTTTATGGTTAATACTTGGCTGTTGAAGCGCTACAGCCCGTCGGTGATGATCAGCTTTGGCTTCATCTCGCCAATATCCGGGGTTCTCCTCAGCGCGCTGCTGTTGGGCGATGCCTTGACCTGGGATCTCGCTGCCGGTACCGCCCTGGTGGGCATCGGCCTGATAATACTGGCGCGCCGGGCACAAGCCCGCTCCCCAGGATAGTTTGATGTGGTATTGTTCTGATCACCATCGGGATAGGAGTAAGCAAAGATGAATGCCAAGCCGGAAATTTGTTACAGCGCCTGTCCCCACGACTGTCCATCGACCTGCGCTTTGGAGGTCGAGAAGCTGGACGCCTGGACCATTGGCCGGGTGCGCGGCGCCAGGGACAACGGCTATACCGCCGGCGTGATTTGCGGCAAGGTCGCCCGCTATGCCGAGCGTATCCATCATCCGGACCGCCTGACACAACCGTTACGCCGCGTTGGCGCTAAAGGTTCAGGTGAATTTGCGCCCATTGGCTGGGACGAGGCCCTGGACGAGGTGGCGGAGGCGTTGCTCCAGGCAGAGCAAAAACATGGCGCCGAAACGGTCTGGCCCTATTTTTATGCCGGCACCATGGGCATGGTGATGCGCGATGGTATTCACCGCCTGCGCCACGCCAAGAAATATTCCGGCATGTACGCCACCATTTGCGTGACCTCGGCCTGGAATGGCTTCATCGCCGGCACCGGACGTCTGGCCGGCGCCGATCCGCGCGAAATGGCCAAGGCCGATTGCCTGGTCATCTGGGGAACCAACCCGGTCAACACCCAGATCAACGTGATGACCCACGCCACCTCCGCCCGTAGGGCAGGCGCGAAAATCGTTCATATCGACACCTACCGCAACGGTACGGCGGAAAAGGCGGACCTGTTCCTCTGCGTCCGTCCCGGCACCGATGGCGCCCTTGCCTGCGCGGTGATGCACGTGCTGTTCCGCGATGGCCTGGCGAACCGCGAATATCTGGAGAAATACACCGACTGCCCGGCCGCGTTGGAGGCGCATTTGCGCGACAAGACACCGGCCTGGGCCGAGGCCATCACGGGCGTTCCCGTCGCCGATATCGAGGCTTTCGCCAAATTGGTGGGCGAGACGCCGAAAACTTTTTTTCGCCTTGGCTATGGCTTTTCACGGCAACGCAACGGCGTCGTCAACATGCACGCGGCATCCTGCATCGCCGCCGTCACCGGGTCGTGGCTGGAAGAAGGCGGCGGCGCTTTCCACAACAATGGCGCCATCTATCATTGGGATAAGACGCTGGTCGAAGGACTTGATGTGCTGGATCCCGCGGTTCGCATACTGGATCAATCGCGCATCGGCCCGGTGCTGACCGGTGACCGGGATGCCCTGGGCGATGGCCCGCCCGTCACGGCTCTGTTCATACAGAACACCAACCCCATGCGCGTGGCGCCAGAGCATAATTTGGTCCGCCAAGGCTTCGCCCGCGACGATCTGTTCACCTGCGTGCACGAACAATTCATGACGGAAACCGCACAGATGGCGGACATTGTCCTGCCCGCGACCATGTTCCTCGAACATGATGACGTCTATCAGGGCGGCGGACACCAATATATCACCCTGGGCCCAAAAATGGTCGAGGCGCCGGGAGAATGCCGCTCCAACCACGAAGTGATCAATGGCCTGGCCAAACGGCTGGGGGCGGCGCATCCCGGCTTCGAGATGACGCCGCTGGAATTGATCAATGCGACACTAAAGGCATCAGGCTGGGGCGATGTGGAGAGTTTGCGGCAAAATCGCTGGATCGATTGTCAGCCAGAGTTCGCCGAGGCGCATTACATTAATGGTTTCGCGCACCCTGACGGCAAGTTCCGCTTTGCGCCAAAATGGCAAGAGGTTCTGCCCCATGGCTTCGCTTCCGGGGACTTGATTGACCGAATGCCGGAGCTGCCCGACCATTGGCCGGTGATCGAGGAAGCGACCGAGACCATGCCGTACCGTTTGGTGACGGCGCCGGCGCGAAGTTATTTGAATTCGTCTTTCACCGAGACGCCGACCTCGATCGCCCGGGAAGGCAAGCCGACGGTGATGATCCATCCCGATGACGCGGCGGATCTTGGCGTTGGCAACGATGATGTGGTGCAATTGGGCAATGACCGTGGCGAGTTGCCCATTGCCGTCGAAATCTTCGATGGCGTGCAGCGGGGCGTGGTTGTGGTCGAAAGCATCTGGCCGAACGCGGCGTTCGCGGGCGGCAAGGGCATCAATGTGTTGACCGGCGCCGATCCGGTGGCCCCCGTCGGCGGCGCCGCTTTTCACGACAACCGCATATGGATCAGGAGGATGTGATGAGCCAGGCCGAAACCGTATCGAAGACCGATAATCCATTCGCCGATGGCGCCGCCTTTATTGCCGGCGACTATGTGCCCATCGACGAGGCCCGGATACCCATAACCGATTGGGGTTTTCTGCATTCTGACGTGACCTATGACGTGGTCGCTGTATGGGGCGGCGGCTTTTTCCGCCTGCAGGATCATTTGGACCGCTTTTTTCGCGGCATCGAAAAACTGCATATGCAGTCGCCTTATGACCGGGTGGAAATGGCGGCAATTCTGGCGGAATGTGTCAGCCGCTCCGGCATCCGGGAGGCTTACGTCAAATTGATCCTGACCCGTGGCACGCCGCCAAAGGGCCAGCGCGATCCGCGAACCTGTGAAAATCAATTTTATGCGTTCGCCATACCCTATGTCTGGATCACGCCACCGGAAAAACAAGAACTGGGGATGCATCTCACTGTCAGCAGCATACCGCGCATCTCGCCGGATTCAGTGGACCCGACGGTGAAGAATTTTCACTGGGGCGATATGGTTCAGGGCCTGTTCGAAGCCTATGACCGTGGCGCCGAAACGCCCGTGCTGACCGACGGCCAGGGCAATATCACGGAGGGCCCCGGCTTCAATATATTTGCCGCTATCGGCGGCCGTCTGGTGACGCCGGACAGCGGCGTATTGTTGGGCATTACCCGCAAGACGGTGATCGAACTGGCGCAATCCTTGAATGTCAAAGTTGATGTGGGCATTTTGACGGAAGCCGAATTGCGCGCCGCGGACGAGATTTTTATCTCCTCCACCGCTGGCGGCGTCATCCCCGTAAGCAAGCTGGACGGCAAACCTATCGGCGACGGCAGTCCCGGGCCCTTGGCCCTGCGTTTACGCCAGATGTACTGGGATGCCCATGACGATGGGAAGTATGTTACCCGGATCGACTATCACTAACCGCTGCCAACGGACCGGACAAAGCCAGGGCCAGGGGAACGGTGGTCAATGCAAAAATGCCGACAATAGCCAAGGTATGGGGCACGCCGTTCAGATCGCTCAACACGCCGAAAATTGTGGGCGAGATCGCCCAGGCGCCAATGGTCAGGGTCATGAACAGGCCAAAGCCTCGGCCATGACGTTCCGGTGCGACGAATTCGGCGACAGAGGCATAGAGTACCGAAGATGTGCCGTTCAAGGCCAGGCCCACGAGAGGCAGCAGGATCAGGTCCGCGGTCAGGGACAGGGGCAACAACAACAATATGCCGGCCCCGGTGGCCAGCTCCGTCAACACCGCCGTGCGGACAATGCCCAGGCGTTCGGCGATCAGGCCGCAAACCAGCTTGCCCGCGGCGCCGCCCGCGAAAACCAGAACCAGGGCAAAGCCAACGGTTTGAATATCCGCGCCCTTGCCGATCAGCAGGAACGGCAGAAAGGTCATGAAAGCGGCCCGGCAGGCCCCGTCTATCATCGAAGTCGCCGAGAGCAAAACAAACCCACGCCGCTGGCGAATACCCCAATCGCCTAGTTTCAGCGCCGGGACATCGTCCGTTGACGTTGGCAACTGGGCGCTGGGGCGGCCGCCCGCTGCCAGAATGCGCAGCAGGATCAGAATTCCCATGGCGGCAACGATGCCAATAGCGCCATAGCCGGTTGTAACGACGCGCCAATCAAGACTGACCAGGGCCAGGGCCGCCAAGCCGGGAACCGCCATTTTGCCCAGATCGCCGGAGAAATTGTAGATGCCCAAGGCGGCGCGCCGGGGGCCGTCTTCATAGGCTCTGGCGACGATGGTGGAATTCAGCGGATGTTGCGTGCTGCCGCCCAGGCCGGCCAGGGCAAGTGCCGCTGCCAGTCCCAGAGCACTGCCGGCAAAGCCCAAAAGGCAAAACCCGAAACCCGCCAAGGCCATGCCCAGCACCAGGATCCGCCGCTCCCCCCAACGTTCCGAGGCTAGCCCGGCGGGCAGCTGACCAATGGTCATGGCGCCGGAATAGGTCGAGGATATGGCCCCGACCTGGGTCAGGCTGAGGCCAAATTCCGCCTGCCAAAGAGGCAATAGCAAGGTGACGAGATCGGTAAAACCATCATGGACAAAATGGGTGCTGCAGGATGCGCCAAGGACGCGCCGTTGCTGCCGGGTTGCCGGCGCTGTTACCATTTTGATCCGGGTGGCCGCTTTATGGTTTCCAGAAATGTCAGAATATGGGCGTGCAACGCCGGTCCCGCACCGATAACCGATTTATGCAGCGTATCGGACTGGTTGTAGCGGAAAGCTTCGCCGTGGGAATTGGAGTTGACGCCGCCGGCCTCCGCTAAAATCAATTCAGCCGCCGCGATATCCCAATCGCATTTGCCGGATAACGAGATGCAGGCATCATATCGTCCATCGGCCACCAGACACATCCGGTAGGCGATTGAATTGACCATGTGCAGCGTTATGTCGCGCGGCTTGTCCTTGACCGCAGACTGCTGGAACATATACCGGCCGGTCAACAGGCGCGAACCCTCGAAATCAGACTTTGCGGTGACCTTAATGGGCTTGCCGTTCAGGCGGGCGCCGCCGCCCAGGATTGCCTCGTAAAATTCCTCTGTCGCGGGATTATAGACCGCGCCCGCCACGGGCCGCCCATCCCGCACCAGGGCGGCGCAAACGGTGAATTCCTCGCGTTGCTCGATAAAGGCGCGGGTGCCGTCGATGGGGTCCACCACCCAGACACTGCTGCATTCCAGCCGCGCGGGGTCGTCATCGGTCTCCTCCGACAGCCAGCCGTATGTTGGCTGGGCGTTGCAGAGTTTATCGCGCAACAGATCATCCACCGCGTGATCAGCCTCGGACACCGGGTCGTCAGGGCCCTTTGTCCAATGCTTCACACCGTCATGAAAATAGCTAAGCGCCAGGGCGCCGCCCTCGCGTACCGTTTCCAACAGCAACGCATGATCTTGCTCCAACTGGTTCACGTTCCCGCCACCATCAATCCATCAATGCGCAGGGTTGGGGCATTGTTGCCGTAGCGAAAGGTCAGATCATTGGCCGGGGTAATGTTCAAGAACATGTCCTTCAGATTACCGGCAATCGTCAGCTCCGATACCGGGTGGGTCAGCTCGCCCTTGTCGATCCAGAACCCGGCGGCGCCACGGCTGTAATCACCGGTCACGCCATTGACGCCGAAGCCGATCAATTCGGTGATATACAGCCCCGATGCAATATCCGCCAACAGCTCATCGCGGCTGCAGGCGCCGGGCTGCATATAAAGATTTGTCGTGCTTGGCGCTGGTGGTCCGGAGGTTCCGCGGCTGGCATGTCCGGTGCTCGCCAGGCCCAATTGCCGGGCGGACGCGGAATCCATGATCCATGTCGCCAATTCGCCATTCTCCGCCAGCAGCCATCGCCGGTTGGCCACGCCTTCGCCATCAAATGGCTTCGACGCCAGGCCTCTTGGCCGATGGGGATCGTCAACGATTGTAATGCCGGGGGCAAAGATCTGTTTGCCCAGGCTATCCTTCAAAAACGATGTGCCGCGCGCCACTGAAGTACCGCTGATGGCGCCAACAAAATGGCC
Source organism: Rhodospirillaceae bacterium (assembly GCA_018701215.1). Taxonomy (GTDB): domain Bacteria; phylum Pseudomonadota; class Alphaproteobacteria. Next base: position 42,970 of record JABIWH010000057.1, read on the forward strand.
CAGCATGGAATTCGACACGCGGGGGTCGAAAATCACCGGGATCTGCTGGCTTTCAACCTTGCGCGGGTTCAGACGCCGCACCGCCCGCTGGCCGGCGGAGGTGCCGATGGCCGCCGGTTTGTCCAGGTCGCCGCCATGCCGGGCGGAGGTAAAATCGTAATCACGTTCCATTCCCGTGCCTTCGCCGGCGATGACGGACGCGAAAAGCGAATGGGATGACGTGGCATAGCCACCCGAAAAACCGTTCGAGGTGACCAGGGCAATGCGGTTGCGGCCCCAGCCGGCGCCCGCGCTTTCGGAATTGCTGACGCCTGCCACGGCCAGGGCCGCTGTCTCGGCCTCCGCCGCCATCTCGTACAGCGCCTCGGGTGTCGGCTCGCCTGGGTCATTCAGGTCCAGGTCGGGAATGTCCGTGCACAAACGATCCGTATCCGCCAGGCCGCAATAAGGATCTTCCGGCATCGCCGCCGCCATCGCCAGGCCTCGTTCAAGCAATTCATCCAGGCTGGCCGGCGTCATGTCGGTGGAGGAGACGATGGCTTGTTTCTTGCCGAAAAATATCCGCAGGCCCAGGTCCTTACTTTCCGAGCGCTCCAAGTCCTCGCGGGCGCCAAGGCGGTAGCTGACTTCAAGCGAGACGGATTCGAATAAAACCGCGTCGGCGGCATCCGCACCGGCGCGCTTCGCCTTGTCGACAAGGTCGGACAGCAGGTTCAGATCGTTGGCCGTATCGGCCGAATTTTGGCTCATGGGGTATCTCCACCGTTGGAGGATAGCTCGTTTGCCCTGTATAGGGCTTTCGCGGCAGCTTTGCGACCGCCGCGCCCCATAATTGGCGAAAAATAGCTAATGAAGATGTAATGGTGCCAGAACTGCCCGGAAGCACGCTAGAAATCTGAAACAATGCCCTTGCGCTCCCAATCACCATAGCGCGTGGGCTCAAGTCCCTTGGGGCCGCCGACTTCCTTCACCGGTTTTTGTTTGCCTTCGCCCGATGGCTGCTCAACGTTGCTTTGCTCGGGCTGTTTTGGATCGGGTGTTTTCGTCGGCATCAAATCTGTCTCCCACATGGTGCGTCGGACTATGTTACACACCTTTCGGGTAGTAGATGGGATGAAAATGAATGAATGATCATGAGTGATACCGGGCATCGATCGCGCTCCGCCGCCATGCGGCTTCTGGGCCGAATTCTGGACCGTGGTCAAATGCTGGACGAGGCACTGGTCGACGAGCAGGAGGGCGGCGGACGCATGGCCAAACTGGCACCTCGGGACCGTGCCTTTGCCCGGCTGCTCACGGTGACCGTTTTGCGCCGGCTGGGTCAGATCGATGACGCCATCGACCGTTGCCTGGACAAACCATTGAACCGGGCGGCGAAACCGGCCCGCAACGCGCTTCGCCTCGCCGGTGCACAGACAATGTTTCTTGGCACGCCAGCGCATGCCGTCGTTGACGGTGCCGTTCGTTTGATGGGCTCGCGGCAGAGGCATCTGAGCGGTCTGGTCAATGCGGTCTCCCGGCGGCTGACCCGTGAAGCAGGGGCAATTTTGGCGACGCAGGACGAAGTGCGTTTGAATTGCCCGGCATGGCTTTGGCGATCCTGGACGGCTGCTTACGGTGAAGAAACGACGGAAGAAATGGTCGCAGGCATGCTGTTGGAACCGCCCCTGGATCTGACGTTCAAGGCAAAGCCTGAAGATTGGACGGAGACATTGCAGGGAGAGATCCTGGCGACCGGCAGCCTGCGACGCGAGGGCGGCGGCATAATTCAGGCATTGCCTGGTTTTACTGAGGGGGCGTGGTGGGTCCAGGATACCGCCGCCACGCTGCCGGTGGCCCTAATGGGCCAGGTGGAGGGGCGGGAGGTGCTGGAGCTTTGCGCGGCACCGGGCGGCAAGACCGCTCAATTGGCGGCGTTGGGTGCGCGGGTAACGGCGATCGACAGCGCGCCAAAACGAATGGCGTTGCTGCATGACAACCTGGAACGTCTGGGCTTGCAGGCAGAGACCATGGTTGCCGACGTCTTGAAGTGGCGGCCGGCGAAACCTTTTGATTTCATATTGCTAGATGCGCCATGCAGCGCGACGGGAACCATACGCCGGCACCCTGATATTTGGCATCTACGTACTGCCAAGGATGTGGCGGCCGCGGCGGACCTGCAGGACAAGATGTTGCAGGCGGCGATAAAGATGCTGGCGCCGGGCGGAATCTTGGTTTTCTGCACCTGTTCCTTGCAACCAGAAGAGGGCGAGGCGCGGATAGAGGCCTTGCTGGCATCCGGTGCACCGGTTAGCCGGCTGCCGGTCAAGGCGGCGGAACTGTTTGGCCTCGATATGCTGATCACCCTGCAAGGCGACGTGCGTACGCTGCCTCATTATGAAGGCGGAATGGACGGGTTTTATGCCTGCCGCCTGCTGCGGGGCGATTGAACCCAAAGGTGTCTTTCATTGGCTTGCGGCCAGCATGGCAAACTGCTACCTCTCCGGCATGCAACAAAAAACCCGTATCGCACCTTCAATATTGTCCGCCGATTTCGCCGCCCTGGGCGAGGAAGTCCGGGCGGTCACGGCGGCTGGCGCCGACTATATCCATATCGATGTCATGGACGGCCATTTCGTGCCGAATTTGACCATTGGCCCAGCGGTGGTCGCCGCCTTGCGCCCGCACAGCGAATTGCCGTTTGATGTGCATCTGATGATCAGCCCGGTGGATCCTTATATCCCGGATTTTATCGCTGCCGGCGCCGACATCGTCACAATTCATGCCGAGGCCGGGGCCCATTTGCACCGCACCATTCAGTTGATCAAGGATCAGGGCGCGCGCGCCGGTCTGGCCTTGAACCCCGGCACGCCGATCGCGGCGGTGGAGCCATTGTTGGAAGATCTGGATCTTGTCCTGGTCATGAGCGTTAATCCAGGCTTTGGCGGGCAATCCTTTATTTCGGGGCAGTTGGAGAAAGTGCGCCAGTTGCGGGCTCTTATCGATGCGACGGGGGATACCATTGACCTGCAGGTGGATGGTGGCGTCAATGTCGAGAATGCGGCGACCGTTGTTGCCGCGGGCGCCGATGTGCTGGTCGCGGGTTCCGCGACCTTCACCGGCGGCGTTGAAAAATACGCGGCCAATATCAAGGCGCTTCGGGCAACGCCGAATTAGCGCCGGGAATAGCGCGACATCATGAATGATAGTTGGGCGAAGCTGAAAAATGCAGGTTACCGAACCCGCCTGTATCGCCGGACGCTGGAACGGCGGCAGATCGAACAGCTGGCTTTCCTACCCCGCGACCCATGGCCGGGCGACGCGAAAGTAGCAGATGAATTGTTTCAAGGGCGCTATCGTTTCGTCGGGCGCGAGGCCAGCGCCCCTAATCAGCCGCCATGGCGGCTGCGCCCCGATGATGCCGAATGGTTGGCCGCGTTGCACGGTTTCGCATGGCTCCGCCATTTCGAGGCATCGGGCGGCGAAACGGCACTGGCCTACGCGCGGCGGCTGGTGCGCTCATGGATAGACCTTTGTGACGACATTGATCCCCTGACTTGGTCGCCGGGCGTGCTCGGGCAACGTTTGGTGGCGTGGCTGGATCATGGGCATTTTCTGTTGCAAGGCGCGGACGTGGAATTCACCACGGCTTATCTGGGCTCTGTTGCGGTACAATGGCAGCATTTGCAGCGTACCTGTGGCGACGCACCAAGCGGTGGCGAAGAGCTATTGGCGCTGCTGGGCCTGGTATATGGCGGCATGGCCCTGCCAGATGAAGACAACGCCGTAGAGAAGGCCTTGCAGCAACTGGAAAGCCTGATGGCGCGTCAAACCATGGCGGATGGCGGCTACAACAGCCGTGCGCCGTCCGACCTCATGGCCGCGCTAAGGCATTTAATCGGCCTTCGCGAAGCACTGGGCGCTTCCGAACGCGAGGTTCCCGATTGGCTGCAAGGCAAAATCGACCGTATGGCGCCCATGTTGCGCGGGTTGCGCCACGGTGATGGCGGTTTGGCATTGTTCAATGGCGGTGTCGAGGAAAGCCGTGACGTCGTGGACATCACCTTGTCTCAGGCACGGGTCAAGGGCAAGGCCGTGCTCAGTGCGGCGCAATCGGGATTTCAGCGGCTGGCCGCCGGCAGCGTCGTCCTTCTGGCCGACACGGGCGCGCCGCCGGCCGGCGCATGGGGTCGGCAGGCCCATGCAGGCGGTACCGCGTTCGAACTTTCCATCGGCAAGCAGCGCTTGGTGGTTAACTGTGGCAGCGGGCGCCGGCGCAGTGCCGAATGGCGCGAGGCCGCCCGGGGGACCGCTGCGCATTCGACATTGCATTTGGAGAATGCCAACGCCTGGCCCATTTCAGCTACGGGCGATTTCGGACCTGAACCCGCGCGCCTGCATTGCCGGCGGCACGAGGACGATCTGGGCAATGCCTGGTTGGAACTGCATCATGATGGTTACCGCCAGCGGTTTGGGGTGATACACCGCCGACGCCTGTATCTGGATGCCTCCGGCGAGGATATTCGCGGCGAAGACCGGTTGGATACAGGCGGCTCGACCCATGCGGGCGGCCCGTCCGGCCCGTCTGACGAGGTCGCGGGCCGCGCCGTTGCCGTGCGGTTTCACCTGCACCCTGATGTAAGGGCCTCTGCCGTTCAGGGCGGCTCGGCCATTCTGTTGCGCCTGAAGGGTGGCCAGGGCTGGCGGTTTCGCGCCAGTGGCGCCGAAATTTCCATGCAAGGATCCGTCTATCTGGGGCAAAGCGGGCCCATCCGCCGCGCTCAGCAGATCGTTCTTTCCACAACCACCAAGGTGGATGGCAACGTCATCAAATGGGCCTTCCGAAAGGCCTAGCAGGCTGTCGCTGGGCGAACTTAAACCGTGGTCTTGGCCTTGTAGCCGCAAACGTCCCTGACGATACAGGCCGGGCAATCAGGCTTGCGCGCCTTGCAGATATAGCGGCCATGCAGGATCAGCCAATGGTGGGCGTGTTGCAGATACGCCTTGGGCACCCGTTTTTCCAACTTACGCTCGACCTCCAGCGGGGTTTTGCCGGGCGCCAGGCCGGTGCGGTTGCCCAGGCGGAAGAGGTGCGTATCCACCGCGATGGTGGGTTGGCCAAAGGCGATGTTGCAGACCACGTTAGCGGTCTTGCGTCCCACGCCAGGCAGGCTTTCCAGTTCTTCCCGGCTTTCCGGGACCTGGCCGCCGTAAACATCCAACAGGCGACGGCTGAGGGCGATGACATTCTTGGCCTTGGTGTTGAACAGCCCGATGGTGCGGATGTGCTGCTTCAGCTTGGCTTCGCCCAAGGCCAGCATGGCGGCGGGATTATCGACCGCTTCGAACAATGCTTTGGTGGCTTTGTTGACGCCCACGTCCGTGGCCTGGGCGGATAGCACCACGGCGACCAGCAGAGTGTAGTTGTTGCCATAGTTCAATTCGCCCTTTGGCTCCGGGTCGGCGGCTTGCAGGCGGGAAAAGAAAGTCTCGATATCTACCTTTTTCATGTTCTAAACTGTTTCTTATGGGGACTGAGAGACTGCATGGGGAGCCTGCACTGCTGTTCAATGCCGAGCTGCGGCCAAACCGCAGCTTGAGCCCAAGGGGCTTTCGCATATTGATGGCGGCGATCGGGTTTGTCTGTCTGGCAATGGGGCTGGCGTTTTTCTTCGCCGACGCCTGGCCGGTCATCGGCTTTCTGGGCTTGGACGTGGCCGCGATCTATCTGGCGTTTCGGCTCAGCTACCGTGCCGGCCGTTTGCGCGAAACGGTGCGGCTGTCGGAGGCTGAATTGACCGTTGACCGGATCCAGCCAAGCGGCCAGCGCAAGCATTGGTCGTTTCAGCCCTACTGGGCGCGGGTCCGCCTGGAACTTGATGATCCCGATCCGGTCGATGTGGTCGATGATCCCTCCATCATGGAAGGGCAGGGCAGCGTCGTTGTCTCCTCGCATGGCGAACATGTCCGTTTGGGACGCTTCCTGGCGCCCGGCGAGCGGCACTCGTTTGCTGATGCGCTCAGCCTCGCGCTTCGCCGTCTGACGGGCGGCTAGCTTAGAGTCCCAGGACATCGGCCATGCCGTAGAGGCCGTTTTCCTTGTCGGCCAGCCAGCGGGCGGCACGGACGCCGCCACGGGCAAAGATCGCCCGATCCGTCGCCTTGTGGCTTAGTTCGACCCGTTCGTCATCGGCGGCGAAGATCACCGTGTGCTCACCTGCGACGTTACCTCCCCGCAGGGCGGCATAGCCGATATCGCCTCGCCGCCGCTCTCCGGTGATACCGTGGCGGCCGCCGATGGCGACCGCCTCATGGTCCACCCCCCGGCCCGCCGCCGCCGCCTTGCCCAATAACAGTGCCGTACCCGAGGGTGCGTCGACCTTGTAGCGGTGGTGCATCTCAACCACCTCGATATCGAAGTCTTCATCCAGCAAGCCGGCCACCTGCTTGGCGACCAAGGCCAGCACGTTGACGCCCAGGCTCATATTGCCTTCGCGCATGATGGCGATTGTCTCCGCCGCCTGGTTGATTTCCGCATCATCCTCCGCCGTCATGCCGGTGGTGCCGATGACCAGATTGGTTTTGGTTTCCACCGCTAGGGCGGCATGGGTGACAGTGGCGGCGGGTATGGTGAAATCCAGCACCACGGCGGCGCGTTCGAACATGGCCCGAGGGTCCGCCTCCACCATCAGACCCAGCTTATCCAGTCCGGCCAACTCGCCCAGGTCCCGGCCCAGATCGTCATGCCCCAGCCGTTCGGAGCCGCCGGCGATGGCGCAGCCCTCCGTCGCCGCGATTTGCCGCAACAGGTTGATACCCATGCGCCCGGCACAGCCGACCACGCCAAATTGTAAATCCGTCATATTCCCTCTCCCCGTTTTGTGTCGATTTTATACCATTACGCCCGCCGGTGGGCTGGATATCTCATATCCAAGCCCTATAAGGTAGGGAACATCTTATCGGATAGACCATTACCATGCTGATCACCTTGAACGTCACACAACGCATCTGGGCCGTCCCGGCAATTCTGGGACAGGCGGCTGCGTTGCGCAGCCTGCATGGCGAATTGCAGGCGCGGCTGCAAGCTGGCGATTGCCTGGTCTATCTTGGCAACTATATGGGCCATGGCGACGCCGTTGCCGAAACAGTGGATGAATTGCTGCGTTTTCGCGGCGATCTGGATGGTGTTCAGGTGGCCCATTTGCGTGGCGCGCAAGAGGAAATGTGGGTCAAGCTGTTGGAGATTCAATGGGCCATGCGGCCGATCGAGACCTTTCAATGGATGATGAACCACGGGATCGAGGCGACCTTGCGTGACTATGGCGGCGATCCGGCCGAGGCGTCGTCAAAATTCCGCGCCGGCGTGGTCGTCACGACCCGTTGGACAACGGAATTGCGGGAGAACTTTCAAAGCCATTCCGGTCACTACGAATTTCTCCATAGTCTGGCGTCCGCCGCACCGACTTCGGATGGCAGGCTGCTGTTCGTCAGCGCCGGTATCGATCCGAACAAACCGTTGGAAAAGCAGAACGACGCCTTTTGGTGGAATGCCGCCGGGTTCGATGGTATGAGCGCCCCGTTCGAAGGTTTCAGTTTTGTCATCCGTGGCTTTGATGCGGACCATAAGGGGCCATGGACCGGGGCGCATGGGATCAGCATTGATGCCGCCTCCAGCCCAGCTGGGCCCCTGCAGGCAACCTGTTTTGCGCCCGATGGCGCCGTATTGGAAAACCTCACGGTATAGCCGGCCGGCGGCAAGAACGGTTGCCAAGACCAACTACCAAGACCAACTACCAAGAACAGCTAAAGGGAAATTCGAACAAATGCCGATCAAGGTTCCGGACAATTTGCCGGCGCGCAGGACACTGGAAAGCGAAGGCGTTCTGCTGATTACCGAGCGTGCCGCCGTGCGTCAGGACGTCCGTCCGTTGGAGATTGCGCTGCTGAACCTGATGCCGGAAAAGATCACCACCGAAACCCAGATCGCCCGGTTGCTCGGTGCGACGCCGTTGCAGATCGAACTGACCCTGGTAACCACATCCAGCTATGCGCCCAAGAATACCTCTGCCGAACATATGTTGGCCTTTTATCGCCCCTGGGAAGACGTCCGCGCGCGCAAGTTTGATGGCCTGATCGTTACCGGCGCGCCGATCGAGACCCTGCCCTTTCACGACGTCGCCTACTGGCCGGAGCTGACGCAAATCTTTGATTGGTCACAAACCAACGTGCAGGAGACCTATAATATCTGCTGGGGCGGGCAGGCGGCGTTGCAGCATTTCCATGGCGTGCCGAAGTACGAATTGCCGCGAAAACTGTTCGGCGTCTTCCCCCATAATGTGTGTGGTGGGCACGACGGCTTGCTGCGTGGGTTTGATGACCAGATCGCGGTACCGGTCAGCCGTCATACGGAGGTGCGGCGCGAGGATTTGCCGGAAGATGCGGGCTTAACCATCCTGCTGGAGTCGGACGAGGCCGGCCTATGCCTGATCCGGGACGAGGCGCGGCGGCAGATCTATATGTTCAATCACCTGGAATACGATACCTATACACTGGCGGATGAATATCATCGTGACGCCGCCGCCGGTGGGGATATCCAATTACCGGCCCATTATTTTCCCGGCGACGACCCGACCCAGGCACCAATCAATCATTGGCGGGCCCATGCCAACGTGTTCATCGGCAATTGGATCAATGATCTTTACCAATCCACATCATATGAACTGGTCGACATTCCCGCGCCCAGACGATAGCCGCCCTACATCACCACGCCGCCATCGATGGTATAGACCTGCCCGGTGCAAAAGGCGCTGTCGTCGGACGCTAGGAACAGTACCAGATTGGCGACTTCCTGCGCCGTGCCCAGGCGGCCCATAGGCTGGCGGGCGATGAAATCCTTGCGCTGCTGTACCGGGTCCTCGGCCGCATTGATGCGGTCACCCAGGGAGGGCGTGTCGACGGTGCCCGGTGCGATGGCGTTGCAACGGACGCCCTGGCCCACATAATCGGCGGCGATGGATTTGGTCAGGCCGGTGACGGCGGCTTTCGAGGCGCTATAGATGCAGCGGCTGGGAATGCCCTTCATGGCGGAGGCGACCGAGGACGTGTTGACGATGCTGCCACCGCCGTTTTCCAGCATGGCGGGCAGGAAAGCCCTGCTGACCCGGAACATGGATTTCACGTTCAGATCGAAGGCGAAATCCCAATCCTCTTCCGTGGCCTCCAACAATGTGCCGTTGTGCACGTAGCCGGCGCAGTTGAACAGGATATCCACGGCGCCGTGACGTTCCGCCGCCGCCTGGATCGCGGCACCGTCGCGGGCGTCCAGCTGCTGGGTGATGACATCACCCCCAGCTCCTGATTGGCCATCCAATTCACTCAAGATATCCATGTTGATATCCGTGGCGATGACCTGGGCGCCTTCGCGCAAAAAGGTCTCGGCGGTGGCCCGGCCGATGCCTTGGGCGGCGGCAGTGATGAAGGCCCGTTTTCCGGCCAGACGTCCACTCATGTTCTATTCCTCTAATCCAATTCGTCTTCGATGTAGGCGTTGATGACGTCGGCGATATTGTCATCGCTGGGAAAACCCAGGGCGCCAGCCTTGTCGGAAAAAGTTGTCTTGGGCCAGCCGTCAACGATGGCCTGGGTCGCGGGGTCAACCTCGAAGGTGATTTTGCCGCGCGTGCGGTTGGTGTCCAGATTATTCACCGCCGCCGCCGTGTCCCCCATGGAGACGGAGAAGCCTGAAAGCAAGATGGCCCGGCTGGCGCCCAGCTTGGTGGCATCCAACTCGTGCATATGCATGAAGCATTCGACCACGGTGCGCGGCGACATGATGGCCATGCGGGATTCAGGCGTCACCGGACAGACCATATCGACGCCGTTCAGAGGCTCGCGAATAATGCCGGAGGCAAAGCCCGATGCCGCCTTGTTCGGCTTGCCCGGCCGTACCACGATGGTCGGCAGGCGCATGGCCCGGCCATCGACATAGCCCTTGCGGCTAAAATCAGTGATCAGGTATTCGCCCATCACCTTTTGCGCGCCATAGGATGTCTCGGGCGTGATTGGGGTCAAATCGCCGACGGTCTCGGGCACGTCGCCGCCATAGACGGCCAGGGAAGAGGCAAAGACCACGCGCGGGGTGCCGTTGGCGGCGCGGGCGGCTTCCAGTACGTTGCGGGTGCCGTCCAGATTGACCTGATAGCCCAGGTCGAAATCCGCCTCGGCCCCGGCGCTGACCACGGCGGCCAGATGAAAGACGCTGTTGGTGTTGGCATCAATAACGTTTGCGACCAGGCCGGCATCCGTGATGTCGCCGACCACGGCGCGCACGCGGTCATCGCTGAATTCGCCATCGGGCGGGGCCACCGCATCGAACAGGATAATTTCGGTGATAGCCTCTTTTTGCCCGGAGGCTCCGGTCAATTGTCCCAATGCCAGAATTCGATGCGCCAGTTTTCTGCCAATGAAGCCGCCGCCGCCCGTAATCACCACTTTCATCGCATGCTCTCCCTAATAGTCCCTATTTCCCTGGTATTGCCTGATTGTGGGGGCGAGGTCCAGCGATACATAACCTTAACTCAAGAAGGGCTCCAGACGGTCCATGGCGTCGTCGAGGCGATCCAGGGTGGAGGCGAAACAAAGCCGGATAAAACCTTCGCCCCGTGGCCCGAAAGCCGCGCCAGGCGCCAATCCAACATGGGTTTGGTGCAGAATTTCCTTACAGGTATTCAGTGAATCCGTCATGCCGTCGACAGCGAAAAAGGCATAAAAGGCGCCGTCGGGACGATGCACCCGCACCTTGGGCATGGCCTGGAGGCGGTCAATGGTCAGATCGCGAGCCTGTTTATAGCGGGCCACGGTCTCGGTCACGAAATCCTCGCCCTCGCGCACGGCGGTGACGGCGGCGACCTGGGAAAAATGCGCCGGGCAGGAATAGTGAAATTCGATCATTTTTTCCAGCGTGGGCATCAGGCTGGGCGGCGCGGTCAGCCAGCCCAGACGCCAGCCGGTCATGCACCAGGATTTGGAGAAACTGTTGACCACCACCAATTTGTCGTCCGGCTCGGCGATTTCCAAAAAACTCGGCGCGGCGCGGCCTTTGAAATACATCCGCGCATAGACCTCGTCGGACAGCAACCAGATGCCCCGGGCACGGCAGAAATCCAGAACCTCCTGCATCTCCGCCCGGCTCATCACCCAGCCCGTGGGGTTGGAGGGGGAGTTGATCAGGATGGCGCGGGTATGGCCGTCGACCATGTCGAACATCTGTTCCAGATCCAGGCTCCAGCCCTGATTGCCGAACTGCAGCCAGGCAAGGCGTGGCTCGCCACCCATCACGCGGACGGTTTCGATCAGATTGGGCCAGACCGGGGCGCTGACAACCACATTGTCGCCGGGGTTGGTCAAAACCTGTTGCATCAGGTTCGTGGCACTCATGCCCGACGCGGTGACAGCGACACGTTCGCTGTCGATGGGCCGTTTGTATAGCGCGCTCATATAATCGCCCAAAGCCTGGCGCAGCTCGGGAATGCCATAATTCGGCGTATAAAATGTATCGCCCTGTGCCAGGGAGGCGGTGGCGGCCTGGCAAATGAATTCCGGCGTGGGGACATCGGGTTCGCCATACCAAAGAGCGACCACATCGTCCATTTCCATGCCCGCATTGGCGACGTCCCGGATCAAGGAACTGCCCAGGTTTTCCACCGTTTCGCGGGCGCCCGCGGGACCGGAGGCGAGAAAATTGTTACTACTGTCTTGCATTAGCTTCCCTAATTTAAGGCCGGTTGGTATAGCATCACACCATGGCAAGTGGTTCTTCGAAAATGGCGGTATACGCCGCGTTGGCGGGCAATCTGGCGATTGCCGTTACGAAATTTGGCGCGGCGGTCTTCACCGGCTCTTCCGCCATGCTGTCGGAGGCGATCCATAGCGTTGTCGATACAGGCAACCAGGCTTTGTTATTATACGGCATGTACAGAGCCGGTTTGCCGGCGGATGCTCGGCATCCGTTCGGCTATGGCAAGGAACTCTATTTTTGGAGTTTCGTGGTTGCCATTCTGATATTCGGCCTGGGAGCCGGGTTCTCTATTTATGAAGGAATGCATGGCATTTTGCAACCCACACCCGTGCAAAACGCCATGGTCAGCTATGTGGTTTTGGGCTTTTCCCTGGTCTTTGAAGGCGGCGCCGGGTTTCTCGCCTTGCGTCAGTTCCTCCGCGAAAAGGGCGATATGGGCTTTTTCGAAGCCGTGCGCCGGGGCAAGGATCCGGCTCTGTTCACCGTGTTGTTCGAGGATAGCGCCGCCATTCTGGGACTGATCATTGCCATGGTCGGTATCTTTCTGGGCCAGCAGTTGCAACTACCCTGGATGGATGGCGCGGCGGCGGTGGCCATCGGCTTGCTGTTGGCCGGTGTTGCCTTGTTTCTGGCCTATGAATGCAAGGCCTTGTTGATCGGCGAGGCGGCGGAACCGCATGTGGTGGAGGGCTGCCGGGCCTTGTTGAATGGCGACCGCCGGGTGGTGCGGGTAGCGGATGTGCGCACCATGCATCTGGGACCAAGGGAAATTCTGCTGGCGGCGGACTTGGATTTCGCCGATGGCCTGATCTCGCAAGAGGTGGAAATCGCCACGGCGGAATTGGAGACCAAGCTGCGGGAGAATTTCCCGGAGGTTCGCCGGATCTATTTGGAGACCCGGAAACTGAGCTAAATCCGGCAAGATGTCGTTAACCATAATTAAACCGTGTGTGGGCAAGACTGCGGCCTGAATAACTTTGGGATCGCATCTTCGTGTTAATGCATCTGTTCATCTTGGCGTCCTATGGCGTGGTTTCGGCCGCGGCGGGTTTTGTGCTGTCGCAATCGGTGAGCCAGCTTGCGCCGACGACCTGCTATCTGATCGCGGGCGCCGGTTTTCTGGCGGCTGCGCTGCTGCATGAAATCTTCTCCCGCCGCCTGGAACAGCGCGACCTGGCCAATCAACTCGATGTAGCGTTTGACGAGGTGGACGAACTACGCGACATCAACCGCGATCTGATGGCGGATGTGGTCCGTGCCCGCGAGGAGATCGCCGTTCTCTGCGACGTGGTGGAAAGCGCCGCCGACGACGCCAATCAGATGTTGGCGCGGGAAATGAAGGTGCTGCAATCGCAATTGGGTCATCTGGAATCGGTGCGGCGGCCCAAGGCGGCGCGGCCGAGCCGGCGCAAGCCCAGCAACAAGGCCTTGCAAGAGCGCCAAGTCGCCAATCAGGCGCAGGAAAGCAAGGTCGAGGCGGATGCGGATACGGATGCGGTTGCGGAGGCGGACGCCCCATATGTGTTGACCAATGTTGCCAGCCCACAGAGTTATGAAGGGCCCGTTGATGAGGCGGAAATCCTCGGCCATATCCGCGAGGCATTGGAATCCAACCGTGTCGATCTTTATATCCAGCCAATTGTCAGCCTGCCGCAGCGGCGAGCCCAGCATTTCGAGGCGTTTTCGCGTATTCGAACCGCGGATGGCCGCATCGTCGCGGCCCGGCAATATTTGGATGTGGCCAAGAAACAGGGGCTGATCGGCACCATCGATAATTTGCTGTTGATGCGTTGCGTGCAATTGCTGCGGCGCAATGAAAAACGGCAAAGCGATGTCAGCTTCTTCGTCAATATTTCCGATCACACCTTGAACGATACGGAATTCCTGGATCAGTTTATCGGTTTCATGGCGTCCAATCCCACCCTGGCCACGCGCCTGGTTTTCGAGATCGCCCAGCGGGATGTCATGGGCCTGTCCGACACCGTATTGGAGCAATTGGCGGCCCTAGGCAAACTGGGTTTCCGCTTTTCCATGGATCAGGTCGAAGATCTGGATATTGACTTTCAAGCCCTGGCCCAGGCCAATTTCCGCTTTATGAAAGTACCCATATCGCTATTGCTGACCTTGCCGGAGGATGGCGCCAATTGGGTCCATCCGCGCAATCTGAAAGCTAAATCCACGGTCTCCGAAATCTCTTTGGTGGTGGAACGGATTGAGCAGGAATCCGATGTCATCGAAGTGCTGGAATACGGCTTTGACTTTGGCCAGGGCTTCCTGTTCGGCGCGCCGAGGCCCAGCCGCGACGAGGCCGACGCGGCCTGAGCGTTCTCTCAACCCTTCAGAAATTTCCCATAGTGGTCTAGGCTTACCTGTCTTTGTCTTTGTTAAGATTAGGTACTAGCCATGGATATGACCTTCAGCGCGGAAGATGCGGCGTTCCGGACCGAGGTGCGAAACTATCTGACAGCGGCGATGCCGGCCGAGTTGAAATACAAGGTCGATAACGGCATCGAGATGCAGCGCGAAGACGTGGTCGCCTGGCACAGGATTTTGTATGACAAGGGCTGGGTTGCGCCAAACTGGCCAAAGGAACATGGCGGGCCCGGGTGGAGCCTGACGCAGAAATATATTTTTGACGAGGAGCTGGCCCTGGCCGGCGCGCCGCGCCTGGTGGTGTTCGGCATTAATATGTGCGGCCCGGTGCTGATCGGCTTTGGCAGCAAGGAACAGCAGGCGCGTTTCCTGCCCCCCATGCTTTCGGGCGAACATATCTGGTGTCAGGGCTATTCCGAGCCCGAGGCCGGCTCCGACCTTGCCTCGCTGCGTACCATGGCGGTGCGCGATGGCGACGAGTGGGTGATCAATGGTGTGAAGACCTGGACCACCAAGGCCCATTGGGCGGATTGGTGCTTTGTCCTGGCGCGTACCCAGACGGGCGGCAAGAAGCAGGAAGGCATCAGCTTTATTCTGGTTGATATGAAGACGCCGGGTATCGAGACCCGGCCGATCATTTTGCTGGACGGCTTGCACGAGACCAACATGGTCTACTACACCGATGTCCGGGTGCCGGTGGAGAATACCGTTGGCGAGATCCACAAGGGCTGGTCCATCGGCAAGTATCTACTCGCGCACGAGCGTATGTCCGGCGGCTCTCTGGGCCAGCACAAAGCCTTGTTGCGGCAGTTGAAGCAGATCGCGGCCGAAGATGAACAAACCGGCGGCCAGCCCCTGGACAAGGACCCGGCCTTTGCCCGCCGTATCACCGAGGCCGAAATCGAGCTGCGCACCCTGGAAGCCTTTAACATGCGCGCCATCGACAAATTCTCCCGCGATGGCGAGTTGGGCGGCAAGGCCCTGGGCGCGGAAGCGAATATCTTTAAAATCCGCAGCACGGAAATCCAGCAACGCCTGACCGAATTGAAGGTGGAGGCGATTGGCTATTACGCCAATCCCTATCAGATCGCGGCCCTGAAACACGGCTGGAACGGCCTGAACGAGCCCGCTGTTGGCGCCGAATATGCCAATGCCTGCATGCCGGCCTACTTGCATTTCCGCAAGGTTTCGATTTATTCCGGTTCGAACGAAATCCAACACACCATCATCGCCAAGGCGCAGCTGGGAATGTAGTTATGAAAGCAATGATCATCCGCGAAAGCGGCGAACCTTCGGTCTTTGAAGCGGCGGATCTGCCCGTTCCAGAGATTACCCCCGGCCAGGTCTTGGTTCGGGTCGCGGCGACCTCGGTTAATCCGGTCGATTGGAAGATCCGCAAGCTTGGCCCGCCCCTGGGCCCCGATCTGCCCGCCGTCCTGCAGGGCGATGTGGCCGGGGTGGTGGAGGCGGTTGGCGCGGATGTCAGCGCCTTTGCGGTGGGCCATGAAGTCTATGGCTGTGCCGGCGGGGTCAAGGGTACGGGCGGCGCGCTGGCCGAGTTCATGGCCTGCGATGGGGCGTATCTGGCGCCGAAGCCGACCAATCTGTCCATGACCGAGGCCGCGGCCTTGCCCCTGGTTTGTCTGACCGCCTGGGAAGGCCTGGTGGAAGGCGCCAATGTCGGTTGGGGCCAGACGGTCCTGGTGCACGCGGGCGTGGGCGGGGTCGGCCATGTCGCCATTCAGATCGCCATCGCCCGTGGTGCGAAGGTCTATGCCACCGTGTCCGGCCCGGAGAAAGCCGAGCTGGTCAAAGGGTTCGGCGCCATTCCCATCAACTACCGGGAAAACAGCGTCGAGGACTACGTCGCGGCCCATACGGGCGGGGCCGGTTTTGACATCGTTTACGACACCGTTGGGGGCGAGAATATCCCCAAATCCTGGGAAGCCGCGAAGCTGCGCGGCACGGTGATCAGCTGTCAGACCAATTCGACCCAGGATCTGACGCCGCTGCATCTGAAAGGTTTGCGCCACATCGGCGTCCTGATGCTGATCCCCTTGCTGCATGGCAAGGGTGGCGAGGCGCATGGCCAGATCATGCGCGAGATAACCGCCCTGGCCGAGGCCGGGCAGATCCGCCCGTTGCTGGACGGCGAGCCCTATGCGCTGGAAAATGTCGCCGATGCCCATGCCCGCATGGAATCCGGACAGGCCATGGGCAAGGTGGTGGTGCGCGTCAGCGGCTGACGGCGGCTTTGTTGACGCTGGCCGGAAATTCGCCGCGCCACAAACCGCGTTTGCGTTTGCGTGCCCCGATCTCGACCTTTCTATAGCGGGCCGTCGCTACATCGTTGGGCCGGGCCCAGCCTGTGTAGATCATGCCTTCCGATAGGTCGTAGCCGCCGGCGGTACAGGTCGCCAGGGTAATGCCGTCGGTGTTCGGTTCGCCATGGGTCTGACAGATCGCTTCCGCACCTGCCGTCAGGTCCATCAGGGCGGTGGCGGCGACATGGCCGCAGGGGATGGTCTTGGCGGGTAATCGGCATTGATCGCCGGGTCGAGGCGCCACGATGCCGTGCAGGCGTACCAGATGTTCGCCCACCCGCATGGTCGCCGCATCGATCACTTTGACGGGGCCGGATAACGTACCCGCGAGAACCGGCGCGATTATCAAGTGGCTAAGGATCAACAGCAGGATTAATCTCATACGGGAACAATGAAGAAAATCCCGCTCAACGGGAAATCAAACATTTGAGAGCAGCGTCGCGGGAGCAAGCCATGCCGAAAAGCCCAGAGCCAAGCCCAAGCCCAGAGCTAAACTATCTGGAACCAAAGCTGGATGTGGAGCGGCGAGACGATGGCAGCGTCATTCTCTCCTCGCCGCATGCCTTGGAGGCGGGCGTGGCTCAGCTGGGGGTTTATCTGCGCCGATGGGCCGAGGCGGCGCCGGAGCGGATATTTCTGGCGGAGCGGAACAGTGAAGCCGACCGCGAAAATGCAGCCGGCGATTGGCGTCAGCTGACCTTTGGCGCTGCCCGTGCCCAGGCGGATGCTATTTCCCAGGCGCTGCTGGATCGTGGTCTGGGCCCGGAGCGGCCGTTGATGATCCTGTCGGGTAATTCCTTGAAACAGGCGCTGTTGACCCTTGGTGCCATGCAGGTGGGCATTCCCGTGGCACCGGTGTCGCCGGCCTATTCCCTGATGAGCCAGGACTTCGCCAAGCTGCGCCATATCTTTAATCTGGTGTGCCCGGCAGTAATCTATGTGGAGACTGTCGCGCCCTTTGCCGGCGCCCTGGAAAGCCTGGATCTGGACGGGGTTGAAGTCTTGGATGGCGCGGCCGCGGCATTCCAGGAATTGCTTGCCCGCGATCCGGGCACACAGGTCGAAACGGCGTTTGCGGACCAGGGGCCTAGCTCGGTCGCGAAGTATCTCTTTACATCCGGTTCCACCGGCCTGCCAAAAGGGGTGATCAATACCCAGGGCATGCTGTGCGCCAATATGCAGCAACTACAACAGGTCTGGCCATTCCTGATGGAACAGCCCCCGGTGCTGGTCGATTGGCTGCCCTGGAACCATACTTTTGGCGGCAACATCGTCTTCAACAACGCCATGGCCAATGGCGGCACGCTGTATATCGACGGCGGTAAACCGGCACCGGGCCTGATTGATATAACCGCCGATAATCTGCGCCGCGCCTCGCCAAGCCTGTATTACAACGTGCCCGCCGGCTTCGCCGCCCTGCTGCCTTTCCTGGAAGCGGATGCAGCGTTGCGGGACAATTTTTTTCGTGATTTGCGTTTGATATTTTATGCCGGTGCCGCCCTGCCGCAGGATCTTTGGCGGCGGATGGAGGCGGCCTCCGTCCTCTCCCAGGGCCGCGCCGTGCCCATGGTCTCCGCCTGGGGCTCGACCGAGACGGCGCCCATGGCGACATCGGTGCATTGGGCCATCGACCGGGCCGGGGTCATCGGTTTACCGGTGCCGGGCACGGAGATCAAGATGGTGCCGAATGGCGGCAAGATGGAGCTGCGCGTGCGCGGCCCCAATGTCACGCCGGGCTATCTAAAACGGCCGGACCTGACGGCGGAGGCGTTCGATATGGAAGGTTTTTACTGTATCGGCGATGCCGGGCAATTCGCGGACCCGGACAATCCGGTCAAGGGCCTGGTTTTTGACGGCCGGGTGGCGGAGGATTTCAAACTGACCACGGGCACCTGGGTCAATAGCGGCGGCGTGCGCCTGGCCGCGTTGGGGGCGGCGGCGCCGGCGTTGCAGGACGTCGTAGTGGCGGGGCATGACCGCGACTTTGTCTCCCTGCTGGCCTGGCCGAACCTGGCGGGGTGTCAGTCCTTGTCTGGAAAAGGCGATCTGGATGCCGAGGGCGTGCTGTCGTCCGAGGCGGTGCGCCGGCATATCCGCGATGGTCTGGGGGCGTATAACGATGCCAATCCGGCCTCGTCCACGCGCATCAGCCGATTGCTGCTATTGGCGGCACCGCCGGCCATTGATGCCAATGAAATCACCGACAAGGGCTATATCAATCAACGCGCGGTGCTGGAAAACCGTATCGGGGAGGTGCGGCGCCTCTACGCCGAGACGCCGGATGCCGATGTTATTGTGCTTTAGGTACTGAAAAGCTGAATGTGGAGCCGATCTCGGGATCGCTTTCCACATGGATTTCGCCGCCATGCGCGGCGGCGAATTCACTACAGATTTGTAAACCGAGGCCGGTGCCCGGTTCGCCCAGCGTGCCGTTTGTTGATTGCTGGACCGTGAATTCGAGCAGACTGTCCAGGCGGTCGCTCTCGATGCCGACGCCGTTATCCGTGACGGATATTTCGACCCGGTCAGCGTCCACGGGTTTAACCCCGACATCCACGCTGCCGCCGGGTTTTGTGAACTTGATGGCGTTGCTGACAAGATTGCGCAGCAGCGATTCAAACATGTCACGGTCAATCGTCACGAAGTCTTCCGTAAGATTGGTTTTTAGCGTGATGCCTTTTTCTTCCGCTGCCTTGCGTTGAAGCTCGATCACGCCTTGGATCATGGCGCGCAGGCTCTCGTCGGAGGCAATGAATTTCGTATCGCCCATTTGGTTACGCGACCAACGCAAAAGATTATCCACCAACTGCAATAACCGGTTGCCGCTGCGGTTAATCTCCCGGGCATAATCGCCCAGTTCCTGGCGCGTTGCCCGCTCCGTATGATCGGCGATCAGCTGGGCAAAGCCCAAAAGCGTATTGAATGGACTTCGCAGGTCGTGCGCGACGATGGAAAACAACTTGTCTTTCAAAAAATTCGAACGGGCCAGCTCGTCCCGCTGGGCCTTCATTTCCGCCTCGGCGGTTTTTTGCGCGCTGATATCATAGAACGAAACGAACCACGCGCCGCCAGGCAGGGGGCGTGAAATCACTTCATAGTGTGAATCGCCGCGCAATTGCAGCTCGCTGCTTTCGGGATGGTCCCCGGTCAAGATAGCCATGCGGGCTTCGAGCAATTCCTTTGGGTCGCCCTCACCATAGTCGCCCCGCTCCGCCAGAAAAGTCATGATGGTTTGCCACGTCGTACCCGCCGTCATTAATTCATCGGGCAGATCAAATATTTCCTGCATCGTCTTGTTCCAGGCGAACAGGCGGCCTTCTGAATCATAGGCCGCAATGCCTTGTGACAAGTTTTCGAGAATTTCACGCAGAAAATATTCGTTGCTGTCGGGCTTGACCGCGCGCGCCCATAGGCGCGGCGCGGCTTCATCAATCGCGGCGATCCGTTCGCTGCTGGAATGCTCAGCGCTATCGCCCTCATCCGGGATTTTGCCTTCCCATTCGACTTGGGCTGGAGAATTTTTTACCCGCCGGTGCATGGACTTTGACTCGTTTACGGTTTCAGCGCTTTAAACAGCTTAGGCTCGAATTGAAGAGTCATCGCGCAAATACCTTTCGTGCGAAGCGCTACCTTATGCTTACGGCTATTCTATGAGATATAGTGCTAATGGAATGTGAACGTTTGCTACGTTTTGTTAATTAATTTCGCCTCGGGCGACGAAATGCGGGTTCTCGAAGCCATTCTTGCCATAGCGCAAAGGGCTGCCGTCCAGACGCGAGACGCTGCCGCCGGCGCATGACAAAACCGCGTGTCCGGCTGCGGTATCCCATTCCATGGTACGGCCCAGTCTGGGGTACAAATCAGCGACACCTTCCGCCAGGCGGCAGAATTTCAGGCTGCTGCCGGCGTCGATGCGTTCTTTGATGTCAAAACCGGTTAGAAAATCGTCGGTTTCAGGTGATGCATGGGAGCGGCTGACCATGGCGACCAGACCATCGCCGCCCGGAGGCCGTGCGCTGATCGCCTCCGCTGCGCCCGTGCCCCGTTTGCGGGTAACCTGCCCGGCACCGGCGGCGGTGTAGGTTTCGTCCCTGGCCGGTACATGCACCGTGCCCAGGACCGGCAGACCGTCGCGGATCAGGGCGATATTGACCGTGAAATCGCCATTGCGTGAGATAAACTCCCGGGTGCCGTCAAGGGGGTCGACCAGCCAAAACGGCCCAGACCCCACATCGGGTTGATGCCCGGCGGCGACCTCTTCCTCGGCGACAACGGGGATATCCGGGGTCAGCGCGCGCAGGGCGGCGACGATAATCGCCTCCGCCGCCTGATCGGCTTCGGTTACCGGGGAATCGTCCGCCTTGGTTTCGACCGCGAAATCGCGTGCGTAAATTTCCATGATGGCGCCGCCGGCGTGCAAGGCAATGGCTTCGATGGCGGCGGCGAGTTCCTGGTCGTTATGGGCCATTCTCTAACGTCCTCCCGTAGCTTCGATGGTGGTGGCATTTATGTATGAGGCGGCGTCGCTGATCAGCCACAGGGCCGACCTGGCCATTTCCTCCGCCGTGCCGGCCCGGCCCATGGGGACGGTCGGTGCCAATTGTGCGACCCTGTCCGGCAGGCCCATGCGGGCGTGGATTTCCGTATCGATGACGCCGGGCTGCAGACCAACAACGCGGATACCTTCCATCGCGACTTCCAAGCCCAGGCCTTTGGTGAAGGTCTCCAAGCCACCTTTCGATGCCGCATAGTGCAGATACTGCGCCGCCCCGCCCAGCCGCGCCGCGGCGGAGGTGATATTGACGATGACCCCGCCCTGGCCGCCATGCTTGGTCGACATGCGCTTGACCGCCTCGCGGGCGCAGACAAAAGGCCCAATCAGATTAAGCCGGAAGACATCGGTCATGTCCGCTTCCGTCATCTCGTCCAGGCGGCCTATATTTCCTGTCATGCCCGCATTGTTAATTAACGCGGTGACCGGACCCAATTCCTGATCGACCGTATTGAATAGTTGGATGATATCGGCTTCCCGTCCCATGTCACCGACGGCGGCAATGGCCTCGCCGCCCGCCGCATTGATTTCCGCGACGACGGCCTCGGCCCGATCGGGGCTGCTGTTATAGTTCACGCAGACTTTGAAGCCTTGCGCCGCGCCCAAAATCGCACAAGCCGCCCCAATGCCCCGGCTCGCCCCGGTGACCACTAAAACGCCAGTCATTCGTTATCTACTCCTACAGGCAAATAAATCGGGGCGGAACACACCACCTTGGCAAAGCCGGGTCAAGTCCCCGCGTTAGATTTCGGACCCGGGTTAGCTTTCGGAGCTGGCTTCAATCCGCAGCGTGGCGCCTTCGACCTCGCTGACCCGCACTTTGGTCCCGGCGGGCAGATCGGGTCCCGACATCGTCTCCACGGTCCATGTGCCGTCATCCACCCGCATCCGCCCGCGTCCGTTCACGACAGGGTCGTCCAAAATGAACTCCCGGCCCACATATTGGGCGCCGCGGCGGTTCAGATCGGGATGATCCGTGGCCAGGGGCCGGCCTTTCAGATAACGGCGGGAGGCCACGATGGAGACCACGGACAGCACGGCAAACAAGGTGAACTGCCATTTCCAATCCAGCCCGGGCGCCAGGAAGATCACCGCGCCGACCACGCCGGCGGCGATGCCCAGCCACATGAACACGGCGCCGGGTGCGAAGATCTCCAGGATCACCAAGGCCAGGGCGGCGATGAACCAATCCCAATAGGCCAGAGTTTCCAGATAAAGCAGGACCTGCACTCAATTACCCTCCGCTACGCGGGATGGGAGAGCCGGCGGGGGTATCGTCACCGCGATCACCAAAACTCTCGCGGGCGATCTCGGCAATGCCGGCGACCGAGCCCATGACTGATGTTGCATCCAACGGCAGCATCAGGACTTTCTGATTACGGGACGTGGCGATCTGCCCCAAGGCCTCGATATATTTTTGCGCCACGAAATAGTTGATCGCCTGCACGTCGCCCTTGGCGATGGCCTCCGATACCATTGTCGTGGCCGTGGCCTCGGCCTGGGCCTCCCGCTCCCGCGCCTCGGCATCGCGATAAGCGGATTCGCGCCGGCCCTCGGCCTCCAGGATGGCCGCCTGCTTCTCACCCTCCGCGCGCAGGATCTCGGCCGCCCGGAAACCTTCGGCTTCCAGAATATTGGCGCGCTTCTCCCGTTCCGCCTTCATCTGCCGCGCCATGGCATCGACTAGGTCCCGCGGCGGCGCGATATCCTTGATCTCGATCCGGGTCACCTTGATGCCCCAGGGCGAGGTGGCGTCATCGACCACGGTCAACAGGCGGTGGTTGATCTCGTCGCGCTTGGAGAGCAATTCATCCAGGTCCATGCTGCCCATAACCGTGCGGATATTGGTCATGGTCAGGTTCAGTACGGCCCGCTCCAATTGGCTAACCTCATAGGCGGCGGCGGCGGCGTCCAGCACCTGGAAGAAGACGATGCCGTCGACCGCTACCATGGCATTGTCCTTGGTTATGACTTCCTGGGTCGGCACGTCGAGGACCTGTTCCATCATGTTCATCTTAGCGCCGAGGCGGTCAACGATGGGCACGATCAGGTGCAGGCCCGGCGACAGAGTGCGGGTATAACGGCCAAAGCGTTCGACTGTGTATTCCATGCCCTGAGGCACCGCCTTGAC
Organism: Rhodospirillaceae bacterium; assembly: GCA_018701215.1. Classification (GTDB taxonomy): domain Bacteria; phylum Pseudomonadota; class Alphaproteobacteria. The sequence goes on from JABIWH010000057.1 coordinate 66,126, forward strand.
GCCCGCGATCACCATGATGATGGCAAGCAGTACCAGGACAAAAACAAAGATGGTTGAACCGTCGATGCTGAAATACATGCTAATATCCCTAAGTCATTATTTTGGTGCAATCAGAATTGCGCTATTCCATAGTTTTACATAAATGCCGTCGACGACAACTGAAATGATGGCGGAAATGGCGGGGCGAAGTCCGGACATGAGTAATTCCAGCAGAATTCATGCGTTTCATCCCGAACGTTACGGCGATGTGAAATCGGCGGTGCGGGCTTTGTTGCATGCGGTCGGCGGCGAGGCCAAGGCGGCAGCGGCCTGCCGGGTCTCCAAGTCCACCCTGTCCGAATACGGCAACCCGCGCTATGACGAGCGGCACATGCCCCTCGATGTGGTTCTGGCCCTGGAAAAGGTGGCGGGGGAAATGCCGGTGACCGAACATCTGGCCGCCGAACATGACGCGCTGTTACTGCAGCTGCCATCGGTTGAGGCGACGGGGGGCTGGATGGACCATCTGACCTCCATCGGCAAGGAAGCCGGCGACGTTTTTCATCGGGCCGGTGAATATCTGGCCGATGACGGCGAAATCGATGCCCAGGAGGCGCCCGGACTATTGAAGGAAGTGGACGAGCTGTTGGCCGCTGTTGCCGCCATGCGCGCAGCGGTGCGCGCCCGCATACCGGATAGGTGAATAAAAAACGCCCCGGCGATCTGACCGCCGGGGCGCCTTTTTTCAGTTCGTTGATCCTATAGAATATCCAGGATCGCCTGGGCACCGGTTTTCTCGATACCGCCAGGATTGTCTTCCACTTGCACGGCGCTGACCGTGCCATCGTCCACGACAATGGCAAACCGCGTGCAACGCACGCCCATGCCGCGTGCAGTCAAATCCAGCTCCAAGCCCAGGGCCTTGGTGTAATCCGCGCTGCCGTCGGCCAGCATGGTGACCTTGTTGCCCACCTGCTGATCCTTGCCCCAAGCACCCATGACAAAGGCGTCGTTGACCGCCATGCAGCCGACCGCATCAATGCCCTTGGCCGCCAAGGCGGTGTGGTTTTCCACATAGCTGGGTACGTGCTGGGCCGAGCAGGTCGGCGTGAAAGCGCCGGGCAGGCCGAACAACACCACTTTCTTGCCGCCGAACATCTCGTCCGTGGAAACCGCCTCCGGTCCATTTTCGCCCATGGTCATCAAGGTGCCCGAGGGCATTTTGTCGCCAACCGAAATTGTCATTGTTGTCTCTCCCCATCATTGGATGCTTGCTTTCGGGCAGCCCCATGCCCTGGTGAATTCGCTATAGCATATAACGCTGAGGAGGACGGATGCAAAGCGTCGCAGGTAAATTTTTATTCGCCTACTTCAAGCCGGCGCTCCACCGCGCGGTCTCCGTCCACCAGGGTCAGGGTGAGCGCCTGGGTGGTTAACGCCGCCTTGGACGTGCCGGCGAAGACCGGCAGTGCCAGGACGATATCGTGGCGCCCTGGTCCAAAGGTGGCATTCGGGCGGCCGAAGCCGAATGGTTCCGGCCCTTCAACCATCAGATCGGGGGCCTGGAAGGGGCGCGTGGAACGGCCCGAAATATGCAAGATCTGTTGGCCGGCGGGGCCGCTGACCGTGGCGCTGTCGATTGATAGGCCGCTTTTGCCCGCCGTTTGCGGGATCAAATCCCGATAGTGCCGGATCAGGGGGGCGAAAGCGCTGGCCTTGGCCACTTTGCCGGCGGCGGCCAGCTCCAGCGATAAATCGGCCTGCATGGGCACGCAGACCTTGGCGCAAATCATATAATCCAGCTTCAATCTAGCCAGGGTTGCCTTGCCCGGCGCCCTTGCGCGCAGCAGGACCGGCAGCACAACCTCGTCTTGATAGCCAAAACTGTCAAAGCCATAGGCGCTGAAACGCAGCGGTGCCGGCCAGCGCACGTCCGCCGTAGCCAAGTTCAAGGATGCGGACCAGTCAAAGCGCGGCGGCGCCCCGGATTCGCCTGGATTGCGCCAATACGTCTTCCAGCCAGGTTTAAGCTTGATCTGAACCCCCAGCCAGATCCGCCCTTCCGCATTCATGCCGCTTTGCCCGGCAATCAGCCGCGCGGCGGCATCCTCGCCCCTGTGCCAACCACCCGAAGATGTTTCCGCCCTGAGCGGCGCACAAGTCAGCACGGCGGCCAAGATTGGCGCGGCCAGCCATGTAAATGCCAATTTAAGACGTTTTATGGTCAAATTCCGTATCTTTGCTTTGCCTGCAGCGCGGAAATATTCCATGCTTCATGGTCTGCAATATAGGGGATAATTAACCTATATGGTCTGACAATAGCTTAACATTGGCGTGAACAATTGACTTCTCTTGATGACAAGCCCAAGTGGACAATATGGGATCTATGGAAAAAAATAACGAAGGCGCGACAGAAGACGGCTACATGACCGGACAACTGTTGATTGCCATGCCGACCATGAGTGATCCGCGGTTCGAACGAACCGTGATCTATATGTGCGCCCATTCCGCCGATGGCGCCATGGGCCTGGTGGTCAACAAACAGGCTGACGAAATTGATTTCCCCGAACTGTTGAGCCAGTTGGAGATCGAGACCGAGGGCGTCAAGGAGCCGATTCCGGTTCTGGTCGGCGGCCCGGTGGAAACCGGCCGCGGTTTCGTGTTGCATTCCTTGGATTACCGCCAGGATTCGACCCTGGAAGTCAGCGACGATGTCGGCCTGACCGCCACCGTTGATATTCTGCGCTCCATCGCCGAGGGCGAGGGGCCGGCCCATAGTCTGCTAACCCTGGGTTATGCTGGCTGGTCCGCCGGCCAATTGGATGACGAGATCCAGGCCAACGGCTGGCTTAATGTTTCGGCCGATATCTCGCTGCTGTTCGATGGCGCCTTGGGTGAGAAATGGGACCGTGCGGTGCGCAAGGTTGGCATTGACCCATCCTTCCTATCAGCGGACGCGGGACATGCGTAGTGGGGCATTCTAAATTATATTTCGATAATTCTAGAAATATAGTTGCAATTGCCTCTGGAGTGTCCTAAATATGCTCCATGAACGAGATAATTGATCTATACGACAGCGCCGAACTGCAGCAGACCGCCGATGCCATGGAGGCGCTGGGCAACGAAACGCGCCTGGCGATCTTCACATTATTGGTACCGGCGGGGCAGGGCGGTTTGACGGTTGGTGCGGTTCAAGCACGCCTCAAGGTGCCGGGTTCCACCCTGTCGCATCATCTGGCCCGCTTGGTTCAGGTTGATCTTGTGCAGCAGCAACGGCAGGGGCGAAAGCTGATTTGCCGGGCCAACTATCGGCGCATGGATGATGTCTTGAAGTTTTTGACCCGAAATTGTTGTGCCGCCGACGGTGTTGATGCCGGGCATGTGCACGATATATCGGCTACGCAGGAAGGATCCGCGAGATGAGTGATATTTCCCTATCCATCGCCGGAGCGGCCAAAAGAGTTACTGGTATCGACAAGGTCTGGCTGACAATCGCTGCCAGTTTGCTGCTTGGCGCTTTTGTGCTGCCGCAACAGACCATGTCCTCCATCGGCTTCACGGCTGAGGCGCTGTTGAGCATCGCACCGTTCCTGGCGGTTTCAATCGGATTGGCGGCCTATGCCAAGGCCTCGGGCGCAGATAATCTGATCGCCAGGGTATTCCAAGGCCACCCGGTACAGATGGTCATCGCGGCCTCGCTTTTTGGCGCTCTTTCACCATTCTGCTCGTGCGGCGTTATACCTTTGATCGCTGCACTGCTGGCCATGGGCGTGCCTCTGGCGCCGGTGATGGCGTTCTGGTTGGCCTCGCCATTGATGGATCCGCAGATGTTCCTATTGACCATGGGCGCCCTGGGCCTGCCTTTTGCCATTGGCAAGACCGTTGCGGCCCTTGGTGTTGGACTGTTGGGCGGCTTCGCGACGTTGACCCTGCAAAAGGCCGGCGGCTTCTCCATGCCCTTGCGTGAAGGCGTGGGCAACGGCGGTTGCGGTGCCGGTTCCGTGCGCAGCGAAGGCGAGGTGGTCTGGAAATTCTGGCAGGATGCTGCCCGGCGCCTGAAATTTGTTGACGAATCCTGGAAAACAACCTTGTTTCTGGGCAAATGGCTGATCGTGGCCTTCCTGTTGGAAAGCGTCATGCTGGCCTATGTTCCCGCCGAGGCCATCGCCAATCTATTGGGCGGCGACAGTGTCTGGGCTATTCCGTTGGCCGCGATAGTTGGCGTGCCGGCCTATATGAATGGCTTTGCCGCCATTCCCCTGATGTCGGGCCTGATGGAACTGGGCATGGCGCCGGGCGCTGCAATGGCATTCATGGTCGCGGGCGGTGTCTCCTGCATTCCCGCCGCCATCGCGGTCTTCGCCCTGGTGCGTCTGCCGGTATTCTTCTGGTACCTAGGGATGGCGCTGGTCGGTTCCCTGGCCGCGGGCATCGGCTTCCAGATGTTTATCGCCTGACGAACAGCCAAACGCATCGGAAAACAACCCAAGGCCTTGGCAATAGCCGGGGCCTTGGCCATATTGGAGCCATGAAGGAATTTCAACTGGCTCCCGCGCCCGAGGATGAACGCCTGACGCAACAGGTCGGCGGCATTGATCAGACCGGCGCGCCCATCGATACCCGCGTCGTTATCGAGCAACCCCTGACGCTTTATCTGAACGGCCAGGAAATCGTCACCATGATGACCATCGGTGACCATCCCGATTGTCTGGCCGTGGGCTATCTCCTGAACCAGAACATGCTGCGCCCGGACGACGAGCTGACCGGTATAGATTATGACGAGGAATTGTCGGTCGTGGTCGTGCGCACGGCGCGCAAGACGGATTTCGAGGAAAAACTACAAAAGAAAACCCTGACCTCCGGCTGCGCCCAGGGCACCGCCTTTGGCGATATCATGGAGAGCTTTGACGAGATCAAGCTGCCCGGCGATGCCACGTTAAAGACGTCATGGATCTATGAACTCAGCCGCAAGATCAACCAGCGGCCCAGCCTGTATCTGGCCGCCGGTGCCATCCATGGCTGCGTGCTGTGTCATCAAGACCGGCCGCTGATTTATATGGAGGACGTGGGCCGGCACAACGCCGTCGATAAGATCGCCGGCTGGATGTTCCTGAACGGCGAGAGCGCGGCGGGCAAGATCTTCTACACCACCGGACGCCTGACCTCGGAAATGGTCATCAAAACCGTGCACATGGGTATTCCAATTTTGATCTCGCGCTCCGGCTTCACGGCCTGGGGCGTGGATCTGGCACGCCAGGCCGGCCTGACCTTGATCGGCCGGGCCAAGGGCAAGCGTTTCATCTGCCTGGCCGGCGAGGACCGCCTGATTTTTGACGCGGCCATCAATTCGGATATTGGGGACGATGACTGAACTGCCAGCTATCGTTGGCCTATTGCTGGCGGGTGGCGGCGCGCGGCGCATGGGCGGCGGCGACAAGTGCCTGCGGTCCCTGGGCGGGCGTCCGCTCTTGGCCCATGTTATCGAGCGCCTGGCGCCGCAGGTCGATGCGCTGATCCTGAATGCCAATGGCCAGCCTGGACGCTTCGCCGCCTTTGGCTTGCCCGTGGTGGCGGATAGCATTCCCGGCATGGCGGGGCCCCTGGCCGGCATCCTGACCGGCATGGAATGGCTGCGTGCGAACCGGCCTGAAATTACCATGATGGTCTCCACGCCCACCGATGGGCCGTTCCTACCCCTTGATCTGGTCGCGCGTTTGGCCGCCGCCAAGGACGGGGCCCGGATCGCCTGTGCCCGATCAAATGGCCGAACCCATCCGCCCATCGCGCTATGGGATGTTTCTTTGGCAGATGATCTACGCCGGGCCATGGTGGAGGAGGAGATGCGCAAGATCGATCTTTGGACGGCGCGCCATGATCTGGTGCATGTGGATTGGCCGGTGCAGCCCTTTGATCCGTTTTTCAATGCCAACAGGCCCGAAGATCTGGAACAGGCCGAGAGCCTGCTGCTGCAATGATCTCTCCCAACCACAACGCCCGCCCGGCGGACCAGGCCATTGATATGCTGTTGTTGCACTACACCGGCATGGCGACGGGAGACGCGGCCTTGGCCCGGCTGTGCGACGAAGCGGCGGAGGTTTCGGCCCATTATCTGATCGACGAGGGCGGCGAGGTTGTCGCCCTGGTTAGCGAAGACCGCCGGGCCTGGCATGCGGGTGTTGCCTGTTGGGCCGGCGCGCGTGACATCAATGGTTGTTCCATCGGCATCGAATTGGTTAATCCCGGCCACGAATTCGGCTACCGCGCCTTTCCTCAGGCGCAGATGGCTGCATTGTTGACGCTGTGTGGGGATATTCTGGGGCGCCATTCCATACCGCCCCATCGGGTTTTGGGCCATTCGGACGTGGCGCCTGCGCGCAAGGAAGACCCCGGCGAGCTGTTCGATTGGACCGCCTTGGCGGTGGCGGGCATTGGCCTGTGGCCGGAAGCGAAAGGGGCAAATCCGGTCCCTGCGCTGGAAGATTTCGGCTATGACGTGGCTGGTGCCGGGTTGGTGGCGTGTGCCACCGCTTTTCAGAGGCATTGGCGGCCGGCGAAAATCGACGGCGTGATGGACGCGGAATGCCAGGACCTGCTTGCCGGGCTGCTTGACCAAATCGCCTGATCACCCCATGTTGCAGGGGCCAGACGGCTGGACGGTCGCCCTTGCTTTATTGTGGGGGAGGAAAGTCCGGGCTCCACGAAAAAACGGTGCCGGGTAACGCCCGGCGGGGGCGACCCCAGGGAAAGTGCCACAGAAAGCAAACCGCCTGTCTTGCGAGGTAGGTAAGGGTGAAAGGGTGCGGTAAGAGCGCACCGCGCGGCTGGTAACAGTCGTGGCAGGGTAAACCCCACCGGGAGCAAAACCGAATAGGGATGGCGTGTCGGCGCCGGCTTCGGCTGGAACCTGACAGGCGTGTTCGCGCCGCCGTCCGGGTAGGTTGCACGAGGCGTCCGGCAACGGACGTCCCAGATGAATGACCGTCCAGCGCCGCCAAATATGGGCCGCGGCGTGGACAGAACCCGGCTTACAGGCCGTCTGGCGCCCCTTATCGCGGACTATGAAATGCACGGGATACCCACCCGCCCGGTTCAAGGTGATGGTGGCGATCGCCGAATAACGCTGCAGCCTCCCTAAACTAAGCCGATGATAGATGAAATTAGCGTCTCTTGGAACGCAAATGGCCGCCCCAGCGCCGTGTCGCGGTAAATAGTCTTAAAAGAACATACAAAGAACACCATCCCGCCATATTGTTTCACTAAGCTGTCCGCCGAAATTAAAGAGCAAGCGGGTTTCGCTTGGCGGCGCCATTTGTGGCAACACTTCACGAGCCTAAATTTTGACTTTGGGGGCCCTTGTTAATTATTTGTTTAGTCATTGACGACCATAAAATGGCATGATATCCCATGAAAGCCCAAATTGGGTATCGTGGCGTGGACTATTTTTTGCGTCTGCCGCCTCTGCATTTAGGTGGAGTGGTAAGGCGTTAAGCGAAGACGTTAATCGAGGACGAGAACTGGGGAATTGGTCGTGGCACTATTTTTGTCGCGGTTTGATAACAAGGTGGACCGGAAGGGACGGGTTTCCGTGCCTGCGTCTTTCCGCGCCGACTTGACCTCTGATGCCTTCGCCGGCGTCGTCGCCTTTCCCTCGCCCGGTAACGGCGGCGCTATTGACGGTTGCGACATTGACCGGATGAAACAGCTGTCTGACGGCATCGACAGCTTCAATCCGTTCTCCAATGAATATGGCGATCTCGCCACCGCTATTCTGACCAAGTCCCATCGGCTGCCCTTTGATGGCGAGGGCCGGATCATCCTGCCGCAGCAGCTGCTGGCCCATGCGGGCATTACCAGCATGGCGACCTTCGCCGGCCGTGGCGCCACCTTCCAGATCTGGGCGCCCGAGGCCTATGAAGCCTACGAGGCCGAGGCAACCGAGCGGGCCAAGGCGCAAGCCGACAAATTCGAATTACAGCGCCGCGACCAGATGGGGGCCGGCGAATGACCAACGCCCCCCATATTCCCCATATTCCGGTCATGCTGAACGAAGTCCTGGCAGGTTTGTCGCTTCGGGATGGCGGTGTCTATGTGGACGGCACATTTGGTGCCGGCGGTTATTCAGGCGCAATCCTTGATGCGGCCGATTGCCGCCTGATCGCCATCGACCGTGATCCCGATGCGGTGGCGGCGGGTGCCCCGTCCGTGTCCAAATACGATGGCCGCTTGATCCTGGTACAGGGCCGCTTTTCCGAAATGCAGCAATTGGCCGCCGATGCCGGCGTTCCCCAGGTGCACGGCGTGACCCTCGATCTGGGTGTTTCCTCCATGCAGCTGGATCAAGCGGAACGGGGTTTTTCATTTGCTTCTGATGGCCCCCTGGATATGCGCATGTCGCAAAGCGGCGAAAATGCGGCGGATGTGGTCAACAGCCGGGAACAGGATGAACTGGCCGATATTATCTATCACTATGGTGACGAGCGCCGCTCCCGCGCCGTGGCCCGCGCCATTATACGGGCCCGCGAGACCGCGCCCATCGAACGTACCTCTGCATTGGCCGAGATCGTCGCCAAGGCCGTGGGGCCGGCTGGTAGAGGTAATAAAAAGGGCGGCAAGCGTATTCATCCCGCCACCCGCACCTTTCAGGCCTTGCGCATTTACGTAAACAGCGAGATCGAGGAATTGCGCCTTGGCCTGGCGGCGGCGGAGCGTTTGTTGGCGCCCCAGGGCTGGCTGGCCGTGGTTTCATTCCATTCCCTGGAAGACCGGGAGGTGAAGCAATTCCTGAGCCAGCGGGCCGGCCTGCAACCCGGCGGCTCCCGCCACCGCCCGCCGAACGAGGATCAACGCCCCATTACCTTTAATCTGCCCCGCCGCGGCGCCGCGAAGCCCACGGATGCGGAAATCGCCGTCAATCCCAGGGCCCGTTCAGCCCGCTTGCGGGTTGCCCAGCGCACCGATGTTCCAGCCAATGATATCCCCCCGAATGATGTGGAGGTGGCGTTATGAGATGGCCCATCACCGTTGTTGTGCTGCTGTTGGTTCTGGCCGTTTCGCTAGGCCTGTACCGCTTGGAATCCGAGGTTCAGCATTTGGAGCGGGACCTGGCGTCTGCAACCGCGAAGGTGGAGGACAATCGCCGCAACAGCCGTATTCTGGCCGCGGAGTTGAGTTTTCTGAGCCAGCCCAGCCGTTTGCAGGCTCTGGCTCAGCGCCATCTTGCCCTGCGCCCCATGGCCGTCACGCAGGTCGGCACCCTGGCCAGCCTGCCCCTGAAGGCGAAGGCGGCGACGGATGGCAAGGATGCCGGCGGCAAAGCCGATGCTGAACCTGGCGGCGCGGCAAATGGCGATGGCGCCGCCAAAGGACCGCCGGTGCCGGGTTGGAAGCCGGTCAAGCCACGGCGCGGTGAACGGATCGTCCTGGCCAGCAGCGGGGGGCGGCAATGACACAGCCTGATACGTCGTACCACGGCCTCGCACCCCTCGCGAGCGCTCCGGAATCCGAAATTGAGGATGACACCCATTTGGTCGGCAGCAAGGTCCAGGCGATCCGCACTGGCCGCACCCGGCTGGTGACCGTGGCCCTGGTATTTGCGGTCATCTTCTTTGTCCTGGCCGGCCGTTTGATCGAATTGACCGTCATTCGCGAGCCGGGGCAATCCTTGGCCTTTACCGCGGCCGCGCCCACGAAGTCGACCGCTGGGCGGGCGGATATCGTGGACCGGAACGGCACCTTGTTGGCGACCAACCTGGTGACCGCGTCGCTCTATGCCGATGCCAGATCAGTGCCCGATGCGGCCAAGGCGGCACGGCGCGTGGTTGGCGTGCTGCCTGAACTAAGCCTTGCGGCGGTGCAGGAGCGCCTGTCTTCGGACCGTGCCTTTGTCTGGTTGAAGCGGAATCTGACACCGTCGCAGCAGGCGGCGGTCAACGGCTTGGGCATTCCGGGTTTGCATTTCCGGGATGAACAGCGCCGCTTGTACCCCCATGGCTCGCTCGAATCCCATGTCCTGGGTTTTACGGATATCGATGGCAACGGCATTGCGGGAATGGAGAAATACTTCGATCAGGAGATGCGCAACCGTGGCCCCCAGGGTCAAGCCTTGCAGGTTTCGCTTGATGTGCGGGTCCAGCACGCGTTGCGCGATGAATTGTCGGCGGCCATGGACCGTTTTCGGGCCACGGGCGCCGCCGGTCTGGTGTTGAACGCCAATACGGGCGAGATCCTGGGCCTGGTTTCCTTGCCGGACTTTGATCCCAATCATCCCTCAGCCGCACCGGCCTTGGCGCGCTTTAACCGCGCCACAAAAGGTGTCTACGAACTAGGCTCGGTCTTCAAGGTGCTGACGGTGGCCATGGCCCTGGACAGCGGTGCCACGAAAATACGCGGCGGCTATGACGCCACCAAGCCGATCCGCGTGGCCCGCTTTACCATTCGTGACAGCCACGCCAAGAAACGCTGGTTGTCGGTGCCGGAAATTCTGATCTATTCCTCCAACATCGGGGCCGCCAAGATGGCCCTGGACGTGGGCCGCGACGGGCAGCGTAAATATCTCGACCGTTTTGGCCTGCTGGGCCGGCCCAGCCTGGAACTGCCCGAAGTCGGCATGCCCATCACGCCGGCCCGCTGGGGTGATATCTCGACCATGACGGCGGCCTATGGCCACGGTCTGGCGGTCTCTCCGGTACAATTCGCATCGGCCTTCGCGGCAATGGTCAATGGTGGTGTGCTGCTGCCCGCGACCTTGATCAAGCGCAAACCCGGCGAGCGCACGGTCGGTGTTCAGGTGATCTCTGAACGGACCTCGAACCAATTGCGCCGTCTGCTCCGCGCCGTGGTTGAAAAGGGTACCGGGCGCAAGGCCCAGGCGCCGGGCTATCTGGTGGGTGGAAAAACCGGCACGGCGGAAAAGGCCGGTATCGGAGGTTATCGCCGCAAGGCCTTGATTTCATCCTTCGTTGCCGCCTTTCCCATGACCGCGCCGAAGTATGTCGTCTACCTGCTGTTGGACGAACCGCAGGGCGATGTGGAAACCCATGGCTATGCCACGGCTGGCTGGACGGCGGCGCCTTTGACTGGCCGGGTGATAAGCCGGATCGCGCCCATTCTTGGGGTGCGGCCGCAGGATAACCAAGCGGCGCCGGTGCAACGGGCCATGGCGTTGCCCTTATATAGCCGGGTCGACCGCCGGGGCCGGAAAATTGCGGTTAATTGAACTGATGGGGAACAACGTGAGCCAGTTGGCGGATAGGGAGATTACTGGACTGACGGCGGATAGCCGCCTGGTCGAGCCCGGCTATCTGTTCGCCGCCCTGCCCAGCAGCGTTGCCGACAGCGCGATGAACGGCGCCGATTTCGTGCCCGAGGCCATCCGCCGGGGTGCTGCCGCCCTGTTGGGGCCGCCCGGTCTGGCGGCAATGCTCGATATCGCCCCTGATCACGACATTGATGTACCGATCATTGAGGACGAAGAACCACGCCGCCGCCTCTCTCAACTGGCGGCGCGCTTTTTTGCCGGCCAGCCCAAGACCATCGTGGCGGTAACCGGCACGTCGGGGAAAAGCTCGGTTGCCGATTTCGTGCGCCAGATCTGGATCGCCATGGGCCGCTCGGGCGCCAGCCTGGGGACTTTGGGCGTGAACTCCGGGCCCGTACAGCGCAAACTGGCCCATACCACGCCGGACCCGGTCATCCTGCACGAGGCCTTGCGCGACCTGGCCGATGCCGGCGTGAACCATCTGGCGCTTGAAGCCTCCAGCCACGGCTTGGAGCAACGGCGCCTGGACTGGGTCAAGGTGTTGGTCGCGGCCTTCACCAATCTATCGCGCGACCATTTGGACTATCATGCGGATGCGGAAGCCTATTTGCAGGCCAAACTGCATCTGTTCAACGTGGTCATGGCGCCGGGCGGTACCGCCGTGCTGCCGGCGTCGTCTGATCTGACGGAACGTCTGCGCGATGTCTGCCGGGCACGGAAGCACAAAGTTTTGACCTTCGGCGCCGGTGGCGATGTTGATCTGCTGCGCCGCGAGATGGTTGGCCACGGGCAGCGACTGACCATTTCGGTCAAGAGCCGGCAAGCCGTATTGGATCTGCCGTTGATCGGCGCTTTCCAGGCGGAGAATGTCCTGTGCGCCATCGCCCTTGTGTTGGCCTGTGGTGAAGATCCTGACACCGTGTTGGCCGCCGCCGTGCATCTGATCGGCGTGCCGGGGCGTTTGCAGACGGTTGCCGGCCCGGCCGACAAGGGCGGTGTCTTTGTCGATTACGCACATAAGCCCGAAGCCCTGCGCGCCGCCATCACCGCCCTGCGGCCCCATACCAAGGGGCAATTGGTCGTGGTCTTTGGCTGTGGCGGCGACCGGGACCGTGGCAAACGTCCTTTGATGGGCCGTATCGCGGCTGATCTGGCCGATAAGGTGATCGTCACCGATGACAACCCGCGCGGTGAAATACCCGACGCGATCCGGGCTGAAATTCTGGCCGATTGCCCTGGCGGCATCGAGATTGGCGACCGTGGTCAGGCCATCGCCGCTGCCATCGGACCGCTGGGTCCCGACGACGTCCTGCTGATCGCCGGCAAGGGGCACGAAACGGGGCAAACCATCTCCGGCGTCACCCATCCGTTCGATGATGGGCAGGTTGCCGCGCGTATCTTGGCGGGGGGTGTTCCATGACCGCCGCCGCTCTTTGGCAAGCGGCCGAGGTCGCCGCCGCCTGCAATGGCCAATGCAATAGCGACTGGCAGGCCGGCGGCGTCTCCATCGACAGCCGCACGGTCCAGGCCGGTGATCTGTTCGTGGCGATCCAGGGACCAAACTTTGACGGCCATGGCTTTGTTGCCGAAGCCTTGGCCCGTGGTGCCGCCGCGGCAATGGTCAGCCAAGAGATTGCTGGCCTGGAGCCGGACGCGCCTTTGTTGCGGGTTGGCGATACCCTAGCCGGGTTGGAAGCCCTGGGCCGGGCCGCGCGGCAACGGTGCAGCGCACGCATAGCCGCGGTAACGGGCAGTGTCGGCAAGACCGGCACCAAGCAGGCGCTATATCAGGCCCTGGCCCGAAGCGCGCCGACCCATGCCTCGATAGGGAATCTGAACAATCATTGGGGCGCGCCTCTAAGTCTGGCGCGGATGCCCGTCGACAGCCGCTATGGGGTTTTTGAACTGGGCATGAACCATGCCGGCGAGATCGCGCCGTTGAGCCGCATGGTCCGCCCGCATGTGGCGATCATCACCAATGTGGAGCCGGTGCATCTGGAATTCTTCTCCTCGTTGAGCCAGATAGCCGATGCCAAGGCGGAAATTTTTGACGGATTGCAGCCGGGCGGTGTGGCGATCCTGAACCGCGACAATGCCCACTATGATCATTTGGCGCGGGCGGCCGAGGCAGCCGGCGTCGGCCGTGTCATTTCTTTTGGCGCCCACAAGGATGCCCAGGCGCGCTTGATCGGCCTGGCCCAGCACGCCACCTGCAACTGTATTTCCGCTGATATCGATGGTCAGGCCGTAACCTATAAAGTTGGTGCGCCGGGCCGCCATTGGGCCATCAACAGCCTTGCCGTTCTCGCCGCCGTGCGGGCCCTGGATGCTGACCTGGGGTTGGCTGCCCTGGCCATGGCCGAGGTGGCCGCGCCCAAGGGGCGCGGCGAGCGCCATCGCATCGCCTTCAATGACGGGGAATTGTTGCTCATTGATGAAAGTTACAACGCTTCGCCCATTGCCATGGTGGCGGCAATTGAAACCCTGGGCGCGGTAGCGGTCGAGGCGCCGGGCCGGCGTATTGCCGTATTGGGGGATATGTTGGAACTGGGTGAAACCTCGCCGGCGTTGCATGCCGCCCTGGCGCCGGCGCTGGTCGATGCCGGGGTCGACCAGGTCTTTGCCTGTGGCCCGCAGATGGCGCAACTGTTCGATGCCCTGCCCAAACATATGCGCGCTGCCCACGCGGCGACGTCAAAAACATTGCTGGCGAAAGTCATGACCAGCATCCGGCCCGGCGATACCGTGCTGGTCAAGGGTTCTCTGGGGCTGAACATGGCACCCATCGTACAGGCCTTGCGGGCCTTGGACGATGTTGATCCAACAGCGGTCAGCGGATAGGGGGCGGGCGATGCTTTTCAACCTGCTCTATCCCCTGGCTGAAGATTTTCGGATTTTCAATCTATTCCGCTATCTGACCTTCCGCACCGGGGCGGCGGTGATGACCGCATTGATCATCAGCTTTATTCTGGGCCCACCCTTGATCCGCTGGCTGCGCAGCAAGCAGGGCAAGGGGCAGCCGATCCGCGATGACGGGCCGGCGCGTCATATCGTGGCCAAACAGGGGACGCCCACCATGGGCGGTTTCCTGATCCTTCTGGCGCTGTCCGTGTCTACCCTGTTGTGGGCCGATCTGAGCAACCGTTTCGTCTGGGCGGTGTTGCTGGTCACCGCCGGTTTCGGTCTGATTGGCTTCGCCGACGACTATCTGAAAGTGACCCAGGCCAATGTGCGTGGCCTGCCCGGTAAGCTGAAACTGGTGCTGGAGCTGATTGTCGCCGTGCTCGCCACCATCTGGATCATGTCATTTCAACCCGCCGCCTTGTCTAGCCATCTTGCCGTGCCTTTTGTCAAAGGTCTGCTGTTTGATCTGGGCCTGTTTTTCATTCCTTTCGCGGCATTGGTCATGGTCGGTTCTTCCAATGCGGTCAACCTGACCGATGGCCTGGATGGCCTGGCCATCGGGCCGTTGATTATCGCCGCCTCCGCTTTCGCCCTGATCGCCTATCTGACCGGTAATGTGATCTTCGGCTCGTACCTGCAATTGCACACCGTGCCGGGCGCCGGTGAACTGGCGGTTTATTGCGGCGCTCTGGTGGGGGCTGGACTTGGCTTTCTGTGGTTCAACGCGCCGCCGGCCATGGTCTTCATGGGGGATACCGGCAGCCTGTCCCTGGGCGGTGGCCTGGGTGCCGTCGCCGTGGTGACCAAGAACGAATTCGTCCTGGCCATCATCGGCGGCCTGTTCGTGCTGGAGACGGTATCGGTGATCGTACAGGTTGCATCATTCAAGATGACCGGCCGCCGGGTTTTCCGCATGGCGCCACTGCATCACCATTACGAGCAAAAAGGTTGGGCGGAGCCGACCATCGTCATTCGGTTCTGGATCATCGCTGTTATCTTGGCGCTGGTCGGCCTGGCCACATTGAAGCTGCGTTGAACGATGATCGTGATAGACACATATCGCAACAAAGCCGTGGCCGTATACGGCCTGGGCCGAACCGGGCTATCGGCGGCCCGGGCTCTGGTCGCGGGCGGCGCGCGCGTTCTGGTTTGGGATGACGATCCGAACCGGCGGCGGGATGCGGTAGCACTTGGCGCCGAGGCAGCCGCACCCTCGCCCCAGGCCTGGGCCGGCATCGCGGCCCTGATCCTAAGTCCCGGCGTGCCCTTGACCCATCCGAAACCGCACATGGTGGTTGGCCTGGCGGAGCGTCTTGGCGCCGAGGTTCTGGGCGATGTTGAATTATTTGCCCGGACCCGCCCGGTGGCGGCAGTGGCGGCGATAACCGGTACCAACGGTAAATCCACCACGACCTCGTTGCTGCGGCATATTTTGACGACAGCGGGCCGGGCGGTGCAGGCCGGCGCCAATCTGGGGCTGCCCGTGCTGGATTTTGATAATCTCGATGCGGCGGGAACCTATGTTCTGGAACTGTCCTCATATCAGATCGACCTGACCATGGGGCTGCGGCCCCAGGTGGTGGCGCTGTTGAATATCAGTCCCGATCACCTGGACCGCCATGGCGGCATGGACGGCTACATCACCGCCAAGCGCCGTTTGTTGCAGATGGCCGATGCTAAAGCCGTTCTGGTACTGGGCAGCGACGATGAATGGTCAGCCCGGATCTGCCAGGACATGCGGGCGGCGGGCCGCAGGGTGGTGGAAATAGCTATCGGTCGCGAAATCAACGACGGTCTTTCTGTCCGCGACGGTCAACTATACCGTGCCGCTGGCGCCCGGCCGGTTGCCGATCTGAATGGCATCGAGACCTTGCGCGGCGCTCATAACTGGCAGAATGCCGCCGTGGCCTTCGCCATGGCCGAGGCCCTGGGCCTGACCCCTGTGCAGATTATCCCCGCTCTGCGCACATATCCCGGTCTGCCGCACCGCATGGAAGTGGCGGCGCGCCAGGGCAATATTTTGTTCGTCAATGATTCCAAGGCAACCAATGCCGAGGCCGCCGCCCATGCCCTGGCGGCTTACGAGAATATTTTCTGGATTGCCGGCGGCATCGCCAAACAGGGTGGCATCGACACCCTGGCGCCGTCTTTCCCGAATATCACCAAGGCCTTTCTAATCGGAGAGGCGGCTTTAAGTTTCGCCGAAAAACTCGGCAACGGACTGGAGCACGAAATATCCGGCGACCTGGCCACGGCCGTGCGGGCGGCCCATGCCTGCGCCGTGGCGGCGCGCGGCGGCATTGTCCTGTTATCACCGGCCTGTGCCAGTTTTGACCAATTCACCTCTTTCGAGGCCCGCGGCGATCAGTTCCGCGCCCTGGCTCAGGACATCGTTGGCGACGGCGACAATGGCGACAATGGCGTGCGGCGCCGCGCGGTGGGAGGGCTCGGATGATCTCCTTTGCGCGCACCGATACCTCTATTGTTGGCCGCTGGTGGTGGACCGTGGATCGCTGGACCTTGCTGGCGGTGACCTTGTTGATTGCCATCGGCACCCTGTTGACCCTGGCCGCCAGCCCGGCCGTGGCCGAACGGTTGCAACTGCAAAGCCAGCATTTTGTCCTGCGTCAGGCGGTCTTTTTGCCCCTGGCGGTGAGCGTGATGTTCGTGGTCTCGTTGATGAGCCCGCGCGGCGTGCGGCGCATTTCGGTTGTGGGCTTCGCCGTCAGCCTGTTGCTGGTGTTGGCGACGCTGTTTCTGGGGCCGGAGATCAAGGGCGCGACCCGCTGGTTGCAATTCGCCGGTCTGTCCATTCAACCATCGGAATTCGTTAAGCCCTGCTTTGCCGTGGTTGCCGCCTGGATGCTGGCCGAACAACGCCGGCGCGAAGGGGTGCCGGGCGGTTTGATCTGTTGCGCGCTGTTCGCCCTGGTGGCCTGGCTGCTGATTTTGCAGCCCGACTTCGGCATGACGGCGGTGGTCGCCGTGGTCTGGTTCGGGCAATGCTTTATCGCCGGGCTGTCCATTGCCTGGGTTGCCGCCTTGTTCGGCCTGGGCCTGGTTGGTGCCGTTGCGGCCTATGCCACCATTCCCCATGTGGCCAGCCGCATCGACCGCTTTATCAATCCCGCCAGCGGCGACTCCTATCAGATCGACCGGGCCATGGATGCCTTTGGCCAAGGCGGTCTGCTGGGCCGGGGCCCGGGCGAAGGCATGGTCAAAAGGGTGTTGCCCGACGCCCATACGGACTTCATTTTCTCGGTCGCGGGCGAAGAATTCGGCCTGATCGCCTGCTTGATAATCGTTGCCTTGTTCGGCTTCATCACCCTGCGTGGCTTTGCCCGCCTGCTGCGCGAAGACGATCTGTTCGTGCTGTTGGCCGCCGCCGGTCTGTTGACCCAGTTTGGCCTGCAAGCGGTGATCAACATTGGCGTCAACTTGAACCTGCTGCCCACCAAGGGCATGACCTTGCCGTTCATTTCCTACGGCGGTTCCTCCATGTTGGCCTTGGCCCTGGCCATGGGCATGGTCCTGGCCCTGACCCGGCGCCGGCCCAATCTGGGAGGCATGCCATGAAGCCGACCGGTGGGGGCATTATGTTGGCGGCGGGCGGTACCGGCGGGCATGTTTTCCCGGCGCAAGCGCTGGCGGCGGAATTGGACCGGCGCGGGCGCGTGGTGGATATCGTCACCGATAACCGGGGCCAAGACTTCTCGGGTGATTTCTCCGATGATTTCTCCGATGATTTCTCTGGCCGCTTTCCAGGTCAGACCATTCACCATGTGGCCTCCGCCACGCTGTCGGGGCGCGGTCTGTTGGGCAAGCTGGCGGCGATGATCAACATCGCGCTTGGTACCATTCAGGCCCGGCGCCTGATCCGCCAGGTTGGTCCGGCGGCGGTGGTCGGCTTTGGCGGCTATCCGTCCCTGCCTACCATGCTGGCGGCGATTACCCTGTCCGTGCCGCGTGCGATCCATGAACAGAACGCCGTGCTGGGCCGAGTTAACCGCCTGCTGGCCCGCCGGGTTGACGCCATCGCGACCTCGTTTCCCGTTACCAAGGGCCTGCCGCCGTCCAAGGGTCAGCCGAAATTGGTGACCGGCAATCCGGTGCGCGACGATATCATTGCCCTGGCTGACCAGCCTTACACGGCGGCGGCGCCTGATGGGCCGTTCCAAATCCTGATCTTTGGCGGCAGTCAGGGCGCCCGCCGTTTTTCCGAAGTGATCCCCCAGGCTCTGCTGGCGCTGGCGCCTGAACTGCGCCGGCGCCTGTCCGTGGTGCAGCAATGCCGGGCAGAGGACCTTGACGCCGTGCGGCAGATCTATGGCCAGGCGAATATTCAGGCCGAGACGGCGACGTTCTTCACCGATATGCCGGCCCGGCTGGCAGCGGCCCATCTGGTCATCGCGCGCAGTGGTGCTGGCACGGTCAGCGAACTGGCCATGGTGGGCCGGCCCAGTGTGCTGGTGCCCTACGCCTATGCCACCGACGATCACCAAAGCCGCAATGCCGAAGTTTTGAGCTCCGCCGGCGGTGCCTGGCTGCTGCCCGAGGCTGAGTTGGACGTGCCCGTCCTATCAGGGCACCTGGCCAAGCTGATGACCGACCCGGATATGCTGCGCGATGCCGCCAAGGCCGCGCACGGTCGGGCGCAGCCAAATGCCGCCGCGCAGCTGGCGGAATTGGTCCTGACATTGGCGGCGGGCGAATTATCCGGGAGGGCCGCCGCATGAGGGCGCTGCCACTGGATATCGGGGTTATTCATTTCGTCGGCATCGGCGGCATCGGCATGAGCGGTATTGCCGAGGTCATGCATAACCTGGGTTATAAGGTTCAGGGCAGCGATCAGGCCGAAGGTGCCAACGTGCTGCGTCTGCGCCGGCTGGGCATCGAGGCCAAGATCGGCCACAGCGGGGATAATCTGGGCGAGGCACGGGTGGTGGTGATTTCATCCGCCGTGCAGCCGGACAATCCGGAGGTCGTGGCGGCGCGGGAGGCGATGATCCCCGTGGTCCGCCGGGCCGAGATGCTGGCCGAACTGATGCGCCTGAAATGGGCCATCGCGGTGGGCGGCACTCATGGCAAGACAACGACCACTTCCATGGTCGCGGCCATTCTGGATCAGGCTGAATATGACCCGACGGTGATCAACGGCGGCATCATCAATGCCTATGGCACCAACGCCCGTCTCGGCGCCGGTGAGTGGATGGTGGTGGAGGCGGATGAAAGCGACGGCAGCTTTACCAAACTGCCCGCGACCATCGCCATTGTCACCAACATGGACCCCGAGCATCTGGATTTCTATGGAGATTTCGAGACCGAGCGCGCGGCCTTTCAAACCTTTATTGAAAACCTGCCCTTCTATGGCTCCGCCGTGATGTGCCAGGACCATCCAGAGGTTCAGGCCTTGATCGGGCGTATTTCCGACCGCCGCATCGTCACCTATGGCTTCAGTCCCCAGGCCGCCGTGCGCGCCATCGATCTTAGTGCCTCGCCCACGGGGATGCATTTCGATGTGGCCCTAACCGACCGGGTCAGCGATGAAACCAGGTTGCTGCAGGGATTTCATCTGCCCATGCATGGGGAGCACAATGTTCTGAACGCCCTGGCGGCAATCGCCGTCGGCCTGGAAATGAAGATCGCCGATGACGTGCTGCTTTCGGCACTGGCCGGTTTTGCCGGGGTCAAGCGCCGCTTTACCCAGACTGGCGTGGCTAGCGGCGTCACGGTGATAGATGATTATGGCCATCACCCGGTCGAGATTTCGGCGGTGCTGCACGCCGCCCGCGCGGCCTGCGAGGGTCGTATCATAGCCGTCGTGCAGCCGCATCGTTTCAGCCGCCTGCGTGATCTATTCGAGGATTTCTGCACCTGCTTCAACGATGCCGACGCGGTGATCGTGGCCGATGTGCATGCCGCCGGCGAAGACCCTATCGAAGGTACTGACCGTGACGCCTTGATCCAAGGTTTGATGGCGCGTGGTCATCGCCGGGTATTGGCCCTGGATACGCCCGAGGATTTGCCCGCCCTGATCGCGGCGGAAGCCGCAGCCGGCGACATGGTGGTCTGCCTGGGCGCGGGCAGTATCAGCGGTTGGGCCAATGCACTGCCGGAACAACTTGATGCTTTGGTCGGTGCCCCATGATGGCAACGCAGCTGCATAACGAAACCTTGCTGTCCCGCCTGCCGGCGGTGCGCGGACGCTATATCGAACATGTTGATCTTTCGGGCAGCACCTGGTTCCGCGTGGGTGGACCGGCGGATGTGCTGTTCCGGCCCGCCGATGTCCGCGACCTGGCGGCATTTTTAACCGAATGCCCGCGCGATATCCCGCGCACGGTACTGGGGCTTGGTTCCAACCTGTTGATCCGTGACGGCGGCGTGCGCGGCGTGGTAATCCGCCTGGACGGCGCCTTCAATGAGATCGAGGTCAACGGCACCACGGTTACCGCCGGTGCTGGCGTGCTGGACGTTAACCTGGCCCGGATCTGCCGCGATGCCGGGCTGGTCGGATTTGAATTCATGCGTGGCATACCGGGCACCATTGGCGGTGGTTTGCGCATCAACGCCGGTGCCTATGGCCGTGCCTTCAGGGATATTCTCGACTGGGCCGAGGCCGTGGACGGCACCGGCAGCATGCATCGGGTCGGGCTGGATGAGCTGGAGATGAGTTATCGCCATTGCGGTGCGCCGGAGGATTGGGTTTTTACCGCCGCGCAGTTTCATGGCCAGCATGGCGATCAGCGGGAAATCAGTGCCCGCATGCAGGATGTCCGTCAGGCCCGCAAGGACAGCCAGCCGGTCAATACCCGAACGGGCGGCAGCACCTTCAAAAATCCCGGCAATGACAATCCCAATGGCGCTAAAGCTTGGGAACTGATCGACCGGGCCGGCTGCCGTGGCCTGGTGCGTGGCGGCGCACAGGTGTCAGAGCTGCATTGCAATTTCCTAATCAATACCGGGGCCGCGACCGCCGCCGATTTGGAGGCGTTGGGCGAGGAAGTCCGCCGCCGGGTGCAGGCCCATTGCGGCGTCATGCTGGAATGGGAAATCCGCCGCATTGGCGAGCACGACCCCAAGAACGACCCCAAAACCGACCGGGGCAATGGCCCCGAACTGGTCCTGACGGAGGAAGCGCCATGAGCAGCCATGTCGCGGTTTTGATGGGGGGACGTTCAGCCGAACGCCCAGTGTCACTAACATCCGGCAAGGCCTGTGCCCAAGCCTTGCGCACGGCCGGCTATCAGGTCACCGAAATCGACGTCGGTGCCGATCTGGCTGCCCGTCTGCTGGAGATCAAACCCGACGTGGTGTTCAACGCCCTGCATGGACGCTGGGGCGAGGACGGCTGCGTCCAAGGTCTATTGGAGTTGATGGAGCTGTCCTATACCCATTCAGGCGTGCGCGCCTCCGCCGTCGCCATGTACAAGCCGGCCACGCTGGAAGTTTTCCGGGCGCATGGTATCCCATGCGCTGAAGGCTGCCTGTCCACCGTCGCGGCGGTCAATGAAAAGGATCCTCTGGATCGGCCTTATGTGGTGAAACCGCCCAGCGAGGGCTCCACCTTTGGCGTCAGGATCGTTTGGGCCGGTGACAACGAACCACCCGTTGGCAGTGATTGGCGCTATGGCGATGACGTTCTGGCGGAGCGTTATGTTCCGGGCCGGGAACTGACCGTCGCGGTGATGGATGGCAAGGCGCTGGGCGTGACGGAGATCCTGACCGACGACGGCTTTTATGACTACGACGCCAAATATGCCGATGGCGGGTCGCGGCATGTCATCCCTGCGCCGATCCATGCGGATGTCTATGCCAAGGCGTTGGAGCTGTCCGAGCGGGCCCATGCGGCACTGGGGTGCCGGGGGGTCAGCCGGGCGGATTTCCGTTACGACGACACCGACGGCGAACCCGGTGCGCTGTATATGCTGGAGGTCAATACCCAGCCCGGCATGACGCCGACCTCGCTGGTGCCGGAATTGGCTGCTCATAACGGCATTGAATTTCCCGCCCTGGTGCGTTGGATGGTGGAGGACGCCGGATGCGCGCGCTGATCAAATCCAAGAACAGTGTCACCCCGCCGCGCCGCCGGCCCGGTCCCCGGTCCCGGCGGTGGTACCTGGGCCTGTTGCTGGCCAGCGCCGTCATCATGTCGGGTGCGGGTGCGGGCGGTTGGTATTTGTGGCACGGCGGCATTGTTAGCAAGACCTCGGCAGCGATTGCCGCTGAATTGTCGGCATGGGGCGATGCACAGATCGTTCGGGCCGGATTGATTGTACAGCATGTCTTCGTCACCGGGCGCGGCGAAACCAGCAAAGGCCAGGTGCTGGCCGCCATGGGCGTGCGCAGCGGCCAATCAATCCTGGCCTTTGATCCCGATCAGGCCCGCCAGCGACTGTTGCAACTGGGTTGGGTGGAAACCGCGCGGGTGGAGCGCCGGCTGCCCGATACCATTGTGGTGCTGTTGCGTGAGCGCAAGGCCCTGGCCCTGTGGCAGCATAAAGGCCGCCAGGTTTTGATCGATTATGGCGGCAAGGTGATTACGCGAAATAATCTTGCCCGTTTTGCCCATTTGCCCGTCGTCGTTGGTAAGGATGCGCCCATGGCCGCGGCGGCCTTGATCGAGATGCTGTCGCAAAAACCGGTTCTGTTCGCCCAGGTCCAGGCGGCGGTGCGGATCGGGGCGCGGCGCTGGGATGTGCGTTTGAAGAACGGCATCAAGGTTCATTTGCCCGCGGACGACGCCTTTGGCGCCTGGGACCGTCTGGCGAAATTGGCGGCGGAACATCGGATATTCGAGCGCGATGTGGCGGCCATCGATCTGCGTCTGCCCGACCGCCTGGTGTTGCGGCTGACGCCGGAAGCAGCGGCCAGAAAAAACAAGACCGGGAAGGACACCTGATATGGCCGCGGGCAGAAATGGTTTGATCACCGCCTTGGATATTGGCAGCACCAAGGTCTGTTGCTTTATCGCCCGGCCCGACGGTGCCGGCGGCATGCGGGTGATCGGTATTGGCCATCAGATCGCCAGGGGTATGCGCGCCGGCGCCGTGGTCGACATGGAGGCGGCGGAGGAAGCCGTGCGCGGCGCCGTGGAGGCGGCCGAGCGCATGGCCAAGGAGCGTATCGCCAGTGTCCTGCTCAGTTTTTCGGCCGGCCGGCCGGCTTCACGCCTGATCGATGTTGAAACTGATATCGCCGGTCACGAGATTGGCGAGCGTGATTTGAAACGGGCCCAGGCCCAGGCCCATTTGCTGGCCCAGCGCGCCAGCGAGGGGCGGGAAATCCTGAATACCATCCCCGCCGGCTACAGTATTGACGGCACGCCCGGCTACCGCGAACCGCGCGGTATGTTCGGGGCCCGCCTTGGCCTGCGCCTGCATGTGGTTTCCGCCGACATAGGGCCCTTGCGCAACCTGAAGCTTTTGGCGGAACGCTGCCATCTGGAAATCGCCGCCCTGGTGGTGGCACCTTATGCCTCGGGCTTTTCAACCCTGGTCGAGGATGAAATGGATTTGGGCGTGACCCTGATCGACATGGGCGGCGGCAGCACCGATGTCGCGGTCTTTTACGACGGTCATATGATCCATACGGATCAGGTGCCGGTTGGCGGCAATCACGTTACCAATGACATCGCCCGCGGTCTTTCGACCTCGTCGGCGCATGCCGAACGCCTGAAAACACTGCATGGCAGTGCCGTCGCCGGACCGGACGATGAACATGCCATGGTCAGCGTGCCACGGGTGGGAGAGAGCGGTGCCGATGCGGTGCAGCAGATCCCCCGTTCCATGCTGATCGGCATCATCCAACCCCGGATCGAGGAAACCTTGGAACTGGTTCGCGACCGCCTGCAAGCCTCGGGCCTGGCGCGGACCGCCGGACGGCGCGCCGTGCTGACTGGCGGTGCGGCCTTGCTGACAGGGGTTCGCGAACATGCGGCCCGTGTCCTAGATAAACAGGTCCGGGTTGGCCGTCCCCTGGGCGTGCACGGCCTGGCCGAGGCCACTGAAGGTCCCGCCTTCGCCACCGCCGCCGGGCTGTTGGCCTATGCCGAACGGGGACCGGGCCAGGGACATACGGAATATCTAGCCGAAGCCGCCTCCGGCGATGGCCGCATTCAACGCCTGGGCCGCTGGTTCAAGGAGAATTTCTGAGCATGACGTCCGCAACACATTTTCAAGCCACGCCAACTTCGACCCATCGCGAGTTCGCTTCCCAGTTTCAACCAATGGCGCAATATCGCATTGCGTACCGGAGCCGCTAGGTAAAGGAGACCTGAGCCATGACCATCAACCTAAATGCCCCGCTAATGACAGAGTTAAAGCCTCGTATCGTTGTCATCGGTGTGGGCGGTGCCGGCGGCAATGCCGTCAACAATATGATCTCGTCCGGCCTTGAGGGGGTCGAGTTCATTGTCGCCAATACGGATTCCCAGGCCTTGGCGCAAAGTACCGCCGACCGCCGCATCCAGTTGGGCGCGGCGATCACCCAAGGGTTGGGCTGTGGTGCCCGACCCGATGTCGGCCGGGCGGCGGCGGAAGAGGCCATTGATCAAATTCTCGATCACATGGCCGGTACCCACATGGCCTTTATCACCGCCGGCATGGGCGGCGGCACGGGCACCGGCGCCGCGCCGGTTATCGCCGAGGCCTTGCGGGCCCAGGGCATTCTGACCGTTGGCGTGGTGACCAAACCGTTCCAATTCGAAGGCAGCCAGCGGTTGCTCTCGGCCGAACGCGGTATTGAAGAGCTGCAGACCTTCGTCGATACCCTGATCGTGATCCCGAACCAGAATTTGTTCCGGATCGCCAATGAGAAGACCACATTCGCCGATGCCTTTTCCATGGCCGACGATGTGCTGCATTCGGGCGTCCGGGGGATCACCGATTTGATGATCAATCCCGGCCTGATCAATCTGGACTTCGCCGACGTCAAGACGGTGATGGCCGAAATGGGTAAGGCCATGATGGGCACCGGCGAGGCCGAGGGCGAAAAGCGTGCCATCGAAGCCGCCGAAGCGGCCATTTCCAACCCATTGCTGGACGATGTTTCCATGCAAGGGGCCCGTGGCGTTCTGATCAACATCACCGGCGGCATGGATCTGACATTGTATGAACTTGACGAGGCCGCCAACCGGGTCCGCCAGGAAGTCGACCCCAATGCCAACATCATCGTCGGTTCCGCCATCGAAGATAGCCTGAATGGCCGCATGCGGGTCTCCGTGGTGGCGACGGGCATCGAAATTGAGGAGAATGCGCAGCGGCCGGTGATTACGCCGCGGCTGGCCGCTGTCTCGGGGCAACCCGTCAGCGCGCCCGCGGAAGCGGCCCCCGCGCAACCCGTGCAACCTGCGCCCATGCAGCCCGCCGCAATGGAGCCCGCTGTTGATGCGATGGTTGAAGCCGCGCCGGAGATTGCCGACGAAGCTTCAGTTGCAGCGGTTGAAGCGGTACCTGCGGCGGCGCCGGTGCAAACGGAAGAGCCAGCGGCATTGCCGTTGACCTTTGGCGAGCGCGTTCCGGCTCCGAAACCACCCCAGGCGGAGCCCGAGCCCATGGCACCCATGGCTCTGGGGAACCAGCGCAAGGCCGAAGTCGCCATGGCCGAGGGCCCCTTTATGGCGCCGCCCGCAAGCCGGCCTGAAAGGGATCGTAGCCCGTTGCTTCAACCCGATCCCCTGGCCGAGGCGGAAGCCTTGAACCCGACCGACCAGCCGGCCAAGCGCAAGAGCCGGGGCTTTTCCCTGTTCAGGCGAAAACAAGCCCCCAAAGCAGCGGAACCGGCCGCGCCGGCACCGCAGCAACCGCGGCTGGAACAACCAAGTCCGGACCGGATGCGCCAAGCGCTTGCAGCGGACCTGCCAGCCGATATCCCCGTTGATGCACCTGTTGATGTGGCGCATAACGCGCCCGTCGATGTCGTCGAGGATACGGCACCTCCGGCTCCGCCAGTCATGCCGGAATATGTCGAGCCGGTCCAAACCCCGGTAACCGAATCGGCCGCGCCGGAGCAAAACCTGCCCGCCGAACCCAGCCAACCGTTGGCGCCGCCTCAGACAGAAGAGGATTTGCTTGAAATCCCTTCATTCCTGCGCCGCCAAGCCAACTAGAGCCTGCTAGGAACAGCCTCGGCGCCAATCTGATATGCCGAAATGGTTAATCAGATTGGCGCCGTAACGAAATGTAATACAGTTTGATTTGAGCATCTTGGGAGCGCTTGCTAATAACATCATCCAAGATGCTCTTTTTTAAGGAAGATTCTGTTTTACGTATCCGGCTCTTGGGATCATCTTCGGAAAGTGGGATCGGAATACGGGCTTACGGAAAAGCTTACTTGATAATGAGTATCGATGCGCGAGTTTAAGAATTCGGTTTGGACGGATAGAAGACGTGGCCAGTAAACAGCAACATACGCTAAAAAATGCGATCAATTGTTCCGGTGTGGCATTGCACAGCGGTATCAAGGTCGCCATGTGCCTTCGCCCCGCACCGGCGGATACGGGCATTGTTTTTCACCGCACCGATATTTACAGCGATATTACCAGCGCGATGGGCGCGCCCGCGAGTACGGCCGCGGACGCCGACCTGCCGGCGCGCTGGGATACGGTCAGCGATACGGTCATGTCGACAACGGTACAAAACGATGCCGGCGTAAAAGTGGCCACGATCGAGCATTTGATGGCCGCCCTTGCAGGTTGCGGTATCGACAATGTCCGGGTGGAGCTGGATGGCCCGGAAGTTCCGATCATGGATGGTTCCTCCGCGCCGTTTGTATTCCTGATTGAATGCGCCGGCCTGCTGCCGCAACAAGCCCGGCGCCGCTGCGTTCGCGTCCTGCGCCGGGTCGAGATCGAGGATGGCGACCGCCGCGCCGCGCTGTTGCCCTCGGACGGTTTCACGGTTGCCCTCGAGATTGATTTCGATAGCCCCGCAATCGCCGAGAAGGCCGGTTATTTCGACCTGCACAATGGTGGCTTCAAACGGGATATCTGCCGCGCCCGGACCTTTGGCTTCGAACGCGAGGTCAGCCGTCTGATGGAACTTGGTTTGGGCCAGGGCGGTTCCCTGGACAATGTCGTCGTGGTTGGTCAGGACGACGAGATCATGAACGAAGGCGGTCTGCGCTATGGCGACGAATTCGTGCGCCACAAAGTGCTCGATTGTGTCGGCGATCTTTACCTTGCCGGCGGACCGATCCTGGGCCATTTCGCGGGCCAGCGCACGGGTCATACCTCCAACAATCAAATTTTGCGCAAGCTGTTTTCCGATCCCGCCAATTGGGAATACACCCAAGATGTGCCGCAGCCTTCCATGGCCCCGATCCAGGCCTGGGCACAGCCAATGGCTGCCTTGAATGGTGACAACACGATTGTTGCCGCGACGGCATAGAATACTTCCCGGCTTTACCGGCGGCGGCTATTATCATCTCTGTTTAATATCTCGGGTTAAACCGGCGTGGTCCCATGCCGGCATGCCTATCGCCATGAATATTCGCCTTCAATCCCGCTAGGAGTTTCCCCTTGCCTTTAAGTGATCCGGCGCCGCGCGCCCTCTCGCATACGCGTAATCTCGAATTGAAAGCCTACGAGCGCCAGGACGGCCTATGGGATATCGAAGGCCATATTACCGACGTCAAGGAAGACGACTACTCCATGCTGGATAGCGAACGCACGGCGGACCAGCCGGTGCACGATATGTGGTTGCGCCTGACCGTCGATACGGATCTGGTGGTGCGCCAGGCGGAGGCGCAGATGGATGTGGGCGCCCATGGTCCCTGTCCCCTCGCGACACCAAACTACAGCCGCCTGGAAGGGTTGAAAATGGGGCCGGGCTGGAACCGTGCCGTCCGCGAGCGCTTGGGCGGGGTGGTCGGCTGCACCCATTTGAATGAGATGCTGGCGCAAATGGCCACGACCGCAATGCAGTCCCTGTTCGAGGTGGTGGAGAACATGGAAGACAAGGGCGACGGCAAACTGTTCCTCAGCCCCGGTTTGCATAATTCCTGCTATGCCTATGCCCTGAACAGCACCTATGTGCGTGACTATTTTCCAGATTATTACCAGGCCGACGGCTGAATTCGGACAACGCCAAGGCCCGCGCTAGGGCCGTTCGGGCCGGACGGCATAGGCCAGATAATTTACGCCAACATCCCGTGACAACCGCCATTCGCCTTGCCGGGGCCGATAGCGCATGCCGGTGACATCGCGCAACTCGGCGCCGGCATGGCGCAGATGCCGGCCCAGTTCGGCGGGTTTGCGAAAGCGTGTCCAGTCATGGGTGCCCGCGGGTAACCAGCGCAGGACATATTCCGCCCCCAGAATGGCCTCGAAATAGGATCGCGGCGTACGGTTCAAGGTCGCCAGCAGCAGCGCACCGCCAGGCCGGGTCAATTCAACCAGTGCCGCCATGAAGCCGGCGACGTCGGCCACATGCTCGATCACCTCCATGCTGACCACGACGTCGAATTGTGCCCCCGTGGCCGCCAGATCCTCCGCCGCCTCGGCGTGGTAGTCCACCTTCAGGCCTACAGCGGCGGCATGGTTCTCGGCGGCGGCGATATTCTCCTCGCCGGCGTCAATACCGGTGACCGTGGCACCCAAACGTGCGAATGGTTCCGACAATAGCCCGCCGCCACAACCCACATCCAGCAACTTCAGACCCGACAAAGGGCGCAGCGCAGTGCCGTCCAGGGCAAAATGGCGGCACAATCTGTCCCGGCTGTATTGCAGACGGGGTGGGTTCAAACGATGTAGCGGCGCCATTGCGCCGTCCGCATCCCACCAATCCGCCGCCAAGCGGGCGAAGCGGTCGATTTCGACCGGATCTATGCTGGCTGCCTGGGCCATGACTGTCCTTTTGCTATGATCGCATGCTGTTTCTAGATGGTAGCATACTTTCAAAATTGTATTTCGATACCATATGTTTGCCATCGCATAGGGATAAAGGGGATCATAATGGCGATCGCGAATGAAGCGCTGATACTTGATCTGGTGGAGTGGGTTGCCGTGCAACCGCGGCCCTACGAAGAGGTTATGTCGGCGTGGCGGACGTCATGCCCTCGCCTGCCAATATGGGAGGATGCGGTGGATCAGAAACTGCTATGCCGTGAAAATCAAGATGGTTTGGGGGCCATGGTGCGGGTAACCGCGACGGGCCTCGCATTTTTGTCGGCTTCGGGGCGCCCGAGGGTGCTGTTAAGGCCCTGAAATACACTCTTTTTCCCCTAAATCGTTCCCTCACTTGTAAGAATCCAGACCTTTGAGTATGTATAGCCGCGCCGGCGGCGGCAAAGTGCCGTGTGGCGAAGGATTAGTGGGCGGCAACTATTAGGCGTAGCCGTCAGGTGAGGTTATGGCAAGAATAGTAATGAAATTTGGCGGCACGTCCGTGGCGGATGTGGAGCGTCTGCGCCATGTCGCCGGCCGTGTGGCCAAGGTCGCGGGCGCGGGCAATCAGGTCGCGGTGGTGCTTTCCGCCATGGCGGGAACCACCAATCAGCTGATTGAGTGGACCCGGGAAATGAGCAGCCTGCATGATGCGCGGGAATATGACGCCGTGGTCTCGACGGGGGAGCAGGTCACCATTGGATTGTTGGCCATGGCATTGCAGGAAAAGGGTATATCGGCCCGTTCCTGGCAGGGCTGGCAGGTTCCCATTCGCACGGACGACGTGCATGGCAGCGCCCGTATCGTGGAGATCGACGGGGCGGATATAATTCAGCGCATGGAAGCGGGCGAAGTTGCCGTGGTTGCCGGTTTTCAGGGGATTTCGCCTAGAAACCGCATCGCCACGCTAGGGCGTAGCGGCTCCGACACCACCGCCGTGGCCCTGGCCGCCGCCCTGGGCGCGGATCGTTGTGATATCTACACGGATGTGGACGGGGTCTACACCGCTGATCCCCGTATCGTGACGGCGGCCCGGAAACTTGATAAAATAACCTACGAAGAAATGCTGGAAATGGCGTCCCAGGGCGCCAAGGTGCTGCAAACTCGATCGGTCGAATTGGCCATGAACCACCGGGTGCGGGTGCAAGTGCTTTCCAGCTTCAATGATACTCCCGGTACTTTAGTTGTTGACGAGGATGAAATCGTGGAACAAGCGGTGGTCAGTGGCATTACCTATGCCTCCGATGAGGCCAAGGTAACCTTATTGCATGTCTCCGACCGGCCCGGCGTGGCGGCGGCTGTCTTCGGCCCCTTGGCCGAGGCCAATGTCAACGTGGATATGATCGTGCAAAGCGCCTCGCCCGACGGCACCAGCACCGATATGACCTTTACCGTGTCGCGGGGCGATCTGCCCAGGGTGCAGGATATCCTGGCCCAGCATCGCGATACCATCGGCTTCGAGGAAGTGCTGGCGGATGGCGACGTGGTCAAGGTCTCGGTAATCGGCGTCGGCATGCGCAGCCATGCCGGCGTGGCCCAGCGGATGTTCGCGGCCCTGTCCGAGAAAGGTATCAATATTCATGCCATCTCAACCTCGGAGATTAAGATTTCCGTGCTGATCAGCGCCGAATATACCGAACTCGCCGTGCGCAGCCTGCATTCCGCATATGGATTGGATACCGTTTGAGCCTGCGCGCGCAAATAGCACTGCTCCAGGCCCGCGATTGGCACCTATCGGCGTGGCCGTCGTGAATGCCGTGAGTGCATCGGGGCCGCGTATTCTGCTGCGCCGTCTGCGCGAGGTCATGGCCGGTTCAGGGGCGGCCCAAGAGCGGATGGACCAACTGGTGACGGTTATCGCCGCCAATATGGTGGCCGAGGTTTGCTCTATCTATCTATTGCGCGACGGCATGCTGGAATTGTTCGCCACCGAGGGACTGAAACGCGGCGCTATCCATCAGACAACGTTGCGGGTTGGTGAAGGCCTGGTTGGCCAGATTGCCCAATTGGCCAAGCCCATGGCCCTGTCCGAGGCGCGCTCCCATCCCAGTTTCGCGGCCCGGCCGGAAACCGGCGAGGAAGACTACCACTCCCTGATGGGGGTGCCAGTACTGCGCGGCGGCCGGGTCGTGGGTGTGCTTGTGGTGCAGAACCGAACCAACCGGGATTATTTGAACGACGAGATCGAGGCGATGCAGACCATCGCCATGGTTCTGGCGGAAATGGTCGGTGGCGCCTTGCAGGAGGAAGTACCGGGCGTTGGGATCATTGGCTCCGATGGTCTGCCCCGCCGTCTGGCCGGATTGGCCTTGAATGATGGACTGGCCCGTGGTGTCGCGGTTCTGCATGAGCCGCGCATTGTCGTTGAACAACATGTCGCCGACGATGTCGACGTGGAGGCGGAGCGCCTGAACGCCGCGATGGCCGAGCTGCGCACCCAGGTCGATGGCATGTTGCAGGCGGCGATTGCCGAGCCTGGCGGCGAGTCCCGCGATATTCTGGAAACCTATCGCATGTTCGCCCATGACAAGGGCTGGATGGCACGCATGCATGAAGCTGTGCAAAGCGGCTTGACGGCCGAGGCGGCGGTGGAACGGGTGCAGGTGGAAAACCGGAACCGCATGTCGGAAATCGGCGATGCTTATCTGCGCGAGCGCCTGCATGACCTGGAGGATCTGTCCAATCGTCTGATGCGGCATTTGACCACGAATGGCGGGCAGTTGAGTGATGACGATTTACCCGATCAGGCCGTGGTGGTGGCTTGGAACATGGGACCGGCGGAACTGCTGGACTATGATGTTGAGCGGATCAAGGCCCTGGTCCTGGAAGAAGGCTCGCCAACCTCGCATGTCGCTATTGTGGCCCGCGCCCTGCAGATTCCCGTCATTGGGCGGCTGGATCAACTGCTCGACGTGGTCGAAGCCGGCGACGATCTGGTTGTCGACGGCGACAACGGACAATTATTCGTTCGTCCCGGCGATGACGCCCTGGAAGCCTTTAGCGCCAATCTGGAATTGCGCCAGGCCCGTGCCGCCCGCTATGCCGCGCTGCGCGACAAACCGGCGGTGAGCAAGGATGGCACCCGCATTCATCTGAACCTGAACGCCGGGCTGCTGGCCGACCTGCCGCATCTGAGTGAAACCGGCGCCGATGGTATCGGGCTGTACCGGACCGAGCTGCATTTCATGGTCCGGGCCACATTGCCGACTGTTTCCATGCAAACCGAATTTTACAGCCGGGTCCTGGATCAGGCCGGAGAGCGCCCGGTGGTGTTTCGGACCCTTGATGTGGGCGGTGACAAGATGTTGCCGTATTTGACCCGCTATGACGACGAACAGAACCCTGCCATGGGCTGGCGCGCCATCCGGCTGTCCCTGGACCGGCCTGTATTGCTGCGCATGCAGATCCGGGCTTTGTTGAAAGCGGCCTCTGGTCGGCGCTTGGCGGTGATGTTTCCCATGATCGCTGAAGTTTCGGAATTCGTGGCGGCCCGCGCCCTGTTGGACCGTGAGGTCGAACGCCAGCACCGCATGGGCGAGGACGGGCCGTCATCCCTGCGGGTCGGCACCATGTTGGAAGTTCCCAGCCTGGCATGGCAACTGGCTGCCTTATTGCCATTGGTTGATTTTATTTCCATTGGCAGCAACGATTTGATGCAATTTTTGTTTGCTTCGGACCGGGGTAATCCGCGCCTTGCCAACCGATATGATGAATTGAGCCCCTCGGCCCTTTCGATTGTGCGTGACATTGTACAACGTTGCGCCGCCGCCGCCGTGCCGGTCAGCCTGTGCGGCGAAGCGGCCGGCCGGCCGGTGGATGCCATGGCCCTTATTGGTTTGGGCCTGCGTAGTATTTCCATGGGCGCGGCATCGATCGGGGCGGTAAAAATGATGGTGCGAAGCCTGGACATACAGGCTTTGCAGGATTTTATGCACGATATTTACGATTCTCCTGAGCATAGTTTGCGCGCGACTTTGACTAAGTTTGCCCAAGATCATAACGTTTCAATTTAAACCTTTGCATTTGCTTGATTTTTCCAGATCTGGTAAAATCTTAACCTTAAGTTATCCACAGCATGTCATCATCGGCTTGAACGATGGCACGCGGATTATTATGTACGGTGCGCGTTGTCTGGCCGGCGGAATTCAATCTGGAAGAAAATGCGATGACTGATCGAAAGATTGCAGATGAGCAGCCCGAAGATACGGACCCCGGTCCGCTGAATAGAAAAAGCGGCTGGCTACGTGGAACGGCACGGGGGTTGCATTTGCAACAAATCGACGAGTTGGTTGACGAAGACGCCTATGACGGCGTTGGCGCCGATATGCGGGCCGAGCGGCAGCGCCGGGATCTTTCAATCGCCGATGTCTCCGCCACATTGCGGATCCAGCAGACATATTTGGCGGCTTTGGAAGAAGGCCGGACCGATGATTTGCCGGGCCCCACCTATGCAATCGGCTTTTTGCGCACTTATAGCGAGTTTCTGGGCCTGGATGGCGACGAGATTATTCGCCAGTTCAAACGTGAGGCGACCCTGACCCCGGTGGAACGCCGCTTGGTCTTTCCCGAGCCTTTGGAAGAGGCCCGGCGCCCGGGCTTGCGGCTGGCACTGCTATCGCTACTGGTGGCGGGTGCTGTCTATGGTGGCTGGATTTTCCTGGAACAGCGCGATCTTGTGCCGATCGAGACCGTGGCCGAGCCGCCGCAGCGGCTGGTGCCCTACAAGGCGGCCAATAAAGCCGTGACGCCTGTCGAGACCCTGCCGCAAAAAGTAACAGCGGCAACGACAGCAACCGCAACCGCGACCACGGCGGCAATGGCGCCATCTTCGCCCGAAGCCGGGACCGGCGCGGCGCCGACAGAGCAAATGCAATCCGGGCCAGGCAATGACCAAGCCGGCGAAGCAGGCGATGCTGGTGCAACGGCGCCGTTGGCATCCACTCCGCCCCAGAACGATCCAGCAGCATCCACAACTGAATCCACAACACAAGCCACAACACAAGCCGCTGCGGAAATTACGGTCCAGGCACCCGGGCAATTGCCCGACCAGGCCGCCGCGGCCGTGCAAGCAGCGCCTGGCGAGGGTGAGCGCGCTGCCGCGGCAGATGTCAGCGGCCTGGCGAATACCGCTGATGCCACAGACACGGCGGCGGAGTCAGATACAGCCGTCAGTATCGGTGAAATGCCGGTAACGGCGAATTCGGCCACGCAGGGTGGTGTAACCAACACCGAAGAATCCGCCGAAGGATCTGCCGAAGGATCTGCTGCGGGTTCCACTGAAGGGGCGGCCGAAAAGATTACCGAAACGGCAGCAATTTCCTTGAATACTGCGCCCGGTCCGGTTGCCGGGGAGCCAGCCACGCCTGTCGTGACGGCGGTTGAGGCGTCCAAGGCCCAGCCCGGCGTGCAAGATACCTCGCCGTCGCCATTGCCCGTGCGTGAGGGTAGCGACGTGGATACGGCGCCCGTCATGCCGTCAATCCAGGCTGATATCACGCCACCGCCACCGCCTGCCGCGCCCGCGGCGCCGGCGCGGCCTTTTTCCGAGGGCAGCGGTGAAGGGGTAGCCGACAATGGTAACGGCGCCGCCTCGCTGACGGCGACGTCTGACAGTCTGGGTTATCGTCCGCAAACCTACGGCGCCTCCAACCGCGATGTCCGTGTGGTGCTGCGGGCACGGGCTGAATCTTGGGTGCAGATACAGGGCGCCAATAACGAATTGCTGCTGACCCGCATGCTGCGGCCGGGCGATAGCTATCATGCGCCGAACCGTACCGATCTGGTCCTGATGACCGGCAATGCGGGCGCCATCGAAATCATGGTGGATGGCGAGGCCTTGGGCACGCTTGGTCCCATGGGGCAGGTGCGCCGCAACATCAAGCTGAATGCGGACCTTCTGCGCGGGCAATTGCAGGCCGCGGGGGAACCCCGACCGGAAGTACGCTAGCGCACCGCGCCTACTCCCACGCCTACTGTCATGGCTTGGTAGCGCCACCAAATGGGGCAGAATGGCTGCGGTATGCTCTGGGGCCTTTTATCGGCAACAAATAATTGCTATTGCATCACCCGGACCGGTCCACGGCTGTGTTGACCGGCCAACAAATATGAGCGCTATTGCATGAGCCTGCGTCCCTATCGCGATATTCACCGCCGCGCCTGCCGTCAAGTCATGGTTGGCAACGTCGCCGTGGGCGGCGGTGCCCCGATTTCCGTGCAGTCCATGACCACGACCCTGACCCATGATGTGCCCGCCACCGTGGCGCAGATCCATGCGCTGGAAGAGGCCGGCGCCGACATCGTGCGGGTTTCCTGTCCGGACGAGGCGTCCTCCGCCGCCCTGCGGGATATTGTCGATCAGACCACGGTGCCCATTATCGCCGACATTCATTTCCATTATCGCCGGGCGTTGGAGGCCGCCGACAATGGCGCGGCCTGTCTGCGCATCAATCCCGGCAATATTGGTGCCGAAAGCCGGGTCCGCGAAGTGGTCCAGGCGGCCCGCGCCAACGGCTGTTCCATGCGCATCGGCGTCAATGCCGGCAGCCTGGAAAAGGAATTGCTGGAACGCTATGGCGAGCCCTGCCCGGAGGCCATGGTGGAAAGCGCCCTGAACCACGCGCGCCTGTTGGAGGACAATAATTTCGGGGATTTCAAAATCTCGGTCAAGGCATCGGATGTGTTCCTTTCGGTCGCCGCCTATCAGGCCCTGGCCGATGCCTGTGATTATCCCCTGCACCTAGGTATTACCGAGGCCGGCGCCCTGCGCGGCGGTACGGTCAAATCGTCGATTGGCCTGGGCAACCTGTTGTGGGCGGGAATTGGCGATACCATTCGGGTCTCGCTCTCCGCCGATCCGGTCGAGGAGATCCATGCCGGCTTTGAAATTCTGAAATCCCTCGGCCTGCGCCATCGCGGCGTATCCATTGTAAGCTGTCCGTCATGCGCACGGCAGGCCTTTCCCGTGATCAAGACGGTCGAGGCATTGGAGCAGCGTTTGGCTCATATCGTCACGCCCATGACCCTGTCGATCATGGGCTGCGTGGTCAATGGACCGGGCGAGGCCAAGGAAACCGATATCGGCGTCACGGGTGGTGGCCGGGGCACCCATATGGTGTATCTAAGCGGTGTTGCCGATCACAAGATGGGCGACGAAGGCTTTGTCGATCATGTGGTCGACCTGGTCGAAAAGAAAATCGCGGAATTGCAAGCCGCCGCGGCGGAGTAAACCCAGTATGGCGAAGATACAATCGGTGCGCGGCACCCACGATCTGGTCGGCGAGACGGCGGCGGCACACAATTATGTTGTCGCGGCGGCGCGTGACTGCGCCCATCGCTACGGCTTTGAAGACATTGATCCGCCGATCTTTGAATTTACCCCGGTTTTCGCCCGCACCATGGGCGAGGGCTCGGATGTGGTGCGCAAGGAAATGTACTCCTTCACCGATAACGGTGGCGAGGATATCAGCCTGCGTCCGGAATTTACCGCCGGCATTTGCCGCGCCTTTATTTCCGGCGGCATGCAACAGAACTTGCCGTTGAAGTTTTTCGCCCATGGCCCCGCCTTTCGTTATGAACGGCCGCAGAAAGGCCGCCAGCGCCAGTTCCATCAAATTGATGCGGAGATTTTGGGCGTCGAAGGGCCTGGCGCGGATATCGAAATCATCACCCTGGGTGCGGAAATTCTGCACGACCTCGGGATTTTGCAAGCCTGTGTGCTGGATCTGAATACCTTGGGCGATCCGGAAAGCCGGCTGGTCTATCGCGATGCCCTGGTGACCTATTTTTCCGATCACAAAGACAAGCTATCCGAAGACAGCGTCGATCGGTTGGGCCGCAATCCGTTGCGCATCCTAGATTCTAAGGATGATGGCGACCGGAAAATCGTCGCCGATGCACCCTTGATGGCGGAATTTCTTAATCCCGCGTCCGCCGATTTCTTTGCCGCCGTTTGCGAAGGTTTGGACACGCTCGGTATTGCCTATAACCTGAACCAGCGCCTGGTGCGCGGCCTGGATTATTACACCCATACCGCCTTTGAATTCGTCACCGATGCCTTGGGCGCCCAGGGTGCGGTGATCGCGGGCGGGCGCTACGATGGCCTGATCAAAATGCTCGGCGGACCACCGACGCCGGGGATCGGCTGGGCCGGGGGGATCGAACGTCTTGGCATGCTGGCAGCGCACGCGCCCGTGCCGGTTCGCCCCATCGCGTTCGTCCCCATGGGGGATGCGGCGGAGCGTCTGGCGCTTAAACTTTGCCATGGCCTGCGCCGGGATGGCTTCACGGTGGATATGGCGTTTCGCGGCAATCTCAGCCGGCGTTTGAAGCGGGCCAACAAACAGCACGCCCGGGCGGCCTTGATCCTGGGCGACGATGAAATCGCCAAGGGCGTCGTCACCTTGCGCGACCTCGATGACGGCGGCCAGCAGGACGTGGCCCTGGACGACATAGCCGTGCATCTGCGAAAATTGCTCGCATGATTGGTGAAGAACAAATAGACGGCATTCTAAAGCGCCTGGCGGAGCTTGAGGCCACCATGGCCGAGGGCGGCGCCAGCGACGATTTCGTGCGCCTGTCGAAGGAATATGCCGAACTGTCGCCGGTCGCCAAGACGGCCCAGGCGGTGCGTGATCTGCGTATGGAAATCGCTGATCTGGGCGGCATGGTGGCCGATCCTGACAGCGATGCGGAAATGCGCGCGCTGGCGACCGAGGAAATGGCGGCGGCACGGGAGCGGCTGCCGGCGTTGGAAAACGCCTTGCAAATCGCCATATTGCCCAAGGATGCCGCCGATACCAAGAACGCCATATTGGAAGTGCGCGCGGGCACGGGTGGTGACGAAGCAGCCCTGTTCGCGGCGGATTTGTTGCGCATGTATCAACGCTATGCCGAGATCAACGGCTGGAAGTTCGAGCTGATGGATATGAGCGGTTCCGATCTGGGCGGGATCCGCGATGCCGTGGCCTCGATCACCGGCCGGGGCGTATTCGCCAAGCTAAAGTTTGAATCCGGCGTGCACCGGGTGCAACGGGTACCTGAAACCGAATCCCAGGGCCGCATCCATACCTCCGCCGCCACCGTCGCCGTGTTGCCCGAGGCCGAGGAAGTGGATGTCGAGATTAATCCATCCGACCTGCGCGTGGATACCTATCGCGCCCAGGGCGCCGGCGGTCAGCACGTCAACAAAACAGACTCGGCCATTCGCATCACTCATTTGCCGACCGGCGTCGTGGTGCAGTGCCAGGATAACAAGTCGCAACACAAGAACCGGGCCCAGGCCATGAAGGTCCTGCGCGCGCGCCTGTATGATGCCGAGCGGCAAAAGGTCGAGGGCGAACGCGCCTCGTCCCGGAAGGAACAGGTTGGCAGCGGCGACCGCTCCGAACGCATCCGCACCTATAATTTTCCCCAAGGCCGGGTCACTGATCACCGTATCAATCTGACCCTGTACAAGCTGGAAAAAATGCTGAGCGGCGAAGCGGTGGATGAAGTGGTGGACGCCTTGATCGCGGACCATCAGGCAAGCCTGTTGACCGATCTGGAAGATCATGGCTGATGATTGTGAATTTCCTTCAGCTTTGACCCTGCGCCAGGCCCTGGCGGCCGCCGGCCGGGATTTACGCGACGCCGGCGTCGAGGATGCCATGCTTGATGCCGCACTTTTGTTGGCTCATGCCATCGGTGGTGACCGCCTGACCCTGATCCGCGAGGCTGAGCGTCAGCTGAATGAGGCGGAAACCCAGGCATATACCAAATTAGTCGCGGCCCGTGCCGCGCGCCAGCCGGTTTCACGCCTGTTGGGCCGGCGCGCGTTCTGGAGCCTTGATCTGGACATCGGGCCGGCGGTGCTTGATCCCCGCCCGGACAGCGAAACCATTGTTGAAGCAGCCTTGGCGCAATTGCCCGACGAAAACGCGCCGTACGAGATCGCAGATTTCGGTACCGGCTCGGGCTGCTTGCTGTTGGCCTTGTTGGTGGAGCGGCCACGGGCCCATGGCCTCGGGGTGGATATATCTCCCGCCGCCGCCCGCCAGGCACGTGAGAATGCCCGCGCGCTGGATCTTGGCGATAGGGGCGGTTTCATGGTCGGCGACTGGGGCGCGGGCCTGGCTGGGGGCCTGGGGGGGTGCTTTGACATGATCGTCTCCAACCCACCCTACATCGCCTCCGCCGATATTGCCGGTCTGGCCCCCGAAGTACGCTGCCATGATCCGGCACTGGCGCTGGATGGCGGCGCTGATGG
This sequence comes from Rhodospirillaceae bacterium, assembly GCA_018701215.1. Lineage (GTDB taxonomy): Bacteria > Pseudomonadota > Alphaproteobacteria. The sequence continues at coordinate 105,393 of JABIWH010000057.1, forward strand.
TCTGGCGGCATACCGCGCCTTGGTGCCGGATTTGCGGCGCCTGCTGCGGCCTGGCGGGCGGGCGGTCCTGGAATATGGCCAGGGCCAGACTTCAGACCTGGAACAGATCATCAAGATGGCGGATATGGCCGTGCAAAGTTGCCATGCGGATTTGGCCGGGGTGGAACGCTGTTTAGTTGTATCCGCACCGGAATAAAAACGCTGATTAAAAAAAGGGTTGGTTTTTCTGCCGTCAGGGGCTAGGTTCACCGGTGAACGGCAAGGAACGGCCATCGCGATCAGTTAGGAATGCTGTCGTGACGGGACGGGCGGTTCCCAAGAGACATACCCACATTGCAGTCTGGAAATCTGAGGCCACTAAATTAGGCCAGCATAATACAGACAACCTGAACGCAATTGGCATGTCTTATTTCGATTGAAGGCATTGGCGAAAAATCCGCTGCTGGTAATTCAGCTGGTGGATTGGGGTTGGATTACCTGCTTAAGATTATGAGCTTAAGACAACCCTGCTGATGTATCGATCGTGGGAGCCTTGAATTGGCGTTCGAATTGTAGACACAACTCAAGACGGTGCTATGAGACAGAGCGGACCCCAAAGAAGGGGACGTGGCCGTCCCAGCGGTCGCAGGGGGTTTAACAACTCCCCAAATCGAAGCTACGACAGCAGCGGACCGGACATAAAAGTCCGGGGTACCGCTTCGGCGGTGTATGACAAATACATGGCGTTGGGCCGCGATGCGGTGTTGTCCGGCGATCGCGTCGCGGCGGAAAACTTCTTTCAGCACGCGGAACATTATTACCGCCTGGTGCAGGCTACCAAACAGCAGCAGCAACAAGCTGGCGAAGGTGAACAACAGCGCGACAACCGGGGCCGCGGACAACAATCCCGCGGCGGTCGTGGCAACGATAATGCCGTCGCCGAGGGCGATGGAAGAAAACCCGATGAAGAAGAGGGCGAGACGGTGGAAGAGGCGAAAGTTGTCGCCGCCACGGAAAGCCTAGATGACGATGAGACTACGAGCGTGGACACGAGCGTGGACACGGATACGGATCGGGATGCCGGTGCGGAAGTAGAGGTCACATCTTTCGCAGAGGAAGCGCGTGGCGACGACGACGAGGATCAGCGTTCCGCGCCCATGAACCCGGCGGAATTGGCGGCCATGTCGGAAAGCGGCCGCAAGGCGCGCGGCGCCGGTGGCGCCACTGGCGCCAATGGCCGGGGCCGGGGCCGGCAACGGAAAGACAGTCAGGATAACGATGGCCCGGATGGTGCGGATACGGCGGAGGCCGCACCGCGCCGGCAACCACGCCGCCGCCGCCCCGCGGCGGCGCCGGAAGCAGTCGAAACCCCGGTATCCGAAGCAACCCCTGATACCGCGCCCGAAGCGGTCCCTGAAGTGGTTGTAGTGGAGAGTGAAACGCCGGCGCCCGCTGTTGCCGCCGTCACCGAGGACGCGGAATCCAATTAGGTCGTTTCTGCTTTATTCAGCCGGTGTCACCGCGTCGCCAGGTTTGATGGTACCGCCTTGGATAACTTCAAGGTAGATACCCATATCCGCGTGGCCGAACGCCTGTTGCAGTTGCAGCGGTATGTTGGCGTCCCGGCTGGCGGTTTCCAGGTTCACGTTGGTGGCGGCGCAACGCTGGGTTCTGGAAAAGGCACGAACCACGACCTCGTTGCCGATCTTAATGTCTGCCCCACCGCCCTCTTCGCACCAATCGAACTCCTGCCACGGCAGGCCGGTATCAAAATACAGATTGGCGCGAAAGCGCAAGGGATCCAGCGGGACTTTCATCACCCGCTCCAACTCCCGCAGGCTGGAGATATTGATCAGCGAGAGACAATGGCGCGGCATATCGGAAAACGTATGATTGCGCGCGCGCAATAATTTTGGGCTGCCGCGCACTTCCTCGCCCATGTAAGCGGCGAAAAACTGCTCGATCATCTGCCGTCCCACGGGCATGTCCAGGCGGCCACGGGCCACCTGCTTGCCCTCCCGTTCGATAATCAATTCCTGGCTCTCGTCCTGATAGCGGCAACGCAGCGCGGCCAGACGTTCGTTCCGCGCCAACATGAGAAACTTGCTCTTGGGCAGAAACTTCGGATTGACGGCATCGAACTGGGTTGAACCATGAGCCAGGGCAAAGGCCCGGTCCAACGGTATGGCCCGGCCCGGCGACAGTTCGGCCTTGGACATCGGCTCCGGGCTTAAACCTTTGACCGGATAACGGAAGATTTGGGCGATACGGCTCATATTTTTCTCAAATAAAAACTGTTGTTTTGCAACGCGATAGGGCCTTGTGTTGCGCGGCGGCAACACCATATTCAGATTATGTTATGGACTGCCGTGGTTGCTTCATAGAAGGACCGGGCATTGACTGCAAGGCGTTGATGGCAGGCTTGCCAATTGTACGTTCCGACTTCTACGGGGCGTATGGTGGGAGCTGCCCCAGAGCGCGCTTGAACGGAGATGTAAAAATGGATTTCAAAAAGTATACCGAACGCAGCCGTGGCTTCGTCCAAGCGGCGCAAACCTTGGCCCAACGATCCGGCCACCAGCAATTCACCCCGCAACATCTGCTCAAGGTTCTGCTTGACGACGAGGAAGGCATGGCCGCCTCGTTAATCACGGCGGCGGGCGGCGATGTGAAGGCGGCACGGACCGCCAACGAGGCCGTCTTGGACAAGATGCCCAAGGTCGAAGGCAGCGGCGCCGGACAATTGTATATGGCGCCTGAAATGGCCCGCCTGTTTGAAGCCGCCGAGCAAGTCGCTGAAAAGGCCGGCGACAGTTTCGTCACCGCCGAGCGGCTGTTGTTGGCCTTGGCCCTGGCAACCTCGACCCCCGCCGGCGCGGCCTTGGAAAAAGGCGGCGTGACGCCGCAAAGTCTGAATACCGCCATCAATGATCTGCGCAAGGGCCGTACGGCGGACAGCGCGACGGCGGAAAACGCCTACGATGCATTGAAGAAATATGCCCGTGATCTGACCGAAGCCGCGCGCGAGGGCAAACTGGACCCGGTAATTGGCCGGGACGAGGAGATCCGCCGCACGGTGCAGGTGCTTTCGCGGCGGACCAAGAACAATCCGGTCCTGATCGGCGAGCCTGGCGTGGGCAAGACGGCGATTGTCGAGGGTCTGGCCATTCGCATCATGAATGGCGATGTGCCCGAAAGCCTGCAGAACAAAAGTCTGCTGGTGCTTGATCTGGGCGCACTGATCGCGGGCGCCAAGTTCCGTGGCGAGTTCGAGGAACGGTTGAAAGCCGTACTGAGTGAGGTCGAGGCCACGGAAGGCGAGATTGTCCTGTTCATCGACGAATTGCATACCCTGGTCGGCGCGGGCGCGGCGGAGGGCTCCATGGATGCCTCCAACCTGTTGAAGCCGGCCCTGGCGCGGGGCGAATTGCATTGCGTCGGCGCCACCACGTTGGATGAATACCGCAAGCATATTGAAAAAGATGCCGCCTTGGCCCGCCGTTTCCAACCCGTCATGGTGCTGGAACCGACGGTGGAAGACACCATTTCCATTCTGCGCGGTCTGAACGAAAAATACGAACTGCATCATGGCGTTCGTATCTCGGACGGTGCCCTGGTGGCGGCGGCGACGTTTTCCAACCGCTATATTACCGACCGCTTTTTGCCCGACAAGGCGATCGATCTGATGGACGAGGCGGCCAGCCGTATTCGCATGGAAATGGATTCCAAGCCCGAGGAAATTGACGAGCTGGACCGGCGCATCATCCAGATGAAGATCGAACGCGAAGCCCTGAAAAAGGAGGACGACGACGCCTCCCGCGACCGGCTGGAGAAGCTGGAGGGCGAGCTGGCGGATCTGGAGGAGCGTTCGACCACCCTGACGGCGGCCTGGCAGGGCGAGAAGGACAAACTGGGCGAGGCGCAGGAGCTGAAGGAACAGCTCGACCATGCCCGCCTGGAGGCTGATACCGCTCAGCGCCAGGGCGATCTGGGCAAGGCGTCGGAGCTGACCTACGGCGTTATTCCGGACTTGGTCAAACGTATCGAAGAGGCCGAAGCCACTGGCAGCAATGGCAACCCCGCCATGTTGCGCGAAGTGGTGGGCGAAGAGGATATCGCCGCCGTTGTGGCCCGCTGGACCGGGATCCCGGTGGAGAAAATGCTGGCCGGCGAACGGGACAAGCTGTTGGCGATGGAACAACGCCTTGGCGGCCGGGTGATCGGCCAGGAAGAGGCGCTGTCCGCTGTCTCCAACGCCGTGCGCCGGGCTCGTGCCGGGTTGCAGGATCCGTCCCGCCCCATCGGCTCGTTCCTATTTCTTGGACCAACTGGCGTGGGCAAGACCGAACTGTGCAAGGCCCTGGCCGAGTTTCTGTTCGATGATGAAACCGCCATGACCCGCATCGATATGTCGGAGTATATGGAGAAGCACGCCGTGGCCCGCCTGATCGGCGCGCCGCCCGGATATGTCGGCTATGACGAGGGCGGTGCCCTGACCGAGGCGGTGCGCCGCCGGCCGTATCAGGTGGTACTGTTCGACGAGGTGGAAAAGGCCCATCCGGACGTCTTCAATGTACTGCTGCAGGTTTTGGACGACGGTCGTATGACCGATGGCCAGGGCCGCACCGTTGATTTTACCAATACCATCATCGTCCTGACCTCGAACCTGGGCAGCGAACATCTTGCCGCCCTGGCTGATGGTGAGGATTCCGAAGCGGCCCGTGGCGACGTCATGGCCATGGTGCAGCATCACTTCCGACCCGAGTTCCTTAACCGCCTGGACGAGATCATTTTGTTCCATCGTCTGGCCCGCGAACATATGGGCGGCATCGTGGATATCCAGCTGCGCCATTTGGCCGCTCTGTTGTCCGACCGGCAGCTTGAACTGTCCTTGGATGCCTCGGCCCGGGATTGGTTGGCCAAGGCCGGCTATGACCCGGTCTACGGCGCCCGTCCCCTGAAGCGGGCGATCCAGCGGCAGCTGCAAAATCCGCTGGCCAACCTGATCCTGGAAGGCGCCATCGGCGACGGCGAGACCCTCAACGTCTCGGCCACCGCCGACGGGTTGACCATCAACGACCGCCTGATCGAGGCGGCGTAAGAGGCGGCGTAAGAGGCGGTTTAACGGTTATTGCGGGCGCGCCAATCGATCCAATCGATAGGTGCGTCCGTGATGGCCTCGATGTTGTCCAAGGGGAAGGTGTCCAGGAAAAGCACGATTGCCTCGCAAGGCCAGCGGGCCGATGGGGCGATGATGCCATCAAAGCCAAGAAATGCTGCCGCGTCGGCAATCTCCCGTGGGCGCTCAAAGAGCATTTCTCTGTAGCGCGCCTCTTCCACCCCAAGGCTTGCCAGCTGGGCAAGATCGGCGAGGATGAGTGTTCTTTCAGTCGTAATTTCAAGTTCGTGCAGGCGGTTGCGCAGGCGTGAGGGAAAGACGGACTGGCCTTGGTTCAGATGGTAATGGATTTCGGCGATAGCGCCGTCCGGCGCCGTGGTGCCGTAAAGGACACTCAGATGATATGGATTCCAGCGCCCCGCGCCACGTGACCCATCCAGTACCGAGCATCCCTCCCGAACCACCCGCCACATGCGCCCGGAAAATGGCTGCCCCTCCATTTCGCCAAGGGCGTCAAGCAACCGGTCGTCATGGGCGCGGCGACCAGCGGTCATCGCTATAGATAGACCCCGCTGTCCAGACGCTCAATGATCTCGAGCACATCTTTCGTGCGGCCTTCGTTGATATAGTCGTATGGGCGAGAGCCATCCAGTTGCGGGTGTGGCGATTGCAGCCAAAGGCGTACTTCGTCGGGCTCGTAGAAATCCGCCAGGCGCGCCGCCACCCAACGCAGTTCGGCCATCACCGTCTGCTTTTCAATGGTCGGTCCACTCTCGCCCTTGCTCCAGCGGGTCACGGTCGGCGGCGATACGCCGAGGATATTCGCGATATCCCGGCCCTTGAGGCCGCCAATCGCTTTTAGTTCACTGACCAGACGAGAAACCGCCGTTTCTCTTTCCGCAGTTTCGCTCATCATGCGACTCGCTGAAAATTACATATAAATTACACATATCCTTAAGGTGAAATTTATATGTAATTTAATCACCCCGCGGTGTCAAGGCGTGCGCCGCAGTGATTGTTAGCAGGGCCAGGATCGCGAAGACGGCGGATAGGGTGAAGACCATCTCCGGCATGCCGCCGTCCAACAGCCAGCCAAACAACACCGATACGGCGCTGATGCCGACCGAATAGCCGACGAAGACAAAACCGAATACCTTGCCGGTTTCGCCCGGCGGGGTCAGGGCCCGGACCATCAGGTCGCGCGGTGGCAAAACCGCGCCCAGGCCAATGCCGCTGACGATCATGATAATAATCAGTGCCATGCCACCTGGACTTAGCAGCGCCGGCAGCACTGTTGCGGCCGCCGCCAGCAGCATCGCGCCCGCCGCCGTGATCTGATGGGCTGGATAACGATCGGCAATGATGCCTGCCAGCAAGATGCCGCCCACCACGCCGAATAGATGCCCCGTCAGGGCGGTGCTGGCCAAATCCAGGGCCAGGCCGTGCAGGTTCATCATGGCGCTGACCGTGAATGCCAGCAGCCCGCCGGTGGCCATGCCGTACAGGATGTTGAAGCCCAGGAACAGCAATACCGGCGCGGTCAGTAGCAAACGAAGGCCTCTCTGTGCCTGCCCGGTTTCAACGGCTGGCGTCCTATCGGAGGCGCTTGCAGTATCGGCTTCGTTTTCCCCGCCCAGGACATCATAGCGCCATGCCATCGCGGCGAGGACAACAAGACCCGTCAGGCCAGAGACAATCAGCGCCGTGCGCCAATCCGTCAAGGCAGCCAATGCCAATATGGCCACCGGCGCGCAGGCACCGCCCAGGAAGCCTGAAAATGTATGTACCGAATAGGCCCGTCCCAGCCGCTTGTCATTGATCGAGCCCGAGAGAATGGCGTAATCGGCGGGGTGGAAGACGCTGTTGCCCAGACCCGCCAGCACCGCCAGCAGCAGCAGCATCCAGTACTCGCCGACAAAGCCCATCAACAGAATTGAGACCGCGATCAGACCAAGTCCCGCCAGCAGCACCCGGCGCGGGCCCAGGCGGTCGACCAGAAAACCTACTGGCGCCTGTACGATGCCGCCCAACAGCGCATAGGCGGTCATGGCCAGGCCGAGCTCCATATAGCTGACCCCGAATTCGGCTTTCAGCAGGGGAAACAATGGCGGCAGGGCCAGACCGTAAAAATGGCTCAGATAATGGCCGGCGCTGATCAGGCCAATTGTCCAGCGTTCCCGGACCGGCCAGGCGGCCCCCGGTGCTTCGCCATTGGGATCTTCAAGCGATACGGCGGTGGCCCCGCTTCTGTCTGACATGCGACCTCGTCTGCTTTTGCTCTAGCGTGGCGAGGGTAGGGGGCCGTCCGACAATGGTCAAGGCAGCGTGGCTATTCTGCCAGCTCCAGCTCGACGATAACGGCGCCGCGTTCCACGTTGCCGCCGACCTGGCAATGTATGGCCGTGACCTCGCCGGGCCCTGGTGCGCTAACACGGATTTCCATTTTCATGCTTTCCAGCACCACCAATACCTCGCCCTTCTCGACCGTGTCGCCGACCTTTGCCTGCACCGCCAGAACCTGACCCATCAGGGGTGCCTCAACCGAGCCGCCAAATGCGCCGGAGGCTGCCTGACGGGCGCTGTCCAGATAGGGCATGAGCGCGGCCCTCAAATTGTTGCCGCCATCATCCAGGGTAATCCAATCATCGCCTTGCCAGGCGCGGACCTTGCGGCTGCGCCCATCCGCCGTGATCAGAAAGGCTTCCTCGCCCAAAGCCTCTACCTTGAGGCGGTGGTCATCGCCATCGACGCCGATCAGCATCATGCCATCGCCATCACGCGGCCCGAAGCTGATGTCGAAAATATCGTCATCGATCCGCGCCTGTATGATCGGCGCCACCGTCATGGCCGGGGTGCCGTCGCCTAGACGCCAGCCGGTTTGCCAGCCGTCGCCTTGCCAGATATCCGTGCCGTTGCCTTGCCGTGTCTGGCTCAACCAAATGCCGGCGGCTACGGCGATGCGGCTGCTATTGGGCGCGGCCTGGGCCACCAATGCGTCCAGCCGGCGGTCGATCAGGCCGGTGTCGCCGGCGCTGGTCTGCATCTCCGCCGTGCGCAGCAGGGCGCGGAGAAAGGCACTGTTGTCGCCGACACCGGAGATCGAAAAGCGGTCCAGTCCGGCCAGCAGTTTTGTCAGCGCCGCTGCCCGGTCTTCGCCATGGGCGATCAGTTTCGCGACCATGGGGTCATAGTAGGGCGTGATGGCCATGCCAGGGGCGATGCCTGTATCCACGCGCAGGATATCATGGGGCAGGGACAGTTGATCAATTGTGCCGGTCGAGGGCAAAAAATTGTTGCCGGGTTCTTCGGCATAGATGCGCGCCTCGATGGCATGCCCGGCTGCCGTGACATCTGCCTGTTCCAGCACGATGCCGCGCCCGGCCACGGCCAGGATCTGCAGCTCGATCAGATCCAGGCCAGTGATCATTTCGGTCACCGGATGCTCCACCTGCAGGCGGGGATTGACCTCCAGGAAATAGGCGCGGTCATCCTTGACGATGAACTCAACCGTGCCCAGGCCCAGATAATTGACCGCGCGGCCCAGAGCCACGGCGTTGTCCAACAGCTGCGCGCGCAGGGCAGGTGCGAGATTAAGGGCCGGGGCCTCTTCAATGACCTTTTGGTGCCGCCGTTGCAGGGAGCATTCCCGCTCCAACAGATGCAGTACCTTGCCCTGGCCATCGCCCAGGATCTGCACCTCTATATGACGTGCCTCGGGCAGGAATTCCTCCACCAGCAGGCGCCCATCGGCGAACGAATTCCGACCTTCCCGCATGGCAGCTTCGATATCCGCTTCCGCCGCGCCCAGATCGGTGACCACACGCATGCCTTTGCCGCCGCCGCCGCCCGCCGCTTTCAAAAGCGCCGGCAGGGTCATGGCGCCCAGTTCGGCCATGATGGTGCCTGGATCGTCGCTGGCATCTTTGCTGCCGGGCACCACCGCGACCCCGGCGGCCACGGCGGCGGCCTTGGCGGCGGCTTTGTCGCCGAATTGGCGCAGCACCGCCGGCGCTGGACCGATGAAGGTCAGGCCGGCGGCGGTAACGGCTTCGGCAAAGGCGGCATTCTCGGACAGAAAGCCATAGCCGGGATGAACGGCATCGGCACCGACGGCTTTGGCGGCGGCAATCACGGCCTCTATATTCAGATAACTTTCCGAGGCCGGTGCCGGGCCGATGTGAACGGACTCGCCAACCTCGCGCACATGCAGGGCGCCGCGGTCCGCGTCCGAATGCACGGTGGCGGCAGCAATGCCCAGGCGTTGGCAGGTGCGCGCGATGCGGCAGGCGATTTCGCCGCGATTGGCGATCAGGATTTTCTTGAACATTTTATACGACCGCCTCGTTACATCCGGAACACGCCGAAATTGGTTTCCTCGACCGGCGTGCGCGCGGCCACATCCAGCAACAGCCCCAGGGCATGCCGGGTTTCCAATGGATCCAGCACCCCATCGACCCATAGATTGGCGGCAAAATTATACGCATCGGCGAAGCGTTCGTATTCGGCCCTCAGAGGAGCCTTGAATTCCTCTTCCTCGTCCGCGCTCCAATCGACGCCATTGGCTTCAAAGTTCTTGCGTTTGACCATGGCCAGGGTATTGGCCGCCTGTTCCGGTCCCATGATGGCGATGCGGCTGTGGGGCCACATGAACAAGGCGCGCGGCTTGAACTGCCGGCTGCACATGGCCAGATAGCCGGCGCCATAGGCTCCCCCCGTGACGACGGTGTACTTCGGCACCGCCGCCGAACTCATGGCGGTAACGAATTTGGCGCCCGCCTTGGCAATGCCGCCGACCTCCGCCTCGCGACCAACCATGAAGCCGGCGACATCGGAGAGGAACAGCAGCGGGATATCCCGCTTGGTGCAGATGTCTATGAATTGCGTGCCCTTCAAGGCGGCTTCGGTAAAGAAGACGCCCTGGTTGGCAAGAATGCCGATCTGAAAGCCGTGAATGCGGGCAAAGCCGCAGATCAGGGTATCGCCGTATAGCGGCTTGAATTCCTGAAACTCACTGCCGTCCACCATACGCAGCAGGATTTCACGGTTGTCGGTAGGAATGCGCGCATCCCGGCTGATCAGGCCGTAGATCTCGTTCGGATCCAGGCGCGGTGGTTTCGAGGCCTTGGGCGTCCAGCGCATGGGCGCCTCTTCGCCCAGCTCCGCCATGATATCCCGGGTGATGGCCAGGGCATGTTCGTCGTTCTCGGCAATATAATCGGTGACGCCCGAGACAGAGGAATGCATCTGCGCCCCTCCCAGAGAATCCCGGTCGACGTCTTCGCCGGTTGCCGCCTTGGTCAGTTCCGGGCCGCCCAGGTACATGAAGGCCTGATCCCGCACGATCACCACTTCGTCACAGAGCGAAGGAATATAGGCGCCACCCGCCGTGCAGGGTCCTAAAACCACGGCGATCTGGGCTATGCCCTCCGCCGACATGCCGACCTGATTATAGAAGATCGACCCGAAATGATGTTCGTCCGGATGGATGTTCTCCTGATCAGGCAGGAAAGCGCCGCCCGAATCCACCAAGGTGATGCAGGGCAGGCGGTTCTGCCAGGCAATGCGCTGTGCCCTGGTATGTTTTCGCACCGTGGCGCCAAAATAGGTGCCGCCCTTCACCGTGGAATCGTTGGCGATGATCATGCAGTGCCGGCCCTGAACCTGGCCAATGCCGGTGATCATGCTGCCGCCCGGCGGCACGCCGTCGTAAAAACCCTCCGCTACCAGTTCGGCCAGCTCCAGAAACGGCGAGCCAGGGTCCAGCAAGGCGTCGACCCGGGCCCTGGGCAGCATGCGGCCACGCTTGATATGGCGCTCCCGGCTGGCCTCCGTACCGCCAACGCGGGAACGCTGGCGCCTCTCGTGCAGATCGGCGATCCGCGCAAGATAGGCGTCTTTGTTGAGGTCGAATTCTTCGGGCGACAACGCGTCCATGGCTGTACTTCCGTCTATGTAAATGACAACTAATAGGAGCGCGGCAGGCCCAGGACCTTCTCGCCGATGTAGTTGAGCAGCATTTCCCGGTTCAGAGGCGCGGTGCGCAACATGCGGACGAAAGGATACAGATCGAAGATACCGTATTCATGCGTATAGGCATTGCCGCCAAAACATTGCACCGCCGTATCCACGGCATGGATGGCGGCCTCGGCGGCATAGTATTTCGCCATGTTGGAATATTCCGCCGCCGGACGGTCGCTATCATAGGCCCAGGCCGCCTTGTAGGTCATCAAGGTGGCGACTTCGATTTCCGTCTTGGCCTCGGCCAGTGGGTGTTGCAGGCCCTGATAGGAGCCGATGGGCGCATCGAAGACCTGCCGCTCGGAGGCGTATTCCACGGCCTGTGTGATGGCATAGCGGCCCAGGCCAACCAGCATCGAGGCGAGGATGATGCGTTCCGGATTCAAGGTATCGAACAGAATAGAAAAGCCCTTGTCGACCTCGCCAATGACATCCGCCTGGCGCAACACCACGTCGTCAAAAAACAGCTCACACTGGCGTTCCGGAATGACGATGCTCATGTCCATGGGTCGGCGCGTCACGCCGGGCGCGTTCAAATCGACAATGAACAGGGTAAAGCCATCGGTCTTCTTGGCGGCATCCTGAAACGGTGTTGTCCGCGCCACCACCATGGCGTAATGGGCCACGTCGGAGCCGGTGATGAAGACCTTTTGGCCACTTAACCTGAAGTCGCCGTCGTCGGCGGTTTTGGCCAAAGTGGTGATTTTCATGCTGTTGGAGCCTGCCGTGGGCTCGGTTATGGCGAAACACCAGACTTCCTTGCCGGCGCAGGCGGGTGCGAGGTAGCGCCGCTTTTGCTCCTCCGTGCCATGGCGGGCGATGTGGGCCAGGCACATGGTCGGGCCGACAACAAGGTGCTGCATGGGGATGCCGTGGTTTGACATGCCTTCCATCAGCAATGACATTTCGAACATACCCAGGCCGGCGCCGCCATATTCCTCCGGCACCATCATGCCGAGGAAGCCATCCTCGCCCATCTGGCGCCAAATGTGCTCGGGAAATTCATGACGCCGGGAATATTCCAGCCATTGCTTACGGTCGAAGGTTTCCGCCAGCTTGCCGCCATAATCGAGGATCATGCGTTGTGCGTCGGATAATTCAAAATCCATCGGTCGGCCCTTTCCGGAAAACTGTCATAGCTGTTGCAATCGTAGCCAATTTGCCCGGCTTGGGTAATAGGGCCGCCGTTGCCCTGTGTGTGACATGATGTAGCGGCGCGATAAAGCTCATTCGATCAAGTTTTCCGATTGCAACAGGGGGTAAATTCCGCCGGCTTTGAGTATGCCGAGTAATTGCTCCGGCATGGCTATGGCCTCTAGCGCCTCGTTCCGCTCCGGCTTGGTGATTTTGGCCGCTTCGAAATCGATCTCCGCCACATCGCCCTCCTGAAACAGAGCCATGATGCCGGGGGCTTCAAGGGCGGGCAGGGCGAAGTTGATGGCGTTGCGGTAAAACAGGCCATTTATGCTTTCCGCCAGCAGGCAGGCAATGCCGAGGTTTTTCAGTGAGCGCGCGGCGGGGCGGGAGGAGCCGACGCCAAAGTTGCGCCCCGCCACCAGGATATCGCCCACCGTAACCTCGTCCGACCAGCCGGGGCGGTTGGCGGAAAAGACCCAGGCTGGCTGCTCCTCGACAGACAGATAATAAGCCTGGATCGGCAGGATCAGGTCGGTGTTGATGTTATCGCCCACCACCCAGACCCGGCCCGTCATACGCAGATGCTCCGTGGCGCTCATCGGAAATACTCCAACGGGTCCGCGATACTGCCCTGAATGGCGGAGGCGGCGACGGTCGCCGGCGAGGCCATGAAGATCTTCGCCTCGGCGTCACCCATGCGGCCCTTGAAATTGCGGGTAGAGGCGGTGATGCAGGTTTCGCCCGGCCCCAACACACCCAGGCTACCGCCGCCACAGGCCCCGCAGGTGGCGTTGGTGACCACGCCGCCCGCCTCGGTAATGGCAAGTACGTAGCCACGGCGCAGGGCTTCGCGATAGATATTCTGCGTCGCCGGGGTAACCAACAGGCGCACGCCATCATGCACCCGCTTGCCCTCCAGCACCCGGGCGGCGATGGCTAGGTCATCCAAGGTGCCGTTGGCGCAGGAGCCGATAAAGGCCTGATCGATGGCCTGGCCCGAAACATCGGCCACCGGTTTGGAATTGTTCAGAACCGCATCGGGCAGGGCTACCAGCGGCGCGATCTGGTCTAGGCGGATAACGCGCCTGTCGGCGTAGACGGCATCCTCGTCGGGCCAGACTGGCTGTAATTCTTGATCCGTGCGAGCCGCAACGAAATCCAGCATCACGTCATCGGGTTCGAAAGTGGCGAATTCCACGCTCAACTCGGCGCTCATGGTGGTCAATGTGCGCCGGGCATTGACTGATAGGCCGGCCAGGCCCGGACCGCCGTATTCCACGTTCAAGGTGGCATGGTCGCCATAGGTGCCGGCCAGATGCAGGAAGACATCCTTGGCCGAGACGCCGGGACGCAGTTCGCCCTGTAATTCATAGCGCACGGTCTCGCCGACCCGGAACCAGGTCTCCCCCTTGGTCACGGCATAGGTCATGTCCGGCGAGCCGACGCCGCGGGCGGCGAGGTTAAAGACGCCGGCGCTACACGTATGGCTGTCGCTGCACAGCAACACCGTGCCCGGCAGGCCATAGCCGTAGTCGGCCACGATGGCGTGGCTGATACCCTGATCGAAGCCGATATCGTGAAAGCGCGAGATGCCGAACTGCTTAACAAAGGCGCGGCCCGTCTGGTGCGCCTGGGCGCTGAGCACGTGGGAGGCAGGCGCCCGGTGATCGAACACCACGACGACCTTGTCCGGATCATGGACGTGGAGGATTTTGCGCCAGGTGGTGGCCATGAAATTGTTATCAAACAGGATCGCCGTCTCGACCTTCGTGGTGACGATGTCGCCGGGCCGCACCACTGATTGTTCACTGTTACGGGCCAGGATCTTTTCAATCGCCGTCATGCCCATGGGCGCTTCCTTCCTGGTCATGTGCGTAGGTCTCGTCCAAATCACTCAGCTGATCGAAGCCGGTTAACTTGTTGATCTCATCAAAGCCGACCAATAGATCCGGGCGATCAACGGCCTCTGTACCGCCAAGCATGTCCTTGAAGGCGTCCATGGCATTCATCATGCCGCGCACGGCAGCAGTGGACAAAAGCCGCGGATAGCTGACGGCGGCAACGCCCATGGCCTGCAGCTTGGCGGGATGAATAAGCGGCGTCGTGGGCCGGGCGCGGATGCCCAGGCCCATGTTCACGGTCAGTGGCTTTGGCACATTGCGGGCGACCTGCTCGATATCCTCGGCGCTCAACAGGGCGTCGGCGAACACGGTATCGGCGCCAGCCTCGGCGTAGGCGTTCAGTCGGTCGATGGCCGCATTCAGGCCCAACGGCCCGGCGGCATCGGTGCGCGCCCGGATGATGAAGTCATCGTCAATGCGGGCATCACAGGCGGCTTTGATCTTTTGCACCATTTCGGCTTCGGAAACGACCTGTTTGCCGTCCATGTGGCCGCAGCGTTTTGGCCAGACCTGGTCTTCCAGCATGAGAGCGGCCACCCCCGCAGCCTCGAACGCGCGCACCGTGAAATGCACCGTGGTGGCGTTGCCATAGCCGGTATCGCCGTCGGCTATTAGCGGCAAGCCGGAAAAGGCCGCAATGGCGCGGCAGGCTTCGAGATTGTCCTTGAACGACATGACGCCCATATCGGCCCAGCCAAGATGGGATTCGGAAACCCCGGCGCCGGAAATCGCCGCCACTGCAAATCCGGAGGCTTCGACCAGGCGGGCGCTGTAGCCGTCATAAATGCCCGGTATGACGAGAATTTCCGGCGCTTCCAGTAGGGCCTTCAGGCGTTTGCTTTTCTCCGCCATGACTATTCCTGACTCTCGGCTTGCAGAAAACGTTCCAAGCGGGCCTGGGGGGCGATCTGCGCCGGCGGACCCTCCGCTTCACCCAGGTGATCCCAGAGGGCCCGGCTGGAGGCCCTGAAGGCACCGATGGCGTTGGCCACCATGCGGACGCCAAGTTGTTCCAACTCCGCCAGGCTCAACATGGGCGAGACGCCGGTACGGTTGTAACTGATTGGTACGTCGAGTGCGTCAACCATGGCGGCGATTTCATCGGCCGATGTCAGACCTTCGGGAAAAATAATATCGGCGCCGGCATCGGCATAGGCCTTGGCCCGATCCAGGGACTCCTGGAAACTGCCGCCCATGGCTCCGCGTCCGTCGGTCCGCGCCATCAGGATGACGTCGGGATCAAGTTCGCGCCTGACTTTATCGGCGGCCCGGATCTTGCCCGCGGCCTCCTCGATCGAGACCAGGCGCTTGCCCGCCACATGGCCGCAGCGTTTTGGGTCAACCTGATCCTCGATAAACAACCCGCCCGCCCCCGCGTTGATAATCTCATCCACGGTGCGCATGACGTTGATGACGTTGCCATAACCGGTATCCGCGTCCACCATCACCGGGATATCCACCGCATTGCAGATATAGCGGCACATGCGCACCGTCTCGGTCAGAGTGATCAGGCCTACATCGGGCTTGCCCAGCAGCGAGACCGAGACCGCGTAGCCGGACATGGCGATGGCCTTGAAGCCCGCCGCCTCCGCTATTCGAGCTGAAAGCGCATCATGGCAACCGGGTCGGACGAAGGTTTCCGTGCCTTCGACCAGACGGCGCATGGCGGTGGACGCCTTTACCTTGGCCGCCCCATTTTGTAATCCGCTCATGGCTTGTAGCCCAGGGAATTGGCATAGCGGGCGATGACGTCCTCCTTGGGCAGATAGGTTTCCTCCAGCTTGCGGATTTCCGGGAAGCCGACGAATTCATGCATGTTGCCCGTGGGGTGGTCTTTGGTTTCTTCCAGGAAGCGCAGGGCGTATGCCACATCTTCCGCTGCGAAACCCTCCATATAATCCCACATGCCCCGGGTTGCCGCGCGCAGGGCGCCCGAGGCGTTGGAGACGATGGCGACGCCCAGTTCTTCCAGGCGCTGCTTGTTCAGAAATGGCGAGACGCCGGTGCGGTTGTAATGGATCGGCGCGTTGACCTCGCGGCAGACACGGGCGACTTCCTCCTCCGTGATTAGGCCTTCGGGGAAGATCATGTCGGCGCCTGCCTCAACATAGGCATTGGCCCGGCGGATCACTTCATCGACGCTGCCGCCTTCGACGCCACGGGCATCAGTGCGGGCGATGAGCAGGAAATCCGGGTCCATCTCGTCGCGGACATGGGCGCAGGCGGCATATTTGCCCACCGCCTCCTCGATCGGGATGATCTCCTTGCCGGCCACATGGCCGCAACGTTTGGGCGCCACCTGATCCTCGATATGCATGCCGGCGGCACCGGCCCGGATAAACTCCTGTGTCGTGCGCATGGCGTTGATGGCGTTGCCGTAGCCGGTATCGCCATCGGCCAACAACGGCACCGAGGTGGCGGCGGTAATATAGCGCGTGGTCGTAACCATCTCGTCCAGGGTGATCAGGCCCACGTCGGGCTTGCCCAACAACGAGGCCGAGACGCTGTAACCTGAAAGCCCCATGATCGGGAAACCGGCGGCCTCGATAATCCGCCCGCTCATGGCATTGAAGGCGCCGGGTTTGACCAAGATGCCCGGCTCCGCCAGCCGCTCCCGCAGCGCGGTGGTGGTGCGCTTACGCATGAGAAAACCTCCAAATCTTTTTGTCAGTCTATACGACTATCCAGACAAGCAGAACATTGTTCGTTTCATTTCGTACCGAAGTACAGTACGTAGTGATTGACAGTACGTACTGTTGTTCAGTACGATATTGCATGATCAAGAGTTTCGTGGACAAGCGGTCGGCGGCCATTTTCGCGGGTTATGCCGTGCGCAGATTGCCGGTGCAGTTACAAAGACGCGCGCGGACAAAGATGTTGATGATCGAGGCGGCATCGCAACTCGAAGATCTGCGTGTCCCACCTGGAAATCGTCTCGAGGCTCTGCGGGGTGAGCGGCGGGGACAGCATAGTGTTCGAGTAAACGATCAATGGCGAATTTGCTTTGTCTGGGTAGATCATGACGCCTTGGACGTTGAATTTGTCGACTATCACTAGGGATTGAAATTATGACCATCAGCCGCGAAGACATCGAGAGCCGCCAGATTGATTTTTCCGATATCAGCGCTGGGCGCCGATTGCCGGCAGTGCACCCGGGCGAGATCCTGCGTGATGAGTTTCTGCAGCCCATGGGTATCAGCGTCTATGCGCTGGCCAATGCAATCAAGGTGCCGCGTTCGCGGGCCAACGATATCGTGCGCGGGCAACGCGCCGTAACAACGGATACGGCGCTACGCCTGGGGCGTTATTTTGGTACCAGCGCGGCATTCTGGATCGCTTTGCAGACCCAGTATGATCTCGACGTCGCCGACCGTGGGCTGCGCAAGAAGATCGAGCGAGAGGTAAATCCCAGAGCCGCATAGATGGCTTGGAATTATTCCGCCAGCTCGGGCATGTTCTTGTACAGCTCCAGCGCTTCCGGGTTGGCCAGGGCTTCGCGGTTCTTGACCTCGCGGCCATGAATGACCTCCGTCACCGCCATTTCGGTGATTTTGCCATTGACGGTGCGCGGGATGTCGCTGACCTGCAGCACCTTGGCCGGCAGATGCCGGGGCGAGGCGCCGGTGCGGATCTTGTGCTTGATGCGGCCAATCAGATCATCGTCCAGACTGTAACCCTCGCGCAGGATCACGAACAGAATGATGCGGGTGTCGCTGTCCCATTGCTGGCCGATTACCAGACCTTCCAAAACCTCCTCCAACTGCTCCACCTGGCGGTAGATCTCCGCCGTGCCGATGCGCACGCCGCCCGGGTTCAGCGTGGCGTCGGAGCGGCCATAAACAACCATGCCGCCGTGCTCGGTGAACGAAACCCAATCACCATGGCGCCAGACGTTGGGGTAGACGTCGAAATAGGCGGCGTGATAACGGCTGCCGTCGTCATCGTTCCAAAAGCCGATGGGCATGCAGGGGAACGGCGCCGTGCAGACCAGCTCGCCCTGCTCGGTTTCCAGGGATTGGCCGTTGCTGTCAAAGACTTCCACTTTCATGCCTAGGCTGGGCGCCTGAATCTCGCCGCGCCAGACGGGCAGAACAGGCACCCCGCCCATGAAACACGAGACAATGTCCGTGCCGCCGCAGATCGAGGCGAGATGAATCTCGCGCTTGATTTTTTCATAGACGTAATCGAAACCCTGGGGTGACAGGGGCGAGCCGGTTGATAGAAGCGCGCGCAGTTTCGATAGATCGTGGCTTTCAATAGGCGCGATGCCGGCCTTGGCGATGGAATCCAGCCATTTGGCCGAGGTGCCAAAATGCGTCGCTTTCGCTTCCTGGGCAAAATCGAACAGGATGTTGCCGTCGGGGTGCGCCGGCAGTCCGTCGAACAGCAGAATAGTCGCCTTCGAGGCCAGGGCCGAGACCAGCCAGTTCCACATCATCCAGCCACAGGTGGTGAAAAAGAACACGCGGTCGCCGGGGCGCACATCGGCATGCAGTTGGTGTTCCTTCAGATGCTGTAAAATCGTGCCGCCAACGCCGTGCACAATGCATTTCGGCGCCCCCGTGGTGCCCGAGGAATACATGATGTAGAGCGGTGAGTTGAAGGGCACGCGGGTATACTCGATCTCGCCGGCCGTATATGGCACCAGAAAATCATCCAGCAATACCGCATTTTTCAGGCCATCAAGAGGCGGCGCGGCGCGCATATAGGGCACCACGATCAGCTGCTCTACCGTAGGCAGCTGCGCCGTGATCGCCTTGACCTTGTCCAGGCAGTCGAATTCCTTGCCGCCATAGAAGTAACCATCCGCCACGAATAGTATCTTGGGCTCGATCTGGCCAAAGCGGTCCAGTACCCCCTGGATGCCGAAATCCGGCGAACAGGAGGACCAGACCGCGCCCAGGGAGGTCGCGGCCAGCATGGCGATCACCGTTTCGGGCAGATTGGGCAGAAACCCGGCGATCCGGTCGCCAACCCCCACGCCTTGCGCGCGTAGGGCCTGTTGCAGGCGCGAGACGGCGCCGTTCAGATCATCATGGCTCAAGTTGCGCTTAACCTTGTCCTCGCCCCAGAAAATGATCGCCGGCTCGCCGCCTTCGCCGCGCAGCAGATTTTCGGCGAAATTCAGCCGCGCCTCTGGGAACCATTCGGCACCGGGCATGGCCTCGCCATTGCGCAGTCCCACCTTGCCCCTTGTGGCGGCACGCACGCCGCAGAAATCCCACACCGTGGTCCAGAAATCCTCCCGCCGGTTGACCGACCATTGGTGCAACGCGGCGTAATCGGGAATTTCTTCGGCCCAGCGCTGTTCCACCTCGGTCATGAAGCGGCCCATGTTGGTGGTCGCGGCCTGCAACTCGCTCGGTTGCCACAATGGTGTCTCTGGCGCGGTTTCGCTCACAATCACTCTCCTCAATCAAGGCGCCCTACTTTAGGCCAAACCTTGATTTCCGGCCATGCCCATCTCCCTGCCGCAACCCAGCTATGCATGTTTGGTTCTGGTTTCCTTAACCCCCCTCCACTAGGTTGCCGCCATGCAAATTAGATATGACTTTTTTGGCGGGCCGCAAAGGTGACCGCGGCGGAGATGCGCGTTCGGGTTCTCGACCTGCCCGACAATACCCGTGGAGCGCTTTGGATCATTCTGGGCTGCGTGATGTTCTCCGCCATGACCACGGTCGTGAAGTTGTTGGGCGGCTCGTTTGATTCCTTCCAGCTGGCCTTTTTTCGCGCCCTGTTCGGCCTGTTCGCCGTAATGCCGTTTTTCTTCCGCTTCGGCCTAGGCGTGGTGCGTACCCGGCGTTTGGGCTTGCAGCTGATCCGCGCGGTCTGCGGTGCCTGTGCCATGCTGTGCGGCTTCTATGCGATCACCCATTTGCCCTTGGCTGACGCGGTTTCCATCAGTTATGCCCGCGCGCTGTTCATTATTCCCTTGGCCGTATTATTTCTGGGCGAAGTGGTGCGTTTGCGCCGCTGGACCGCCACCGCCGTGGGTTTCGTTGGTGTTATCATCATGCTGCGGCCTGGCGGCGAGATCGAACCGGCGACCCTGGTCGCGGTGCTGGGCGCCTTTCTGGTCGCCACGGTCACCATCATGATCAAAAAATTATCGACCACGGAAAGCCCGGAATCCATGCTGTTCTATTTTGGCGCCGTCTCGTCCGTGGTGGCGTTGGGTCCGGCGTTGCTGGTCTGGCGGACGCCGACGCTGGCCGAATTGTCGTTCCTGATGGCGATAGGGGCACTGGGTGCCGCCGGACAGTACTGCATCATCCGGGCGTATCGCATCGGTGAGGCGACGGCGTTGCTGCCGTTCGACTATACCCGGCTGCTGTTTGCCGGTGCCATCGGCTTTTTGCTGTTTGCCGAGATTCCCGATAACTGGACCGTCACCGGTGCTATAATCGTCGTCGCGGCGACCCTGTACATCGGCATTCGCGAGGCCCGCCTGGGGCGAAAGGTGCGACCGTCGCAGCCCGCCATTGATCCGCCCGCCGTTCCCAGGGACTAGCTTTTATCAAGGAAGTCCTTCGCCCGCTCGCGATGTTCGGGGCGAATATGCTGGCGCACCTTGTTGATCGCCATATACAGCACGGCGGCGTCATCGCTGAAGCCAAGCACCACGATAAAATCTGGCACCAGGTCAACGGGCAGGATGAAATAGGCCAGGGCGCTTAATATTATGGCCTTGGCGGATGCAGGCGTGGCGGGATCGAGCGCGCAGTAATAGGCAGCGATCAGGTCGGCGGCGAAGGGTATGCGGCCCAGGACGCGGCGGATTTTCGGCCAAAAGTCCCGGCGCACGCGGATTTCGTTGGAATTCGTCCTCCATTTCCTCATATGCGGCATATGGGCGGTTCTGCCGCATTTGCAACGATTGCTCCCCAGGCAAGCTATCTGCTATGAGGCGGCACTGGAATTTTGAAAATGTGGAGTGGCACATCATGCAAGTCGATGGACAGGTAGCGATCATTACGGGCGGCGCCTCTGGCCTGGGCGAGGGCACGGCGCGGGAATTGGCTTCCGCCGGCGCCAAGGTGGCGATTTGGGATATTCAGGAAGACAAAGGCATGGCCATCGCCAAGGATATTGGCGGGGTCTTTTGCAAATGCGACGTTACCTCGGAAGACAGCGTGGTCGCGGCCATCGGCGAGACCAAGGAAGCCCTGGGCACGGCCCGCATCCTGGTCAACTGCGCCGGTACCGGCACGGCGATCAAGACCACATCCCGTGGCGAAGCCCATCCGCTTGATCAGTTTGAGCGGATCATCAAGATCAACCTGATCGGTACCTTCAACTGCATCCGCCTGGCCAGCACCGACATGGTGGCGCTGGAACCCATGGCGGACGGCGAACGGGGCGTGGTCATCAACACCGCATCGGTCGCCGCCTATGACGGACAGGTCGGCCAGGCGGCCTATGCCGCCTCGAAAGGCGGTATCGTCGGCATGACCCTGCCCGTGGCCCGGGATCTGGCCGACAAGGGCGTGCGTGTCTGCACCATTGCGCCCGGCATTTTCGAGACGCCGTTGCTGGGCACTTTGCCCGAGGATGTGCGTGCCTCGCTGGCGGCTAGCGTGCCGTTTCCAAAAAAGCTCGGCGTGCCCCACGAATATGCCCAACTGGCCCGGCAGATCGTGGAAAACGTCATGCTGAACGGCGAGACCATCCGTCTTGACGGCGCCATCCGCATGGCGCCGCGCTAAAAATTTTCGTTCGCGCTAATGCGCCAATGCGCACCGCTCCGGGCCGTCGTCGCGGCCTAGGGGAAGGCTATTCCGCAGCGTCGTCCGCGATTCTATCGATGACGCCGGCCAGAGCGATATCCCGTTCGCTCAGGCCGGCAACATCGTGGCTGGTCAGGACGATATCGACCCGATTATAGACGTTAAACCATTCGGGATGATGGTTCATCGCCTCGGCCTTTAGGGCAATGCGGTTCATGAAGCCAAAGGCGCCGTTGAAATCCTTGAAAGTGAAGGATTTCTCGATTGCGTCGCGATCTGTCCGCAGCGTCCAACCTGATAGGCTGGCTAGTGCTTCGTCACGGCGGTTTCCTGATAGCAGATCGCTCATATGTCTATTTCGGCCGAAAGGCCACTGCCTCCGTCTTAGCCTGCGCCAGTTGCGCCGGCGTCAGGCCGGCCGCCAACAGCCGTTGCGAGCGCCGCGCTTTTCCCGCTACCACCCCGCCTTCGTTGCTGTCCACACCCTGGGGAATGGCCGCTAGCAACAGCCACTTATAGGCCTGCACCATATCGGCGATCAAACCGTCCGCGGTGACGTAACGGGAGGCAAGATTGAATTGCGCCCTGGCGTGGCCACGTTCCGCCGCGCGCCGGTACCAGTTCGCCGCCGCCACCGCCTCTTTCTTCACGCCCAGGCCCTTCTCGTGCATGAAACCCAGATTGAACTGGGCCGGTGGATAGCCTTGCTCCGCCGCCCGCCGTACCCAGATGGCACCGCGTTTGGCATTACGTTCGACACCCAGGCCCCGCATCAGCATTCGGCCCAGGGCATTCTGGGCTCGGGGCAGTCCGGCGACGGCGGCCTGGCGGTACCATTTTAATGCCTTTTGCAGATCCTTCGGCCGGCCCAAGCCGAATTCGTTGACCCGGCCCATGACATGTTGCGCCACGATCTGGCCAAAATTGGCCATCTTGGCGCAATGCTCATCAATATCGGGCCACGCCGAAATGGCATAGGCGAGCAGGCAGTACGAGGTTGCGTCGGCGTCAATCTTGCCGCGCAGATTGTTGAGCTGCACGCGGGTCGGTAAATCCTTGGCCAGCTTGGTTATCAGTGTCTGGCTGGGGGCGTGGTTTTGCCGCCATGACCGCGCGATCCAATCGAAAGCTTCGAACATCAACAGCGGATGGCCCAGTTCGGTCAATTCCAAGCGGCCTAGCTGAAACTGCGACTGGGCGATGCCTCCCGCCGCTGCCCGTTGCAGCCAAAATCGGGCTTCCTTCAGGTTTTTGTCGCCGGCCAGGCCCTTGATATGGAACATGGCCAAATCGTGTTGTGCCTTGCCATTTCCGCCTTCCGCCGCGCGGAGATAGAAGGCCTTGGCCTTTTCCAGGTCCTGATCCACCTCCCGGCCGAGATTATAACGCCGGGCCACGTCGTATTGCGCCAAACCGTCGCCGGCCATCGCCGCCAGTTCCAGCCAATGCAGGCCCTCTTCCGGGTCCGCATCCACGGTGATGCCGGCCATGAGATACTGGCCCAGGCGGCGCTGGGCCTTGGCAACGCCTTTTTCAGCCGCGAATTTGAAATGCGCCAGGGCCTTGTGATAGTCGAGGCCGACGCCCAGGCCCCGGTCGAAGTGACGGCCTAGGTAAAAGCGGGCCAGGGCGCTGCCCGATTCGGCCGCCGCCTGGCTCCATTTCAAGGCTTCGCCGTAATCCCGGGGCAGGTCAGTGCCCTTGAACAACAACTCCGCCAGATCCAATTGCGCCAGGATCAGGCCCGCGTCCGCCGCCTTGCGCAGCCAGGCTAGGCCGGTATCTGGTTCTGTGTTCATGCCGATGCCATGTACCAGCATCAAACCCAGGCGGTAATGGGCCATGCTGGCATTCTTGCCGTCGCCGGTTTCCGTCTTTTCCCATTGCGCCCGCGCGGCGGCGAAATCGCCTTCGCCATAGGCTTTCAGGCCGGTGGAGAAATCCGCGCCCGGCGGCTGCGCCACAGCCAAAGGGACCGCCAAAGCCAAGGCCAGCGTCAAGACTGCTGCGGCAATTCGCCCATGGATACGCCTGATCATGGCATCCGCCCTTTTGGCGGGTTAAACTGGAGGTCATGAACGGCGGCGATCACATGGCACCGAGCTTGGCCGAGATCGAGGATCTGGCGCGGCTTGCCTTGGCCCGGATCCCGGATACCTTGCGCCGGCAATTGATTGATGTGGTGATCCAGGTGGTGGATTTTCCCGATGACGAGACCATGCGCCAGATGGACTTGCGTTCGCCGTACGATTTGTTGGGCATGTACCACGGTATCAATTTGCAGCAAAAAAGCATCGCCCTGGTGCCCGACGACCTGGACATGATCTTCCTCTACCGCCGGCCCTTGCTGGACTATTGGATCGAAAGCGGGGAGAATCTGAGCGATCTGGTGCGTCATGTCCTGATCCATGAAATCGGCCATCATTTCGGCTTTTCCGATGCTGACATGGCAGCCATAGAAGATTTGGGTGATGACTCCGGCATTTAGACCTCCCATCAATCCTGCCCATTATTTCTCCGGGGCCAAGGGATACTCGGCTTCCAAGGTATAGATGGCCCCCTCCCGCGACAGATGCGAGGAGAATAGACAAAATCGGTCCACGGTGAAGGGCGGCGAGGCATATTCGCTATAACGGGCGGCATAGCCTTCGGCTTCGATCGGGTCCAGTCCGGGCAGGCGGGCCAGGGTGACGTGGGGGTGATAGCGCCGGCGTTCGGGTTGCAGGCCGATGGTGGTCAGGCCGTGTTGGATTTTCTTGTGCAAATGCCTCAACGCGGCGTCGTCTTCCACGCCGGCCCACAGCACGCGGGCCAGCTTGCGCTCGTTGAAGAAGCCGGTCCCGCGCAAGGTCAGTGAAAAAGCCGGCGCTGCAATCTGATGCAGCACATCGTCGATATCGCGGGCCATGGCGCCATCCATGTCGCCGATGAAGCGCAGGGTCAGATGCAGCTGTTCACGCTCGCGCCAACGGGCATCGTCAACCCCGCCGCACATGGCGGTCAGGGTATCCTTGATAGCTTCCGGCAACTGGATCGCCACGAACAGACGCACGCCGTTACTCCCCCACCTAATTATTCAACAGCTCTAACACATGCGGGGTCATGGCATCGACAATGACTTGAACGCCGGCCGCATTGGGGTGTAGACCGTCGGGCTGGTTCAAGGCCGCTTGCGCCGCCACGCCTTCCAGGAAGAACGGATATAGCGCGACGCCGTGCTTTTTGGCGAGATCGGGATACAGGCCGTTGTAGTCCCTGGCGTAGTCGGGGCCCAGGTTTGGCGGTGCCAGCATGCCCGCCAGCAGCACGGTAATTTTGCGTTTCCCCAAGGCGGTCAGCATGGCGTCCAGGTTGCGGCGGGTCTCGCCTGGATCGACCCCGCGCAGACCGTCGTTGGCGCCCAGTTCCAGTATCACCAGATCAATTTGCCCGGACAGGGTCCAGGCTAGCCGGGCCCGGCCTCCGGCGGTGGTATCGCCTGAAACGCTGCCGTTCCTCACCCGCACATTCCGGCCCCGCGCACGCAAGGCCGCTTGCAGCCGGGCCACGAAGGCATCCGCCGCCGGCAGGCCATAGCCGGCGGTCAGGCTGTCGCCAAATGTGAGGATCACTTTTTGCCCGGCCTGGGCCGTGTCGGCGGCAAATATTAGCGCCAGCAATAGCGCTGCAACCTTGACAAGCCGCGTGACGTAGCCATCTGCCATGGATAGTCTACGGCTGGACTGGGGACGTATGGTGAATTCCGACAACATGATGATCGACCTGACCGATGTGCACCTGACCCTGCCGAGCGAGGCCGGGCCGGTGGATATCTTACGCGGTGTCAGCCTGTCTGTCGCCAGGGGCGAGGCGGTTGGCTTGGTCGGCCCATCGGGTTCCGGTAAATCCACCTTGATGGCGATCATGGCGGGTCTGGAACGGCCCAGCAGTGGCCGGGTCAACGTTGGCGGAAAGGGTCTGCATCATATGGGGGAGGATGATCTGGCATTGTTTCGCCGCGATCATGTGGGCATCGTCTTTCAGTCCTTTCATTTGATCCCGACCATGACGGCGCTGGAAAATGTCGCCATGCCGTTGGAATTCGCCGGCAGGGCCGATGCCTTCGATGGTGCCGAGGCGGCCTTGGCCGAGGTTGGGCTGGAACATCGGTTGCGCCACTATCCGGCGCAACTGTCGGGGGGAGAGCAACAGCGCGTCGCCCTGGCCCGCGCCGTGGTGGGCAACCCCTCGCTGTTGCTGGCGGATGAACCTACCGGCAACCTCGATGGCGCCACCGGTGCGGCGATTATCGATTTGATGTTCCGCCTGCACAGGGCGGCCAACAGTACCCTGATCCTGATTACCCATGATCAGGCCCTGGCGCAGCGTTGCG
Organism: Rhodospirillaceae bacterium; assembly: GCA_018701215.1. Lineage (GTDB taxonomy): Bacteria > Pseudomonadota > Alphaproteobacteria. The sequence goes on from JABIWH010000057.1 coordinate 131,646, forward strand.
ACCGCATCGTCCATATGCGCGACGGCTTGCTGGACGAAACCGCCTTGGAAGCTGCGGACTAGCATGCTGGCGTTGACCATTGCCCGGCGGGAATTGCGCGGCGGCCTGCGCGGCTTTCGTATCTTTTTGCTCTGTGTGGCCCTTGGCGTTGGCGCCATCGCCGGTGTCGGCTCCCTGTCTGATGCCCTGGTTGATGGCCTGCGCCGGGATGGCCGGCTGTTGTTGGGCGGCGATGTGGAACTGCGCTTATCGCACCAACCCGCCAAGCAAGCGCAGCTGGATTATCTGCTAGCAGCTGGCCGGGTCAGTCAGGTAATCGAAATGCGCTCCATGGCCCGGCGCCTGGATGGCCGCGAGCGCGGTTTGATCGAATTGAAAGGCGTCGACGACCCCTATCCCCTGTATGGCGAGATGCAATTGGCGGGAGGCGGGAGTCTTGCCGCTGCCCTTGCCGTCCAGGACGGCCTGCCCGGTGCCGTGGCCGAACCGGTGTTGTTGCGGCGCCTGAAACTAAAGACCGGCGACCTTGTGCGGGTCGGCGAAGGAACCTTCCGCATCGCCGCCGCCATAAAGCGGGAGCCGGACCGGGGTGCGGATTCCTTTGTCCTGGGCCCGCGCCTGCTGGTGGCCAAGACGTCTCTAGGGGCGACCAGGCTGGTCCGAGAAGGCAGCCAGGTAAAATACCGCTACCGTATCGCCCTGCCGCCCGGCACCGATGTAGTAGCCTGGATCGAGGGCCTGAAAAACCGCTTTCCCGATGCCGGCTGGCGCATCCGCGATGTGCGCAACGGCGCCCCGGGCCTGCGCCGCTTTATTGATCGGATGCGGCTGTTCCTGACCCTGGTGGGGCTCACCGCGCTGCTGGTTGGGGGCTTGGGTATCGGCAATGCGGTACGCAGTTTTTTGGACGGCAAGTCCGGCACGATCGCGACCCTGAAATGCCTGGGCGCCCCGGCGCGGCTGATCTTTCAGGTCTATTTGCTGTTGGTATTGGCCCTTACAGCTGTTGGTGTTGCTGTTGGTCTGCTCGTTGGTACCGGCACGCCGATGCTGCTGTCCGGGTTATTGGGGACGCTGTTGCCCTTCCAGGTGCAGTTCAGTCTGCATCCCCTGCCGCTGTTGTTGGCCGCCGCCTATGGTTTTCTGACCGCGTTGGCATTCGCGATCTGGCCCCTGGCGCGGGCCCAGGGGGTGCCGGCGGGCGCCTTGTTCCGTGATCTGGCCGCGCCCCTGAACAGCCGCCCGCCGTGGCGTTATATCGCTCTGGCGGTTGTAACTTTCGCCGTTCTGGCCGGCCTGGCCATCATTACGGCGGAAGAACGGCGCTTCGCCATCTGGTTCGTCTGTGGCGCGGCCGCCGCCATGGCGGCGTTTCTGGGCGCCGGTCTGGGCATCGTGGATCTGGCCCGCCGCCTGCCCCGGCCGCGCCGTTCCATACTGCGCCTGGCCCTGACCAATCTCTATCGCCCCGGTGCCGCGACCATTCCCGTGGTGCAGTCCTTTGGTCTGGGGCTGTCGGTGCTGGTGGCCGTGATCGGGGTCGAGGGTAATATGAACCTGCAGATCACCGAGCGTCTGCCCGAGAAGGCTCCGGCGTTCTTCTTTATCGACATCCTGCCCGAGCAGGCGGAAAAATTCGATGCCCTGGCCCGTGGCATCCAAGGTGTCGAGGAGGTGCAGCGGGTGCCCGCCATGCGCGGGCGGATCGTCAAGATCAACGGCCAGGATGCCGCCAAGGCCACGGTCGCGCCAGAAGTCGCCTGGGCCGTTCGCGGCGACCGTGGACTGACCTATGCCGATCTGCCGCCCCCCGACGCCGAGATCGTGGCCGGTGAGTGGTGGCCGGCGAATTATGCAGGCCCGCCATTGATTTCCTTCGATGCGGCCATCGCCAGGGGCATGGGCATCGGCATTGGCGACCGCCTGACCGTGAATGTTCTGGGCCGGGAGATCGAGGCGAGAATAGCCAATCTGCGCCGCATCGATTGGTCCACCCTGGGTATCAATTTCGTCATTGTTTTTGCGCCGGGCGCCCTGGAAGGCGCACCACACACCTTTATCGCCACGGCAAAGGCGGACGAGGCGGCGGAATTGCCACTGCAAATGGCGGTGACCGATGCCTATCCTAATATTACCGCGATCCGAATTCGCGAGGCCCTGGAGGCGGTTAATCAGATCCTGCGCAGCATTGGTGTCGCCGTCCGCTCCACCGCCGCCGTGACCTTGGCCGCCGGAATCCTGGTCCTGGCGGGCGCCATCGCAGCCAATCACCGCCGCCGGGTCTATGATGCCGTGGTCTTGAAGGTGCTGGGTGCGACCAGAGGCCGGGTATTGGCCACATATTTTCTGGAATATACCCTTTTGGGGCTGATTACCGCGCTTTTGGCGGCAGCCGTCGGCACGGCTGCGGCATACGCGGTGGTGGTGCAAATCATGGGTATGCCCTGGTATTGGCTGCCCAACGGGATGGTTTTGACGACGCTGATCTGCCTAATCGTCACAATTGGCGCCGGCATGCTGGGGACCTGGCTGGCGTTGAGCCAGAAGCCGGCGCCGCTGTTGCGCAACGAATAAAATTCCAGCATCCGGAATAGTCACCTGAAACTTCGGATCGCAGCTAAAGGCCTTGAAATATTAACTGTTTTCGACAATATTGAGGTTAGATGAATTCCCAATTTGAAACAGACATGACAACAAGGGGTTGGATCAATGGCTTTGGATCCTAGAGGTTCGGTTTTCGGGCAGCAGCGGGGGCATGCTGGCGTGGCGGTCGATGCACAGATCGACGAAGGCCTGCGCGCCTATATGCTGAAAGTTTACAACTACATGGGCTGCGCCCTGCTGCTCAGCGGCATCGTCGCCTATGCGGTGGCCCATACGCCGGTGGTGATGCAGGCGATCTTCGGCACCCCGTTGATGTGGGTGGTGATGTTGGCGCCCCTGGGTCTGGTGATGTTTCTTAGCGCCCGTATCAACAAGATGTCCGCCGGCGCGGCCCAGGCTACGTTTTGGATCTTCGCGGCCTTGATGGGGGCATCGTTGGCCTCGATCTTCGTGGTTTACACCCAGACCTCCATCGTCCGGGTCTTTATGATCACGGCGGTGACCTTTGGCGCCATGAGCCTGTGGGGCTATACCACCAAGAAGGATCTGTCCGGCATGGGCAGTTTCCTGATGATGGGGTTGATCGGCATCATCGTTGCCTCTCTGGTCAACCTGTTCCTGCAGTCGTCCATGATGCATTGGGTGATCTCGGTGATCGGTGTCCTGGTCTTCACCGGACTGACCGCCTACGACACCCAGAAGATCAAGAACAACTATCTCGAATCCGATGGCGAAGCGGTGATGGGCAAGAAAGCCATCATGGGCGCCTTGACCCTGTATCTGGACTTCATCAACCTGTTCCTGATGCTGCTGCACCTGTTCGGCAACCGCGAATAGATCTCGCGAAATTTTTCGTTTCAGAGACGCCCGGCCTTGTGCCGGGCGTTTTCTATTAGTGCTATGTTCATTTGCAACGATTCGATTTTCAGGAGGGTCAGTCATGCGCGTGGTCATGGCCATGATGAAACACGAAACCAATACCTTTTCGCCAGTACCGACACCCTGGTCCCGGTTCGAGGATTGGAGCGCCTGTTTCGGCGAGGATGTGATCCGCGCTTACGAACCGACCAACATGACCCTGGCGGCCTATATCAAGCTATGCCGCGAGGCGGATGCGGAGATCATTTCTCCCATCGCGGCGGAGGCAATGCCCTCCGGGCCCGTCGCCGACGATGCCTATAACCGCATGTCGGACAGCATACTGGAGGCCGTGGCCAAGGGCTGTGACGCCATCATGCTGGATCTGCATGGCGCCATGGTGACCGAGAGCAGCCAGGACGGCGAGGGTACCTTGCTGGCCCGTGTCCGCGCCGCCGCGCCGAATACGCCGATCTGCGTCACCTGCGATCTGCACGCCAATCTGACCCAGGCCATGGTCGACAATTGCGATGCCCTGATCGGCTACAAGACCTATCCGCACACGGATATGTACGAGGTCGGCACCACGGTCGGCGGAATTTTGCTGGCCAAACTGCGCGGCGAGGCGGACCCGGTGATGGCCTGGGGCCGGGTACCGGTGTTGAGCCAGACCCTGCGCCAGGGCACCGATGACGAACCCTTTAAAAGCCTGATCCGCCTAACGCGCGAGGCCGAGGCCTCGGGCGAAGTCATGGCGGCGACGGTGTTCGGCGGTTTCGCCTTGGCCGATATCCAGGATGCCGGTATTTCGTGCATCACTATCGCGAACGGTGACAAGAGCAAGGCAGAGGCGGCCGTTGACCGCCTGCGGGTGGAGATGTGGGAACATCGCAGCGACCATCTTTATAACCATGAACCGCTGAGCGATGCGGTGGCCCGGGCCAAGGACATCACCGATGGCCCGACCATTCTGCTGGACCATGCGGACAATACCGGTTCGGGCGGCAATCAGGACGTCATGACGGTGATCGAGGAGGTGATCCGCCAAGACCTGGATGATGTCGCCGTCGGCGGCTTGTGGGATCCTGAAGCCGTGCAGCAGATGCAGGCGGCGGGTATTGGCACTACGGTGACCATTGCCCTGGGCGGCAAGACGGATATGCCCTCGATCAGCCGCAAGGGGGAGCCTTTGCTGGTCACGGGCAAGGTTACGGTGCTGAGCAATGGCGAATGGACCGTACGGGGACCCATGTACAACGGTCTGGTGGTGCAGATGGGCCCGACGGCGGTGCTGGATACGGGCAAGATGCAGATCGTCGTGGTCTCCCGCCATCACGAGCCCTGGGATCAAGGGATATTTCTCTCGGTGGGCATTGATCCTGCGTATAAGCGCTATGTGTTGTTGAAGTCCCGCATTCACTACCGCGCCGGTTTTGCCCCCATCGCCAAGCACACCATCACCCTGGATGGCGTTGGCGTGACCACGTCGGATAACAGCCTGCTGGACTATCAAAATGTGCGCCGGCCGATTTATCCCTTGGACAATATCAATGAACCCGGATTTGAAGAACTGGGGCCGCGCTGATGCTGATTGATGCCCAGGGCCTGGCGGTGTCGTCCGACCGGCCCGAGAACATCGCCGCAATTGACGCCTTTGCCGCCTCGGCTCTGGCCTATGGCACCAACTATCAGCCGATCATCACGGCGGCGGCGGCCGATCCCGGCTGCGTCATGGTGGGCAGCCTGGCGGCATCCCTGATGATGTGGATGGAGATGGGGCAGTCGCCACAAATGGCCCAGCCCTATCTGGATAGTTGCCGCTCGGACCTGGCCCTGGCGGAGCCGCGCGAGAAGCTATGGTTCCAGAGCACGGCGGCGTGGGTGGTGGGCGATATGGCCAAGGCCATGGATATCCTGGAACAGATCACCGAACGCTGGCCGCGCGATGTCTTTGCCATGAAACTGGCGCAATATCATTATTTCAATCTGGGTTGGTCCGATAAAATGCTGGCGGTCTGCCAAAAGGTGCTGCCGGCCAATGCAGAAAACGGCTTTCTATATGGCTGCCTGGCCTTCGGCCTGGAGCAGACCTACGACATGGCAGGGGCAGAGGCGGCCGGGCGGCGGGCGGTGGAGATCAACCGCGCCGATCCCTGGGCCCATCATGCCGTCGCCCACGTGATGGAAATGCAGGGCCGGATCGCCGATGGCGTGGCTTGGATGGAGGCGCATGCCGATACTTGGGAGGGTTGCAACTCCTTCATGCTGGGGCATAACTGGTGGCATACGGCGCTGTTTTACATGGATTTTGGCGATGCCCGCCGGGTGCGCGAAATCCACGATCAACATGTCTGGGGCCTGGATAAAACCTACAGCCAGGATCAGGCCAGCTCCGCATCGCTGCTTTGGCGCATGGAACTTCGCGGCATCGACGTGGGCCAGCGCTGGCAGGACCTGGCCGACCATGTAGCGGGCCGCACCGGGGAACATGTGCAGCCCTTCCTGGATTTGCATTATCTCTACGCCCTGGCGCGGGCCGGGCGCGGGGACAAGGTGAACGAAATGCTGGCCAGCCTGACGGTCCACGCAGCCGCGGCACCGGCGCTGGCGCGGACCGCCTGGGCCGAAGTCGCGGTACCCGCCGCCCGTGGCCTCGTCGCCCATGCCCATGGCGACTATGAAGCCGCCTATGCTGATCTAGGTACGGCGACGCCGCGTCTGCAGGAAATCGGCGGTAGCCACGCCCAACGCGATCTGTTCGTGCAAACCTGGCTGGATACCCTGTTGCGCACCAACCGTGGCGGCGAGGCGGTTGACGTGTTCGAGGCCCGCGCCAAGGCCCGGCCCAACGTGCCCCATGGCTTTGATCTATGGGAGCGGGCCCAGGCGCAGGTCTAAATCGAACGCCAGGCCGCCTGGGCGGCGGACTTGGCATCCGCGACGGCGTGCGCCACCTGGCCGCCATGGCCGGCGCGGGCCGCGCCGACGGCGTAGAGACCCAGTTGCGCGGTCTGCATGCCGGTATCGACGATCAGGCCGCCCGCATCATCCCGACTGGCTTCCATCGGCGCCAATCCGGTGCGCGGTGCCAGGCCGATGAAGGGGAAGATGGCCGCGATGGACAAGGTTTCCTCGTCGCCGTCCTGTTCCTTTAGGCGCACAGCGTCGACACCGCCGTTACCGATGATCTCCCGCACGTCCGTATTCCAGCGAAAATGCATGTTGCCAAGATCCGCGGCCTGGCGAACGAAGGTCGGGCGGGCTCTTGGTCGGCGCCCGCGCAGGATCATGGTGACGCTGGCACACAGTTCGGCCAGATGCAGCGCCTCCTGAAAGGCACCGTCGCCGCCGCCGACTACGGCGACATCCTTGCCCTTGTACAGACCGCCGTCGCAAAAGGCGCATTGCGAGACGCCCCGTCCGCTCAGCTGTTCCTCCCCCGGCACGCCTAACGTGCGCAGCTCCGCCCCCGTGGCGAGGATGACCCGCAGGGCGGTGGCACCGTTGCCCGGCAGGCTCCAATGGCTGTCCTGGGATATCAGTTCATTGACCGCGCCGGGCTGATAATCCACGCCGGCCTCCAAGGCCTCGCCCAGCATGGTGTTGACCAGATCGGCGCCGGTTGTGGCCCCTGCTCCCGGATGACCATGCACCGCGCCGACATTGGTAATCAGGCCGCCCAGCAGGCCGTCGTCGAACAGCGCGGTCTTCAAACCGCAACGGGCGGCTTCCGTCGCGGCGGCCATGCCGGCGATGCCGGCGCCGATGACGGCGACCTGGTGCGTAGTACGGGGCGCGCGGGCCATTTAGATCTCCGTAACTGGCGACCAGCCTTGGGGCAGATCGATTTTCTTGGCAATGCGGCAGCTGGGAAAGCCCCAGGTCGGCATGTAGGCGCATTGGGGTATGGGAATATCGCCGCCCGCAACGATAACCGTAATGTCTTCGGGTTTCTCCACCGCCGGCACGCCACCTGCCGCAAGTGCTTCGCGAACCCAGCGCGGCGCCTTGGTCTGCCCGGCTAACCGCGACGGTATCCAGGTTTTTTCGAACGCCGCCGCCGTCATTTTGCTGTTTTCGTGCAAATAGGCCTTTACCTCGGCCTTGGATCTGCCCTCGTCCGCCAACAGCTTCGCCACGTATGGCGCGACGACAACGGCCACCGTGCCGCCGTGCAGACGGGAAAAGGACGACGTGGCCGAGGCCATGACGGATGCCAGGTCATCCAGGCCGCCGGTGACATTCACCACGCTTTCGGCCCGCTGCACCACCAGCACGTTGTCATCCGCCGCGAAACCGAGTTCCTCGCGCAGGCTTTCCCAGGGGTTGAATTCCTCATCCTCGGCCAGGCACAGGGTATAGCGGCCCGGTTGGCCCAGCCCCGCGAAGGCGACCGCTGATGGCCAGCCACCGCCCAGATTATGCATGATCAAGCGCACGGCCCGGCCAATGGCCGCGTTGGCCCGCCAGCCCGGACCCAGGGCGCCAAAGCGGCTGTTCATGTGCATGGTCTTGGCGGCTGGCCCCGACAGCATCAGCAATGGCGTGACATTCTCGTCCGTAGTCTGCACGCCGCGCAGGTTGAACTCCGGTTCGATCAGGGCCTGGGCGGCGGCCAACACGAACGGCATGTGGCAGTCCTCGCAGCCGGCCATGACCGCGTTGATGGCGACCTTTTCCACCGTTACCAGGCCCTGCAGGGGTTGTGCCTCGCCCAGCACCGTGTTGCGCGGCTGCCCACCCCCGCGCAGCATGGCATCGACCCGGGCCATGGTCGGCGGCACGATTGGCAGGCCGTCGGCCCAGCCCCGGCGGTAGAACATCTCGTTCACCTGACCCTCGGCATTTGGCCCGCGTACCACTTCCACCCTTTGGCGGGGAAAGGCGGCGACCTGGGTCAGCCGGTCCAGCAAGCCCTGTTCGCTGGCCCGGCTGTGCAGGGTATCGTCAATCCATTCGCCCGAGGCCCGCTGTCCCGTGGGCAGCAGGATCCAAAGGCTATCGCCGTTGCTCACACGACCTCACTCATTCGCTACCACTCATTGGGCGCCTGTCAGCTTGTTCTTCCAGTCATTGGGCAGACGGATCGCCCGTGCTGTGGGGAAGCCCAGAATGCCGTTGTGCGAGAAGACCTGGGCGTTGGTGCGTCCAGGGTCGCCGCTGATAACAATCTGAATATCCATCGGGTCGCAGACCAGGGGCACCAGGCGGTCGGGATCTTTCGAAACCCCATACAGCTCGTTCGCCTTGCCCAGTTGCGCCAATTCGAACATGGAACGGCCACCGGAATAGAAGTTGGTGAACTCGACAATATATTGTTCGAACTTCCAGGCCGGAATGCGGGCGTTTTCGAACAGCCATTGCCGCACGTCGCCCTTGGACCAGCCCGCCTTGGCCATGGTTTCGGCCAGGATCGGCGAGAGTACCAGCATCGGCGTATAGCTGCCGTCCGCCATGCCGACGGTAAAGATCAACTGCCAACCGGATTGGGAGATCAGGGCATCGGCCAGATAGGGCAGCATATCCTCGGGCTTTTGTCCGAACACCGAGGCGATGACATCGCCCCCCGTGAAGCGCGAGATGGTGACCACGTTGTCGCCACGGGCATGGCCGAAGTCGGCTGAATGCGGCGGCCAGTCGATCTTGGCCAAGGCATCTTCGTTCTCGGCCAGGACCACGCGCCAGGTATTGCCAAAGGTGCCTTTATCGTTCTGGTGCAGGATAAAGCCCGCCACATTGCGCAGATACAGCCGCCACCAGCGGCCCACGGTGGTGTTGGCCATGAAGCCGTCCCGCAAGGCGCCCTGTTCGTAGTTGAACTCCAGATCCTTAATGATAGGCCCATTAATGGTGATCAGGGTTTCGGCGCCCGGCGTGTTGCCGGAATGCTCGACACCATAGCCGGGATCGGCCATGGCCTCGGCCAGGGCGACCAGCACCGGCATGTATTGCGGCTTGCAGCCCGCCATGACGCCGTTGACGGCGACATTCCAGACCGTGGCCTCCCGGTTGTCGGGCAACAGCTTGCCGATTACATGCTCGGTCGGCAGGTCGGTAAAGGCCAGAAAGCTTTCGATCTTGGCCCTTGTCGGCGGCACGATGGGCAAGCCGTCGGACCAGCCGTTCTCATAGAAAAAGCGGTTGATCTCGTCAAAACTGCCTTCCATGACCACGTCTTGCGGTCCTGGTTCCGGTATCATCACCGCTGCCGGTTGGGCGGCGGTCAGGTTCTCGATCACCGCATTGACGGTGACAGAGGTCAGATTATCGCGCAGTTCATTGTCGGTTTGCGTATCCACATGGCCAGGTACCTTGGCCATGGGCAGGTTGGGCAGGCCCAGGCCCACCGCCGTGGTCGCGCCCTGGCCCAGAAAGCCATCGCAGACCAGGGATGATGATGGCACACCGGCGGCTTCGGCGGCGGCTGAGGCCCGCAACACGGCGGGCGTACAGCTGCCTCAACAGCCCATGCCAGAGATTATGGCATCGACCTTGTGCTCGGCCAGGGTATCGGGCAGATCGGCGATGATCTGACCTTCCCGCGAGCCGTGGGTGGAGCCAAACGTGGTGTAGCCGACGAAATTCATGTTGGGATAGGCCGCCGACAGCTCGGCCTCCAGAATGGGGAAAATCTCGTCGCCGCGGAACAGATAGTCCCACATGAAGGCGATGGTCTTGCCCTCCAATGTATCCAGGCGCGGTGCCAGGGGCGCGATCTCCACGGTTTTCTCCCCGCGCGGCCACAGTGCTGAATAAGTTTCCTCGCTCATATTCACCTCCAATTTCACGTTGCTTGCCCGCAGTCTAGCCTAATTGGGGCGCGGCCCAAACCAGCAAGCGGCAAAAACTCGACGCAACGCCGCGATGGCACCGGGGACAGCCGGTGAATAGTCTCGGCAATGGATGCCCGGACAGGTGCAATCGGGAGATTATCGAAGAACGGACCAGTTGGTCTGCAATGGCCGCTTTTCTTTCGACTTCGCCCATCGGCTTAAGAAACGCTAACTGTCGGAGTTGACCCGAAGCCGGTCTTCATTGCGCCGTTGATACAGTCGTATCCTTGACTTGCCAGCGATATATCAAAACGGGCCCCCTGAGAGACTGCGTCGTTCCAAACGCATGCCATCCACGACGCACCAAAATGCCCTCAGCGGTGTCTGTCGAAGTGTAAATAGACGGGAAGTTCAACCGAGCCGCCTCTTCCTCGATAGCCTTGACAAGAGCTGTCCCGACCCCTTTGCCTTTGTGCTCTTGGCTTACGAGCACCGCAGCCAGCCACGGTCCCACACCAAGTTCGCTGCCAACCGATTTTGTTTTGAGCGCAGCAGTTCCGAGCATTTGACCGTTCTCGTCGACCGCAATCAAACAGATCGGCAATTTATTCTTGCTACTGCATTCCGCGAGATCGCTTTCCGCGTTGCCTTGGCCATTAGGGCCGTACCACGGACCCCATTCGTCAATGAACCATTTCGCTAGTATTGGCGCGATGTCAGGAGAATCTATGAGATGTCCAATGCGCATATTTCGAGCTGAGATGTCCATCATCAATATTCTATAGGTTGGGCATTTCTTAGCGGAATGACGTTTTCATGAGCCAGCATTCTAAAAGAATAATCTGGCGGGAAAACCAATATTGGCAGTCTTAATTGACCGCGGCCAATTTGAACGGCAAATGCTCCTGGCAAAACATCTGCCACTGACCCGCATCTATTCTACTGGGCACAATCCGCGCTTTACGCGTTCCGCGTTGGCCACCATATCGGCATCGTTCAAGGCATGCCGAAACCATGAAAATGGGCGACGTTGGCGATATCCTCGCGGTCGCTGACCAGGGTGTTTTCGATCGCCTTGTCATTCGCATAACCAAGGCACATGCCGGTGACCAGGACTTGGTCGTCGGGAATGCCTAGATGGCGGAAAATCGGTTCCTGAAACTGGATCCAGGCGGCCTGGGGACAGGTATCCAGGCCCATGCCCCGCGCCGCCAGCATCAGGGTTTGAATATACATACCCGTATCGGCCCAATTGCCCCGGCCCAGATAGGCATCCGTGGTTACAAAGATGCCAACCGGAGCATCGAAAAACTGAAAATTCCGCGCCCCTTGCCTTGCACTGCCCTCGCGGTCGCCCTTCTCAATTCCAAGCAGGCCGTACAGGCCCCAGCCAACACCACGGCGGCGGTCGCGGTGGACGTCGTTCCAGACCGGTGGGTAATAGTCGTAGTCCTCGTACGTGGCCGCCTTGCCCTCCGCCGCCAGGGCCAAGACATCGTCGATGATCGCCTGGCGGACCTCGCCGGCGCAGATATAGACGTGCCAGGGCTGGGTGTTGGTGCCGCTGGGCGCCCGTTGGGAGACGTCCAGGATTTGCTCAATCGTCTCCCGCGATACCGGCTGATCGGTAAAGGCGCGGATTGATTTGCGGGATTTGATCGCGTCAAGAACGTCCATGCTTACCTCTTGGCTTCATCGTCTAGACCGGTTCGGCGATGAACACCGGGATCTTGCGGTCTGTTTTCTCTTGATATTCGATATAGGGCGGAAACACCGCCGCACCGGCATCCCACAGACGCTGGCGTTCTGGATCTTCCGTCACCTCGCGGACGCGCATTTTGAAGACCTCGGTCTTATCGCGGATTTCCACATCCCCGTTGGCCCGCAGGTTGTAGACCCAGACGGGGTTTTTCTCCCGCCCGCCGTAGGAGCCGACCAGCACATAGCTGCCGTCAACTTCGACCCGCATCAGTGGAATTTTCCGTATGCCGCCGGTCTTGTTGCCCATATGGGTGACGATGATGCAGGGCATGCCGGTTTCCCGCAGGGTCGAACCTTCGGTGCCGCCGCTGCCTTCGTACAATTCGACTTGTTCTCGGACCCAATCCAAGGTCGGGGGAATATAGTCAGCCATGGGGTTTTCCTATCTGTTTGAGCGCATTGGTGCATTGATGATAGCATCATAGCGGCGGACCTTCGGTGATTATTCCGCCACGTCTTGCTGGGCATCCTGCCCGGCGTCAATCGGGAGATAGTGATTTGAACGACGCAGTTGAAGCAAACGTCCTGCCCAACGAAGACGCCCTGAAAGCGGCGGGCAGCGAGCATCTGTTTATCCATGCCTCATCCTATCGTGCCCTGGCCAATGACACTAGCAAACGCATTCTGGTGGAAGGCGATGGCGCCATCGTCAAGGATATCGAGGGCAAGGAATATATCGACGGTCTGGCGGGCCTGTGGCTGGTCAACGCCGGACATGGCCGCCAGGAAATCGCCGATGCTTATGCCCGCCAGGCCGGCACCCTGGCCTATGCCAGCTCAACCCAGGCAACCACTATTCCGGCGATTGAGCTGGCGACACGGCTGGCGGAGCTGACGCCCGGTGATCAGGCCACGGCGTTTTTCTGTTCGGGCGGCTCGGAAGCGGTTGAAAGCGCCATCAAGATCGCGCGGCAATATCACTATTTCAATGGCGAACCGAAACGTTCCAAGATCATCGGGCGGCGGGGCTCTTATCACGGCGCCACATACGGCGCCATGAGCGTCAGCGGCACCCGGCCCGCCTCCGAGCCCTATCACAGCCCCTTCATGCATGGGGTGCTGCATGCCTCGCCGCCCTATTGCTACCGCTGTGACTTCCGCCACAGCTTTCCCGGCTGCGATCTGCTCTGCGCCGATCAGATCGAACAGATTATCAACTACGAAAACCCGAAAACCGTGGCGGCGGTGATTGCCGAGCCGATCTCGGCCTCGGGCGGTATCGTGGTGCCGCCTGACGGCTATTGGGCGCGCCTGCGCGAGATTTGCGACCGCCATGGCATCCTGTTGATCACCGACGAAGTGATTAACGGCTTTGGCCGCACCGGCCGCATGTTCGCCTCGGAACATTGGGATCTGGTCGGCGATATCATGACCATCGCCAAGGGCCTGGCCAGCGGCTATGCCCCCATTGGCGCCGTGATGTGCCGCCCGCATGTCGTTGAAGCTTTCGAGGGCGACAACAAGCTGTCGCACCTGTTGACCTACGGCGGCCATGCCGCCGCCTGTGCCGCCGCGCTGAAAAATCTGGAAATTTTCGAGCGCGAGGGCCTGGTGGCGAATTCCCAGAGCATGGGTGCCCGTTTGCGCGCGGGCCTGGAAGGGTTATCCGATCATCCTTGCGTGGGCGAGGTGCGGGGCCTGGGCCTGCTGGTCGGCCTGGAAATGGTCAAGGACAAGGACAGCAAGGAGAAGTTCGCCGAAGACGGCCCGGAACTGAAAACCCTGGGCGAAGGCCTGGCCGAACGCGGTCTGTTGACCCGCATCGGCGGTGTCCTGCCGCTCTCCCCGCCGCTGTGCATCACGGCGGAGCAGGTCGACCGTACGGTGGCTATTATCGACGACAGCCTGACCGAGATGGAAGCGGCGCACGGTATTGGCTGATTAGAGCAGTTCCGAAATTTAGCTACCCACCCGCGCGCCCGTCCCGGCCAGCCACAGAGTACCATTAATGGGTGGCCGGGACGGGCGCGCGGGTGGCACGGCGATTCGATGAATATCGAATATGGTTTAGATGCCGAAGTCGCCTTCGCGCAGGGTTTCGGCGATTTGTTTTTCGGCCTGGTGGCCCATCAGGTGCACGCCGGCGATACCCGGCATCGCCTTTAGGGCCTGAATGAGTTCGATGCAGATGCGCCGGCCCTCGGCGGCGGGATCGCGCGCATCCTCTAGTCGGGCGATCAGCGCGTCGGGAATAATGGTGCCGAACAGGTTATCGCGCATCCAGCGGGCCTGCCGGGCCGAGGCCAGCGGCGCCAGGCCGATCAGTATTGGCAAGCGGCTGGGGATATCGAATTCCGCCAGCCTGGCGACGTAGCGGCCAAGGATCTCGACATCGAAACAGAACTGCGTCTGCGCGAAATCAGCGCCGGTCTCGATTTTGCTCATCAGCCGGTCAGGCCGCCAATCCGGGGCTGGGTCGATCGGCATATCGGCCACTCCGACGAAATAGCGCGGGGCCGGCTTGATCTCGCGGCCCGAGGGCAATTTGCCTTGATCCCGCATCGCGGTCGCCAGCTGTACCAAACCGCTGGCGTCCATGTCGTGCACGGCGCTGGCCTCCGGTTCGTCGCCATTTGTCAGCGGATCGCCGGAAAGGCACAGCACATTGGGAACGGCAAAGCCCGAGACGCCCAGCAAATCCCGCTCCAGGGCCAGCTTATTGCGGTCCCGGGTGGTGAACTGCATCACCGCTTCCAGGCCGTTCTCAGCCTGCATGAAATGGGCCGCGGCGAAGCTGGAAAGATGCGCCTTGGCGCCCGCGCCGTCGGTCACATTGACCGCATGCACCAGGTCCACCAGCGGCGCGGTGCGCTGCACCACCTTGGCCGGGTCGGCGGTGAGGGGCGGGGTAGTTTCGGCGGTGATGGCAAAGCCGCCCTCGGCAAGGACGCGTTCGAGGCGGCCAGAACTCTTACTATCTGTCATGATGTGTATGCTAATCAGATCTGGACGGCGGGAACAGCTTTTTTGTCGGGTGCAGGATCAGCGCTTAGTGCCTTGCTTGGCGGCCTCGATCGCCCGCCAGACGCGCTGGGGCGTGGCCGGCATGTCCACATGCTTGACGCCGAATTCAGAAAGCGCATCGACGATGGCGTTGATCAACAGACCCAACGCGGGCGTCGTGCCGCCCTCGCCCCCCGGCCGGATGCCATGCGGGTGAGAGCTGGCCGGCACCTCCATGATCACGGTCTTGATCATCGGCATGGTATCGGCGCGCGGCATGGCATAGTCCTGGAACGAGCCGCTTAAAAGCTGCGCACTGTCCGGGTCATAGTGGATTTCCTCCAACAGGGCCTGACCCAGACCCTGCATAACCGCGCCATGGGCCTGGCCATGTAAAATCAGCGGATTGACCGCCAGCCCCACATCGTCGACGCCGGTCCAGGCGGCGATCGTCACCTGGCCGGTGTCCGGATCGACTTCCACCTCGCAGACATGGGCGCCGTAGGGGTAGCCGCCGGCGCGGTTGGTGATATCGCCGGCGCTTTCCAGGCCGCCGGCCGCACGCGCGACCTCCCATAAATCCATGCTGCCCCCGCCCGGCGCCGCAAAGGCGCCGTCTTGGAAAGTGATGTCGTCCTCCGCCGCCTGCAATATATGCGCCGCTATGGCCTTGCCCTTGGCCAGCAATTCCGCCACCGCCTCGCCCAGGGCGATGGAGACCAGCCGCATGGAGCGGCCCGAGTGCGAGCCGCCGCCAACCGAAACCCGGTCGGTGTCGTTGGTGATGTAACGTACTTTTTCGAACGGGATCTGCAGCCATTCGCAAAGCAATTGCGGAAAGCTGGTTTCGTGGCCCTGGCCGCTGCTCATGGTGCCGACGACGAATTCGATGCAGCCATCGTCGCAGACGGTTAATTCGGCCCGCTCCCGGGGGATGCCGGAGGTAATCTCGATATAGTTGGCGACGCCGATACCCCGGCACAGCCCGCGCGCGGCAGCCTCGGCCCGGCGGCTTGGAAAGCCGGCCCAATCGGCCTCGTCCAAGGCCCGGTCCATGGCGGCCAGATAGTTGCCGCTGTCATAGGTGGCGCCGACCCCGTTGGTATAGGGCATGGCGTCGGGGGGGATGAGATTGCGGCGGCGCAGCTCGACCCGGTCAAAGCCGCATGTATCGGCGGCCAGTTCGATTAGCCGTTCGATCATGTAGATCGCTTCCGGGCGCCCGGCGCTGCGATAGACCGCCGTTGGCGCCGTGTTGGTCAACACCGCATGGCCCTGAAAATGCACGGCGGGAATGTCATAGACGCTCTGCATCATCGAAAGGCCCTTGCGCAAGGGCCAGAAAAACACCGTATAGGCGCCCAGGTTCATGGTGTTGACGCCGCGCAGGCCGAGAAAATTGCCTTCCGCATCCAACGCCAATTCAGCGTTCGAGGCCAGGTCGCGCGCCTGATAGTCGGAGAGGAAGCATTCGGATCTGGTGGCGGTCCATTTGACTGGGCGCCCGACGCGTTTGGCGGCCCAGGGCAGCAAGGCATACTCGGGAAAAAAGGCGTTGCGGGTGCCAAAATTGCCCCCCATATCGCCAAACACACAGCGGCAATTCTCCACCGAGACACCCAAGGTCGCGGCCAGGCGATCACGGCTGCGCACGACGCCGGCGCCCGACCCCGTGCGCAGGGTATAACGCCCGCTCGACCGATCATATTCGCCGACAACCCCGCGCGGTTCCATGGGGCTGCCGGTGACCCGGTGGATCCAGCCGTCAAACTCAACCACATGCGCCGCCGCCGCGAAGGCGCGATCCGTCGCCTCGCTGTCGCCGACCTCGCAGGTCAATGCCAGATTTTCCGCACAATCCGGCCAAACTTGCGCTGCGCCGGGCGCCATGGCATCGCGGGCATGCACCACCGAGGGCAGCTCCTGATAATCAACGTCGACCAGTTCGGCGGCATCGATAGCGGCGGCCACTGTCTCGGCCACCACCATGGCCAACGCCTCGCCCACGTAGCGCACGGTATCGAGTGGCAGGGCGGTATTCTCCGTCACGAAGACCTCGAAACCATCCGGCAGACGCAGGGTGGCATCCGGCGGCCCGACCCAATCGGGATTATGCGGAATGGCTCCCAGGCCATCGGCGGCGGCGTCCGCGCCGGTTAGTACGGCAAGCACACCGGGCGAGGCCATGGCCTGTGTAATGTCGATGGCACGGATTTCCGCATGGGCGTGCGGCGAGCGCACCATGGCGGCGTGGCAAAGCTGCTCTGTGGAAAAATCGGCGGAAAACCGCCCTTGGCCCACCAGAAGCCGATGGTCCTCCACCCTGGCGAGCGGCGCGCCGATGCCATCGGTGCGGTTTGGACTCTGAACTGGCACTCTTTTACATCCTCTAGCTAGCCGCCAACGGCATCGCCGATGCGTTGGCCGTAGTACGTTGCCCCACCCGGTGTGGAGACGCTTACCGTCGCCTCTCCGCCATCCCGTTGAAAGGCGATGATGGACGGCCAAACTTTCCAGCGAAACTTGCCGTCGGCGCAATAGTGTAGCGGCACCTTGTAGGGCGGGAAGACCTCACCGCTGGTGTCATCCTGGCCATCGGTATACAGGACGCCGTCCTCGAAAAACACATCGAGGGTATTAACGGCGGCCAGGAAGCCGTGGATCACATAGCGGCCGCTGAAAGCCGCCAGATCGTCGCCCGTATAATCCGCCGGCGGGGCATAAAGATAACCGGGAATTTCGACCTCGCCGGTGGCAAGCGTGCGGTGGAACAGCAGGCAGTCCCAGGCATTGCCGGCGCAGACTGGCTGATAGCGAAGATTGCTGCGGTCCGGACGCTCAACCGCGAGCCAGTCCGCGACAGGACCGTCACCGGGCGCCGTGCGCAGATCCAGGAAATAGCAATCGTGCGCCACCTTGGCATAGGCCGCCTGGTTGCTGTCGGGCCGGGGCGGCTCGCCTTTCAGCGAGCGTTCGGAGGTGGTGCCGATGAAAAGCGTGTCATCACGGCCAAAACGAGAGGCGTAATACGAGCCCATGGAGGTGGCTTTCTGTACCCGCACGGGATGCAATTGCAAATGCGTGTTATGGGCGCCCAGCACCATGCCGGCATCCGCGCCCTCGCGCTCCCTGACCCAGCGCAGGGACTCCGCCATGGAGACATCGCGCACATTCCAAAGTTGGCGCACGCCGATATCAAAATCGGCTTCGGTCTGGGCCAAGGCCAGGAAGACATCGCGCATGATCTGCGCGCAGCGCAGGGCCCAGTCGTAATCGTCGTGCGAAGAGGCGGCGGTATAGGCGAGCCGCGCCTGTTCGATGCGGCTGACCACCAGGGACGCCGCGCCGATCAGATCCCGGAACCTCTCGGGCGACACTTCAGTGCGGCTCTGCAGGGTGATTTCTTCCACTGCCCGCCCGAAATTCCGGGCGATGTCGTCGGCCAGGGCCTGATCAACCTTGCTGGCGAAGTCATGTACCGCGGCATAGGCAAAACGGGCATGGCCCCAGTTGCCGGTGCCGTCCATGCTGTAAAAACGCAGCTCCCTTGGCCGGTCCGGGTTGGCATTCCAGTCCCGCATCCAGCGTATCAGCTCGTTCAATTCGGCCCAGACGCCCCAGACATTGTTGATGCAGGCGGCGATGTCGTCCCAGTCATCATCGGCGCCGGCGACATAATTATGTACACGCCGGCCTTCAACCAAGCCGGCCTCAAGCACGAAGGTGGTAAAGCCATGTTCCAGTGCCAGGTATTTGAACAACCGCGCCCGCCATCGGTTCCATTCGTGCAGATAATGCGCGCTCTCGCCCACGGCGATGACGCGCTTGGAGCCAATCACCTCAGCAATGAAGTCAAGGTCATCGTAGTCGTCATCATGCCGGGGAATGGACAGGGCAACGGCCTGTGTCTGGGCCCAGGCGACAAAGGCATCCTCGGATGGCTGTTGCCCGATTGACCGCGCTGACTCGTCCATGGTTCCGCCCGCCTGCTTTTTTCGATATTCTGCAAGGAGACTAGCGAATTGATCTGGGCAAAGCTACCTGCCGCCGGATTGTGCTAGAATTGCAAATGCGTAAGTTTGGAAAACCCTTTCAGCTGCCCGCAGGGAGCGCGGGCGATTGGTAGTGTTTATGACGGAAAAATCGGAAAATCCTTCGAATTCCACCGGCGATCAGGCGCATGCCCCGCACAGCGCCGATGATTGGGAAGTGCTATTTGAAGATCCTCAAAACGGCCTGATCGCGATGATCGCACAGGCCCATAGCCTGGACGCCTTGGCACGCAGCACCCGTTCGACGCTGCTGCAACTGCTGGTCCATGAAGACGAGCGTGCCCGGTTGGCGGACTACGAGCGGCGATTGGCGGTTATTGTCGGCTCTGATGCCCAGGCGCCCGATATCGAGCAGGCCCGCCTGGAGATCATAGCGCTGCTGCGGCAGTTGAAGGAAGAAGGCAAGCGGGCCGCGGTAATGCCAGATGAAGGCAAGCAGGCAAGCGAGGCAAAAACAGCTGGCCGCGCGCGGCGCGGACCCGCTGCGAGGCGTATGGGTTCTTCATGGATGTTGGGGTTGTTAGGGCTGTTGGGTCTGGACGGGCTGCAATTTTCGCAGGTCAACAAGATCGGCATCATTACCATTTGCGCCTCTGCCTTGTTGGTGATCGTCGTGCTTGCGGTCTATCTGCGCGGCCCAGAGATGCCGGCGCAAGAGCGCGAGGCCGTTGCCGCGCTGCTGCTTGCCCACGGTGAAAGTGCAAGGCCTGAAGACAGTTGGGAAATCGAGAGCAGCCGATTGGGCGCGGAGGGAAAATTCACGCTTGTTTTTCAGCTCGGCAATGCACGGCATATCTCCCTGTTCCGTTCGTTGAGCGCCATGAAACGCGCCAAGATCGCTGTCGATCTTTGTCCGCGGGATGGCGAACTTTTAGACAAAATCGCCGCCTATGAGAAACGGATCAGGATTGAGATAAAGCAAGGCGGCAATGTTTTGACGGCGGCCTCTTGCCCTTGATGCTTCGTCTGCATAGATCGCATTGCATGGGCGGCATTCGCCAGCTACTCTAAAAACATCAATGAGCGCTAATGGGAGCTCCAAATTGAGTGACAAACCGATTTTCAAGAAAAAGAAGTTTGCGGCCAATCAAACTATCTTCGACGAACGCTCGCCCGCGGAATGGGTCTATATTTTAAGTAGTGGCGCCGTGGAAATACGCGTCGGCACGCTTAGCGACAATCCCACCACATTGACCACGATAAAGGTCGGCGACGTCTTTGGCGAACTGGCTCTATTGGAAGGCCGCCCGCACCGTGCGGAGGCAGTTGCCACCGAACCCACCGAGGTCCTGGAAGTTCCACGCCAGGAGTTTATCGACCGCTTGAACGCATCGGACCCGGTCATGAAGACGGTGGTCAACCACTTGGTTCGGCGTCTGCAAGAGATGACGGATGAACTGGCAGAGCGCGAACATGCCCCCCAGGGAGCCGGCACTAACTAGAGACCGCGCCGCTCTCGATCGCCTCTAGCTTAAAGGCGGCGGCCATCAGGGCCTTGGTGTAATCGGTTTGCGGGTCATCGAAAATTTGTTGCGCCGCGCCCTGCTCCATCACCTTGCCGTCGCGCAGGACAATGACCTCGTCGGCCAGGGCCCGAACCACCTTCAGATCATGGGAAATGAATAAATAGGCCAGGCGGTGACGTTGTTGCAGGTCGCGCAACAGATCGATGATCTGCGCCTGTACCGACACATCCAGGGCCGAGGTGGGTTCGTCCAGCACCACGAAACGCGGCTGCAGGACCATGGCGCGGGCGATGGCCACGCGCTGGCGCTGGCCGCCGGAGAATTCATGGGGGAAGCGGTCCATGGCGCCCGGCTCCAGGCCGACCTCCCGCAAGGTGTTGGCGATCAATTCGCGCCGTTCGTCATAGCCACCGCCTTTCCCATGTACCAGCAGGCCCTCTTCGATGATCTGGGCGATGGACATGCGTGGGCTCAATGACGAGAACGGGTCCTGAAAGACGACCTGCATCTGCCTGCGCAAGGGCCGGAGGACATTGCCGCCCAAGGTCTCGATGCGTTGACCGTCGAAACTGATGGCGCCTTGGCTGGAAA
This sequence comes from Rhodospirillaceae bacterium, assembly GCA_018701215.1. Taxonomy (GTDB): domain Bacteria; phylum Pseudomonadota; class Alphaproteobacteria. Next base: position 152,694 of record JABIWH010000057.1, read on the forward strand.
TCAGGCGCAGCAAGGCTAATCCCAAGGTGGTTTTGCCCGAGCCGCTTTCCCCCACCACGCCCACGGTATGGCCCTCGCGGACCTCCAGGCTGATCTCGTCCACCGCGCGCACATGATCGATGGTGCGGCGAAAGACCCCGGCCTTGATGGGGAACCAGACCTTCAGCTTCTCCGCCGTGATCACGGTGGCGGCATCGGCGGGGGGGGCGGCCGGTTTGCCCTTGGGCTCAGCTGACAGCAGGTGCAGGGTGTATTCATGTTGCGGGTGATTGAAGAGGTCTTCAACCGGTGCCTGCTCGACAATTTCGCCACCCGTCATCACCGCGACCCGGTCGGCCATGTGCCGGACCACACCCAGATCATGGGTGATCAGGATCATCGCCATGCCAAGCTTGCCTTGCAGCTCCTTCAATAGGGCCAGGATTTGCGCCTGGATGGTGACGTCCAGGGCCGTGGTGGGCTCGTCCGCGATCAGGATCTCCGGCTCGTTGGCCAGGGCCATGGCTATCATCACCCGCTGCCGCTGCCCGCCCGAGAGCTGGTGTGGATAGGCGCCCAGGCGTTTCTCCGGCTCCTGAATACCCACCAGGTGGAGCAGTTCCATGATGCGTTCGCGGACCTGGGTCGGGTTCATCTTTTTGTGTAGGGCCAGCACCTCGCCGACCTGCTGCTCGACCACATGCAGGGGGTTCAGCGCTGTCATGGGCTCTTGAAAAATCATCGAGATGTTGTTACCCCGCGCCACGTGCAGTGTCTCTTTGTCGGCACCGAGCAATTCCGTGCCCCGGTACTTGATGGAGCCCGAGGGATGGCTGGCCGTGGGGTAGGGCAGCAGTTGCAGGATTGATAGCGCCGTGACGGATTTGCCCGACCCGCTTTCGCCGACGATGGCCAGGGTCTCGCCGGCACCCAGATCGAATGAGATATTTTTGACCGCGTGGCTCTGTCCGCCCTCGACCCGGAAGTCGACGGATAGGTCTTTCACTTCCAAAAGCGGCGTGGTGGCGGGGGCGCTCATGACGTCGTCTCCGCCGCCGCCTCTGCCACAACCGGGCCCGCCGCCGCGCCCTTGCGGGGATCAAAGGCATCGCGCACCGCCTCGAAGATGAAAATCAGCAGGGTCAGCATGATCGACAGCATGACAAAGGCGGTGATGCCCAACCACGGCGCCTGCAGGTTGGCCTTGCCCTGTTGCAGCATCTCGCCCAACGATGGCGAACCGGGGGGCAGTCCGAAACCGAGGAAATCCAGGGCCGTCAAGGTGGTGATGGAGCCCGAGAGGATGAACGGCAGGAAGGTCAGCGATGCGACCATGGCGTTGGGCAGGACGTGGCGGTACATGATCATGACATCCGACAGCCCCAGGGCGCGGGCCGCGCGGACATAGTCGAAATTCCGGGCGCGGAGGAATTCGGCGCGCACCACGCCGACCAGGCTCATCCAAGAAAAAATCAACATGATACCCAGCAGCCACCAGAAATTCGGCTCCACGAACGAAGCCAGGATAATCAGCAGATACAAAGTGGGCAGGCCGGACCAGACCTCGATAAAGCGCTGAAACAGCAGATCGGTCCAGCCGCCGAAATAGCCCTGGATGGCGCCCGCCATGACGCCGACGATGGAAGAAAAAATTGTCAGCACCAGACCGAACAGCACGGATATGCGAAAGCCATAGATCAGCCGCGCCACCACGTCGCGGCCCTGATCGTCCGTGCCCAGCCAGTTTTCGGTCGACGGCGGGGCGGGCGCCGGGACGGGCAGGTCATAGTTGATGGTGCGATAGCTGTAGCGGATGGGCGGCCAGATGATCCAGCCGCCGGCCTCCGTGATCAGCTCTGTCACGAAGGGGTCGCGGTAGTCGGCCTCGGTCTCGAACTCGCCGCCAAACTTGGTCTCGGCATAGGTGAAAATAACCGGGCTATGGATTTCATCTTTAAAGCTGATAAGCAATGGCTTGTCGTTGGCGATGACTTCGGCGAACAGGGCGAGCACGAAGAGGCCGAGGAAAATCCACAACGACCAATAACCCCGCTTGTTGGCCCGGAAATTGCGCAGCCGCCGCCGGGTGATCGGCGTGATGCGCCGGCCCATGAACCTGTCTCGCTCTACGCTAGACATCGCGGCTCTCGAAATCGATGCGCGGATCGATGATCATGTACATCAGATCGCCGATTAGATTGAGAATGAGCCCCATCAGGGTGAAGACATACAGGGTGCCCAGCACCACCGGATAATCCCGGTTCAAGGCCGCCTCGAAGCCCAACAACCCCAGGCCGTCCAGCGAAAATATTACCTCGATCAACAATGAGCCCGTGAACAGCACCCCGATAAAGGCGGAGGGGAAGCCCGCCACCACGATCAACATGGCGTTGCGGAAGACATGGCCATACAGCACCCTGGCCTCGCTCAAACCCTTGGCCCGCGCCGTGACCACGTAATGTTTGTTGATCTCGTCCAGGAAGGAATTCTTGGTCAGCATGGTCAGGGTGGCGAAACCACCGATGGCCATGGCCGCAATGGGCAGGACCATGTGCCAGAAATAGTCGGCGATCCGCGCCGGCCACGTCATCTCGTCCCAGCCCTCCGAAGTCAGGCCGCGCAGGGGGAAGATGTCCCAGAACGAACCGCCGGCGAACAGCACGATCAACAATACCGCAAACAGAAAGCCGGGAATGGCATAGCCGATGATGATGACGGTCGAGGTCCAGACATCGAAGCGGCTGCCGTCGCGCACCGCCTTGGCAATGCCCAGGGGGATGCAAATCAGATAGGTCAGCAAGGTGGTCCAAATTCCCAGCGAGATGGAGACCGGCATTTTGTCCACCACCAGGCCCATCACCGGTTGGTCGCGGAAGAAACTCTCGCCGAAATCAAATTGGACATAGTTCCAGACCAGCAGGCCGAAACGTTCGTGGGCCGGTTTGTCCAGGCCGAATTGCCGCTCCAGATCCTTGATCAGTTCAGGATCCAGGCCCTGGGCGCCCCGGTATTTGGAGCTGATGGCGGCGTCCGCGCCTTGGCTGGCCATCTGCTGTTCGCGGTTGACCTCCGCCCCGCCGCCGCCCGAGACGCGCGAGGTCGCCTCCACCGCCGTGCCGGTCAGTTGCGCGATCACTTGTTCCACCGGGCCGCCGGGCAGGAATTGCAGCACGATGAAGTTCAACAGCATGATGCCGAACAACGTCGGGATCATCAGCAGCAGGCGCCGGATGATATAGGCGACCATGGTCTAGTTCCGGCCCAGCTTGGCGGCCTTGGCCGGGTCCCACCACCAGGTATCGAGCACGCCGCGGGCATATTTTGGTTTGCTGGCGGGGCGGCCGAACAGGTCCCAGTACGCGATGGTGTGTGAAGCCTTGAACCATTGCGGCACCAGATTGTGGCTCCACATGATGACCCGGTCCAGAGCATGGGTGGCATGGCGCAGTTCGTCGCGGTTACCGGCCTGGATGATCTTCTCGATCAAGGCATCCACCGCCGGGCTTTTCAGGCCGGTGTAGTTGCGCCCGCCGGTCATATCGGCGGTCTTGGAATTCCAGGCGCTGCGCAGGCCCAGGCCGGGTGTCAGGGAGGATGAATTTCGGAACGTGGTGATGTCGAAATCAAACTCCTGAACGCGGCGCTGATACTGCGCGGGTTCAACTAGGCGAAACCGCGCGGTAATGCCCAGTTTCTCCAGATTGCGGATATAGGGCATGACGATACGTTCGAACGCCTTGCCGTACGATAGGAACTCAATCTCGAAGCTCTTGCCGGCCCCGTTCACCAGCTTGCCGTCCCGTACTTTCCAGCCCGCCGCGCCGAGCAGTTTCTTGGCCTGGCGCAGCTGGCCGCGAATATTGCCCGTGCCCTTGGTCTTGGGCGCGCGGTAAACCTCGCCAAAGACCTCTTTGGGCAGATCCTTGCGCCAGGGTTCCAGCAGGGCCAGCTCGGCACCCACGGGCGCGCCCGTGGCCTCCATGTCGGAGTTTTGAAAAATGCTGTAGGTGCGCTGGTACAGGCCATGGAACAGGTTCTTGTTGGTCCATTCGAAATCGAACACCAGGCCGATGGCCTGGCGCACGCGGCGGTCGGTAAATTTGGCGCGGCGGGTGTTGAGAAAAAAGGCCTGGAAGCCCGACGGATTTTGATCGGGCAGGATTTCCTTGATCAGGCGGCCGTCCTTAACCGCCGGCACGTCGTCATATTTGGTGGCCCAGTTGCGCGAAGTGAAATCCTCGCGAAAATCGATCTTGCCCGCGAACAGGGATTCCAAGGCGATATCCCGGTCCCGGTAATAATCCCAGGTAATGCGCCGGAAATTGTTGCGGCCACGATAGACCGCCAAATCCTTGCCCCAATGGTCGTCCACCAGGACATAGGTGATGGAGCGGCCCGGATCGACCTTTTCCACCCTGTAGGGCCCGCTGCCCATGGGTGGGGTCATGGTGGTCTTGGTGAAGTCGTGATCGCTATACCAGGACTTTGAAAGTACCGGCATGGCGGCCACGGTGGCGGGCAGATCGCGGGTCAGCACACCCTTGGCGAAGTTGAAGCGGACCTTGCGTGGGCCCAGCACCTCCGTCCCGGTGATATCCTTGAACAGGACGCGGTAGACCGGGTGGCCCTTGGTCTTGAGAATATCAAAGGAAAACGCCACATCGTCGGCGCTGATGGCGCTGCCGTCATGCCAGCGCGCCGCCGGCCGCAGGGTAAACGTAATCGACTGCCGGTCATCGGGGATCTCAACGCCGCCGGCGATCAGGCCATAGTAGGAATCTTCTTCGTCTCCTGACCCGATCATCAGGGTTTCGAAGGTCAACAGCCGGCCATCGACGCCAAAGGGATTGCTGCCCGCGGCCCAATGACCCTTGAGAATAAATGGATTCAGGCTGTCGAAATTTCCGTTGTACCAAAGGCGCAGACGCCCACCCTTGGGCGCGTCCGAATTGACATAGTCGAAATGCTTAAAGTCCGGGCCGTACTTCAAGCTGCCCAAAACAGCGAAGCCGTGGCTGGGCTCTGCCAGCGCCGGGACTGTCCCAATCAAAAATGGGGCCAGGGTTAAGAGCAGCAACAGCCGGGCTATGCTATTCACGGGGCGAATCATGAGGCGGATGATAACAGATTACTTGCCGCCATTTTGGGCACTTTTCAAAGCCTTGTCCTTGGCGTTGTCCAGCCACCAGGTCTCGGGAAAGCCCAGGCTGTATTTGGCCTGCACCTTTGGCCGGGAAAAGCGGTTCCAATATGCGATGCGATAGCTGTTGATATGCCAGTTGGGAATAACAAAATGGTTCCATAGCAGAACCCGGTCCAGGGCCCGCGTGGCGGCGACCAGTTCGGCCCGGCTGTTGGCAAAGATAATTTGATCGATCAATTTATCGATGGCCGCATCCTTGATGCCGATATAGTTGCGGCTGCCAGGCCGGTCGGCCGCCGCCGTGCCCCAAAAGCCGCGCTGTTCGTTGCCCGGCGACAGCGATTGCCCCCAGCCGCCGACGATCACGTCATAGTCGAAGTCCCGCAGCCGGTTGATATATTGCGAGGTATCAACCACCCGTACCTTGACCGTGACGCCCAACCGCTCCATGGCCTTTTGCATGGGCGCGACGATGCGCTGAAAGCCCTGGTTGACCAGTAGGAATTCAATTTCCATGGCTTTGCCGGTCTTGCCATTGCGCAGTTTGCCATCCTTGACTGACCAGCCGGCACTATCCAATAGCCGCTTGGCCTGGCGCAAAAGGCGGCGGGATTTGCCCGAACCATCGGTCTTTGGCGCCGCATAGGCTTTGGCGAAGACCTCTTCTGGGATCTGACCTTTCAAGGGCGAAAGGAACTTCAGTTCCGCCGCGCTGGGCAGGCCCTGGGCGGCCAGTTCCGAGTTCGAGAAATAGCTCTGTGTCCGGGTGTATTGGCCAAAGAACAGGTTCTTGTTGGCCCATTCGAAATCAAAGGTCAGGGCCAGGGCCTGGCGCACCCTGGCATCCTGGAACTGGGGCCGGCGGATATTAAAGGCGAAGGACTGCATCCCCGTGGGGTTGCCGTTTTTCAAGGTCTCCTTGACCACTTGGCCCTTTTTCAGGGCCGGAAACTTGTATTGCGTGGCCCAGACCTTGGCCGTGTTCTCCTGGCGGAAATCAAAGGCATTGGCCTTGAAGGCCTCCAGCGCCACGGTGGGGTCGCGGTAATATTCAAAGCGCAGGGTATCGAAATTGTGGCGCCCCTTGTTGACGGCCAGATCCTTGCCCCAGTAGTCCGCCACCCGCTCGTAGGTAATGCTGCGGCCCGGATCGACCTTGGCGATCCGATAAGGCCCGCTGCCTAGAGGCGGTTGCAACGTGGTCGCCTCGAAATTCTTGCCCTGCCAGTAATGTTTCGGCAGCACTGGCAACTGGCCAATGATCAGTGGCAGTTCGCGGTTCTTGCGGCCCTTGAAGGTGAATTTGACTTTGTACGGCGACAGCGCCTCGGCCTTCTCGACATTGGCGTAATAGAAGCGGTAAAACGGCGCGCCCTTGGATTTCAGCAATTCAAGGCTGAATGCGACGTCATCGGCGGTGACCGGTTGGCCGTCATGCCAACGGGCCGCCTCTCGTAGATTGAAGGTGACCGAGGACAGATCGTCCGCCACCGCGACGCTTTCCACCAACCGGCCATATTCGGCAAAGGCCTCGTCGCGGGAGGATTCCAGCAAGGTGTCGTACAGCAAACTCAAGCCCGCCGCCGAGCTGCCCTTGATGGTAAAGCTGTTCAAGGTGTCAAAAGTGCCGCGCGCCTCGAGCCGTACGAGGCCGCCTTTCGGGGCATCAGGATTGACGTATTCGAAATGCGTGAAGCCGGGCGGATATTTCAGCTCGCCAAACATCGACATGCCGTGCCGGGCGGGGCCTTCCGCCCCAGCTTCTTTACTGGCTGGCAGGCTGAGAAACAACAATCCAACGATAATCAGAACGGCGCGCATGGCCCCATCTCCAGGCGGTTTTGACGACAATTAGAACGATGGCCGCTGAATGCGGCGAATTCAAGGCTTTAGCGGCCCTCATTGACGTTTTTGGGATGCATGTCTGTATTTTGGGTGTGGCCGGTTTTGACATCAGGAAATAAAGTCATGAATGTTCAGGTAAAAATTGAGGTCCGCATGGATCAGATGAAATCAAATCCCAGCGCCGTCGTTTTCGACCTTGGCGGCGTCTTGATTGATGTGGACCCGCGCTATTTGTACCGGCAAATGAGCCATGACGAAGCGCGGATCGAGCATTTCCTGGCGCAGATTTGTACGCCGGCCTGGAACTTTGAACAGGACCGCGGCCGTTCGACTGACGAAGCGACGGAGGAACTGATACGCCGCCATCCTCCGCATGCGGATTGGATCCGCGCCTATTACGGCGAGCACGGAAAAACCTTCAGGGATGCAATCGCCGGGACAGTTGAAATTCTCCAGGCATTGAAAGACAACGGCGTCCCGGTCTTTGCCCTGTCCAACTGGAACGGCGAATGTTTCCAGGTCGCCGAGGCGCGGTTTCCATTCCTTGATCTATTCGAGGACATCGTCGTTTCGGGGCGGGTCGGTTTGTGCAAACCCGAACTGGAAATCTATGAGTTGGCGTCGCGGCGATTTGGCTATTCGGCGCAGGAGATTTTCTTCATTGATGATAGGGAAGAGAATCTTGAGCCGGCAATCAAGCTCGATTGGAGGACCCATCTCTATCGAAGTCCGGATGCGCTGGAACGATCTTTGTTGCAGTTCGAAATATTGCAGTAGGTCGGAACTGCGCTAACCTTGCAACACCGCCAGGGCCTGGGCGTGCAAGGCGGGATTGGCGGTGGCGATGGCGGTTTCTATGCCCACCTGGCCGTCAAACCGTAGCGGCTTGCCCTGCCAATCGGTGACGATGCCGCCGGCGTTCTCGATGATGGGCACGTGGGAGGCCATGTCCCATTCGTTCAGGTTTGTCTCTGTCACGATATCGACGAAACCCATGGCCAGCATGGCGAAGGCATAACAATCCGTGCCCTGGCGCATCAGTTTGGTCGCGGCGGACAGGCGTTGCATGGCGGTTGCCTGATCGGAAGAATAAAGGCCCAAATCGGTGGTGAACAAATTCGCCTCCGACAGGCTGTCGCGGGCGCTGGTCTTGATCGCCGCGCCGTTGAATGTAGCGCTGCCGTCCATGGCGCCGATCCAGCGCTCGCCGTTGATCGGCTGATCCACCACCCCCAGTACCGGTTTGCCGTTATGGGCCAGGGCAATCAATGTACCGAACAGGGGAATGCCGGTGATGAACAGCTTGGTGCCATCGATAGGATCCAGTATCCAGTGCCATTCGCCGCTGCCCGGCTTGAGGGGAAATTCCTCGCCCCGGATGCCGTGATCGGGGCATTCCGCCTCGATGATGGCGCGCATGGCGCGTTCGGCTTCACGGTCGGCGATGGTCACCGGACTTTCATCGGCCTTGGTGTCGATATGGATGTCGGCGCGGAAATAGGGTCGGATAACCGCGCCGGCGGCATCCGCCAGCCGCCCGGCCAAGGCCAGATAACGTTCAGCCTCTTCCATGAATAAGCGGCCTATTCGCCCAATCTACTCAGCTGGCAGGGCTGGCGGCGAATCGTGTTGTTGCCGCATAAAGGCGATCAGATTGGCCCGGTCTGTTTGCTTCTTGATGCCCTTGAAGGCCATTTTGGTGCCGGGTATGAAGCCCTTGGGATTGGCCAGGAAAGCGTCCAGGTCGGCATAGCTCCACGCACCGCCCTTGTCCATTAAGGCGGAGGAGTATTTGAAGTTGGTGCCGCCACCCATGCCGCGGCCGACCACACCGTACAGCACGGGCCCAACTTTGTGCTTGCCGCCTTTATCGAAGCTGTGACAGGCCTTGCATTTTTTGGCCGCCTTGGCGCCCTTGCCGGCGTCGCCCGCCGCCAGCAGCGCGGCCAGGCCGGGGCCGGTGTCTTCTTTGGCGTCTTCGGCTTTCGCCTCTTCTTTGGCGTCTTCTTCCGCCCCATCGCCGATGGCGATCGCGGCCTTGGCGGGAATGGTCGGATGCACCAAGGCATCGCCGATTATGTTGACAACCATGAGCAATAGCGCCGAGCCCAGAATGGCACCCAAAAACTTGTTGAATTCATACATATTCATGGCGGCAAACCCCAATTAAGGACAAACAAAACGCCGGGAAAATAACAGGAAAATGCTGGAACAGCTTTCCCGGAAGGACGGCTCACCGTATAACATCGCCGCAACCAATTGGCTAGACCGGCTACATGAATGGGACTGGAAAGCGTGACCTCGAGACAACAGGCACTTGTGGTGATACCGGCGCGCATGGCCTCGCTGCGGCTGCCCGATAAGCCATTGGCGGATATCCATGGCGAGGCCATGATCGTGCATGTCTGGCGCCGCGCGGTGGAGGCCGGTATCGGCCCGGTGGTGGTGGCTTGTGCCGAGGCCGAAATCGCCGATACGATCAAGGCCGCCGGTGGTGACGCGGTGCTGACCGATCCCGACCATCCATCAGGTTCTGACCGGGTCTGGGAGGCCGTGCAAAGGTTTGACCCCGATGGCGCCTATGATGTGATCATCAACCTGCAAGGCGATCTACCGACCATGGAGCCGGCCCAGATCCGCCTGTGCCTGGAGCTGCTGGCCGACGATGCGGTCGATATATCCACCCTGGCCGCCGAGATCGTCGAGGATTACGAACGGGAGCAAGCCAGCGTGGTGAAGGCGGTGATCTCGCTGCCGCCTGGTGCTGTGCAGGGGCGGGGTCTGTATTTTACCCGCGTGCCGGCACCGTCCGGCGAAGGCCCGTTGTACCATCACATAGGCATTTACGGCTATCGCCGGGCTGCTCTGGCGCGCTTTGTCGCCCTGCCTGCCGGCCATTTGGAGCGGCGCGAGCGGTTGGAGCAGTTGCGCGCCCTGGAGGACGGCATGCGCATCGAAGTCGGGCTCGTTGACAGGGTGCCCTTCGGTGTCGATACTCCCGCCGATCTGGACCGGGCACGCCGTGCCCTGGCGCCGAAATAAACAGTCGTTTCAAAGCATTAAGGACAGGCCACCATGGCTGACAAGAAAGCTCAGGACAGTGCCGATGATCCGCGCATGAACGTGGCCTTCCAGGGTCAATTCGGCGCCTATTCCCATCTGGCCTGCAAGGAAGGCCTGCCCGGCTACAACCCCTTGCCCTGCCGCACCTTTGAAGATGCTTTCGCCGCCGTGACCGAGGGCCAGGCCGGGCGCGCCATGATCCCGATCGAGAATTCCCTTGCCGGGCGCGTGGCCGATATCCATCATCTGATCCCAACCTCGGATCAATATATTATCGGCGAGCATTTCCAGGCCGTGAACCACCAGTTGATGGCCCCGCATGGCGCCACGCTGGATGATATCCGCGAGGTTCACAGCCATATCCATGCCCTGCCCCAATGCCGCAAACTGATCAAGGAACTGGGCATTGACCCGGTGGTGCATGCCGATACCGCCGGCGCCTGTGAGATGGTGGCCGAACGGGGCGACAAGTCCATTGCCGCCATCGGCTCCCCCCTGGCGGCGGAGATTTATGATCTGAATATTCTGCGCGAAAACGTTCAGGACATGGGCAACAATGTGACCCGTTTCATTATTCTGGCCCGGGAGCGGATCACCCCGCATCCAAAAGACGGCCCCGCCATGACCACCGTGGTCTTTCAGGTCCGCAGCGTGCCGGCCTCGCTCTATAAGACCCTGGGCGGTTTCGCCACGGCGAACATCAATATCACCAAGCTGGAGAGCTATATCGAGCCGGGCAGTTTCGAACAGGCGCAATTCTATGCGGACTTCGAAGGCCATCCGGAGGATCAGCGCGTTGCCTGGGCCTTGGAAGAAGCGCAGTTTTTCTGCACCCGCCTGCAAATCCTCGGCACCTATCCGCGCCATCCATTCCGCCACGACAAGCGCCAGAGTTATGAAGCCCCGCACGTGAAGGGTTAGGTGCGGTGCGGACCGCGCGTACCATCACGGTAATTGGCTGCCATGCAGAGGGCGAGGTCGGCCGGGTCATAACCGGTGGCGTGCTGCCACCGCCCGGCGAAACACTGTTTGAACAGCGGGAATATCTGCGCACCCAGAATGATGGCTTGCGCAAGTTTCTGCTGTACGAACCGCGCGGCGGCGCCTTTGTTCATACCAACCTGATCGTGCCGGCCAAGACGCCCGGCGCCGATGCCGGCTTTATCATTATGGAGCCGACGGATTATCCGCCCATGTCCGGTTCCAACACCATATGCGTTACGACGGTGCTGTTGGAGACCGGCATGATCGCCATGCAAGAGCCCGAGACGGTGCTGCGCCTGGATACCCCCGGCGGTCTGGTCGAGGTGGTGGCGCAATGCAAGGACGGCCGCTGTCAAAACGTGCGCTTTCGCAATGTGCCCTGCTATGTGGTGCAACTGGATGCGGTGGTGGAGGTCGCGGGCCTGGGCAGCGTCAATTGCGATATCGCTTACGGCGGCGCCTTCTTCGCCATCGTGGACGCACCCAGCCTGGGTTTTGCCATTGTGCCGGACGAGGCGCGGGAGCTGGTCGAGACGGGGGAGCGGATCAAGGCGGCGGCGGTGGAACAGCACCCGGTCGTCCATCCGGAAAACCCCGGCATCCACACCATTACGTTCACCGAATTCACCGCACCCCTGGCCAAGGACGATACGGGCCGCACCGTGGGCCGCAACACGGTGGTAATTTCGCCCGGCAAGCTGGACCGCTCGCCTTGCGGCACCGGCAGTTCGGCGCGTTTGGCGGTGCTGCACGCGCGCGGACAAATCGGCCTGGATGAAAGTTTCGTGAGCCAATCCGTGCTGGGGACGGAGTTCCATTGCGGTGTTGCCGATGTTGGCGAGATTGCTGGGCAACCTGCCATCACGCCCAGCATCCGGGGCCGGGCCTGGATAACCGGCAGCCACCAATACAGCCTGGACCCCGACGATCCGTTTTCCGAAGGTTATACCCTGTCGGACACTTGGTATCGGGCTCTGGATTAGGGCCTGATACATGGAAGTCTGGATCTGGATACCGATCACCTTTCTGGCCGCCTTCATGCAGGCGGCGCGAACAGCCGGGCAAAAACATCTGACCAAAGATTTCTCCGCCGTCGGCGCGTCGTATGTGCGCTTTTTATGGGGTTTGCCGTTCGCGCTGGGCTATCTGTATTTCCTCAAAGAACGAGGCGACCATGAGCTGCCCGATGCGGAATGGCAATTTTTCGTTTTTGCGACTCTAACCGGCCTCTCGCAAATCGCCGCCACCATTTTGTTGGTCTATCTGTTTTCCCTGCGCAATTTCGCCATCGGCTCCACCTACGCCAGGACCGAAGCCTTGTTGACCGCTGTGGTGGGCGCAGTGGTGTTTCACGAGGCCCTGTCGGGCGGCGGCTGGTTCGCTGTCGGGCTGGGGGCATTGGGCGTGGTGATCATCAATCTTGCCAGAACCGGAACAGGTGCCGGATCTGGCGCGGACGATACGTTGCTGCGGCGTCTGTTCCAGCCTGCCGCCGGTGTCGGCCTGGCCGCGGGCCTGGGCTTTGCCGGGGCCTCGTTGTTTCTGCGCCAGGCCAGCCTGGCCCTGGGTCTGGATGATTGGCTATATGGCGCGGCGCTGACCCTGGCCTTGGTGCTGGTGATCCAGACCGCCATCATGTCGGTCTATATCCTATTCCGGGCCCGCGATCAGATCGCCGCCATGGTGCCCAACTGGCGCGGCTGCCTGTTCGTCGGCATCACCTCGGTCATTGGTTCCGCCGGCTGGTTCACCGCCATGACCTTAGAACGCGCGGCCTATGTCAAGGCTCTGGGCCAGGTCGAGCTGCTGTTCACCCTGGCGCTATCGGTGTTGTTCTTCAAGGAACGCTCCACGCCCAAGGAACTGTTCGGCATGCTCCTGATCGCCGGCAGCATTATCGTGCTGTTGCTGTACGGCTAGTCCCCGCGCAACCAAGCCGCCGCCAACTGGTGCGCGATGGCCAGGGGTGCGGGCATGCGCAACTTGCTTTGATCCTGCCAGCTGTTGACCATGTCGTGGACCTCATCGCGGGTGAACCAGCGGGCTTCCTCCAGCTCGTTGGTGTCCACGTTGATCTCGGTTGTTTCGGCATTGGCGAAACAGCCCATCATCAGCGATGACGGAAACGGCCAGGGCTGCGAGAAGATATAGCGCACATCACCAACCTTGATGCCAGCTTCCTCGAAAACCTCGCGGCGGACGGTTTCCTCTATGGTTTCGCCTGGCTCCATGAAGCCGGCCAGGGCGGAATAACTGTTCGGCGCGAAGATTTTTTGCCGGCCCAATAGGCAATTTTCGCCATCCAGCACCAGCATGATGGTGACTGGGTCTGTGCGCGGGAAATGCATGGATCCGCATTCCTCGTCTTCGCATTTGCGGGAATAGCCGGCCTCGCCCATTTCCGAGGGCTTGCCGCAGACCGAGCAAAAACCATGCCGGGCATGCCAATCCAGCATGGAGCGCGCCTGCGCCAGAATGGCGGCATCGTCCTGACTGCATGAAGCGGCGGCGCTGCGCACATCGACCCACTTGCCGTATTCCTGCAACGGCGCGTTTTCCCGGCGCGGGCCGGCGGCGGAGACATCAATGGCGAAATGCGAGACGCCGTTGACCTGGCCCAGCAACAACGTGGTGGCGCCTTGGTTGAGAAAGCGCTGTACATCCTCCTTGCGGCACCAGCCGATGCGCAGATCTTCCCCCGGCATCATCAAGGCGCGCAATTGCCACATGGGCAAAAAGCAGGTCGCCGCGCCGTTCAATTCTTCTTTCAACCACTGTTCGTTGCGCCGCTCGTTGCCCATGCGGTTCAAGGGGCTGCCGGCGAAGGTGTTGATGAACTCCATAATCTGTCCGTCTTTTTCTGCTGCTGAAATCAAATTGTTGGCGCGAAGGGTGCCACATGCTGTGCCCAACGGCAAATCAGCCATTGCGCCCTGGCCCCGCTGACGCGATTATGGCCGAAATAAAAAATGCCATCATTCAGAGCGGAATAAAATCATGGAAACAACGGAAACACTCCGGGCGGATGTCTGGGTTATTGGCTCGGGAGCGGCGGGTTTGATGGCCGCCATCAAGGCGAAACTGGCGGGCGCCGATGTCGCCGTGGTGGGTAAAAGCGGGCCGGGCAAGGGCACTTCGACCACCTTCGCCGTCGGCGCCTTCGCGGGCCCTTGGGGTGGTATGTCGGAAGACGACTACAAGGAACGGGTGCTGACCGCCGGGCGCGGCCTGAACGAGACCGAGATGGTCGATATCGCGGCTTCGGAGGCGGGCGCGCGGTTCCAGGATCTGATCGATTGGGGCATGACCACGAAATCCGCGCCAGGCGTCTTCATGGCCTTGCCCAAGGGCGATCCCGGCGACCGGGTCCCTGTCTGGGGCCGGGAAATCGTCCATACCCTGGTGGCCAAGGCCGAGGAAGTCGGCGTGCGCTTCGTCAACAACCTGGTGGTCCGCTCCATTGCCTCCGGTGAAGACGGCGTCTGCCTGTCCGCCTATGGCGCTAGGCAACGGCAGTGGTTTGAGCTGCGCGGCGGCGCGGTGATCCTGGCGGCGGGCGGTGCCGGCGCGCTGTTCCTGCACCATGACAACCCAAAGCGGATCGGCGGTGATGCCCATACCCTGGCCTACGAGGCCGGTTGCGTGATGCAGGATATGGAGTTCGTACAATTCTATCCCGTTGCCATCGCCGAGCCGGGTAAACAGATTTTCCTGATCGAACCCGAAGGCGCCGATCTGGGGCATCTGAGCAACGCGGTCGGCGAGGATATTCTGGACAAGTACAATATCACTGTGCGTCCCGCCGCCACCCATGCCCGCGATGCATTGTCACAAGCCTTGTTCCAGGAGATCGAGGAGCACGATGGCGCGGTCTATATTGACCTGACCCACGTTACCAAGGAAGCATGGTGCGCCAACCCCATTTCGGCCACCAAATGGGCCTATCTGGATGCCAACTACAACGCCTGGAAGCAAAAACTGCGGGTCGCCCCGGTGGCGCATTTCTCCGGTGGCGGGGCGCGGACGGATGCCCATGGCGCAACGAACATTCCAGGCCTGTATGCGGCGGGCGAGGCGGCGGGCGGCATGCATGGCGCCAACCGTATGGGCGGCAACGCCCTGACCGAATGTCTGGTCTTTGGCCGACGCGCCGGCCTGGCGGCGACCGAATTCGCCGAGGGCAAGGACAAAGGCGTCAAGGCAGCGGCGCCGGCGGCATTGCCGGAAACCGGCGAACCGCAGGCGGATGCGGATGCCCTCCGCGCCGAGCTGTGCCAGATCATGTGGCAGTATGGCGGCATCCGCCGGGATGCGGCGGGCCTGGCGACGGGTCTGGAAAAAATCCGGGCCATCGCGGCCCAGGCCACCCGGACCCGTGGCATCAACGAGCCGCGAAAACTGGAAAAATTCCTCGAAACTCAGCTTGCCGCCGGTGCCGCCGAGTTGATCATCCAGGCCGCCAGCCGGCGCGAGGAAAGCCGGGGTACCCACGCGCGGGCCGATTTCCCCACCGCCGATGACGCTAACTGGCGCGGCCACCTCAAAGTTGTACGTCAGGCCGATGGTCCGGATTGGTGGTTCGATGCTCTCGCTGAGGATGGGGCGGGGGACGCAAGCAACATTCAGGCGGCGGAGTAGTCATTGCACTATTTTAGGCACTTGTAATGCCGGGCATCCACGGGATGTCCAAGCGCAATTGTTATGCCGCTACGCCACGCCGGCATCAGGCGTGGCCGGTTCCATCGCGCCGTGTCTCCATGCAATTCAACGAATGAAATTCGTAGATCGCTTCCCTACACATATCGCTACTGGCTATGATGATTGTTTGGGAATGAAGGAAAGAGCAGCGGCATGACGGATGAACTAATCGCATTGAGCGCTTGTCAGGCAGTCCGGCGCCTGGAGGGGGGCGAGGTCTCGCCGCTGGAACTGATCGATGCGGCGGCGGAGCGGGTCGCCGAAGTTGATCCGCGGATCAATGCCTTGCCCACCCTTTGCCTGGACCGCGCCCGGGCGCATGCCGTGCGCCTTATGGCAGGTGATGGCCGGGAGGCGGCGGGCGAGCCGGGCTGGCTGGCCGGCCTGCCCGTAGCGATCAAGGATCTGATGGATGTGGGCGGCGTGCGCACCACCTATGGCTCGCCGATTTTTGCCGACCACGTGCCGGTAGCGTCTCATCCCCTGGTGCTGCGGATTGAACGCATGGGCGGGATTGTCATCGGCAAATCAAACACGCCGGAGTTCGGCGCCGGCGGTTCCACCTTCAACGAAGTCTTTGGCAAAACCCGCAATCCCTGGAATACCGCGTTGACGCCGGCGGGCTCCACGGGCGGTGGGGCGGCGGCGCTGGCGGCGGGCGAGATCTGGCTGGCCCATGGCAGCGATCACGGCGGCAGCCTGCGCCGGCCCGCAACCTATACTTCCGTGGTCGGGCTGCGTCCGTCGCCGGGACGGGTGACGCGGGGCACCGTTAATACCATGTTTTCGCCCCTCTCGGTGCAAGGCCCCATGGCGCGCAACGTCGCCGATCTGGCCTTGTTCCTGGATGCCATGGCGGGGTTCTGCCCCACCGATCCCCTGACCTTTGACGCGCCGGCGGTATCCTTCAGCCAGGCGGTGGCGGAGGCGAAAGTTCCGCTCCGAATTGCCTATGCCGAGACCATCGGCGGCTCCCCCGTGGACAAGGAAACCCGCGATATCTGCCGTGAGGCGATGAAGATCTTCCAGACTCTAGGCGCCGAGGTCGAGGAAATCAGCATCGAAATCGACGATCTGGAGGGCACTTTCCTGGCCTTGCGCTCGCAGCAGTTCGTCATCGACCGGGAGCTGCAATTGCAAAGCCACCGGGAATTGATCAAGCCCGATATCATCTGGAATACGGAGTTGGGCCTGAAGCAGTTGATCTCGGATCTGGCCAAGGCCGAACGGGGTCGCGCCGTGCTCTATAGCCGTTTCGCCGAACTGTTCGGGCAATACGACCTGATCGTGACGCCGGGGGCCAATACCCCCGCCTTCGATGTCAATCTGCGCCACCCCGAGGCCATTGATGGCGTCAAGTTGGAGCATTACATGGCCGCATCGTTGCTGACGGCGGCGGTCACCCTGTCGGCCTCACCGGCATTGTCGTTGCCGTGCGGTTTCGATCAATTTGGCCGCCCGGTCGGCTTGCAATTGGTCGCCCCGCCCCGTGGCGAAGCGCCCTTGTTGGCCGCCGGCGCCCTGTACGAGGCGGAGAGCGGTTTGGACAAACAGCTGCCCATCGATCCGCGTTCGGGTACCGTGCCGCCCACGTCCGGGACCTATCCGTTTGATTTGCAGGAAAGATTCAAGACTGGTTATTAGTAGCTTGCGCATGCCGGGACAAAAGCGGATAAAGCGCGCGGAAGGGCGGTTACGGACGTACCGCTTGCCAATCCGGTCAGGACCGAAAGGTAGCAGCCGTAACAAGTCTGGTCCGGGTCGTTGACCGTTCTTCCACCTCCACTTTTTGCCGACGTCCGTTCCTAAAACGGCTCCAACATGCTAGCCTGTGCTTAGAGCCATGAACGAGATTGATATGGATAGCGTGGTGCCGGGCGGCAACGAAGGTGCGTCAAAAGATGACGCCGCCTATCGTGTCCTGGCGCGTAAATACCGGCCGCAAGACTTCAGCCAGCTGGTGGGTCAGGCGGCGCTGGTCCGCACCATCACCAATGCCATACGGGAAGAGCGGATAGCGCATGCTTTTATCCTGACCGGCGTGCGCGGCGTAGGCAAGACCACCACGGCGCGGATTATTGCCCGATCCCTGAATTGTATCGGTGCGGACGGTCAGGGCGGGCCCACGATTGAACCCTGTGGGGTTTGCGAACACTGCATCGCGATTGCCGAATCGCGTCATGTGGATGTGCTGGAAATGGATGCCGCATCGCGTACCGGCGTCGACAATATGCGGGAATTGTTGGAGGGCGTGCGCTATCTGCCCGCCTCGGCCCGCTACAAAATCTACATCATTGATGAAGTGCACATGCTCTCCACCGGCGCTTTCAATGCGTTGTTGAAAACTCTGGAAGAGCCGCCCAGCCACGTAAAGTTCATTTTTGCCACCACGGAAACGCGCAAGCTGCCGGTCACCGTGCTGTCGCGCTGTCAGCGTTTCGATTTGCGTCGCGTGGGTGCGGAACTGCTGGTCAGCCATTTTGCTGGCATTGTCGAGGCCGAGGGCGCAACGGCGGAGGCGGAGGGGTTGAACCTGATCGCCGGTGCCGCCGAAGGCTCGGTGCGTGACGGTCTGTCCCTGCTGGACCAGGCCATCGCCCATTGCGGCGGTCAAGTGACGGCCAGCCAGGTCCGCGAAATGCTGGGTCTGGCCGACCGGGTGCGGATTTATGACCTGTTCGAGGACTTGATGAAGGGCGATGTGGCGGCTGCCCTGGGGCAATTGCGGGAGCAATATGACCTGGGCGCTGACCCCGAAGTGATCCTACGTGACTTGCTGGAACTGACCCATTTGCTGACCCGCTTGCAGGTCGCGCCCGAGGCGGGCGGCGATCCCGGCCTATCCGAGGTGGAACGGCAACGGGCCGAGGCCCTGGCGCAGGGGCTGTCCATGCCCGTGTTGGCGCGGACCTGGCAGATGCTTCTGAAGGGCCTGGGCGAGGTGCGCGGAGCGCCGTCGGCTTTGGCGGCGGCGGAAATGATCCTGATCCGTCTGGCCTATAGTACCGATTTGCCGAGCCCGATTGATGCGGTGCGCCAGGTTACCGGCAGCAAGGCCGTGTCCCAACCGGCGCCGTCAACCAGTACCCCGGCGAGCGCTGCGCCGGCACCTTCGGGATCGGTCGTAAACGTGGCGCCCACGCCAGTAGCCAGCGCCCCGCCCGCCCCTGCCAACGTTGCCACGGCGCAGATGGCTGGCGGTGCCGCCGCTTCGGCTCAGGTGCGGGCCATGCCCGAAGAGGTGCCGCAGGATGTACCTGATTACATCATGGAAGCTATCCCCGACCCGATCGAGGAACAGCCCGACGAGGTGCCGGAAATGGCCACGGCGGAGGATCTCGGCCAGGCGGAGCCTATCGCCATCGACAGTTTCGCCGCCGTGGTGGCGCGGGCGCGGGAGGCGCGGGAAGGGCATCTGTATCATCATTTGATGGAGGATGTGCGGCTGGTGGAATTCCGGCCCGGACATCTGGAAATCCGTCCCGAAGACAACGCCCCGACGGATTTGGCCAACAAGCTGCGCGCCAAGTTGGATGATTGGACCGGCGAGACCTGGGCCGTGGTAATCAATGCCCAGGCGATGGGCGAACCGCCCCTGGCCGCCCAACAACGCCAGGCGGAAGCCGATATTCTGGCCGACACCCAGGCCGACCCGCTGGTGCAGGCGGTGCTTGATACTTTTCCCGGCGCCAAAATTACCGATGTCCGCCCCCTTGGCGTCAGCGGCGATAGCGATGAGGCCGGCAAAATTTCGAATGGAGACGAATAGCGATGAAAAATCTGAGCCAGATGATGAAGCAGGCCCAGGAAATGCAGGGCAAAATGCAGGAAATGCAGGCCCGCATGGAAGAGGTGGAGATGACCGGCCAGGCCGGCGCCGGCATGGTCAGCGTCACTTTGAACGGCAAGGGCGAAATGCGCGGCCTGAAGATGGACGCCTCTCTCAAGGATGGCGATATCGAGGTCATGGAAGATCTGATCATCGCCGCCCATAACGATGCTAAACGCCGGGTCGAGGACTATACCCAGGAAGAAATGAGCAAACTGACCGGCGGCCTGAACTTGCCCGACGGCATGAAGCTGCCGTTCTGATTTCGGGCGTTAAACCGCTATGACCGGCACTCAAATTGACCAGCTGATCCAACTGTTGGCGAAACTGCCCGGCCTCGGCCCCCGTTCGGCCCGCCGCGCCGCCCTGCATCTGATTGACCGCAAGGAAAGCTTGCTGCGCCCGCTGGCGCAGGCCTTGGGACAGGCCGCCGATACCGTCGCGCCGTGCGATATTTGCGGCAATCTCGACAGCGTGCAGCCCTGTGCCATCTGCCGCGACCAACGCCGGGACCCGAGCCAGATCTGTGTCGTGGAAAGCGTCGCCGATCTCTGGGCCCTGGAACGCTCCGGCGAATTTCGCGGCCGCTATCATGTTCTGGGCGGGACATTGTCGGCTCTGGATGGCGTCGGGCCAGAGGATCTGAATGTCGGCGCTCTGCTTGCCCGCGCCGGCGATGATGCGGTCGGCGAGGTCATTCTGGCCACCAACGCCACGGTGGATGGCCAGACCACGGCGCATTTCCTGGCGGAAAAGCTCTCCAACTGCAACGTCAAGGTCTCGGGCCTGGCGCACGGTGTGCCGGTGGGGGGAGAGCTGGATTATCTCGACGACGGCACCCTGGCTACGGCTTTGGGTTCGCGCCACCCGGTTTGACTTGCCATGGCCGTATGGCCAGGTACAGCGCGCCGCCGATCAGCGCGGTCAGGGTGAGAATTACGGCCACGGGCCAGGCGCTGCCGTCATGCCATAACACCACGCAGAATGTTCCCAGGCCGCCGCCCGCCATGGGCAGGGCGCCCAGCATGGCGGCGGCATGACCATGTCCGGCCCGGCAGACATCAAAGGCCCGTACCGGCGCGGTGGCGAACACCAGGCCCAGGCCAAAGCCGAAAAGGCACTGCGTTGCGGTGATGCTTATGGGTGTTGCCAAACCGGCGAACAGCAGCAGGATAAAACTGATCCCACCCAGTGCGCTAAGTCCCAGTCCCAAGGCCAGCAGCGGATCGGAGGCGATGTGCCCCGCCGCCCGGTTGACGGTCAACGAGCCCAGAAAAAAGGCCAATACGATTGCCGCGTAGTAATAGCCATATTGCTCTGTTGGAACCGTCATGCCTTCGATAAAGAGGAACGGAAAGGCGGCCAGAATGGCGAACAGACCGCCCAGCAGCAGGGCCATGATCAAGGTATAGGTCATGAACGGGCCGTCCCGCAGCAAGGTGATGTAACCGCCCAACAGGCGCCGGGGACGCAGGGCGCCGCGGTCGGGAGTTTGCAAGGTCTCGGGCAGGAAGCGCCAGAGCAACAGGATCACCACCACGATCAGCAAGGTCAGCAGTACAAAGTTGGAACGCCAACCAAGCCAGACATGCATATGCCCGCCGATCACCGGGCCCACGGCAGGCGCCAGCGCGATGGCCATGCCATAGGCCGCGAATACGCGGACCGCGCTGGCCTCGTCATACAGTTCGCGGATCACCGCATAGCCAACCACCGCCTCGGCACAGGCAGTCAGGCCTTGCAGCACTCTGGCCGCGATCAGGCCTTCGATGGAGCCGGCGGCGGCGCAAGCGATGGAGGCCACGGCAAAACCGATCATGCCGGCCAGCAAAACCGGCCGTCGCCCGATGCGGTCCGACAGCGGCCCATAGAACAGCTGCGCCAGGGCATAGGCGACCAGATTCAATGTCATGGTCAACTGCACCCGCCCCGCATCGGTGTCGAAGACTCCCTGTAGATGGGGCAGGGATGGCGTGTACAAGTCGGTCGACAGGATCGAGACGGACGTGGCCATGATCAGCAACGCCGGGATGATGATGGGCACCGATGGACTGGGCATGGGCGCCCTGACGGTCATGGTCTTAGCGTACCTTTCGGAAGCAGCTCCGCATTTCCTCGACAAATAAACCGGGTTGTTCCAGGGCCGCGAAATGGCCACCTTTGTCCAGCTCGCTCCAATGGATGATGTTATGGAAGCGTTTTTCCGCCCAGCGCCGGGAGGCGGTGAAAATATCTTTTGGAAAGACGCTGCAGCCGACCGGAATGGTGACATCGTCCTGGCTGCGTCTGCCGAAACTTTCCCAATACAGCCGGGCCGAGGAGGCTGCCGTGCCCGGCAGCCAATAGAGCATGACGTTGTCCAGCATATCGTCGCGCTGAAGGGCGTTTTCCGGATGGCCGTTGCAGTCGGTCCAGGCCCAGAATTTCTCCAGGATCCAGGCCGCCTGGCCCGATGGGGAGTCCGCCAGGCCATAGCCAAGGGTCTGCGGCCGGGTGCTTTGCTGTTTCGAATAACCCGAATCCCAATCCACATAATGCTTGGCTGCCGCCATGGCCGCCTTTTCGAATTCGGTCAGGCTGTCCATGGTTTCCGGATCTGGGCGTTCCGTGATCATATTCAGGTTGATGGCCACGCAGGATGCGCTCTCCTCGGCACTGGCATTGACCCCGATCTGCCGCGTAATGGCGGAGCCCCAATCGCCCCCCTGGGCCACGTATTTCTCGTAGCCCAGGCGCGCCATCAGCTGCCCCCAGGCCGTGGCAATACGCTGCACCGACCAGCCGGGTGCGGTGGGTTTGCCGGAAAAGCCATAGCCGGGCAGGGACGGCGCAATGATATGAAAAGCGTCCGCTGCATTGCCGCCATGGGCGGTGGGGTCGGTCAAAGGTGCGATGATATGGCGGAATTCCAGCACTGATCCGGGCCAGCCGTGGGTGATCAGCAACGGCATGGCGTCGGCATGGGGCGAGCGCACATGCAGGAAATGGATATCCGTGCCATCGATCTCGGTCTGAAACTGATCCCAGCCGTTCAATAAATTTTCGCACCGGCGCCAGTCATAGTCATCGGCCCAGTATTTGCAGACCTCCCGCATGTATGACAGCGGGATGCCCTGGGACCAATCGTCGGGCGTTTCGGCATCGGGCCAGCGCGTGGCGTGCAGACGGCGGCGCAGGTCAACCAATTCAGCCTCGGGAATGGTCACGTCGAATGGCCTGATTTGATCGCTCATTTGCTTTATCCCCGTGAATGAAATCGTCGCCACGTTAGCGCCCCACGGCGGTCCGCGCAATTATTGCGGCATTATTCCGGCATTATTGCGGCAGCGGCGCGGCGCTTAGGATTTCCCGATGCTGATCGCGTTCGGCTTCATCGCGATATGCCAGTCCGGCAACGTAGTCGGCGATAGTGAAATCAGACTTCAGGGCCAGCGCCAGGTCCGCTTGGCTGGCGGCTTCGTCCGACCGGCCCAGCTTGCCGAAACATCCCGCCATGTTGGCGTGATGGTCGAAACGGGCGCGTCCGCTTTGCTGGTATGCCGCCGCGGCCTCCTCATAGCGGCCCGATAGCATCAGCGCGGCGCCCAGCATATGAGCCCAATGGCCCAACGAGTATGGATCCAAGCGCATGGCCATGTTCAGCCATTCCACGCCGTCGGCGGCCTGCCCCAAAAGTGTCAGTAATTCACCTTTTTGCGCCATCAGACGGGGGTCGTTGGGGTTCAGGGCCAGGGCGCGCTCGTTATGACGCACGGCTGTATCCAGACGCTTGGTGACGATGGCGATCTCGGCCTGGACGCGGTGGGCCTCAACCTCGTTATCATCCAGCCGCAGGGCGGTATCGACCGCTTCGCCCGCGCTTTTGAACAAAGCATCAGGATTTGGCAGATAGCCCCGCGCCAGGGCCTGGCCCAGGACGCAGGCCTTCCAGGCATAGGCGGCGGCGTAATCTGGCTCCAAGCCGATGGCCCGGTCAAGCAAGTCGAGGGCGGTTGTACAATCGGCCTGGGTATAGCGGTGGTGATGGAGCTTGCCGGCCAGCAGCAATTCGTAGGCCGCCATGTCCTTGGGCGGTTTCTGGCTTGCCTTGCGGGCCTCATGGTTTTCCACCCGGCCCGGCAGCACGGCGGCGATGGCGCGGGTCAACTCGTCCTGCAGGGCAAAGATATCGGCAAGTTCCCGGTCATAGCGTTCGGCCCAGATATTCTTGCCGGACGCGGCCTCGAACAATTGCGCGGTCAATCTCACCTGGTTGCCGGCCTTGCGGACGCTGCCCTTGACCACATACTGCACATCGAACGCTTCGCCGACCTCGGGCAGGCCAAAGGCGCGGCCTTGGTAGGAGAAAGTGGAGTTGCGGGCGACCACGAACAGTTCGTGAAAGCGGGACAATTCGGTGATGATGTCTTCGGTGATACCGTCGGTGAAAAATTGCTGGTCCGGGTCGTCGCTGAGATTCTCAAAGGGCATGACGGCAATGGCCGGATGGCTGTCCGCCTGGCGCAGCTCGGCCGGCGGCAAGATTGGGGCCGGGGGTATGATCGAGGCCGGGGCGCCATCACGGCCGCGCTTGATCTCTTCATAAAGGCGCTGGGTTTCGGCCTCGGGTTCGATGCCCAGTTCCGCTTTCAGGATATCCCGGCAAGTCTGATAGTGCCGCAACGCTTCGTTCCAATGACCCTGTTGTTGCTGCAATGCCATCGTTAAACGGTGGATATCCTCGCGCAAGGGGTCCAGCTCAAGCAGCCTGGCAGCATGTCTCAGGGCGGCGCCGGGTTCGTTGCGTTCCTGGCTTTGCTCTAACAACGCGGTGAAGGTCTGCATGGCGCGGGCGCCAAGGCGGGCGCGTTCGCCGCGCAGCCAATCCTCGAAAATCTCGGCGCGGATATCAAAGCCGTCCAGGAATGGTCCCTGATATAGATCCGCCGCCGGCTCTGCCCCAAGCTCGAATTCAACGCTGTCGATAGTGAAGGCCTGACTTGCAACCGCCAGGCCCTGGGCGGATGAAACGACCGCCTCGCCCGCTTCGTCATCCAACGCCTTGCGCAGGACCGATAGGGTTTGGCGTAAAGACGCGCGGGCCTGTTCCTCGCCACGATCGGGCCATAACAGCGTGGCGATTTTGGCGCGTGACACGACCTCGCCCGGGCGATGAGCAAGATAGGCCAACAGGGCGGCCGCCTTCTTCGACGACAATGCGATCGCCATACCTGCTCCGTCGGCCAGTTCAAAGCCGCCAAGCAGCCGCAGCTGGAATTTAGTGAATGTCAACAGGCCCTCGTTGGTAGCCAGGTTTGAAAAACAGGTGTTAGAGCATTCTACCGACAGTTTTTACGGCAATTGCACGGTTTTTACGAATTTCTCACGCCATGGACGCAGAGCGGGCATGAAGTTTGACGCTGCCCTGACGGTTCATTGCGATGCTTAGGTCTTGTTTTGATCAAAAAGGATGACAGATCATGAATGAGTTGAGCCAGATTACCCCGCAGACAACAGTGAACAGCGATACCGGCGCGGCGCGTTTCGTTGGTTCCATTCCGGAAGTCTATGACACGCATTTGGGACCGCTGTTGTTCCAATTTTCCGCCGCCGATCTTGCCAAGCGCATTGATAACGCCATGCCGGGGGCCAAAAAAGTTCTAGAGATTGCCTGTGGCACCGGCATTGCCACCGAATACCTTTGGCAGACGCTTGGCGAAAATGCTGAAATCGTCGCCACGGACTTGAACGAGGCAATGCTGAATTACGCCGTTTCAAAGCGCGGCGCCTTAAAGAATGTCAGCTATCGCCAGGCCGATGGCCAGGCCCTGCCGTTCGAGGATGGCAGCTTCGACGTGGTCGCCTGTCAATTCGGCATCATGTTCATCCCTGACAAGGCCCTGGCGTTGGCCGAAATGGCTCGCGTGCTGCGGCCTGGCGGCCTGTTGGCATTCAATGTCTGGGGTTCGCTTGAGCAAAACAAGGTCGCCGGCCTGGCCCGGCAGACCATTGCCGATTTTTTCAAGTCTGATCCGCCGGATTTCCTGACCGTTCCTTTCGGATTTTACGAGATCGAGCCCATTCGTACCCTGGTTAAGGGCGCCGGATTTTCGGCCCCGGATTTCGATCTGGTGTCCGAGACCATCGAGCGGCCGGACGCCATCGGCATCGCGCGCGGCTTTGTGGAAGGAAACCCCGGCATACTGCAAATAAGAGAGCGGGGCGAAGTGGATCCCGAAACCATCGTTACGGCCCTGGCGGCGGAAATCGAAGCCTTATATGGCCCGGCGCCCTTGCAGGTGCCGCTGCAAGAAATCGTCTGCCTGGCGCGCAAGCCCTAAAGACGCATGTTCCTCGGCAATACGTAATCGGCCCGCCCCAGCCGTCAAGGCCGTGGCGGGCCGGATCATTTGTCGGCTCGATGGTTATTTTTTCTAGCGCGCATGCGAAGAAATTGCGCTTGGACTCTCAAGAACCGAGCAATTGAACCAATTACTTACGTCGCGCAAACAGATCCTGGCCGACTCCGATTACTTGAAAATTGCTCTAGCTTCGCGCTTTGATATAAGGCGCGTCGTATCCACCGAAATCAGGGGTTGTTCCGTCGCTGAAATGAATTTCGTCGGGCATGGCGGCGAATGCCGGACGGGCCTCGTCCATGGGCACCATGGCCAGGGCGATCAAGGCAACCAGCCAAACGGCAATCCAGGTCAGGGCTGCTTTGGGTTCTGGGCGTTTGATTTCGAACATGTCATCCTCGTGCCGCGCCTGCCGCGGCCTTTGTTGAGTTGCCCGGACGATGTCTTTTGTCCGGTAATTCCAACTAGTGTAAAATTAATGTGGTAACTATATTATGTGCTACAATATATCGTTTCGATATAAGTATCGTTTTTTTTTAATTTTTCACTAAGAATTTTGCTGCAATAGAAGACGTTCCGGGTTTAGGCGCCGCGTTTTGAAAGATCTACGACCGCGGCCGCGTGTTCATGGGGGTCTTCTGGAGCGGAATCCGAGACATCAGCCTCTGACGCGGCCAGTTGGACGTCTTCGATTTGTCCGACCCGCCGGGTAATTTTCTTGGTGGAGGTGGCGATTTGCTCCAGATCCTTTTCCGCCTGTTTGAAATGCCGTTGCAAATTCTCCGCCCGTTCATCCAGGCGCTGGACATCATCCAATAGTTTCACCACCTCGGCCTGGATAACGCCGGCCTGTTCGCGCATGCGGGCATCTTTCAGAACCGCCCGCACGGTGTTCAGGGTCGCCATCAGGGTAGTGGGGGATACAATCCAGACCCGGGCCCGGTATGATTGCTCCACGGTGTCGGGAAAATTGGCGTGCAGTTCCGCATAGACCGCTTCCGAGGGCAGAAACATCAAGGCGCTGTCGGCGGTTTCGCCGGGCAGAATATAGCGCTCCTGGATATCCTTGATGTGTTTGCTCAGCGCGGTGCGAAAGGCCCGCTGCGCCGCCTTGGTCTGGGCCTCGTCGCCGGCCTGGCGCAAGGCATGATAGCTTTCCAGGGGAAATTTGGCGTCAATGGCAATGGGGCCGGGGGGCTGCGGCAGCTGGATCAGGCAATCGACCCGGCGCTGGTTCGACAGCGTGGCCTGAAAGCCGTAGGCCGACGGCGGCAGGATCGAGCTGACCAGATCCTGCAACTGCACCTCGCCAAAGGCGCCGCGGGTTTGCTTGTTATCGAGAATATCCTGCAGGCCGATCACCTGGCCGGCCAGATCCGAGATATTTTTCTGCGCCTGATCGATGACCTGGAGATGCTTGCCCAATTCACCAAGGGAGGCGGCGGTACGAGTTGCCGATTGCTCCAGGCTATCACCCATGCGCTTGGAAACGCCGTCCAGGCGTTCGTGCAGGGTGCGCATCAATTCCGCGCGCTCCGTCGTTGATTGCTCTGACAGCTGGCTTAATCGACCACCCAGATCGGCCTGGGCGGTGGCCAGACTGGCGGTGGCCGCGGCAAGCGCATCCAGACGCGCATCATCGCCACCCGATGCCCGGCGGCGCAGCAACAGCAGCGCCAATCCGCCCAGTACAAGAAGCAGAATTGAGGCTCCAAGAGCGCCTATCAACAATTCCATTGCGCGATCCTTATTCTGAAACTTGACCCCGTATGGGCGGCATACTACCTAGTGCCCAGAACCTTCATAAATTGCACGAAACGCAGCACAAACGAATCATGGCTATTCTAACCATTATCACCGCCCCGGACCGCCGTCTGAAGGTGAAATCCCAGCTGGTGGAAACCGTCGACGACAAAATTCGGCGGATTCTCGATGATATGCTGGAAACCATGTACCAGGCCCCCGGCATCGGCCTGTCGGCGGTTCAGGTCGGCCTGCCGAAATGCTTGATCACCGTGGATGTCTCGCACGACGACGAAGACAAAGCGCCGCTTTATCTGGTCAATCCGGAAATCGTAGCTTTTTCGGACGAGATGGAGAGCTATAACGAAGGCTGTCTCTCCCTGCCCGATCAATTCGCCGATCTGGACCGGCCCGGCGAAGTCACGGTGGAATATCTGGATTATCATGGCCAGCAGCAGGAATTGCACGCCGACGGCCTGTTGTCCCGTTGTATCCAGCACGAAATGGATCACCTGAAAGGCCGTCTGTTCGTGGACCATCTGTCCACCGTCAAACGCGGCATGATTTTGCGCAAGCTGGAAAAGATCAGGCGTCAGAAAGTCTCGGCCTAGGGCCCTGCGGAGATCATGGCTGATTTGCGCATCGTCTTCATGGGTACGCCGGACTTCGCGGTGCCGACCCTTGAGGCCTTGCAGGCCGCCCCGGATATGGATGTCGTGGCGGTATATACCCAGCCGCCGCGCCAGGCCGGGCGGGGCAAGCGGCTACGGCACACGCCAGTTCATGACGCCGCCTTGGCCAGCAGCATAGCCGTCTTCACGCCCGCCAGCCTGAAATCATCCGAGGCGCAGGCCGAGTTTGCCGCCCTGGGCGCCGATGCGGCGGTGGTGGTGGCCTACGGTCTGATCCTGCCGGGCCCGGTTCTGCGGGCGCCGCGCCTGGGCTGTTTCAATCTGCACGGCTCGCTTTTGCCGCGCTGGCGCGGGGCTGCACCGATCCAGCGTGCGGTGATGGCGGGGGATGCCATGACAGGTGTCTGTGTCATGGCGATGGACGAGGGCCTGGACACTGGTGATGAAATTTCCCGTGCCGAAGTGCCCATCGCAGAGGACACCACGGCGGGGGATTTGCATGATCAGTTAGCCGTCTTGGGGGCGCCCTTGATGGTCGCGGCACTGCGTGGCATCGCCGCGGGTGATCTGTCGCCGCTGCCGCAGCCGGAAACCGGCATCACCTATGCCAAGAAGATCGACAAGGCCGAGGCACGGATCGATTGGCGCCTGCGCGGCGAGGCGCTGGATTGCCTGATCCGTGGCCTGTCACCATATCCCGGTGCCTGGTGTGAATGGCAAGGCGATCGGGTCAAGGTTCTGTTGGCCCAGCCGGTGGCGGCTAGCCATGACGCGGCACCTGGAACGGTGCTCGATGATAAGCTGTTAGTCGCCTGCGGCTCCGGCGCCATGCGCTTGTTGCGGCTGCAACGGTCGGGCAAAGGTGTGATGTCGGCGGCGGATTTCCTGCGCGGCAACCCATTGCAGGCCGGCGACATGCTTCTGTAGAATTCTAAATTCCCCGGGCGCATATCGGCTTCCAGCGTAATATTCAGAAAAATTG
Source organism: Rhodospirillaceae bacterium (assembly GCA_018701215.1). Taxonomy (GTDB): domain Bacteria; phylum Pseudomonadota; class Alphaproteobacteria. Next base: position 181,930 of record JABIWH010000057.1, read on the forward strand.
TAACGCTCGATTACAATAAATTCGTAACTATTTTAGACTTAGTATTTCGGTGAATTTTTGCTTGCTTGGTAATAGAGCAGGATTTTTCGTTTGCCGTTGGGTCTTCATTTTGTTTTGATTTGGAACCTACGGGCTGAACCTGAGCAATTCTTCGTCCCGGTCTTCTTCCTGGGCGGCGGTGATTTCAAGGAATACGGCTATGATGGATAAGAGGGCACGGGAAGAGCGGGACAGCCGCCTGGATGGCATGTCCCAGATGGTGGCCGAGCGCTTCAAACGCGGCGAGGCCGACGAGATCAAGGCCTTTTTCGAGCAGTTTTATGCCCGCGTTCCGGCCGAGGATATCAATGAATCCTCACCGGAAAATCTATACGGCGCCGCGTTGTCCCTTTGGAAGTTCGCGGCCCAGCGCAGCACGGACGAGGTCAACCTGCGGGTTTACAATCCGCGCATGGAAGAGCACGGCTGGAAATCGGCCCATACCATTGTTGAAATCATCACCGACGACATGCCGTTCCTGGTGGATTCCATCGTCGGCAACCTGAACCATTGGGATGCCCGGGTTCATCTGGCGATCCACCCGGTGATCCGTGTGCGCCGGAATGACAAGGGCACGCGGCAGGAACTGTTGCCCCCGGTGGTTAACGGCAAGCCGGGTTTGAGCGAATCCGTGATGCATATCCAGATCGCTGAACAAAGCGACCAGGGGGCGTTGGATAAAATCGTGCAGGATCTGCGCGGTGTTCTGGCCGATGTTGGCGCGGCGGTGACGGACTGGCCGGCCATGTTGGCGCAGTTGGACGACGCCATTGTGCAGATGAACAGCTCGAAATTTCCCCAAAGCCAGGACGAGGTTGCCGAGTCCGGCGCCTTTTTGGCCTGGTTGCGGGACAATCATTTCACCCTGCTTGGCTGCCGCGACTATAGCTACAGTGTTAAGAACGGAGGCAAAAAGGCCGACGGCGACCTGATGATCGTACCGGATAGCTCGCTGGGCATCTTTCGCGATGAAACCCGGCACGTGCTGACCCGCCAGGATGGCCCGAAAACGCTTGTTGACCCGGGCGGCAAGGGCGCGGCCTCGATCGCGCAACGTTTCATCCGCCGCGAGGAAATCCTGCTGGTCACCAAGACCGGCGTGCGCGGCACCGTGCACCGTCCGGTGCACATGGATTACATCGGTATCAAGCGCTATGACGGCAAGGGCAAGCTGACTGGCGAGCGGCGCTTTGTCGGCCTGTTCACGGCCTCGGCCTTTAACCGCACGCCGCGCGATATCCCTTTGCTGCGGCGCAAGCTGGCCCAGGCCATTGAACTGGCTGGCATGGATGCCGAGTCGCATGACGGCAAGGCTCTGACCCATATTCTGGAAACCTATCCCAGGGACGAATTGTGGCAGATCGACGTCGAGACCCTGACCTCGATCGCCACCGGCATCCAGGCCTTGCAGGAGCGCCCCCGCTTTCGCATGTTTGCCCGGCGCGACCGCTTCGACCGCTATTTCACCGTTCTGGTCTATATGCCGCGCGAGCGTTTGAGCACGGAGCTGCGCGAACGGTTCGCCGATCTGTTGTGCGAGGCGGTCAATGGCCGGCTCTCCAACTATTATACCGAGGTTAGCCAGAACCCCTTGGCGCGGGTGCATTTTATTATCGGCATCAACGAGGGCGGCGCGCCGGACGATATTGATTTCGGCGCCGTCGAGACCCGCCTGATCGCCGCGGCACGGCAATGGCAGGATGATTTCTATGAGGTCCTGGTGGAGCATTGGGGCGAGGAGGGCGGCAATCGCCTGGCCGCGCGCTATGGCAAGGCCTTCCCAACGTCCTATACCGAGCGCTTCAACGCCGAGATTGCCCTGCGTGATATCGAAGGCATAGAAGGCCTGTCGGACGGCACCGGCGTCGGTTTGAATATTTATCGCATGATCGAAGACGCGGAGCACGTGGTGCGCTTCAAGATCTATCATCCCGGCCAGTCCCTGCCCCTGTCGGATTGCCTGCCAATGATGGAGAACATGGGCCTCAGAGTGATTGGCGAGGAACCTTTCCAGGTTACCATGGCGGGCGAGGAAACCATTTGGATCCATAACTTCCTGTTGGAAGAACAGGATGGCGAAGCGATTGACCTTGGTCTGTTGAAGTCGAGCTTTGAAGAGGCCTTCGCCAAGGTCTGGGCCGGCGAGGTCGAGGATGATGGCTTTAACCGCCTGGTTCTAAAGGCCGGCTTGGGCTGGCGCCAGGTCGTGGTCTTGCGCACCTTGTGCAAATACCTGCGGCAGACCGGGATCGCCTATAGCCAGGACTATATGGAAGATACCCTGGCGCGAAACCCCGTTATCACCGGCATGATCGCGCGGCTGTTCCTGGCCCGCTTCGACCCCGAGGCGCCCGATGCCGGAAAAGAAATCAATCAGCTGGCCGCGAATATCGTCGATGCCCTGGAAGTGGTGGAAAGCCTGGACGAGGACCGCATTCTGCGCCGTTTTCTGAACCTGGTGCAGGCCGCCTTGCGGACCAACTTTTTCCAAATCGCCGAGGACGGCGGGCCCAAGCCTTACCTGTCGATCAAGTTCGACAGCCAGGCGGTGGACGAATTGCCGCTGCCGCGCCCGTTCCGCGAAATATTCGTCTATTCGCCACAGGTTGAAGGCGTCCATTTGCGCGGCGGCAAGGTGGCCCGCGGCGGCTTGCGCTGGTCGGACCGGCGGGAGGATTTCCGAACCGAAGTGCTGGGTCTGATGAAGGCGCAGATGGTCAAGAACGCTGTCATCGTGCCGGTCGGCTCGAAAGGCGGTTTCGTGCCCAAGCGGCTGCCGCTTACCAGCGGGCGGGAAGCTCTGCAGGACGAGGCCATCGCCTGTTACAAGACCTTCATCCGGGGTCTGTTGGATTTGACCGATAACCTGCGCGGCCAGGACGTCGTTCCGCCGCCCCTGGTCAAGCGCTATGACGATGACGATCCCTACCTGGTGGTCGCCGCCGACAAGGGCACCGCGACCTTCTCGGATATCGCCAATGGTGTGGCCATCGACTATGGCTTCTGGCTGGGCGATGCCTTCGCCTCCGGCGGGGCCAAGGGCTATGACCACAAAATCATGGGCATCACCGCCAAGGGCGCCTGGGAATCCGTCAAACGGCATTTTCGCGAGTTGGACCGGGATATCCAGAGCGAGGATTTCACCGTCGTCGGCTGTGGCGATATGTCGGGCGATGTCTTCGGCAACGGCATGCTGCTGTCCAAGCATATTCGCCTGCAAGCCGCCTTTGATCACCGCAATATCTTTATCGATCCGGCCCCTGATGCAGCACTTAGCTGGGCGGAACGCAAGCGCCTGTTCGAGCTGCCGCGCTCCTCTTGGGAAGACTATGACAGCGGGCTGATCTCCACGGGCGGCGGTATCTTTGACCGCAAGGCCAAGGCGATCGAGTTGAGCGCCGAGATGAAGCGCCTGACCGGCCTAAAGACAAAATCCGTGACCCCGAACGAGTTGATCCACGCCCTGTTGCAGGCCGACGTGGATCTGCTGTGGTTCGGCGGCATCGGCACCTACATCAAGGCCAGCAGCGAAAGCGACCTGGATGCCGGTGACCGGGCCAACGACGCGGTACGGGTGAACGGCGATCAGCTGCGTTGCAAGGTGATCGGCGAGGGCGGCAATCTGGGCATTACCCAGTTGGCCCGCCTGGAGATTGCCCAGCACGGCGGCCGCCTGAACACCGATGCCATCGACAATTCCGCCGGCGTCGATTGCTCTGATCACGAGGTCAACATCAAGGTCCTGATCGATGCGGTGGTGGCCGAGGGCGAGATGACCGGCAAGCAGCGCGACCGCCTGTTGGTGGAAATGACCGACGAGGTGGGCGAGCTGGTCTTGCGCGACAATTATCTGCAAACCCAATCACTCAGCGTATTGCAGCACCGGGCGCCGGCTTTGCTGGAATCCCATGCCCGCTATATGCGGGATCTGGAACGTAACGGTCAGTTGAACCGCGAGGTTGAGTATCTGCCCGATGACGAGGCCCTGGCCGAGCGCGCGGCGAAAGGCGAGGGTCTGACCCGGCCGGAACTGTCGGTTCTGTTGGCCTATGCCAAGATGGTATTGTACGACGAACTGCTGGAAAGCGATCTGGCGAGTTCCAAGGGCCTGGCGGCGGATCTGATAAAATACTTCCCCCGGAAATTGCGCCGCGAACAGCATGCGGCCATTTTGCAGCATCGTCTGCGCCGCGAAATAATCGCGACTGTGACCGCCAATTCCATCGTCAATCGTCTTGGCATTACCTTCGTCCATGACGTGATCGAGGAGACCGGCGCCTCGGTCGAGGCTATTGCCCGCTGTTACGCCGCCGCCCGTGATCTGTTTGAAATGCGGCAATTGTGGAACCAGATCGAGACCCTGGATAACACTGTTCCCGCCGCCGTGCAGACGGGCATGGTTCTGGCCACGGCCGAATTCATGCGCCGGATGACCTTGTGGTTCCTGCGCAACGTGCCCCAGCCGTTGAAGGTCAACACGGTGATCACCGCGTTCGGGCCCGGCGTCAGCAGTCTGGCCGGGCAGTTGGACAAGGTGATCGGTTGTACCGAGAACAAGAGGATGACCTCTGGTGCCGCGGAATTGTTCAAGCAGGGCGTGGCCGAGACCCTGGCGCGGCGGATCGAGGGGTTGGAGCCCATGAATGCCGCCTGTGATATTGTCCAGGTTGCCGCCGATAGCGGCCGCCCGGTGGAAGAAGTCGGGCGTGTGCATTTTGCCCTGGGCGCGCGCCTGGGTCTGGATCGCCTATGCGCCTCGGCCGAGGCGTTGGAGGCCGAGGACCATTGGCAACGCAAGGCGATCGCCTCCATCGTCGAGGATCTGCGCGGCCAGCAACGAGCCCTGACCTCCGTCGTCCTGGAACAGGCCAATGGCGCGGGCGGTGATGAGGCGGTGGAAAAATGGTGCGGCGCCAACCAACGGGATATTGCCCGCAGCGACGAAATGATCGCCGAGTTCGAGGCGGGCGGCATGGACATTGCCAAGCTGGCCTTGGCAAATCGCTATATCCGCAGGCTAATTATCGGCTAATCTACTCCCCTGAATCTTGGGGGAGGTAGGCATGACCGCGCATGCGGATGGGTTGGATAACGGGCAAGACGGCGCGCTGACCGTTACCGGCACGGCACCTGCGTCGCGTCGGGCACAGTTTAGCTGGGCCTTGTTCGATTGGGCCAACCAGCCCTATTTCACCTTGGTAACCACTTTTATTTTCGCGCCCTATTTCACCTCGCATGTGGTGGGCAACGCCATCCGCGGGCAGGAACTATGGGGCTATGGCCAAGCCGTGGCGGGCCTTTGCATTGCCCTGCTTAGCCCGGTGATGGGTGCCATGGCGGATGCCAGCGGCCCGCGCAAGCCGTGGATTCTGTCGTTTCAGGCCTTGTGTGTGCTGGCCTGTGCCGGTTTGTGGCTGGCCCTGCCGGGTGCAAGCGACCGGGATCTGGTGCAGATCCTGGGCCTGGTTGTGCTGGCCAGCGTGGGTGCCGAATTCGCGACCGTATTCAATAATGCCATGTTGCCCGGCCTGGTGGCCCAGGCCCGCCTGGGCCGCCTGTCCGGCTATGCCTGGGCCTTGGGCTATCTGGGTGGACTGGTTTCGTTGGGTTTTGTGCTGGGCGGCTTCAGCCTGCCGGAGGTGCCGCTGTTTGGCCTGGACAAGGCGAGCCATGAACATGACCGCATGGTCGGGCCGCTATCGGCGATTTGGATGATTGTTTTCATCCTGCCCCTGATGCTGTTCACGCCCGATGTTCCGCCCAGCGGTCTGGGCCCGGTCCGCGCCGCACGCCAGGGCCTGGGCCAATTGGCCGGCACCTTGCGTTCCCTGCGTCACTACCGCAACGTCATGCGGTTCCTGATCGCACGGATGATCTATTTCGACGGCCTGTCCGCGATCTTCGCTTTTGGTGGTATCTATGCTGCCGGGATCTTTGGTTGGAGCACGACCAATCTTGGTGTCTTTGGCATTATCCTGATAATTTTCGCTGCCCTTGGTGCCATGGCGGGCGGCTGGCTGGATGACCGCATCGGTTCCAAACGAACGATTTTGCTGGCCGTGGTTGGTTTGATCATCGCCACTCTGGGCATTGTCTCCATCACGGTGGACGGCCTGGGAACCGACGCGCGCCAGGATACGGTACTGTTCTTCTTCCACTATGCCGTGGCGCCACCGGGCGAGGGCATGTTCACCACCTTGGCCGAGCAGATCTTCCTCGTCTTCGGCATCATGGTCGGGATGTTCGGCGGCCCGGCTCAGGCGGCTTCGCGCACCATGGTCTCGCGCCTGGTGCCAGTCAACAAGATCGGCGAGTTCTATGGCCTTTATGCCCTATCGGGTAAGGCAACCGCCTTCATCGCGCCCCTGGCGGTGGCTCTGATTACCGGCATGATGCAAAGCCAGCGGGCCGGCATCGCGTCCATCTTGGTCTTCCTAAGCGTCGGCCTGCTGTTGATGCTGCCTGTCCGTGAAGAGCGCGCCGCGCCGCCTTCCTAGAGCATTTCCGCCTAATGCCGGAAATGGCGCATCCCGGTCAGCACCATGGCCAGGCCGGCTTCATCGGCGGCGGCGATGACGTCCTTGTCGCGCATGGAGCCGCCCGGCTGGATCACCGCCGTCGCACCGGCCTCGGCCGCCGCCAACAAGCCGTCGGCAAAGGGGAAGAACGCATCGGAGGCAACCACCGAGCCCTTGGCCAGGGCATCCGACAGGCCCGCCGCCTCCGCCGCGTCCTCTGACTTGCGGGCCGCGATACGGGCGGAATCCACCCGGCTCATCTGGCCCGCGCCAATGCCTACCGTGGCGCCGTCCTTGACGTAGATGATGGCGTTGGATTTGACGTGCTTGCAGATCCGGAAAGCCAGCAATAGATCGGCCATTTCCTGCGCGCTGGGCTGGCGCTTGGTCACCACCTGAACATCATCGGCGCCGATGCGGCCCGCGTCGCGGGATTGCAGCAGATAGCCGCCGGCCAGGCTTTTCAGGGTCATGCCCCCGGCGCCGGCATCCGGCAATCCGCCGGTCAACAGCAGGCGCAGGTTCTTCTTGGCGCTGACCGCCTCGATCGCGGCTTCATCGGCATCCGGCGCGATGATCACTTCGGTAAAGATTTCCACCATGGCCTGGGCCGCCGCGCCATCAAGGGTGCGGTTCATGGCGATGATGCCGCCAAAGGCACTGACCGGATCGCAGCGCAGAGCTTTTTGATAGGCATCCAATAGATCCGTGCCCACGGCCACGCCGCAGGGGTTGGCATGCTTGATGATGGCAACGGCCGCCTCGTCCGGGTCGAACTCGCCAACCAGCTCGAAGGCTGCGTCGGTGTCGTTCAAATTGTTGTAACTCAACGCCTTACCCTGCAGCTGCCGCGCCGTGGCAACGCCGGGCCGTGTGCTGCCGGAAGTGTAGAAGGCAGCGGCCTGATGGGGGTTTTCGCCATAGCGCAGCTCTGCCTGCTTTTCCGCCGCGACCACCAGGCGGTCGGGGAATGTCTCGCCCTGTTGGGCCGCGAACCAGGCCGAAATGGCGCCATCGTAGCTGCCCGTCCGGGCATAGGCCTTGGCCGCCAGGCCCTGGCGCAGGGTGCGGTCCGTGGCGCCGCCATTCGCCGCCATGGCCTCGATCACGCCGGCATAGTCGGAGGGATCGGTCAGCACCGCGACGTAGGCATGGTTCTTGGCCGCCGAGCGGATCATGGCCGGGCCGCCGATATCGATGTTCTCTATACAGGTTTCAAAATCCGCACCCTTGGCCACCGTCGCCTCGAACGGATACAGGTTCACCGCCACCAGATCGATGGCGCCAATTTCGTGATCGGTCATGGCCTTGGCGTGTTCGGGGTTGTCACGCAGCGCCAATATGCCGCCGTGCACCGTCGGATGCAGGGTTTTCACCCGGCCGTCCATCATCTCGGGGAAGCCGGTATGATCGCTGACCTCTCTGACTGGAATGCCGGCCTCGGCCAGGGCGCGGGCGGTGCCGCCCGTGGACAGGATCTCGACCCCATGATCGGCCAAGGCACGGCCGAATTCCAACAAGCCGTCCTTGTCGGAAACAGAGATAAGGGCTCGTTTGATGACAACCAGATCGTTCGCCGGCGCTGTCGACATCGTCTACTCCTGTCGCGGTATGGGTACTGTGTGAATTCCGAATATGAAACGCGAACGGGCCCTATAGCACGGCTTTTGCAGCTGCCAAAGGGGCATGCTGCCGCAGCTGCTATTCCGCCTGTGCTGCCGCCTTGGGGGCCATCCGATCATCGGGGCTAGAATGCATTTCGGGCACCAGGTGACGAATCAGGGCCAAGGTCTGTTCCGTATCCCGTGCGCTCGCCGCACTGGCCAGTTTGTCCACCTGGGCGCTCAGCAATTCGTGGTCAATCACCCGAGGTGCCGCCAGATTGACGCCGGCCAGATGGGTTGGTTGCGGCGCCTCGCCATCGTGCAGCAATTCCTCGTACAGCTTTTCGCCGGGCCGCAAACCGGTAAAGGCGATGGGAACATCCACTTCGGGCGTCAGTCCGGCCAGGCGGATCATCTGCCGGGCCAGGTCCAGAATGCGCACCGGTTTGCCCATGTCGAGCACAAAGATCTTGCCGCCTTCATCCCCCGTAGGCGCGGCGGCGGTGGCCTGCAAGACCAGCTCCACCGCCTCCCGCGTGGTCATGAAAAAGCGGGTGACTTCAGGGTCGGTAACGGTCAGGGGCCCGCCACGGGCCAGCTGCCGTTGGAACAGGGGCACCACCGAGCCGGTGGAGCCCAAGACATTGCCAAAGCGCACGGTGACAAAACGGCAGGCGGTGGATGACAGGCTCAAACCCTGGCAGATCATCTCGGCGATACGCTTCGAGGCGCCCATGACCGAGGTTGGATTGACCGCCTTGTCGGTGGAGATCTGCACCATCACCTTGACGTTCGCGGCAAGGCAGGCCCGCGCCACGTTGGCGGTGCCCATGACATTGGTCAGCACGCCCTCGTTGGGATTTTCTTCCACCATTGGCACGTGTTTGAAGGCGGCGGCGTGAAACACCAGTTCGGGCTTTTCCCTGGCGAATACCACGCCCAGGCGCCCGCCGTCGCGGACATCGCCCAGGATGGCGCGTCGGGACAATTCCGGCCAGCTCTCGGCAAACTCAAGGTCGATCCGATACAGCGCATGTTCACCGTTATCCAACAGCGAAAGATGCGCTGGGGCATGGGCGGCGACCTGGCGCGCCAGCTCCGAACCAATGGTGCCCCCCGCTCCCGTGATCAACACCCGGCGGCCCGCGATGAGGGCCCGCATGGCGTCCCGGTCCAGCACCTGTTGCGGGCGGCCCAGCAAATCCTCGACCTGGACCGGTTGCAGCTCGAGATCGGTATCCGTCTTGGCGCCGCTCTGAAATTCCGTCAGGCGGGGCATGCGCGAGAGGCTCAAGCCAAGATTTTCCGCCACGTCCAGCAGGCCGCCGATGGTGTCGCCGTCCAGTTTTGACCAGGTCAGGATCATGCGCTGTGGCTTGCGCCCCTTGCGGGCCAGTTCTGCGACCACGGCCTCGACCTCGTCCAGGCCGCCCAGCACGGTGATGCCGCGAATATCCCGGCCGATGCGGCTGCGTTTGTGATCGACAATGCCGACTACCCGATAGCCGGCCGCGCGGTCCCGCGCCATGCCACGAATGAAGGCTTCCGCTTCGTCGCCCGCGCCGATCAACAGCACCGGCACCCGGCCGTCATCGGTATGTTCGAACACCGCACGCAGATCGCCATCCTTGGAAAAGCGGTACAACAGGCGCGAGGCCGAGAGGAAGACCACCAGTAACGGCCAATTCAGGAACATCGCGCTGCGCGGGAAATTGGCCAGGCGGTCCAGTACGAACATCACCGGCAAATAGATCAGGATCGCCAGGGTCACCGCCTTGACGATGGCGATCAGATCGGACAACGAGGCGTAGTGCCAAATCCCCCGGTACAGGCCCATGCGCCAAAAGACCAGGGCGCAGATAACGGTGAAAATAGCCGTGCCGTGCCACAGGAAAAAGAACTCCTGCGGCTTGCCATAGGTCTGATAACGGAACCAAACAGCCAATTCGAAAGATAACGCCGCCATGAAGACGTCGTGCGCCGCCACCGTCGCGATGCGCCCGTTGATGCGTTTTAGTCTTTGAACAAACCAGCCCACGGTCATTCCATCTCGTCTAGCGGTTTCATCTTGGCAAAGTACCATAACAGAAATGCCACAGCCGCGCCGCCAAGGATCAAGGCCAGCCATTGGTTGCCGCCCAGCGCGGCCCAAAGGGCGGCGGCGATCAGCAACAGGTTACAGGTCAAAATAAGCAGGGCGATACGGCCGTGGTCGCCGCAGGCCTGTGCGGCATGCTGATAGAAGTGGCTGCGGTGGGCCTGCCAGAATTTTTCACCCCGTACGATACGGCGCAGCAAGGTCCAGGTGGCATCACAGAGGTAATACAGGCTCAATAGCAGTGCCGGCAGCCATTGCCCCGCCGCCGCCAGGGACAGCAGCAGCCAGCCCAGTAGAAAGCCCAGGCCCACACTGCCCACATCGCCGAGAAAAATTTTCGCCGGCCGCCAGTTCAAAACGCCGAAGCCGATTACGGCACCGGCGGCAATCGCGGAAAGGGCCGCCAGATCACCGCCCGCGCCGCTGATCTGGGTGATCAATGCGATACCCACGCCGATGCTGCCTGCTTCCACGGCCGTGATGCCGTCGATGCCGTCCATGAAATTGAACAGATTGATGAACCACAGCCAACAAAATCCGGCCGCCAGGCGGTCCGCCACGGGGGGCAGCAGGCCTTGAAAGACCGGGCTGTCTGGTAACACCAGGCAGCCCAGCGCCACGGCTAGGAGCTGCATCATCAACCTTTGCAAGGTTGGCAGGTTGCTGAGATCGTCGAGAAAGGAAAATCCGGCCAAACCGGCGGCCAGTAATGCAATGGCGGTAATATTGAACGAATCGCCCACCTTCCCCGGTGCCAGCCAGGCCAGCGCGCACCATGCCGCGATGATCACCGCCATGACGGCGATACCGCCGCCGCGCGGCACGGCGCCGGCATGGCTGGAGCGTTCATTGGCGTGATCCAGGATGGCGCGGGCGGTGAGCAGGCGCAACACCGCGCCCGTGGCCAAATAGGTCACGATACAGGCGGCAAGGCCGAGACTGATATGCAGGCTCCAGGACATGCCTGCTTATAACCTTGATTGCGGCGCCTAAACCAGAGGCCGTGGAAGTCTTGTCAGATTGTGATGATAGTGCTACTCCCCAGCCCGCGAAACCTTGCGGTTTCAAACCCATTCTAAGCGCTAATATTCTAAGGCTTGATCCTCATGAAAATCCTCATTCTGGGCGGCGACGGTTATCTCGGCTGGCCCACGGCAATGCACTTTGCCGCCGCCGGCGATACGGTTTGGGTCGCGGACAATTTCGCCAAACGCAAGTGGGAGCTTGAAGACGGTATCGAGCCGCTGCTGGCAATTCCCACCTTGCATCGCCGGGTGCAGTGTTGGAACGAAGTTGGTGGCGGCCAGCCGATCAACATGAAGATCGGCGATCTGACCAATCACCGCTTTGTCTACAATCTACTGCGCGAAATCCAGCCCGATGCCATCGTGCATTACGCCGAACAGCCCTCGGCGCCCTATTCCATGCAAAACCGCTCGGCGGCGGTGATGACCCAGCACAACAACGTCATTGGCAATCTAAACCTGATGTTCGCCATGCAGGCCCATTGCCCCGACGCCCATCTGATCAAGCTGGGCACCATGGGCGAATACGGCACGCCGAATATCGATATCGAGGAAGGCTGGCTGGAAGTCGAACATAACGGCCGGAAAGACCGGGTGCTCTATCCGAAAAAGCCCGGTAGTTTTTATCATCTCTCGAAGGTGCATGATTCTCATAATATCGAATTCGCCTGCCGCATTTGGGGCATGCGGGCGACGGATCTGAACCAGGGCGTGGTCTATGGCATCGACACTGATCAGACCCAGCTGGCGGACGAGTTGCGGACCTCGTTCCATTACGATCATGTTTTTGGCACGGTGTTGAACCGTTTTCTGGTCCAGGCGGTGGCGGGTCTGCCCCTGACGGTCTATGGCAAGGGCGGGCAGACGCGGGGCTTTTTGAATATCCGCGATACCCTGGCCTGCGTTGACATTGCCGCCCGCAATCCTGCTGATCGTGGCGATTTCCGGATCTTCAACCAGTTCACCGAGCAATTCTCGGTATCCCAGCTGGCCGATATGGTCGTAGCCGCCGGGCAGCGGGCCGGTCTGTCCGTCGCGGTGGAAAATCTGGAAAATCCCCGTGTCGAACAGGAAGAGCATTACTACAACGCCAAGAATACCGCGCTGACCGACCTTGGCTTGCAGCCCAACCTGCTGACGGAGGAAGTGGTCGATGCCATGCTGGCCACGGTGCGCGGCCAGGCGGGGCGGGTCGACCCCCGGATCATCGCGCCGCAAATCCGCTGGGCGGGCGGCGAAGTTTCCAAGGCCGACACCTAATGACGGGCATGAATTCCACCGCGCCGATTGCCGTCATTGGCCTTGGCTATGTGGGCCTGCCCCTGGCCGTGGCCCTGGCCCGGCATTGCCCCACCATCGGCTATGATGTGGATAAGACGCGGATCGCCGAACTGCGGCAGGGCCATGACCGGACCGGCGAGATCGACGCCGCCGTGATGACCGACAGCGCCCTGACCGTGACCGATAACGATGCCGCGATCGCCGGCTCCGAGGTCTATATCGTCACCGTGCCGACCCCGGTGGATGCTGATAACCAGCCCGATTTGCGCCTGATCCGGGCGGCCTGTGCCAACGTCGGCAAGTTACTGGCGGTGGGCGACATCGTGGTTTTTGAAAGCACGGTTTATCCCGGTGTTACGGAAGACATTTGCGGACCGGCCCTGGCGGCGGCCTCCGGCCTGGTCTGCGGTCAGGAATTTTTTCTGGGCTATTCACCGGAACGGATCAATCCCGGTGACCGGGAACATACCGTCGACAAGATCACCAAGGTAGTTGCCGGCCAGACGGCGGAAGTTCTCGACCGTCTGGCCGATCTATATGGCCAGGTGACCACGGGCGGTATTCACCGGGCCAAGGACATCAAGACGGCGGAAGCCGCCAAGGTGATCGAGAACGCCCAGCGCGACATCAATATCGCCTTTGTCAACGAAGTGGCGGCGATCTGCCAGAAACTGGATATTTCCGTCCACGATGTGTTGGAAGCGGCGGGTACGAAGTGGAATTTCCTGCCATTTACGCCTGGCCTGGTGGGTGGCCATTGCATTGGCGTCGATCCGTTTTATCTGGCCTATCAGGCCCAGCAATTGGGCCATGACCCGCAAATCATTCTTTCGGGCCGGCGTCTGAACGATGCCATGGGTGACTTTATCGCCGGCTGTATCGATGAAAACATGTCCGGGCCGGGCCGGGTGCTGTTGCTGGGTCTGACCTTCAAGGAAAACGTGCCCGATCTGCGCAACACCAAGGTGATCGACGTGGTTACCGGCCTGACCGCGCGGGGCCATGATGTCGTGGTGCATGACCCGGTGGCGGATGGGGCGGAAGCCGAGCGTCTGTATGGCTTTCCCTTGCTACCCACGCTGGATGGTCAGGGCGGTTTCGACGCGATGGTCGGCGCCGTGCGTCACAATGATTTCCTCGCCCTCGGGCCGGCGGATCTAGCCGGCCTGGTGCGTGAAGGCGGCCTGATCGCGGACATCAAGGGCCTGTGGCGCGAAATGGAGCGCCCCGCCAACCGGGACTACTGGCAGCTGTAGTTCTAGGGTTGCGGTAGAGGCTCTTTACCAGGGGCCGTCCGGGCCTCACAATAGGCCTAGATATATTCCTGAAAGGTACCCTGGTAATGAGCAGTATCGCATTTGAACTTCCCGATGAACTCCGCGCGCTCTGTGATGGGCTGGGCGATTTCCTCAAGGCCGAGGTTTTTAGCCGCCATGACAAGCATCACGACCTTCTCTCCAACGGCCGCAATACCTATGACGAGAACGGCCGTTATGTGGAGGAAGTCATCGAGTTGATCCGCGAGGTGCGCATGGCCTCGTCCAAGGCGGGCTATTTCAATATGTGTGTGCCCGAAGAACTCGGCGGAAGCGGCCTCGGCATGCTGGCTTACTATGTGGCGTGGGAGCATGCCTACCGCACGGCGGGGCCGCACAATTGGCTGGCGATGTATTGCATCAGCCATTGGGCCCTGGGGCCGTCCCGGTTGTTGGAGCGGGTCACGGCGGAGGCCAGGGCGGAAATGCTTGACGGCATGATCACCGGACGGACCTCCATGTGCTTTGGCATGTCGGAGCCGGGCGCGGGCTCGGACGCCGCCGCCATGACCACCCGGGCCACGCCGGACGGCAACGGTTGGCGTATCAATGGGCGCAAGATCTGGACCACCAATTCGCCCATCGCCGATTACTGCATCATATTCTGCCAGACCGACCCGGAGCGCGCGGCGGCGCGCAAGGGCGGCATCTCCGCCTTTCTGGTACCGACCAGCGCGCCGGGCTTCGAAGTCGAGAGCATTATCCGCATGCATGGCTCGGTGGGGGGTAACGAGGCGCAATTGGTGTTCGAGGATCTCCGCGTCGAGCCCTATCAATTGGTCGGCGAACTGCATGATGGCTTCAAGAACGCCGTGTTCGGGGTTTCCATGGGACGCATTTATAATTCCGCCCGGGCGCTTGGTTTGGCCCGCTGGTCGGTGGATCTGGCCCTGGACTATGCAACACAGCGGCAGGCTTTTGGCAAGCCGATCTCGGAATACCAGGGCGTGACCTTCCCCTTGGCGGAATCGGCGATGGAGCTGCATGCCTCGCACCTGATGGGCCTGAACGTGGCGCAGTTGCTGGACCGGGGCGAACCGGCGATCAAGGAATTGTCCATGACCAAGGCCTATGCGGTCGAGGTTGGCGTGCGTGCCATCGACCGGGCCATTCAGGTTCATGGCGCCATGGGCTTCACCAACGAGGTCGGCCTGGCCGAGGCCTATAACGTGGTGCGCGTGGTCAACGTCGCCGACGGCACCAACGAGATCCTGCGCCGCACCATCGTCCATCGCCTGCTTGGCGGCGACCGGGAGGTTTAGGCGGTGCGGCGCCTTATTCCGCCGCGTTCACCCGTCCAAATGCGGCTTCCATCTCGCGGCGGATGATGACGGCTGGGTCGTTTTCGTCGATGACGGCGTCGGTCCAGGTCAAAAGCTCGCCCTCCGTGATGTCGCGGGTTAGGGGCACGCCGCCGGCCAGGCCCAGGGGCAGGCCGCCCATGGCCAGGGATTTATCCGCCGGCACCTGTTTGCCCCAGACCATGAAGCCGCCCTCGCCATCCAGCATCTCGCCTTTTTTCAGGTTCCGCTTGGCCGTGGCCACCACGTCGGAACGAAAGCCGTTTGGCGCGCCCGTTGCTTCATTGCGGAGCGCGGCGGAGGCGACGGAGATGCCCAGTTCCAGGCCGATCATATGGGTGGGCCGATACAGGGCCGCGTATTGTCCGCTGGCATCGGGCAGCATGTTGTATTCGCGGAAACACTGGCGGGCATAGTCCGTCTCGCCCTCGATCACGACAAATGTGCCCATGGCCAGATGATTGGGCACGTCGGTGCCGTCCCGATACAGCGACGATACCACCTCGGTGGTGCCCTCGCGGCTCAGGCTGGCGCCTGGATTGCAGACGTCCGCCAGCTCAAAACGTGTCGCGGCGGGAAAGCTCAACCCGTCCGCCTGGGGCGTCAACCCGGTGGCATTGCAAACGGCGGTCATCTCGATGCCGGACTTGGTGCCATCCAGAAATGAATTGAACATTTTCAGATTGATCGAGCCTGGGTCGATCTCGAGATACTGCGTCAGCACATCTGAGACCGTATCGGGTGTCAGTTGATGATAGTCTGGGTGATAGCGTGTGCCCTTGCCGGCGCAGATCACCTTGAAGCCGCAGGCCCGGGCCCAATCCACATGCTCCGCGATCAGCGCCGGCTGATCACCCCAGGCCAGGGAATAGACCACGCCGGCCTGCTCGGCCTTACGCGCCAGCAGCGGCCCCGCGACCACGTCGGCCTCCACATTCACCATTATAATGTGCTTGCCGTTAGCGATGGCGGCCAGGCAGTGGCGGATACCGATACGCGGGTCGCCGGTGGCATCGATCAGGACTTCCAGACCAGGGTGCGAGATCAACGCCATGGCGTCGTCGCCGATGTGCGTGGCGCCGGACTGCATCGCGGCATCCAGCGAGGCGGCGGAAATCTGTTCATGAGACCAGCCGACGTGTTGGCAATTTTCCGCCGCCCGCGCGACATCCAGATCGGCGATGCCCAGAATATGCAGCCCCGTGGTCAGGCGCGCTTGTGCGAGGAACATGGAGCCGAACTTGCCCGCGCCGATGATGCCGGCCCGAACCGGATTGTTCGCTTCCGCCCGCGCCGCCAGTAATCTTGCCAAATTCATCGTGATTTTCCCAAAATTGCGCTGCCGGCACTCAAGCATGAACCGATGGCCCCGACAAAGGACAAAATAGCGCACCTTTACGGCACTTTAAGGGCAGCCAACCTTTGACAGGGGCGAGCGGTTGGCTAGTATAGCGGCCACACACCTAAAGGCCGGAAGCACGAGGAAATGTAACGATGGCAGCCGGAAACCGCCCACTTTCACCACATCTGCAAGTCTACCGCTGGCAGATCACCATGGCGCTCTCGATCCTGCACCGGATCACGGGCGTCGGCCTGGCCCTGGGCCTGTTACTGCTGACCTGGTGGTTGGCGGCGGCGGCCAGCGGACCGGAGTATTTCAATACCGTACACGCCATCATGGGCTCGGAAATCGGCCGGGTGCTGTTGTTCGGCTTCACCGTGTCGCTGTATTTCCACCTGTTCAACGGTATCCGACACCTGATCTGGGACGCGGGTTACGGCTTTGAACTTGATGTCATGCGGAAATCCGGCTGGCTTGTCCTGGTTATCTCGGTGGTGATGACGCTGCTGACCTTCCTGGTCGGCTATGGGAGTGCATGAGTTATGAGCCAAGGTAGCTTAAGAACACCCCTGGCCCGCGTGCGCGGGCTTGGCTCCGCCAAGGGCGGCACGCATCATTTTTGGATCCAGCGGCTGACCGCCATCGCCTTGGTGCCGTTGACCATTTGGTTCGCCTTTTCCATCGCCTCGTTGGCGACGGCGGATGCGCCGGCCATCACGGCCTGGATGCAGTCTCCATTACGCGCGACGCTGATGCTCAGCTTTTTGCTGGCCGGCTTCTGGCACATGAAGCTGGGCCTGCAAGTGGTGATCGAGGATTACATCCACACCGAATGGACCAAGGTGACCTGCCTGATCCTGAATAATCTTATTTCCATCTTCCTCACCCTGGCGGCGACGCTGGCGGTGCTTAAAATGTTGTTAGGGGGCTGATCTATGTCGCAGGCTTATGCGATCGAAGACCACACCTATGATGTAGTGGTGGTTGGCGCCGGCGGCTCGGGCCTTCGCGCGACCATGGGTGCGGCCCAGGCCGGCCTGAAAACTGCCTGTATTTCCAAGGTTTTTCCAACCCGCAGCCACACCGTGGCGGCACAGGGCGGCATTGCCGCCGCCCTCGGCAATATGGGAGAAGACGACTGGCGCTGGCACATGTACGACACCGTCAAGGGGTCTGACTGGCTGGGCGATCAGGACGCCATCGAATATATGTGCCGCGAAGCACCCCGCGCGGTGTTGGAGTTGGAGCATATGGGCTTGCCGTTCTCGCGTACGCCCGAGGGTAAGATTTATCAGCGCGCCTTTGGCGGCATGACGACCAATTATGGCGAGGGCATCGCGCAACGCACCTGTGCCGCCGCCGACCGTACAGGCCATGCCATTCTGCACACCCTGTACCAGCAGTCCCTGCGTTACGACACGGACTTTTTCATCGAGTATTTCGCGCTGGATCTGATCATGGACGCCGACGGCGTCTGCCGGGGCGTCATGGCTTGGGATCTGGAGACCGGTGTCATGCACCGCTTCCGGGCCCATATGGTGATCCTGGCCACGGGCGGTTATGGCCGCACATATTTCTCCTGCACCTCGGCGCATACCTGTACCGGCGATGGCAATGCCATGATGCTGCGGGCTGGTCTGCCGTTGCAGGATATGGAGTTCGTGCAGTTCCATCCCACCGGTATCTATGGTTCCGGTTGCCTGATTACCGAGGGCGTGCGTGGCGAGGGCGGCTTCCTGGTTAACTCGGAAGGCGAACGCTTCATGGAGCGTTATGCGCCATCCGCCAAGGATCTGGCCAGCCGCGACGTTGTCAGCCGCTCCATGACCATCGAAATCCGCGAGGGGCGCGGCATTGGCGCCAACAACGATCACATTGTCTTGCATCTGGATCATCTGGATCCCGCCGTGATCGAGGAACGCCTGCCGGGTATCTCTGAATCGGCACGTATTTTTGCCGGCGTCGACGTGACGAAAGAGCCGGTCCCCGTTATTCCCACCGTGCATTACAACATGGGCGGTATTCAGACCAACTATCATGGCGAGGTCGTGACCCTGAATGGCGATGATCCGGACGCCATCGTGCCGGGTCTGATGGCCCTGGGCGAGGCGGCCTGCGTTTCGGTGCATGGCGCCAACCGCCTTGGTTCGAATTCGTTGATCGATCTGGTGGTGTTCGGCCGGGCGGCTGGTTTGCGCGTCGCCGATATTGTCACCCCGGGTGCACCGCATCCGGATCTGCCGAAATCCCTCGACGACAGCGTGATGGGGCATTTCGACAAAATCCGCCATGCCAAGGGCGGCACCTCGACGGCGACGATCCGCGACAAGATGCAGCGCATCATGCAGTCCAACTGCGCTGTCTTCCGCACCGGCGAGGTGTTGGAAGAAGGCCAGAAGCTGATTGATGAAGTTTGGGAGATGATGCCGGATTTGGCCGTCTCCGACCGTTCCTTGATCTGGAACTCGGATCTGGTCGAGAGCTTGGAGTTGGATAACCTGATGCGCCAGGCGGTGGTTACCATGCATGCGGCGGCCAATCGGACGGAAAGCCGTGGCGGCCACGCCCGCGAGGACTATCCGGACCGCGACGATGAAAATTGGATGAAGCATACGCTGACCTGGTTTGGTGACGACGGCAAGGTGAAGATCGATTACCGCCCCGTGCATGACTACACCCTGACGGACGATGTGCAGTACTTCCCGCCCAAGGCGCGGGTTTATTGAGGATACGGATATGGTCGAGTTCAACTTCCCCGCCAATTCCAAGGTCAAGGGCGGCAAATCCCATAAAGCGCCGGCCGGGGCCAAGAATGTGCGTAGCTTTCAGGTCTACCGCTATGATCCCGATAGCGGTGAAAACCCCCGCACGGATACCTTCGAAGTGGACATGGACGACTGCGGGCCCATGGTTCTGGATGCGCTGATCAAGATCAAGAACGAGATTGATCCCACCCTGACTTTCCGGCGTTCCTGCCGGGAAGGCATCTGTGGTTCCTGTGCGATGAATATCGACGGCACCAATACCTTGGCCTGCACCAAGGATTGCGAGGATGTGAAGGGCGATGTGAAGATCTCCCCGCTGCCGCATCTTGAGATAATCAAGGATCTGGTCGGCGATCTGTCGAATTTCTATGCCCAGTATGCTTCCATCAAACCATGGCTGGAAACCCAGACCCCGGCCCCGCCCGATAGCGAACGCCTGCAGTCCGAGGATGAACGCCGCCTGATCGACGGCCTCTACGAATGCATCCTGTGCGCCTGTTGCTCCACGTCATGCCCCAGTTATTGGTGGAACAGTGACCGTTATCTGGGCCCGGCCGTATTGTTGCAAGCCTACCGCTGGCTGATTGACAGCCGGGACGAGAGTCAGGGCGAACGACTGGACCAGTTGGAAGATCCGTTCCGCCTGTACCGTTGCCACACCATCATGAATTGCACCAACACCTGCCCGAAAAGCCTGAACCCGGCCAAAGCCATCGCCGAGATCAAGAAAATGATGGTACAGCGCCAAGTCTGACATACCGGCATACCGAACGTATCAATCGGGTCGCCGGATAACTTCGGCGGCCCGATTTTTTTGTGAGTTTTTTTATGGGGAAAAGAAAGATGTATGCACCCAAGCATTTCGCCCTGGACGATCCCGCCCAGCAGCAGGCCTTGATGGCCGATTATCCCTTCGCGCAGTTGATCACCGTCGATGGTGATGGCCTGCCGCAGGCGGCCTATCTGCCCATGCTGTATAGGCGGGGGCGGTTGGAATTGCACATGGCCAAGGCCAATCCGCAATGGCAGCATTTTCAGAATGGTGCCGAGGTGTTGTGTGCCTTTAAGGGCGAGCACGGCTATATCTCGCCGTCATGGTATGCTGGCGCGCCCAATGTCCCGACCTGGAACTCTGTTGTCCTGCATGTCTATGGCAAGCCCCGTCTAATCGAGGATCCGGTCGAAAAGAAGGCCATGATGACCCGTTTGGTCGATGCCATGGAGGCTGGTTTTGATGAACCTTGGCGCATGGAATTGCCGGAAAAGTACGAGATGGGCATGCTTTCGGGCATCGCGGCGGTGGAGATCGAGATCACCCGCATGCAAGGCAAGGCCAAGCTGAGCCAGAACCGCAAGCCGGAAGACGCCAAGGGCGCCATCGCCGGTCTGCGTGCCACGGGCCGGGCGGAGGATGCGAGACTGGCCGACTTGATGGCGGAACAATTGGCATAGGGAGAGTGTCGATGAGATTGATGGGAAAAGCGGCCCTGGTGACAGGGGCCGGCGGTGGTCTTGGCGGCGCCATCGCGAAGCGTTTCGCGGTTGAGGGCGCTTCGGTGCTGTGTGCGGACCGGGATCTTGCCACGGCTGAAGCCACCGTCGCCGCCATCACCGAAACGGGCGGCACGGCCAGTGCCTTCACGGCGGATGTCGCCGACGCCGGCGATTGCGCGGCCCAGGTGGCGGAAACCATCCAGCGATATGGCCGCATCGATATCGCGGTCAATAACGCCGGCGTGGCCATGCACCGTCTGGCCTTGGACACCAGCCTGGAGGATTGGGAGCGGGTCCTGCGCATTAATTTGACGGGTTCGTTCCTGACTGCTCAGGCGGCGGCCCGGCACATGGTGGCCCAGGGCAGTGGCCGGATCATCCAGATCGGTTCCATTTCGGGCCAGCGCGGCAATATGGGCGGTATCGCCTATGGCGCCTCGAAAGCAGCCGTGATGCATGTCTGCAAGGTCATGGCGGTGGAACTATCCGGCGCCGGCGTCATGGTCAACGCCATCGCGCCCGGCCCCATCGAAACCGGCATCAGTTCCCATGGTCCGACGCGGAAGCAGGGCTATATCGATCGGATTCCCACGGGTAACTACGGCACGGTTGAGGCGGTCGCCAACGCGGCGCTGTTTCTGGCCTCGGACGAATGCCAATGGATCACCGGTCATGTCCTAAACGTGGATGGCGGCTACGGCGGCGCCGGTCTGGCCTATGATCCGGCGGAAATTTCCGGCGGCGCCTAGCAGTCTGCTGAAAAAGGCGACTGCGTTACATTTTGGCGCCCAGGCTATTTATTGAGTGCCGTCAACGGTGTGAATGTCTTGGTTGCCGTTATGGACTGTTGCGCCTCGGTCGTTTGGAGCGCCGGGATATAGATTGTTGCCCCGAGAATAAAGCGATTGTCGCCATCGTTATTTCGTAACGGCATCAGTATGCGCTCGCCCATGCCAGGCCGCTCAATCGTATGCATGTAGACCGGTCCGATGGAATGACAAATGCCGGGCGTTTCTATGGCCAACATGTACTGCTCGGAAACCAAGGCCCAAGCCGCGTCGCCAATAACATCGCGAAACATCCGCCCTATAAGGCCTGACGGATATCTGTTGTTGACATCCTCGCCCGCCAGACGGCAACGGAATTCAGTCGTCCCCGGCACATGTTCCTGTATCCAGATATGCGGCAGCAGGCGCGGGATATCCATTGGATCAATGTCGGCTTTTCGTGGTGGCGTCGTTGCTTCGACTTTGCCCAGCCAGTAATTGAAAAGCTGCTTCAGCTTATCGCTCTCTACAATGGGCGAACGATCCAAATGCTCAATAGCCGTTGGAAGACTGCCGCCGGTATGTGTCGGATATTCTGAAATAATCACACCATCAATCTGCCTGCGGTCCGCGCAATAATGCAGCATTGGCATATTACTTATTGCATAAGTTAATGGAAATAGTGCGTGCGGGGAAGCCCATATCTCAGCCCATGCAGCCGATTGCTTTGCCGAGCAGGGAAGTCCGGCCCTATAATTGCATCCATCGGGTTCATCGAGAGTTGCCAGGCCGGGACACTCTTATGTTCGAATTCGACGACGGCCGGGAGCAAGGCGGAAATGGCGAATTTTGACCACATCATTGTTGGCGGCGGCATTATTGGTGCTTCGGCGGCCTATCATCTGGCGCGGGAGGGGGCTGGGTCGGTTCTACTGCTGGAGCGCAACACGCTGGCCAGCGCGGCGTCGAGCCGGGCGGCGGGAATGGTACTGCAGGTCTCGAGGAATACGACCAGAACAGCGATGGCCCGGCAGACCCGGGAAACCATCGATGTCCTGGTCGATGAATTGGGCGCGGACGTCGGCTTTCACGATGTCGGCAGTCTGCGCCTGGCCGCGTCCGACAAATGTATCGCGCATCTGGACGCCATGGCGGCCGATGCGGCACGTCATGATATTCCGTTCGAATGGCTGGATCCCCAAGCCGCCGCTGAACTGATCCCGTGGCTTGACCCTTCGTTGGTTCGCAAGGTCGGCTTCCTGCCGAGCGACGGTTATGTCGATCCGTATATGTTGAGCATGGCCTATGCCCGCGCCGCCGCCGCACGGGGCGTCGAGATCCGCCAGGGCACCGCCGTCACAGAAGTGCTTACCAGAAATGGCCGCGTGGTCGGGGTCGATACCTCCGCCGGACGGATGGAAAGCGACAGCGTCATCGACGCCGCGGGTGCCTGGGCAGCCTTGCTCTCGGCCCGCGTCGGTTATCCATTGCCCATGGCGCCGGTACGCAGTCATTACTGGATCACCAAGCCGAACCCGACGTATGGCGGCGACCATCCGGTGATCACCATGCCGGACGTCGGCGCTTATGCACGGCCCGATGTCGGCGCCATTCTGCTGGGCATTCACGAGCCATACTCCGCGACCTTCGATGCCCGCGAACTGCCCGACGACCCCGCTGTTTTTTCGCCCACGGTGGGCGAGGATCATTGGGACCGCCTGGCCGAAGCCGCTGAAAACATTGCACGGTTCTTTCCTGGCATTGTCGAGGCGCAATTCCCCAACTATGTCGCGGGCCTCTCCACCTATACGCCCGATGGCAAGATCATTCTTGGCTCGGTGCCGGGTCTGTCAGGCTTCCTGGCGGCGTCCGGCTGCTGCGGCAGCGGCATCGTGCTTTCGGCGGGCATCGGCGGCACCATCGCCGATCTGGCGCTGGGCCGGGCGCCAAGCATTGACATCGCCCCCTTCCGCCCGGACCGCTTTGGACCCATAGATCCTTTCAGTGTCGAATTCCGCGATCGCTGCGCCGCCTCGCGTGCCAACAAGTCCAAGTGAACCGAATTTATCGGTAACAGCGCGTTAGCTTGGATAGGTGTTGTAGCTGATCGCCGCCATGTAGCCGCAATCCACGGGCAGGTTGACGCCGGTGATGGCGGAGGCGGCATCGGAGCATAGAAAGAAACCCGCCTCGGCAACTTCTTCCGGTTTGACCAGACGGCCCAGGGTCGAGAGGCCTTCCATGCCGACGGGATCGCGGTCGCCGCTGTCGATGCGGGATTGCATCGCGGGCGTCAGGGTAAAGCCGGGTGCGACGGCATTAATGCGCACGCCTGAAGGTCCGAATTCGCCCGCCAGAACACCTGTCAAGGAACCGATCGCCGCCTTGGTAGGCGTATATGCCGGTAAGGGCAGGGGGGTGAAGCTGTTGATGGAGGCGATGTTCAAAATTGCGCCGCCACCGCGCTTAGGGCCCCTCTTGGCCATGCGCGGGGCACAGGCCCGGCACATCAGATAGCTGCCGCGATAGTTCACGGCCCAGATGCGGTCGTGCTCTTCCAGGGGAAAACTTTCGGTCTGGGCGGCGTTCTGTAGCAGGCCGGCGGAGTTGATCAGAACATCAATAGCGCCGATCTCATCTTCGATGGCCGCGACGTTTGCTTCGACCGAGCTTTCGTCGGCCACGTCCAGATGGCGATAGCTGCCGCCAAGTTCCTTGGCCATGGCCTGGCCCGCCGCATCGTTCAGATCGGCCAGG
The DNA here is from genome assembly GCA_018701215.1 of Rhodospirillaceae bacterium. Classification (GTDB taxonomy): domain Bacteria; phylum Pseudomonadota; class Alphaproteobacteria. The sequence continues at coordinate 206,237 of JABIWH010000057.1, forward strand.
ATGACCCGGTCGCCGGCCGGGGCAAACCTTCGTGCCAGGGCCAGGCCGATGCCGCTGGCGCCACCCGTGACCAGGACGTTACGGCTCATGCCCGATCGCCTTGTCGCCGGGCGCTGATGGCTTCGGACAGGGCGAGCAGGCGGCGGGCGGCGGCCACATGCAGGTTTTCGACCAGTTGGCCGTTCACGACAACCACGCCCTTGCCCTCCGACTGGGCTTGCTCGAATGCGGTGACAATGATATCCGCTTCGGCAATATCGTCGTCAGAGGGCGCGAAGACGCGATTGGCCGCATCCAACTGCCGGGGATGGATCAGGGTCTTGCCGTCGAAACCGAACTGTCGGCCCTGATGGCAGGCGGCCTCGAAACCGTCGTCATTCTTCAGGTCCAGATAAACCCCGTCCAGGGCGGTCAGGCCATAGGCGCGGGCGGCCAGCAGACAGATGGACAGGGAGGTGGCGAAAGGCTCCCGGTGCGGTGTGTGCAGGGCGTTTAGATCTGTCGCCAGATCGGACGTGCCCATGATCAGACAGCGCGTCTTGGGCGAGGCGGCGGCGATTTCCTCCGCATGCAGGATCGCCAGGGGCGTTTCAATCATACACCACAGATCCATATGCTCGGGCAGGGCGGCGGCAACGGCGCGGACCTGGCCCGCGCCCTCGGCCTTGGGCAAGACCAGCGCGGCGGCTTTCGAGGCGGCGACGGCTTCCAGGTCATCGGCGTGCCATTGGCTGCCGCTGCCGTTGATGCGGATCGCCACTTCGCGAGGTTCGTAGCCGCCGTTGTTGACCGCATCGACCACTTGTTGCCGGGCCATGGCCTTGGCGTCCGGGGCGACGGCGTCTTCCAGATCCAGGATCAAGGCGTCGGCGGCCAGGCTCTTGGCCTTTTCCAGGGCGCGGAGGTTGGAGCCGGGCATGTAAAGGACGCTACGTCGCGGTTGAATTGGCTGAATATCGTCGGTCATGCCCCCATTTCCTCTCTGTTCCCCATGCCGGCGGTGGGGTGAATGATTTCAGGGCGCCCGGACCAGTTCCAGGCAAAAGTGGTGCGCGAAACACCCAGCAACAGACCGTTAGTGGCGGATGGATGCACCCACAGGCCATGCTGTTCGGCTTCCTGAGTGTCGCCGCGCGGGGTCCAACGAGCACGGTTGGCATCCAGGCTATCGAGAAAGGCGCCGATATCGTGGGTCTCGCAATAGCACATATACAGGCTATCACCGCGCTTGGCGGCCCAACGCCCCATGGCCGAGGTGTCATTGGTAACCTGCGAGATTTCGATCCGGTCCAGACGCTCCGGCGGGTTAAACAGCGTCAACGTGCCCTTGTAGCCAAAGCGTTCACTGCCGATGGCGGAAAACCGCGTGGCGTCCAAATTGAACAGACCCGCGAAATGTGCCGCCGCCCCGCTCCAGTCGCTGATCAGGGTATTCGTCACCTCGTAGAGGAAATTGACCAGACCCACGCGCGGCCGCATCAACGAGGGCGAGATCACGAACGGCATGCCAAAATGGTCGGCTGCGTTGAGATAGAATTGTTCACCGTCCCAAATGGGCTCCACGCCCAGGCCCGCCATATGCGCCACCAGCCCGGCCATGTCCGAGGTCGACAGCCCGGCGGTCATCAGGCCTTCGCCCCGCTCGGCCAGGAAATCGGCGCAGCGCCCGGCGCCATCGGGCTGGCACAACTCGACCTCGCTTTCGCCAAATGACATGATGGTGCGTTTGGCGGACAGATAGGCGCTGTCGTCTTCCCGCGCCACTTCGGCGCCAAACAGGGCCTGCCAGTTCGCCGCCGCCGACTTGCGGTCGGCCACGGTCAATTGTATGCGGTCTACTTTATCCAACATAATACGCTCTCCAGATACACATTAACGCCAGGCGAAGACGGGTTGCTCCAGGTGGTCGACCCGAATGTTGTTGCGGCCCCGCATGACAACTTCGCAGAATTGATGAATGACCGCCGCCGTGGGGGCATGCACCCGGTCATCACCGAACAGAACGCGCAGCATGGGCCGCTCGCTTTCGGGAATGGTGATGAATTCCGGCGAATCCGGACGGATCAGGTCCGCCAGCGGTATCGGCATGATTTTGGCGACTTCGTCGGGGTTTGGCGACATCTCCGCGCCCGCGCCGGCCCAAATCACCACTGGTGTAATGAAATAGCCCGAGCGGGTGGGATAGTCGTCCAACAGGCCCAGCACCGCGTCTTCGCCCAGGTGCAGATTGATCTCCTCCGACAATTCCCGCAGGCCGGCCTGGGTGGCGCTCTCGCCCTCGTCAACGCGGCCGCCCGGCAGGGCCTTTTGCCCGGCATGGGATGATAGTCTGGGGGTGCGCCGGGTCAGAACAAAGGCGGTCTGTCCGGTACCGTCGTCGATCAAGGTCATGGTCACGGCGGCATGTTTCAGGCCCTCGCCGGCATCGCCACCTTCACGACTGGGCGCCTGCCGTTGAAAATTCGCCAGGCGCTCTGCAAAAAGCCCGCGCATCTCGTCCGTGTAGGGGAAATCCATTGCCGCAATTGTCCTCAAAACAAAAATATCTTACATCTCGACACCATAGACCCATGCGGCGGGCAATCCAACGGGGCTTTCGGCGCGGACATATATAAAGATATGAGTATGTTTAAAATAATAGTTGACGCGGCATTCTGACGCAGCCTATTATCCTTTTCGCGCCGATTTGAGCCAGCTTGCGGGCGCAGTAAAAATACAGCTAAACCGGTCGGTACCAACCGCCCAGCCAACGCTGTGGCGGTTTTTTTGTTTGGAACCGGGCTGGCATGGACAGTGATAGGAGACGACAATGACTGAAAGTAAAAACCCGGAAACCCTGGCCCTGCACGCGGGCTATCGGGCAGACCCCACCACGGGCGCCGTCGCGGTGCCGATCTATCAAACCACGTCGTATCAATTCGATAGCGCCGAGCATGCCGCCAACCTGTTTGGCCTCAAGGAACTGGGCAATATCTATACCCGCATCATGAACCCGACCAACGATGTGCTGGAACAGCGCATCGCGGCCCTGGAAGGCGGCGTCGCGGCCCTGGCCGTGAGCTCGGGGCAGGCGGCCTCCGCCTTGTCGATCCAGAATATCGCCCAGGTGGGCGACAACGTGGTCAGCTCCACCGATCTGTACGGTGGTACCTGGAACCTGTTTGCCAATACCTTGAAGCAGCAGGGTATCGAGGTGCGCTTTGTCGATCCTGCGGATCCGGAGAATTTCCGCCGGGCCACGGATGACAAAACCCGCGCCTACTATGCCGAGACCCTGCCGAACCCGAAGCTGCATGTCTTTCCCATTCAAGAGGTCTCTGACATCGGGCGCGAGCTAGGCATTCCGCTGATCATGGACAATACGGCAGCTCCCATCATTTGCCGGCCCTTTGATCACGGCGCCGCGGTTATCGTCTATTCGACGACCAAGTATATCGGCGGACACGGCACCTCGATTGGCGGTTTGATCGTGGACAGCGGTAGCTTCGATTGGGAGGCGCACCCCGCACGCCAGCCACTATTGAATCAACCCGATGCCAGCTATCACGGCGCGGTCTGGGTTGAGGCGGTCAAGCCCCTGGGGCCTATCGCCTATGTCCTGAAAGCACGGGTTACCCTGTTGCGCGACCTTGGCCCGGCGGTCTCGCCCTTCAATGCCTTTCAGACAATTCAAGGCCTGGAAACATTGCCCCTTCGCATACGGGAACATTGCCGCAATGCTGATGCGGTAACCGAGTATCTGAACCGTCATGACGAGGTGGCGAAGGTGATCCATCCCAGCCTGCAGGGCGGCGAGGAGAGGCGGCGGGCCGATGCCTATCTAAAGGGCGGCTATGGCGGTCTGGTGGGCGTCGAGTTAAAGGGCGGCCTGGAGGCCGGGCGCGCCTTCATCGATGCCTTGGAGCTGTTCTATCACGTGGCCAATATTGGCGATGCGCGTAGTCTGGCGATCCATCCGGCGACGACGACCCATTCGCAATTGACCCTGGAGGAGCAGTTGGCCACCGGCGTCAATGAAGGCTATGTGCGGCTTTCGGTGGGCATTGAGCATATCGACGATATCATCGCCGATCTGGCACAAGCCCTGGACAAGGCCGCCGCGGCGGTCAAGGCGGCTGCCTGATCATAGCTGCACGGGAAGCGGCGGCGCGGGCCTGGATGGGCGGCGCCGCCGTTTGCTATTCTAGCTCCGCGCTCTGCTGTTGCGCCAAAAGCCGCGCCGGCGTCTTCAAGAACAGCAATGCGATGATGGCGCAGCTTGCCGGGTATAGCGCCAATGCCAGCAAGGTCTCGCTGTAGCTGCCCAACAAATCGAAGGCGATGGCCAGGGGGATCGGGCCGATGGAGGCACCGGTAACCGCGATCATCTGGCCAGTGCCCTGAATGGCGCCCAAATGCTTGCGGCCAAAATAGCGCGGCCAGACATAGCCGAAAAAGGTCATGGTGCAGCCATTGTTCAGACCGAAGGCGACGGCATAGATTATTGCCGTGGGCAGGTCATGCACCTGGGATGCACTGGTCAGCGAGGTGATCATGACGACGAGGCCAAAGGTGAAGACCCGCTTGGTTGGAAAACGGTCCAGGGCCCGGCCAACCAAGGGAATGGCAATAATCATCACCAGCGCCGAAATGGGAAAAATGCGCGCCGCCGCCGCTTCGCCCAGACCTTGGGTGGTCAGGATCGAGACCTGGAAGAAATGCAGCGAGGTTACCAGCATGGACATCCCGAACAGGCCGGCGCAAAGGATCCAGAAGGTCGAGGTCGCCAAGGCTTCGCGCAAGGTCAGGCCAGTTTCGGCGGCGGCGGTCGCGGTGGTGTCCTCGCTGCTTGCCGCCGTCCCGTCGCCATCGGGCAGCAGGCCGAGATCTTCGGGCCGATTGTGAACCAGGAACAGCACCGGCGGCATCATCAACACCCAGGTGCTCACCCCCAGCCAGACCCAGGCCTCGCGCCAGCCGACCGTGTCGATCAGCCATTGCGACAGCGGTGGATGCACGGCCATGGAGGCGGAAAAACCCATGGCCATGAGGCCCAGGGCAAAGCCGCGCTTGCGGTCGAACCAGTGGGAAATCATATTGGAGCTGGTCAGCATCAGACTGCCCTGGCCCAGGAAGCGCAGGGCGGCAAAGCCGACCGCCAGCCATAGAAACCCGGCGGCGGCACCAAAAGCCGCGCAGGCCAGACCCAGCAACAGGCTTACACCAAGCAGCATGCGGCGTGGACCAATCCGGTCCAGCAAGCGCCCCATCCAGGGTAATCCAAAGGCGGCAACCAGGGTGGCGAAGGCATAGGCGGATGAAACGGTGGTGGCGGACAGGCCCAGATCAGCCTGGATATGAACCAGAAAGACACTGAAGGTGTGGGATTGTCCGGGGCCGGAGACAAAGATGCCCAGGGCGGCCACGGCCAAAATGACCCAGCCGTAGAAAAAACGGCGATTGATACTCAGAGCCAGAGATTTCATTTTGGGTTAGGTCGTCCAGACTAAGGCATCAGGCGGTACAAGCCCGGATGCGGGGGAATAGTTGCCGAATATAGTATCACATTTTGAAGCAATATAACGCGACCGATCACCGCCCGTCAAAAGCGTCTGAACGGCATCCGCTGGGCCATCGCGGCGACAGGCTTTCAGGACAAAAAAAGGGGACGCCGCGGCGTCCCCTTTTCCGAATGTGTCTTCAGCCGTCTTGGATCAGGCGCCCTCGCGGCCGATAATGGCCACTGAAGAGACGTTCTGATGGGGCTGACCGCCAAGATTGTGGGTCATCCCGAAGGTTGGATCCTTCAACTGGCGCGGGCCGGCCCGGCCGAGCAGCTGGTTGTACATTTCGTACAGCATCCGCAAGCCAGAAGCACCGATCGGGTGGCCAAAGCATTTCAGGCCGCCATCGATCTGGCATGGTACCTGGCCGTCGGCATTGTAGAAGCCGTCGAGAACGTCGCGCCAGGCTTCGCCTTCGTTGGAGATGTACAGATCCTCCATGGTCACCATCTCGGTGATCGAGAAGCAGTCATGGCACTCGAACATGGAGATCTGATCCCGTGGCTTCTCGATTCCGGCCTCTTTATAGGCCCGCTCGGAGGCCTTGCGGGTGGTCAGGAAATAGCTGCCGTCCCAGGAGTTATGGCCTGATTCCTGACCGTTCGACACGGCCAGTTGCAGGGCCTTAACGGTGATCCGGTCGTTCTTGCCCAATGCCTTGGCAATTTCCGGCGTGGTCACGATGGCGCAGGCGGAACCGTCCGAGACACCGCAGCAATCGAACAGACCCAAGGGGGCCGCGATCATTGGTGCGTTCAGAACTGTTTCCAAGGGGATCTCTTTTTGCAGATGAGCCTTGGGGTTCTTGGCGCCGTTGGCGTGGCTTTTCACCGAAATGGTGCCGATGGCTTTCTTCACCGTCTCCATGTCAACGCCATGCTTTTCCGAATAGGCGGTGGCCAGCTGAGCGAAGCCGCCAGGCGCGGAACCGTTATTGCGGATCATGTCATTGAGGGGCCCGGCACCGCGTTGGGGCAGGCCGCCATAGCCGGTGTCTTTCAGTTTTTCGACACCAACCGCCAAGGCGATATCGGCAGCACCCGAGGCAACCGCGTAAACCGCACCGCGGAAGGCTTCCGTGCCCGAGGCGCAAAAGTTCTCAACCCGGGTGACGGGGATGTTGGGCAAGCGTAGCGCCACGGACAGCGGTACGCCGGATTTACCAACGTGCACTTCCTCAATCGCGGTGGCGAACCAGGCCGCATCAATCTGGCTGGTTTCGATGCCGGCGTCGATCAGGGCTTCCTGATAGGCTTCGACAATCAAATCTTCGGCATCGCAATCCCAACGCTCCCCGAATTTCGAGCAACCCATGCCAAGAATAGCGACTTTATCTCTAATACCTGTGGCCATTTTTCGTTCTCCTTATCGCGCCTAAATCTTCGGCGCCGCTTTCCAGAAATATTTGTTGAAATTACGCTTTTCGTCGGCCGCCTTGATGCGGAACACCATGCGGAATTCGTCGCCGACCGCCACGCCGCCTTCATCGACGTCCGTGAAGTCGGCCATCATGCGGCCGCCCTCGCCAAACGTGACCATGCCGAAGTGATGGGGCGGGTCCGGCGCATAGGTCAGATTATCAGCGGTCCAGGACTGGATCATGGCCGAGGTCTCCGACATCCGGTGATCTTCCTGGGTGTTGATGGCGCCGCAATTCGGGTTCACGCATATCCGCGCTTTTGGATACTGCACGGTGCCGCATTGCTCGCACTTGCCGCCAACGAAGCCGATGACCATTTCCTTGTTCCGGTACAACGTGGTCAGCGCGGTCTGCTTATCCGTTTCCGAACGCAGGCCGCCGTCCTGTTCCACCAGATTGTTGAAGGCCAGGAACTTGTTGTAGTTGCCTTCTTCCTTGCGATGGGCCAGATGGCCCTTGATGCCCTTCCGGTTGGACATGGTGGACAATTTGTCCGTGGTGCGGAAGACCAAGGCGTCACAGCCCTGACCCCAACCGATCACCATGATGGTCTCGCCCGGCTTGGCGTCTTGCAGGCAATCCACCAGCATGACCAGGGCATGGGATGTGCCCGACTCGCCCATCACATTATGCAGATTGTCGCGCGCCGCTTCCGGCTTGATGCCGCATGCCTTGGCTACCATGCCCGCGATGTTGCGGATGGTGCCGGGCATAACGAAATGGTCGATGTCATCGGCGCTGAGGCCGGTTTCGTCCAGGGCGGCTTGTACCCCACCAGGAACGATCTTCATATAGCCTTCGTCGCGGATCCAGCGTTCTTCCCAGTTATAGTCGAAGTCCGCGTTCTGGCCGCGATAATGATCCACGAAATCCACGGCGACCTGACCGGCGCCGACGAATTCAGCCACCACATCGTCGTTGCCCAGCAACAGGGCCGCGCCGCCGTCGCCGAACATTAATTCGTTGGTGTTGGCGGTCTGGCTGCGGCGATGTTCGCCGGTCGCGAACAGCGCGCTGCCGCCCGTGCCCTTGGCCACGCTCAAGGCATTGATCAGGCCGGAGGTGGCGGCCCGTTGGGACGAGGTGATGTCCATGGTCATCATGTTCTGGCCCAGGTTCAGGGCGGTGCCCAGGATGCCCGAGTTCTGCCGATCCGTGAACGGCAACGTGGTCGAGGCCAGATAGATCGCCTTGATGTCATCGGGCCGGGCCTTGTCCAGGCAATCGCGGGATGCTTCGACCGCCATGGTCAGGGCATCCTCGTCCCAATTGCACATGGAGCGCTCGCCCTTGCTGTAGGCCTTCAGGCCGCCGTTAAACCAGCTGACGTTCTCCAAAATCACGCTTCGCGGCAGCCGCCGCCGGGGCACATAGCCGCCGTACGCTGTAATACCAACCATTCGCTCTTCCCTTCACGGGGCCGGCAACGCCAAAGACAACGCCAGCCCGCACAATTATTGCATCTTGTATTCAGAGCTAACTTACCAGAGCGGGGTTTTGCGTCAAGGGAAGTGCATATTGCCTGTCAGTAACATGTGTCGGACAGTGCAGGTAGGATCGGGGTTACCTCAACCTGCCCCCCCGCCGTGGGGGAATCATCGGGACTGAGAAGCACCTCCTTGCGCCGCTTTCCTCGCTGGGCAACTTGGTGCTGAACGCCTGATACGACGACGCGTGCTAATTGGGCCATGCTTGATCATGGCGCATATCGATGATTGTGTTAATTTGACTATTAAACTATTGCTATAACTAAACTGTCACCATAACTAACGCTCGAATTTGGGGTATAGGCGGACGCTAACCTGACGCAGCCTGATGCTTGAAGAGTGCCATCAGCGGCCTGTTAGAAACTTCTAATAAATAGAACCTAGATGCCAGCGAGCAGGAGCCGTCCACGGCATCAATAGCAGACAATGTTCAGGACACCACGAGCATGAAATTGCGCCGCCCGGAAAATGTTCTCATATTGGCAATAATGAGCGACTTCGGCTTCGGACAGACGTTTCGTCACCACGCGACCTCCCAACCTTGTTGCTGGCGAACAGTATAGCCGAACATTTGGGTTTCGCCGAAATCAACTCCGACCCGCTATAGTGCCGCCATGGTGATTGCAGATGCAACCGTGGCCGAGATGTCACCCGGCCAGCGCTATATGGTCCTGGTCACGGTGTCGTCGGCAACGATGCTCTATGCCATGACCTTGACCATTGCCAATGTCGTGCTGCCGCAGATGCGCGGCACATTTTCCGCATCGCCGGAAGAAATCGCCTGGGTCGTGACGTTCAACTTGGTGGCAACTGCCGTCGTCACCCCGATCTCCGGCTGGATGGCCAACCGCTTTGGCCGGCGCAATGTGATGCTGGTCTCGGCCCTGGGTTTCACGATCGCAACGATATTTTGTGGTCTGGCCGAGTCGTTGGAAGCCATCGTGCTGTACCGCATCGCCCAAGGCGCGTTCGGCGCACCCTTGGTGCCCATCGCCCAGTCCACGCTGCTCGACACTTTTCCCCGGGAACAGCATAGCCTAGTTACTGCGTTGTTTGGCTTTGGCGTGGTCCTGGGGCCGATCATCGGCCCCACCGTAGGCGGCGCGGTCGCCGAAGCGCAAAATTGGCGCTGGGCGTTCTTTCTGATCGTGCCGTTTGCGCTGCTAACGGTGCTGGGAATATTTCTCTTCATCCGGGATCGAAAGCGCACCGAACCCCCGCGGCGCCTGGATTGGACCGGCTTTCTCGCCTTGGCAATAGCGCTGGCCGCGATGCAGTTGATGTTTGGCCGCGGCGAGCGTAATTCCTGGTTCGAATCGACGGAAACGATCATTGAAGCGGCGCTCGCCGCCGTCGCCATCTACCTGTTCGTGATCCATTCCCTAACTAGCAAGCAGCCGTTTATCAGCTTCAGCCTGTTTCACAACCGAAACTATTCAGTCGGCATTTGCCTGGCCTTTATTTTTGGCATGTTGAACTTCACGCTGATGGTGCTGACTCCGACCATGTTGCAGGATCTGCGAGGCTATCCGGATTCGACCATCGGCATGCTGCTGGCGACCCGGGGTATAGGCAGTATCGCCGCGGTGTTTGTCGTCGTCCGTGTTTCCAACTGGGACCCGCGGATGGCTCTTTCCATCGGCTTCACCTGTCAGGCCTTGTCTGGTTATGCGATGTCGCAACTTGATATCAACATGACTTACTGGGACATCGCCTGGACCAGCACCTTGCAGGGCTTCGGCATCGGCATGTCCTGGGTGCCGCTGACCTTGATCATGTTCTCGACCGTCAAGCCGGAACGCCTGGATGAAGCTTCGGCGGTCTTTCACATGTTAAGGAATTTCGCCGCCAGCCTTTTTATCTCGATCAGCATCGCCATCGTCGTGCGTTCGACCTTCATCAACACCATGGCCCTGAATGAATTCATCTCGCTGTTCAACAAATCCTTGTTGTTTCCCAGCGTGACCGGACCGCTCGATTTTGCCGATATCAACAGCCTGGCCCTGGCCGGCAGCGAAATCCGGCGGCAGGCGATCATGATCGGCTATATCAACGTCTTCAAACTGTTCACGGTTTTATCGGTTCTGCCGATCCCCTTTATCTGGCTGGCCAAGCTGCCAAGATATGATCGCTAGCCCGGATTCGTCACGAGTGATTCAAAAAAGTATTGATTGTTGCGATGGTTCGGGGTTTTCGGATGCTGGCTTGTTGGTATGGTTCTTTGGGCGCCGGTTTGGGCGAGTAATCGGCTACTGGGTTCAAAGCGGTAATCGCCGCTCGTGCTGTTTTGGCCCCCTTCGTGCCAAAAGGCGACATTCGAGACATCGAGACGCACTAGCCAAGTTGATGGAGAAACGACCGCTCGATTGCTAATCTAAGCAATGGCGCTGCCTTCAGGGCCAGGCACATTTGGAGGAGGAAGTGAGGTGAGGCATCACGATGCTAAATGCGTACACGTTGTACGACAAGATTTGGGAAAGCCACGTCGTCCACGAGCTCCAGGACGCCTTTTGGAATCTCTACATCGATCGCCATCTTGTGCATGAGTTCACCAGCCCGCAGGCTTTCGAAGGGCTGCGGGCAGGCGGTCGCAAAGTGCGGCGCCCCGACGCAACATTGGCCGTTGTAGACCACACCGTGCCGACGACCGGTCGCAATCGGGTCATAGATGACAAGGGAAGTCGGCTTCTGGTCAAAACGCTGAGAGAGAACTGCGAAACCTTCGGCGTTCCTCTCTTCGACATGAACGATCCACGCCAGGGTATCGTCCACGTCATCGGCCCGGAGCAAGGCTTCAGCCAACCTGGCACCACCATCGCCTGCGGCGACGCACACGCCGCCACGCATGGCGCCTTCGGCGCGCTTGCCTTCGCGATTGGCATCACGGAGGTGGAGAATGTGCTGGCAACTCAAACGCTGTTCCAACAGCGCTCTCAAAACATGAAGGTTACCGTCGAAGGAAATTTGCCGATAGGTTGCTCGGCGAAGGACCTAATCCTGTCGATTATTGGCAAGGTCGGCACCGCGGGAGGCGCCGGACACGTGATCGAGTATGCCGGCCCGGCGATCAGCGCTCTATCTATGGAAGGCCGAATGACGGTGTGCAATATGAGCATTGAAATGGGTGCGCGGGCCGGCCTTATCGCGCCTGACGAGACCACGTTCGCTTACATGAAGGGCCGGCCCATGGCGCCCCAGGGCGCCGATTTCGACGCTGCTGTCGAATACTGGAAGACACTGTCGAGCGATACCGGAGCGCGTTACGATACCAAAGTGACGCTCGAAGCCGGCGAAATAATGCCCCACGTCACTTGGGGCACCAGTCCCGAGGATGTGCTGCCGATCACGGCCTCCGTCCCTGATCCCACAGCGGTATCCGAACCTGACAAACGGGCTTCGATGGAGCGGGCACTGACCTATATGGGTCTCGAAGCCGGTGAGCCATTGGCCGGGATCACCATCGACCGGGTTTTTATCGGCTCCTGTACCAACGGCCGGATCGAGGATTTGAGGGTTGCCGCCGAAGTCGCTAAGGGCCGCAAGGTCGCTGCAAACGTCAACGCCATCGTCGTGCCGGGCTCTGGTCTGGTCAAGATCGAGGCCGAGTCAGAGGGTCTGGACAAAATCTTTCTCGAGGCTGGATTCGAATGGCGCGAACCTGGCTGTTCGATGTGCATAGCGATGAACGCTGATCACCTGGAACCGGGCGAACGCTGTGCTTCAACCTCGAACCGGAACTTCGCGGGCTGGCAGGGGTTCGGCGGGAGGACCCATTTGATCAGCCCCGCGATGGCCGCCGCCGCCGCCGTAACGGGCCACCTGACCGACGTGCGCAAACTGACCTGAGGAGACAGATATAGAAAACTCCGGCACATTCGACGAACTGTTTCAAACCCGGAAAGGAGAATTTTTGATGTCATGGTCGCTACTGGGGGAATACCGGAAATGGACCTGACGCAAGGTGATGCTCGAGTCGTGCCACAACCAGACTGTTAGCAATGCATAATATATGACACCTAGATGCCGGCAGGTTGGTGCCGACCAATGCATTATGACCGGACAGTCCGCCGTCGAGCTCCCGGAACCGGCCTGCTCGCTTATTCGGCCTGCTTTACGTTCTGCGCGATCCGCCGTTCGCAACGGTGTCTGTATGATCGGCAGCCACTCCAGAGCGGCGAGACGTATGGCTGGCGGCGGGACAGATGCACCTGAAATTTTGCTGCACGGCGCCCCCAGCGATTTGGCCAGTTCGTTTGACCGATCCATGCGGCCGGCACGCTGCATCCCACGAGTGCCCGTGGCGGAAATTCGTTGGAAAGTCGCCTTCGGCGGCAGTATCCTCACGGGAGGCAATCCAAATGGAGAATGCCGGATTAATGGAGAACATTTTAAGCCATGACAAACGATGGAATCGCCGGAAAGACGGCACTCGTCACTGGCGGGTCGCGCGGTATCGGGCGGGAGATCAGCCTGCTTCTCGGTAAAGCAGGCGCCAAGGTCGCGGTAAATTATGTGAACGACGAACAAGCCGCGTTGGCGGTACAGACCCAGATCACCAATGCTGGCGGGGAGGCGATTGCCGTTCAGGGAGATGTTTCGGAAACGAAACAGGTAGATTCGATGCTTGGTGAGACCGAGGCAGCGCTGGGTTCGGTCGATATCCTGGTTTGTAACGCCGGCATCGGCGAACGCGGACTCGCCGATCTGACGCCCTATGAAGCCTGGCAGCGGATCATGAAGGTCAACGTCGATGGGGTTTATCTGCCGGTAATGGCGGTAAAGGACGGCATGAAGGCCAGAGGCGATGGCCGGATCGTCTGCATCGCCTCGATCGCGGGCCTCCGCCCCAGGCCCAGCAACGTTACCTATGCCACCTCGAAGGCAGCGGTGATCGCCTTCGTCCGAAATGTTTCCGGCGTCCTGGCGCCAGAGGTGCGAATCAATACGATCGCCCCAGGTTTGATCGAAACCGACATGATCCAGAACATGGATCCCGCGCGCCGCGCCGCCATGATCGATGGCACGCCGCTCGAGCGGATCGGCCAGCCGGAGGAAATAGCCGAAATGACGATGTTCCTGCTGTCGGACCGGGCGAGCTACACCACCGGGCAGACGCTGGTTGCCAGCGGTGGCCGGGTGACGGTGCCGTAAGCCTGCCGCAGAAGTCGAATATTCGATACATCGCGGAACAGCAGACGGATTCGAATGTTACCCGCCGAGAATTGCATCCGCTGTGGTGCGTGGTTTCCGACCACCTTGAAATTTTGATGGGCGACAAACAATCCGGTCTCACTCGTGACCAGGTCAGAGAAATGGATCGTCGAGAGGTTAGTCCGTTCATCAAGTGCTGTAACAGACAGTCAACTCCAGACCCTCGAACTTGGCGCGCAACCGGGTCAGTCTCAAGATGAAGGTATCAAAGGCCACAAACCCGGTAGCGTGCCATGGATATCGAAGCTCAACATGCCGAGTTTCGCGTATGGCAAGTCCGCACAAATCTTTCGCGCCTGCTCCTCGCTTTCGACGTCCATGATAAGGATCGCCCCCTTGCCGTCGCTGCGGCGCAATATTTCCCGCATGGATCCGTCAGCGTAGAGTTCGAGGCAATGGTCCTCTTCGGCCTTCAAGTGCGCGGCAAAATCCTCCGCTGTAAAATCTTGGTTCTTATGGGCAGTGACGAAAACACGCATGTTCACCATTCCTTCATTGACGAACGGGGCTTTCAGTCTACCGCAAGCGCCTCGACCCTGCATCCCCACCGAAGGACCAACAGGTCTCGACACTGATATGGTCGTCCACTTTGGCCCCGGGTCCGACGACCGATGCTTGATATCAGGTGAATAGCGGAAACGAAGTAGACGCCCTATTATGCGCGGTTCGTGCCATAAGCGGCCTGTTAGCCATTTCTAATATTCAGTACCTAGATGCCAGTGGGTGTGGGCGTGCCAGACGCCGTCGGTGTAGGATGAATTCTGATGATTTCCCTTATTTTATTGGGCGCATGACTAAACCAAACACATTCCCAAACCTATTGCTGGTTACCACTTGATGGCGTAGATAACTGCCAACCTATAAATTGGGTTCTACGAATTCGGAAAGAATTATTGCGTCCCTAGGATTAATTATTTGCCTTATAGCGACGATAAATACATTGGAACCGGCCTGCCATTCTTGGAGCTATTCGAAATAGATGCGCCGGAAAATCCCTTGGCTCACGCCCTGTTCGAACTTTATGAAGAAAAAAGAAACATCGCCCGAGGCTTGCCGTTCTGGCGGGAATTCGAACTCCTGGAAATGGTGCGCCTTGGCCTTGCCAAATACATTTTTGTTTTGGAGCCGGTCGATGCGGGCACCGATTGGCGCTACCGCCTGTTGGGGACAGAGATTGTTTCGCGGTTTCGTATTGATCGTACGGGGCAGAAATTTCGGGACTTTATTGATCCTGCGAATGCGGAGCAATTAATCCAGGTCAGCAACCGTATCGCATCGTCTGGCGCATCGGGATTTTTCCGTCTGACGCCGCGTAATCCAGAATTCAGCCATCTTCAAATAGAAACCATGAGCTTGCCAATTCGAAATAATACCGATGAGGAAACCTGGTTGCTTGGCGGTACTTTCTATGGCGAATGAAGACAGTACCAGCGAACCCCGCCTTATAGTTTTGGAATACAGAGATACCTTAATCCAACGACAGGGTGGCCGGCTTCACAAAAATCGGGCTTGCTCAAGATTTAGTGCCTTTGCGATATGAGTCATTGTCGATGGTCCCCAAATATTTTGGCAATGCTCAATGTCAGGTTATCAGCGGAAATAGTCCTCGGGCCGCCTGATACTCGAGAAGTGCCAACAGGCGACATCAGTACTTCTCGTTGCCATATATGGATTGGATGAAAGGGTGCGGCTAAACTCGTCTAATGTCAGGAGACACATCGCGGAGATTGGCGGCTTTTTTCTTTTTCGACGTGGTTGGCTAGCAACGGGCTTCTTTCGGCTGGTGCTGGTTAAGTAGTGAAGTATGGAATTATACGTTTCAAGAATATTCTTTATGTGGCGGATCCATCGGAAGAGGACCTGAAGGCGTTTCACCATGCCGTTGGCCTCGCAGAAAGGAATAATGCCTGGCTGACGGTGATCCTAGTGGCGGAAAGAATGCCGCACTATTTGACACGCCTGGCGCCCCACATGCTCCCGCAGATCCAAATCGAAGAGCTTATGGCGGGGCTGGACAGGCTGAGCGAATGGGCTGCGGGGCGGGTAGAAATTGAGACCAAGGTCGTGGAGGGCACTCCGTTTCTGGAGATCATTCGCGATGTCTTGCGCAATGGGCGGGATTTGGTCGTCAAGTCAGCAGAAGGCAACGGCGGTGCTTTGGATTGGCTGTTCGACACGACCGACATGCACCTGCTTCGCAAATGTCCCTGCCCCGTATGGATCATCAAGTCACCTGAGCCCACTCAGATCCGGCGCATATTGGCTGCCGTTGATTTCGACGAACTCGATCCGCCCAATGAGGACGCCGCCGAACCTCTAAATCGGATGATACTGGAGTTGGCGGGATCGCTTGCGTTTTTAGAGCGTAGCGAGTTCCATGTTGTGCACGCTTGGGAGGCGTTTGGTGAGGACCTGATGAAAAGCGGGCGTACTGCGATTGTCAAAGAAGAAGTAGAATCCTACGTAAGCAAGGTACGCCTTGGGCATCGTTATTGGCTCGACCGTTTGCTGCGCAAGGCAAGAAAGTGGATCGGGTCTAAGACCTACGACGCTGTTAAACCGAAGACCCATGTGCCGAAAGGGAGGGCCGGGAAAGTCATTCCGTCATTTGCTTCCAAACTGAAGGTCGACCTTATTGTCATGGGAACTGTGGCGCGCACCGGTATTCCGGGTTTGATTATGGGCAATACGGCCGAGACCATTCTGAGCCAAATCAGTTGTTCCGTGCTGGCCGTTAAGCCACCTAACTTTATTACCCCGGTGACGCTGGAGGAGTGATTGCAGCCGGGTAGCCGAGCGCCAAAACGGCGGGTCGGATGATCAATGTTATCCTTTTAGCCATGAATAATCTCGCCCAATTTTATGTAGTCGTCGCTACGAAGCTCCTCCACTATTTCCACAACCTCATCAGAATTTGTGCCCATTGAGGTCATCGCTATTGCGCCCAATTGAAGGCTTGCCTCAAGAGTTTCTGGGACGGCCTGAATTGCTCCCTCCGTTTCTAGACGGCGACCATGAAGCAAATCTTGCGCCCGAACAAAAATTGGCAAATCTGGGAAAAATTCATGTAGAGCAGCCACAATACCGTCCGCCGTCGCAGGTTGATCAATTGTCACTACCGCGCCCCTCGCTCGGCTCGCTCCCGCAGAACTCAGGATTTCGATCTGACCTGCGTCCCCAAAGAAAACAGGCATGCCCTTGGCGCGGCATGCCGCGATCCGGGTAGCGTCCAAATCAAGAGCCGCATATGAGATGCCGCCTGCCGAGAGCATCTTCGCCACAGTTTGGCCAACCCTCCCAAAACCCGCGATCAGGACATGGTCGTGCAGGTCTTCTCCTATCTGCTCGACACCCGCAACGGACACTTTTTCATGTCTTGCCCAGAATGAGGAAAACTGACTGCCTGCATAAGCCATGAGCGGGGTAGCCACCATTGTCAATGCGACGCTGGCGAGAAGTATCTGCGTGGTTTCCGCAGCAAGAAGGCCCAGCGTGCTTGCGGTCAGAAAAAGGATAAATCCGAATTCTCCCCCCTGTGAAAGAAGCAGCCCAACCCGCACGGAAACGCTTACCGGCAATCCAAATCCTCGGCACAGCGCAGCTGTCACAATGCTCTTGCCGACCATGAGGCCAATAACAAGCAATGTGATTTGTGCCAGTTCGCTCCAAATTAGGGCGATGTCGATAGACATGCCAACCGACATAAAAAACAAGCCAAGAAGTATTCCGCGAAATGGTCGGATGTCCGCCTCGACTTGATGCCGATACTCGGTCTCGGACAAGAGAATACCAGCGAGGAAAGCGCCCAATACCATCGATATGCCTACGAGCGACATTAGCCAGCCGGTCCCAAGAATAACGAGCAAAGTGGTCGCCACAAAGAGCTCGGAGCTCCGTGTCTCGGCGATAATTCGGTAGACAGGCCGCAAAATTAGGCGTCCGACGCCGACAACCAGAAGCAGCGCCACAGCCGCCTTCACGACCGCCATACCCATGGCCGTAATGAACGTTCCTTCCCCTTCGCCGAGCAGGCTAACCAGCATCAGGAGGGGTACTATGGCAAGGTCTTGAAAAAGCAGTACAGCGAACGAAATATTTCCGAATGATGTTGCTCGTTCGCCCCTCTCGATCAAAAGCTGGAGAACAAATGCCGTAGACGAAAGCGCCAAGCCACCGCCAATGATTATTGCCGCTTCTTCGGTTGCGCCAAGAGCCCAGGCAACACCGCCGATAAGACAACCCGTAACGGTTACCTGCAATGCGCCAAGGCCGAAAACGTAGTGGCCCAATGCGCGCAAACGCTCCGCCGAGAATTCCAGACCAATCATGAAGAGAAGAAATACGACGCCGAATTCCGCCAGTGTATGCGCGCTCTCCGAATCTCTGATAACCGCTAGTCCGTGTGGGCCGACAAGGATGCCCGCTGCGAGATAACCAAGTACAGGACTCGTCCGTAGGCGTCGAAACGCCGGCACCACAACAACGGCGGCTACCAGGAAAATCAGAACGTCGTATAAAATCTCCGAATCTTTCAATCCGTCTCTCCAGGTCGATTTGAACGCCCCTTACCCGTCGGCTTTCGAAAGCCGTGTTTTGGCAGCTAGATGCTGACGGCAAGAGCTGTTCAATGCATCCCATGCGGAAACTCAAACTAATAGCAAATCGATCTCTCGGCTACGGCAACTGTGTCGCCTGTCACCGCAACGCCGATGAGGACGAGGCCAAGAGGGCTTGGTAATCATTAAGACGCGGCATCCCATACCAGTTCGGGCTCCCAGACGACGGGAAGGAAAAGAGTCGGAAGAAGAAACACCACGGCGATGATGACCATTCATCAGTCGTTCAGACTTCCGAGTCGGGTCATTGTCGATGGTCGCCGAATATCCCGGCAATGCTCGAAGCTGGAGTATTAGCGGAAACTGCGGTCAGAGGCGATGACCGACCATATGTGCCAACAGGAGACTGTTAGAATTTCCTAATACGCAGAGACGGTCGAGTTCGCCAAACGGATTTTCTGAGGAAGATGCCGGAGAATGGGCGACGTCCACTGCATCATTAGCAGTCATCGCCATATCTAGCTTTCACCAATGCTTTCAGTGATAATTTTAGCGAAGGGAGAGCTATCATTTGGAAAGCCGACTTGCAGGCGTCCCGCGTTTGGTACGCCGCCATGCCTGGGGTTTTGGTGGTATTGTGGAGCACGGGATTCCTCGGCGCGAAATTTGGCCTGCCCTTTGCCGAACCGGCAACTTTTCTTGCCTATCGCTGCACTCTGGTGGCGGCCATTCTGGTTGTAGTTGCCATGCTCACGCGAGCGCCCTGGCCGAAATCAGCCAAAGCCTACCTGCATCTGGTCGTCGTTGGCTTGTTGATGCAAGCCGTCAACCTGGGATGCGTTTTCTTCGCCATTAGTCTGGGCGTTGATGCCAGTGTTACCGCCTTGATCAATGGTTTGCAGCCAGTCTTGGTAGCGATCATCGCCGTTTCGGTTCTAGGCGAGAGGACGTCAGCCCGGCAATGGTTAGGGTTCGCGCTGGGGCTGGGCGGGGTCGCCATGGTGGTTTGGCGCAAACTAGAGCTCGGGGTTGGCACACCACTGGGCATGTCACTCTCGGTCTGCGCTCTATTGGGCCTGAGTATTGGCGTGATCTATCAAAAGAAATTCTGCGAGGAAATGGACCTGCGCACGGGCACGGCGGTACAAACAGCCGCCGCTGCCGCCGCCATGTGGGCCGTCTCCGCTTGGTTGGAAACGGGTGTGATCGATTGGACGGGAGAGTTTATATTCGCGTTCGTCTGGTTGACCTTTGTTCTGTCCCTTGGGGCGATTATTTTGTTGCTCTATCTCATTCGTCGAGGCCAAGCGGCCCGTGTTTCCAGTCTGTTTTTCCTTGTTCCGCCCGTGGCGGCTATCTTCGCGTATTTCATGTTTAACGAAACCTTCGGTCCCGTGGCCTTGATCGGCATGATCGTCTCGGTTATCGGGGTGGCGTTGGTGAACCGCTTTTCCTGACCCGGTTCCGCAGATCATGGTTTGCCGTCGTTGTGGTCGGCGAATTGGATATCTGTAGTAAGTCTTTGGCTTGGTTCTGGGCAGCCCTGGGTCCTAGGCGACGAATAAAAAGGACGAATAAAAAGGAATAAAAAGGGACGCTACCCCTATCGAGGAATGTCGGGGAACACCGTCGTATCCAACCATCGCTTTCTATTGCGGCCGGGGCGGGCGGACGGCGAGGATTAGGGGCATGGCGACCAGGGCAGTCAGGCCGAAAAACAAAAAGGCGTTGAGATAGCCGATCATCTGGGCCTGGCGGCCGATCTCGTGCACCATGGGCAGGGCTTGTTGCACGCTGGGTGCGGCGGTCTCGATGTTCCACAGCGCCGGGCGGCCCGGTTGGACCCGTTCGGCGATCTCGGCGAAGGATATTTTCGAGGTTCTAAGCGCCACCGCCACCGATAGCGAGATATGCACCGAGCTGCCGAACAGACGCAGCAGATGAAACAGCGAGCTGACCAATGGAAATTTATCCGGCGTCACCGCGCCCATGTTGATCACCAGCAATGGCACCCAGACAAAGCCGATGCCCAGGCCGGAAACGAAACCGGTCCAGGCGAGCTGGGAATAGGTCACGTTGATGTCGAAGCTGGCCATCGCCCAGCCGGCCCAGATTTGCGCGCCAAAGCCCAAGGTCAGCCAGATCCGCGGATCATAGCGCGACCCCCACAGCAGGGTGACAAACCCCAGCATCATGCCCAGGCCGCGAATGGCCAGCAGCACGCCGATGGTGTCCTCTGGGTAGCCGCGCAGGTTCTGCAGCATGTTGGGCAACAGCACCAGGGGCGAATAGCTTAACATCCCGAAGGCGGCCACCAGTAACAGTCCGACGACCAGGTCACGGTTGGCCAGAACGCGCAGATCAATGTAGGGCTGGCGCCAGGTCAGGCTATGGACGACGAACAGGTATAGGCAGGCGACGCCGGCCAGGCATTCGAGGGTAATTTCAGTTGAGTCGAACCAATCGTTGCGCTCGCCCCGATCCACCATCAATTGGAAACAGGCGATCGCAATGGAGAGAAAGATAAAGCCGCGTAAATCCAGGCGGTTGCGCGCTGCCGGCTTATCGTGGGGGATCACGGCGATGACGGCCATGCAGGCCACGGTGGCGAACGGCAGGCAGAAATAAAACACCGAACGCCAGCCATATTCCTCGGTCAGAATACCGCCCAGCCAGGGACCTATCATGGGTCCAATGGTGACGCCGATGCCAAAGATCGAGGTTACCACGCCATGCTTCTCGCGCGGATACGCGGCCATTACCAGCGCCATGGTCAGGGGTGTCAGCGGCGCCCCGAACAAGCCTTGCATGGCACGAAAAAATACCAGCGTTTCCAGGTTTGGCGCCATGGCGCAGCCCAGCGTGGCAAGGGAAAAACCGATCGTCCCCCAGACAATCAGGCGGCGCGCGCCAAAACGATCGTTTAGCCAGCCGGTCGCCGGCAGACCGACCGCATTGACAACCAGATACGAGGTCACCACCCAGGCAACCTGATCCCGGGTCGCCGACATCGCGCCCTTGATCTGCGGCAACGAGACGTTGGCGATGGTGATGGTCATGGCGAGCAGGAAGACGACCAGCACGCAGGATGCCAGCAGGGCAACCCGGCCGCTGGTGTCGAGCGCTGTCTGTTCCGCTACGGCCATACGCATACACCCGGTCCCTGAATGGGAAATCAAGGCTAGCACGCCGTGCTTCGCGCCGCCAACGGCGCAAATTTTTTCCTCTCAAACTGTGTGAACCCGGCCCCATCATGCTCTAGACTGCGCTCATGTGGTACAGCACTGTATGAGTCAGGGGCGGGAGAGCCAATGTCATGAGCGACCTTCAATCACAATTTGCCGGCACCCAGGATGTCCTGGAGCAACACAAGATCGACGTGGCCCGGCTGCAATCCTACATGCAAGAACATGTGGAAGGTTTCTCCGGCAACATCGCGTTGAGCCAGTTCAAGGGCGGGCAGTCCAATCCGACCTACCGCATCGATGCCGGTGGCCAATCCTATGTGCTGCGCCGCAAGCCGCCGGGCGTTTTGCTGCCCTCGGCCCATGCCGTGGACCGGGAATACCGGGTTATCACCGCCCTGGCCGAGACGGAGGTGCCCGCGCCCAGAACCTATTGCATGTGCGCAGACGAAAACGTCATCGGCACCATCTTTTACATCATGGAGATGGTGCAAGGCCGCATTCTCTGGGATTCCACCCTGCCCGAGATGAACCGCGAGGAACGGGGTCAGATCTACCGTTCCATGAACGAGGCCATGGCCGCCCTGCACAAGGTCGATTATGCGGCCATCGGCCTGGACGATTTCGGCAAGGTGGGCGAATACCGGGAGCGCCAGATCCATCGCTGGAGCAAGACCTACCGGATCTCGGAAATGGATACGATCCCGGAAATGGACCGTCTGATTGAATGGCTGCCCAAAAATATTCCCAGCGGCGATGAAACAACCCTGATCCATGGCGATTTTCGCATGGACAACATGGTTTTCCACCCCACCGAGCCCAAGGTGATTGCTCTGTTGGATTGGGAACTGGCCACCCTGGGGCATCCGGTGGGGGATTTCACCTACACCATGATGGGCTGGCGCCTGGACAAGGATCTGTTTCGTGGCATCGCCGATGCGGATATCGAGGGTCTGGGCATCCCGACCGAGGCGCAGCATATCGCGCACTATTGCGCGCTGACGGGACGCGACGGAATTCCCGACCTGGAATGGTATTTTGCTTACAATATGTTCCGCTTGGCGGCTATTCTGCAAGGCATCGCCAAGCGGGCCGCAGACGGTACGGCGGCCAGCGAACACGCCGTGGAACAGGGCCGCCGCGCCCGTCCCCTGGCCCAGGCGGCCTGGAAACAAGTCGAGAAGTTGGCTGGTTAGAGAGTATGAACGAGATGAGTGACTATCAGAACGAAACCATCCCCGTGCGCGAGGCGCACCGCCTGGATGAGGAGAAACTGCGGCGTTATCTGGTCGACAACATGGCAGGTATTGGCGACGATATCACGATGTTCCAGTTCGCCGTCGGTCAGTCCAACCCGACCTACATGATCTCCACTGGCGGCCGGGAATTCGTGCTGCGTAAGAAACCGCCCGGGACCTTGCTGCCTTCGGCCCATGCCGTCGACCGGGAATACCGGATCATGACCGCCCTGGGCGACACCGATGTGCCCGTGCCCAAGACCCACCTTTTATGTGAGGACGAGAGCATTTTGGGCACCGCCTTTTTCGTCATGGACAAGGTGGATGGCCGGGTCCTGGACGATCAGTTCGCGCCAGCCTTCAGCGCGGCCGACCGTGGCGCGGTCTATGACCATCTGCTGGAGGTTCTGGCGGCCTTTCATGCGGTGGACTACGAGGCGGTGGGCCTGGGTGATTTTGGCCGGCCCGGCAATTATTACGAGCGTCAGATAAACCGCTGGACCAAGCAGTATCTCGCCTCGCAAACCGACGATATCGAGGCCATGACCAAACTGATGGAATGGCTGCCCAAGAATGTGCCGCAGGACGGCACCACCACCCTGGTGCATGGCGACTATCGGCTGGGCAATAATATCATTCACCCGACCAAGCCGCGCATCGTCGCCGTGCTGGATTGGGAATTGTCCACCCTGGGCCACCCCTTGGCGGATCTGGCGTATTGTTATGTCGCATGTTTCATGGGCACCGGAGAGCTGCTGGAATTACTGCCGGGCCTGCCCACCGAAGATGAATTCGTCGCCCGCTATTGCGACCTGACCAACCGTGACGGCATCCCCGACTGGACCTTTTACAAGGTATTTCAACTGTTCCGTCTGGCGGCCATTGTCCAAGGTGTTTACAAGCGCGGCCTGGACGGCATCTCCTCCTCGGCCAAGGCGGTAACTTATGGCGATAAATGCCGCAACCGCGCCGTTGCCGCCTGGTCAATGGTGCCGGAGTAAGCAGCCCCATGGTGGATTTCCTGGACCGCGTCGCCGCCGCTGAAAAGCAGAACAAGAGCCTTTTGTGTGTCGGCCTTGACCCGGACCCGGCCCGCATGCCGAAACATCTGGCGGGCGAGCCCGATGGCATATTTCAGTTCTGCACGGGTATTGTTGATGCGACCCATGACCTGGTTTTGGCCTTCAAGCCGCAGATCGCCTATTTTGCGGCGCAGGGGGCGGAAGAACAGCTGTGGCGCCTGATCGAATACATTCATGAAAACACCGAAATCCCGGTGATCTTGGATGCCAAACGGGCCGATATTACCTCCACCTCGAAAATGTATGCAGAGGAAGCGTTCGATATTTATGGCGCCGATGCCTTGACGGTGAACCCCTATTTTGGCCTGGATTCCCTGCAGCCGTTCCTGGACTACAAGGACAAGGGCATCATTATTCTGTGCCGCACCTCGAACCCCGGCAGCGCGGAAATTCAAAACATCGTCTCCCAGAACGGCGAAACGGTCTACGAAGTGGTGGCGCGTAAAGCCGCTGGTGAGTGGAACATGCACGGCAATATTCTTCTGGTTGCCGGCGCCACTCACCCTGACGAGCTGCGCCGCATTCGGAGCATTGTTGGTGCCATGACGCTGCTAATCCCCGGTGTCGGCGCCCAGGGTGGTGATATTCCGGCGCTGATCGAAAGTGCCCGGGGCGGCGGCGTCATTATCAATTCTTCGCGCGCGGTGATCTATGCCGGGTCCGGCACGGACTATTCCGAAGCGGCCCGGGCCGCCGCCCTAGAGACGCGGGATGCCATCAACGAGGCCGTCTATGCCATTTGCAATGATATCCGGGCCTGAGGTGCCATTGGAAAAGGAAAACGGGCGATGAGCTTTTATGGACTGCGGGGGGATGTCGAACACCGGTTGATGACCGAGCATTTGGCGGCGTTGCAGAAACTGTTTCAGGAGGCCAAGGCCCCCAGCTTCTTTTCCGACAATCTTATCGCGCTCAACCGGAACCTGAGCTTTCTGTACGACGAAAAATTCATGAATGCTTTTTCGGCGGCGGCGGACAAGAATATTCCAGAAGACGAGGCAAAACTCTGGCGGCTGCATACCCTGGCCTGGTGTGGCCGAACGGCCTTGAATGTCCCCGGTGATTTTGTCGAGTGCGGCGTGTACAAGGGCCTTTATTCGGCGATGTTGACCGACTATCTGGATTGGAACGAGATCGACCGCCGGTTCTATTTATATGACACCTTCGCCGGCCTGCCCGATGACTGGTCCAGCGAAATGGAGCGCTCAACCGTGAGTGACGGCTATGAATGGGACGGAACCTATGACGCAGTTTGTGCCCGGTTTGCCCACTATCAAAATGTGGATGTTGTCAAAGGCGTGGTGCCGGACATTCTGGCGGAGCGGGCGCCGAAACAAATTGCCTTGCTGCATCTGGATTTGAACGCGGCCAAGGCGGAAGTGGCGGCGCTTGATTTCCTTGGCCCTCGATTGTCGGATGGCGCGATCGTCTTGATGGATGACTTTGGCCGTAAGGAGCAGCTTGAACTGGCGGAAGCCTTAATGGGTTGGTGGACGGCGCATGACCATCCCATTCTGGAGCTGCCGACCGGTCAGGGCATGGTTACGGTCAACGCTGCGAAATTGCAGACCTAGGGGCAAAGCCGCGCGTCGTTGTCGGTGACCGGAGTTGATTTTTGCCCGAGGGGCGTTATCGCTGGCGGCATGGCGCTGCGATGAATATCTAAAATGCGCTAGCCCACGAGATAGGCGCCATCAATAGGCAGTTCCACGCCCGAGATATAGCCGGCTTGTTCCGAGAATAGGAATTCGATGGCGGCGGCAACCTCGTCCGCTTCGCCGGCCCGGTGCATGGGCGATAGGTTCAAGATCTGCTCTCTGCCGGCGGGTTCCAGCGCCTCGAAACGATTGCGGATGCGGGAGCCGGGCTCACTTAGGATCAGCCATGGCAGGACCGCGTTGACGGTGATGCCGAATTCGGCCACGTCCTTGGCCAATTGATGGGTGAAGCCGAGAATTCCCGCTTTTGCGGTGGCATAGACCAGCCGGGCGCCGGCGGTGCCGACCGGTCCAATTCTGCCGTGGGCGGCGGTGGATGACATATTGACAATGCGGCCATGGGATTGCGCGCGCATGGCCGGTATCACCGCCTGACAGGCCCAATAGGTGCTTCTAAGATTGAGATTGATAACCAGATCCCAATCAGCATCTGAAATTTCATCGATTTGATGCATGCTCTTCGGGCCTGCGCCGCCGGCTATATTGGCAAGCGCGTCAATGCGGCCATATTTTTTTAAGGCAGCCTCGGCAAAGCCCTCGACTTCGGATCGTTGCATCACGTCCGCCATCTCGACAATAACGCTACCGCCGGCCTCTGCAATTGATTTAGCGACCTGCCGCAGAGCCTCTCCATCCTTGTCCACGAGACAGAGATCGAAGCCGGTTTTCGCCAGCCGTAAAGCCGTCGCCCGGCCGATCCCGTTGGCCGCCCCCGTGACAATCGCCGTCCGCCGTTCGCCGCTCATTGTCGGGAGGCTCTAGGCAGCCTCGGCCAGGGTGAAGCCAAGATCACGGCAAGCCTGGTCCAGGGCCGCGACAGCCTCCGTCGAAAGGGGCAGCATGGGCGGGCGCATGTTGCGCCAAGCGGTATCGCCAGTATTCTGCGCCATCAATTCCTTCATACCCGGTACAAAGCCAAAGGCCTGCAGCATTTTCCGGGCCGCCGACGCGGTCTCCTGCGCCGCTTCCGCGCCTGCGGCATCGCCGGCCAGATGCGCGGCATAGACCAACTGACACAGATGCGAGGTGGCATTGCCCGACGCCGTGATGCAGCCTGCGCCGCCCTCTTTCAGAGTGTCCAGCAGATACAATTCAGTCCCCGCGAAGGTGCGGAAGCCGGGGATGGCGCGGGCAACGGCCTGCATATCATCCCAGTTGCCCGAGGAATCCTTCACCCCGACCACAGTCTTGGGATAGGCCTTGTTCAGGCGCACCAGCAGATCCGTGCCGATTTCCAGACCGGTCATGGCGGGGAAGTCGTAGACCACGATGCGCATGCGGTCATCGCCCAGGCTTTGGACGACCTGATCGTAACAGGCGAACAGACCGTCATCGCCTATGCCCTTGTAATAGAAGGGGGGCAACATCAGGATCTGATCGAAGCCCGCATCCAGGGCTGCTTTGGTCAACTCAATGGTATCGGGCAGGGCGCAACAGCCGGTGCCGATCATCAGCTTATCCTTGGCGATGCCTGCGTTGGCGGCGGCGGCGATGACATCCAGGCGTTCGGCGACAGAGAACGAATTCGCCTCGCCCGTGGTGCCCAGCACCGCAATGCCGTCACAGCCATTGGCAAGCAGCCATTTATGGTGCGCCACCATTTTGTCCAGATCGACCGAGAGATCATCACGCTGCGGGGTTACGGCGGCGCTCCAGACGCCGGAAAGGGGATCGCTCATATATGGGCTCCATGGCCTAGGGTTCGTGGTCCAGAACGTGGTGTTCCAATGGTCCGGCATGCCGCTCGCTAACGCAACGGCCGCGAACCGAAATACCCGCCCGGTGTACACTATCCGGGTCCCCGCTGACCAGGGGGTGCCAATAGGCCAGGGGTTTTCCCTCCGCCAGCATTCGATAGGCACAGGTTGACGGCATCCAGGCCAGTTCACTGACATTCTTTGGATTCAACACCACGCAGTCGGGCTCCAGGGTGGAGCGGCGTTCATAATTGCCGCAGCTGCAGACGCCAATATCCAACAGCCGGCAGGCCACGTTGGTAAAGGCCAACTCGCCCGTATCGATATCTTCCAGCTTATGCAGGCAGCATTTGGCGCAGCCATCGCACAGCGATTCCCATTCTTCCTGGGACATCTGGTCGAGCGTCTTGCGCTGCCAAAAGGGTTTATCCGACGCTGTGTCCTCAGCCGCCATGGCGGGCAATGAAGGTCTTGATGCGCGGCGCGATTTCCTGGCGCCAGCGGCGGCCGTTGAAGACGCCGTAATGGCCCACATCGGGCTGTTCATAATGCTCGCGCATGTCATCGGGCAGGGCATGGCACAGATCCTGGGCCGCCCTGGTCTGGCCGACGCCGGAGATATCGTCCTTGCCGCCCTCGACCGTCATCAGGGCGCAGTTGGTAATGGCGCCCGGATCGACCAATTCGCCGCGATGATGGAAGGTGCCCACGGCCAATTGATGTTCCTGAAAAACCTTCTGCACGGTCTGCAGATAATATTCCGCCGGCAGATCCATCACCGCCCGGTATTCGTCATAAAAGGCCCGGTGTTGATCGGCGCTGTCACCATCGCCCCGCAACAGATTGTGGTACAGCCGCATATGGGCGCCCACGTGACGGTCCAGGTTCATGGTCATGAAGCCGGACAGTTGAACAAAACCGGGGTAGACCCGCCGCATGAAGCCGGGATTAGGTGCCGGTACCCGCTGGACCACGGTCCGTTCGAACCAATCCAGGGAGTGGTTCTGGGCCAGATCATTGGGCGTCGTCGGATTGATCCGGGTATCGATCGGTCCGCCCATCAAGGTCATGCTGCGGGGCACGATTTCATCACCCGCCGCCGCCAGAAACGAGACCGCCGCCAATAGGGGCACCGATGGCTGGCAAACCGCCAGGGCATGACAGCCAGGCCCGACAACGGCTAGAAACTCCATCAAATAGTCAATGTAGTCATCCAGATCAAAGCCGCCTTCAAGCAAGGGCACCAGGGCCGCATCCCGCCAGTCGGTGATGTAGACATCATGATCGGGCAGCATGGCGCGCACCGTGTCGCGCAACAAAGTGGCGTAATGGCCGCTCAAGGGGGCAACGATCAACAACCGGGGATGGCCGAAAGCGCCTTCCTCGTCACCGGCGCGGACAAACCGCTTTAATTGACCAAACGGCAGGCGCGAAACCACCTCCTCGTGCACTGCAACATCTTCACCATCGATCGTGGTGGCGTGCAGGCCAAAGGCCGGCTTTTGATAGTCGCGGGTGTTTGCTTCGAATATTTCCAGCGATGCGGCCATGGCCCGGCCCATGGGCGTATAGCTGACCGGGTTCATGGGATGGCGCAATAGCGCCTGATTGGCTTCAGCGGCGAAACGAAGCGGCGCCATGGCCGACTTCTGAAACTCGTGCATATGATAGATCACGCAGCATTACCCATTGGTTACAGCCGACGCAATCAGCCGACGGTTTCATCTAAACAGCGATCATGCTGCGATGCAACAAAAAGCATCTGAAAATTGATGCGGCGCAATGCAGATGAGATGCCGCTGTCGGCGGAAGCAAGGTTGATCATAGCTTATCCAACACGGCCATCAGTTTTTCCTTGAACTGCTGCGGTGAATAAGGTTTCCGGATATAGGCACTTACGTCGTGCCGGGCGGCGGCACTGACCGATTCCATATCGGAATTGCCTGTAACCATCATGAACGGCATATCGGGATATTCGTCGCGAACTTCTATCAGCAATTCCAGGCCCGACATGCGCGGCATGCGCCAGTCGCAGATAATGAGATCGATCATGGCGCCGGAACGATTCAGAAATTCCCGGGCTTCGCGGCCATCACTTGCTGTAAAGACCCAGTAGACGCCTAAATGACTCAACAGCGCGCGCGTGAGATCCCTGGCCTGGACCACGTCATCAACCACGAGAACCGCTAAATCGTTCTTATTCTTTAACAACCCGAGCCCCCAATTTTATCTGAATAATCCATTAGGGCACTCATGCGCTCAATCGCGGGCGGTATTGTTCATCGACCGCCTCGATGGCCTCTGTCAGGGCGGTTACGACATTCGGTACCAGTTCGAGCGCGGTTGTCTTGCGGTTTTGTTGGCAGGCGGCTTCGAGACCCGCGGCGGCGGCCTGAACCTGCCGCATTCCCAGGCTGCCACCGGCGCCTTTGGCATTGTGCGCCAATTCGCCAATCTGCTCCAACGCGCCATTCTCCACCGCGATCTTCAGATCCTGAAGACATTGTTCGACCCCCTGGATCTGACCTTCGATGATCTCGGTAAATTGTTCCTCCGGCAGCATCTCCCGCCATTCATCGAGAACTTTGTGATCAAGGATGGCCGCCGCATCCGCGCCGCTCTCGATTTCGGTTTCGCGATGATCAACGATACCCATGTCAGAATCATCTTCGGCAGTGACAGACGAATTGGGGCTGGGCTGATGTTTTCGCCTGCCCCAATTGTTCACCGCGGCAATCAATCTGTCGCGATCCAGCGGTTTTGAGACATAGTCGCTCATGCCGGCGGCAAGAAACCGTTCCTTGTCGCCCTTCATGGCATTCGCGGTCAATGCGATGATTGG
This sequence comes from Rhodospirillaceae bacterium, assembly GCA_018701215.1. Classification (GTDB taxonomy): domain Bacteria; phylum Pseudomonadota; class Alphaproteobacteria. Next base: position 236,216 of record JABIWH010000057.1, read on the forward strand.
TATCTGTCCCCGCTCACCTGGCATGCGGCGGATTATTTTGGTTGCCTCGATGCCGGACATCTCGGGCATGTTGACGTCCATCAAGATCAAATCAAACGGTTCCGCTTCAACCGCCTCGATTGCCTCAATACCATTGCAGGCAACGTCGGTACTGTGTTCCAGCTTTTGTAATGTTCTCGTGGTCAGCAGTTGATTTACATGGTTGTCCTCTACGACCAGAATCCTTAGATGACGTGACCGGCCAACCGCATGCTGCGCCAAGGGCATGATCGCGGATAAATTGGCGGCTTTTGATTGGCGGCGGAAGTCACCGGTAAACCAAACGGTGGTGCCTTCGCCTACCTTGCTGTTCATGCCAATCTCGCCGCCGATCAATTCCACAAGCTGTTTGCAGATTGCCAGCCCCAGGCCGGTGCCGCCAAAGCTGTGCGTGATCGTGGCATCGGCTTGGATAAATTTGTCAAACAGCTTGGGCTGAACACCTTCCGGCACACCAATGCCAGTGTCGGTGACAGCGAACCGCAGGAGCACATCCGCACTATCGCAATGCTGCATATCGACCGAAATTCCGATCGCTCCGGTATTGGTGAATTTCAAGGCATTGCCCGTCAGATTGAGCAGAATTTGCCGTATTCTGCCTGGGTCGCCATTGATGATGCCGGGTACGTCTGGCGCCACCGCGATGTTGAATTCCAGGCCTTTGGCCATGACCTGCGGCCCCAACAGGTTCGCGACACTTTGCACGACCTGCCGCAGATCGAAATCGACAATATCAAGCTCCAGCTTACCGGCTTCCAGCTTCGAGAAATCCAGGATGTCATTGAGGATGGAGGTCAGCGCATCGGCTGATTGCCTGATGGCATCCACATATTGCGTTTGTTCCTGGTTCAGGCCTGTTTCGCTCAACAGAGCGGACAAGCCGACAACGCCGTTCATGGGGGTTCTGATTTCGTGGCTCATTGAAGCCAGAAACTGTGATTTGCTCTCGTTGGCGGCGTCCGCCGCACGCTTGGAACGGTCCGCCGTTCGCGCCTGCCGCAAAAGTTCGGACTTGGCCAGGGTGGCAGCCTCGGCTGCATCCTTGGCCAGACTGATCCTGGCAATGGAGAATTCGTAAAGCCCGCTGTAAGTCATCGACATTGCAGTGACGTAGCCGGTGGCGCAGATCAGCAGGATCAACGTGATCATGCCTGTATCGCCGCTGCCAAAATTATTGGGGAATTCATGGCCCGAAATATAGAGGCCGCCGAACACGGCGAAGCCGAGGACAATGCTCAATATACCGATCACGCGATAGGCGCCGTCGACGAAGAACATGGCAACGATCGGCACCGTCAGGGTCCATGATAGGACCGGGGAGGGCACGCCGCCGTATTGGTAGGATGCGCAAAAAATCACGGCTACGAAGTGTAACAGCGACGCCAGGCAGACTTCGCGTTTGGCCTTGGTCCAGCGCAATAGGAAAGGGAATATCAAAAATACCAGAATTGCCACCAGCAAAGCCCATGCGACAATGCCTGGAAATTGGACGATAACGGACAATGCGATGACGGCGCCAAAGCACGGACCACAGATGTGACTAATCACAAAAGCGCGTAGCCGGCGATGCTCCTCTTCGCTTTCTCTCGATTCTTCCGGAATGAACCAATCCAGGAAATTAAAGAAGCGCCGAGATATTAATTCACGACCCGTCATGCTGCGGCCTGATCATGTCCATAGAAAAAGTAAATAGATTCTATGATTACTATGAACATCTTCATAAAACCTTAAGAAATGGAATCTCCCATAAGTTGAATTGCGTTGTCTTAGTGATTCATCAATACTGTCTAGAATCGGATTGACATCTTTGACGCCAGCTTGGGAAATATTTGAATTCTATCAAGGTGCGGCCCAATTGCCGTAAGCCGGCATTCCCTAGGATGGATCCGCGCCCGATTACTCAAAGCCGGCCTTCATCTTGAGGGGGCCATTGCCGGCACCATTTTGGCCGGGTTGTTGGCGCCATTCCGGCCAAAAGAATGCGGGTTTAGCCGCCGGAAATGACCGCGCGGACCTTCGCCGCCATATCCTCCGGCGTGGTCATGGGCGAGAAATGATGCAGATATTTGCCGTCCGGCCCCATCAAATAGACGAACGAGGAATGATCCATGAAATAATCCCCCTCTTCGTCGGGCGGATTCTTGGCAAAGTAGACGCGATAGGCCTTGGCCGCCGCCTTGACCTGTTCCAGGCTGCCGGTCAGACCGGTCAGGGAGGGGTGGAAATTGCCCATATAATCGGCCATGGCGGCTACGGTGTCGCGTTCGGGATCAATGGTCACCATCAAGGGGCGCACCTTGGCGCCGGCCTCATCCAGCAAATCCATGGCGCCGCCGATGACCTGCAATTCCGTCGGACAGACATCGGGGCAGTAAGTATAGCCAAAGAAAACCAGCAGATATTTGCCACTGTAGTCCGCTTCGGTCACCGTCTTGCCCTGGTGATCCACCAACTGGAATGGTCCGCCGATCGTCGGCAGGCCAGCGCCGGATGTGCTCACCTTGCCTTGATCATCAATAAACAAGGTGTTGACGACCAGGGCCAACGCCACGGCGATCACGGTCGCCGCGATGAAAAGCATTATACGGGGAAAAGTCATGTTGTGTCCGTCCCTGCCCCTACACCTGACCTTGCCTGCCCCTAAGACCGGGTCACTAGCCTTCCAGCATGCGGCGGAGCAGGTCAATATCCTCGGCCAGGGTCGCATCCGTCTGGCGCAGTTCCTCGATCCGCTTGACCGCATGCATCACCGTGGTGTGGTCCCGGCCACCGAACTTGCGGCCGATTTCGGGCAGAGAGCGGGTGGTCAGCTGTTTTGCCAGATACATCGCCACCTGGCGCGGCCTGGCCACGGCACGGGCGCGGCGGGCGGAATGCATATCGGCCAGGCGAATATTGAAGTGCTGGGCCACCTTTTTCTGGATTTCCTCGATCGTGACCCGGCGGTCGTTGGCGCGCAACAGATCCTGCAAGGCTTCCTGGGTCATTTCCAGGTTGATCGGGCGGCCGACCAAATTGGAATGGGCGATCAGGCGGTTCAGCGCGCCCTCCAACTCGCGGATGTTGGAGGTGATGCGATGGGCCAAGAATTCCAACACCTTGGGCGGGAAGTCGCCGACGTTGGCGCGGGCCAGCTTGGCCTCGAGAATACCAAGGCGCAATTCAAAGTCGGTCTGATGGATATCTACCACCAGGCCCCAGCCCAGGCGCGAGCGGATCCGCTCTTCGACGTCTTCCAGGTCCGAGGGCGAGCGGTCGGCGGAAATGACAATCTGTTTATTCTGATCCACCAGCTCGTTGAAGGTATGGAAGAATTCTTCCTGGGTGGAATCCTTGCGCGAGAAAAATTGCACATCGTCGATCATCAAGACGTCGGCTGAACGGAAAATCTGCTTGAACGCCATGGTCTCCCGGTCGCGCAGGGCGCGGACGAATTGGTACATGAAACGCTCGGCCGAAAGATAGATCACCTCGCGGCCCGGGTCGCGCTCGCGAATATGCCAGGCAATGGCGTGCATCAAATGGGTTTTGCCCAGGCCGACGCCGCCATAAAGGAACAGGGGGTTGAAATTCACCTGGGCCGTATCGGCGGCCCGGCGGGCCGCGGCATAGGCTAGTTCGTTGGACTTGCCGACCACGAATGATTCGAACTGATAACGCGAATCCAGGGTCGAACCCATACGCGGCCCGCCAGCCGCGGAGGCCACGGCGGGGATCGGCTCCAGCGCGCTATCAAAGGGCACGACCTTGCCAGTTTCAGCCCGGCTTTCCGAGGCCGCGGCAACCGTTCCAGCAACGCCGTCGAAAGCGGCTCCAGCAACTGGGGCGCCACGTCCGGCAACCGGATGCACGGTGATATCGATTTCACGGACGGCCCCGTCTTCCGCCTGCCAAAAAGCGCGGATGCGTTCACCATAGTGGGATAATACCCAATCGCGCATGAACCGGGTTGGGGCCTGCAGGTGGGCTATGTTGCCGTCAATGCGTTCGAACTTCAGTGGGCGCAGCCAGGAATTATACGCGGCATCGCCGAATTCGGATCGCAACCGGGCGCAAACCCTTTGCCACTGACCGAGATACCCTTGGTCCATCAACCCGCCCTTTTGCAACCCGTCGTCTGCGTACAAATTTCCGGTCAATAAATGCCCGGTACAAAATCTTTCGGCCCAAGTGATGCCGTTGCGAGACAGTCTTCGAAATGGCCCGATAAGAGCCGTCGTGGATGAAAATGATCGCGGATTAAACTCTCGTGGAATTGGCGCTTACCCTCTCGCCATTCCCACGCGGTGTCCCGGCTTGCGGCCTGACCCACCTTAGAATCCACGCGGCAGCTCTGCCGACCACGATTCAGCGATCACGATTTAGCGACCGCGATTTAACGAAAGTGTCTCTGCGTCAACATACCCCCCGGTTTGACCACGGCTATCTAGTTTGCGCATCGCCTTTTTTTGGCCCTTTGCGCGAGGACCAGCCATGGTCCGGTTCTTATTTATAGTTGAAACGAATGCTTTAAAAAACGAAATAAAACGAAAAAGTTATTTTATTTTTTTAGTATTGCAAAAATAACACAAGTCAAGCTCTTGCTGAAAAGCAAAAACAGTAAGTCTACAGTTTCATATTAACTTATCGACCTTGCCTCGATAAGGCCAATGTACGGTACTTTGACGAAGCCGTGAACGCAATGGGGGGAAATGGAGAACAGTGCAATTTTTTGGCGGCGACGTGTAGTCGATGGCGCGCCACCTACCAGATATAGATGCGGCGTAAAGCTTCCGCCTGGACAGCCAAATCATCGTGGCAAATTTTTGGCCGCACCATGCGAGCGCGGCCCGTTACGGCACAATTTTGTCTTACGCCTGGGATACTATTTTAACGAATCGCAGCGCACCCGCATATGCCATAGGCTGGACCGCCGGGCTATTAACCGTGTTATAGCTACGTATCAGGCGGATTGCGGGCGGCCGATGGACAAGCGTGGTGCTTATTCGGCGGCGCCCATGGCATTGACCAGCCGGGTCAGACGGGAAATCCGCCGGGCCGATGTGTTGGCCCTTAAAATACCTTGCTGACCGCTGCGCGCCAGGACCGGTTCGGCGGCTTTCAGGGCCGCCACGGCGGCATCCTTGTCGCCCGCCGCCAGGGCGTCCTCAACCCGGCGCACATAGGTGCGAACACGGCTGCGCCGGCCACGGTTGACCACGGTGCGCCGTTCGGCTTGACGGAGACGTTTTCTTGCTTGTTTGGTATGGGCCATATCTGATTGTCTGACTTTTCTATATCCGGTTTTCCCAGCACTCGGGACGCGCGGTTATAGACGCGGGGCGGGACGGGGTCAAGACTGCTTTAGGCTGGCTTCAGCCATCATTTCGCTCCTCGTCGGGGGCATAGATCGAACGCCGCCGCCACCACAGCAGTTCGCCGCGCAGAAAGGCCTGGGCCAGGTCGTTTTCGGGGCCATCGAAGAACCGGGCGGCGGGCGCCTGCTCCTTCAAGCGGCCCCTGTGCAGGAACAGAATTTCGTCCGCCAGGCGCCGGGCCTGATGCAGATCGTGGGTGGTCATGATGACCTTGGTGCCCTGGGCCGTGGCTTCGCGGATGATATCTTCAATCAGGTGCGTGGCGGCGGGGTCAAGATTGGCGCTGGGCTCGTCCAGCAATAACAATTCCGGGCGTACCGCCCAGGCACGGGCCAGGGCCAGGCGCTGTTGTTCGCCAAACGACAACAGGCGGGCCGGACGTTGGGCATAGCGGCTCAACCCGGCCAGGTCCAGTGCTTCGGCGGCCCGCCGCCGCTGGTCTTCCGGGCTGACGCCCTTGACCTTTAGGGCGAAGGCCACATTGGCATGCACCGAGCGGCGCAACAATACGGGCCGTTGCAGCACCATAGCCTGATGCTGGCCGCGCAGGCCCGGGTCCGTGCCGCCGGCCCAGCTGAGCCGGCCTTGATCAGGGCTGATCAGACCGTGACACAATTTCAATAGCAGGCTCTTGCCGGCCCCATTGGGGCCGATGATCACGGTGCAGCCGGCCGTGGTATCAAAGCGGCAGCTGAAATCCTTGATCACCTGCTTGTCGCCGGCCTTCAGCCAGACATTGTGCAGTTCCAGGGGCAAAGTTCTTTGTGCGGCTTTCATGACGGCCATGTTGCCGTGAAATGGGCCCGGGGTGAAGGGCTACCATTCTGAAAACTGTTGGCTATGCTGGCCCGATTACAATGGGGAGTGTTTGGATGAGTACGATTTTGATGGCATCGCACCAGGATCCGGTGGATTTGTGGCGCGATTGTTTGGCCAAGGAGATGCCGGAACTGGAATTTAGGGCCTATCCGGATGTGGGTGATCCGCGCGAAATTGACTACGCCCTGGTCTATTGGCCCCCGCACGGCCTGATCGCCAGCCTGCCCAACGTCAAAGCAGCGCTCTCCATCGCGGCGGGTTGTGATCATATTCTAGCCGATCCGCAATTGCCGCCCCATCTGCCCATCGTGCGTATGGTGGATGATTATCTGGCCGCGATGATGGCCGAATATGCGGTCTATGGCGTGCTGCATTTTCACCGGGATATGCATTACTACCGCCGGGAACAGCTGGCGGATCGGTGGAGCCGGGCCTGGCCGCTCTATACCCCCGACACGGCGGTGGGCATTCTGGGCCTGGGCGCCATTGGCGGTGATTGTGCCCGCAAACTCGGCGCCATGGGGTTTCAGGTGCATGGCTGGTCGCGGGGAGCAAAGGAAATGGCTGGCGTCACCTGCCATTCAGGCCCGGACGGTTTGTTGGCAATGGCCGGGCAATGCCGCTATCTGATCTGCGTTCTGCCGCTGACGACCGAGACCCAGGGCATCATCAACGCGGAACTGATCGCCGCCATGCCCCAGGGCGGCTATATCATCAACATTGCCCGCGGCGGCCATCAGGTGGACGAGGATTTGCTGGCGGCCCTGGACAGCGGCCAATTGGGCGGCATCTTCCTTGATGTTTTCAATGCAGAACCCCTGCCCACGGAGCATCCCTATTGGCAGCATGACAAGGTCTGGATGACACCCCATGTGGCCGGCGAACTGGTACCACGGTCCTGTGCCAAATCCGTCGCCGCCAATATCCGCCGCATCGAGGCGGGCGAGCCGGTGCCGGATCTGTTCGATAAGACGCGCGGGTATTGAAGCGGCTTAGCGCGGCGACTGGCGTGGAAAAATTCGAAACACACCGGACGCGGTAAAGACCAGCTCGCCATCGGCGAAGGCCTCCGCCTCGGCAAAGGCCGTATTTTCGTCCCGGCCCGTGACCCAAGCCGAACCCTCCAGCCAGGCGCCGGCATCGACGCCGCCGATCAGGTCGCAAACCATGCGTACCGTCACGCCCCGCATGCTGGTGCCCCGCGAGACCGAGGTCGCCAACAGGCCGTCGGCAAAGGACGACATCATGCCGCCGTGCAGGCTGCCGTGGGCATTGCAATGGCGGTGCTGGACACGCAGGCCGTGCCAGAACCGCGCGCCCTCCACCTTGTGAAAATAGGGCCCGTTGCGGGTCGAATAGGGCCCACGGGTGCGTGATTGTTCAAAGCCAGGCGGCGGGTCGGCGGCGAATTCTTTTTCCATGCGGCCAGTATATCAAAGGTTCTAGATGATATGCTGGTGCGAAATTAATCCTCGGAAAGGACGATCACCATGGCGGGTTTAGAGGCGGGGCGTTTGGCGGGCAAGGTGGCGATGATCACGGGCGGCACCTCTGGCATGGGCGCGGTCACGGCGCAGCGCTTTGTCGCGGAAGGCGCACAAGTGGTCCTGACCGGGCGCTCGGAAGCGCGTGGCCAGGCGCTGGCAAGGGAGATCGGTGATAACGCGCGTTTCGTCCCGATGGAAGCCAGCAACGAAGATGACATCAAAGGGGCCGTCGAATTCACCATCTCCGAATTTGGCCGTCTGGACTGTCTGTTCAACAACGCCGGTTCGGTGACCCACTCCAGCCGCATCGAGAAAATCACCACCGAGCAGTTTGATTATGAAATGTCGGCCCTGGTCGGCGGCGTACTGTTCGCCATGAAGCACGCCATCCCCATCATGCGGGCGCAGGGCGCGGGCTCCATTGTCAACAATGCCTCCACCGCCGGGCACCGCACCGGCCATGGCCCGGTGCTCTATTCCATCGCCAAGGCCGCCGTGCTGCATCTGACCCGCGTCGTGGCGATGCAGATCGCCTCCACCTCGATCCGGGTCAATTCGATCTCGCCCGCCTGTGTCGCCACCCCGGTATTTTCCCTGGGCACCGCCATGACCCAGGAACAGTCCGCCGCCTCCATGCCGATTATCGAACGGGAATTGGCCAAGATTGTTCCGCTCGGCCGGGCCGGAGAGTCCGAGGATGTCGCCGCGATGCTGGTGTTCCTGGCCAGCGACGAAAGCCGTTACATCACGGCCCAGGACATTGCCATCGATGGCGGTCTGATCGCTGGCTACACGCCGGCGGAATCCTTGGATAAATTCGGCGGCCTGCACGGCGAGCTGACGGCGGAGCTGGCCAAAATGAACGAAGCCCCAAAATGAAAGAAGTGGCGATCAGTCAGCCTGTCAGGTAACGCGCGACAGCAGCCTCGGCATCGCCCGGATCTATATGGGGCCAGGCGGCGAGGATCTCGCGCCGGGCCCAGGCCTGCAAACTTTCCGGTGTCCGCTCGCCCGCCTGCCGCGCCGCTGTGATGCCCCGTTGGGCACAAAGCGCCAGGTCAGCCTCGCTGGGTTCGCACATCATCGGGCGGGCCGGCTAATTCCGGAAGGACGAATCCTGTCCGTCCAGCATGCGTAACAACGATGGCCAGGCCAGTCCGGCCAATTTTCCACTACTGTTGGCGATCTGATTCTTCACCGTCTCGATAGCATGGTCCGAAGGCAGGTTCAGCTTAACACCACCCGACAGGGCGCGGATCTGCATGGTGCAGGCGCGCTCAAGATTAAACATGTACAAAAACGCTGAAGGCACGTCGATGCCACAGGTCAGGGTGCCGTGATTGCGCAGGATCATGACGTTGCTGTCGCCCAAATTCGCCACCAGGCGGGCGCGCTCGTCCAGATCCAGCGCGATGCCTTCATAGTCGTGATAGGCGATGTTCGGCAGCACCGTCAGGGCGGTCTGACTAAGCGGCAGCAGGCCATCGGCCTGGGCCGAGACCGCCACGCCGTCATCGGTGTGCAGATGCATCACACAGCCGACGTCGGGGCGGGCGGCATGGACCGCGCTGTGAATGGTGAAACCGGCTGGATTGATCTCGTATTCGCTTTCGGACAGCACCTTGCCGTTGATGTCCACCTTGACCAGGCATGATGCGCTTATTTCATGGAACATATAGCCCATGGGATTGATCAAAAAGACTTCGCCGCCGTCCGGCCCCACTTCGCCCGGCACGCGGGCGGAAATATGGGTCAGGATCAAATCGGTCCAGCCGTAATGGGCCGCCAGGCGGTAACAGGCGGCCAGATCAACCCTCGCCTGCCACTCGGTCTCGCTTACGGTTTCTTGCACACGCGCTATGTTCATGAAAATTTTCCCCAATAAATAACCAAGCCAAAGGCGTGGCCGCTATTCCCCCGCCGGGCCTGGAAACTGCTCCCGCAAAATTCGTTTCAACGGCTTGCCCGTTGGATTGCGCGGAATTTCCTCGATAAACACCGCGCCCTTGGGCTGTTTGAAACGGGCCAGCTTGCCGTCACAATGTTGCAATATGTCTGCTTCGGTTAAATCATGGTCTCTTTTTACCACCACGGCAAACGGACTTTCCCCCCAACGTTTGCTGGGCTGACCGATCACCGCCACGTCCCCTACGCCGGGATGGCTGGAAATGATATTCTCCACCTCCGCCGGGTAGACGTTCTCGCCGCCCGAGATGATCATATCCTTGACCCGGTCATGAATGGTGACGAAGCCGTCTTCGTCCTGAAAGGCGATATCGCCGGTATACAGCCAGCCATCGCGAATGGCCTCCGCCGTTGCCTCGGGGTTGTTCCAATAACCCTTCATGATGTGTGCGCCGCTGACCAGCAATTCGCCGGGCACACCGGGTGCCGTGTCGTTGCCATCCTTATCGACGATCCGTACCGTGGTGTGGAAAAAAGCCTTGCCGGCGGAGCCGATCTTGACCATGGCGTCTTCGGGGCTCAATACGGTGCCTGGCCCCCCGGCTTCAGTCAAACCATAGGCTTGATGGATTTCGATGCCGATGTCCTTGTAACGCTCGATCAGGCTGGTGGGCACCGGCGAGGCGCCGGAGAGGATCGCGCGCAGGTTCGAGGTGTCGTACTTTTCGTGTTCCGGTACCTGCAGCATAAAATTCAACATGGCCGGCACGGCCAGTGACGATGTGATCTTCTCCCGTTCGGTAATTTCCCACATCACCTTGGGGTCGAATTGGCGCAACAGCACCGCCGTGCCGCCGCTATAGATGGTGAACAGCACCGGCAGTAGCGCCCCTACATGAAACATCGGCAGGGCGATGGAATAACGGTCCCCAATTCTGATATCGGTGGAGTTGGCGAACGTGATGATGGCCCAGGTCATGGTGTTGTGGGTATGCAGCGCGCCTTTAGGCAGACCCGTGGTGCCGGAGGTGTACATGATGAACAAATCATCATTCTCGCCGGCATCGCCGTTGGGTGTGCTTTCGGCGCCCGCCGCCACGAAGTCCTCATACGCGGTGGCAAACAAATTCCGTTCGTTGCCCTCGTCCAACTCGATCCAATGACGAATATCGGTGCCGCTCGATCCTGGGCCCCGGTCATGCAGTTCCGCTGCGACCGCGCCGAATTCGCCGCCATGGATCATGGCGATAGCGCCAGCGTCCTTAAGAATATAACTCAACTCGTCCGCGACCAGGCGCCAGTTGAGAGGAACAACAACCGCGCCGATCTTGGCCAGGCCCATGAAGCTCTCGAAATACTCGACGCTGTTCATCATCAAAATGGCGACCCGGTCGCCCTTTTTGATGCCCAGATTAAGCATGGCATTGGCAACTTTGTTGGCGCGCCGGTCAACCTGGGCGTACGTCAGCCGGCGGGCGGTGGCCACATCGACGATCGCCTCGAGATTAGGGTTCGTATGGCCCCGTTTGCCCAGATACGCGCCGATATTGTTACGCACGGTGAAAGCCCCCCTCCATGTACAACCAGTCTGAACTATAGGGGTATGGCCAGCAAGGTGTCGATCTTGTCGCTGTCGAGAACGACCAATTTTTCGGCGAATAACGGCGTTTCGCCGGACAGCTCGATCTGGTCCAGGTAACGGCCCGTGACGAACAGTTCCTGGCTGCCGTCGATCATAATGCGGACAACCATGAAGGCGGCTTCCGCCTGGATCAGGCGGTCTTCGTTGCCCGTGATGCGCACGGCGGAGATGATGTGGCGATAGCGTTGCGGCTCGTAAATATTTGCCTGGCGCAGGGAGGCCACCCGGTCTTCCATCATGTTGCGGTTGCGGGCATCGATAATGCCAATGGGCAGACCCCGGGCATGATTGAATTCCGTGGTTATGCGGTAGTGGGCCTGTTCGGTGAAAAATGCCGGCCAGGCTTCCAGATCGTCGCTATCGATACAGGCGGCATATTCGGCCAAAAGATTGCTGACCGCGCCGTGATGATCCAGCCTCGCCATCAGATGTCCATGATCCCCCGGTAGGTTTTCCAGAAACCCCGGATAGAGGCCTCCGTGACCCGGCTGGCGGAAGATGCCACTGCGTCACCGCCCATCTTGACCACCGAGGTCTCACCATTAGTGCCCGGCAGGGCGCGTTGCACGAATTCACCTACCGCGCCGTCCTCCATGGAGATAAAGCCGGCGGGGCCGATGAAATTCGCCTGCAACAGGCGCAGGTCGGTCAATTCGGGGTCATCATCCTCGAAGCCATAGTTGGTCCAGATCAGATCCGTACGGTCCACGCCACGCGGCATGATCTGCCGCAGTACCAGGCTATTGCGCACCTGCTGCAGGACCAGGCCGGGAAACACGGTCAGAATTTGCAAGGTGATGCCGTCGTCGAATTCGTCCTGGCCTCCCAAAATGGTGGGGTCCTTCAGGCCGAAATCATCCTTGTCGGCACGCAGATTTTCGGCCTCGTACTCCTGATCGCCATGCCCGGAATCATTGGGGCGGTCCAGCTTGGAATAGCTGACGTGATGGGCGCCGTCGCCGTCGATGATAATACCGCCCTGCTGCGACAGGCGGTTGACCCGAAAAGTGGTGAAGAATGAATGCAGGATACTGGCATGGTAGGGATCCTTGACGTTCTCGGCATACAGCTTCCAGTTATTGCGCAGGGTCTGGGTGTAATAACCCAGGATCTTGACCGGGCGCGGCAGCACCCGGCGGATGCGGGCGACAATGTCCGGCCCCAGATAGTCATCCAGGTCAGGTACGCCGAAATCGAAACTGCCGAATACCAGCCCGGACAGGCTGGCGATTTTGAGGCGGCGCAGGCCATGCTCCTCACGCCGGAAATCATCCGGCATGCCGCCTTCGCCGCCAACACCGTTCTGAAAGGCAACGCCGACCAGATTGCCATCCTCGTCATAAGACCAGGCGTGATAGACACAGGTAAAGGCCTTGGCATTTCCGAAACGCTCCAGACACAACAGGGAGCCGCGATGGGAACAGCGGTTTTCAAAGCCCTTCAGGCTGCCGTCCTTGCCGCGGACCAACACCACGGGGATGTCGCCGATGGTTGTTGTCTTGTAGTCGCCGGGGTTGGGTACTTCACAGGCAAAGCCCAGGACATTCCAGGTCGGTCCGAGGAACAGGCGTTCGCGTTCGCGCGCGTAAATCTCACTGTTGTCGTACAGGCCGTAGGGGACCTGCGTTACCCCCTCGTTGGGCCAATGCTCACTTGTCTTGTGAATTCGTGTCCCGTTCATGGTGTAACCGCGGCAAAACGCGCCAGGCTCCCCTTTGACCAAACCTCGTCCCGATCATAATAGACCTCGTAGACCGGGATATCTCCCGACAAATCCAGCCAGGACTGTTTCGAGCGGGTAAAGATATGCACATCGGGGACCAGGGCTGTTTGATCATCCAGGGTGCCGGCGCGAACGAACCAAAAGCCCGGCATATATTCGGTCCAGACATAAGTGCCGCATTGGGGGCAGAAATGAACCGTATTGTCGCGCTCTTCGTCCTTGAATTTGAACCAAGCGAGGCTGCCCGAGAGCAGCCCCACTTCGGTCTTTTCGATCCAGGCATTGATCACGAAGGGCCCGCCCGTCAGGCGTTGGCAATCAGTACAATGACAGGCATGCACGATTAGTGGCTCGGCCGTCAGGGCATAGCGAACAGCACCACAGGCGCAGCCGCCTTCCAGCCTAGTCATCGCCCGACTGCGTCTTCTCGTGCCGTTCTATTTCGTGTTCCACCGCCGCCTGGGCCGCGCCGACAAAGACCTCGCGGTTCCGGTGGCTATAGTCATAGGAAGCCCGGCGCTGGTCGTTCTTACGGTTGAAATGGGGGATCACGTAGCGGGCCATCAGCTCGAAATGCTCCAACGTAGCCTCATAGTCGGCCCAGTTGTGCGCCAGTTCCAGAAAGACGCCAAAGCCGCCTGATCCTTCGACCAGCTTTTCGATATGCCGGATCGCGTCATCGGGATCGCCGATCACCGCCATGCCGGTCTCGGTCAGATACTCATAGGCATTGTCGATCTCCGCCGGCACGATGGGGAAGGTGGCGATGTCGCGGAAATATTGCGCCCATTGTTCCAGGCCATGCTCTACATTCTTTTTCGCCTGCTCGCGGCTGCGGGCCACATGCGCCAGGGTGACCACGCGCCAGTTCTGCCGGTTGACGGTCTTGCCGTTTTCCTTGGCGGTCTGTTCGCATAATTTCCAATTCGCACTATGCGCCGCCAGGGCCTCGTCAGAGGTGCCGCCGATGGACAGCATGCCCAGGCCGTGCTTGCCGGCGGCCAGGGCGCCGGCGGGAGAGCGGGCGCAGGCCACGGCCATCTCCATGCGCGGCCGGGAATAGCAAGGCAGCTGCATCTGGGCATCGCGCAGTTCGAACCAATCGGTCTTCATATTGACCACTTCGCCGTCCAGCATGGGTACGATGGCGTCCAGGGCCTCGTTCATCATGCGGCGTTGATTGTCCGGATCAATACCCATGCGGAAAGCGTCGCCCACCAGGGCGCCGGGCCCGACGCCGAACATCACCCGGCCCTTGGTCATATGGTCCAGCTGCACCATGCGCCCGGTATTGGTGAAGGGGTGGTGATAGGGCAGGGACGACACCCCGGTGCCCAGGCGGATCTGCTTGGTCCGCTCGGCAGCGGCCGCGATAAACAGATCGGGTGCCGCGATAATCTCGTAGCCGCCCGAATGATGCTCGCCGATCCAGGCCTCGTCATAGCCCAGGCGGTCCAGATGCTCGACCAGGCCCATGTCCCGGTCCAGCGCCGCGGTGGGATCTTCATCCACGGTGTGAAACGGCGCCAGAAAAATGCCAAAACGCATATCTTTCATAACCCATACCCCTAAATTTTCCAGCAACCCAACAGGCTGCGTACATGCAACCTATCATAAGCGCTGTGGTATAGTGGGCGCCAGTCTGGAACCGTGCGGTGTGAGGAGAAGCGGCGTTATGAGTGAAATTGTCTGGCGGGCAGAGCCATCGGTGATCGCGGATAGCAATATTCAGCGCTTTATGGATAGTCTTGGCGTTGCCGATTACGATGACCTGTTGGCCCGGGCAGCCGCCGATCCCGATTGGTTCTGGGAGCAGACGATCGAGTTCATGGGTTTCATTTTCGATACGCCGTACGAAAGGGTCCGCGATGCCTCCGCTGGCGTGCCTTGGACAAGATGGTGCGTCGGCGGCACCACCAACGCGACGCTGAATTTCCTCGACAAACATCGGGATACGCCGACCTACCAGAAAGACGCGATCCGTTTCGAGGCCGAGGACGGCGCCATCCGTACCTGGAGCTACCAGGAGCTGGACCAACAAACCTGCCGCCTGGCGGCTGCGTTGACCGAGCTGGGCCTGGGCCCCGATGACAAGATCGGCATCTACATGCCCATGGTGCCCGAAGTCGCCGCCGCATTCTTTGCCACCGCCCGCATCGGCGCCATTGCCGTGCCATTGTTTTCGGGCTTCGGTCAGGAAGCCATCGCCACCCGTTTGAACGATGCCGGCGCCACCGCCGTGATCACCGTCGATGCCACCTGGCGCCGGGGCCGCTCGATCCCCATGAAACCGGTGATGGATGAAGCTTTGAAGTCCATCCCCAGCGTGCGCCATCAAATCGTGCTGCGCGCCAATGACGAGGCGCTGGATTGGGATGACGAACGCGATCATGACTGGATCGATATCGTCGCGGGCAAGCCGGATTTCGTCCCCGCCACAATTGTCGCGGCCGAGCATCCCCTGCTGCTGGTCTACACCTCCGGCACCTCCGGCAAGCCCAAGGGGACTTTGTTGAGCCACGTGGGTTTCGTGGTGAAGATCAGCTTCGATCTGCTGGTCTGCCTGGATCTCAAGCCCGCGGACCGGATGATGTGGATCAGCGATTTCGGCTGGGTGGTGGGGCCCATGATCACCACGGTCTGTACCTTGGCCGGCGCCACCATGGTGCTGGTGGAGGGCACCCCCGATTATCCCGACCCCGACCGTATGTGGCGCCTGTGCGAACAACATGGCGTCAGTTTCCTGGGCGTCGCACCGACAACAATTCGTGGCCTGATGCGCGGCGGCACCGATGATATCAAGAAATGGAACCTGGACAGCGTGCGGGTGGTCGCCTCCACTGGCGAGCCCTGGACCGATGAAGCCTGGAACTGGTGCTTTGAACATGTCTGCCGCCGTCTCGCACCGCTGTTCAACTGGACCGGGGGCACCGAAACCTCGGGCGGCATCTTGGTCTCCACCATGGTGCATCCGCTGAAATCATGCAGTTTCGGCGGCTCGGTACCGGGCATGGCGGCGGATATCCTGGACGATGCGGGTAATCCCGTGGGCCCTGGCGAGGTTGGCGAATTGGTCCTGACCATACCTTCCATCGGCATGACACGCGGCCTGTGGCAGGACGACGAACGCTATATCGAGAGCTATTGGAGCATGTATCCCGACATCTGGCGCCACGGCGATTGGGCCAGTCGGGACGAAGACGGCCTGTGGTACGTCCAGGGCCGCTCCGACGACACGCTTAAGATCGGCGGCAAGCGCACCGGCCCGGCGGAGATCGAAGGCCTGGTCATGGCCTCGGGCTTGATTGCCGAGGCTGCCGCCGTCGGCCTGCCGGACCCGCGCGCCGGGCAGTCGGTGATGTGTGTCTGTGTGCCCTCTCCCGGCGTGGCGGCGGACGAAAATACCGCCAACCAGGTGCGTGACGCCGTGGCGGCGGGCCTGGGCCATGCCTTTCGGCCCAAGGATGTGCTGTTCGTTTCCGACCTGCCGAAAACCCGCAACATGAAAATCATGCGCCGGGTGGTCAAGGCGGCGGTGCTGGGGCAAAACCCCGGCGATCTAACGGCCCTGGTCAACCCGGAAGCAGTCGACGACGTCGCGCGGGCGGCGGGGCAGGGTGGCTAAGTTAAAAGATCACTGATGATCGACTGTTGTCGGCAGTAATTGAAAGTTCTTTTGTAGCATGCAAATTCAAACGGCGGAATTCGAAGGACCCACATGGGCATTGATCGTCGCTGTGTATGGCGGCTGGATCGGCGCGACTTGGTATGGCGCCGCTTTGCCGTGGTGGTTATTGCTGCTGGCCGGTGGCTGGTTTACAGGCTGGTACTACTCCCTGCAGCACGAGGTTATTCACGGTCATCCCACCGCTTGGCCTCGCTTCAATGATCTTATTGGCTACGCGCCGTTGGGTCTGTTCATCCCTTATGACGTTTATCGCGCGGACCATATGCGTCATCACACCAAGGAAAACCTGACTATTCCGGGCGTGGATCCGGAATCCTATTATTTCGATACCAGGACTTGGGACGAAATGGCCTCGCCCTTAAAAGTCATGAATATCATCAACAACGCATTGATCGGCCGATTGACGGTCGGCGTCGGGATTACGATCCTGCTATTTTGGTGGCGGGAAGGGCGGCGGTTGGTGCGTGGCGATCTTAGCCACTTAGGTGCCTGGATCAGGCATGCGGTTTTGGTCGCCGCCGTACTTTATTGGGTCGCTATTGTCTGTGGATTGCCGATCTGGCTCTATGTTTTGACCTTCGCTTATCCTGGGCTGGCATTGACCATGATGCGCTCCTACTGCGAACACCTGGCCGCCGACAATCCGGATCACCGTACCGCCATTGTTGAAAGTCCTACGCCTTTGGGCTTGCTATACCTCAACAACAACCTGCACATCGCCCATCACGATCAACCAGGCATGCCTTGGTATAAACTGCCTGCCTACTACCAAAAGAAAAAGGCCGATTTCCTCTCGGAAAACAATGACTTGATCTTCCAGGGCTATAGCGGTGTGATCCGCCAATATCTTTTTGCCCCGATCGATACGCCGGTATTGCCTGAGCAGTAGCCGTTCGAGATGGGGGTGGCCACGATCGTCAGGCGGTTCCATTTGGGCGCCTATTGGCCGGGCCAGAATTACGCTATCGGAAGCTTGCGAATTCTGCCAAGGTCTCCCGCAATACACAGTTCCGCTGGATGAATTCTTGCAAGGGGGGATCTGGTCATGACTGCATCCAACAAACGTCAGGGATTACTAGAACGGCTGGCCGAGGGGCCGGTCATTTGTGCCGAAGGGTATTTGTTCGAGTTGGAGCGCCGGGGCTATTTGCAGGCTGGCGCTTTCGTGCCCGCGGCGGTGTTGGATCATCCCGACGAGGTGCGCCAATTGCACCGGGAATTCGTGCATGCGGGTTCCGATGTGGTCGAGGCTTTTACCTACTACGGCCACCGCGAAAAACTGCGCCTGATCGGCAAGGAACATCTGCTGGCGGATCTCAATCGCGAAGCCTTGCGGATCGCGGGCGAGGTGGCGGCGGAAAGCGGCACTTTGCTGGCCGGCAACATCTGCAACACCAATCTGTTTGAGCCCGGCAGCAACGAAAGTGCCACCCAGGTCCGCGCCATGTTCGAGGAACAGGTGGCCTGGGCGGTGGAGGCCAATGCCGACTTCATCATCGGCGAGACATTTTCCTATACGGAGGAGGCCTTGATTGCCCTGGAGGTGATCAAGCAGACCAAGCTGGCCGCCGTGATCACCATGGCCTTTCACCGGGCCGATACCACGCGGGAAGGGGACACGGCGGGGGTTGCCTGTAAACGTATCGCCGACGCCGGCGCCGAAGTCGTGGGCCTGAATTGTTGCCGCGGTCCCTGGACCATGCTGCCCTTGTTGGAAAATGTCTGCGCCAGCGTAGACGGCCATATTGCGGCTTTGCCCGTGCCGTATCGAACCAATGCGGAGGAACCCACCTTCCAGTCCCTGCGTGATCCGGGCTGTGATTGTCTGCCGGGCGAAATGCCGTTCCCAACGGCCCTCGACCCCTTTACTTGCAACCGGTTCGAAATCGCCGATTTCACCAAAAAGGCGCAGGACCTGGGCGTCAATTATTTTGGTGTTTGTTGCGGTGGCGCTCCCCATCATGTGCGCGCCATCGCCGAGGCCCTGGGACGGACACCGCCGGCATCCCGCTATTCGCCGGATATGTCCAAGCATGCCTTTTTTGGCACCGATGCCAGCCTGCAGGCGCATAACACGGACGCCAACGCCGAAATTTAGTTATTGGTCGTCAGTCCTGCGAAGGCGGCAGTAACTGTTATGTTCAGCCGCGTAGACGTTCGCCCTTGGGATCGAACAGTGGTTCGGTGATCAGGGTTGCCGGGCGCATTTCGCCCAGGATTTCGATCTCGAAAGCCGCGCCGGGGGCAATCATCTCCGTCGGCACGAAGCCTATAGCGACACTCTTTTCGGCAAAATGGGCGTAGCCGCCGGAGGTCACCATGCCCACCACGGTCCCCTCGTTCCAAATCGGCTCGTCCGCCCAGACATCCGCATCGCCCGCCGCTACCACCAACGTAACGAGGCGCCGGGCCGGCGGATTGTCACGCGCCGCCAGGGCGGCCTTGCGGCCGATAAAATCGCCCTTGTTGAAATTCACGAAGCGGTCCAGCCCGGTCTCCGCCGGCGTATAGTCGGGTTTGTATTCCAGCAGCCAGGAGCCAAAGCTCTTTTCCAGGCGCAGTGACATCATCGCCCGCATGCCGAACGGCCGCAGCCCGAAATCCGCGCCGGCGTCATTGAGGGCGTGGTACAGCGCCACCTGGTCCGCACGGTCCACATAGATTTCATAGCCCAGATCGCCGGTGTAGGAGATGCGGTTGACGATGGCCCGAATATCAGCCACGGCCATTTCACGCACGCCGAGGAAGGGAAAGCTGGGGGTTGATAAGTCCTGGTTGGTAATCCGCGCCAATAGGTCCCGCGCCTTGGGACCGGCGATCTGAAAACCGATGCGTTCATCGGAGACATTGCGGATGGTGACCCCCTTGTCAGGTAAGTGGCGCTCGAACCAGCGCATGTGATAAGCCTGCGCCGCGTAGGAGCCGACGACCTGAAAACAATCCTTGCTGATGTGGGAAACCGTTAAATCACCAATCAGCTTGCCAAGATGGTTCAGCATCGGGCTCAGGGTGATCCGTCCCGGGTTCGGCATGCGGTTGGCCAGGACATGGTTTAACCAGGCTTCGGCGTCTGGGCCCGCAACCTCGAACTTGGAGAAATTATGGATTTCGTTCAGGCCCACGGCCTCTCGCACGGCGCGGCATTCTTCCGCTATAACATCGAAGGCGTTGGAGCGGCGAAAGCTGGGTATCTCGTAAGGTTCTTCGCCTTTCGGCGCAAAGTAATTCACCACCTCCATGCCGTAGGCCACGCCGAAGACCGCGTTTTGCAATTTCCAGATGTCATAGGCCGGGGTGGTGTGAAGTGGCCGGGCGGCGGGCAGTTCCTCGTTCGGATAGGTGATTGCGAAACGGCGTTGGTAATTCTCCATCACCTTTGGCCGGGTGTAGTCCTTGTTGGTGTAATCACCGAAACGGGCCACATCCATGGCGAAGACGTCCGATGACGGCTCCCCCTCCACCATCCATTCCGCGACCGTGCGCCCGACGCCGCCGCCCTGGCTGAACCCGGCCATGACGGCGCAGGCGCTCCAATAACCGGGCAGACCGGGCATCGGGCCGACCAGGGGGTTGCCATCGGGCGCGAAGGTAAACGGGCCGTTGATCACCCGCTTGATGCCGGCGGTGCCCAGACAGGGATACCGATGATAGGCCTCCGCCAAGGGCGCCTCGATGCGGTCCAGATTGTCCGGCAGCAACTCGGCGCCAAAATCCCATGATGTGCCGTCAACGGCCCAGGGCTCGCAGGCCTGTTCATAGATGCCGATTACCAGGCCCCGGCCTTCCTGGCGGAAATAGGTCTCGCCGGCCGGATCCATGATGTGGGGCAGTTCGCTCTCCCGCTCATAGACCTCGGCGATATCATCGGTCACCAGATACTGATGCTCCATGGGATGCAGGGGATGATAGACCCCCGCCATGGCACCCACCTCGCGGGCCCACAGACCGGCCGCATTGACCACGTATTCGCAATTGACCGTGCCCTGTTCGGTAACCACCTCCCAGCTGTCATCGGGCCGGCGGTTCAGCTGCAAAACCCGATTGCGCAGGACTATTTCCGCCCCGCCCATGCGCGCTGCCTTGGCATAGGCCTGGGTGGTGCCGGAGGGGTCCAAATGGCCATCAAGGGGATCGTATAGGCCGCCGACGATGTCATTGATATTCAGGACCGGGCATAGATCCTTGATCTCCGCCGGGGTGACCAGTTCGGTGTCCAGATCCATATTGCGGTGTTTGGCCCGTTCCGCCTTGAGGAAATCCATGCGGTCGGGATCGGTGGCGATGGTGACGCCGCCCACGTGATGTAGGCCGCAGGATTGTCCCGTCAGCTCCTCCAATTCCCGGTACAGGCGAATGGTGTAACCTTGCAGGGCCGCAATATTCGGATCGGCATTGAGGGTGTGGAAGCCACCCGCCGCATGCCAGGTCGACCCGGACGTCAGCTCCGCCCGTTCGATCAGCATGACGTCGCTCCAACCGAATTTCGTCAGGTGATAGAGCACGCTGCAACCGACCACGCCGCCGCCGATCACCACCACGCGGGCATGTGATTTCATAGCGCGACCCTCCCCCTCCGAAAATTGACCCTCGTACGTTTTCACTACGGCCCAAATAGGCTAGCAGAAACCCATGTTGGTCAATGGTTCAGCTTTGGCGGGGCCGCTGAACGACACCTGGCACAGCCTTTTCCGTCAGCGCGCCAGATTGTAAAACTCCACCGCGTTGTCGCAGGTAATCTTTTGAATCTGTGCCGCCGTCAGACCAGCAAACTGTTCATCGATGTACTTGCTGGATTCCGGCCAGATGCCATCAGTGTGTGGATAGTCGGAGCCCCACATGAGCGTATCTTCCGACATCAGGTTTCGTGCGTTTAGCAAAATCGGTGCAATCGGATCATATTGGAACGTGGCTTTACACTGTCGCTGCCAGTACTCAGACGGCTTCAGCTCCATAAGATCACGGAACCGATCCTCAAACTCGAAATCCATACGGTCGAGCGCATAGGGAATCCAGCCGGCGCCGCTCTCGCCAAAAGAGACCTTCATTTCGGGGTAGCGTGCAAACACGCCCGCCCCCATCATTGCTGCGAGGATGTGGATCAAACCCATCTGGAAAGCCGATACGCCGGTGAACATTGCCGCTCGGCGTACGTGGTCCGAGGTCATTTCACGGGCCCTCGGCGACGTCGTCGGAAACGTGTGAAAATGCAGTGGCAACCGCACCTCGTTAACGGCCTCCCATACGGGCTCCCAGCATGGATGCCACATGGGCTCCATGTCCCAAGAGCAGGATACTTCCAGCCCGCGCAGACCCATCTTGGCGCACCGGTGGATCTCCGCCACCGCCGCGTCGATATCACCATACGGAAGACAGGCAAGGCCGATCTGGCGATCCGGGTAGTGGCTGCAGAAGTCCTTCAGCCAATCATTGTAAATCCGGAACATCTCATTGGCGGCTTCGCCATCCTGCATCTTGGATGCGGAGCCAAGGATGCCGAAGATAACCTCGGCATCGACACCGTCACGGTCCATCTCTTTCAGGCGCATATGAGGGTCCGAAACCCTTTGGATGCCTTTTTGACCATCTTCGAACATACCGGTCTTGGCCATGATATCCACGCGACGGTTCTGGCCGGGAACGAGCTTTGCGCCACCAGGTCCCACGCCGTTCAGCAAACCGAAATTCGCGCCTTTCTTCGTGACCCATTGGGCACCATCCGGACCATCTTCCACGTACGGCATACGATCCTTTAGCGCGTTGCTCGCTTCCGACGTGAACAGCGTAGGCGGCATCCAGGGCATGTCCAGATGACAATCTGCCGAAATTCTTTGGTATTCCATGGCGATTTAATGCTCCTTGATATGGAAGACGTCCCGATGAGGAACAGAGTAGGCATAATACGGCTGGTGATCAATCCAGGTGCGTTCCCGTTTCAGCCACCGGCCGGCTCAATTATGCCATTGGCAAAGCGATCAATCCTCCTCCACCAACTCCAAGCCCTCCCGGCTCGGTCCTTCGAGCATAATCGCCCGGGTTTCGCCCAGGGGATAGATATCCGATAGAAACGTCACCCCTTCGGTGCGCAATTTGGCGATCCAGGCATCCAGATCGCCAACCGACAAAGCCAGATGGTCTTGAAACTGGCCCAAGGAAGACACAAGCGGTGCGTCCCCCTGATTGGCGTACCAGATCAGATCTACATCGCCGAAGGTAACGCCACCGCGCGGGGCACGGTACATACCCTCCGGTTTCAAGGCTGGGAACGTGCGATCGGTGGTGCGCGGCACCTTGCAGGTTGCCTCGGTCAGCGTGACGTCGCCAAATCCGGCGCGCGGCGCGGCGTTGAAATGATTTTGGTACCAAAGCTGGGCGCAAAGTGGATCGTCCTGCCACATGTGGATGTGGTTGAAGCGCTCGTTGGGATAATCGCCGGCAATCTCGAACAAGGCGCCCTCGGGTCCCTTGAAATAGGCAAAGCCCGGTCCGCCGGGCACGGGTGTTCCCTTGGCGCGTAGTTCGGCGATTTGCGCCCGGGTTACCCCCAACAGCTCTCCGGTGCGAAACCAGGTGTTGCTGCTCAGCAGGACATAGCCGTCCTCGACGCCGGTGTACAAAGGTTGCGTCGCCACCTCTTCGCGGGCCTCGAAGGCGGCAACAGTGGCTTGGCAATCGGTGACGTGCCAGCCGAAATGCCAGATTGCACTTTGTGGCGTGTTGGTCGGCGGCTCATCGACTTCGTCGAACAGGACCATCACCTCGTTGGGTGACAGAAGGGTGGGGAAGCCGCCCCATGAGCCGATCGAGGAGGTAGGGAACTGGCGCGTGTAGAAGCCGATCGCGGCGGCGGGATCGATGGCACGTAGATGCAGATGATGGAAACCAGGTGCGGGCAGCATGATGACGTGCTCCTTTTGTTGCTCGGCGGGATAGCCCATTCAGACTTAGTCAATCTCTCGCTGCACAATTGCGGCCCCTTTGACCTTCGCGCACCACGACGGCAGCGATCAGACGACCGCCGGCCAAGCGGAAGCCATCATTCCTCGACCGTGCACCAGGCGATTGACCGATCGAGCAACAGATGCTCGGTGCTGGCCTTGTACATGGCAAGGTGCTCCGAGGCGTTGTGGCTGTCGAAAGCCGCTTCGTCAGCGTATACCTCGTGCAGATGAAGCGTATCGGCCTCGTCGTGCGGCAGCAATATATCAAACTGCAGACATCCCGGCTCGTTGGCCTTTGTCCGCGCGATATGGGTTTTTAGGAGATCCAGAAGTCGGCTCATGGATCCGGGTTTCACCAAGTATTTGACGATGACGGCCTGTTTAGCCATTGGTTTGCCTCCCCCTGAGGTGCGGATAGCGTGCTCGACGACGCCGGATCAATATCCTGCCGTGACATCAATTTCTTGCAAGAGAGACTCGCCCGCCTCCAGCCGCCGGATGTTGGCGGTAATTTCAGTCACCAACCGGGCGACTGTCGGCCGCCGCGCCACGTGCGGCATGACGGTGACTTTGGGATGCAGCCACAGCGGGCTCTCGGGCGGCAAGGGCTCGGGCCAGAGCGCGTCGAGGGCGGCGTATGACAATTGTCCGGAATCCAGCGCATCGATCAAATCTTCATCGACCACATGCTTGCCACGACCGACGTTTATCAGCATTGCGCCTTTCGGCATCATGGCGAAAGTGCGGGCGCAGAATATGCCCTCTGTCTCCGCCGTGAGCGGCAACAAGCAGACGGCAATGTCGGTTTGGCCGAGAAAAGCTTCGAGCTGATCTGGGCCGTGAAATATCGGAACTTCGGCATCTTCTTTCGGCGTTCTGACCCAGGCCGAGACATTGAATTCCAGTGATTTTAAGACCAATGCCGGCGCTTTCGCCATCATCCCGAAGCCCAGGAACCCGATGCGCCTTGCCTCGGGCCGTGTTATCGGCCCCCGGTGCCAGTGCCGTTTCGCCTGGTGCGCCTGATAGCCGGGCATATCGCGATGGAAACGAAGCACATGCATGATGACGTATTCCGTCATCATCGGATCGCCGCCCGACGGCTCCAGCTTTCCCAGCGGCACGTTCGGTAGGTTCGGATGGTCGACAATGTCATTAACGCCCGCCGCGCGCGTGAACATGGCTTTCAAATTCGGAAATGCGGGGAGGATGTCGAAATCGGGGTGCATGAATGCGAGATAGTCGATTTCCGTCAGCTCTCCCGCATCGGGCCAAATGCGAACCTCCAAATTGGGCAGCTGTGCTTGAAATTCGCCGCGCCACGCCTCGGCGTTGCTGATAAATTTGTCCAGATTGATGATAAGTAGTGCCACGAGCCCACCTTCACGTTTGTTTTATATCGACCCACAGCCGACCGCTCACTTATGTCGTGATGCCAAGCAGCCCGGCCGCCGTGCCGCCAAGGATCGCGATTTTTTCGGCATCATTCAAGTCGGGCGTTTCCAGGATCAGATCGATCGCGGTCGTCGTCCACGGATAGGGATAGTCGGTGCCGACCATAAGCTGGCTGGCCCCGACCTCGGCGGCAAGATGGCGTACTCCCTCAGGCCGGAAAACCATGGTGTCGTAATACAACTGCTTGAGGTAGGCGGACGGCGTTTTCTTAATGGCCCCGTGTGTACCCCCAGGAGAAAGATCAGGACGAACCGAGCCACCGTGATCAAAACGGCCGGCATAGGAGGGCAGGAAGCCACCGGCATGGGCCGCGCAGATTTTCAGGCCAGGGTATCTATCAAGCGTGCCCTCGAATATCAGATGCGAGAGCGCAATCGTGGTTTCCAGAGGATTGCCAATGACGTTGCTGAGATAGCCATTGCCCTTGAACCTTGCGCCCAATTGCGCCGGCGCGCCATCGCCTTGGGGATGAATAAAGGCGAGCACGCCGAGTTCCTCGACCTTGGCCCAAAACGGATTGAATCTGGGCTCGCTGATTTCCTCACCCGCGACATTGCCGCCGATGGCCACGCCACGCAGGCCGTATTTCTTCACGCCTTCCTCAAGCTGCGCGGCCGCAAGATCAGGAAACTGCAGGGCGACAGATGCGAAAGCCACGAACCGATCTGAATTTTTGGCGCAGGCCTCGGCCAGTGCGCTGTTCTGAATATCGATAATCTGTTTGGCGAGATCCCGATCATCGATCCTGTACCAATTGGGATTGATGCTCAACGCCTCGATATCGATGCCTTGTTCATCCATTGTCCTGATGCGCAGGTCGACCTCGGTCGCCATGTCGAGGTCCGCTCGCAGCCCCGGCCCGGCAAGTTCATGACCCATCAGCGCCAGCGCCCCGGGTACCGCACAATGCGCATGGATGTCCACGGTCCTCACCCGCGTGCCGTTGTATACGACTTCGCGGCGTTTGGGCTTTCCGTGCGCAGCCGGCCCTGCCTCCAAACCACATGCGACAAACACCAACCCATCGCCGGATCCGGCCGTCGGAGCAGTGACCTCCTTGCCATGTGTCATGGTGCGCATGTTTCCAAATTTCTGGTCGCGGATACTATTGGGCATTTTTTCGTCGCAGGCAATGAACGGCCGGGCTTGCGAAATTTACACCCTCCAAGGACGATGCCGGAAAAATCATTCCAGACGTTGGATAGCTGTTGCAGTGAGAATTTTCAGATTATCAAGTCAGGCCACTTCCGCTCCAGCCCCGATCTCGAGCATTGGTAACCAGGTCATGGAATGGCTTCCCCTAAAACCTAGCTATGTCAGGGTTTCCCTGGCGCCCAGCCGTAAGCGCTCTCGCAAGCGCCGCCCATCAGCATTGCCCGTTCACTTTCGCTCAGGCGGTCGGTAAGGCGGAAAGGTTCGACAGCCTGTTCGTAGTTGACGACCGCGAACGCGCGCGTCCAGTCGGTGCCCCACAGGCAGCGGTCGAAACCCCAGGCGTCGAATACGCGGGCAAGGGGGTCCCAGATGTCCGGGTAGGGGTAACCCTCTTGCGACAGGGTGCATGCCCCGCTGATCTTGATCACCGCGTTCGGGCGGCTGGCCAGGTCGAGCACCTTTGGCAGGTCGGCCCAGGGCTCCGGCGGGGTGGGCGGCGTACGGGGCTGCACGATGCCTAGATGATCGATGATGAATCGGTTGTCGGGATGGCGGTCGACAACCGCCGTGCCCGCCTCCAGATTGCCCCAGCAGAGCATGTTGACGGGTAGGTCGTGGCGCACGGCTTCGCGCAGTATCCGGTCGATGCCTGGGCCGTCGGGGTCACGTCCCGGCTCGCCGGTCATCATGATGCGGATGCCGACGGTGCCCGGCGTTTGCTTCCAATCGGAAATTACATCGGCCACCGCCGGGTCCGAGGCGTCGACCGGTTTGACGAGGCCAAAACGACCAGGATGGGCATTGCGCACCTCGACCGCATATGAGGCGTCGTATTGGTACATGGTAAAGGCGGATATGAAGATCGCGCCATCGACGCCGACCGCATCCATCGCCGCTACCATCTCGTCGCCGGTGACGTGGTCCGGCCAATTCGGCACCGCGTGCCAAGGTCGGTCCGGCGTGTTGGCGGCATAGGCGTGGATTTGGGAATCTATGATCGACATCGGAGCGGTTCCTCTTCGCAGGACAGATTTTAGTATTGCAGTGGTATTGCAACAGTTTGCGACGGTCACGTCGAGGCGGGATCGAAATCCGGGAGCAAGAGAGCCGCTCCAGCCAAGGGCTTGGCCAGCTATCGAACTTCCGATCTTTTGGCGGAGGCTAGCGAAGCCCAACTCTTTTGCCCGATTAGACTAAGTGCCAAAGGGTATTTGAAAGCTGCTGAAAGAGCCATTTGCCATTCAGTCCTAGATCGCAGAACCAGCGATAGGCTAGATTGAGATGGACCTCTCCACAAAGCAGCCGGTTATCACCTGATGTCGAGCCAGGCTGGAAAAATCGGAGGCCGCCACGGATGACAGAGACCTGCCATGGCGAAAGACCAGAAAATTCGGTGCAGCCATTAAGCGGTCTAGAACTCTTGCCGCCCATTATTACCAGGCATCAATGGCCCGTTTGCGGTGGACGCGCGCGGGCGGCGCTGGCATGGCCTTTAACGTCTGACTGAGGAAATGCCGGGTCTCCGCCGGGTCGATGATATCGTCGATCTCGAACTTCGCCGCGACTTCGATGCCCGTGTTGCGGCGTTTCAGATCCGCCGTCGCCTTGGCGTGGATTTCGGCCCGCGTGGCCTCGTCCGGCGCCGCCGCCAGCTCGGCGCCGTGGATGATATTGACCGCGCCCTCCAGACCCATACCGCCGAATTCAGCCGTCGGCCAACCGACACACAATGCGGGATCCAGGCCGCGCGCGCCCATGACATAGCCGCCCAGGCCATAGGCCTTGCGCAGGACCACGGTCATGAAGGGCACCGTGGCCTGGGATATGTTGAGTAACAGGCGGCCCGAGTGGCGTACCAGGGCGGTTTTCTCGATCTCCGGCCCGACCATCAGGCCCGGCGTGTCGCACAGGAATAGCATGGGGATGTCATGGGCATCGCAAAGCTGGATAAAGCGCGAGGCCTTGTCCGAGGCCGGGCTGTCGATGGCGCCCGCTAGAAACATCGGCTGGTTGGCGATCACGCCCACCGCCCGGCCCTCGATCCGGGCTAGGGAGGTGACGATGGCGCGGCCGAATTTGGCGCGCAGTTCCAGGACGCTATCAATGTCCGCGATGCCTTCGATCACCTTGCGCACGTTATAGGCCCGACGTGGATTGTCCGGGATGATCTCGCGCAGAGCTTCCACATCCGGGGACTCGAATGTAGCGGAGGGACCGCGAAAATAGCTCAGGTATTTCTTTGCCAGCGCAATGGCCTCGCCCTCGTCCGCCGCGACAATATCGATCACGCCGTTGGGCTCCTGCACCGCCACGGGGCCGATCTGTTCCGGCGTGAAAGTCTCGCCCAGGGCCGCTTCCACCAGGGGCGGGCCGGCCATGCCGATATTGGCCTTGGGCGTGGCGATCAGCACGTCGCACATGCCGGCCAGATTAGCGTTGCCGGCGAAACAGCGGCCCGTCACGATGCCCACCACCGGGGCCTGTCCCGACAGATTGGCGAAGGCCATGAACGTGGTCAGATCCAGGCCCAGTCCGGTGCCGGCGCTAAGATCGTGGGGCCGCGCACCGCCGCCCTCCAGCCAGCAGATCATGGGCAGGCGCAGATGCTCCGCCACCTCGAAGATACGGTCGTGCTTCTTGTGGTTGATCAGGCTCTGGGTGCCGGCATAGACCGTGTAGTCATAGGCCATAATGGCGCAGGACTGGCCATCGACCTCGCCGGTGCCGGTGATCAGGCCGTCCGCCGCGCCCGTCATGTCATCGCGCACGGGCCGCGACAGGCCTCCGTATTCGGCGAAGCTGCCGGGGTCGAGAAAGGCATCCAGCTGCGCCCGCGCCGTCCAATGGCCGGTCTTGCGCCGTTTCGCCACCGCCTCGGGCCGGGCCGCATCCAAATTCCCGGCGTGTAACGCCCGTATCGTCTCAACATCCTTACGCATTGTTACCTCTTCCAACCACCACATGCTCGATGGCAACAATGAAATCGATTTACTATTGGATGTCGACCATTTTCAATATTCATCGAGTTGCCAGGCCGCCCGCTCCCCCTCCCGGCCACCCATCGGGATCATACTCATTGGGTGGCCGGGAGGGGGAGCGGGCGGGTAGTTCAATATCGGAAATGTCCTAGTTTGCGTTTCTACGTTCCTCGGGCGTGGGGGACACCTCTTCTTCCTTGCGCTCTTCCGGCACGAGGGGCGAGCCTTCCTTACGCTTGCGTGCGATTTCTTCGGCCGCCATTCTGATGGCGACGAACCGTTTCGCGGTCGAAGGGTGGGATGATCCCGCGAGATGAATGGAACTTGGGTGATTGACGGCCATCCTGCGCCAGAAATATTCAGCATCGGCCATGTCAAACCCCGACCGCTCCGCCAGATAGAGGCCAACGTAATCCGCCTCTTCCTCGAATTCCTGCGAGAACACACCGGCGCCGGCATTCGCCCCCAGCCCGATCATGTTGATGCCGGTAACTCCCGTCAGTACGGCCCCCAAGATAGCCCCGCCCATGGCGTTGGTTTGCTTGGCTTCGATGTGTTTTCGAATATTGTGAGCAAATTCGTGCGCCAACACCAAGGCCAATTCCTGATCCTTGGCGGCGAGCCGCATCATGCCCTTGGTTACATAGACCGCCTTGCCGTCGGCAAAGGCGTTGACCCTGCTATTCTCTCGTAATTGAGCGGGATAGTCGCAGGCAATTGCCGGCGACATTGTTACCAGACGCGTTTTGCCTTGGCGTCTGATTTTCAACACATAGTCTTCTCCCGCCTGTATTTTCCCCGCTATCTCCGAGATCGACTTCAAGCCGGCGGTTTCTTTTCCTGCAAAAGACAGCAAGACATCCCCGAGCTTGAGCGCTTCGGAGGCTGGCATGGAGCCCGAAATGGCGGTCACGATGGGATGAGTGTGGGGCCCACCGGTTACAGCGTCAAACGCCGCTTTCCATTCCGCCGTCTTGTATGAACCACTGGCCCCCACGCTGAAACCGAATAACGCCCGGACCTTCTCACCGCACAGGGCGGCATTCGCCCTTTGGATTGGACCGGCAATTTTGCTGAGGCGCTGTGCCAGCTCGAAATATTCACGCAACGCAAACTCACGTTGAAGCTTCGCCTCGGCACGGGCGGCCGCGTCATCCGCAATCGGTGTCGCTGATTTTGGCGTTACACATGCCGTAACAGCTACCAATACGAGCAAAAGAAAAACCAAGCGCATAAAATATACCTAATATGCCAAAGATGCCGGTCGCAATCGCATTGCGTTTCAATTTAGGCCACGCGGCGTAGGAAGCATAGCTGCGACTTGCTTAAGTGTTCAAATGATGACGTGTTCGGTGGTGATGATGAAGGGGATCTCTTCATCCGTATCAAGAAAATTCGGCTCGTCCTGGCGCGTTAGGTCATAGGCCTCGCTTTGGGCCGATTGCCGCATGGCGGCGACGCTGTCGAACCAGGTGATGGCGCAGCCGTCCCAGGCCGGCGTTCGGCCGTCGCGGTAGCCGCCCAGCAGGGTATGGCTTTGCACATAGCGGCGAATAACCTCGATCTCGGCCGCGATGGGGCCATGCACGTCGCGCCAATAGCGTTGAAAGGCTTCGACCTCCATGCCGGTCTTGCGCGGCACGAATTCGACATTCTTAACGGCGCCGTCAGGAATGGGGCCGTCCTTGATAATATGTTCCTGGGTCAGGATCATCGCCATGTTGGGCCGGTCGATGAAGTTCTCCTCGTCCCGCTGCACCGCCTCATAGGCTGGCCCGCCGGCCATGGCGCGCAAGGCATCCACATCATCAACCCAGATCTCGGCAATGCCGTCATAAGGCAGCTCGCCCTTGCGGTAGCCGCCAAGCAGGGCGTGGGACTGAATATAACGGCGCAGGTTGGGCAGGCCCTTGACGACTTCGGCATGCTCGGTTCGCCAATAAGCCTGAAAATCCTCGACCGCCATGCCGGGTTTGCGTTTGATGCAGGTAATGGCCTTGATCATGACGTTTTCTCCTGTTTTTGCCTCGCGATGACAATGCGGGCGCTTGCCCGTTAAAGATTTTTTAATTTTTTATGCGTGAATCCAACGTTTGGTAACGGCTCGTTAACCATTCTTTCTCCATATTAACACTTCGGCAAGGTGCGTTGGGCATATAGCGCCAACGCTCAGGAATACGGGACGGGCGATGAACCATTCTGCAAGTGGTGCAATCAAGAAAATTGGCGCAAAAATCACCTCCCTACCGGTGACCGACCGGGCCCTTATGCTGGAACAAAGCCTGGATCATCTGCCCGTGGGCGTCACCGTCTATGATGAAAATTTTGAGCTTCTGGCCTGGAACAAGACGGTGGTCGAAATCTTGCGGACCCCACCCGATGTGTTCCGCAAGGGCATGCCTGTTCGTGAATTGGTCCATCATATGGCCGTGACGGGCTTCTACGGCGAGGGCGACAGCGAGCAACTGACGAACCACAGGCTGCGGCAGATGGGCGAAGGCGCACTGACGTGGGAAGAGAAACTGAAAGACGGCCGAATTCTGGAGTTTCGCGGCTCCCGACCGCCGGATGGTGGCTATGTCTATATCACTCAGGACGTCACCGCCCAACGGCAGGCGGAAAGTGCGACGAAGGAATTGGCGACGATCATATCTTCTTCCGATGCCTCCATCCTGAGTCTGTCGCCAGACGGGGTCATTACCTCATGGAATGCCGGTGCCGAGCACCTCTATGGCTATACTGCTGAAGAGGCGATTGGCCAGCCTTTCCGCCAGTTGTCGGGCAGCCAGGCGGAAATCGACGCGCAGAATTCCATTTGGCAACGCGTTGTTCACGGCGAGACGATCAAACAGGAAGCAACGCGGCGGACGCACAAGGATGGCCGTTCATTCTACATTTCGTTGACCATGTCGCCGATTCTTAATGACGATGGCGAGGTTGTCGGGGTTTCGGGCATTGCCCACGATGTCACGGAACGCCTTGAGGCAGAGCAAGCCCTGGCCAAGCAGCGGGATGAATTGGAAAGCCTGAACAGGCAGAAAAACCGTCTGTTCTCGATCATCGCGCATGATCTGCGCACGCCCTTCAACAGCCTTTTGGGTTTTTCCGAAATTCTCAGCGAGAACGCGGCCGATTTGGCCCCCGCCGATGTCAGCGAATACGCCCGGATGATGCATCAGTCGGCGGCGCAGGCTAATGCATTGCTGGAAAATCTGCTGGATTGGTCGCGCCTGCAAATGGGTGGCTTGCAAAGCGAACCACGGCCTTTTGATGTGGCCGTGGCCATCGAGAAAGCGCTGTCGTTCAATGCCGCCGGCGCGGCGGCAAAAAACATCATGACCGAGCGCTTGGAAAGCCCCTTGCTGACGGTCCTGGCAGATCCGCAAATGGTCGAAACCGTGCTGCGCAATCTGATCGGTAATGCCGTGAAATTCACCGAAAGAGATGGCATCGTCTCGATCGAGGCGCACCGGGAGGGCGGTGAGGTGATCGTTACCATCCGCGACAACGGCATCGGCATGCCGCCGGAACGCCTGGCGCATCTGTTTGAATTCGAAACCGGCGCCTCAACCGCCGGCACCGATGGTGAAAAGGGCACCGGTCTGGGCCTGCAACTGTGCAAGGAATTGATCGATTTGCAGGGCGGCAGCCTAAGCGTCGAAAGCACGTTGGGGCAAGGCTCCACATTCCGCTTCACGCTGCCATCGGCGATCTGAATAGCAAAAAACCCCGTCAATATTGGTGCCTGGTGACGGCATCCGGATTTCCGGGCTGACTGTCCGGGCGCCTGTTTGGTTGATCCCGCCCGCAAGGCATCTTATGTGAGGGCGGTACGGTTGCATTCCCAATCGTGCCAACACACAATTGAAAGCGGGGAACCAAGGAAAATGGTGACGGATCGGTTGATGGGACAGGCCCGGCGTTTGCTGCCCGATTTGAGCGGCACCCGCCTACGCGCGACACGCGGCATCGGCATCGCCGTGCTGGTTGCCGCCGTGCTCTATTATCCCATTGGCATGGCGATCACCCACACCATTGATGACGATACCGCCTTCCAGCCGCCCGCCGCCATGGCGCCCGAGGGCAGCAGCCGCGCCGTGGCCGTTGCGGCTGCCTTGATCCAGCGGGAAATCGATGAAAACCGCTGGGTCGCCAACGATCCGTTTTTTCTCCCCCCCGCCGCCCTGGACAATATGCCAAACTATCAGCAGGGGATCATTTCCGCCCTGGCACGCTTTGCTTTTGAGCTGACGGATCAGATCGGCCGCACCCGGGGCACCTCGCAAACCGACAAGGATTTGCAGGAAGCGGCCGGGCAGTTGCAGTATGCCGGCAATGTCTGGATCTTTGATCTCTCTACATCCTTTGCCCCGACCACGACCTCGGAGGCTCGTTACCGCAAGGCCGCGAGGTCGCTGCTGAGTTATAACCAGCGTCTGATGGACGGCAAGGCGGTGTTCGAGAGGCGGGCCGACAATCTGCTGGCCACTCTGGACCGCTTCGCCCTGGACATGGGGGCCTCGTCGGCCAATCTCGACCGCCATATTGCCGAACATGCGGGCGATCTGATCGATACCCGCGCCGACGACGTCTTTTATGGCATCAAGGGGCAGAGCTATGCCTACTATCTGATCATCCGGGAACTGGGCCTGGACTATGCCAAAGTGCTGGGCGAGCGGGAGCTGACCAATGCCTGGGCCAAGATGCTGGAAAGCCTGCTCCATACGGCGGAACTGTCGCCCATGGTGGTGGTCAACGGTAGCCCGGATGCCCAGGCCATGCCCTCGCATCTTGCTGCCCAGGGCTTTTATCTGCTGCGCGCGCGCACCAAATTACGCGAAATCACGAATATTCTCCTAAAATAACGCCTGCGCATTCTAGTTGCCCTGCCGCCTGGGTGCTGTCACCATATTGGTGATGAAGAGGGCAAAATGATGGAAGAGCTGCAACAGGGTACCCTGACACGCCGAAAATTTCTTTGCGTGGTCGATGATTCTCCTGAATGCCGGCTGGCATTGCGCTTTGCCTTTCGCCGGGCGGCGCGCACGGGCGGCGGCGTCATCTTGCTATATGTGATTGAACCAGCTGATTTTCAGCACTGGATGGCGGTGGAAAACCTGATGCGCGAGGAGGCGCGGGAGGCGGCGGAAGAAGTCCTGCAGACTCTGGCCGACGAGGTCAGCCAGTGGTCTGGCATCATGCCGGAATTCTCCATCCGCGAAGGCCGCAAACAGGACGAGCTTCTCGTCTTGTTGGATGAGGAGCCGGAGATCCGCCTCCTGGTGCTCGGCGCCTCGGCGGAAAAAGATGGCCCCGGCCCCCTGGTCACCGCCCTGGCCGGACCCATGTCCGCCAATATGCAGGTCCCCGTCACGGTGGTGCCTGGTAATCTGAGCATCGAGCAAATCGACGAAATTACCTGACGGCGAGTCTGATCCGGGCTTGCTTGGCGCGGCGTTTCTTGAGCTGGCGTTTCTTAATCAAGCGAATCTTGGCCGCGCGCGCTGCCTGTCGGCGGTTATGGGCGGCCTGCAGCTGACGCCGGCGCTCAGTGATCGCCGTGCGCCGTTCCTTGTACCAAAGCTTCATCACCTTGCGCCGATAGGGCATGTTCAGGGCCTTGGTGGACGAATGGTAATGGGCCACGGCCTGGGTCCAGGAACGGTGCTGGCGGTATAGCCGCCGCAGCAGTCGGGCCGCATAATCGATGTTGGCGGCGGGGTTCAGGGCTTCATCCAGATCGGTGAAGGCATCGGGGTGGTAGTGCAGGTTGACCTGCATGCAGCCCACATCAATGTTGCGCACGCCTTTCGCGGACAAGGCCCGAACGGCGGCCACCGCCGCGGACGGGTCGGCAAAATGCCGCCCCCTGCCTTGGGCATAAACGGTCCAGGGC
Source organism: Rhodospirillaceae bacterium (assembly GCA_018701215.1). Taxonomy (GTDB): domain Bacteria; phylum Pseudomonadota; class Alphaproteobacteria. Next base: position 271,298 of record JABIWH010000057.1, read on the forward strand.
CAGGCAACAAATGCCCCCTGGCCGGCGTCCCAATGCCCCGATTCCGTCAGCGCCAGCGCTGCCAGCAATTGTGCCGGGATGCGGTATTGACGTTCCGCCGCCCCGACCATGCGGCGGCAGTCCAAAGCCGGGGCAGCTTCGCCTTTTTTCGGATTCTTGGCTGTTTCAGGTTGGTTTCGCGCCATGGCGGACGGTCCGATACCAGCACCACAAAGGCTCAATACCAACACCAATACCAATAATTTGAGGCGGCTGGGCGCCATGATTTTTCGTGCTCCGGCAAAATGTTCCTGCCAATAGTGAACGCAAGAACCATGCCAGTTACGGCGGTCGGGATTGCTGTTTATTCGGCGGCGGCCCGTTGCGGCGCGAAATAGGCACCGGGCAGGCGGCACAGCGCCTCGATCACCGCCGTCATGGCGGCCTCCATCCGGGCCATGCCGGGCGTGGGGACAACCTCGTCCTCATCCATGAACAGGTGCCGGTTAATTTCGATCTGCAAGGCATGCACTCCGACTCCAGGCCGGCCATAGTGGTAGGTGGTGAAGCCTCCCGCATAGGGGTTGTTGCGTTGCACGGCAAAGCCAAGACCGGATAGCACATCATGGACACAATCGATCAATTCCGGCGCGCAGGCGGTGCCAAAGCGATCGCCCAAAACGATGTCGGCCCGGCGATGGGCGGCAACCTGGGCCGTGCCTTTGGCAGTGCCCACGCCATTTCCCGCACCGCTGCCGGCTGTACCGCTGCTGGAGGGCATGGAATGGCAATCGATCAACAGGCAGTGGCCAAAGGCCCGCTGGCAATCTTCGAGCATCCGGGCCAGGCAATGGTGATACGGGAAATAGACATTATTCAGCCGCTGCCCTACCTCGGCAAAGTCCAGCTTGCCGCAATAAATATCCCGCCCATCGGCGGCCAGGCGCGGAATGGTGCCCAAACCACCCGCCACGCGTAACGACGTGGTATTGACGTGGCTGGGCAGATCCTCGGCGAACATGCCTGGGTCCAGCTCCCACGGTTCCCGGTTCAGATCCAGATAGGCGCGGGCATAGGCCGCCCGCAGCAATGGCGCGCCATGGGCCGGCGCGGCGGCGAATAATGCGTCGACGAAATTATCGGCCGAGCGGCGCAGCAATAATTCCGGCAATGGGCTGGCGGCCATCAGATCGTCTGGATAGTGCTGGCCGCTATGGGGCGAGGCAAAGACCAGCGGCACTGACTGTGTGGCTGGTTGCAGAACATCGAACGCCGCCGGTGTCGCCCCCGTGGGGACGTCCCCCGCGCCCCCCGCATTCGATAATGTCATCCCGCGCCCCCATTTCGGTGCCGATGCAGGAATGCTAGCACGCCGGGGCGGACAGTCCATAGGGCCGGAAGGCGGAAATTCGCCGGAAGATCGGAATAGTTTAATACTTTGCTAGGGGGATCTTTACACTTTTGCAGGCATGTCGGACTATCGTCGGCGCAGATAGAGGTGGCGAAGTAATTCTCCGAGGCTCATTTCGAGCTTTTGGTGACGGCTGGTTCGCGGTTATAGAGGACGACCATGGCGAAGATCCTTTTGGCGGAAGATGATGATTCCATGCGGCATTTCCTGGGGCGGGCCCTGGAGCGCGCCGGGCATGAAGTGTTTTCCGTGGGCCAGGGTGACGAGGCCCTGCCGGTTCTGGCGGAGGGCCGGTTTGATCTGCTGTTGGCCGATATCGTGATGCCCGAGATGGATGGTATCGAGCTGGCCCGTCGAGCGGTGGCGGTGGATCCGGCTATCCGCATCATGTTCATTACCGGCTTTGCCGCCGTTGCCTTGCGCAACCGCCAAACCTCGCAGTCCGATGCCAAGGTGCTATCGAAACCCTTTCATCTGCGCGATCTGGTTGACGAAATCGACAAAACCCTTGCCGCCTAGGCTTGGCCTAGGCCTTTAAACGCTGCTTAACCTGCTCGGCGATTGCCATGAAGGCTTGCGCCTCGTCCGAGTCGGGCATTGCCGCGACAATCGGCGTGCCGCCATCGGAGGTCTCCCGCAGGCTGATATGCAGGGGAATTTCGCCCAGGAAATCGCAGCCAAGCTCTGCCGCCGTCTCCCGCGCGCCGCCATGGCCGAAAATATCCGCGCGCTCGCCACAGCTGGGACAGTGAAAATAGCTCATATTCTCGACCATCCCCATCACCGGCACCTCCGTCTGGCGGAACATGTTCAGGCCCTTGCGGGCATCGATCAAGGCGATGTCCTGGGGAGTGGAGACAATGATCGCGCCCTTTAAGGGCACTTTTTGCGCCATGGTCAATTGCGCATCACCAGTACCGGGGGGCATATCCACCAGCAGCAAATCCAGCTCGCCCCAGTTCACATCGCCGAGCAATTGTTCCAGCGCCCCCATCACCATGGGGCCGCGCCAGATTGTCGGCTGGTCGGGATCAACCAGAAAGCCAATCGACATGCAGCTGACACCATGGCCCCGCATGGTCTCCAGCTTGTCGCCCTCCGAGCGCGGCTGGCCCGAAATTCCCAGCATCCGGGGCATCGACGGGCCATAGATGTCGGCATCCAGAATGCCTACTGAAAGGCCGAGGCGGCTGAGGGCGACGGCGAGGTTGGCGGTGACCGTGGATTTGCCCACGCCACCCTTGCCAGAGGCCACCGCGACCACCGCCTTGATGCCGGGCAGCGCCATTTTCTCCATGCCGCCACTGCCATGACGGCCTATTCTGGGCGCCTGTTGGGGTTGTTGTTCTGGCGGCGGGGCGGCCCGTTCGGCGGTTAAAACCGCCGTCACCGACAGGGTGCCGGGCAGGCCCGCGACCACCTGTTCGCAGGCCAGGCGCAGGCTTTCCATTTCCGGCGCGCGTTCGGGCTCGATCTCGATCGAGAAGGCCACGTTGCCGTCGCGCACGGCCAGTCCGGTGATCATACCAAGGTCAACCACGTTGCCCTCACGGGCCGGGTCACCGACCCGCCGCAATGCCTCCAGAACCTCGTCTTCACTCACCCGCGCCATGTCCTCAACTCTCCAAAAATTCCTCTGCAGCAGGCACCGTTGCGCCGGAGCCCGCAAGGTGTCATATAGCGTCTTAAGTGGCCGTGGCAAAGCGCCCCGCCCATCTTCTGAAGAATAGTTTTGAAAAACCGGGGATTGGAAATTTCATGCCGTGGAGCAATCAAGGCGGTGGTAGTGGTGGCGGCGATGGCGGCGGCGGTGGCGGCGGCTGGCAAGGTGGTGGCCGTGGTCCGTGGGGACAGGGCGGCGGAGGCGGTGGCGGACAGCCACCCAATCTGGAAGAGCTGCTGCGCAAGGGCCAAGACCGTTTCAAAGGCGCGCTGCCCGGCGGTAACTGGGGCGGCAAGGGAATTTTCCTGATCTTCCTGGTTTTGATCGCCGCCTGGATGGCATCCGGCTTTTATCGGGTTGGTCCCGATGAACAGGGCGTGGTGCTACGCTTTGGCAAATTCACCGGCTCCACCACGCCTGGCCTGCGGTATCATTTGCCGTCGCCAATCGAGTCAGCCCTGACGCCGAAGGTTACCCGGGTGAACCGGGTTGAGGTGGGCTTTCAAAGCTCCGGCGATTTCGGCCGTTCCTCGGCTCTACGCAATCTGCCTGAAGAAAGCCTGATGTTGACGGGCGACGAAAATATCGTCGATGTCAATTTCACGGTACTTTGGCAAATCAGTAATGCTGGGCATTTCCTGTTCAACATTCAGCGCCCGGAGAACACCGTTAAGGCAGTGGCCGAAAGCGTCATGCGCGAGGTTGTCGGCGGTTCCAAGATCAACACCGTCCTGACCGAAGGCCGTAACGAGGTTGAGAACCAAACCCTTTCCCTGATGCAAAAAACCTTGGACGAGTACAAGGCCGGTATCGTCATCACTCAGGTCAAACTGGCCAAGGCCGATCCACCGGCAGCGGTGATCGATGCTTTCCGCGATGTCCAGGCGGCTCGCGCTGACGAGGAACGCCTGGTCAACGAGGCCCAGGCCTATTCCAACGATATTTTGCCCCGGGCCCGAGGCGAGGCGGAACGGATCAGGCAAGAAGCCGAAGGTTATCAGAAGCAGACCGTGGCCCAGGCCGAGGGTGAAGTTTCCCGCTATCTGGCCATTCAGAGGGAATATCGCCTGGCTCCGAATGTGACCCGCAAACGGTTGTATCTGGAAACCATGGAAGAAGTTCTGCAAGGCACCAATAAAATCTTGATTGATAATGAAGGCGGTAGCCAGGGTGTCCTGCCTTACCTGCCATTGCCGGAATTGCAGAAACGGTCCAGCAGCAAGACGGGGACAAACTGATGAACCGCAATGTAGCAACAATTCTGGCCATCATTTTGGTGGTCGTGGGCATCATCGCCTATGGCAGCGTATTTTCGGTGCATGAGACCCAGCAGGCATTGGTCCTGCAATTTGGTAATCCCGTGAAGACGGTTCAGGAATCGGGCCTAAACTTCAAAACACCGTTCGTGCAGAACATTCAGTTCATGGAAAAGCGAATCCTGGATTTTGATGCTCCGCCGGTTGAAGCGGTGGCGGCGGATAAAAAGCGGCTCGTGGTTGATGCTTACGCCCGCTTTCGCATCATCGACCCGTTGAAGTTTTATCAAACGGTCAATAACGAGGTGACCGCGCGCAACCGGTTGGCCCCCTTGGTTAACTCCAGCCTGCGAAACGTTATTGGCCGCGTGCCATTCGAAACCATGCTGTCGGGCAAACGGGCCACGTTGATGCATGAAATTCGGGGTTTGGTGAATCTTGAAGCCCTGAAGATGGGTATCGAGATCGTCGATGTGCGGATCAAGCGCGCCGATTTGCCAGCTGCCAACAGCCAGGCGGTTTATGATCGGATGCGGGCGGAACGGAAACGGATTGCCACCGAAATCAGAGCCGAAGGCGCCGAACGTAGCCAGAAGATCACTGCCGATGCGGATCGTCAGCGCACGATTTTGTTGGCCGAGGCGCAGAAAGGGTCCCAGATCATCCGTGGTGAGGGCGACGCCCTGCGCAACAAGATCTTCGCCGATGCCTATACGAAGGATGCGGAGTTCTTTACCTTCTACCGCTCGCTGCAGGCTTACCGGACGGCGTTGCAATCGGGCGATACCACCATGGTGTTGTCGCCGAACAGTGATTTCTTCAGCTATTTCGGCAACAGCATGGGCGCCGTCAAGAAATAGCCGGAGTAAATTCCGTGGTCGATATTCTGGTGGTCGTGGGCCTGATCCTGGCCCTGGAGGGCGGCTTGTATGCCGCCTTTCCAGCCGGGATGAAGCGCATGATGGCGATCATGATCCAGCAGCCTGACGAGGCCCTGCGCCTTAGCGGCCTGGGCGCGGCGACTTTTGGCGTCGGCGTTATCTGGCTGGTAAAAACTTTTATGTAGTTGCAGTCCGCGGTAGGGGTCTGCCGGCCTCACGCCAAAGTGAAGCATGATTTATCAGGTATTTTGATGAAAATTTGGCCTTGCCATGGTTTTGTCACATTCGCTTCCGAAATTACTTCTCGGTAGGCCGGATGGCGGCTGACTTGAAAGACGCCATGTTAGGCAATACTTAATAACGCTAACAAACTGGGCGCGGGCGGTGAATCCGGTTCCGCCGCCTTGTACCAAGGAGATAATTCGTGATTGGCACACTGATACCAAAGCGCCCGAAAGCCCCATTCCGCGCACGGCCCGCCTCGCGGCCCGCACCTGGGCGCACCCTCGCACCGCTGGCCGCCGCCGCTACAATCGGGTTGTTGTTATTGCCCGTGGCCGGTCAAGCCCGTGGCGCGCCTGATAGCTTCGCTGACCTGACCGCCAAGCTGATGCCGGCGGTGGTCAATATTTCGACCACCCAGGTGATCAAGGGCCAAAAACAAGGTCAGCCGGAATTCATGGTACCGCCGGGCTCTCCGTTCGAGGAATTCTTCAAGGAATTTCTCGAGCGCAACCGGCCCAAGAACCGCGGGCCGCGGCGCGCGACGTCTTTGGGTTCGGGCTTTATCATTGATGCCGACGGCCTGGTGGTCACCAACAACCATGTCATCGCGGAAGCCGACGAAATTAGCGTCCGCCTCTCGGATGGTACCCGGCTGAAGGCTGTGCTGGTGGGCCGCGACGCCAAGACCGATCTGGCTTTGTTGAAAGTGGAGCCCAAGGGCAAACTGCCGGCGCTGAAATGGGGCAAGTCCGGAGATTCCCGCGTCGGTGACTGGGTGCTGGCCATCGGCAACCCGTTTGGCTTGGGCGGCTCGGTCACCGCCGGGATCATTTCGGCCCGTGGCCGGGATATTAATTCCGGGCCTTATGATGATTTCTTTCAAACCGATGCCGCCATCAACCGGGGCAACTCGGGCGGGCCCTTGTTCAATATGAAGGGCGAGGTGATCGGCATCAACACGGCGATCTATTCGCCGACCGGGGGCAGTGTCGGCATTGGTTTTGCCATTCCCTCGAACCTGGCAAACCGGGTGATCAAGCAGCTGGCGGAATTTGGCCGCACCCGGCGCGGCTGGCTGGGAGTGCGCATCCAGACCGTCACCGAGGAGATTGCCGAAGGCCTGGGCATGGCAAAGGCCGGCGGTGCCTTGGTGGCCGGCGTGGGCGATGATGGACCCGCGGGCAAGGCGGGCGTCGAACAGGGTGACGTGATCCTGCGCTTCGATGGTCAAGAGGTCGATGAAATGCGGGCTCTGCCCCGGATCGTCGCCAATACAGCCATTGGCAAGACGGTTAAAGTCGAAGTCTGGCGCAAGGGCGAGCTGACAAACCTGGAAGTGACCATCGCCGAAATGGAAGAGAGCAATACCAAGCTCGCCAGCAAGGAGGAGGACACCAAGCCCGAACCGGCCAAGGATGTCACCTTGCTGGGTATGCGTCTTTCGGCCCTGACCGAGGAGGCACGGGAGACCTTCAAGGTCGATGAGGGATCAGAAGGCGTCCTGGTGTTGGAGGTCGCGGGTGATAGCTCGGCAGCCAAACGGGGCTTGCAGCCGGGCGACCTGATTGTCGAGGTGCAACAAACCCCGGTAGCCACGCCCGCTGATGTCGCCAAGCAGATTGACCAGATCCGTGAAAGCAACAAGGTGCGCAAGACCAAGAAGGTCAAAACCGTATTGTTGCTGGTAGAGCGTGCCCGCAACAAGCGTTTTGTCGCCGTGCAGTTGGATGCTTCGGTTAAATCCGGCGAAAAAGCCCCGGAAAAGACGAAAGAGAAGGCGAAAGAGTAGCCCTCTCTATCCGATCACCGCTGCATTTTTCAGCTTTGAAACTGGCTGGCCCGATAGCCCTGCAAATATAGCAGGGCTGTCAGGTCGCCATATTCGATCCGCGCCTTGGCGGCCTGCGCCAGGACCGGCTTGGCATGATAGGCAACGCCCAGGCCGGCGGCTTTGACCATGGCCAGATCGTTGGCGCCATCGCCGACCGCCAGGGTTTGCGCCGGCTCCAGGTTTTGCTGCTTGGAAAGCGCCCGCAACGCCGCCAGTTTCTCCTGCGGCCCCAGAATAGGCTCCACCACGTCGCCGTCCAGACGGCCAGCCACGAAATGCAGCTGGTTGGCCTGCTGATGATCGAACCCGGCGGCGGCGGCCACGCGCTCGGTAAAAAAGGTGAAACCGCCCGAGACCAACGCCGTCAGGGCGCCATGGGCCCGCATGGTGGCAACCAGCTCCCGCGCGCCGGGGTTCAGGTGGATGCGCTGGTCATAGACCGCCTGCAGATCGGCCTCGGCCAGGCCAATCAGCATTTTCGCCCGTTCGCGCAAGGCCTGGTCGAAACTGATCTCGCCCGACATGGCACGTTCGGTTATGGCCGCCACCTGGGCTTTTTGCCCAATGACCGCGGCCATTTCGTCGATGCATTCGCCGCTGATGATGGTTGAGTCCATATCCGCCACCAGCAACTGCCGGCGCCGTGACGGTTGGTCCGCCTGGCAGAACAAATCCACCTCCGCGCCCGCGAGCGCTTGCCGTGCCGCCTCTTCCACACCCTGGGAAGCGCCCCTAAAGCGCAGATCACAGGCTTGCCCGGTTGCCAGCCAATCGGCTGCCGCGCCGGTGGGGAGCGTGGCGAGGACGAGACGGACATGGTCGTCCGTCAATGGCTTCGCTATAAGGGTCAGGACCTGAGACATGACGAACCGCGAAAGAAAATTCCCAATGGATACTGCCATCCTGATAGCCGGACCGACGGCCAGCGGCAAGTCCCGTTTGGCAATCGATCTCGCGCGGACCTTGAATGGCGTCATCATCAATGCGGACAGCATGCAGGTTTACCGTGAATTACGGGTACTGACGGCGCGTCCTGACGGGGCTGAGGAAGCCGCCGCGCCGCATCGCTTGTACGGCATTACCTCGGCCGCCGCGCCGTTCTCTGTCGGGCGCTGGCTGGAACTGGCCCTGGCCGAGGCCGCCGCCGCCCGCGATGCCGGTCAGGTGCCGATCTTCGTCGGCGGCACCGGGCTCTATTTTCAAGCGCTGACCCAAGGCATGGCCGAAATTCCCGATATCACCGAGCCGGCCCGCGCCGAAGCACGGGGGATGTTGGATGAACTGGGCGCCGCCGGGTTGCATGCCGCCCTGGGCGAACGGGACCCGGTCATGGCCCAGCGCCTGAAACCGACCGATTCCCAACGCCTGGTCCGCGCCTATGAAGTGATCGAGAGCACCGGCGTATCGCTTGCGGACTGGCAGCAACGGCCCAGCTCCACGCCGACATTGCCCCTGCCCTGGCGCGGTTTTGTGCTGAACTGGCCCCGCACCGAGCTGTACCGCCGTTGCGACGAGCGACTGGCCGCCATGCTGGAGCAAGGCGCCCTGGATGAGGTAGCCAAACTGGCGGCGATGAACCTTGATCCCGCCCTGCCCGCCATGAAAGCCCTGGGCGTGCCCGAATTGATCCGCCTGAGCCGGGGCGAGATCAGCCGGGAGGCGGCCCTAAGTGCGGCGCAACAGGCGACCCGGCGCTACGCCAAACGCCAGATGACATGGTTTCGAAACAAGATGTGTGCGTGGAATGGCCTTGATGCGCAAGATTCGGAAAGATTATCAGAAATTATCATTCCATTTATAACATAAAATCTATTGACCGCCCCCCAATGAAGCCCTATGTTGCGCCCGCCCGTGCCGCTCCACTAGATGGATGTCGAGCACGGCGAAACGCCTGTAAGCCTCTCTGTCGAGGGGCTTTATTGCATTCATTGACACCCCGCGTTAGGAGCAGATCATGTCGGGTACAGAGCAGAATTTGGGGCAAGCGAGCGACCGGAACGAGGCTGCTGAAACCATGAGTGGCGCGGAAATTCTGATCCGTGCGCTGACCGATCAGGGCGTGGAGGTAATTTTCGGCTATCCGGGCGGCGCCGTACTGCCGATCTACGATGCTCTGTTCGCGCAGAACAATATCCGCCACATCCTGGTGCGCCAGGAAGGCGGCGCGGTGCACGCGGCGGAGGGTTATGCCCGTTCCACCGGCAAGCCGGGCGTGGTCCTGGTCACCTCCGGCCCCGGTGCGACCAACGCGGTGACCGGCCTGACCGATGCGATGATGGATTCCATTCCCATCGTCTGTCTGACCGGCCAGGTCGCCTCGCATCTGATCGGCAATGATGCCTTTCAAGAGGCCGACACCATCGGCATCACCCGGCCCTGTACCAAGCATAATTATCTGGTCAAGGACACGGACGAGATGGGCCGCATCGTGCACGAGGCGTTTTATGTCGCCACCCAGGGGCGCCCCGGTCCCGTGGTCATTGATCTGCCCAAGGATATCTGCGTCAACCAGGGCCATTACGAAAAGCCGGACCTGGATAACCTGCAGCACAAGACTTATCGCCCGCCCACCACCGGCAAGCCGGACCAGGTCGCCGAAGCGGTGAAATGGATGGCGGGGGCGAAACGGCCGATTTTCTATACCGGCGGCGGCCTGATCAATTCCGGGCCCGAGGCTTGCGCCAAGCTGCGCGAACTGGTCAAGCTGACCGGCTATCCCATCACCTCCACCCTGATGGGCCTGGGCGCCTATCCCGCCTCGGACCAGCAGTTCCTGGGCATGCTGGGCATGCACGGTACCTACGAAGCCAACAACGCCATGCATGATTGCGACGTGATGATCTGCCTGGGCGCCCGCTTTGATGACCGGATCACCGGCCGCCTGGACGCATTTTCGCCGAATTCAAAGAAAATCCACGTGGATGTGGATCCGTCGTCGATCAACAAGAACATTTCCATCGACCTGGGCATCATCGGCGACGTGGGCCAGGTGATCGAACAGATGCTGGCGGCCTGGAAGCAGGCCGGCCACCAACCGGACGCGGCGGCCTCAACCGAATGGTGGACGACGATCCAGAAATGGCGCTCCCGCGACTGTCTGGCCTTTGATCAGGGCAAGGACGTGATCCTGCCGCAACATGCCATTCAGCGCCTGTACGAACTGACCAAGGAGCGTGACACCTATATCACTACCGAAGTGGGCCAGCACCAGATGTGGGCGGCGCAGTTCTATAAGTTCGAGGAGCCGAACCGCTGGATGACCTCCGGCGGCCTGGGCACCATGGGCTATGGCCTGCCGGCGGCGGTGGGCGTGCAGATCGCCCATCCCGAAAGCCTGGTGGTGGATATCTCGGGCGAGGCATCCTTCATGATGAACATGCAGGAAATCGCCACGGCGGCGCAGTATCGTCTGCCCCTGAAGGTCTTTATCCTGAACAACCGCTGGATGGGCATGGTGCGGCAATGGCAGGAACTGCTCCACGGCAGCCGCTATTCCGAGACCTATTCCGAGGCGCTGCCGGATTTCGTCAAGCTGGCGGAATGTTTCGGCGCCACCGGCATGGCCATGCGGGACCCCGCCACCCTGGACGACGATATCCTGAAAATGCTGGATACCGACGGCCTGGTGATCGCCGATGTGCAAGTGGCCCAGGAGGAAAACTGCTTCCCCATGGTGCCCTCCGGTGCGGCCCACAACGAAATGATCATGGCCGGCAACAAGGATGCCGAAAGCCCCAAGGTCACCGGCGACGGCATGGCGCTGGTTTGAGGGCGATGTTTTAAGCCGGCTGCACCGCCCGCTCCCCCTCCCGGCCACCCCCGAGATCATACTGAATGGGTGGCCGGGAGGGGGAGCGGGCGGCCCGGCGACCAATAGAATTTACGACGGAGTTTAGTTTATGAGCGAAAAACCTGAGGCCGACCCGAAACATACCATCGCCGTGCTGGTGGATAATGAACCCGGCGTGCTGGCCCGCGTGGTGGGGCTGTTCTCCGGCCGGGGCTATAACATCGACAGCCTGACCGTGGCCGAGGTGGATACCCGGCGGGACCGCTCCCGCATCAATATCGTCACCTCCGGCAACGAGATGATCATTGATCAGATCCGGGCCCAGCTGGAACGCCTCGTCCCGGTCTTCAATGTGGTTGACCTGACCGAGGACGGACCCTCGATTGAGCGCGAGCTGGCCCTGATCAAGGTGGTGGCCACGGGTGAAAACCGCATCGAGGCCCTGCGCGTGGCGGACATTTTTCGGGCCCGGGCGGTGGATTCCACCCTTGGCAGCTTTGTCTTTGAAGTGACCGGCGACAGCAGCAAGGTAAATGCCTTTATCGACCTGATGGAACCCCTTGGTTTGGCCGAAGTCTCGCGTACCGGCGTTGTTGCCATTGCGCGCGGCGCGGACGCCATGTAGATAGGGCTCCAACAAATTTCACAGCAAAACAAGAACCGCCTGCCTGGCGGCGTCAACAGCAACGAAGAGGATACCAATCATGCGCGTCTATTATGACCGCGATGCGGACGTCAACCTGATCAAAAGCAAGAAGGTCGCCGTTTTCGGCTATGGCTCTCAGGGCCATGCCCATGCCAACAACCTGAAAGATTCCGGCTGTGAGAACGTCGTCGTCGCCTTGCGCGCCGGCAGCGGCTCCATTGCCAAGGCCGAGGCGGCTGGCTTTAAGGTGATGACCCCGGGCGAGGCGGCCAAATGGGCCGATCTGGCCATGGTCTTGACGCCTGACGAGGGCCAGGCCGATTTGTGGGAAGACGACCTGCGCGACAACATGCGCCCCGGCACGGCGATGGCCTTCGCCCATGGCCTGTCGATCCATTTTAATCTGATCGAGGCGCGCGAGGACATGGACGTCTTCATGATCGCCCCGAAAGGCCCCGGCCACACCGTGCGTTCCGAGTACGTGCGCGGCGCCGGCGTGCCCTGCCTGGTGGCGGTGGATCAGAACGCTTCGGGTAATGCGCTGGAGATTGGCCTGAGTTACTCATCCGCCATCGGCGGCGGCCGGGCCGGCACCATCGAGACGACTTTTCGGGAGGAATGCGAGACGGATTTGTTTGGCGAACAGACCGTGCTGTGCGGCGGTGTCTGCGAGTTGATGCGGGCCGGCTTCGAGATCCTGGTCGAGGCGGGCTACGCCCCCGAAATGGCCTATTTCGAATGCATGCACGAGATGAAGTTGATCGTCGATCTGATTTATGAAGGCGGCATCGCCAACATGAACTACTCCATCTCCAACACGGCCGAGTACGGCGAATACGTCACCGGCCCCAAGATCATCGACGACAGCGTCAAGGACCGCATGCGCGAAGCCTTGGCCCGCATCCAGTCCGGCGAATTCGCGGCCACCTGGATGTTGGAGAACAAGGTCAATCAAGCCAGCTTTAAAGCCCAGCGCCGCCGTTCATCCGAGCATCTCTCGGAAGAGGTCGGCGAAAAGCTGCGCGCCATGATGCCCTGGATCGCCGAGGGCCGCCTGGTCGACAAAGCCAAGAACTAGCGCCCCCGGCGCACGGTTAAATGCGGCCCCGCCCTGAGTTTTTAGGGCGGGGCCGTTTTTGTGCGGGTGAGGCGCCATCCCGCTCCAACAAGCGCAGGAATAGCGGGGACATGACCTATTTTCCGAAGGAAACAAAGGATCGTGTCCCCGATTTTCACTGTCGAAAGTTGAGCCGGGTATCCCACGGCTCTGCAGATACTCCAATTCGGTAAGGTGTCGCCAAATTTAACGGAACTCTCCAGAACTCTCGTGGGCCGGAAATGATCGGCTGCCGCCAAACAGCGGAGGAAACTATTGCACAAGGTCGAGGAGAAGGTCTGCTTGGGGGTCTACATCCAGGCGGATTAGTCCAACCAACAACCATTGATTCTTCGTACCGTGGGTGACATTCCTTCTGCTGTGCGTGCTAAAAACTAGAGCGAGACCAGCTTTAAAGTACTCGTCTTCATATTTGGCACGAATAAATTCTAAAGCCTTCTGGCTGCCATATTCCCGTTCAAATCGATTGAAAGCAGTTGACGTTTCCCAATCGTCGCATTCATGTCGATGATATTTGCCGTCGTTGCCCTTCCAACGAGCGGAGAATTGCATAGGACATGGCTCAAGAGGTGTAGCGGTCTTGTCAAGAAATGACATTTGATTTGCTAAATCAGCGTGTTTGGCGCGTTCATTGGCAATCTCGCGCTCCGATTTCTCGACCCATGTTATCTCTAGTTTGCTTGGGCGGAGCATTACCAACGATTCACCCCGTCGCTCAGCATCTTCAAAAGATTCTCGTACTAAGGGATTAAGAAACGGGGCACGCTCTGATTTCTTGACCTGCTTACCAACTACGAGGCTGTCCGGGATCACTTTTTGGCTTTCCCACCGTTTGTCGTTTGGGGAAGTTGTGTACAGATATTCGATCCAATCCCATCGGCGAAATTTCTGAATATCGTTCAATATCCTAAAGGGAACCGGGTATTGCCGCCGCCATTTTCCATCGCGACCAATACCAGCACAACAGACAGTTTCGAAATACGCGCTTGACCTATGCGGCTGCGCCTTCACGAGTATGAAACACTCGTCCAATGCTGAGCTTTGATTCATTCTGTTCCACCTCAAGGTGAACGAACTTGCACCCTAACAGCATCTCGAAGTGGTCTGCCACCATTTTCCTATGGCAAAGACGATAATCCCTCTCATAGCACATGAAACATATTCGCTTCGATTGCATAAGCAATTTAATTTTGGAAAGCGCCTCCTGTGCTGGTTTGGACGCCAACACTTCAAGGAAAATGCCTCTGAATTTTTCGATTTTCCCTTGTCGGGCGGCATCTCGACCAGCTTTTGGATCACCCAGTTCTCGAAAATGGATATAATCTATGTTTGCCTCGGCGACCGACTTTGAAAGAGCTGTCTTTGAGAAACCAACTCGCCGAGACTGCGCCCTTTCGCGAATGTCGATCAATATATCAATTCGACATGCTTGTAATGTAGCAACAAAATCCTCTGGTTTACATTTTTCGTACCCGATCGTCGCAAACATGTTTCCCCCTTGTTACTAATCTACATTGACGGCGATTCGCGAAAGAGGATTAGCAGAAAATCAACGTTGTGTGAATCCTCTATCCAACAAATTCTTGTTCGTGCGGCGCCCAAAAGCAAAAAGTCTCCGGTATCTTTGCGGAACCTCCGACGCCAATGCATCTTCATTTTTTCTACCGGTTCGCCAGCAGACACATCAGCACAATGGCGATTTGGCACCGCATTTAAGGGACGGAAAAGAGGACGCTACCCTACGGAAAAGGGGACGGGAAAAGGGGATGCTACCCTTTGTTTTGTGGGCACTACCGCACCAATCTCGGCCCTATTCGGCGTAGCGAATTCTGGGGTCTAGCAGGGCGTAGATCATGTCGACGATGAAGTTGAGGCTGACGGTGATGACCGCCATCAACATTACCAGGTTCTGCACCATGGGATAGTCGCGCACCAGGATCGCCTCGACCAGGAAATAGGCCATGCCGGGAATATTAAAAACGGTTTCGATGACCACGAGGCCGCCCATCATGAAGGCCGCCTCGATGCCGATCACCGTAGTCACCGGCAGCATGGCGTTCTTCAGGGCATGGCGGTAGTTGACCGCCCCGTCCGAAACCCCCTTGGCCCGTGCCGTGCGGATATAGTCCTGGCGCATCACCTCCAGCATCGCCGAGCGGGTCAGCCGCATGATCAGCGCGGAGGCGCGAAAGCCGGCGACGGCGGCGGGAATGGCATAGAGCAGCAGTTCGTCCCACAGGTTTTCCGGCGGCTCCAGATAGACCGGAATGGTGCCAAACACTTGGACGAAAAACATCAGGATCAACAGCGCCAGCCAGAACGACGGTAGCGACAGGCCGCTCAGGGAAATTACCCGCAGGGTATAATCCAGCGCGGTGTTTTGTCTGACCGCGCTGATCACGCCCAGGGGCAGGCCGAACAGGATCGAATAGCCGATCGCCAGGGCGGCCAGCTTGGCGGTGATGGGGATGCGCGGGGCCAATTCATCCACCACCGGCATTTCCGAGACGAAGGAAAGCCCCAGATCCCAGGTCAACAACCCGCCGATCCAATGGAAATATTGCAGCGGTATGGCCAGATCGAGGCCGAGCTCCTTTTCGATCGCGGCCATTTCCTCTGGGTCGATGAAACCGGCGGTATCGAACATGATAACGGCGATGTTGCCCGGCATCAGCCATAGCAGCACGAAGATCAGCATCGATATGCCGACCAGGGTCAGCAGCATCAGGAGTAAGCGTTTTACCAGATAGGTGCCCAAAACCCGCCCCCAGAACTAACCGGACTAACCGCCGTCAACCCGCAAGCCATTCGTCATGGTCAACGCCCCGGGCCTCCAACCATTCGCGATAGCCCACGGTTGGGTGCAGGGGCCGCTCGGCATAATAGGGGATCAGGGGGATGTATCTGTTCAGATGGCTGCGCAGCTTGGCGATGGCGTCGACCCTGTGCCAATCGACACGCAAGTCCACACGCGCGAGGTCATCGCGGTCAAAGACTTTCAGCACGGAAATATGCTGGCCCACGCCGCGCTGGCCACCGGCATCGCGCCCGGCCTCCAACGCCCGCATCAGGCGTTCTTCCAGATCCTCGTCGATGGCGGCCTTGAAAGCCTCCGCGATGGCGCCGACGACGCCTTCGTTAACCCGGTTGCCCAGGGCGATCAGATTGCTCTCGGCGATATGTTCGGCCACATCGGCATTGTTGCCGCCGGTGCGCGCCGCCGTCCGCCCAAAGCGGTCCATCACGCCGAGCTGGCGAAATTCAACATGGGTGTCGGAGGCGACGATCTCGTCCAGCACCTTGTGCGGCGCATAGCCGGTTTCCAACAGCTTGATGCCAAGGTGGCCCAGATATGGATTGGTCAGGGCCTGGGTGATGACCGCGCCGATCTGCGCCTTTGCGTGTGGGAAGCGGCCACCCGCCGCCAGTTCGCTGGTCGCGCCCGCGAAGCCTATCATGCCGGTTCGTTCACAGCGGCCCATTAGTGAGAATGTCATTTGAATATCTCCTCCCGTTTGCCCGGCCAAAAATGGCCCTTACCGTCATTGTTATTATTTTCGGCGGAATAACCCCGCGACCGCAACACGATTGTGCAGGAAGGGTGTGATGGGAAAGCGTCAGGGGCGTTCTGGGTGCCGCGTTCGAAATGTACCGGCGGCGGCCCGTCAGCTGCCGTATTTCGGCACCTGGCAACGGCTAACTTGCAATGGCGATGCAAAAAATCAGGTATTCCCCAGTAGAGGCCCCAGTGATCCCTGTAAAGATTGGTCGTGAATGCTACAGAATTTACCGCCCCATGGAATAGTCACAATAAAGACGACAACGAACCGAATAGAAAACCAGGCAGCAGGCGCCGCGCGGGCAAAGGGGCCGAATAGATCGCCGTTGCCGGCCATGCCAACCGGAGTAAGGTTGCCCGCGGTTACCGGGCCGTGCCCGCATACCCCCATAGATGTTGGGATAACGGCGGTATTAACCATATTACCACTTGCGGCGCTGGTCGAATTAGTCGTAATAACTAGTTGGAATCGGATCATAATGACCGGTTTATGGAGTCCGCATCGCGGCTTTGGAGTTGATCGGCGTCGGCTGCCATATTGCTGCCTGATTTGGTGGTTATGGGCATGGACAGCATTGTGACGGGGATCATCGACACAAGACGCGGCGGATAGGATTTTGTCTGCAATGCGCTGGCGGCTTATTGGTCGGTAGTCCTTGATTAACCATTAGGACTTGGTTAACCGGTTTAGATTAAAAGCTATCAGTGTTGGACAATAGATGAATTAAGGCCTTTGGGCCGGGGGTGGCATTAGGTGTTTTCCAAGCTATTCGGGTTGCTATCCGCGGACATGGCCATTGATCTGGGCACTGCCAATACACTGGTCTATGTCAAGGGCCGGGGCATTGTTCTGAATGAACCCTCGGTTGTCGCCATTACCACCCGCAAGGGTAAGAAAATGGTACAGGCCGTGGGCGACGAGGCCAAGATGATGCTGGGGCGGACACCCGGTAATATCGAGGCGATCCGCCCTTTGCGCGACGGCGTTATCGCCGATTTCGAGGTGGCGGAAGAAATGATCAAGCATTTCATCCGCAAGGTTCATAACCGCCGCAGTTTCGCCTCGCCCCAAGTCGTGGTCTGCGTGCCCTCGGGCTCGACCGCCGTCGAGCGCCGGGCCATTCAGGAATCGGCGGAGAGCGCGGGCGCCCGCCGGGTCTACCTGGTGGAGGAACCCATGGCGGCTGCCATCGGTGCCGGGCTGCCGGTAACCGAACCCACCGGCTCCATGGTGGTTGATATTGGCGGCGGTACGACCGAGGTCGCGGTGCTGTCCCTGGGCGGCATCGTGTATTCCCGCTCGGTCCGGGTTGGCGGCGACAAGATGGACGAGGCCATCATCGGCTACATCCGCCGCACCCATAACCTGTTGATCGGTGAAGCCACCGCCGAGAGGGTAAAAAAGGAAATTGGCTCCGCCTGCGCGCCGGAAAACGGCGAAGGCGTGGAGATGACCATCAAGGGCCGCGATCTGATGAACGGCGTGCCCAAGGAAATTATCGTCAGTCAGCGCCAGATCGCCGAAAGCATGGCGGAACCCGTCGGTGCGATTGTCGAGGCCGTGAAGGTGGCGCTGGAACATACCGCGCCGGAACTGGCCGCCGACATCGTCGACAAGGGCATTGTCCTGACGGGCGGTGGGGCATTGTTGGGCAATCTGGATTTCGTGCTGCGCCATTCCACTGGCCTGCCGGTATCCATCGCGGACGAACCGCTATCCTGTGTGGCGTTGGGCACGGGACGGGTGTTGGAAGATATGAAGAATTTCAAGGACAAGGAAATCTTCGATACGACTTATTAATGGGGCCTCTCGGCCCGCCAGGATGGCTGACATCCTGAGGGGGGAGAGCAAGACAGGCAGTAAGGGCAGTGGCGAAAGGGCCAAGATTAAGCACGTTGTCGAAGGTCGCCGCGCCCGCGCGCGGGATGGCGCAACGCTTTGGCTTGCTGTTATTGATGGCGACCGCCGTGGGCCTGTTGATCCTGGGCAAGACCCATGGTGATGCCATTCGCCAGCTGCGCGTCATGGCGGTCGAGGTTGTCGCGCCGATCCTCGAAGTGTTGAGCGCGCCGGTGATATCGGCCCGCCATGCCATCGCCAAAATCGAACATTTACGGAATACCTCCCGCGACAACGATGCCCTGCGCGAACAAGTGGCCAGGTTGTCGAAATGGCAAACCATTGCGCGCAACCTGGAACAGGAAAACGCCAACCTGCGTGCCTTGCTGCGCCCGGCTCATGATGCCGCGCCCATATTCGTCTCGGCCCGGGTGATTGGTGATACCGGCGGTTTGTTCGTGCAATCAGTGCTGTTGAACGCCGGCCACCGCGATGGCGTGGAAGCGGGACAGGCGGTTACCACGGGCCTGGGCTTGGCGGGCCGGGTGGTCGAGGTTGGAAACCGCTCCTCCCGTCTGCTGCTGTTGAACGATTTGAACAGCCGGGTGCCGGTAATGGTGGAACATTCGCGCCACCGCGCCGTCCTGGCGGGTGACAATTCGGCCCGGCCGCGGCTGACCTTCCTGCCGGCCAACGCCAAGATTAATTCCGGCGACCGTGTGGTCACCTCCGGCCATGCAGGGGTTTTCCCGCCCGGCTTGCCGGTGGGCGTTGTGTCCTCGGTGACCGAAGGCGGGGCCCGAATTCAGCCGTTCGTGGATTGGGCCCGGATGGAATATGTTACCGTGCTGCGTTACCGCGCCCTGCCGGCGGGTGATGTCATACGCCACGATAACGGTACCAACGCCGGTAGGGGCGCCGCCGGTACCAAGCCCAATGCCAGCCCTAATACGACACCCGATACGTCTGGGGAGCGCTAGATGGATACGCCGCTGGCGGGCAGGTTTGTAAATTTCGCCAGAGCCGGAATCCCCTTCTTTGTCTCGCTGCTACTCGTGCTGGTGGCGATCCTGCCCTATGGCCTGCCCAAGTCGTCGCTGGCGGCCCCGGTCCTGGCCTTGATTTCGGTCTATTATTGGAGCGTCTTTCGCCCGGAATTGATGCCGGCGGGCGCGGCCTTCCTGCTGGGCCTGATGGTTGATGTATTGAGCGGCGGACCGCCCGGATTGAACGCTTTGGTGTTGATACTGGTGCATTGGGCCGCTTCCGGCCAGCGCCGCACCCTGGCGGGTAAATCCTTTGCCGTCGGCTGGCTGGGCTATCTGCTGATCGCCGCGGGCGCCGCCGTCGTCAACTGGTTTTTCGCCTCATTGTTCCACACCACGGCGATCGAGTCGGTACCCTTGATTGTCAGCCATGCCATCGGCACCGCCGCCTATCCCGTGGTCGCTATCTTTCTCTCCCGCATGCAGACCCTGACCCGGCCGAGCTAGAACGGGGAGGTTGGAATAAATGGAACGAGGCGACGGTAACCGGCACAAGGCATTCACCCGCCGACTGGCCTTGCTGGGCGGTGGACAGCTGGCCCTGGCCTCGCTCTTGATGGGGCGGATGTACTATCTGCAAGTGCTTGAATCCGATCAGTATCAAATGCTGGCCGAGGAAAACCGGATATCCATGCGCCTGCTGGCGCCGCCGCGCGGCCTGGTGCTGGACCGGTTCGGCCGGGAGCTGGCCTCGAACCGGCAGAATTATCGGGTCGTTCTGATCGCGGAGCAGACCAAAGGCGTGACCGAAACCTTGGACCGTCTGGCCCGGATTATCCCCATTCATCCCCATCAAAGGCGCAGGGTGTTGCGCGAGATCAAACGCAAACGCCCCTTCGTGCCCATAAAGGTGGCGGAAAATCTGACTTGGGAGCAATTCACCCGCATCAACGTCCTGCTGCCCGACCTGCCCGGCGTACAGCCCGATGTTGGCGAGGGACGGCATTACCCGGCTGGTTTGGAGACGGCCCATATTGTGGGCTATGTCTCCTCCGTGTCCGAGGCTGATCTGACCGGCGACCCGCTGTTGGAGTTGCCGAGCTTTCGCATCGGTAAAAACGGAATTGAAAAGGTCTATGACGAAAGCCTGCGTGGCAAGGCCGGCAATTCCCAGGTCGAGGTCAACGCCTATGGCCGGGAGATCAGGGAGCTGGCGCGCCAGGACGGCCAGCCCGGCGAAGATGTTGTCCTGACCATTGATGCCGGATTGCAGGAAAAAATCACCCGGCGCCTGGCCGATGAAAGTGCCGCCGCCGTGGTCATGGACATCCACCAGGGCGATATCCTGGCCATGGTATCGGCGCCCAGCTATGACCCAAACGCCTTTAACCTCGGGATGTCCAACAAGGCCTGGCGGGCCCTGGTGCAGCATCCGCGCAAACCGCTGATCAACAAGGCCATCGCGGGACAATACCCGCCCGGCTCCACCTTCAAGATGGTCGTTGCCCTGGCGGCGCTGGAAGCTGGCGTTGTCGGGCCCGGCCATAAAGTCTTTTGCAATGGCGTCATGAAACTGGGCAGATCCAAATTTCATTGCTGGCGCCACCGTTTAGGTGGCCATGGCTGGGTTGATATGAAACAGGCGATTGCACAGTCCTGCGACCTCTACTTCTACGACATCGCCCGCCGCCTGGGCGTTGACCGTATTGGGGCGATGGCCCGGCGTTTTGGTCTGGGCGAGGCGTTGGATATTGAGTTGGTCGGCGAGCGCGGTGGCCTGGTCCCCAGCAAGGACTGGAAACTGGCGGTCACCGGCGTGCCCTGGCAATTGGGCGAAACCCTGATCACCGGTATCGGCCAGGCCTTTTTGCTGGCAACGCCGCTACAGTTGGCGGTGATGGCGGCGCGCCTGGCCAATGGCGGCATGGCTGTCAGACCCAGATTATCCCGGACCCAGGCGCCGTTGCCGGATAACGGCGCGGCAGCGACGGGCAACGATCAGGGTGGAGACCCGGGAACTGATCGCCAAGTCCCGCCCATCGGCGTTTCGGCGGCGAATTTGAAGGTCATCACCGATGCCATGTCCGAGGTCGTCAACGGCAAACGCGGCACGGCGCGAAAATACAAGTTGGACAAAGAGCTTGATCAAAAGATGGCGGGTAAGACTGGCACGGCGCAGGTCCGGCGTATTTCCAAGGCGGAACGCAAGGCGGGCGGCAAACTGGCCAAGGAAACACCATGGAAGGAACGCGATCATGCGCTTTTCACCGCCTTCGCGCCGGTCGGTGCGCCGCGCTATGCCGTCGCCGTGGTGGTTGAACACGGTGGTTCGGGCACATATGCGGCGAAATTGACCAAGGATATCATGACCGAAGTGCTGCGCGGCGACCCCTTGGCGCGGGCCGCCGTGGGCCAAAATGGTGTTGGCGGCATTGACGGCGGTGGCCGTGCCGACAACCGAAGCGACAGGGAGCGCAAGATCTAAGTTATGTCTCTGGGCGGACCCATGGGGCGGCAGGTTGATCTGACCCTGCTGCAAAAGCTGGTGCAGATTAATTGGCTGTTGATCATTCTGATCTCGCTGATTGCCGGGGTCGGCTTCGCCATGCTGTATTCCGCCGCCAATGGCAGTATCGATCCCTGGGCCTCGCGCCAGATGTTCCGTTTTGGAGCCGGGCTTGGCCTGATGCTGTTGATCGGCCTGATCGATATCCGCGCCTGGCTGCGCCATGCCTATTTGATTTATGCCGCCGCCTTGTTGCTGTTGGTGGCGGTGGAAGTGATGGGCGTGGTCGGCATGGGGGCCCGGCGCTGGGTTGATCTGGGGCTATTCCAATTGCAGCCGTCGGAAGTGATGAAGATCGCCATGGTTCTGGCCCTGGCGCGGTTCTACCACAGCCTGCCACTGGAAGAGGTGGGCCGGATGCGTTGGCTGGTTGTGCCTGCCGTGCTGATCCTGGTGCCGGTGGCGCTGGTCATGCGCCAGCCTGACCTTGGCACGGCGATCCTGTTGCTGGCGACAGCGACGGCGATGCTGTTGCTGGCCGGGGTGCGTCTGTGGAAATTCGCCGTCGCGGGCGGTGCGGTGCTGCTGGCCATACCGGTCGCCTGGCGCTTCATGCTGCATGGGTATCAAAAAGACCGGGTGCTGACCTATCTGAACCCGGAGCGCGACCCCCTGGGCGCCGGCTATCACATCATGCAGTCAAAAATCGCGCTCGGTTCCGGTGGGCTGTTCGGCAAGGGCTTCATGCAGGGCACGCAAAGCCATCTGGCGTTTCTGCCCGAGCGCCAGACCGATTTTATTTTCACCATGCTGGCCGAGGAATTCGGTCTGGTCGGCTGCCTTGGTCTGTTGGGCCTCTATGTACTGGTCATCGCCTATGGCTACGCCATCGCCGTCCGGTCGCGCAGTCAGTTCGGGCGGCTGTTGGCAGCCGGCGTTATCAGCACCTTTTTTCTCTACGTCTTTATCAACATGGCCATGGTGATGGGGCTGATCCCGGTGGTCGGCGTGCCCTTGCCCCTGGTATCCTACGGCGGCACCTCGATGATGTCCTTGTTGATCGGCTTTGGTCTGGTCTTAAGCGTTTACGTCCACCGTGACGTGGTCATCTCCCGCCGGCCTAGCTATGGGGATTAGCCGCGACAGGATCTAGACGTGACGGGCTCTATGCGCTGGCCTTGATCAGATCGGCGCACTTTTCACCCACCATGATGCTGGGCGCATTGGTATTGCCTGATGGCATGGTGGGAAAAATAGACGCATCCGCAATGCGCAGGCCGTCCAGGCCATGTACTTTCAGTTGATCATCGACCACCGCGTTGGGGCCCTGTCCCATGCGGCAGGTGCCGATGGGGTGATAGGCGGTCTCGGAATTCTCTCTGATCCACTGCTCGATCACCGCATCACTGTTGATGGACGCACCTGGCGAATATTCCTCGCCCCGGAACCCATCCATGGGCGCGGCGCCGACGATGCGGCGCATCATTTTGAAGCCTTCGACCATGGTATCCCGGTCGATCTGGTCACCTAGAAAATTAAACCGGATCGCGGGTTGGGCGTGCGGTTCGGCGGAACGAATATGGATCGAGCCAAGGCTTTCCGGGCGCAGCTGATAGCAGGCCACGGTCATGCCGGGGAAGGGATGCAGCTTGCGCCGTTTCGGATCCTTGACGGCATAGGGCACCAGATGCATCTGCACATCCGGCGTCTCCAGATCCGGCCGGGTCTTCAGGAATGCCAACAAAGGCGCCGAGGGCAAACTGATGAAACCGCCGCCCGTGGCCAGGTATTTCAAGGCCTGGCCAACCAGATTGATGCCCCGGGCGCGCTCGTTATAGGAAACACCCGGCGCGGTCACCTTCCATTGAATGCGGGCATTGATATGGTCGCGGAAATTCTCCCCGACCGCCGCCAGCTCGTGCCGCACGGCAATGCCGTGGGCCTGCAATACCTCCGGCCTGCCGATGCCCGACAGTTCCAGGATCTGCGGCGAACCGATAGCACCCGCCGACAGGATCGTCTCGCGGGCCCGCGCCTCGGTGGTCACGCCTCCCAAGGAATAGCTCACGCCCAGGCAGCGTTTGCCCTCCAGGATCAGACCCTGGGTCAGGGCCTCGGTGACCACGTGCAGATTACGGCGCGCCATGGCCGGGCGCAGATAGCAGTGCGCCGTACTCATGCGCCGCCCACCCGAAATTGTCGCCTGGGTTTTGACGATACCTTCCTGATCCGGGCCGTTATAATCGGGGTTGCGGCGATAGCCCGCCGCCACCGCCGCCTCGAACATGGCTTCGTACAGAGGGTTTTCGTCCGGCACTTCCGTAACGCTCAACGGTCCGCCGCTGCCGCGAACCCCGTCGCCGCCGGTTTTTTCGTAATTCTCCATGCGCTTGAACAGCGGCTCGACATCCTGCCAGCTCCAGCCCCGGTTGCCGAATTGTGCCCAGGTGTCGTAATCCAGGGTCTGCCCCCGCACATAGACCAGACCGTTGATCGACGACGAGCCACCCAGCAGCTTGCCCCTCGGCACCGGAATGGCGCGGTTGGCGGTGCCTGCCTCGGGTTCAGAGGTAAAGCGCCAATTGGCGCCCGGGTGGTCGATCAACAACCCGAAACTGACCGGCAGCCGGGAATAGGGATGGCTGGCCTTGCCCGCCTCCAACAGCAGCACCCGGTTGGCGGCATTCTCGCTCAGCCGATAGGCCAGGGCGGCCCCGGCCGAGCCGGCCCCGACAATGATGTAGTCGTATTCTGTTTGCGCGGCGTCGTTCATCTGGCTCTATCTCCTCGGTTGCCATCCAGCCTATGCGGGTGGGTGGCAATCACGCAAGAGCCGGAAAGGCGCTAACCGTGCTGGTCGCTGGCCATGACCTGGTCGAACTTGGCCTTTTTCTCGTCGCTGGCCTCGGTCTGATATTTGCCGGTCCATTCATTGTAGGGCATGCCGTAAACGATTTCCCTGGCCCCACCTTTGTCCAGCTCCAGGCCTTTTTCATTGGCCGCTTCCATGTACCAGCGGGATAGGCAATTGCGGCAAAAGCCGGCCAGGTTCATCATGTCGATGTTTTGCACATCCGTCCGCGCCATCAGATGGTCGCGCATCCGGCGATAGGCGGCGGCTTCCAGCTCAAGCTGGGTTTGCGGATCAATATTTTGTTCGGTCATTTGTCTGTTCCCCATTATTTCTGCTCTTACATATAGCTATTTTACCGCCCCAGGCTATAGGTCACGAACAGTTTCCTCGATCAGCCAGTCCACGACCTGGCGAAGGGCATCATCTTTCGTCGCCCCGCCCGCGACGGCATCGTCATGAATGCGGATCTGTGTTTGCGCCGACGTACCCCGGCTGATGATCTCGCGGGCATGGCGGACCTCGTCGGCGCAGCCCAGCGCTTCTGCCTCGGGCGCGACCATGTCCATGATTTCCGCCAATAGTTCGTCATAGGGCACCTGTTCGCCCAGGCCGAAATCGACCATGGTGTTGGTGATGCCATAACGTTGCGCCCGCCAACGGTTCTCTTTCACACAGATCAGGGGATAAATGCGCCAGCGTTGATTGGAGGTGCGCAAACGGTACAGCATGGCCAGGACGCATTGATACAGGGCCGCAATGGTCAGGGTATCTTCCAAGGTGGTGCAGATGTCGGTCATGCGCATTTCCAGGGTCGGAAAGCGGGCCGAGGGACGCATGTCCCACCAGATTTTGGTGCCGTCCTCGATCACGCCGGCGTTGACCAGCCGGCGGACCAGACGTTCGTACTCACCATAGGAATCGAAACGTTCCGGCACGCCGGTGCGGGGCAGGGCGTCGAACACGGTCAGGCGGTAGGACATCAGGCCGGTGTTCTCGCCGCCCCAAAATGGCGACGATGTGCTCAAGGCGAGTAGATGCGGCAGAAAATAGGTCGCCTGGTTCATCAGGTCGATGCGCATGTCCTCGTCTTCCACGGCGACGTGTACATGCATGCCCGAGATCAACAGCCGCCGTGCCGTGGCCTGCAGGGCATTGGCCAGATCGGCGTAGCGCTCCTTGTCCGTATGGCTCTGTTGGCTCCAATGGGCAAACGGATGGGTCGAGGCGGCGATGGGCGCCAGGCCGTACTGCCCGGCGACCTCGGCCACGGTGCCGCGCAATTCCTGCAGCTCGCCCCGCGCTTCGCCAATATGGCCGCAGACCCTGGTGCCGACCTCGATCTGGGACCGCATGAACTCCGCCGTCACCCGGCTGCCCAGGCGGGCCTCGCAATCGCGCAGCAGGCCGGGCGGTGGATTGGTGGCCAGATCGCGGCTGTCCCGGTCAACGAGGAGGTATTCCTCCTCGATCCCCATGGTGAAACTGGGTTTGGAAATTGTCATGCTCTCATCCTCACCAGATGTTGCTTCAGGCTCCGCCGTTGCCCGTGTTGCCCGCACTGTATTCCGCCAGTACGGGGACCAGGGCCCGGCACAGAATATGGGCCCAACGCTCGGTACCTTTTTCCGTGTCGATCAGGTCTTGGCGGATTTCAAAGACGGCGATGGGTAAACTGTTCTCGGCGGCATGAATATGCAACGCATAGCCTGGCGGATTGGTGCCGTTATAGGGCTCGTTCTCACCGACCAGTAAATCCGGATCCCGGCGCAGTTCGCGGACCACCGGGGCGGCCAGGCGCTGATCCTGATCCCACAGCACACCCACATGCCAGGGCCTTTGGAAGCCATCCATTTCCGGCGTGAAGGAATGCACCGATATCAGCGCCGGGGCTTGATTTGCTTGATTATGGTTGCGAATGCGACGGTCAATTTCATCGTGGTAGGGATGAAAGTAGCGCTCGATCCGACGCTGGCGCTCGGCTAGATCAAGGTTGGCATTGCCGGGGACGACCACGCCGTCGCTGCTTTCCGGGATCGAACTCGCCTCGCCGAAGGGGCGGTTGCAATCAACCACCAAACGCGACGTGCCGCACAGCACGGCCGGGGCATCCAGCAGCGCGGCCAGCCGGCCCGCTACCTCCGCCGCGCCAATATCCCAGGCGATGTGCCGCGACAGCTGCGCCTCCGATAGGCCAAGGTCGCCATACTCCGCCGGTATATGGCGGCTAGCATGGTCGCAGATAATCAGGGCCGGCGCGCCGCCATTGTCATTAACCACCGTGAAGGGAATATGCGCGATGCCGCCAGCTTCGGTGCCCGACCGTTGTCTCATTGTCTAATGCTATTCAAAATCATGTATTCTCAAACTATTACTTTGTTCCAACAAGGCAAGTTAAGGCGCGCCACAACGTCAGCAAACGGTTGCCTGCCCCAGAGTTTATGCCAATGTCAGTACTTAGCAACAATTGCCCGGCGCCCGCCAGCAGTCATTCCGCGGTGGCCTTGTCGTTGCCTCTCATGGCTCCTATTCTGTTTGCAGGTACGGTTGGCGAAGGGGCTTATTCGAAGCTATTGCCTTGATCGCCGAATGGACCGTCTAGGCTGATGCATTGATAATTATCCGGAGCCTTTTCGAGATGCAAAAAAACCCGCGGGCGGACGGCGTGTGAGTGCAGTGCGCGATGACGACGACCGGCGCGCCCTGCTGACGCGGCTGTTTCAGGCCGCCGTCGCCGCCGCTGATCCGGCGATTTGTCTGCCGCCGCATCTACCCGACCCCCCAAAATCACATGCCGATGCATCGTCTGGCGGGCGTACCCTCGTGCTGGGCGCCGGCAAGGCGGCGGCAAGCATGGCCAGGGCGGTCGAGAACAACTGGCCGGACGAATTGGGAGGCGCGTTGACCGGCCTGGTGGTCACGCGCTATGGCCATGCCGTCCCGACCCGGCAGATCGAGGTTGTCCAGGCGGCCCACCCGGTGCCCGACGCGGCCGGAGAAGCGGCTGCCGGGCGTATCCTGGCCCTGGCCTCGGATCTGGGCCCGGACGATTTGCTATTGGTGCTGATTTCTGGTGGTGGCTCCTCGTTGTTGAGCCTGCCCGCGCCCGGCCTTGGCCTGGCCGACAAGCAGGCGGTCAATCAGGCCCTGTTACGCAGCGGTGCGCCCATCGACCAGATGAATGTGGTGCGCAAGCATCTTTCGGCCATCAAGGGTGGCAGGCTGGCCGCGGCGGCGGCCCCGGCCCGGGTTGTCAGCCTGTTGATTTCCGATGTGCCCGGCGATGATCCGGCGATCATAGCGTCCGGCCCGACGGTGGCAGATCCATCAACCTTCGCCCAGGCCCGGGAGATCCTGGCGCGCTATGGCATCACGCCGCCCGATCCCGTGACCAGGCATCTGGCGGCGGCGGTGGCGGAAACGCCAAAGCCGGGGGATAGCTGTTTTGCCCGCTGCGAGACGCTGCTCATCGCCACGCCAGCGCAATCCATTGACGCGGCCGGAGAGGTGGCGGCGGCAGCCGGCTATGGCGTGGAATTGTTAGGTGATGATCTGGAGGGAGAGGCACGCGAGCTGGGCGCCCAGCATGGCGAGATGGCTCTGGCGCGTCTCGCGGCCGGGCAACGGGTGGCGTTGTTGTCGGGTGGTGAGACGACGGTCACGGTGCGCGGTCAGGGCCGTGGCGGACGTAACCTTGAATACCTGGCGGGCCTCGCCCTGGTTCTTGGCGGCCACCCCGGTGGCAATCAGGGGATCTGTGCGATCGCGTGTGACACCGACGGCATTGACGGCACGGAAGACAATGCCGGCGCCGTTGTCATGCCCGATAGCTTGACCCGTGCCGCCGCCGCCGGCTTGGACCCCGGTACCTTGCTGGCCAACAACGATGCGTATGCTCTGTTCAGTACGTTG
Organism: Rhodospirillaceae bacterium; assembly: GCA_018701215.1. Taxonomy (GTDB): domain Bacteria; phylum Pseudomonadota; class Alphaproteobacteria. The sequence continues at coordinate 299,751 of JABIWH010000057.1, forward strand.
GATGATTTGGTGATGTGCGGCCCGACCTTGACGAATGTGAACGACTTTCGCGCAATTTTAGTTGATCCCGTGTAAACTGGGGCAATGCAAAGAAACCGCTCCACCAAGATAATTGCCACCCTCGGCCCCGCCAGCGGCGAACAGGAAACCATCGCCGCTCTGCACGCGGCTGGGGCGGATCTGTTCCGGCTGAATTTCAGCCATGGCGAGCATGCCGATCATCTCGCCAGACTGAACGCCATTCGCGCCGTGGAGCAGGCCGTCGGCACGCCGATTGGTGTCATGGCCGATCTGCAGGGACCAAAAATCCGTATCGGCACCATTCAGGGCGATGGCGTTGACCTTGCCGTTGGCGCCGCGTATCGGCTTGATCTGACCGGCCAGCCTGGAGACGGGCAACGGGCGCCGCTGCCCCACCCGGAAGTGTTCGCCGCCCTGGAAGAGGGCATGGACCTGTTGATTGATGATGGCCGATTGCGCCTGCTGGTCAAACAGCTCGGTGATGATTATGCCGAATGCGAGGTCGTGACCGGGGGCCGGCTGACCGACCGCAAGGGCGTCAACTTGCCGCAAGCATTACTGCCCTTGGGCGCCATGACGGCCAAGGATCAGGCGGATTTGCGTTTCGCGCTGGAGGCCGGCGTCGATTGGGTGGCGCTGTCATTTGTCCAGCGGCCCGATGATATTGCCGAGGCCCGGCGCCTGATTGCCGGCCGCGCGGCGGTGATGGCAAAGATCGAAAAGCCCGCGGCCTTGTGCCAGATTGACGAGATCATCGAACTGGCCGACGCGGTCATGGTGGCCCGGGGCGACCTTGGTGTGGAGCTGCCGGTCGAGGAAGTCCCCGCCCTGCAAAAGGACCTGATCCGCCGTGCCCGGCGCGCCGGCAAGCCGGTGGTGGTGGCGACCCAGATGCTGGAAAGCATGATTTCGGCGCCGGTGCCGACGCGGGCCGAGGTTTCCGATGTCGCGACCGCCGTTTACGATGGCGCCGATGCCGTCATGCTGTCGGGTGAAACCGCATCGGGCGGTTTTCCCGTGGAGGCGGTGGAGGTCATGAACCGGGTCGCGGCCAAGGTCGAGGGCGATCCCGGCTACCGTGCCATCATGGATGCCGAGCATGCGGACCCGGAGGCGACCTCCGCCGACGCGATCACGGCGGCGGCCCGACAGGTCGCGGAAACCATTTCGGCTACCGCCATCGTCACCTATACCACGTCCGGTTCCACCGCCCTGCGCGCGGCGCGGGAGCGGCCGCCGGTGCCAACCCTGGTCCTGACGCCAAGCCTGATTACCGCCCGCCGTCTGGCTGTGGCCTGGGGGCTTAGTTGCGTGCACAGCGCCGATGCATCCGGATTTACCGATATGGTGGACCGGGCCTGCCGTGCCGCCGCCGACCGCGGCATCGCAACAAGCGGCGACCGCCTGGTGATTACCGCCGGCGTTCCATTCGGTACGCCGGGCGCCACCAATAGCCTGCGCATTGCCTGGGTGCCCTAGGCCTATCAGCCTAGGGTCCTTTTCGTTCACGCTTGTTTTCCGCCCAAGAGAGCGTACGGCTCCACGCGGCTCGTCGTTACTGCGCCGCGCCCGCGCCGCGCGTCAGCGTATAAGCGTGAGCGAAAGCTAAATATTCTTGCCTTTGACCGCCGGCCGCAGGCGTTTAACCGCGGCCTTGGCCTGGCCCAGGTGGGGGTTTACGATCAAGGCGCGCTCGAATGCATCGAGCGCGGCGGCCTCTTTCCGAAGACGCATATAAATCAGGCCCAGGCCGCTCAAGGCGCCAAAATGCCGTGGTTCCAGATCCAGAGTGCGTTCCACATCCGCCACGGAATCCTCGTATTGGCCCAACAGGAAATAGACCGTGGCCCGCTTGTTCCACCCCTCCGCATAGTTAGGGGCGATGGCGACGACGCTGTGCAGAAGTTCCAGTGCTTCGCCGAACTTTTGCTGCCCCATGGCATTGCCGACCCGGCCCATGAGCAGTTCCAAGGTCGGGCTTTTACTTTCCAGCCAGACACCCCAGATCAACTGTTCAATCGCCCGGGCCTGGCGGGGTTCATCGACATCTTGCAATTGGAAAAACAGCTGATCCAGCCGTGGATCGGTTTGGTCGGCACGCGCTTCCGCCGTCCAGCCCAGTGTCGTCGCCAGAATGATTGCCAGAATAACCTTGTGACAGCCCGCGATCTTGCTCATGGAGCAATGATAGATAGCCTCGCCCGGACAAGCTAGGGCTTAACAGTTCCACGCCATCATATTGTCGTGAGGAAATGCCTGGATACGCTCTAGGATGCGCTGGACAGGAATGGCGCCAACTTGGCGATCAAGGATTCCGGCTTGCCGGCGATCAGATCGGGATAGCGCGGCCGGCAGCTTTCGATCAGTTCGTTTTGAAACGCGTCCCGGCCCTCTAGGCTGTCGGGCTCGGCGATGCAGGCGCGCAGCTTGCTGGCCGCCGCCACCACATCGGCAACGGAACGGGGTAGCTTGGCAGCCTTGCATAGGGCTGCCGCGCCATTTTGCTCGCCATTGGCGATCAGTGCATGAATATTGGCCTGATCCACACCGGCGCGCCGGGCCGCGGCTGTTTCGAAGAATGCCAGATGACCCGTGCATAAGGAACGCAAAATCAAGGTTGGCGTCAGGCGGCCCTTGGTGTCCAATTGGCGAACCAGTTGCTCCAGATGGACTTGGCGTTGTTCCGGATCGGCGATATCCAAGGTAATGGTTTCCTGACCGCGGGCGACCAGGCGGTCGGTAACCTCCGGTGATAGTTCGGTCATGGCGCCCAGACGCTGACGCAGGGATTCCGAAACCACGGTGATCAGACGTTCGGCCAATTTGGGCGGGAAAGACGGCCGGCGGACTATACTGGTGATAACCGCCTCGCTGTCCGAAAAACGGTCGATTACCTTGTTCGAGGTTTCGTCGGAAATCTCCGCGCCGTGGTTGCGCACAAGGGTGATGACAACGTTTTCATTGCCTGCTTCGACCAGGGCGTCCGAAACCGGGGCCGAGACGGTTTCACGCCGCGCTACCGCCTGCTGCCAGGCTTCCGGCTGGCTGCGTGCGATCTCGATCAGTTCCTGGTCCGTGAAAACGAGCGAGTAGTGCAGCATCGGCAATGCCACTTCAGCGACGTCCCGCGCCAGGGTCATGGCGAGGTCCGAGGGCACGGCTGGATTGTCCTTCAGACCCTCGGCCAGGGCCTGGCGTACGGCCACATCCGTATCCCGCATCATGATACGAAAAATAGCCTCCGCCAAACGTTGTTCCGCCGGTTGCACGTAAGGAGCATTGAATTCCATCGTTAACAGGGTAACGGTTTCACGGCGCACTTCCGGCGAGCCTTCCTCGCGGAGGCGGGTAATCAGATCAGCAGTCAGTCGCGCCATGTTCAAGCCCCAAGGTGTTGCTGCCCAGCGATGACCGCAATAGGTCCGCCAGACAACTGCAAGAATTTGTCATTAGGACCTTGAAGATCTTAATATTTCATCAAGACCGCCGCCAAAAAATAGGAGTTTTGTGCGCTCTATACACAAAGTCCGTCAGGGGCGTGCTAGGCGGCGGCCAGGCGGGTTGCGGGGCGCTCATCAATCGGCAGATGCACCAGGGCGGCGAATAGCCCTAACGCAACGCCCAGCCACCAGACCACATTGTAGGAACCGGTCTCGTCAAACAATTTGCCGCCCAGCCAGACGCCCAAGAACGAGCCCAATTGGTGTGAGAGGAAGACGAAACCGAATAAAGTCGCCATATAACGCGGCCCGAAGAGCTGGGCTACGATGCCGGAGGTCAAAGGCACAGTGGATAGCCAGGTTAGTCCGATGGCGGCGGAAAACAGCAATACGGTCGTCGGACCGATGGGCAGCAGTATGAACAATGCAATGGCCACGGCCCGGAGCAGGTAGAGAAAACTGAGCAAATTCTTTTTTTGAAAACGATTGCCCAGAACGCCGGCGCCAATGGCGCCAAAAATATTGAACAAGCCCACCAGGGCCAGGGATTGGGCGCCCAACTCCGCCGACAGGCCCTGATCGGTGATATAGGCCGGCAAATGGGTGCCGATAAAGGCGATATGAAATCCACAGACGAAGAAGCCGGCGGTCAGGTAAAGGTATCCCGAATGCTTCCGGGCCTCGGTCATGGCCTGGCCCATGGACTGCTTATCGCTCTCCGATGCCTCAGCCGCGCGTCCGCGCATGATTGTACTCAACGGGATTACCAGCGCGATCATCAGGGCCAGCAATGTCAGCGCCACGGGCCAGCCATAGGCCGCCAGAAAGGCCTGCCCCAAGGGGACCAGCAAGAATTGCCCCATGGAACCGGCGGCGGTGCAAATACCAAAGGCCAGATTGCGCCGCGCTTCGGGTACCATGCGGCCCAGGGCCGCCAGAACCAGCGGAAAGGAGGCTCCGGACATGCCAAGGCCAACAATAAGGCCGCCGGTAATATGAAACATGCCTGGGCTGGTGGCATGCGCCATGCCGTAGATGCCCAGCGCATACAGCGCGCCGCCGATCGCAAGTACCCGGCCGGTGCCAAAGCGGTCGGCGATCATGCCCGCCACCGGCTGGCCCAGGCCCCACATCAGGTTTTGAATGGCGATGGCCAGCGCGAATACTTCCCGCCCCCAGCCCAGATCGGCGGACATGGGCGCCAGAAAAAGGCCAAAATTGGCCCGAATGCCGAAGCCTAAAAGAGAGATCAGGCCGCCAATCACCACCAAAAACCAAAAATTACGCCGCAACAGCCCCAACAGCGCCCCCGTCTCGCCCATATTCAACCCTCAACCCTTTCGCAATCCCATCAGGGACCATTGATGCTATATGTGTACTGAGCGTGGGACGGGGTCAAGCCTGGGCCGGCGATTAGCTGTGACGTTTGTGTGAGGATGAATATGGCGCGGATACTTGTCACCAATTCCGAAGGTAGACCCGGCGTGGGCCGCACGGCCGAGATGCTGGCCCAGGGCGCGGGCGGTTTGGATGCGATTGAGGCCGGCATTCGGGAGGTCGAAGCGGATACCACGATCAGGACCGTGGGCCGGGGCGGCTGGCCGAACCTGTTGGGGGAGGTTGAACTGGACGCCGCGATGATCGACGGCAGCACATTCCGCAGCGGCGCGGTTGGCGCTTTGAAAGGCTATCTGCATCCGATCACCATTGCCCGCGCGGTGATGGAGCAACTGCCCCATGAAATGCTGGTGGGCGAGGGCGCGGCCCGTTTCGCCCATGAGATCGGCGCTGAAACCACGGACAATCTCATTCCCGATTCCGAACGAGTCTGGCGCCAATGGTTCGAAGACAAGCTTTCCGCCGCCGAGCGTGAAAGCTGGCCCGACGTGCCCCTGGCGGAACTTTGTCAGCAAGCCATCGACCCGGAGAAAGGCATGGATACGACGGTTTTTTTGTCCCTGGACAGTAAGCAGGAAATCATGGCCGGGGTATCGACCTCCGGCTGGGCCTGGAAATATCCGGGCCGTCTGGGTGACAGCCCGATAATCGGTGCCGGCTGTTACGCCGACACCCGTTTCGGGGCGGCGGCCTGTACGGGCACCGGCGAGATGGCCATCAGGGCCGGCACCTCTCGGGCCATTGTGCTGTACATGAAAATGGGCCTGTCATTGCACGCCGCCGTCGATGAGGCCATTGATGACCTGCGCCAACTGAAAGGCGGTTTGATCCAGCGCATTACCCTGCATGCCATCGACCGCAATGGCGATCATAGAGTAGTTGCGGTCAATGCCGAGGAGCAATTAACCTACTGGCTGTGGCAGGAGGGCGATGACGCCCCGCATGCCGAACCGACGGAATTAATGGCGCTTTAGGCTTCCGATGTGTTTTGATCACCCATGCGGCCAACCCAGCCGCAATCTGCTTGACCGGCGTCAGCTTTTGGCGGGTTTGGCCAGTGCCGGCGCGTTGGCGGGAACGGCAGGCTGCGTCGCGACCAATGCGGCATCGGGGCGGGACAGCTTTACCGGTTTTCAGTCCATCAAGGACGATATCGCCGAGGGCCGGGCCAACCATCCGAAAATCCTTAAATCCTTTGGCGGCGCCTACGAAGACCGGCGGCTGGCGGGCTATGTACAGAACATTGGGCTGAACCTGGCCAAAGGGACCGAATATCAGCAATACCCTTATCGATTCACCATCCTGAATACGCAGATCGTCAATGCCTTCGCCTTACCCGGCGGCTTTGTCTATATCACCCGCGGCTTGCTGGCCTTGGCTTCGTCCGAGGCGGAACTGGCGGGTGTATTGAGCCACGAACTGGCCCACGTCACCGCCCGCCATGGTGCTGAACGCCGTGGCGCCCAGCAAATCGCGCAACTAGGCTTGTTGTTGGGCGCGGTGGGCCTGCGGGCCGCCGGTTTGCCGTCGGACCTGATGCAGATCGGCCAGACCGTCGCCATGGCCGCCATCAAAGGTTATTCCCGGGAGCACGAATTCGAGGCCGACACCCTGGGTGTCCGCTATATGAGCCGGGCCGGCTATAACGCCGATGCCATGGCCTCGTTTCTGGGTAGTTTGCGGGAGCATTCAATGGTCGAGGCGCGGGTGTTGGGCCTGCCGCCGGGCAAAGTGGATGAATTCAACATCATGTCGACCCATCCGCGCACCATGGAGCGGGTCAAGCAGGCCCAAGCGGCGGCGGCAAGCGGCAGCGGCGGCGGGCGCTGGCGGCGGGATGAATATTTGAACCATCTGGACGGCATGATGTTCGGCGATGATCCGAAACAAGGCGTTATCCGAGGGCGGAAATTCATCCATCCTGAATTGCGCTTTGAGTTTCAGGCGCCCGAAGGTTTCCGTCTGCGCAACAGCCCGGCACGGGTGGAGGCGCGCCATCCCTCCGCCGCGGCGATGATTTTCGATATGGCGCCCGCGAAAGGCGCCTCCACCGCGGCGAATTATCTGCGCCATGTCTGGGCCGCCAAGACCCGGTTGCGGGATCTCGAAAGCGTCGTCATCGATGGTCATCGAGCGGCCACGGCCTGGGCCGAGGGGCGGGGGCAAAACGGCCCGGTGCAAATTCGGGCCCTGGCGATCCGCCGCGATCGTGACCGGTTCTATCGCTTCATGTATATTTCGCCCCTTGATCAGGCTAGGCGCTGGGCCCGGCCGTTCCGGCAATCGGGGCTGTCGTTCCGCCGTATCGGCCAGACGGCGGCGGCCAAGGTGCGGGCACACAGGCTGTTGGTGGTGCCGGCCCGGCCCGATGACAATATCGCTGGTCTGGCCCGCACATTGCCCTACGGGCAATATAACGAAAGCTGGTTCCGGGTGCTAAACGACCTGGCGCCAAACCAGCCGATCAGAAAAGATCAACGGCTGAAGATCGTCGCGGGGTAGGCGTCAACTTGGTATGAGAGCGCATTCGAAGAAAATGCGCTCAGACCCTTAAGTGTCGAGCAATTGAACCAATTACTTAAGTCGCGCCAAATAAGCTTTGGTGGCGACTCCGATTAATTGAAAATTGCTCTAGCTGTCGCTGTCGCGGCCGTAATCATCCGCGCTACGCACGATATCGTCCTCGCCCAGGTAGGCGCCAGATTGTACTTCGATCAGGTTCAGATCGATCTTGCCGGGGTTCTCCAGACGATGCCAGGTGCCGACGGGGATGAAGGTGGACTGGTTTTCCTCCAGCATGATGGTTTCATCACCACGGCTCACCAGCGCCGTGCCTTCGACCACGATCCAATGTTCCGCCCGGTGGTGGTGCATTTGCAGGGAAAGTTTCTGCCCCGGTTTCACGCTGATCCGTTTGACCTGAAAGCGGTCGCCACTGTCCATGCCTTCATAATAGCCCCAGGGACGATAGACCCGTGGGTTCTGTTCAGCCTCGTCCCTGCCTTCGGCCTTCAGGCGGTCGACGATGGCCTTGACGTCCTGGGCCTTGTCCCGGCTGGCCACCAGTACCGCATCGGCCGTCTCGACAATTACCAGATCCTTGACCCCAAGGGCCGTGACCAGGCGCTTTTCCGCCCGGATATAGGAATTGCCGACATCATCCAGAATAACGTCGCCCATGGTAATATTATTGGCTGCATCGCCCGCTTGCTCCAGACCCAGTTCCCACAATGCCGACCACGAGCCGATATCGTTCCAGCCGATATCGGCACTGACCACCGCCGCCGCATCGGTCTTTTCCATGACCGCATAGTCGATCGAGGTATTTGGGTTTTCGGCGAATGCGGCGGCATCCAGACGGGTGAACGAGAGGTCCCGCTGCGCCGTTTCGACGGCCGCCCGGCACGCCTGTACAATTTCCGGGGACAGACGCTCCATCTCGGCCAATAGCCGGTCGGCACGGAACAGAAACATGCCGCTGTTCCAGCTGAAGTCGCCGGATTTCAACATTGCCTCGGCTTTCGGCAGGGCCGGCTTTTCAACGAATTCGGCGACCTGGTGGCAACCCGTGATGCTGGCAATGGCGGCGCCGCGCTTGATATAACCATAGCCGGTTTCCGCCGTCGTCGGGGTGATGCCAAAGGTTACCAGGGCGCCGCCTTGGGCGGCCTTTGCCGCCGCATCGACCGCGGCCAGAAAAGCCTCGGTATCGGCGATGCGGTGATCGGACGGCAAGACCAGGATGATCGCGTCCGGCGACCGGGCCGCCGCCAACAGCGCCCCGACCGCCGCCGCGGGCGCGGTATTGCGGCCCACGGGCTCCAGCACGATGTCGGTTGGTTCGACGTCGATGGCGCGCAGCTGTTCGGCGATGATAAAGCGGTGTTCATCGTTGCAGATCATTGTCGGTGGGTTGAAGCGGGACGGATCGGCGACGCGTTTTATGGTTGCCTGCAACATGGAGTGGCGGTCGATCAGAGGCAACAGCTGTTTCGGATAGGCAGCCCGGGATAGCGGCCACAGCCGGGTGCCGGAGCCGCCTGAAAGAATGACCGGATCTATTCGCACAGCCATGATTCATTTCCTGTTTTTCAACGCGCCGTAACTTGATGCCGCCTACCGGCAATTTCCCGTAACGGCCTATTTGCCAAAATGCACCGCCAAGGTAAAGCAGGATTGTACCAATATACCAGTCGCGGTCATGGGGTTAAGGGAGCGGCCGTTGCCGAACTGGCAACGTTCGGCATGGGCCTTGATGGTGATGCCCAGGCCCAGAACGTCCCAGGCGATACTGGCGCCGGGGGTGTTGATCCCTCCCAGGGCGCGCATGGCTTCCCAAACATCGTCACGGGCGCGCAAGATGCCATATGGCTCGTTATGTCCCGGGTTGAATGGCCCTGCTATCCGCCTGATGTCCCGGCTGGCCAAACCACTGAGACTGGCGCGCTGGAAAATGGCTTCGAATTTCTGTGCCCCCGCCGCCGCATGATCGTCGATACGGCCCTTGTTCAACAGGGCCTGCACGGTGTCGGTGGCGCGCATGGGATAGCTGGCCGGCCCAGCACCATCCTTGTTGCTGATTTGCGCGCGGCTCAGGGCCGGGCCGTCTTCGTCCAGGGGATGATGTTGCATGCGCCAAGGCGATGGCTCCATTGCCGCATCTGCTTGCGCGGGGCCCAGTTTCAGGCGGCGCCTTCGCAGGCGCCGTTGCCGCCGCCCGCCCCCCGGCGGTTTCATCTGTTGTCCGTTGCCGCCCATCTACACCTCGTCCAGCAAGGGCAGGCTGGTTAGGTGGAATTGGCGGTTTTCCTGCTCGGCCGTGAATTCCCTGTCGCCATCCGCGTCGATGCTGCGGATATAGTGGCTAGCGCAATATGATTTGCCCGGTATTCGCGGATGCTGGCAATAGCGCCATTGCCCGCTGGCGACCTCGCCGTCGATCCAGCGGCAGCCAATTATCTGTTGTTCAGGGCAGCGTTCGGCCCGGCTGGTGCCGGGCCCTTGCCCATATCGAGGCACATGCCCAGGCGCATGTACTCTGGCGGAACAATCAGAAGCAGCATGCTCTGGGCTGGGATGATCCAATTGCGATGGCGGGAAGATGATACGCGTCGGGTGCTGTGTCATGCATATAAAATATACGAACTCGTATAAATTGCAAGTAAAAAATACGTATAATAATTTGCTTTCGTATATAAGGCGGTATATCTTATGTCCCATGATTGATTGGCCAGAGACCGTCCGGCGCTTGCGTCGGGAGCGGCAGGAGACACAGGCGCGGTTCGCGGCGTTCCTGGGGACAACCCAGGCGACCGTCTCCCGGTGGGAGTCGGGGCGGCAGTTGCCGGACCGCGAACAGGCTCAGGCTATCGCCGCCCTGGCCGGGCAAGCCATGACGGCTTATGCCGAGCCCAAGGAAGAGCCATGGCGGGCGCCGGGCTTGGCGGATAATCTGATCGCCACGGAACTGCCCGGACCGCCGGGGCGGATCAAGGATTTGCCAATTCTTGGTCACGCGGAGGCCGGGGAAGATGGGACATTCCTTGATAATGGTACGGTTGCAGGCTATGCCGGCCGGCCGGCCAATTTGGTCGGGGTGGCCAGCGCCTATGCCCTGATCGTGCATAATTCCTCCATGCGGCCGCGTTACGAGCCGCGTGAGATTGTCGAGGTGGACCCGACCATACCGGTGCAGCCGAACGACTATGTCGTGGTGCAGACCACCGATGACCGGGCCTTTATCAAATTGCTCCGGCGGCGGACCGAACGGGCCATAATTTTGGAACAATTCAATCCCCCCAAGGAGATCCACCTTGCCCCTGAAGATGTCGCTGCCATGCATTTGATTGTCGGCGCCCATCGGGTCTACCGCTAGCCGCCGATTCGACGGAACTGGCCGCCGCAATACGCGGACGCATAAAATTTCTTGCAAAATTTTATACGCAAACGTATAATAATTGACCCTGAACATCAAAAGGATCCAGCCTTGCCCTACGATGCCTCTAATCTGCTTTGCGTGGCTGGCAACGGTCAGGCTTCGCATTGGTCCTACAGCACCGTGGACCGCCTGGCCGAGGTCCTGACGCCTGGTTACTTTCCCGATGACCCGATGCGTAATTTCATGCTTCCTGGCGAATTGTTGACCCTGACCTGCCTGCCCGATAGGGCCGGGCGGCGGCGGCGCAATCCCGTGGCCGTGCTCCAGGCGGTGAGCGCGCGGACGGCTAATGGCGTCTGGCTGGTTCTGCCCCTAACCCCGATCGCCAGACCGGGTCAGGCGGCAGGAGGCTGATTTGCCCGGAGTGGCGCTAGATCGTCAAATACCGCTGCCGCGGATCGGCATTATCGAGGACTTCCTGCGCCGTTCCCTCGAACACCACTTGACCCATGTCGAGCAGGATCGCGCGGTCGCCCAGATGCAGTGCGGCAATCGGTGGAAGCAGTGGTGCCCACAGAGTGATTCGAACACTCGACCTCTCCCTTACCAAGGGAG
>JABIWH010000040.1 GCA_018701215.1 Rhodospirillaceae bacterium
CAAAGTTTGTGAGGGCCGCACGCCCATGCAGACCCTCGTGGACGGCAAACGTATCTGGAAGGAAAAGTTCATAGGCTAAATCTGACCTGACAGCCACCGCCTCAAATCCGGTAACTGTCAGATCAAGTCGCGATCACTACAAATAAACGACAACCCCGTCTCATTTACAGTGCAAATGGTTCAGATTGAAAACAGTTCAGTTGAACGATCATCGTTTGTACTCGTTCAGACGCTTGATGAACTTCTGCTTGGTTCCTGCGCCATCATCGCCATTGTAGTGATCTTTCCAATATTCGGCTTGACCCGCGATGTCCTGCGGAATGCGCTTTTTCAGGCGAAGCAAATACAAGCGAGCGGCAAGGCGCGACAAAAGAGGACTTGTACGCAGCTCCTCCCAGGTCACGCTGTTCCAGTCGCGGTTGATGCGCCGACTGACGATCTCCCGCTGCTGCTTGAGCCCTGATTGCTTCTGAGTTTCTAGAAACGCGCCCTTATCCACTTGAAAGACGCCGCCGTGATATCCTGGTCGTGCCGTATCGGGATGGCGTCCCTCCTGGCTCTCAGCTATCGCGATGCGTTTCATGAGCCCATTCGAAGGAAAAAGCTCGTCGAGAACGCCGATGACATAATCCATTTCCCATGAGTCCGGTGTCGTATAGGGCCTCGTATCAACCGGCGGCAGATCGCGGTGTCTTGGGTGCGGAGTTGGTTCGCCGGGCGGGGGTGTCTCGCTCGAGAATGTTGGCTCTTGTGCATCGGTCATCAATTCACCGCTATTGGCATATTGGCGACCAGTATTCTTGTTCTTGAAGTCTTGATACGGCGTCAAGGAAATCGCACCCGCAAGGTTCCGCTGGTTTTTCCTTTCTTCCTCCGTCAGGTCCCAGTGATCGATAGCCGTCATCCTGGGCGCCGGCAACCAGGGCTGCAATGCCGCATTCAGAGGCGCGGCGATGGCCTTTCGGGCCTCGGGTGTGCCGTGGAAGAAGCTGGCGGTCTCCCCGGGCGTCAGGTTGCCCATATCATCGTAGGAGCCACCAAATTTCGGGCCGTTGCTGGCGGTCTTATAATCGCCAATTTTCTCCGCCGCCTCTCGTTGCGCGGCCCGCTGGGAGTTGGTGGCCTTGGCTTCCCAGTCCAGGGCGGTGTTGACGCCCTGCTTGGTCCGGTCCTTGTCGGCCTGGCTGCCGCCATTGTATTTCCGGGCCAATTCATGGGAGGTGCCGTAATCCCGCGACACCTTCTCGAACAGATCATCATCGTCCACGGCGAGGCCCTGAAAGTGCATAGTATCGTCGACATATTTGAACAAATCCGGCGCCCGTGTCCGCTCGCGGCGCCGGATGCTCAGGTCGGATATATCGTTGCTGGGATCTTTGGCGGAGATCGCCGCCTTGCGGTTGTTGACCTGCATCAAGAAGTCGTCGTCGAACGGGTCGTCGTCGCCGTCGGGGTGTGGTTGATAGGTATAGTCGGTGCTGAATATGGACATTGGTCATGCCATCCTTTGTTTCTTAGTGAGTGATTGCCGGGGCACGGGCCGAAAATGAAACAGGGTCCGGAGCGGTTACCCGTCCGGACCCTGTTCTCAATGCTCCAACTCAGCGCTTCGGCATAAAAAAAGCGCCCTGCAATGCCGTGTCCACAAAAGAAACAGGTGGAGTCAGGCAGGCTAAAAGGCGCTTGTTTGACTGAAATTGGCGGCTTTCGGACGCGCAAATTTCAGTGTATTAATAATACGTTATGTACGTTTAAATTGCAAGCAAAATGCCCCTCCCATGTGCCGGGATACGAAGCGCCGGCCATTAACAGGGCTTTAACGCACGCCCGATAAACTTCGTCGCGTCATGCTGAAAAATCTGTTGAAACGCAGAAATGCGCCATCGGCGCCCGCGCTGCTGCCTGTGCCAGCCGCAGGGTCCAGTCCGGGCACGGATGTGGTGCCTGTTGGCAGTACGGATTACGCGGCCCAGAAAGACCTGTTGGCCGGCGCCGATTTGGCCGCGCGGCTGCGACTGGCCCAGGCGCATGATACCCGGCCCGAAATTCTGTATTTTCTGGCCGGCGATGAAGCCTCCGAAGTGCGCCAGGCGGTGGCGGCCAATCCGGCCACGCCGGTTCAGGCGGATGAGCTGCTGGTGGATGATGCCGACGAGGAAGTGCGCGGCGACCTGGCCCTGAAAATTGCCCGCCTGCTGCCCGATATGTCCCATGACGAGCAGGAAAAGGTACAAGAGCTGACCTTCGAGATGCTGCGCCGGCTGGCCTCCGATCAGCTACCCCGTGTACGCGCCCTGTTGGCCGAGGAACTGAAAAGCAGCCGTCATGTGCCGGTTTCGATCGTGCGGCAGTTGGCCCTGGATGTCGCGGTCATCGTCTCCACCCCAGTGCTGGAATACTCGCCGCTGTTGAACGATGCGGATCTTTTGGAAGTGATCGCGGCGGGCTGTGCCGAGGAAGCGCTGTGCGCCATCTCCCGCCGCGCCGGGGTCTCCGAGGATGTTTCCGATGCGGTGGTGGCGACGCTGGATGTGCCGGCGGTGGCGACCCTGCTGGCCAACAAGAAAGCCTCGGTGCGCGAAGCGGCCTTGGACAAGATCGCGGAAAACGCCGCTGATGTGCAAAGCTGGCACGAGCCCCTGGTAATGCGCCCGGAACTCTCCATCCGCGCGGTGCGCCGGGTGGCCGGCTTCGTTGCCTCCTCATTGCTGGAGGTCCTGGCCGACCGCAATGATCTGGACCAAGAGACCACGCGCTTTCTGACGAAACGCCTGAAAGCCCGGATCGCGGAAGCGGAAGGCAACCTGCAGGCCGAGGAACAGGAGCAGGTTCTGGTGCTGGATCAGCGCATGCTGCTGGATGATGAGGCCATGGATCAGGCGATCCAGAGCGGGCGCAATGACTTCGTTCTGGAAGCTTTGGCCCTGCGCTCCGAGGTGGCTCCGGATCTGGTCCGCAAAATCATAAAATCCAGCTCGGCCAAGGCGATCACGTCCCTGGCCTGGAAGGCTAATCTGTCCATGCGTACGGCGATCCAGGTGCAAAGCCGGGTTGCCCGTATTCCGCCGAAAAAACTTCTGAATGCCCGCCATGGCACGGATTTTCCCATGTCGCCGGAGGAAATGGTGGAACATCTACGAAAAGCCGGCCGAATGGCGGGCTAGGCGGGACGACGGTTCCGGGGCGGTTACCCGGCAGTTAACCGGCAATTAATGTGCCGTTAAGAGGCCTCGGATAGGCTGTGAGTTTGAGATTGAGTTTGAATTTGGCAAGGTAGAGAAAAGCAGGCAACGTGGCTCATATCCCATTTCAAAGCGCCCTGTTGGGCGGCGGCGGTCCTGGACAAACCGCAGCAAAACCCGGTGGCGCGCAGCCATGGATGATGCCGACAGGCGAACTGCTGGCGGACTATTCCGGCCCGGCGGTGCTGTTCGATGGTGCCGGCACGGTGCTGGCGGCCAATAAACTTGCGGATCCCATCGTAGCGGCTCTGCGCGGTCCCCTGGGCGGTGAACTCCGCGCCATGCTGGACGAAGTGCTGAGCGACGGCGGCATGCCTTCCAAGCGTCTGCAATTGCCCATTCCCACCGGACAGGGCGTTTTCGATATCACCTTGTTGCGGGAAGAAAATACAGCTGGCGATGGGGCCGAAGAAACAGGCCGGGTTCTGTTGCTGGCGCGGGACAGTACCTTCGATGTGAATTTCAGCCGTGCCCTGGTCGCATCCCGGCAATTGTTCAAGGATTTGGTATCCTGTTCGGCGGATTTTTCCTGGGAGACGGACACGGACGGCTGTTTTACCTTCATCTCCGGACGGGGCCTGTTGGGTTATAGCTCGGACGAACTGGACGGGCGTCCGGCGCGGGAGCTGCTGGCCGATGCCGATCCCGATCAGAATGATATGGATGACACGGGAGCAAACCCGTTTGAAAGCCTCAACGCCATGGACGAGGTGGAATGCTGGTTGCTGGACCGGAACGGCGCGCGGGCCTGCGTGCGCACCTCTTGTCTGCCGGTATTTGACGAAGCGGGCACCCCGCAAGGGGTGCGCGGTGTCTGCAGTGATATTACCGAGGACAAGATGCGCCAGGCCGCCCTGAACCGGGCCCAGGAGCGGGAGCGGTTAAGCCGCTCCATCGTTGATTCGATCCGCGACGCCCTGACGCCAGAGGAAATGTTCGCCGCTGCCGCCGCCGCTATTATCGAGGCCACCGGCGCCAGCCATACCTGGATCCTGCGTGAGGATAAGACCGACGGCCTGCACCAGGCAGCGGGTCATATGGTATCTGGTGGACAGGACATTGATATCCGGGCGGCGGCCGCGCAAGCCTTCGCCGGCGACCCTGACCGGGTCGAGCGGATCGAACAGGACGGCCATCAGATATTGTTGGTGCCCTGTCATTTTCACCACCATCCCAAGGGCGTCCTTGCCGTCGCCCTGGATGATGCCGGTGCCTTGGAAGAGGCGGCGGCCACGCTGTTGGATATCGCCTCGCAATTGGGCATTGCCATGGCCCAAGCGGATATTCAGGACCGTTTGGAGCAACTCTCAAGCGTCGATGAATTGACCGGTTTGCTAAACCGCCGCGGCTTCCACGAAAGCGTCGCCAAGCGTGTGGCCCAGCATCGGCGGCAGCATCGATTTGGCGCCTTGCTGTTTATTGATCTCGACTATTTCAAATCGGTCAATGATACCCACGGCCATCAGACCGGCGATGCCGCGTTGGTGGCGGTGGCCGAGATATTGAGCCATCGCGATGGCCGGCAGAGCGACATATCCGGCCGCCTGGGCGGGGATGAGTTTGTCATGTGGCTGGAAGAGACCGGCGCCGCGGGCGCTTACCACAAGGCAGAGGAATTGCTGGCCTATACCGCCGAGCTGCACCGGTTCTCCGGCGATGCGGCGCATCCGCTGTCTTTTTCCATCGGCATTGCCATGGTTGATCCCGAATTCGATGATGATCTGGAAACACTGTTCAATATGGCGGATCAAGCCTTGTATCAGGCCAAACGGGAAGGGCGGGGCCGGGCAATTCTGGCCGAACGGGACAGCGCTGATGGCCGCAATGGTACCTATCTAGAGGAGGCGCTTTTACAATGCTGAAGGCCTTGCTTAAACGGATTTCAAAGCCAAAAAGCTACGAGGACCAGCGCGGCAGCCTGGAAACCGAGAATACCAAAGAACGCCTTCGTCTGGCCAAACGCGAGGATACCCGGCCCGAGATTCTGTATTATCTGGCCGACGACGACATGCCCGAAGTGCGCCGGGCCATCGCATCGAACCGGTCCACCCCGCTTCAGGCGGACGCCAAATTGGCCCAGGATGGTGATGATGAAGTGCGCTATCAAATGGCTGGCAAGATCGGCCGCCTGGTACCCGGAATGCCGGCGGATCAGCGGGAAAAGGCCGAGGAACTGGCCTTCAGCGTTTTACGCGATCTGGCCGCCGATCAATTGCCCCGGATCAGGTCCGTCGTCTCGGAACACCTAAAATACGCTGACAACGTGCCCAAAGATATTGTCCTGCAATTGGCCAGGGACCTGGAGGACATCGTTGCCGCGCCGGTGCTGCAGTTCTCGCCCTTGCTGGAAGATCAGGACCTGCTGGAAATTATTGATGCCGGCCGGGAATCCGGTGCCTTGACAGCCATTGCCCGGCGCCGGGCTCTGAGCGGCGATGTGGCCGATGCGGTGGGCCGCACCCTCGACCCCAAGGCGGTCGGCGCCCTGCTGGCCAATGACAGCGCCCAGATGCGTGAAGATACCTTGGACTGGATCATCGACAACGCCGCCCCGGTCGAACCTTGGCACAAGCCGTTGGTCACATGGCCCAGCCTGTCCGACAGCGCCGTCCGCCGCCTGGCCGGCTTTGTCGCCACCTCGTTGGTGGAAACCCTGTGCGACCGCAACGACATTGATGCCGGCACGGCATTGGAATTGTCCAAGGCGGTAAAGCGGGAAATCGACCCCGAGTCCATG
This sequence comes from Rhodospirillaceae bacterium, assembly GCA_018701215.1. Lineage (GTDB taxonomy): Bacteria > Pseudomonadota > Alphaproteobacteria. The sequence continues at coordinate 5,980 of JABIWH010000040.1, forward strand.
GGTCTTGCCAAACCGGAGCCCGCCTCCGAGGCCGCGCCTGAGCCGAAACCTGCAGCGCCGCAGAACAAGAATGGCGGCAAGGACGGGGCGTCTGAATTGTTCAAGAACGGCGGCCTGGATGATGATGCCCTCCAAGACGCCATCGGCGAAGGCGACCGCGATTTTGTCGTGCAAGCACTGGTCCTGACAAGCGGTCTGTCGGGCGAGATCGTGAACCGTGTGCTGAATACCGCGAAACCGAAAAAGGTCACGGCGCTGGCCTGGAAAGCGGATTTCTCCATGCGCACGGCCATGCAGCTGCAACTGCGTATCGCCCGCGTCCGGCCCCAGGATATCCTGAATGCCCGCGACGGCATCGACTACCCCCTGACTGAGGCCGAATTGCAACGGGAAGTGGGTAAGTTCAAGTAGACGGGTAAATCGTCCTACCCACGCCAGAAGGTGCGGGAAAACAGCACCATCACGGTTAGCAGTTCCAGCCGCCCCAGCAGCATGCCCGCCGCCAATAGCCATTTCGCCAGATCGGGCAGCGGCGCGAAGGTGCCCGAGGGGCCGATCACATCGCCCAGGCCTGGACCCACATTGGCAATGGCGGTGCCGGCGCCTGATACAGCCGTCAGGAAGTCCAGGCCCAGCAGGCTCAACGCCACCGCCAGCACGGCAAAGCTAAGGGCGAAGAGAAAGAAGAAACTCATTACCGAATCCATCACCGAATCCGGGATTGGCCGGCGGTTGAAGTTGGCGACAAAAACGCCATGCGGCTGCAACAGCCGGCCCATTTGGGTGCGGGCGGCGGCGTAGAGCACCTGAAAACGAAAGATCTTGATGCCGCACGACGTCGATCCCGCACAGCCGCCGATGAACATCACAAAGAAAAATAGCACTACCGCGAAACCGCCCCATTGGCCGTAGTCATCGGTGGCATAGCCGGTGCCGGTCAGGATCGAGGTCACGTTGAAAGCCGTGAACCGCACCGCCCGGCCCAGTTCCACATCATTGCCGCCGACCTGCCACATGGTCATGCCGACAATGGCCACCGACAAAATGGCGAAGAACCAACGTACCTGGCTATCCCGCCACAGGGCCAAGGGGCGGCCGCGCAGGACCTGGAAGTACAGCAGGAACGGCAGGCTGCCGATGATCATGAAGGCCGTCGCGGTATAGTCGATCAGGGCGCTGTCATAGATCCCGATAGAGCTATCCGAGGTCGAAAAGCCGCCCGTCGCGATCGTCGTCATGGCGTGTGCCGCGGCCTCGAAGGCGGGCATCCCGGCGACCCAATAGAAAAGCGCGCAAATGAAGGAAAGCGCCAGATAAATGATCGATATGGTGCCCGCGATCTGTGCCGTGCGGGGCAGTACTTTTTCAGAGGCATCCGAGCTTTCCATGCGGAACAACTGCATGCCGCCAACTTGCAGGATGGGCAGGATGGCCACGGCGGTGACGATGATGCCAACCCCGCCCATCCACTGCAGCAAAGCGCGCCAGATCAGAATGCCCGGTGGCGCCTGTTCCAGGCCGGAAATCACCGTCGAGCCCGTGGTGGTGATGCCGGACATGGCCTCGAAAAAGGCATCGGTGTAGCTGAGATCGAGATCGGAAAAGGCAAACGGCAAGGCCGCGAAAGCTGGCGTGACGATCCACATCGAAGTGGTCAGGACAAAAGCCTGGCGCAGCTGCAAATCCTGGCCGCTGCCCCAACAGGTAATGCTAAGCGCACCGCCGACAAAGCCGGTCAGAAAGGCGGCCGCCAAAAATACCTGCCAGTCGGGGTGGCCCACACGGGCATCCAACAACGCCGGCACCAACATGGCGAGACCAAGTATCAACAGCAAGATGCCATTGACCAAGAAAACCGCCCGATATTCCCGCACGGCGCCGGCCTCTAGTTTTCCGGGCCGAACCGAACGGCGCCCTCGGCCGCCAGGGCCTCGATTTTTGCTTTGTCGTAACCAAGACCAGTCAGAACCTGCCGGCTATGTTGGCCAAGCATTGGTGCCTGCTGGCCGGGATCGTCGGGGTCGATGGGCGCCGTGCCGGGGATCTGGGCCAGGGGTACCGAGGGCATGCCCGGCTGTGCCATCATCTGGAAGGCTTTCGTGGCGACAACATGGGGATCGGCCAGCCAATCGCCATAGTCGGCGACGGCATGGCACAGAACCCCGGCCTCCCTGAAGCGCGCGGTCCATTCCGCCGTCGTATGTTGCAGCATGATCTCCTGTACCGCCGGACCTAGGCTGTCCATATGCGCGGCGCGGCTGGCGAAATTCAGGTAACGGGGGTCATCCGCCAGGGCCGGCTGGCCCAGGGCCAGGCACAATTGTTTATACTGCTCTTCCTTGACCAGGGTAACGGCGATAAAGCCGTCCTGCGTGCTGTAACCGCCCGCTGGTGCATTGTTCTCCGCTGGTGGGCCGCCTTCGAGGTGGTAATCCGCGATCTTGGAGGTTTGCAACGCCGCCGCCGCGGCCATTAGGCTGCAATCGATCAGGCGCCCCGCTGTTTCATCCCGGCGCGCGTATAGCGCGGAAGACAGCGCCTGGTAGGCGTACAAAGCGGTTACGCAATCGACGATGTAATGGCCGACCCGGTGGGGAATATCGTCATTGCCATGATTGATGGACATCAGGCCGGAAAAAGCCTGCAGCACGGTGTCAGTGGCGGGCTCGCTGGCATAAGGCCCTGCCTGGCCAAAGCCGCTGATGGAGAGATAAATGACGCCGGGATTGACCAGGCGCACATCATCATAACTCAGCCCAAAGCGGGCGCAGACACCGGGGCGGAAACCCTCGATGAAAACATCGCACCGGCCCGCCAGATCATGGGCCACGGCCTGCCCGCCGTCATTCTTCAAATCCAGAACAATGGATTTCTTGCCCCGGTTGGCGGTCATCGAAATTGTGCTCTGATCGCCATAGATCAGGCCCAGACCGCGGCCCCAATCGCCCTCGGGCGGTTCCACCTTGGTGACATCGGCGCCGTACTGGGTCAACAGCTCGGCACAATAGGGGCCGGCAAAGCCTTGGCTCAAATCCAGAACCTTCAGGCCGCTAAATGGTTTTTCATAGCTCATGGCACGGCATCATATTCCGAACCAGGGCGTGTTAGGTAATGGTATTTACCCGGCGCTGCACGAGCCGCCGCCGAGGACACAGAATCGCGCGCAATGAGGATGGTTCAAAGGCACCGCCGTATTGGCGGATGCCAGGCTCGATCCCATTCTGAAACGCGCATCATAGGGCAGCAAGGTACAGGGCATCACGGTCAGATCCGTGTCGCCCTTGTGCTTGACCACCATGCGCGAGGTGGCGCACATCATCGCCTTGGGCGAGACATCCAGAATGCTCCAGCACGCGGTGGTGATTTCCGGTACGTCCAGGTCCTCGTCCATTTCCGGAAACAGCACCAGCGCGGCGGGATCCTCGGCATCAACCGGTATGCGGTTGGCGGCGAATAGCCGGCCATAACCCTGGCGCAGGATGTCTTCGTCCTCGCCCGACAAGGTCCGGCCCGCGATGTTGATGTTAAAGCCATTCTCGGCCAACCAGGTCAGGCCCTCCAGCATACGCTGCCAGCTATGGCGGCCGCGCTCCAACTCGTGCAGATCAGGGGCATAATGGTCCATGGAGACGCGCAGGCACAGCCTATTGCCATGTTCCTGGCGCAAGGCCAACAGGCCGTTGGCCATTTTCATCATCGGCCGCATGGCGTTGGTCAATACCAGCACCTGATAACCGCGCCCCAGGGCATCGCCTAGCATGGCCAGAAAATCCGGGTTCATGAACGGCTCACCACCGGTAAAGCCAATTTCGAGCGTCCGCCAATCCGTCTGCAATTCAGCCAATATGGTGCCGACCTCGTCGGCCCGCAAGAATGCCAGACGGTCATTGCTGGGCGTGGATTCGATATAGCAATTCGTACAGGTCAGATTGCAGATCGTGCCCGTGTTGAACCAAAGCGTATCCAGGTTCTGCAACCCCACAAAGGCGCGGGGTTGATTGTCGAGTGTAAGGTTGGGATCGTTAAATTTTGCCCGATCCAACGCAACGGGCATTCTGTTAGGTACGGCACTGTTCATTCTCGATATCCTAAATCTAGGCAACGCCGCCTAGTTTCACGGACACCGCCCTATTGTCAACGCTTCAACGGCGCCCGTCGCGCGACTGTGATCGGGCGTGTCTGAAAAAAAACAGCGTGATCCGGGCGTTCCGTATTCTTTTTGATTGTGTTAAACAGCTCCGCAGAGCAATTTTTTGTAATTAGGGTCGCGTGGCGGCTTAAGTGATCAATTCAATTGCTCTATCTTAAAAAGTCCGGGCACATTTAGATTAGATGTGCTCTGGGCGGGCGTAGCTCAATGGTAGAGCAGGAGCTTCCCAAGCTTAAGACGAGAGTTCGATTCTCTTCGCCCGCTCCATTTCCCCATTCGAGCCACCATTCGAGCCACAATTCGAGGATGCCGTGCATGAGTAAGTTAAAGGCGGTTTTTCACTATGCGGCAAGCGCCGGCATCGCTGCGCGCCTGGCCGCGGCCGAGAGCGATTGGCTGTCCATCGAAACCTGTGACGAGGAAGACGAGGCCCGCCTGTTTGAATTGATGGCGGCGGCGGATGTGCTGTGGCACGTACTGAAACCGGCCACGGCCGAGGTCATCGCGGCGGCGCCCAATCTGCGCCTGATCCAGAAAATCGGTGTCGGCGTCAACACCATTGATCTCAATGCGGCCCAGGCCCGGAATATCCCTGTCTGCAACATGCCCGGCAGTAACAGCCAGGCAGTGGCCGAGGCGACGGTGATGTTGATGTTGTCCGCCCTGCGCCGGGCCGCGGCTTTTCACAATGCCGCGCGCCGGGGCGATGGCTGGCGGCTTGATCCGGCTATTTTCGACCAAGTGGGTGAAGTTTCCGGGCGCACCGTTGGACTGGTCGGCTATGGCGAAGTGGCCCGCCGGGTCGCTCCGGTGCTGCAGGCCTTGGGCGCCAAGATCATCTATACCGCCTCCGCCCCCAAGGCGGAGGCCTTGGGCGAATGGCGGGAGTTGGCGGAATTGCTGGCGGAAAGCGATGTCATCTCGCTGCATATGCCGGTTACGCCGGAAACCGAGAACATGCTGGATGCCGCCGCCTTTGCCGCCATGAAGCCCGGCGCCGTGCTGATCAACACCGCGCGCGGCGGCCTGGTGGACCAGGGCGCGCTTTATCATGCGCTGACCGAAGGCACGCTTTTGGCGGCCGGCCTGGACGTCTTTGCCGAGGAGCCCATTGCCGATAACGAACCGTTGTTAAGCCTGGATAATGTGGCGTTGCTGCCGCACGTTGCCTGGCTGACGCCGCAGACCTTTGACCGCAGCATCGAAATTGCCGTGCAAAACAGCCGTTGCCTCATCGACGGCGGCGATTTCATGCACCGGGTCGTTTAGCCAGGGCGCGGCGAGGGGCCATGCAGGAAAATCCACCATTCATGGATCTCGTTCATTTCGAGGATTTTGTCATGGGCGAACGCTATGCCTATGGCGCCTACGAGATGAAGCAGGCGGAAATGATTGCCTTCGCCGAACAGTTCGATCCCGAACCATTTCATTTGGATGCCGAGGCAGCCAAGAATTTGGGCTGGCCGGATCTGATCGCCTCGGGGCCGCATGTCTGTGCCGCCTGGCGCCGCATGTCGAAGGATGCTTTCATCGCCGCTGACGCCTTTGTCTCGCCGGGCTGGGCCGAAATCAGGTGGTTGAAGCCGGTTGTCGTTGGCCATGTCCTGAGCGTGCAATCGGAGGTCACCGTATTGCGGCCCCTGAAAAGCCGGCCAAACCTTGGCTATGTGGAATTCAACAATGAAATTCGCAACCAGCATGGCGAACTGACGACGACGCTGACGACAAAATGGATGGTACACCGCCGAGAAGCGGAATAATTGAAAGAGAACGCCATGACCGCACCGCGCATTGACCTCTACAGCGATACCCACACCTTGCCGACACAGGCCATGCGCCAGGCCATGGCGGAGGCCGAAGTGGGCGATGAGCAGAATTTCGAGGACCCCACGGTCAACAAACTCTGCGCCATGGTGGCGGAACTGCTGGGCCAGGAGGCGGCGGTCTTCCTGCCCTCGGGCACCATGTGCAACCAGATCGCTTTTCGGGTGCATTGCCAGCCGGGTGACGAGATTATCCTGGATTATTTCGCCCATCCGATTAATGCGGAAAGCGGCGGGCCCTCGGCGTTGGCCCAGGCTCAGACCCGCACCCTGCATACCGAACACGGTATCTTCACCGCCGACCAGGTGCGCGGCGCGCTGCGCCGGGTCAACCGCAATACGCCCCGCAGCCGTGTCCTGTCGGTGGAGAATACGACTAATGCCGGCGGCGGTAGTGTTTGGCCCATTGAAGACATCGCCGCCGTCACCGCCGTGGCCAAGGAAAATGGCATGGCCACGCACATGGACGGCGCCCGGCTGCTGAATGCGGTGGTCGAGAGCGGCACCTCGGCCAAGGAATACGGCGGCTATTTTGATTCCCTTTGGATCGATCTATCCAAGGGCCTGGGCTGTCCCGTGGGCGGGGTGCTGGCCGGCAGCGCCGATTTTATTGATCAGGCCTGGCGCCACAAACAGCTATTGGGCGGGGCCATGCGGCAAGCCGGCATTATCGCCGCCGCCGGTGTCTACGCCTTGGAAAATAACGTGGAGCGCCTGGCCGAGGATCACGAGAACGCCCGCAACTTCAGCCGCGCCATCGCGCAAATTCCCGGTATCAAGCTGATCTTCGACCGCTGCGAAACCAATCTGGTGTTCTTCGATGTGGAGGAGACCGGCATGGATGGGGCCACGGTGGCCGAAAAACTGCTGGCCCACGACGTGCGCATCGGCGCCATGGGGCCGTATCGTATGCGGGCGGTGACCTATCTGGGCATTGATGCCGGACAGTTGGAAGAGGCGGCGGCGGCCCTGCGCAAGGTGGTCGCCTAAGCCACCCAGCTTTGTGGTTGCGACTAACTCTTCCCAGCCGGTTGCGGGCGGGTGAAAACCCAGGCATCGTCCGTCGATAGTGCCTTGCGGTATTGATAGCCGCCTGAATTGAAATTTTTCATCCCGTCCGGAGTGGCGATGCGGTTTTGCACCATATATCGCGCCATCATGCCGCGGGCCTGTTTGGCGAAAAATCCGATCATGCGGCTTTCGCCGTCACGCTCTTCCTTGAACGCAGGGGTAATGATCCGGCCCTTTAATTTGGCCGGGCGTACGGCTTTGAAATATTCGTTCGAGGCCAGATTGAACACGGTTTTGTCTTCATGGCCACTCAACACCTCATTCAGCGCATCGGTGATTTGATCACCCCAGAAATCATACAGGTCCTTGCGCCGCGGCGGTGCGAACCGCGCGCCCATTTCCAGGCGATAGGGCTGCATCAAATCCAGCGGGCGCAACAAACCATACAGGCCAGATAAGATGCGTAAATGATACTGGGCATAGTCCAGATCATCCTCATCCCACGAGGGCGCATCCAGGCCAACATAGGTATCGCCATTAAAGGCAAGCGCGGCCTGTTTGGTATGGTCCCGGGGCGGGCTGTCGGAAAATGCCTGGAAACGGTGGTAATTAAGATCCGCCAATGAGGCGCTCAACTTCATGGTCGCGGCCAGCTTGGGCCGGCTCAACCGCCGCGCTGCCTTGGCGAGTTTATCCGCCTGGGCCAGAAAGTCCGGCTGGCTGTGACGGCTTATAGCCGTCTGCTCAAAATTCAGTTTCTTCGCCGGCGAGATCACAGCAAGCATCGGGCGTATCCAAAGTTGGCTTATTCAAGAATCGTTCTAGACTATATATAGCATGTAGAGTCTATCAGGGGATAGACAAGACCGCTCCCTGCTTTGGGACAAAAAACGCGAGGCGACCCTTATCGCTCCTTGTTGCCGGTCCTGTTAGATTTACGCACTTGCCCTCGCCCCGTCTTGGGCGAGCGCGTCCAGTTCTTCGTCCGTGGGGAAGCGGCCTTCAGCTTTCTTGGAATAGGCCAGGCGGCCGTCCACGGTGATCTCGAACTTGCCGCCGCTGGATGCGGTCAGGCTGACTTCAGCGCCGAATTTGTCTGCGATCCTGTCCCTCGCACGGAGGGCCGTTGGTTCGTAGTTTCACATCTGGCAGTATTCGATATCGATCTTCATGTCTCTCTCCAAAAATTATGAAGTGCCGCTCAAGAGATTCCACGCTGACGGCAGATCCGGTCGTAGGCGTCGTTGATGGTGGCCAGCTTTTCCGTCGCCAGATCAACGAATTCCTGTGGTAATCCGCCGGCGATGGCACGGTCGGGGTGGTTCGCCTGGATCAGGGCCCGCCAGGTCCGCTTCACCTCTTCATCATCCGCGTCCGCCTCAAGGCCCATAATAGTATAAGGATCGGCCAGATCGGGGCCCAGATGATAGGCCCGGATGCGGGAAAAACCGGCCCCATCAAAGCCGAAGATTTCTGCCACCTTGCCCAGATACTCCAACTCCGCCGGATGCACCACCTGATCGGCCTTGGCGATCTGGAACAGACCGTGCAGCAGATCCTCCAGCACCTGGGAGGCCGGTTCGAACAGCTCGGCGATCTGTCCGGCATAGGCCTCGAACCCGGCGACATCCTTGCGCGCCAGATTGAAGACACGGGAGACGCTTTTCATATCCTCGGGCGATATCTTGAAGACCTGTTTAAAGGCCTCGACCTCGTCCCGGGTGACCTGGCCATCGGCCTTGGCCATTTTCGCGCCCAGGGCGATAACGCCGATGGTAAAGGCGATCTGCCGGGTGCCGTCACCGCCGTCGCCGCCCTCACCGGAAAATTCGCCGGCGATATTGCGCAGGGTATCCGCCGCCTGCTCGGCAATGCCGCCGAGCAAAGCACCCAGCGGGCCATCGAGGGCGCCGCCAACACCGCGCACAATTCTATTCCAAATACTCATGCCGCCAGCTGTCCCTCAAATGCGGTCGCTCATCCTTAGGCTGCTGGTCCGAAATTGGCAAGTGGGTGGTTGTAAAAACTATAAAATACAGATAAATTGTCGATAAATTATCAATATAAGGATTGGCGAGATGCCTGAAAAGTGGGATTTTTGGATCGACCGTGGCGGCACCTTCACGGATGTGGTGGCCCGGCGGCCCGAAGGCGGCTATCTCAGTCACAAGCTATTGTCGGAGAATCCAGAGCAATACCCCGATGCAGCTCTGCAAGGCATTCGCGATCTTTTGGGCGTGGCCAAGACCGATCCCATCCCCACCGAACGCATTGCCGCGGTCAAGATGGGCACCACGGTCGGTACCAACGCTTTGTTGGAACGCAAGGGTGACCGCACCCTGTTGGTTATCAACGAAGGTTTTCATGACGCCCTGCGGATTGGTTATCAGAACCGCCCGCATTTGTTCGAATTGAACATCCAGCTGCCCGAGATGCTGTACGAGCGGGTCCTGGAGGTCACGGGCCGGTACACGGCCCATGGCGAAGAACGCGCGCCGCTGGATCTCGACGGCGCCCGCGCCGGTCTGCAGGCGGCCTTCGATGCCGGCATCCGCGCCTGTGCCATCGTTTTCATGCATGGCTACCGCTTTCCCGCGCACGAAAAAGCGGTGGCTGAAGCCGCCAGGGAAATCGGCTTTACGCAAATTTCCACCTCGCATCAGGTCAGTCCCTTGATGAAGCTGGTGGGCCGGGGCGACACCACGGTGGTGGACGCCTATCTGTCACCGATCCTGCGCCGCTATGTGGACCGGGTTGCCGCCGAACTTGGTGATACCCGCTTGATGTTCATGCAATCCAACGGCGGCTTGACCGATGCCAGCCTGTTCCAGGGCAAGGACTGCATTCTGTCCGGGCCGGCGGGCGGCGTGGTCGGCGCCGTGCGCACCACCGCCATGGCCGGGTTCGAAAAAATCATTGGCTTCGACATGGGCGGGACGTCGACCGACGTATCGCACTATGCCGGTGCTTTCGAACGGGCCTTCGAGAGCGAGGTCGCGGGCATCCGCATGCGCGCGCCGATGATGCATATCCACACGGTGGCGGCGGGGGGCGGTTCAATCCTGCACTATGACGGCAGCCGCTTTACCGTTGGCCCGGATTCCGCCGGCGCCAACCCCGGGCCGGCCTGTTACCGTCGCGGCGGCCCCCTGGCGGTGACCGACTGCAACGTCATGCTGGGCAAGTTGAACCCGGACTATTTCCCCAAGGTGTTCGGCCCCAACGGCGACGAGCCGTTAAGCCGCGACGCGGTGGCCGAGAAATTCGCCGTCCTGGCCGCCGAGATCGAAGCCTCGGGCCGCGAGCCCATGCCACTGGAGGCCATCGCCGAAGGCTATTTGACCATCGCTGTTGAAAACATGGCCAACGCCATCAAAAAAATCTCGATCCAGCGCGGCTATGATGTTTCGGAATATGTGCTGAGTTGCTTTGGCGGCGCCGGCGGGCAGCATGCCTGTCTGGTGGCCGACGCCCTGGGCATGAAAAAGGTCTTTATCCATCCCCTGGCGGGCGTGCTGTCGGCCTATGGCATGGGCCTGGCCGACGTCCGTGCCATGCGGGAGCGGGCGGTCGAAGCGGTCCTGGACGAGGGGCAAATGCCCAGCCTCGCCGCTGCCCTGGACGAGCTGGCGGCGGAAGGATTGGAGGAATTGCGGGGCCAGGAAATCGATCCCGGCCGGATCAGCGTGCTGCGCAAGGTGCATCTGCGCTATCAAGGCACCGATACTGCTCTGGTGGTCGATTTCACCGACCTCGCCGGAATTATCGCGGCCTTCGAAGAAGCACATCGCCAGCAGTTCGGCTTCATCGATCAAAGCAAGGCGCACGTGGTCGAAGCGGTTTCGATCGAGGCCGTGGGCGCCGGCGAACCGGCGGTGGATACGCCCCTGGATGCCACGGGAGGCGGCCGGGTGGACAGCATCCCCCCCCTTGCCAGCCTACAGACCTATATGGCGGGAACCTATCATGACGCGCCGGTCATCGACCGCAACCACATGTGCCCCGGCGACAAGGTCAGCGGACCGGCGATTTTGCGCGAGGATACCGCCACCACGGTGATCGAACCCGGCTGGCAGGCCGCCATGACCGATGTTGGGCATCTGGTCCTAACCCGTATCCAGCCATTGCCGAAACGGGTCGCGGTGGGCACGGACGTGGACCCGGTGATGTTGGAGATTTTCAACAATCTGTTCATGTCGACGGCCGAACAAATGGGCCTGGTGCTGCAAAAGACCACCAATTCGGTCAACATCAAGGAGCGCCTGGATTTCTCCTGCGCGGTGTTCGACCGGGAGGGTGAGTTGATCGCCAATGCGCCGCATATACCGGTGCATCTGGGATCGATGGATGAATCCATCAGGGCGGTGATCCGCGTCCACGGCGCCGTCATGCGGCCCGGCGATGTCTTCGTATTAAACGCGCCCTACAATGGCGGCACCCATCTGCCTGATGTCACGGTTATTACCCCGGTGTTCGATGATGACGATGCCGGTGAGGCGGCGACCGCATTGTTCTATGTGGCGTCCCGCGGCCATCATGCGGAGATCGGCGGTATTTCGCCCGGCTCCATGCCACCGAACAGCCGCACGGTCGAAGAAGAAGGCATTCTGATCGACAACATCAAGCTGGTCGATCAAGGGCGCTTCCTGGAAGCGGAAATGCGCGAATTGTTGGCTTCCGGCCCCTATCCCTCGCGCAATCCCGACAGCAACATCGCCGATTTGAAGGCACAGATCGCGGCTTGCGAAAAAGGCGTACAGGAATTGCGCCGCGTGGTGGAGCATTTCGGCCTCGACGTGGTCTATGCCTACATGGGCCATGTCCAGGACAATGCCGAGGAATCCGTCCGCCGTGTGATCGATGTCTTGAACACCGGCAGTTTTGAATGCCCCTTGGATGACGGCTCCAAAATACATGTGGACGTCTCCATTGATCATCAGGCGCGGACGGCGATAATCGATTTCACCGGCACCTCGCCACAGTTGGAGACCAATTTTAATGCGCCTACGTCTGTCTGCCGCTCCGCCGTGCTGTATGTCTTCCGCACCCTTGTGGACGGCAACATTCCCCTGAACGCGGGCTGTCTGAAACCCATTCAGATCATCATCCCCGATGACTGCATGCTGAACCCGAAATATCCGGCGGCGGTAGTCGCGGGCAATGTGGAAACCTCCCAGAACATCGTCGATTGCCTGTACGGCGCCCTGGGACGCCTGGCCGCCTGCCAGGGCACCATGAACAACTTTACCTTCGGCGATAACGAGTTGCAGTACTACGAGACCATCTGTTCGGGCACCCCGGCGGGCCCCGGCTTTCACGGTACCGACGCCGTGCATGCCCATATGACCAATTCACGGCTGACCGACCCGGAAGTGTTGGAGTGGCGCTTTCCCGTCATGCTGGATAGCTTCGGTATTCGGCCCAATTCGGGCGGCAAGGGTGCCTTCAACGGCGGCTCGGGCATTCTGCGCCGGGTCAGGTTCCTCGCCCCCATGACCGCCTCGATCCTGTCCTGCCGCCGCATTGTCGCACCGCATGGCATTGCGGGCGGGGGGAATGGCGAACCAGGTCGCTGCTGGGTCGAAAGATCCGACGGCAGCCAGGAAGAGCTGTCGGGCTGCGATAGCGCGGAGATGACCCCGGAAGACGTCTTCGTCATTCAGACGCCCACGGGCGGTGCTTACGGGGAGGCGGAACGATGAGCGCCAAACACATCGTTTCCTCGTCCCACCTGGTCTCGGAACAGGCGGCGGAACTGAGCGAGTTTGAATTCGGCTTGAATATGGCGGTCAACGCCTATCACCGCTGGATCGTGCGCTGCATGGCCGCCGCCGGGCAGGATGGGCTGAGTGCCCTGGATGTTCTGGTGTTGCATCTGGTCAATCACCGGGAGCGGGAGAAGCGCCTGTCGGATCTGTGCTTTTTGCTGAATATCGAGGACAGCCACGTGGTCAATTACGCCCTGAAAAAGCTGGCCAAGCAGGATTTGGTCGCCGCCGATCGCCGGGGCAAGGAAACCTTTTACGCCACAACGGATGAAGGCCAGGCCGCCTGCCAGCGTTATCGGGATATTCGCGAAGATTGCCTGATTGCCAGCCACGCCGCCCTGGGTCATGATAACCCGGAAATTGGCGAAGCAGCCCGTATGCTCCGTGTCCTCTCGGGCCTGTACGACCAGGCCGCCCGCGCCGCGGCCTCGCTGTAGCGCCAATCTGAAAGCAGCCACTTGCAACAATTGGCGCCCATTCTGCTGTCCCTGGTGGCAGCCGGCCTATTCTCGGTCTCAATCCTGGTTCTGCATCAGGGTTTGCGCCATGCGGATTCCGAATCCGGTTCGCTGATACAGATCAGCGCCACGGCGGCGTGCTATTGGCTGTTCGCACCGTGGTTGGTGGAAAGCTGGATGTGGCTAACCACGGCGGCGGCGATCTTTGCCGCCGTTGGCCTGTTCAAGCCGTTCCTCTCCGCCAACGCGGCGCTGTTGAGCGTGCATTATCTGGGCCCCACGCCAACCGCGACCCTGGCCGCGACCTCTCCTTTATTTGCTGCCGTGTTTGGGGTGTTTTTTCTCAGCGAGCATTTGACGATGCCGATTGTGCTGGGCACCGTGGCGATCATGGGCGGCTCGATCGTGCTGGCGCAACAGGGCCGGGGACGGGGCGATGCGACGCTCCCGGCGTCATGGCCCCTTTGGGCCCTGTCGTTGCCATTGGCCGCCGCGTTTATTCGCGCCGCCGCCGATAGCTTCACCAAATACGGCATGTTCGAGCTGCCCAGCCCCTATTTTGCCGGGCTGGTCAGCTTCTCGGTTTCGGTCATCGTTGCCTTGATTTTCTATACCGCCAGACATCGCCGCCTGCCGCTAATGGGCCGGGGGCACGGCAATGGCTGGTTCGTGCTGGCGGGTGTGATCAATGGCGTCGCGGTTTACTGCATGAATTACGCCTTAAAGCTGGGCGACATTATCGTTGTGATCCCCTTGGTTTCCGCCTCGCCCCTGCTGACCCTGCTGTTGAGCGTCTTCGTGGTGCGGCGCGAAATGATCACCCGCCATAGCCTGTTGGCGGTGCTCCTCGTCGTGCCCGGGGTCATCGTCATCTCGCTCGGCAAATAGCGCGGAACAGATAATTGAGCATGGCCTCTGATTTCCTCGGTTTTCTGGCCCGGCATGCCACCAAGTTTCTGGCCATTGGCGTGCTGACCGGGCTGTTTCTGCCGCCGCTGGCTGAATTCATGCGGCCGGCCCTGGCGCCGGCGATTTTTTTCAATCTGGTACTGGCCCTGATCAGGTTGGATTTTGGCGATGTCGCCTCGTTCCTGCGCCGGCCGTTGTTGCTGTTCCTGTTCACCGGCTTCGCGTTGTTCGTCTCGCCGATCCTGATGGCGGGCACGGTCTGGGCCATTGGCCTGCCGGCCGGTCTGGCGGCGGGTCTGGTGTTGATGGCGGCGTCCGCGCCGATTACCTCCGCCGCGACGTTCGCGATCATCTTGGGCCTGGATGCCGCGTTCGCCATTGCCGTAACGGTCCTTAGCCACCTGCTGCTGCCCTTTACATTGCCGGCCATGGCGCTATGGCTGTTGGATCTGCAATTGCAGATCAGTTTGGTGGAGTTCATGGGCCGGCTTGCCTTCCTGATCGGTGGCGGCTTCGCCCTGGCGATTATCATCAAGCGCTGGCTGCTTTCGCCGGCGCGGCTGAAACAGCACGCAAGCCATATCGATGGCCTGTTGGTGGTCTGCCTGATGGTCATCGCCATCGCCATCATGGACGGAGTCACGGATTTCTTCTTTGCCCGGCCCGGCTTTGTCATGCTGACCATCGCCGCCGCCTTTATCGCCAACGCCACCCTGCAAGTGATTGGCGCCCTTGCGTTCCTGCCCGCTGGACGCAAGCTGGCCTTTACCGCCGGCCATATGGCGGGCAATTGCAACATGGCGCTGATACTGGCCGTGCTGGCGGACCGGGCCGAAATGGAAGTGATTATCTTCTTTGCCCTGGCGCAGCTGCCCATGTACATGCTGCCCGTGGTCGCAAATCGGATTTATCGACGCTTTCTCTAGCGGAGGCAGAGCCAATAATCTAAGCTGGGGGCATGCAAAACATATTGATCACAGGCGCCTCGCGCGGCATCGGGCTGGAATTCGTTCGCCAGTATGATGCCGATGGCTGGCGCATCTTCGCCTGCTGCCGCACACCTGGGCAAGCAGGCGAACTCAACGACATTGCCGCAGCGTCCAATGGCCGTGTCACCACGCATCAACTAGATGTGGACCAGATCGAATCCGTCTTCACTCTGAAAGCGGAAATCGGCGAGCAACCCCTGGACGTTCTTTTGAACAATGCCGGCATTATGGGACAGCGCAACGCCGCACGGGGCGACATTGATTACGACGCCTGGCAGGGGGCAATGGTAACCAACGTCATGGGACCCATGCGCATGGTCGAGGCTTTCGCCGACAACGTCGCCGCCTCGGAGCAGAAGAAACTGATTACCATTTCGTCGCGCATGGGCTCGATCGGCGAAACCGTGGCGCCGAATTCCATCGTCTACCGCTCCTCCAAGGCCGCCGTGAACATGGTGATGAAGATCGTCGCCAATGATCTCGGTTCCCAGGGCGTCATCGTGACCTCGTTCCACCCTGGTTGGGTGCGCACGGACATGGGCGGCTCGGCGGCGGATATTTCGGCCGAGGAAAGTGCCGGCGGCATTCGCCGGGTGATCGCCGAACTGGGCCCGGCTGACAACGGCGCCTTCCGCAACTACGACGGCGGCGTCATTCAATGGTAATCTCTGGGGTAATCTCTGGTGTAGTCTCTGGAATAGTCTCCGTGGAAACCGTTGGATAAGCGATGACCCAACAAGCGCCCGATCCCCAAGCGATTCATCCCGAAATGCAATTGCTGATGTCGGCGCGCAAGCCGGCGCCCGCGGGGCAGACGCTGGAACAGGCGCGTGCTGCCTGGGCCGCCTACAGCGCCGCGCTTAGTCAGCCCCATCCGGCCAACATGCAGGTTCATGATCGCACCATTGCCTCGGGGGACATCGACGTGCCGGTCAGGATTTACCGCCCCGAGGGGCCTGACGGGCTGCGCCCCTGCATCATTTACATGCATGGCGGCGGTTTCATGAAAGGCGATCTCGACAGCTCCGACACCAACGCCTGGGGCTACGCACAGGAAACTGGTGCCTGCGTCGTCAGCGTCGATTACCGGTTGGCGCCCGAACACCCGCATCCGGCGGCCTTCGACGACTGTTTTGGCGTTCTCTGCTGGCTGGCGGCGGAGGGCGGCGCGATGGGCATTGACACCGCGCGCATAGCGGTCGCCGGCGACAGTGCCGGCGGCAGTCTTGCGGCGGCCCTGTCCCTGGCGGCGCGGGATCGCAAAGGCCCGTCGATTGTGGCCCAGTTGTTGATTTTTCCCTGCACCGGCACTGACCTGCGCAGCCCCTCGTATGTTGAGCACGCCAACGCGCCCGGCCTCACCACCTCCGGCATGGAGCAATATTACAAAGACTATCTGGCGGGCTGCGAAGACATGGACGACCCTTACGCCAGACCGGACCGGGCAACGGATTTCAGCAATCTGCCGCCTGCTTTCGTGCACCCCGCCGAATTCGACCCGCTGCGCGATGATGGCCGCGTCTATGCCTCGAAAATCGCCCTGGCCGGCGGAGACGTGGGTTTCCGGGAGGCGAAAGGCATGATCCATGGCTTTATCCGCGCCCGCCTGGCAGGGCCCGCCGCCGCCGCCGAATTCCAGGCTGGCTGTGATTTCTTGCGCCGGTATCTGTTCGCCTGAAGAAATGCTAAAAAATTTCGTTGGCCAGGTCGAAAAAACAGATATTGTGACTTGCCATATTTGACATAATATTGTAGCGTTTTTTCATCGTAATGACGTAGGAGAGGCGATTGAACGCAACGCCACCTGATCATTCGGAACGAACCAAAACTCGGTCTCGTGATCGAGAGGTGGGAATGGATCGACGGACTAAAAAATTGTGCCGTGGCCAAGCCCCATTGGATCAAACAGAAAAACCCCGTGCTGCCTGAGCGGTAATTACCGACAGGCACACGGGGTTTTTTTGCGTTTCTGGTCTTCGCGAAACATGCGACCCTGAACTCCTGAAAAACAGAGGAGACGCATGATGCTAAGACCGGTCCGCCGGATCGTTACCGGCCACAATAACGAGGGAAAATCGATCATCCTGCAAGACGGACCCTCGCCGCATGTGTTGGAGAACCCCACCCAGGAAGGCCGTGGTCTGACGGATCTGTGGCGCAGCTTCGCCGCCCCCGCCGACAACAGCGGCGATGGGGATGCCGCCGATACCCAGGTCACCCTATCGCCCCCCGGCAATGGCAGTGTCTTCCGCTTTTTCCAGATCAGGCCCGCGGCCTGGGATGCGGCAATGTCCGAGGCAGAGCGGAGCCAGCGGGATGCGGAAAACTTCGCCAAGATGGGCGCCAGCGGGGCCCACGACAGCGCCTCGTCCCAGCACGGCATGCACAAGACCGACACCGTGGATTACATCATCCTGCTATCGGGCCAGGTCAGCCTGATACTGGACGAGGGCGAAGTCGAGATGGCCCCCATGGACGTGGTGATCCAGCGCGGCACCAACCACGCCTGGGTCAATCACGGCGATGAACCGGCGGTTCTGGCGGGAATCTTAATCGACGCGGATCCCGTTTAAGATATTTTCAACGCCGTGATATTGCCAGGGAAGTACGTGGTGCGGCTCGATATGGATTATCGGGTCAAGCTCGGTAATGACAAGAATGAGTTCAAGTGCCAACTGAAACCGTCATGCCCGGACTTGTTCCGGGTATCCATGGCGACGTCCTAGACGCTGAAATACTTCGCCTGCGGATGATGCACAACAATGGCGGATGTGGATTGTTCGGGATGCAGCTGATCCTCGTCGCCCATCTCCAGGTTGATCCGATCGGCGCCCAGCAATTTCAATATCTGACGCTGATCCGACATTGTCGGGCAGGCCGGATAGCCAAAGGAATAGCGTGAGCCGCGATAGCCCTGGTTCAACAGGGCATCGTTGTCGCGGGCGTCCTGATCGCCGAAACCCAATTCGGTGCGCACCCGCTTGTGGACATATTCCGCCATGGCCTCGGCCATCTCCACGCCCAGGCCATGCAGGTACAGATAATCCTGATACTTGTCATTATCGAACCATTGCCGCGCGACCTCGGAGGCATGCTGCCCGACGGTGACCGCCTGCAGCGCGATGATGTCACGCTCGCCGCTATCAACCTCACGGAAGAAATCGGCAATGCAGAGACCGCCCGCCCGGTCCTGGCGGGGCAGGGCGAAACGCGCGATCTCTTTATCGCTGCCATTGGGGCCGAACAGTACCAGGTCATCGCCTTCGGAGGCGGCGGGAAAATAGCCATAGACCGCTTGCGGCTGCAGAATATCCTCGGCTTCGCAGCGCGCCACCAGATCCACCATGATCGGCTTCACCTCGTCCCGGGCCCATTCCATATACTCCGCCAGACTGCGGCCCCGTTTGCGATAGCCCCAATGGAATTGATACAGCATGCGTTCATTCAGGTACGGCAGCAGGGATTTGATCCCCACCTGTTCGATCACGCGGTGGCCCAGGAACGGTGCCTCGGGCACGGTCACGCCTTTATGCAGCTCTTCCCGCCGGGTGCGGACTTCTTCCAGATCAAGCGGCCTGGGCATCAGGGTCGGCTGCCCCAGCTTGCGCCGTTTGTTGCGGGGCTTGCCTTCGCGCCGGCCATCGCGTTCTACAATGTAGTTATCGAAGTCACCGCCCGCGACCCTGGCCATCAGGTCCAGTCCGTCAAAGGCGTCGCGGGCATAGGCAACCCGCCCCGAGGCGGCTTCATAGGCCTGGGCGCAGTCTTCCTCGACAAAGTTCCGGGTTAGGGCGGCACCACCCAGCATCACCGGCAAATGGATCTGCTGGCGGCATAGCTCTTCAAGATTGTCCTTCATGATGGTGGTCGACTTGACCAGCAGGCCGGACATGCCGATGGCGTCGGCATTATGTTCCTTTGCCGCCTCGATGATCGCGCCAATGGGCTGTTTGATGCCGATATTGACGACCCGGTAACCGTTGTTGGTGAGAATTATATCCACCAGGTTCTTACCAATATCGTGGACATCGCCCTTCACCGTGGCAAGCACGATGGTGGCCTTTTGACTATCGGCGCTACGCTCCATATGGGGTTCCAGATAGGACACGGAGGCCTTCATGGTTTCCGCTGATTGCAGCACAAATGGCAACTGCATCTGTCCGGAACCGAACAGTTCGCCAACCACCTTCATCCCACCCAGCAGGATATCGTTCACGATATCCAGGGGACTATGTTTTTCCATGGCCTCGTCCAGGTCCTCTTCCAAACCCGTACGATCACCATCGATAATGCGTTGCTTCAGGCGTTCCTCGACCTCCGCCGCGCGCACCTTTTCCGTCTTGGCCGCCTTGCGATCCTGGAACAGCGCGATGAAGGCATGCAGGGGATCATAGCCCTCGGCCCGGCGATCATAGATCAGATCTTCCGCCGCCTTGACCTCTTCCGCCGAAATGGAATGCAACGGCATGATTTTTGATAGATGCAGAATGGCTCCGGTCATGCCCCGGTCCAGGGCATGCTGGAGAAAGACCGAATTCAGCACATGGCGCGCCGCCGCTTTCAGGCCGAACGAGATGTTCGACAGACCCAGGATGATCTGACATCGGGGCAGTTCCTCGGCGATGCGCTCAATCGCGTCCAGGGTTTCCAGACCCAGGCGCCGATCGTCATCATTGCCGGTGCAGATGGTGAACGTTAGAGGATCGAACAAAAGATCCTCTGACGCCATGCCGTGTTCGTTGACCGCATAGTCATGCAAGCGATGCGCCAGTTTGAGTTTTTCATCCGCGGTCTTGGCCATGCCCTCTTCATCAATTGTCAGGGCGATAACGCCGCAACCGAATTTTCGCGCTAACTGCAAGCGCTTGGCCGCCGGCTCTTCGCCATCCTCGAAATTGATGGAATTGATCAAGGCCTTGCCGCCATACAGCTTCAAGGCGCCCTCCAGAACCGGATATTCCGTTGAATCGATGACCAGCGGCGCATGTACCGAGCCGCGCATGCGGCTGACCACCGCGCTCATGTCGGATAGCTCGTCCCGGCCCACGAAGGCGGTGCAGATGTCCAGGGTGTGCGAGCCTTCCTTGGCCTGCTCCCGCCCTATGGCGATGCAGCCGTCCCAATCCTCTGCCTCCTGCAACAGGCGGAATTTCTTTGAGCCGTTGGCATTACAGCGTTCGCCAATGGACAGATAGGCATTCTCCTGACGATAGGGCACCTGGCCATAGAGAGAGGCGATACCCGGTACCCATTCGGAATGGCGCACCTTTGGTTTCGGCCGCCGGCCCGCGTTCTGGTCCTGACCCACACTCTCCAGCATGTCGCCGAGAGCCTTAATATGTGTTGTTACGGTACCGCAACAACCGCCGACCAAATTGACGCCGTCGTCGACTACGAAGCGCCGGGCCCAGTCCGCCAGCTCCTCCGCGCTCAGGGGATAGCTGGGATTGCCATCGACCAGTTCAGGCAGGCCCGCGTTCGGTTG
Organism: Rhodospirillaceae bacterium; assembly: GCA_018701215.1. Classification (GTDB taxonomy): domain Bacteria; phylum Pseudomonadota; class Alphaproteobacteria. The sequence continues at coordinate 26,573 of JABIWH010000040.1, forward strand.
GACCGTGATTATGCCGGGCCATTGTTCGGACAGCCAACGCACATGTTCGGCCATCTCGCGCGGACCGGTGGCGCAGTTCAGGCCCATGGCCTCCACGCCCAAGGCATGAATGGTCGTCGCGGCACCGGCGATATCGGTGCCCACCAACAAGGTTCCCGTGGTCTCGACCGTGACTTGAGTAATAATGGGGACTTCCCGGCCAGCTTCCGCCATGGCGATACGGGCGCCGTTCACCGCTGCTTTGAGCTGTAGAATGTCCTGCACGGTTTCGATCATGATGCCGTCGACACCGCCCGCCAGCAGACCGGCGGATTGCACCGCCAGGGCGGCCTCCAACTCGTCATAGCTGATCTGACCCAGGCTGGGCAGCTTGGTGCCCGGCCCGATATCGCCCAGCACATAGCGGCTGATGCCATCGCGATGAAAACTTTCCACAGACTCCCGGCCCAGCTCGGCGGCGCGCTGGTTAATCTCGTGCGCCTGATCGCTCAGATCGAATTCGGCCAGGGTGATGGGCGAGCCGCCAAAGGTATTGGTCAGAATGATATCGGCGCCGGCGGCGATGAAACCCTGCTGGATCTCCCGAACAATATCAGGACGGCTCAGGTTCAATATCTCGGAGCAGTTTTCCTGGCCCCGATAATCGATCTCCACATTCAGGTCAGCCTGCTGCAGGCGGCTGCCCATGGCGCCGTCGCACAACAGCACTTCGTTACGCAGATGCTCAAATAAATCGCTCATGCGGGCGTCTCCCCCAGGTCACTGATTTTGTCACCGCTTTGCGGACGCAAGCCCAGAATGTGGCAAATCGCATAAGTCAGATCGGCTCTGTTCAAAGTATAAAAATGGAAGTCCATGACACCCGCGGTTTGTAGCTTTCGACATTGTTCGGCGGCGGTGGTGACGGCCACCATTTGCCGGGTTTCGGGATCGTTTTCCAGCCCCTCGAACAAATGCGCCATCCAGGTCGGCATGCTGGCACCGCAGGATTTGGCGAAGTTGGAGGCCTGAACGAAATTGCTGACTGGCAGGATGCCGGGCACGATGGGCACCCAGATGCCGGCGGCGCGGGCCCGCTCCAAAAAGCGCAGATAGATATCGGCATCAAAGAAGAACTGCGTGATGGCACGGTTGGCGCCGGCATCAATTTTGCGCTTCAAGTTGTCCAGATCGGCTTGGCTGGAGGGTGAGTTGGGGTGCAGCTCGGGATAGGCGGCCACGGATATTTCGAAATCCGCCACATCGCGCAGGCCTGCCACCAACTCGGCGGCATTGGCATAGCCGTCGGGATGGGGTTGATATTCCTCGCCTTCGGGCGCATCGCCGCGCAAGGCAACCAGATGCCGGATCCCCTCGTTCCAATAATCCTGGGCGATGCCGTCGACTTCGGCGCGGTCGGCGCCGACGCAGGTCAGATGGGCCGCGCATGGCAAGCCGCCTTCGCCCTGAATGCGCACGACCGTGTCGTGGGTGCGCTGGCGGGTGCTACCGCCCGCACCATAGGTGACCGAGACGAAGTCCGGGCCCAGGGGGCGCAGGCGCTCCATGGCCCGCCATAGCTGCTCGGCCATAGCTTCTGACTTGGGCGGAAAAAATTCGAATGAAACGGACAACGGCCCCATACCGTTGGATGAAAATACCCGGCTGTCCTGGATTGGTGGCATCATGACGGCGTCTCCCCCTCGCGCTCGGCTTGCCAAATTACAACCGTTAATCGGCCCCCAGCCAATTTGACGGATTCTTGTGATCGCAGGCCGGCTCCGGCGCACCAATCATTGACCTGCGCGCATTCGAAACCCAACCAACGGTGTTGATGTTCACCGCGCAAAAACTCCTGATCATGGGTTCCGAAATCAACTACCAGAAGCCTGCCGCCCGGGCGCAAGGTTTGCGCCGCCTCGGCGATTACCGCGCCTGGTTCCTCGGCGTAATGCAGCACTTGGTGCAACACCACCACATCGAATTCGGCGTTTGGCAGTTGCAGATTGTACATATCGCCATGGCGCACCTGACAGTGCCGGTGGCCGGATTCTTCCAACCTGGCGCGGGCGATTTGCAGCATTTCATGGGACAGATCAATGCCCGTGCCCCGACTGATGCGCGGCGCCAAAACTTCCAGAATCCGCCCTGTCCCGGTACCGATATCAAGGAAATCATTTATTGGCTGGTCACCAATCGCCTCCAACAGTGCCGCCTCGACCTCATCTTCAGGCACATAGAGCGAGCGGATTTCGTCCCAGCGTTCGGCATTGGCGCGGAAATAATCCGCCGCCGCCGCGGCGCGGGTCTGCTTAATGGCGTCCAGCCGGCCCAGATCCCGCGCCAGGGCATCATCGCAAGCGGGCACCAGATCAACCAGCGTCCGGGCCAGATGCGCACATTCGGAATTATCAGCCAGACGGTAATAGGCCCAGGTCCCCTCGCGGTGCCGTTCCAATAGACCGGCATCGCACAAAAGCTTTAAATGGCGGGAGACCCGTGGCTGGCTTTGCCCCAGAATTTGGGTCAATTCCGTCACGGTCAGTTCCGCATGGGCGCAAAGCGCCAACAGACGCAACCTCGTCGGTTCCGCCGCCGCGCGCAGTCCTTGCAAAAGCGATTCCATTTTTCCGCCCAAACATCTCTAACGACATAAAGATATTTTTATATATATAGATTATTAACACAAAGTAAAGAGTGCGAAAGAAGGGCGGCGTTCCTTCGGCTTAAAGGTCTATGCGTCGTTTCTGCAATTCCGTTTCGATGAAATCAATGCCCAGGCCCGGCGCGTCGGATAGGTGGAACAGACCATCAATGGGGCGGGGCGGCCGGTCAAAGACCGCGTGCATGCGGCTGCTGGGATCGTTCCATTCGCAGGGCTTGGTGGCATGCAATTGGGCCGCGCAAACATGCATGTTCGCCAGATGCCCGATCATTGGCTGCGTCTGATGCGATACGAGTTCAACGCCATGGGCCTGCGCCAGCGCCGCGCAGCGCAGCAATCCGGTAATACCGCCCATTTTGACGATATCGGGCTGGATCATGCGGACACCGGCTTCGATCAATTCAACCAAGCCGCCTGTCGTATAGGTCTGCTCACCCGCCGAAACGGTTATGGATAACTTGGCGGCAACTTCGCCCATGGCCTTGATATGATAGTGCTGAACCGGTTCCTCGAACCACCAATAACCCAGATCTTCCAATACCCGGCCAACCCGGATGGCGCCGCCGGTCGAATAACCATTGTTGGCGTCGAAGGCGAGGGGGAAGTCATCGCCGACAAGCCGGCGAACGGCGCGCGCCTTTTCAAGATGGTCGGGAATATCGCTATCCAGATCGACGCGGGCGTTGTCAAACCGGATTTTTATCGCCGCGGGTTTGTCCTGCATCCGTTGCTCGACGATGTGCAAAACATCGTCCAGCTTGCGCTCCACGCCGTTGCCGCCGATCGAGGCATAGAACGGCAGCGCGGTTCGCCAGGCACCGCCCAGCAACTTATAAATGGGCTGACCAAAAATTTTGCCCTTTAAATCCCAAAGTGCGATATCGATCGCGGCCAGGGCGCCGGTCAAGGCGCCGTCAGGACCCAGCTTGGCGAGACTATGGTTCAAACGGTCCTGCAGCACGGCCTGATCCAGCGGGTCGGCGCCGATCAGACGGGGCGCGATGTCATGGATGATCATGCCGAGCGAGGCGAGACCGCCCTGCATGGGCGAAGCCTCGCCCACGCCGTAGTGTCCATCATCGGTCCAAACCCGCACAAAGGCGCTTCGTTGCCCAGGCGTATCATCGGGCGACCATTGAATTTGAAATGCTTCCACGCGTTCGATTTGCATCGCTTTCCCCGTTTTTCGGCAAATTTCGCATGCGCAGAATAGCCCGGAAGCACTCTGACACCAAAACGAAAGGGCCCGCCATCACGAGATGGCGGGCCCGGTTATCGATCTACAACAGTCGGATTAGGCGGCAGATTTCTGAATTTCAATCTGCCGCGGTTTCATATGTTCCGGCGTATGGTGCTGCAAGTCCACATGCAGCAGGCCGTTTTCCATACTGGCGCCGCTGACCTTGACGTTTTCGGCCAGTTGGAAGCGCCGCTCGAACCCGCGCCCGGCAATACCGTGATGCAGATAGGCCACGCCTTCGCGCTCTGCCTTGGCACGGCCTTCCACGATCAGGGTGTTTTCCTTCACCGTGATCTCGATATCGTCCTCGCTGAAACCGGCCACCGCCATGGAAATGCGATAGTCGTCGTCCAGTTTCTCGATGTTATAGGGGGGATAGGGGTTGGCGGCTGTGTCACTGCGTCTAGCCGTATCAAACAACTGGTCAAACCGGTCAAAGCCGACGGATGAACGTAATAGTGGTGCTAAATCGTATCTACGCATGGCGCGATACCCTCCTTTCGAAGCAATACCCAACGGTTCCTAAGGTCCGCCGTTATTGGCCGGACCCGCGTCTCGTCCGAACCCTTAGATGGCATCCGGACCCTTAAAATGTAGGAATTGTTAAGCATCTTTCAAGGCCATATGCGCAATTCCTGATTTGAATTTGTTAATCCTTTCGGGCCATACTGGCGGCATGGATAGTGACGATACGAGTTCGGCAACGGTCGTGGCACCGCCGGCGTTTTTTGGCCGCACTTTTGATGAAGCCCTGGCGTTGACGCGCGAGGCGCGGGACTATCTGCGCGACTATGGGGAAGAAGAATCGCGTGAATTGGCGGTTGAAGTCGCGGCGCATTTCTCGGTCGAGACCATGCGCCTGACCTCCCGCCTGACCAATATGATGGCATGGCTGTTGGTGCAACGGGCCGTGCATCAGGGTGAACTGACCCGCGAAGAATTCCGCGACGACGACAGCTGGCGCCTGGGCGGGGCTGAGATCTGCCTGCAGGAACCGGAAGTCGACCCTGAACTGCTGCCGCCCTATTTGTACGATCTGTTACGCCGAAGCGAGCGTCTATACAGCCGTATCGCCCGCTTGGACGGCATGGTGGCCGCCGAAGCCGGCTGATAATCTCGAAGTTTGCAGAAACCGGCTCCAGATCCAAGATCTGGCAGTGCCGTTAGTCCAGGCCGAAGCCCTTGAACTTATTGCGGAATTTGGCCACGCGGCCGGTATCCAGCACACGCTGCGGACCGCCGGTCCAGGCAGGATGGGTGCTTGGGTCGATATCCAGCTTCAAAATCGCACCGGGTTCGCCATAGGTCGAACGGGTGGTGAATTCCGTGCCATCGGTCAGGACCACGGTAATATCGTGGTAGTCTGGGTGGATATCTTTTTTCATTACACTGCTCCGTGAATTGCCGGGGGTGTATAACCAAACCAGAGAGCCGACGCAAGCCAAAGCTGAGGCAGTAGCTTAAACAGTTGTTAGGCAGGCCTATCATTGTGCAGACTTGGCACAATTGCTATACCCCTGCCGCAAGAGTCTGTCGCGGCATACCTCACTTTCAAAGGACTTTACGGATTGCGAAACATGGGCCCCGAAAAAGAACGGGAAGAGCGGCGCAGCGTTGGCAATCTGGGCCGCATCCTACCCTTCGTCACACCCTACAAATGGACGGTGCTGGGCGCGGGCGTGGCGTTGGTGGTGTCGGCCAGCTCCGTCCTGGCCATCGGCCAGGCGATTCGCCGGGTCATTGACCATGGCTTTGGCAGTGAACAGGCCCTGATCGATCAGTATTTTCTGGCCCTCCTCGGCGTCGTCGCCGTGCTGGCGGCCGCGACATTCGCCCGCTATTACCTAGTGACCTGGCTGGGCGAGCGTATCGTCGCCGATATTCGCGGCGCCGTGTACGGCCACGTCATCGGTCTAAGCCCGTCATTTTTCGAGACCATGCGCACTGGCGAGGTGCTGTCCCGGCTGACGGCGGATACCACCCTGATCCAGACGGTCGTCGGCTCCACCGCCTCGATCGCCTTGCGCAACGTGTTGATGTTCCTGGGCGGCAGCGTCTTGCTGATCATTGCCTCTCCGAAACTGACCGGCCTGGTCTTTGTTCTGCTGCCGGTTGTCATTTTGCCGATCATCATCTTTGGCCGCAAGGTGCGCCGGCTGTCCCGGGACAGTCAGGACCGGATCGCCGATATTTCCAGTTATGCCGAGGAAAGCCTGGGCGCGATCCAGGTGGTGCAGGCCTTTTGCCACGAGGCCATCGACCGTTTGCGTTTTGGCAAGGTCACGGACGAAGCCTTTGGCGTGGCGGTGGAGCGTACGCGGGCGCGGGCCTGGCTGACCGCATTGGTGATGCTGTTGATTTTCGGCGCGGTTGACGCGGTTGTCTGGACCGGGGCCAAGGATGTTATCGCCGGCGAGATGAGCGGTGGGCAATTGGCCTCGTTCGTCTTTTACGCCATCATCGTGGCCGGCGCCCTGGGTGCCCTGTCGGAGGTCTATGGCGAATTGCAACGCGCGGCCGGGGCGGCGGAACGCCTGATGGAATTGCTGGCCGTGGAACCCGACATCGTTGTCGCGGCGCAACCGACAGCGCTGCCGGAATTGGGCAGCGCCGGCGTCAGCACGGCGGTTAAATTTAGCGATGTCACCTTTCAATACCCCTCCCGTCCCGACCTGCCGGCCTTGAAGAATTTCACCCTGGAGGTGGTACCGGGCGAGACCGTGGCCCTGGTGGGGCCATCCGGTGCGGGCAAGACCACGGTCTTTCAATTGCTGTTGCGCTTTTACGATCCCCAGGCGGGCCAGGTGCTGTTGGACGGCGTTGACCTGCGCCAGGCCGACCCGGCGGCGGCGCGGGCGCGGATTGGCCTTGTGCCGCAGGATCCGGTGATTTTCGCAGTCAGTGCGCGGGAGAATATTCTCTACAGTCAGCCTGATGCCGGTGAAGAGAGATTGTACGCGGCCGCCGATGCGGCCAATGCCACGGCCTTTATCAAGGAGCTGCCCGACGGCTACGATAGCTTTCTGGGCGAGCGCGGCATCCGCCTGTCGGGGGGGCAGCGCCAGCGCCTATCCATCGCCCGGGCGATCCTGGCCAATCCGCCTATCCTGCTCCTCGACGAGGCGACATCGTCACTTGATGCAGAATCAGAGCGCGCCGTGCAAGGCGCCCTGGAAAGCCTGATGGCGGAGCGGACGACGATCGTTATCGCCCACCGCCTGGCCACGGTGTTGAAGGCCGACCGGATCGTGGTGATGGACCAGGGCACGGTGGTTGAAATGGGCCGGCATGAAGAGCTGGTCGAACGCGGCGGCCTCTATGCCCGTTTCGCCGCACTGCAATTCGGTACGCAATAGGCTTTCAGCCTGGATAGCATTAACGCTGGGTCAGCTTGAACTCGATGCGCCGGTTGCGCCGGTTGGCGATTTCGCCCGATCTTGGATCAAGCGGCTGGAACTCGCCAAAGCCGGTGGCCGCCAAACGATGCGCCGGGACACCCTGTTCTACCAGGAATTTCACCACGGCAATGGCGCGGGCGGATGATAGTTCCCAGTTCGTCGGGAATTGCGCCGTGGCGATTGGCACCGCGTCCGTATGGCCGTCAACGCGCAGCACCCAGTTGATTTCGGCCGGGATCTGTTGGGAAATTTCCACCAAGGTCTTCGCCAGCTGGGCAATCTGGCCCTGTCCCGCTACTTCCAATCGGGCCGAGCCGGAGCCGAACAGCACCTCGGATTGGAAGACAAAGCGGTCGCCGACAACCTGTATGCCCCGGCGCTGCCCCAAGACCTCGCGCAGGCGGCCGAAAAATTCCGAGCGATAGCGGGTCAACTCTTCCACTTTCGATGCCAGGGCCCGGTTTAGCCGCTTGCCCAGATCGGTGATCGTTGCCTCGTCCTCGCGGTCCTTGGCTTCCGAGGCTTCAAGCGCGGCGTTCAGTCGCTGAATTTCCCGGCGCAAGGCCATGATCTGTTGGTTCAGGACACCGACCTGGGCCTTCTGATCCGTGCTCAAGGCCCGTTCAGCCTTGTAGTCGTCTTCCAGGCGGGTATAGAGGTCGAGCAGTTCGGAAAGGCGAATTTCCCGTTCTTCGACCTCGCGCTGGGCCAACAGGGTACGTTCCTGTTCGCCCGCCAGTTCGGCTTGCAGTTCCTTGCCGCGGTCGCGCAGGGCGCCGATCTCGGTCTCCCGCTTCTGCAGGTTTTGGACAAGCTTGCCGACCTGGGCCTCCAACTCGCCGCGCAACTTTCGCAGCGCCTCTACATCCCGGCGCAGACTTTCCAGTTCCAGCAGGTGGCGCTGGTTCATTTCGGCGCTGACCCGTTCCCGCGATTTCGCCGCGGCCAGAGCATTCTCGGCCCCCTCGGCGCGGTTCGTCATCTGCCGCAATTGCACCTGCAATTGATCCCTATCCGTCACCGTGCTCTGCAATGAGGACGATAGTTGAGCAATATTGAGCCGCAGATCCACATTCGCCTGGCGCTCCAGATCCAGCAAGTCGGCCAATTCATTGACCTGCCGGTTCAGCCGTTCCAACGCCTCGTCCTTGCCTGAAATCGCCTGGGTCAGCAGCACCTGGGCGAGGACGAAGACCACCAGTAAAAAGATGATGACCAATAGCAGTGTCGCCAGCGCATCAACAAAGCCGGGCCAGATATTGCCCGCGCTATCACGATTATTGCGTCGTCTGGCCATGCCGGATTTCAGGCGCCCGCGCGCCGCGAATTTTCTGTTGTCATCTTTCGTCCGCCAGGGCGGCGATGGTCCGCGCCAACAGTTTGATCTCGCTGCGCAGTTCCGCCACCGTTTGATTGCGGCCCTCGCTCATTTCCTCCAACAGGCGCATGACGTAAACATCCAGATTGCGCAGGTGCGAGCGGGAGGCTTCATCAAGGCCCATTTCCTGGCCGTCCAGATGGTTGCTCAGATTTTGCAGTACCGGACGAATTTCCATCTGGCTTTCCGCCAGCTTGATCATCAGGCCCTGCTCCGCCTTCATCTGATCGGTCAGGATCGACAATTTATCGACCAAGGCCATCAGGGTATGCTGCGCCGAATTACGCCCTTCCTCGGACCTTGAAATGGTGCGTTGCAGATTCTCAAGGCTGTCGGCGGTCTGTTCCAACAGCGCCTGCACATAGGCCGGTACCGATTGATCACCCTCGCCCAGGCCACCGCCGCTGGACAGGCGGGTATAGCTGGACAGCCATTCTTCGAGGTCATTGTAGAAGCGATTTTGTGCCTGGCTGGCCTGCAATTCCAAAAAACCAAGCACCAGGCTGCCGGCCAGACCAAACAGCGATGATGAAAAGGCCACGGCCATGCCGTTCAGGGGTGACTGCAAACCGGCCTTCAGATCGGAAAAAATGCTGGCAAAATCTCCCGCTGCCAGCGACAGGCTGCCAATCGTCTTGCCCACCGCCGCAACGGTTTCCAACAGCCCCCAGAAGGTTCCCAAAAGGCCGAGAAAGATCAGCAAACCGATCAGGTATCGGGACATATCCCGGCTTTCATCCAGCCGGGAATAAATCGAATCCAACATGGAGCGCATGGACAGTGCCGACAGCGACATCCGGCCGCCGCTACGCTCTCCCAGCATGGTTGCCATGGGCGCCAGCAACTTCGGCTCCCGCTGCACGGAAAGGCCGGGTTCGGAACGGCGGAAGGTCTCCACCCACTCCACCTCGGGCCGCAGCATCAGGACCTGGCGAAAAGCATGCGCGATGCCAAACGCCAGCGTGGCGAGGATCATGCCGTTCAACACCATGTTGGCCTGAAAAGCGCGGACCAGGGGCAGATAGAGCAGCACTGCCGCGACGGCCACCAGGGCCAGAAAAATCAACATGCGAACGAGATAACGGTCAGGCCGGGTCATGCCGCGAACCTATATGATCGCCGGTCCACCATTCCTCGCGGCCACGGCACCTGCAAATCGACCGCCTGCGAATAGACCTGTATCATTCACCCCCCTCGCACTCTCTGCTCCAAATTGCCTTTTGCTTCAGCACGCGGCTTCCATGGAGTAGTTGCTGTCCTCGACGCTTTATCTCTGCAACAGCAGAATATCAACACGGTCCGGCGCGCCGCCGTCCCTGGCAATACCTAATGCGCGCACATCGATGCGCGTGCTGCGCAAACCATTTTCGATTAGAAAAGAACGCACCGCCAGGGCCCGCGACAGGGAAAGCCGGCGTGCCTTGGAGGTATCGTTGCCCGAGCCTTCGGCATAGGCCTTCAACTGCAGGCGCGCCTCGGTCGCGGCCACCTTGTCCGCCATTGTCTTCAAAAGATCCTCGTCGCCACGGGTCAGCGCGGAACTGCCGGCGCGGAAGCGAACCTGCAACAGGCTGTCACCTGACGGCGTCAAGGCTGCCAGCTGCTGCCGTTTTGCCTGCGGTTTTATCTGCGGTTTGGCCGCAGCCTTAACCGGCGCCGCAGCGGATTTGGGCACAGGTTTCGTGCTTGCGGTACTGGCCGGCGCGGCCTTGGGCGTCATGGGCATCACGGCCGCGGGAGGCGGCGGCGGTGGTGGCGGTGGCGCCAATGTTCTGGTTGCAGCCTTTTTCGGCTGGCTGGCCTTTGCCATGGGCGCCTTTGGCAACACGGCTCTCGGCGCCGGTGCTTTCGGCGGCGTTATTTCTTGTATCGGGGCCTTTGGCGCCGTAACCATTGGTGCAGCGGCTGTTTTTGGCGGTGGCGGGGTCTTCAGGCGCATGGCGGGCGGCGGCGGCGGGGCCAGGCGGGCAATTTTCGCCGGCGCCTGTTTCGCCATCACCTTTGGTGCCACCGGCTGCCTTTTCGCGGGCGCGGGCGGCGCAGGTGGTGCGGGCGCTCTGGTGACGAGCCGGGGTACTTTCGATAGGCGTGCCTTGGACCGGGGCGCCGTCCGCTGGGGCGCTCTGGCAGCCGGTTTCGCGGCCATGATGGGCGCGGACCGGGATAGCGCTTGCGAGCCCGGGGCCGGGCCCGGTTGACGCAGGGTTAGCCGAGGACTGGGCCGTTTCAGGTTCAGATTGGGGATCAGCAACGGCCGGCCGCCTTGATGGCGGGCCAGGCCAGGCTGTAGTGACGGCATCGGCCCGACAATCGAGCCGTCCGCGTTGCCATAAATTGCGCTGAGGTTGGTCACCACGCCCGACGGCCCCTGGCCACCGACAAAGACGGTTTGCTGCGCCAGGGCAAGCGGGATTACGCCAAGCACCGCGAACGCCGGCAACAGAGGCCGCAACGATGGCAAAAGGACGTCGTTGAACAGACGGTTGATTAGGTCGGAATATGCTTTCATGAGACTTTCGCGGCTGCTTCTCACGGCTAAAAATTTATGTTGCGCCAATGCCTATACCAGAAACAGTACCACCAACAATGTAACAATCGTCTGGCGGCTGGTACAAGGCGCGCCACACCATACTGCATTGGCCCGGCACGATAAACCAGAGTGTATGTCCGGGCAACGGATTAGCGCATCGATCAGTGCGCATCTTAAGAACCGCTCCCAACTTGGGCCAAGTAGACAGGGCAATCTTGGCAAAAATGTGGCCATTCAGTTCATTGCCGACGCGCAATACATGCGCCCCGCCGAATACGAAGAACCTGGCCATAGTGCTCGAATAAGCCAGCCACTGGATCTCGGGTAGCTCAATCACAGACACTAACCCGTTTGATCGGAACTATTGCTCCCGCCGGGCCTGTCTCATCAGGCGCAGCATGCGGCCATGGATGGCTTCGTTGGCGGCCAGGACATCGCCTGTGTATAGCGGGTCGCTGCCGCCGTCGGTACGGCTGACCATGGCGCCGGCTTCCCGCGCCAACAGCAATCCCGCCGCGATGTCCCAGGGCGACAGGCCGGTTTCCCAAAAGCCGTCAAAGCGCCCCGCCGCCACATAGGCCAGATCCAGCGCCGCCGAACCCATGCGCCTGATGCCGGCGCATTCGGCGCTAATCGCACTCAATTCCGCCATATAGCCGGGATTGTCGGCGCGGCCCAAATGGGGAATGCCGGTGCCGATCACTGCATCGCCCATATTGCGGCGCGAGGAAACGCGCAAGCGGCGGTCATTCAGATAGGCACCCTGGCCTTTCTCGGCCCAGAACATCTCGTCCGAGACCGGCGCATAAACCAGCCCGGCGGTGACCTCTCCCTGTTCTTCCAGGGCGATGGAAATAGAGAACATTGGAATGCCGTGCATGAAGTTCGTGGTGCCGTCGATGGGATCAATGATCCAGCGCCGGGTTGCATCCTCGCCCACGATATCCTCGCCCTCCTCGGTCAGGAAGCCAAAGGTGGGGCGCGATTGCGCCAGCGATTCGCGGAGTTTTTGATCCGTGCGCACATCCGCCGCCGTGACGAAATCGCCCGGCCCCTTGCGCGAGACCTGTAAATTCTCGACTTCGCCAAAATCACGCACCAAGCGGCGCGAGGCCTTGCGCACCGCCAGCTGCATCACATTCATCAGAGGGGATGTTCGCGACATCTATCCGGTCCTATCGCCTGTCGGCTCAAAAATTATTCGGCACGCTTGACGTAGCTGCCGTCTTCCGTGTTCACGACGATTTTGTCGCCGATACCAACGAACGGCGGCACCGAGGAACGGATATCATTGTCCAGGATCGCCGGCTTGTATGACGCCGCCGCCGTCTGGCCCTTCAATACCGGTTCCGTATCCAGCACCTCCAGGGTGACCTGCTCGGGCAGGGCGACGCCGATCACCGCGCCTTCGTAACTTTCAATGGTGACCGTCATGCCATCCTGCAAATAGGCCGCCTGTTCGCCCAATTGCTCGGCGTTCAGGGCAACCTGGTCATAGGTCTCGGTATCCATGAAGGTATGGCTGTCGCCATCGCTGAACAGAAACTGATGATCCTTTTGATCGAGGCGCACCTTCTCGACATTTTCCGAAGCCCGGAAGCGCTCGTTCAATTTGCTGCCGTCGAGCAGATTGCGCAGCTCGACCTGCAAATAGGCCCCGCCCTTGCCCGGTTGGGTATGGGCGATCTTCACCGCCCGCCACAAACCACCCTTATGTTCGACCACATTGCCAGGCCGGATGGCGTTGCCATTAATTCTCATGGTTTCATTCTCATGACATTATCCTCGTGCGCGGTCCCCACTCGTTCGGCCTTCAATCAATAGTCCGATGGCTTGGAAAGGCGGCGGAAACTAACAGGGCAGACGACGCGACGCAATGATCATGGGAGATATCAGCTTTTTCGTTTTGCCATGACATTTTTGCTGCGCTAGGCTTCAGCCAACACTACCCATAATCGTTGGAGAAGAACAAAATGGACATCACACGGCATAATCCCGGCCCACGCATGAGCCAGGCGGTGGAACACAACGGCACGGTCTATCTGGCCGGGCAAGTCGCCAATGATCAAAACGCAGATATCGGTGAGCAGACCCGGCAGGTTCTCTCCAAGATCGATGCCCTGCTGGGCAAATGCGGCAGCGATAAGTCAAAGCTTCTGTGGGCCCAGCTGTGGGTTACGGACATGCGCAATTTCGCGGCCATGAACGAGGTCTGGGACGCCTGGATCGATCCGGAGAACCCACCGGTCCGCGCCGGGCTGTGCAGTGACCTGGCGGCACCGGGCTATCTGGTGGAAATCATGGTGATGGCGGCGAAGTAAGACGAGGTTAGCCCAATATTGGGCATCTAATCTGGAGCCGGCGCGAACTTGCAGCGGGCGCCGTTGGCAACGATGGTGCCCGCCGTGGGGCTAGGGAAATGGGCCGCCAGGATCAGGGTATCCGTATCGGCGTTTTGCTCGACGAATTTGCGTCGGGAGGCACGGGACATCTCCGCATCCCAGCAAAACCGGCTGTTCCATTCCGGGTGCGCCACCTGCACCGCGTGATGTAACAGATCGCCGCTGAAGACGGCGTTCTTGCCGCCCGCCGAAAGGTTCATGCAGACATGGCCGGGTGAATGGCCCGGCGTCGGGTCCAGCCACATCTGATCGTCGAGGGCATGATCGCCATCGACCAGAACCGCCTGTCCCGCCGCCATCACCGGCAGTACCGAATCCTCGAAACAGCCGTCGTTGGAGCCCGCCCCGCCCGCATCATCCTCGGTGGTGGACCAGTGTTCGTACTCGCGCTTTTCAAAAATATACTTTGCATTGGGAAAGGTCGGCACCCAACGGCCATCGAGTAGTTGCGTGTTCCAGCCCACATGATCCACGTGCAGGTGGGTGCACATGACAAAGTCCACATCCTCCGGCGCCACGCCCATGGCAGCCAGATTATCCAGCCAGGGGGTTTGCAGATTATTCCATGGTGGGGTCGAGGCGCGCGGCTTGTCATTGCCGATGCAGGTATCCACCAGAATGGTGTGATGTCCGGTCCGGATGACATAGGCGTGCACGCTTTGGATCATGCGGCCGCTTGCTGCGTGCAGGAAATGCGGTAGCAGCCAATCGTGCTGGGCCGCGATGGCCTCGTCCGTGGCGTCGGGCAGAAAATATCCGGGGTGAAAGCCGGGAGCTTCAAGCTCCACGAGCCGATCGACGGTGACGTCGCCAAAATGCAAGGTTTTCATGCTGCGAGTCTAACGCATTTCCTGGTTACTGTGGAATATGTCCATACATCTCGGGCGCCGTCCAATCCCACTCTCCGCCAGGCTTGCGAATGCTCAAATCAAGGCAGGCCGTACCTTTTTTCTGAAAATACAGCGCCCGCATGGCATACCATCCGGTTTTCGGCGTCTTGATCTGAACGGCACCAAGCGATGCACAAGCGTGCTTGCCGTCGTGGGTATAGATATCGGTGCCTGCCACGGTCACCCGCAGCCCGTCGTTTGACTGAAACTCTAATTCATGCACCCCTGCCGAAAAATGCAGATAGCCTTCAATGAAGGCGATCACCTCGATATTTGATCCCGACGTCAGGGCATAATCGACCCCGTCCGTATCGCCATATACGAAGCCTTCCAGAGGCTTGCCCAATCTCGCTTCACCGCGCCAGCCTTCCGCGGCTTCCAACCACTCCACGCTGCCATAGGCATACTTGACGGCCAGGCCCGGTTTCAGGGCCGAAGCGGTAGGTTGCGGCGCCGCCGGGGCGAGCACGAACAATTCGCCCGCCTGCGCCGGCAATGCCCAAAACAAGGGCACTGCCGCCAGCAAGGCGGCGCATTTCAATAACCTAAGCCAATGCATGCCAAACTCCCCAAGCTTCCATTGCTTACTGGTCGCATGGTGACAAAATTTGCCTCCCAGAGCAACGTCGCTAGTGGGGCCAGCCATGAATATTGCCCAGCAGACCAACAGAGGCTTGCGCCGCACTCCGCTTTCCCATATATCCCGTGGCAGCGAAACATCACGATCTCGCCCTGGGCCACCCTGGACGGATACGATGCTTCCGGGCGCGTAGCTCAGATGGTTAGAGTGCCGTCTTGACATGGCGGAGGTCCCTGGTTCGATTCCAGGCGCGCCCACCATTTTCCCCCGATATGGCCGTTGAAAACAATCGCAAGCCTATGGTGCAGAAACCTTGGTCGAGGCTATGCTGGTGCCCTGTTTTGCCCGCAGCCGAGGACGCTCCGCACCATGGCCAATATTTTCAGCCTTACATCCCATCTGGTCTATGGCCATGTGGGCGGACAGGCCTCGGGGCCGGCTTTGCAGGCCTTGGGGCATGAGGTCTGGCACCTGCCGACCGTGCTGTTCTCGAACCATCCCGGCCATGGCGGTTTTGGCGGCGGACCGGTCGCATTGGCATTTCAGGATCAGCTGTTGGATGGCTTGCTGGAGCGGAATTTTCTGGCTGATTGCGCCGCCGTGCATACTGGTTATCTGGGGCAGACGGGCAGCATTGATATTGCCTTGCGGGCCATGGCTGCCGCGCCGAACAGCTTGCTCCTGTGCGATCCGGTGTTGGGTGACGATGGAGGTGAAGGGGGCACGCTGTATGTTGCCGAGGATCAGGCCGTGGCCTTGCGGGATCGCTTTTTGCCGCGTGCCGATCTGGTGACCCCGAACCGGTTCGAGCTGGCCTGGCTGAGCGGCCGGGAGATCAATGGCCTGGACGATGCAGTCAGCGCCGCCCAAGCCTTGGGGCCGGAGATCGTTATTTGCACCTCCGCCGCACAAGATGCGGAACGGCTATACAATCTTGCCGTGACGCCGGCGGGGATTTATCAGGTTGGGGTGCCGCTTATTGCTGATGCCGCTGCGGTGCCCAAGGGTACCGGCGATGCGTTTGCCGCCATTCTACTGGGCCATTACCTCAATCACCGCGATATCGCCGCCGCCCTGGCCTGGGCCAGTGCCGCCTTGCATGGCTTGATCCAGGCCAGCATCGAGCTGGGATCGGACGAACTGGCAGTGATCGCCGCGCAAGATCAAATCACGGCGCCAAGTCAAATGTTCGAGGTTGAGCGCCTGGATTAAAGCCCGGCCGGCTTTGGCCCGCCCGTGGCCCAGTCCAGCAATTCCACCGTATGCACCACCGGTATATCCAGGCCGGAACCCAGTTGCACCATGCAACCGATATTGCCGGCGGCGACCACATCTGGAGATAGGCTTCTGATATTACCGGCCTTGCGTTCCAGCAGACGCCCCGCCAGTTCCGGCTGCAACAGATTATAGGTTCCGGCGGAGCCGCAGCACAAATGCCCCTCGGGCACGGCCATGACTTCAAAACCCGCCTGCTCCAGCAATTGTTTCGGTGCGGTGACGATTTTCTGGCCATGTTGCAGGGAACAGGCGGCGTGATAGGCCACCTTTACCGGTTGGGCCATTTTGGACGCGGGCATCTCCAGGCGTTGCAGCAGCTCGGTGATATCCAGGGCCAGTTCACTGATCCGTTTGGCCGCGTCGGCCCAATTAGGATCGCCGGCCAGAATATGGCCGTAATCCTTGACCGTGGTGCCGCAACCCGACGCATTGATCACCACCGCGTCCAGGCCCGCGCCATCCAGTTCTGCCGTCCAGGCCGCTACATTGGCGCGGATGGATGCCATGGCCTCGCTTTCCCGGCCCATATGATGGGTCAGGGCGCCGCAACAGCCCGCATCCCTGGCCACCACCACATCACAGCCCAGGCGGGTCAGCAGACGGATGGTGGCGGCATTGATATCCGGGTCCAGGACCTGTTGCGCACAGCCGGTCAGCATGGCCACACGCATCCTACGCTCGCTTTGCGCCGGATGGACCTGTGGGCGGTCCAGATCAGAGGCCGCGGGCAATTTGTCCGGCGCCATGGCCAACATGGCCCGCAAGCGTCCCGGCGCAAGAGCCGCGAACGGCTTGGCCAGACGGGCGCCCTGCAAGGCCAGGCGGAAAAGACCGGGTCTGGGCAAGACATAGGCGAGCAAGGCCCGCAGCCAACGTTCCGCCAGGGGGCGGCGATATTGTTCTTCGATCCGGGCCCGGGCGCCATCCAGCAGGTGCATATAATCCACACCCGAGGGGCAGGTGGTCATGCACGACAGACATGACAAACAACGGTCGATATGGCGCACCGTGCGTTCGTCCGGTGCCGCCCCGCCTTCCAGCATGTTCTTGATCAAATAGACCCGGCCCCTGGGGCTATCCAATTCATCGCCCAGCATGACATAGGTGGGACAGGTGGCGGTGCAAAAGCCGCAATGGACGCATTTGCGCAGAATGCCATCGGCCTCGGCCACGGCCGGGTCGGTCAGTTGTTCAGTCTGAAAATCCGTGCGCATGGCTAATACGCTCCGTACATGCGGCCTGGGTTCAAGACCCGGCGGGGATCAAACGAATCCTTGATCCGTGCGCTCAACGCCGCCAGGGCCGGAGCACTGGGCTGAAAGACATCTATCCGTTCACGTAGGGCATCGGGGCCACGCATCAAGGTGGCATGTCCCGCATCGGTTCCACTCAGAGCGCCGCGCACCAACGCCGCGCCGCCATCATTGGTCGATGGCAGCGATAGCCAAAGCAAACCGCCAGCCCAATCGTAATAGCCTTCGCCCCCCGCCACCAAGGCGGCCGCCATGATCCCGGCGCCGAACGATGGCGTCACGGACAGTTTCCAGACGACAGCTTCCGTGTCGGGCAGCAAAGGCGCCACGTTGCCGATCTCACGCCACAGAGTGGCGCTGTTGTGGCCGTGCAGCTCTTCGACCGTGCCCAGGGCACCCCATTGCTGGCGCATTGCCGCCGTCCGGTGCGCGGCGGAAGGCGTGGGACCTTCGATGCGAACGGCGGTCACCGCCGCGCCGGCGCCGCTGACATAGGCCACGCCCGAGCGCGCCGCGACAGCCTGGGGCAGATGCGCCAGGGCGGAAATCTCGTGCGGGCTGCCCGCCGCCTGGCTCATGGCCAGAATGGCGGCTGTGTCGTCCTGTCCGAACAACAAAACCGTGCGGACTTTTTCCGGTGCCGGCAGCACCTTGATCGTAACCTCCGTCAACGCCGCCAAGGTGCCAAAGCTGCCTGCCATCAACTTGCAGAGATCATAGCCGGTGACATTCTTGACCACCCGGCCACCGGATTTGAAGGCCTCGCCCCGGCCGGAAATACCTTCGACGCCCAGAAAATGATCCCGCGCCGCGCCCGCCTTGATGCGGCGCGGGCCGGCCAGGTTGGCGGACAGCACACCGCCGATGGTCTGGTCCTGATCACTTTGGTACAGATCACCCAAATCCGGCGGCTCGAACGCCAGTTGCTGCCGTTGTTGCGCCAGCATGGCCTGGATCTGGCCCAGGGGCGTCGCCGCTCCCGCGCGCAGCACCAGCTCTTCGGGCTCGTACAACGTGACGCCCTCCAGGGCGGAAAGGTCCAGGCGGTAATCCGTGGTGATGGGCCGTCCCAGGCCGGCTTTGCTGCCTGCGCCGACCAGTTCGACGGTCTTTTCCTCGGCCCCGGCCCAAGTCAGAAGCTCGGCCACCTGGGCGGCATCTTGCGGTTTCAGATTTTCGCTCATCAAAAGCCCATTAGAAGCGGGGGATATCGGGGAACGGCAGCTGCCCCTGGTGCACCTCCAGCCGGCCCAACTCGGCGCAGCTGTGCAGAACGGGAAAAACCTTGCCCGGATTGAGGCGGCCATTGGGGTCGAAGGCGCATTTCACCCGCAATTGCTGTGCCAGGTCCGCCTCGGTGAAGACTTCCGCCATCAGGTCGCGCTTTTCCACCCCGACGCCATGTTCGCCGGTCAGCACGCCGCCGACCTCGACACAAAGGCGCAGAATATCGGCGCCGAACGCCTCCGCCGTCTCCAACTCGCCCGCGTTGGCATCGTAGAGGATCAAGGGATGCAGATTGCCGTCGCCGGCGTGGAAGACATTGGCCACGCGTAGGCCATGTTTCTCGCTCAACTCGCTCATCCGCGCCAGCACTTCCGGCAGGCGGTTGCGGGGAATGGTACCGTCCATGCACATATAGTCCGGGCTGATCCGGCCAATAGCAGGAAAGGCCGCCTTGCGCCCGGCCCAGAACGCCGTGCGCTCGGCCTCGTTCTCCGAGGCGCGCAACGAGGTGGAGCCGCAACCCGCCGCGATCTCGGCAACTTTTTCGATCAGATAATCGACCTCCGGCCGGGGGCCGTCCAGTTCGACGATCAATAGTGCCTCGGCCTCCAATGGATAGCCGGCCTGGCAGAATTCCTCAGCCGCATGGATGGCGGCCTTGTCCATCATCTCCATGCCGCCTGGTATGATCCCGGCACCGATAACCTCGGCCACGCAGGATCCCGCCGCCTCGGAGGAGGGGAAACCGATCAGCACGGCGCGGGCGGTTTCGGGCTTTTTCAGTATGCGCACGGTAACTTCGGTAATGACGCCGAGCAGACCTTCCGAGCCGGTCAACAGGCCCAGCAGGTCATAACCGCCGCTATCGAGATGCTTGCCGCCCAGACGAATAACCTCGCCCGACAGCAGCACCATTTCCAGGCCCAGCAGATTATTAGTGGTGACGCCGTATTTCAGGCAATGCACGCCGCCGGCATTTTCCGCCACGTTGCCGCCAATGGAACAGGCGATCTGGCTAGAGGGATCAGGCGCATAGTAGAAACCTTCGCCATCGACCGCCTGGCTGATGCCTAGATTAGTGACGCCGGGCTGTACCCTGACGGCGCGGTTGGCGTAGTCGATTTCCAGGACTTGATTGAACTTGCCCAGGCCCAGTATGATGCCATCGGCCAGAGGCAATGCGCCGCCCGAAAGCGAGGTGCCCGCACCCCTGGGCACGATCTTGATCCCCCATTCGTCGCACAGGCGCAAAATGGCGGAAATCTGGTCGACCGTATTGGGCAGCACCACGGCCATGGGGATCTGACGGTAGGCGGGCAGGCCATCGGATTCGTAAACCCGCATGCCCGCATCATCGGCGATCACGCCTTCCCCCGGCACGATCTTACGCAGGGCGGTGATCAGATCATTGCGCCGGGCCAGAATCTCGCCATCGGGTTCGGGCATCTGCATGGTTTCGTCTCCAGCTAAATCGTACTAGCCGATAATAGCACGGAAATACGAAAAACCGCGCCTGATAGGCGCGGCATCAATGGCCCCCGGTCAGGTAATCCGGAGCCACATAATCGCTAGAATTTAGCCCTGGCGCGCCTTGAAACGGCGATTGGTCTTGTTGATCACATAGACCCGGCCCTTGCGGCGGATGACCCGGCAATCGCGGTGGCGCTTTTTCGCCGATTTTAAAGAGTTTAGAACTTTCATCGCATCACCTGTTCACACAGCTTAACTTAGCCCGCTCCAGGGCAAAAAGGTTGGCGGAACATACAGAGGCCCCCGCGCCCTGTCAACGCCGCCTATTCATCCCCCTTCGAGGCATGAAACAGATAAAACCCGATGTTGCCGCCTTGCAGCACCAGAACCCGGCGGGCCCATAATTCAACCTCCCACATCATCCAGGAGCGTTGATTCTTGGGGATGGTTCCTTGCTTCAAGATGCCGGTTAGATCCGCCAAACCGTGTGTTATATGGTTGCAGAATGCCTCCGAAATATCGTCTGCCTGATGCACATCCAAATGGCTTGCCGACAACCCCTGCTTAATTTGCTCCACGGTCACCAGATATGGCTGCATCTTCTCGAATTTGGCCCATTCCGCCATATCATCCTTCGCGCCAGTTGCGTTCTTGGCCGCGAATTCCGCCAATAAAATCTGGCCGCCTGGTTTCAACAACGCCCATATGTCATTGAAAATAGTATCTTTCTCTTTCAGACCCAGCAGGGCGGCGCGGCCGAAAACAGCATCCTGGCTACCAGGTTCGATATCGCAATTCCCCAGTGAACCTTCCCGGATTGTTATCTTGTCGGCCAATCCGGCTTTCTCGGCGAATTTGACGGCCAACTCCATTTGGGCCGGATCATGTTGCAAGCCTTCAACCTTGCAGCCGAATTCCCGCGCGATCACACGCGTGGCGGTGCCGATACCGGCGGTGATATCCAGCACCGATTTCTCTGCATCCAATTGCATCGGTTCGATCAGCTGCATGATGGCTTCTTCGCTACCGGGGAAGGTGCAGCCTTCGCCAAACAATCGCTGCGCCGCCGCCAGGCGCGGTTCCGGCCAACTGGCAACGCCCTCTACCGTGCTATCGGGGTCACCCGACAGTGCGTCTAAATCGCCGGCTGCCGCATCATCGGCCTCGACATCGTCGCCTTCCCACCAGGCGTGCAAGCGGTTAAGCAGCGAAACCTTACCAACCGCGGAATTTGTATCATTTTCCGTCGACATCAGTATCGTCCGTCAATATTTCCCAATTTCGTAGTCTGGCATGTCTAACACTCAGATACCTCCGACGTGCTTATATTAGAGCTACTGTGCAATATTTGCCTTAATCACAAGTTAACCGTTCTTGTTTTTTGGCATGTTGCACCAGCCGAAGCGCGCTAGGATGCCCTGATCCGGCTCAATGCGGCATCGATGGCGGGTAGGTCGATCAAATTGCCCATTCGCCTCGCCTCATCCTGTAAATGGCGCAATTCATCCACCAGCGCCTGATCTTGGCCGCCACGGCCCGCCGCGGCCAGTGCCCGCCCCCTGGCAACCGTGAAGTCACAACGGGGCAAGGGCTCAGGTTTCCAATAGGCTTCCATCGCCGCCGCGTAACGCTCAGCCTCATCCCATGCGCGGCGTTCCAGGGAGGTCTCAACAGCGAAACGGTAAAACTCGACGTAGTTATGGCTGACCGCGCCCGCATCCAGAATACGCTCGCCCTCCGCCAAGGCTTCCGCCGCGGTTCCCGGATCGTCCGTCAGCAAGGCCTGCATGGCAAGACATGTCGGGCCCAGATAAGCCATGCCGGCCTGCCGTGACAGGGTGATCGCCGATTGCACATGCTCCATGGCCGCCGCCCGCGCGCCTTGTACGATAAGAGCATGGGCCCAGAGATATTGCGCATCGGCGGAAAATAAGCGGGCGCCAATGGCCTCGCACAGGCCGAGCATCTCGCGCGCCAGCGCTTCGGCGCGCAAACCGTCGCCGGCTTCCGCATGAACGTGCGAAATTACGCTTTTCGCCACGATAACCGCCCGCTGGTCGCCGATCCTTTGGGCTAGATCAATGCCTGTGTGGATATCCGCCACCCCCGCCTCGCCATTGCCGAGATAGAGATCGATATCGCCCCGCATGATCAAGTTGGACGCCTCAATGCCGGAAAGCCCATGCCCGCGGGCAACCGTTATGCAGCGGCTGAAGAAGCCGTGTGCGGTGCGCATGCGGCCGCGCATATACCAGGCATCGCCCAGTCCGCTTAACGCCCGGGCCTCGGCCTCCGGCGAGCTTGCGAGCGTGGCAAATTCCAGTGCTTCGCCGTGCGCCGCCAAACAGCCGTCAAGATTACCCATGGAAAAATAAATCCCGCCGCGCAGATAGTTTATCCGTGCCAACGCGGCAGCGTCGTTTGACGTTCCCGCGGCCGCTTCGGCGCGGTCGAGCGCCGCCAGCCCGCTATCGCGGCGATCAACGATGCGCAGTCCTTCCGCCAAACCAATGTTGACGCGGCAAATTTCCGCATCACTGCCGGCCATCTCCAAGGCCTGCTCAAAGGTGGCGATGGACAGATCCGTATCGCCCAATTCACGCAAGGCATCGCCCTGCAGGCCCATCAATTCCAGGCGCACATCATGGGGCGCATGCAATTCCAAGGCGCGGCGGCTCAAACGCAACGCGACATCATAGCGTAGTGCGGCGTTCGACTGCCGTGTCGCCAACAGGTATGCCGCCGCCGCGCCGCTATCCTTGGCCGCGTCCAGATGCTCGGCCCGCAGAATGGGGTCCAAATCCATGAAATGCCCGGCGGCGCGCTTGTGCAATGCCGAGCGCTGGCTGGACAGTAACGAGCTGTAGACCCCGTCGCGGATCAAGGCATGGGAAAAATGGTAATCTTCGCCCGCCGGCCGGATCAAGGCCTGGGACAGCAGCACATCCGCGCGGTAGTCATAGCGCCCCAAAAGCGCGGCCAAAGCCGCGCTGGAAAAGCGCTGACCCAGGATCGAGGCCACCTGCAGCGCCTTCCTGTCAAGGGCCGGCAGCGCGTCCAGCCGGGCTTGGATGATGCCCTGCAAGGTACCCGGTATTTCGCCGCTTTGCAGCTCGTCGGCGTTGCGCAGCAGCTGTTCCAGATACAATGGATTTCCACCCGCCCGTTCAATACAGGTGGTCACCAAATCCGGCTCGATACCAGGAAACTCCCGCGCCAGGTGCAGGGCCTCGGCCCGGTCCATGGCGCCAAGGTCGATGGTCGCCAACGGCGCGCCGCCCGTATAGCCGTGCCATTCGGCGTCCAACGGATCAGCGGCAAGCCGCGTTGTCAGCAACAATATGGCGCGGCAATTCCCGACCACCTTGACCAGGAACGCGACCGAGAGCAAAAGCCCCGCATCGGCCCAATGCAAATCCTCCACCTTCAAAAGCAATGGCGAGCGCTCGCTCAAGGCACGCACCAAGGCCGTGATGGTCTCCAGCTTGCCGCGATTGCGGGTCCGGTTGTCCATGGCGTCATATAGATTGCGCAATTCGCCGGGCTGCTTCAGATCCAATAGATCATTGAGAAAAATTCGCTGATCGCCCAGAGCCAAGCCATTGGTTATGGCCTGTTCCACGGCGTCGGCGCGGACGGATTTATCGCTGCCCGCGCTGATATCCAACAAGCTGCGGACAAACCAGCGTACGGGATCCTGGCCCTTGCCCATGCCAAAATCCAGAACCAGGCCGGTATGGCAACGAAAGCCGTTCTCAACCGCATGGCGTTCAAACTCGTTCAGCAACCGGGTTTTCCCAATGCCCGCCTCGCCACGCACGATAAGCGTTTCACCCAGGCCGGTTTCCATGCAGGCGTTTAGCACTGTTTCAAATCGGCGGAATTCCCGGCGCCTGCCAACAAAGGGATGCCGTGGCGCCACAGAGGCCTGCGACAAGCCATGCACCCGCCATACCGTCACCGGTTCCAGCAAGCCGGCGATTTGCCGCTCTCCCAGGTTCTCGCCATCGAACCTTTCAGCCAGGGCACGCTGCACCGAGGTGGAGGCGAAGGTTTCGCCGGCCTGGGCCAAACTGGTCAGCCGCGATGCCAAATTGACGCTGTCACCTGTTACCGTGAATTCCGTATGGGTCGCGCTGCCGGTGGCGCTGGCCACGACCTGCCCGGCGGCAACACCAATGTGAACCTGTAGGGGCGGCGTCAAATCAGCGACCGCCTGATGAATATCGATGGCCGCGCGCACGGCCCGCTCGGGGTCATCGGTATGGGCAACGGGGGCGCCGAACACGGCCATCACCGCATCGCCGATATGCTTGTCCACCGTGCCGCCATGACGGCGCACGATGCCATCGACGGCGGCAAAAAAGTGGTTCAGCATGGCATGGGTCTGCTCTGCGTCCAGGCCGCTCGATAGCTTTGTAAAACCAGATATGTCGGCGAACAGCACCGTGACCTGTCGGCGGGATGCATCCTGTCCTGGCATATTCTGCCCGGCCTCCACGGCGGAACCAATGCTCAACGCCGTGATCGCCGCCAACAGCTTCTTGCGCGGGCCCATGGGCAGGCGCAATTCCTTCAGATCGCCAGCATCCAGCAGCTGTGCCGCCGCGAAATCGATTTCGTTCTCAATGAAGCTGTCGACATATTTGTCGAGGCCAAGCTCCATCAACCACTCAGAGATTTCGCGCGCCATTACAGAACACCCCAACCGAACCGGGAACAGACTAGCAAGTTAACGGCACGGATCAATAAGACAGATTTATCCAGCCCCGGAACAGCTCTCCAGCAGGCAGCTAGGGCAGCTCGATAATAATATTGCCGAAATCATCCTGCGTGGCCCTCGCGCCGGGCGGGACCAGGCAGGTAGCGTCATATTCCTCGACGATCAGGGGCCCGGTGCGTTCCGTTGCCAGATCGTCGCGGGATAACACCTGGGCTTCCAGCCAGCCGGTCTCGGGTCCGAAATAGGCTTGGCGGCTGCTTTTTTGCGTCGCGGCCCGTGCGTCCATGCCCTTCAGGCGGTCCGGTACGGGGGGATGATCGGGGATGGCCCGGCCGATCAATTGCGCGTTGACCAACATGACGGGTTCTTCTGGCCCGGCACGATGGCCGTACGTGCGTTCATGCTCCTGGCCAAAGCGTTCCTCCAACTCGGCGATCTTTTCGGCATCGAAATCGCCGCTTGGCGCCGGTACCGTCAGCTCGAATATCTGTCCCTTGTAATGCATGTTCGCGGTACGGCGGATATCGATCTGCTCCGGGCGATAGCCGTCGGCGCTCAGTTGTTCGCGGGCCTGGGCCTCCAGACCGCCCCAGATCTCGTTCAGGGCCTGGGGCGTGGTATCGCGCAGCACCTGCATCATGGAGCGGGAATAATGATGTTCCACATCCGCATAGAGCAGGCCAAATGATGAAAACAGGCCTGGGAACGGCGGCACCACGATGCGCTTCATATCCAAGGCCTTGGCCATGCCTGCCGCGAACAGCGGGCCATTGCCGCCAAAGGCGAACAAGGCATAGTCGCGGGGATCCCGGCCGCGTTCGGAGGAAATCGCGCGAATGGCCCGGATCATGTTTGAAATGACAATCTGGTGCGCACCATAGGCCGCATGCGCCAGATCGAGGCGCATGGGCCCGGCGATTTGCTCTTGGAACACCGCACGGCTTTTATCCGCCTGTAGTGCCAATTCGCCGCCGACCAAATAGTCCGGGTTCAAATAGCCCAGAATGACATTGGCATCGGTCACGGTCGGGTCTTCGCCGCCCATGCCATAGCAAACGGGGCCGGGCATCGCACCCGCGCTTTGCGGCCCGATTTGCATGGAACCACCGGCATCAATCCAGACCAACGAGCCACCGCCCGCGCCGACCTCGGCCAGATCAATGGCTGGTATTTTCAGATGATAACCCGCTCCGCTCATCAGACGGGAGCCGATCATGATGCCTCCCCCCACCTGATAATCCAGGCTGCGGGTGAAATCGCCGTCTTCCACCAATGAAGCCTTGGCGGTGGTGCCGCCCATATCAAAGGTAATGATGTCGGGCAGATCCAGCTTGCGCGCCAGGGCCTGGGCCCCGACCACGCCGCCTGCTGGCCCGGATTCGATGATATTGGCCGGCTTGCGCTCCGATACCTCCGCGCTGATCAGGCCGCCATTGGATTGCATCAACAACAACGGCGCATTGATCGCCGCGCCCCTTAGACGGGCGCTCAATTGCCGCAGGTACTGGCTGACGATAGGCATGACATAGGCGTTGATCACCGTCGTCGAGGTGCGCTGATACTCGGATATCTCCGGCAGCACATCGGCCGAGATGCAATGCAGAAGATCGGGCGCCATACGTTCGATTACTTCCTTGATGGCGCGCTCGTGATCCCCATTGGTGTAGGAGTTGATCAGACAGACCGCGATGGTCTCCACATTCTCGTCCAGCAGCCGGCGCACAACCCGTTCGACCTCGTCCAGGTCCAGGGGCGTTTCCACTTCGCCCTTGCTATTGATCCGTTCAGTGACGCCCAGGCGCAGGTAACGCTCGGCCAGGGGCGGCGGTTTCTCCCAATGCAGATCGTACAGCCGCGGCATGCGCAGGGTGCGTATTTCCAACACATCGCGAAAACCTTCGGTGGTGATCAGGCCGGTCTTGGCGCCCTTATGTTCCAGGATCGCATTGGACGCGACCGTGGTGCCGTGCAACACTTCGTCGATCTGATCGGCCTGCAAACCAGCGGTCTCGAAGACGCTGGACAGACCGTCGACGATGGCAACCTCATATTCGCCCACGGTGGAGGGGACCTTCTTGGTATACAAGGTGCCGTCTTGGCCCAACAGGACCAGATCCGTGAAGGTGCCGCCAATGTCCGCGCCTACTCTGAACTTCGCCATGCTCTATGTGCCCTCCACGGCTGCAGGTTCCTGCCGCATAACTTTCGGCTGCTCGTCAGGCCGGCCCGCGCGCAGGGTGGAGCGCTGGCTTTCCGTTGCCGCCGTGTCGACACTCCAGGTGGCGGTATCAACCACCACGCCATAATCGGCAAAGGCCGCTTCCGGGCTGACCAGTTCGTTGCGCACGTCCACTAAAACCTTGTCCGGCTCACGCTCCAACGGATCGCCCCAGCCGCCGCCGCCCGCCAGATCGTGCCGAAACACCGTGCCGTAGCCGATGTTCATGGTGATCTTGGATTCCAGCGGTCGATTTTCGTCAGCCGGGTTCAGGCTGTTGGCCGATGGCTTGCCGGGATAGCCGCCATACAGGCCGTAGGGGCGAAAATGGCGCCGGTCCGAGCGGACCTGCAACACCGCTTCGCGTTCCAAAAAGCGGTAGTCCTTGCGGAATGGCGCCCCGCCCCGGTATTTCCCCGGCCCTGCCCTGTCGGGGACGAATTCATAGGACAATATTTGCATGGGCTGCTCGGTCTCAATCACCTCGATCGATTGCGAGGCCATGTTGGCGAACATGTTGGAATTGCCCTGCAGGCCGTCCGCCCAGGGCCGTCCGCCATGGGTGCCGCAGGAAAAATCAACGTAAATATACGGCTGCCGCTCGTCATCGTAGCCGCCGATGGAGACACCGGTATTGCCGCCGTCCGATGCCGCGCAAACCCGGTCGGGCAGCATCATGGCCAGGGCGCCGAACATGCAATCCCCCATGCGGAAGCCGGTCAGGCCACGGGCGGCACAGGCCGCGGGCAACACCATGTTGGTGATGGTGGCGGGCGGCGCGATCACCTTGATGACCCGAAAGACGCCTTCGTTGGAGGGAATATTCAAGGGCAGGACGCAGCGGATGGCACCGACCGAATGGGCTACCGTAAATGACAGCGAGCTGTTGATCGCACCCTTGACCTGGTCCGAACTGCCGGTCCAATCCACGGTCATCTCATCGCCGGATTTGGTGATGGTGACGAATAAACGAATGGGTTTGCCCAGATCTATGCCATCGTCGTCGATCCAGTCCTCGAAACTCCATTGGCCATCGGGCAGCTCGGCCACCGCCGCCCGGGTCAGGCGCTCGGCATAGTCGATGACCTCTTCCATATAGAGCGCCACCTTGTCGGCGCCGTAGCGTCTTAGCAGATCACCGAACTGTACCTCGGCGATATGGCAGGCCGCCAGCTGGGCCCGCAGATCGCCCATGACCTGGATCGGGATGCGCACGTTTTTCTCGATCAGGGACCACATGGTCTCGTTGCGCGCGCCCTTGTCGAACAGTTTCAGGGGCGGGATGCGCAGGCCTTCCTGATAGATCTCGGTCGAGTCAGAGGCGTTTGATCCGGGCACCCGCCCGCCCACGTCCGAATGATGGCTGATGGTGGCGGCAAAGGCGACGCGGCGGCCGCCATCGAACAATGGCTGAAAAATGAAGATATCCGGCAGATGCATGCCGCCATCGAAGGGATCGTTCATGATGAACATATCGCCCGGATGGATATTGCCCGCGAAACGCTCCACCACCACCGCCAGGGCGGCGGGGATAGAGCCCAGATGTCCCGGCAGGGTCAGCCCCTGGGCCACCATCTTGCCATCCGCGTCGGCAAGGGCGGTGGAGAAATCCATATTGTCGCGCAACACGCCTGAATAAGTGGTGCGGCAGACGGTCACCGCCATCTCGTCACCGATAGCGAAGATGGCATTCTTGAACAGCTCGAATTCAATGGGATCGTCGATTTTGGCCATGGCGCGGGAATTCCTCATATGACGCTTACGTTAACTTTGCCGCTCCCATGCCGTTTCGTCCAGTCTGAATGTCGGCTACCCTATGCGGATGAGCAAAGCAATTGTCCTTTATGAAAACATGCGAACGGTGGTTTACGTACCGTTCTATCTGGCCGTGGTTCGCGGCGATTGGGCCGCCGAAGGCATCGATGTTTCGGTGCAGACTTCGCCCAACACGCCAGAGACGGCGCAGGGCCTGATCGACGGCCGGGCCGATGTCTCGTGGGGCGGGCCCATGCGGGTGATGCTGCATCATGACAAGGACCGCGATTGCCCCCTGGTTTGTTTCGCCCAAGTCGTTGCCCGCGATCCATCCATTTTGGTCGGGCGGCAGCCGAACGGACGTTTCCGCTTTGATGATCTGGCGGGCCTGCGCGTTGGCGCCATGACCGAGGTGCCGACGCCATGGATGACCCTGCAGGACGATATCCGCCGCGCTGGTGTGGATCTGGATAGTATCCGCTGGACCAAGGACCAGAGCATGGCTGAATGCGCCGCCGCGCTGCGCGCGGGAGAATTGGACGTGGTGCAGATTTTTGAACCCCACGCCGATGCCCTTGTGCAAGGGGGCCACGGCCATATCTGGCACCGCTGCGCCGCGCGCGGCGACAGCGCCTGGACCTCATTCTACACCACGAGATCTTTTACCCAGGCCCAGCCCGAAACCTGCCGTGCCCTGGTCCGTGGCATCGAACGCGCCCTGGCGGTGTTGCACGCCGAGACCCCGGCCAGCGTGGCCGAGACGGTGATCGATTATTTCCCTGATCTGAGCGTCGAGGCCCTGGCCCGCATGATCGACGGCTATCGTTTATCGGGGCTGTGGGTGCGCACGACCGAGCTGGGGGTGGAGGCCTTCGTGCGCCTGAAGTCCGCCATGATATCGGGCGGTTTGATCAGTTATGATGCGCCCTATGACCACTTGGTGGTGACGGACTTGCCGGATTAGGGCGGATGGCCTAATGATCGGCCAAAGTCATATTCTTCAGAGCAGGACACGCCATGTACATCAACGGCAATTGGGCCCAAGCGGGCGCTGACGCGGAATTCGAGATCCTCAACCCGGCCACGGGCGCCGTTATAAAATCCCTGCCCGACGGCGGCGCCGAAGCCGCGCGGGCGGCGATCGATGCGGCGGCCGAGGCCTTCAAGACATGGCGCACCACGACGCCCTATCAGCGGGCGGAATTCCTCATGCGGGCGCACGCCCTGATGCTGGAACGCCAGGAGGATCTGGCCAAGGTGATGACGGCGGAACAGGGCAAGCCACTTCGCGCCGCCATGACGGAAGTGAAATACGCCTCTGATTTCCTGCAATGGTTCGCCGAGGAAGGCAAGCGGGTCTATGGCGAGATTATTCCCTCGGCCCGCGCCGATCAGCGTTTCTATGTGCTGCACCAGCCCGTTGGCGTGGTCGCCGCCATTACGCCGTGGAACTATCCGATTTCCATGATCACCCGCAAACTGGGCCCGGCCTTGGCGGCAGGCTGCACGGTGGTGTTGAAACCGGCGGAGGCGACGCCGCTGACGGCGGTTGAGGTCTTCAAGATTTTCGAGGATGCGGGCTTCCCCCCCGGCGTGGTCAATCTGGTCACCGGCGCCGATCCCAAGCCCATCGGCGAGGAATTCACCTCCAACCCCAAGGTCGCAAAACTAACCTTCACCGGCTCCACCGCCGTGGGCAAGATGCTGGCCGGAAAGGCCGCCGCCAACATGAAGCGGGTCAGTTGCGAGCTGGGCGGCCATGCGCCGTTCATCGTATTGAAGGACGCGGACCCGGTACATGCGGCCAAGGGGTTACAGCTGGTCAAATTCCTCAACACCGGCCAGGCTTGCATCAGCCCGAACCGGGTTTTTGTGCACCGCGATGTGCTGGAGAGTTTCCTGGAAACGTTTGCTGGCCGGGTCGGCGGCATGAAGGCGGGCAACGGCATGGAACAGGGCGTCACCATCGGACCCCTGGTTAACGAGGCGGCGGTGGCCAAGGTGGAAAATCAGGTCAAGGATGCGGTCGCCATGGGCGCCGAGGTGCTCTGCGGCGGCGAACGCCTGACCGATGGCGATCTGGGCCAGGGCCATTTCTTTGCCCCGACCGTGTTGAACAACGTCACCCCGGACATGCTGATCTATCGCGAGGAAACCTTTGGCCCCGTGGCGGCCGTGGTGCCATTCGATGACGACGACGACGTCCTGGCCATGGCCAACGACACCCATTACGGCCTGGCGGCCTATGTTTACAGCCAGAACCTGAGCCAGGCCATGCGCCTGTTCGAGGGCCTGGAATTCGGCATCATTGGCATCAACGACATCAACCCGGCCTCCGCCGCCGCGCCGTTTGGCGGCCAAAAAGACAGTGGCCTGGGCCGGGAAGGCAGCCGGGAAGGCATTCAGGAATACCTAGAGACCAAGGTGGGCGGCTTTAGTATTTAGGCTAGGCGCCCGTCACCCGTGCCAAAATCTCGTGCAGCAGATTGCGGAAGGGGGTGAAAATCCACCAGGTTTCCGATGGTACGAAGCGCGTTAGGATCGCATCGCCGGAGGCCACGCAACGTTCCGCCATTTGAATGCCGTAGTGAAGATTTTCGCCTTCAACGAAAACATTACTGTCGAGGCCCACTTTCGCGGCATACTTGTTGGCTTCCTTATAGGAATGGATATTGCTTTTGTCGATGACGACATCGCCCTTGCCTTTGATATTCTTTACGTAGCGGCCATCAGCAATCATGATACTAACGATCGGCGCGACGCATGAACCCTCCTTTACATACTGCTCGACGAGTTTGCCGCATTCTAAATCCGTTACCAGCGACTTGAACATGGCCCGGTTGACATCCGCGTCACTGGATTTTCGATAACGGATGTTTTCAAGCACGACCTCCATGCCCGTGACGTTTTCTCCGGTGGCCTTACCCTTGATGACCTCCCAATCAACCGCGGCTTGCGAAGAACTGGAACTGACCGCCGATACGGTGACACTGCCGCCGTCTCCGGTTCTAACGTCGGGCTGCGTGGTCAGCTTACAGGTGAAGGCCCTTACGTTGCCGAAGAAATCGACCACATGCACATCTCCGACGACCCTTGCGTTGTCTGGCGGCTGGGTCGGTCTGTAGCCTTTATCGCGGATTACGCTGGATATATCGCCGGCGAAAAACTGTACTGCCAATGATCCGCCAATACCGCCGACAAAGGCCACCAGGACCACCGCGCCGGCGCCGATGGCGATCCGCCGTCTGCGAGAGCCGCGCCACCACCGCTTGGGCGCATCCGGAGTGGGTTGCGGTGAATTAGAATCTGTCATCTTTAGGCCCTCACTGGTGGTAGAGCAATTTTCAATTAATTAGGGTCGCTTTCACGACTTAAGTGATTGGTTCAATTGCTCGATTCTTAAGAGTCCGAGCGCATTTTCTGCAAATGCGCTCTAGCCCTATTTCGGACAGCAGAGATTGCCGCATTTTTCATAGCCAGTCGGACACGCCTGAGCAGGCAGGCTCATCCCAGCCATTCCAACCGTCAGGAAGACAAGCAAAAGGGCTCGCTTAACGATCACCCGCGGTCGTTCTTCACCATGATGACTGAACATTTTTTACACCTCCAAAATTTGACAAGGTCATTGTCATGCCCGGTCGATTAAACATTTAAACATACGAGAAGGGAAAAGCACAATAAACTGCGTTTACTGGGAAATACTCAGATGCAAATGCATCAAATGAATACTTGGCTATCTATGCCATGCTATTTACTGAGCGTTCTTGAATATAGGTGCAAAATCTTCATGGCACAAGAAACATTGCAATAAAATTCTTGTGCCGCGTAATCTGCAGTATTCAGCGTAAATTATATAATTGAAACCAAATGAATATACGTTCACGGCGCGCAAGCAAAATTGGTTATTTTGCCGGCCGCGGTACCCGGATCAGATTACCTGGTTGTGCAGCGATGCCTCACCCCTGGACAGCCGGCCCAGGTTTTCCAGCAGGATGTCGATAACGTTGTCCTCGTACTTCGTGGTCTCGCCGCCGGTATGCGGTGTCAGGATGACGTTCTCCAGGCCCCACAGGTCCGAGGCGGGCGCCAGGGGTTCAGGCACCGTAACGTCAATACCGGCGCCGGCGATAGCACCGCCGCGCAGGGCCTCAACCAGGGCCGCCTCGTCAACGCAGCCGCCGCGGGCCACATTGATCAGATAAGAGGACGGTTTCATGGCGGCCAGGGCCGGGCCGTCGATGACGTTGCGGGTTTCCTCCGTCAGGGGACAGGTCAGCACGGTGACATCGGCGCGGGGCAGCAGATCCACCAGGGCCTCTGATGGATGCAACTCGTCCACATGCTCGATCTGCGTCGAAACATCCCGTTTCAGGCCGAGCACGGTCATATCGAAGGCCTTGGCCAGGCGCGCCAGACGGCTGCCGATCTTGCCCATGCCGTAGATCACCATGGTCTTGCCGGGCAACTCGTCCTCCCGCTTCGCCAGATCGGAAATCATGCCGCGCCAGATGCCTTTGCGCTGGTTATCCCGGCCCGTATGGATCTGCCGGGTCAGGGCCAGCAATAGCGCCATGGCGTGGTCGGAGACCCCATTGACATTGATGCCGCTGGCATGGGCCAGGCGCACGCCCTTGGCGCGGACCGCATCCAGATCGAACATGTCATAGCCGGCACCGCAGACCTGGGCGAAGCGCAGTTTATCGGCGTCGGGCAACAGCTCGTTCTTCCAATAGCCCGAGATCACCAATACGTCACCCTCGCCGATACGGGCGCGCAAATCGTCATGGGTCCAGGTCTGGAAGTGCTTGATACCCGTTTGCCGCAAATCGAACAGGGTCGATAGTTGATAGGCGGGATGGGCGAAATGAATGGTGATGTCTTTGAGGTTCATGGTGTCTGCTTCACGGTCTGGAAAATCGGTAGTGCGGGATAGGCGATGGTGGCGGTGATGAATTGGTTGCGGTCCTGAAAACGCTGCATGGAGGGTGCCGATTCTGCCACCGGATTATTCCACCACCGGGACGCTTCCCAAACGGATAAATTGGCATAGCGGGTTAACAACAGAGTCTTGCTGTCGAGCGCGGCAACTTCACGGCTGCGGAAGAAGCCGCAGATATTAACGTCGAAAACCTCTTCCATATTGGGCCAGGCGGCTTCGGAGAGATCGCAGAACGGCTGCCAGTCCGCCACCGGCACATCGAACCAGCGGAACACATAGACACCTTCATAAGTGGGCGGCGCATCATCCGTGGGCCGCACCGTGGCCTCCATCATCTGCCGGTCCGAGCCCGTGACCGGCCCGTCCGACAGCATATGGGGCGGCGGCACCGAGTGGGCCGTGGCCTCGTCCGGCCAGGCGGTGATGGCAAAGCCTTCATCCCGCGCCAGGCCCAGACCGACCAGGCTGCGCCAACAGCCGAACAGCTTGCCGCCGTGGGCTTGTGCCCGCGCCGCGAAGACCGTCCTGACCGCGTCCGCATCGCTCTGCAAGGCTCTTTGCCGGGTGTCATAGCGGCAATATTCGAATATTTTGAACATGCGCCCTAGCTCTCCTGGTATTTACGGATATGCTCGGATACCCAGTCCCACTGCTTCATCGGATCCCTCGGATGTAGGCTTGAGGTTGGTATTGCTGTTGGGATCGATGTTGATTTTGAGGGAACTATAGCGCCTTTTGGCAGAAAAATAGCGCCTTTTGGCAGAAAATAGGGGGAAAGCCATGCTCAAGACCGGATCGCAACACAGCCGATCATTGCAGGACGGACGCCAGGTCTATCTTGATGGCGGCGTCGTTGACGATGTCACCACAGATCCGGCTTTTCGCAACTTGGTCGCCTCGGTCGGGCAGCTCTATGATTTTCAGAGCCGGCCCGAGAACCTGGATCTGATGACTTTCGAGACCCCCGATGCTGACGGCGGTAGCGGGGGTCGGGCCAACCGGATCTGGCAGCTGCCTAATTCCTATGAAGACTTGGTCACCCGGCGCAAGGCTCTGGTCGCCTGGACCGAGCTGCATGGCGGCTTCCTGGGCCGGGCGCCCGATCATGTCGCATCCTGCATCGCGGGCATGTACATGGGCCGGGAGGTCTTCGAAGCACATGACCCAGCCCGCGCCGCCGCCCTGGGCGACTATTACCGCTTTGCCCGCGATAACGAGCTGTACCTGACCTATGTCATTATTAATCCGCAAGCCGACCGCTCGAAAGCGGCCCACGAACAGCGGGGCGAATTTCTCACCGCCGGCGTCGTGGATCAGGACGCAGAGGGCATTACCGTGCATGGCGCCAAGATGCTGGCCACTGCCGGCATCGTCGCCAACGAAGTCTTCGTCACCTGCATCCAGCCGCTGCAGCCGGGCGACAAGAAATACGCCCTGTCCTTTGCCGTGCCGATGAACGCCAAGGGCCTGAAGACCCTGTCGCGGAAATCTTATGAGGCCCAGGCGCCCAGCGAATTCGACAATCCGCTGTCACATCGCTTCGACGAGAACGACGCGGTGCTGTTCTTTGATAACGTCAAGGTGCCCTGGGAGCGGGTCTTCATCAATCAGGACGTGGAAATGTGCCAGAAGCAGTTCCACGCCACCCCGGCGCATGTCTATCAAAACTATCAGGCCCAGGTGCGCCTGAGTGTGAAGATGAAATTCCTGATCGGTCTGGGCCACAAAATTACCGAGACCAACGGCACCACGAATTTTCCCCAGGTCCGCGAAACCCTGGGTCAACTGGCCGCCCATGGCGCCATGGTCGAGGCCATGGTGCTGGCGATGGAAACAAAGGGCAGCGCCTGGGGTGATTACTTCGTGCCCGACCGGCACACCCTGTATGCCGCCCAGGTGCTGACCCAACAGCTGTATCCTCAGATCATGGCCACGTTGCGGGATTTGGCGGGCGGCGGCATGATCATGCTGCCATCATCGGTGGCGGATTTCACCAATCCAGAGCTGCGCACTCTGATCGGCATCACCCAGCAGTCCCCCGCCATGGGCTCGGAAGATCGGGTGAAATTTTTCAAGCTGGCCTGGGACGCGGTGGGTTCCGAGTTTGCCTCGCGCCATACCCAGTACGAGATGTTCTACGCCGGCGCCACCTTCGTGACCAAGAACCACAGTTACCGTACCTACGATTGGGAGCACGGCAAAGGCCTGGTCGATCGTATACTGAACAGCTATAGCCTGGACGATGAGATCTAATAGAAGCAGGGGACAATACAATGGCCGTAACCAAGGCACATAAGGAATTTTACGCTGTCGATTTCGGCGACGGCTGGGAAACTCCGG
This sequence comes from Rhodospirillaceae bacterium, assembly GCA_018701215.1. GTDB lineage: Bacteria > Pseudomonadota > Alphaproteobacteria. Next base: position 62,838 of record JABIWH010000040.1, read on the forward strand.
CGGGATACCCCGACGGCATCCAGCAGAAAATACTGGCCGGTTCGCTTGATGAGGCAGCTCGTCTGGGCAGCCGGACGCGTCTGTTGCGTTTCCAACCCGGTGTCTTCACCACCGAACCTTTCGTGCACGAGCACTGGGAGGAGGTCTATCTGGTTTCGGGCGATCTGACGGTCGGCAACGACGCCAACGGCCTGGGCGGCGAGCCGTTCCAGGCCAACACCTATGCCTGCCGCCCGCCCGGCGCACCGCATGGTCCGTTCAAATCAAATGGCGGCTGCGTGCTGTTCGAGATCCACTATTTCGACCCGGCCTAGGCGATAACGGCATTGAGCCGGCCGATCGACCCGATGCCCGCTCTACCCCTGACAGCATGCATCTTATCAGTAAATTCCAACGGGCCGCATTCGACTTGAAGCGAGCATGGTGCGGAAAGTGAAAACCATGGAGGTAATATTGATTAGCGGAGAACCCAATCGCAACCGCTAACACTTTCCGGCGGGACACACATAGCATTGCCGTATAAGTACTGGTTCCGATTTCGATCTTCGGGTGCGCAACGCTTCACGCAAAGTAGATCGAAAGCGCAATCGGCGGTACTGCGACAAGGGGCGTACAGGTTATACAAACAATCGCGAAAGGGCACCTCGATCGAATGGGTTATTTCGGTCCCGTTCGGTAGCGTGAGCCTCGCCGTATTGATGCGATTCGTAATCTCTCCTGGGACGTCGCACGTAAGCCTATTGACTGTTCTGACCGAAACGCCCGTAATTCCGGTCGGCAGGCCGTTAAAGGTGCAACTCACAGTCTGCCCGGAAATGCTGCAGCCCGGTCCTTGTGCGGCTAACAGGTCGAATGGGAATGGGATGGCATCGCGGAGCGAGAATGGGCCGGCGCGCCATGGACCGGGATTCTCGACCAAAATCCGAAAGAGAGCAATGCCGCCCGGTTCCGCAAAGTCCGTAACCAATTCCTTGGTAATCGAAAGATTTTGAAGTTTCAGATCACTACAGTGTCGCAGAATTAGGATGTCAGAGGAGCCTGCACGGGCAGATTGCGGGGCGCCTGGCAAAGGAATATCGAGAAAATCGGACCTGGTCTCCAATCCCAAGAAGACACACGCGTCCGATCCGAGTGCCAGGCTGTAGCCGGCATCGAACCCCTCACCACCCAAATAGGTGAAATAGTCAAGATTTCCTGATGGGTTGAGGCTCGCATAAAACCCGTCCATATCCCCATTCCAGGTCGCATCGACAGGATATCCCGTCGCTAGAGTGATCCAGTGGGCCTGGCCGGTTAGGTGCACCACTCGGTTGGCATCCACCGCAATGTCGAATACACGCGCATCATTTCCGCCAAAGTTAAGTCGATTAAGCAAGGTGCCGCCATCCGAAGACAGCTTAACAGTATATGCTTCCCGTTCGGTGGCGTTCATGTAGTGCTGGCCTGCGACATAAACGTCGAAATTCTCGTCAACGGCGATAGCTGAGGCAAAATCGCCCAGATCGTCGTCCAGAAAAGTCACGAATTCGAAGTTGTCTCCATTTGAGTTGAGTCGGGCGACAAACGTCTCCCAGCACTTATGCGTATGAATTGGATCGTCGCAGACCTCCGCCGCGCTCATATCCATGGTGTGATTGGCGGCATAAGCACCGATTGTGAGCGGAAAATCAGGAGACTCGGACAAACCAGTGATCACCGCGGAGCTGTTCTTGACTTCGATCGCCAGGCCCCAATCGGAATATAGGCCGCCCAACAACGTGAAATATTCCAACTGATTCAATGCCGGAGTGAGTTTGCCCACTATGGCGTCGCTTCCGCCGGCGATGCTGGTCTGCGGCGCGCCAGCTGTTACTACTAAAGGATTGATTGGGACACCGTCGCCATGTGTTCTGCCCGTGAAGTAAAGTCCCCCCGGTTTGCCCGCAGAAGCGTCTGCAAAGGTGCAGTCAAATATAGTCGTCGTTTCTGCAGCCTTAATGAAGCTGGTCCGCCTCAACTGCCCGTTAGTGTCGAGATGGAGAACGAAACCGGCGCTGCCCGCGGTCGGTGGCTTCCAATCGAACGCCCCACTCCAGGCTGGGAAATCCGTGCTGGAAGTTCTTCCACACACGTAAGCGTCGCCGCTAACACCCGGCGAAATCGCCGTTGCCCGATCATCGCCATTTCCGGTGAAATAATTCACGTAATCATAACGCGGCCCCGAGGGATGGTCTGGGTCAAGGCGCGCCGCGAACGCCATTCCCGACCAAGATATCGCGGTTCCCGAATGCCTTGGAAGGTCCCCTGAAAAAGTTGCTCCAGCGATCAACAATCGGCCGTCACCGTCAACGGCGATATCGAAAGCTGGCAGTGGAAGGGAGAGCGTTCCTAAAGCGAGGGGCTCGTTATTCGTACCTCCAAAATAAGTTCCGAAGTCGATGACTGGATCAATTGTCAATGCCGAACCATCCCGCCGACCTGCGATTTCGAAGCCTACGGCCAGCTTGCCCATTTTCTTGAAGTGCACGGAGACGGCTCGTGAATCTTTGCCAAGCGAATCAAAGGCACGCGGTGCCTGGTGGACAATATGTCTGCCGTTCGGAAGTGAGATCTTCAGTTCGCCCGATTTCGTAATCCTGACAGCGCGGGCATTCTGAAAGTTCATTCTTAAGGATTGGGGATCGCCTTTCGGGCCGATCTCAAAACGGTAGGAGAGTTGTCCCCGATCACTTGCGAGCACCATGTCCGTGGCCTTGTACAGCTCATTGTAGCGGAGAGCAGTAAAGACCGGGACATTTTGCCGCCAGGCGGAACGATCGGAACCCACATAATAATTCACTTTGACAGTGGACGGGCGCTCAGGCGTGATCGTCACGGATTTGTTAGCATCCGTGAAGGTCAAGTTGAGGGCGACGGATTTTCGTTCAGTATATTCGCCCGTGGAGACCTTCCCCAATTTCCTGGCTTTCGTATCATCGGTTTCCCGGTCCGCGAGCACTGAGACCAGCCCGTCGGAAGATGCAATTAGATCATAACCCGGACGGCGGACGACAAATTGCGCGCCGCGTTGACCCCGGTCTTCTATCTCCTCGAACAGAAATGGCAATTCCAATACCTCGGCACTGGGAGGCGTCAATAATCCGAACGCAGGCGGTTTGGCCTTTGCGGGTTTGACTTCAGGCCGAGTTAGGGTGGATGTCTGGCCATCGCGCTGGCCCTCGCAGCCAAGTACGAAAAGTACCAATACCGCCGATACGATCAGTGCTAGCCGAGCGCTCATCGCTCCCCTCCCACATATGGTCCTTATTCTCAATGCGATCGATTGGCTACATACTCAACGGATCATTCTTGCCTAGACTAAGCGGATGGTAATCCTAGCAACCAATCCGACCATGCCCGTAATCATAGGCTTCTAAGACAATGCGGCCTAAAGCGTGGAGCACCCAACGTGCCGGTCTCATCCGCTCCCACAGGGCGTCAATCTACGTTGAAATCCCGCCACCATGGCGAAGAGTGTATCGGTCAGCGTCTAGGAAATCCATGCGCGATTTTGATTTGGCCAAATGTCCGGTCATGGCACTTCTCAAGCATGATCCAGACGGGTAGCTAATTTCCGTGACGGTATTGTCAGTTAGGTTGCGCGCTTGCTCTTGGTTCGCGGATCTGCCGGATGATCATTTTCTGAAATTGATGCGCCGGCACCTCCCAATGGAGGAAGAACCGCGTCGGCATGCCGATCCCGTCTCTCTGTTCATGTTTGTGCTGCAGAATTTGCGTCAAATCGATGTCCTGCTCGACGACCGCGAGCCAGGAACGGGCGATCGTTTCTCGCGCCGGCGCAAAATGATCGGACCACTAGCTTCGAGCGTTATTACGGTGACGTGTTGTCCTTCACCGATAGACCCGTAGACCGACGCCGGTGAAGCGAATTCTCGGGTTGTTGCCGTCTGGCGGCGGAGAGGTATTGATGGCCGTAAAAGTCATCGTAAACCCCTCATTCACATTTATCGCATTTCCTGTCTGGGCCGTAACTGCCGACGTCAGATGAAGAAAACTAGCCATATTGCGCCAGACACCTTCGGGCAGGGGCGGGAAAGTCTTCCAGCGGCGTCGCCTGACCATCGAGATTGACAAATGCCAGATTGAGAAAGGTGACGCAGCGAGCCTCGCGCAAACCAAGTTTCGGAGGCTCGAATTCGGGAACGTCGTTGACGTGGATGCCGCCCAGGTTTGGGGTGGCGATCAGGCGGCCCGATAGGTCGAACGTCCCAGCAGTGCTATCGGCAGCTGATATGGGACACGTCTCTCTTTTTATCGTCAAACAGCCGCACAACAATACCGGTGCCGCAAGCAGCGTCCAGTACGCGATCCGATCTTGTAAAGGACAGGTGATCCAACATCGCGTTCCCGATAGGTAATGGGCCGACTGGCACGGCATATTTCTCGTAAATCTCAGCTGCGTTGTCTGCCAGCTGGTACTGTGTATTAGCCATGCCTCATTGGCCCTTTAGAAAAGTCTCCAAATTAGCCCGTCTCCAGCATACAGCAAGCGACCCGTTATGTCGGCTCATGGCACAAGGGTGCCTTGCGCAGCACTGGGCTCTTTTCCGCTCGTCATCCGAGAGCGAGCCAAGCTCAAATTTATAGCCGCCGCCGAAGATGGAGTGGTAATGGACGTGCAGTTAGGGGTCTTTTATTCGATTGTTGATTTTGGTTCGGACGATTGGAGCAGATCTAACGTCTCGTCGGTTTGACGGACAAAACCATAAGCCCCGGTTAGGGACAGGGTTGATGCATCCTGCAATTCTTGTGAAAAGGCTGCGGTGGCGTCATCCACGAGAATAACCCGATAGCCCCTGTCCGCCGCCCCACGCATTGTTGTTTCAACACAGCGGTTGGTCACGACGCCAACAAGAACGATGGTCGCGATCCCCATGTTTCGTAATGTCGCATCCAATCCGGTCGAACTGAACGCACCGTATGTGGTTTTGTTTATCACTACGTCGTCCGCTGACGGCTCCAAGTCATCTACGATACGCGCCCAAGGGTCTGTCTTGGCGGGAAGGGAATGTTCGCCGATCTTTTCTTGCGCTTCTGCATTCATGCGTTTGAATGGAAGCGACCAATCCTTCCCGTCTTGGCTCTCGGAGGCAACTGTCGTGAAGATCACCCGCTGCCTAGCGGCCCGAAATGCACCCAATAGCCGCTGGATATTGGGAACAACCATGGACGTGGACCGGTCTTGAAAATATTCACCCAGGCCTTCCGCCCGTCGTTCCATCATTCGAGAGAACGGAGACTGCGGGTTTAGGAAATACTCTTGCATGTCGATAATCAGCAGAGCCGTCGTCGCTAAATCAATTTCTATTGGCGCACCATTCAATTTGCGTTGTGCCGCGATGAACCTTTCATGGGCCGAAGTCATAATATTTCCTTCAAGAATTGGTCATGATTTTCTTGTCACAAATGTAGCAAGAATCTGCATGCATGACCTGCTGCATGCTTTCGCCGAAATCGCGAGCCCAGTTAGTTGTTACGCGCGGCCCTTTGGATAGCTTTCGACGGTGGGGCCGATATGCGCCCACGACACCTTGCTGTCGGTATAGATTTCAATATTCGGTTCGAACAACTCCGGCTCGTCGACACTACCCGCCTTGATCATGACAATATCGGGCCAGACATCGGGATAGGTGAACAGCGGGGAACCACAAGTCGGGCAAAACATCCGTGTAATCCCGCGACCACTATCAGCCTCTTTGCGAAAGCTCTTCGGTTCGCCCTTAAGCACCGTGACGGCATCCTTTGAGACGCCAAGACCGACATGAAAGGCGCTGCCGCTGCCGCGTCGGCAATCCTCACAGTGGCAATAATAGGTCATGCCTGGCTCGGCTTCGCATCGATATCGCACCCCGCCACACATGCAACCGCCTTCAAAAGGTGTTGGCATTTCCTCCTCCAGAAGCTTTGTTGTTATTGGTGCGTTTTTACCATAACACAACATGCCATGTATTTCTGCAATTGGCACGAAGCGGACTAAAGTGGTGCGGTTGCCTGCTTCCGCTATTGCTTCAGCTTCGAGCTAAACTAATCGGAAAGGCGAACCTTTGCGGAGGGCCGACGGCGGTCCTCAAGCAAAGGACGACGGCAATGACTTCTCTCCGTCACGATAATTGGCGTTCATGAACCAATCACGGTATTCAGCGTAGGTGATGGGCGGATACTTCGGTGGATTATTCGCGCCTTGGCACGTCGGCAAGCAGGACATTTCGTATTCCAGATTTGGACTGTAAAAAAAAACGGTGGCGTAACGGTCGATGTTGGTTTCATTGATCGCCATGTGTTGGGTCGACAGGAAGCGGTCATTGGTCCAGCGTTTCAGCATATCGCCAGAGTTGATGAAAAAACCTTGCTCAACCCGTGGCGCAGCCAGCCAGTCGCTGTCTGGTGGGCGAATATGCAATCCCATAACATCTGACTGCGGTAAGATAGTTAGAAAACCCGCGTCAGTGTGCGGCGCGATGCCGAATTGATTTTCGGCGCGCTGTTCAGGCGGATAATGGGACAGGCGCAAACTGGCCTGGGCCCAGCGAAAGGCATCATCGAAATAGTCTTCTGGTAGATCCAAGGCCTGGGCGTAAAGCGGCAACAACCTGCGCCCAAGATCCTCCATCAGACTGTAGTAGGCGGACAACGTTTCCTTGAAGCCCGGCATATCGTCAGGCCACTGGTTTGGGCTTTTGAATGCCTTGGCGCGGGGCGATTGAATGTTAGCGGGCACGCCGTCCCGTTCCATGAAATAGGCCGCGTTTAGATCACCCTTGTCATTGACGTTTAAGTCCGAAGTGCGAATGGTGTTATCGGATTGCGCCAGATAGCCAGCGAAAGACGCATTGAAGGCATCGTCCATCTTCTTGGCCAGCGGTCGGGCATGATAGCGCCGACTGGCATCAACGATTTCCTCCACTCGTGCCCAATCAACACCGTGATTGACGACGGCGAAAAAACCCACTTCTTCTAAAGCACGCTGCAATCCAGTCACGAGGAGGTCGTTCGAATGCGCGAGGTCAAGTATCGGGAAGTTCATCAAACGTCCTCTTTATGAAAGGTGTTGCTTGAAAAAGGCCATTGTGCGCGCCCAGGCGATCTTGGCTTGCGCCTCGTTGAACCTCGGGGTCGAATTGTTGTGGAAGCCGTGACGGGTGCCTTCATACGTGTGCATCTCGAAATCCGCCTTATTGGCCTCCAATGCCTCCCGATAGTCCTTCCGCATGGCGTTGATGCGAGGGTCGTCCTCCGCGTACTGAATAAGCAACGGCGCCCTAATCTTGGCGACACCTTCAATCGCGGGCGCACGTCCGTAGAAAGGCACGCCCGCATTCAGGTCCGATCCCATGGCAACAGCCAGAGCATTGATCACCCCACCGCCGTAACAGAATCCGGTGGCGCCTAGCTTGCCGGTCGAAAGCGCGTGGCCTTTCAGGAACCTGGCGCTATTCGAAAGATCCGTGAACAGTTTGCCCTTTTCGAGGGACCGCTGCATGACCTTGCCGTCATCGTCATTACCTGGATAGCCGCCGATGGGCCAAAGACCATCGGGTGCGAGGGCAAGAAACCCCTCGACGGCGGCGCGTCGGGCGACATCTTCGATATGCGGGTTCAGTCCCCGGTTCTCATGGACGACAAGGATTGCAGGGAAGGGACCTTTGCCAGACGGCTGCACCATGTAGCCCTTCATCTTGCCGGACGTGCCGCCTGGCGACTCATACTCGACGTAGTGTGCTTTGATCCGTTGGTCGGTAAAGGAAATGGTGTGGGCTTCGGCATAGCGCGGCAACAAGGCCTCCGCCATCGCAAGGGCCGATCCGCCCACAACCGCAATTGCCGATGCCCGGTTCAGGAATTCCCGTCGGTTCATCTCGCCATGGCAATAGACGTTGTACAAATCATAGATGCGGGGATCGATCAAATCATCGGTCATTCTGATCTCCCGTCATGAAGGGCCTGCATGCCTGCACCACTCCATTTCCCATCCCCTTTGCCAAAGCCGAAGTTTAGCGGCGCGGTCCGGCGGAATCTATCGGTATCATGTACGCGGCCGAATCGCGGCTATTGTCACTTATCGACGGTATTGGCCTCGATTCGCCATTTCCGCAATGCCCTCGTTAGCGACCATTGTCTCTTGCGCAAGGACGTTTCCTCTAATTTTCGGAAGGCATATCGGCAATATTAAGATGTGCGCATGCGCCATCGTACCGCGATAGCAGCTTTTCTGCGCCGGAGATTAAACGGGCTGTCTCATAGTCGTCGCCCACAACCGCCCGAACTGCGTCCATCGATTCAACAATATGCAGGACGATGAATTCGACTTCATTGTGCAAATCCCGCCGGAGGAGATCGGCGCCGACTTCGAGCGGCCGCCACCAGTTTGGGATTTGATGAAGATGGTCGCAGACTCAAAGAATGGCGGCGGCACCTTCGTGACTGCCGGCAAGGCGCATGTGATCAAGGCCACGAGCTTCGGTGCGGTCAATTGTGTGAAGACTGGGCGGTACAAAAGTGGCTTGCAAGATTACCGGACCTGTATGACTGTCCGGTCAGTGAATTTCGATAGGGAAAGGGGTCATTATGCTGGTACGAACGATGGCGCAGATTGAGGCGGAAGGGCGGGTGATATCCATCGGGTACGGCAAGGCGACGGCGGTGCGTCTGCTGACCAAGGCCGATGGCCTAAATTTCTCCATTTCCGAGGCCCGCGGCAGCAAGGCCGGCGCCTCAACCCTGTGGTACAAAAACCACTGGGAAGCCAATTATGTGCGCTCCGGCAGCGCCATCCTCGAAGACTGCAACTCCGGACAGCGCTGGCCTTTGGAGCCGGGCATGCTCTATTGCGTCGGCCCGCTGGATAAGCACCGCATTATCCGTGAGGTGGACACCGACATGCGCATGATTTCCGTCTTTAACCCGCCGATCATCGGTCAGGAGACCCATGGCGAGGATGGCGCCTATCCACCCAGTGGCGATCTGCCGCCGCGCCAGGGCCGCATGACCGTGACAACGCTGGAAGATGTCCGCAAGGCCGGCATGGAGGTGAGCATCAATGGCGGCCGGGTGATTGCGCAGCGCTATCTGACCGCTGCCGATCAGATGGGGTTTTCCTTCAGTTCGGTGAAGGTCAAGGAAGGCGTCGAAACCGATCTTTGGTACAAGAACCACTGGGAAGGAAATCTGGTCCTCGATGGCAGTCTGGAAGTCACCGACAAGACTACCGGCGACGTCCATATCCTGGGACCCGGGGGGCTCTATCTGGTCGGCCCCGACGATCCGCACCACCTCAAGGCCTTGACCGACGTCCACGCCATCTCTGTCTTCGACCCGCCGCTGACCGGCAACGAAGACCACGACGCGGACGGCGCCTACCCGCCGACGGGCCCGCTGCCGCCGGGGCCGGGCGTGGGGTGACTTCCGGCTATGGCACTGACCGGGTCTAATCCGGCGTCAGATAGATTTCCGCTCAGCTTGTGAGGGCAAGCCTTCAGTGCTTGGTCCCAAAAGAGGTGGCCATCAGAATAGCAAGTGATGCCGATTGGTGCTAAGATTCGAAACGAAAGAAGCGGCGTCAAATTAGCTGGTTCGAATTTCCCGTCATCAAGAATTGATAATCATTGGGATCTTGAAGTATGGAGATAACGGGTTCCAAGGGTCCTTTAGTTGACAAGGAACTCGTCACGAAACTTTCGGAAGATATGATCGCCGAAGATTTTGCCAGTACGGCGGATTATTTTGAAGCTCTTGGTGTCGGCCCACCCATCATAAATTGGAGCCCGCAGCTCGACCAACTTGAAGAGCCGGCATTACGCACACTACTCAGTTATTGGAACGAACTGCCAAAGGGCGTCAGACTGCCGCTTAGTCAAAAAATTGACCCTTTGAATATGCGTGCCGCACTAGGCTACGTAATGCTGCTGGAAGTCTTGGACGATGGCATGGACTACCGTTATCGTCTCTATGGGTCCATCATTGCCGGCCATGCAGGCTTTGATGCAACCGGGCTATTAGTGTCGGAAATTCCGATTAGTCAAATGGTGCCCTTCTTCTTGGCGTGTTATCAGGCTTGTCTGATGCGCAAGGAACATTTGTTCACGCGCCATGTCCCGCCGATGGAAGTTCGGGTTAGAAGTTGGGACAGATTGATCCTCCCGTTGGAAAATGGCGACGGCGCTATAGATCGATTGTTGGTTGGAAACATCCCCGGCTCTTGGAGACCATAGAACTCCGTCCGCGAGCACGCTTACAGCCTTGCGATATCCAGGCGATGAGTTGCTGGGCCGCTCAGCAACATTACGAGTAATGCGCCATTTCCGGTTTTGACACATCTCAAGCATCAGCCGGCGTCAGGCTGAAGTCCGCTTATCACCTAGCTTCGAGCATAATAATAGCGGGCGATAACAGGGCGGTTTTGACCCGAAGCCGCCATTTACTGGCGACTAAGCAAGCGCATAGTGCTACTCTATTTGGATGGCAGATACAGGATCAGAACGGACGAAACCGCAAGAAGTTGTGGGGCGAGTGTGCCCCGATGTTGTTGCCAGCGCGCTTGATGCGCTGGGCAGCCTGACGGCTTGCCGAAGCAAAAAAGTCAGTATGTCGAAATGACCAACTGTATATTTTGTTTGGAGGAAGTCAAAGAAGACGCAAAAAAAGTGCCCACATTGCCATGAGTGGCTGGAGGCAGATCGGAGATCCGACGAGAATGTTCAAGAAAAACTTAATGATCTTGAAATTCGCCGCGCTACCGAAAGTGTCAGCGAGGCCGTAGAAAAGCACCTACGTAGGAAGTATTTCTGGATCGGGTTCATCGTAATATTTCTCTCTGGAGGAGGCATTACGCTTTTAGTAAATGGGGTGCTCTCTGGGGCACTAAGGAACGTTGCCGTCGCAGAGGCTATCCAAGCTCGGAGTGTGAAGACCCTAGAGAATATCGAGAAAGTAGCTGCGGAGGTGAAATCATTTGATGAACAGTTGGCGGCGCTGAACGACAAAGCAGTTCAACTGAATAGTAAGTTCCGGACGCTCAGCGAAGGATCCGAATCGGTGGCAGTGGGACTCAGTCAATCCTCCACCGAATCACTGCAAGCCGTCGAGGATCTTCGAGTTGACCTCCAAAACCTCAGCAAAATCGTTGCAGATTTCGCCAATGCCGGAAACGATGATGCCTCCTCTCAGACCGCAGCACGCGCCAACGAGGTGGCAGAATCCGTCCAGCGGTCAAAGATAGGTTATTCAATCCGCAGCGAAAAAATCAGAGCTGCAGCGTTACCCTGTATGGGTCTCCCGGATCGACGGGAAACCGGAACTGGCTCTAACAGTAGTAGTACGGTTGAAACTAGAAGGGTATCGCGCGGCCTCTGACCCATCTGTAATCCAGGCGGAAGGGTTGACCATCGGCATCGGTCGTGATGTTCCAGCAAATATCGCCGCTCCTGCCATAGCAACAATACGTGAACTCGTGCCGTCGAGCAGGTACGTCCGTTTCAACAAGAGTTCGCACAATACAATTCGCGTTGGCGTGGGCCCAACCTATACAAAGGATCTCGGTGTCCGCCCGCTCACTGATGAAGATTTCGCTAAGCTGTCTGCTGGTTCGCAAACTGACGCGGAATTTCGACTACTCATAAGTTCCTTCTATCCGGAAGATAAGCGACCCAGACTAGAATCAACACAATGACCTGCAGCCCAAAATCGCGCTGCATCTCGCCGGCCAAATCGCTGCTCGAATAGGCGGCGGGTGAGTTACTCGTTTATTTTGCGAACCATCGCGAGCCGATACTTGAAGAGCTCCCGGTTGGAAGGGGAACAATAAGCTGAAGGTTTGCCCGAAGATTCGAAGTCTCGCGGCACTTCCGATCTTGATGCGGTGGACGGCTCCCACCCACCTGCATCTAGGTTCTGCGTATTAGGATATTCTAACAGTCCGTTGATGGCACACACCGAGGATCAGGTCTGTTCGGTCTCATTTCCGCTTAACCCCTGACATTAAGCATTGCAGCATGTTTCGAGTACCGTCGCGAATGATCCCAATCGGACTTCCCATCGACTACTCTTCTCGCAGGCCGGCTTTGCGCAGGCCGGAAATCGTTATTTCTAAGTACGGAGCGTGTAAGGTCGAATACCGCGTTCGAACGCGCGTAATGCTCGCATCGGGACTTAATCTGCGAAGCTCGTCGAGTGCGGTGCGCGCTTCATCGGCTTTATTCATCATGCCGTAGTTGGCTGCCATGACCGTGTAAATGATCCCCTCATCGCCCTTTGCCTGCGTCGCCGATATGAAGTCCGGCTCGGCTGCCGTGAAATCGCCTAGCAGAAAGCTAGCTAAGCCGCGAAGGTGAAAGAAAGTCCAAAGCTGCGGGTCATTCGGACTAAGGCGAATGGCTGTTGTAAAGAAATCCGAAGCCGTTTCCGCGCGGCCGAACCACAGATGCGCGAAGCCAAGCCCATAATGCGCTTGCGCGAAACTCGGGTTAATGTCGATCGCTCTTTCGAGGGCCGGAATAGCGCGGCCTTGATCGCCAAGCAGCGTGCAAATACGTCCCAAACCGTAATGAGAATAGGCATCCCGGCTGTCCAGCGCGACGGCCTGCTCGCCATGGCGCAGGCCTTCCTCCAAAACCGCCGCCGGGTCCGCCACATATCCGAACAACGCCTCGCCAGCAGAAACATATGCCAGCGCAGCATGCGGGCTGGCGAATTCCGGCGCCCGCGCAACAGCGGTTTCGAAATGCTGCCTCGCCTCGGCCATGCCATCCTTGGAATACTTGTAGAGATGCCAATTGCCCCGTTGAAAATAGTCCCATGCGTCCAGGTTCGTGCTTTTTTGCCGTGACAGTTGACGCTCGCTGTCTGCAAGCTCAGCATCGACGTTGGCACTTATGGCCCCCGTCAACTCGTCCTGTAGATCAAAGATATCCTCGAGGTCACGGTCGTATCGCTCGGCCCAAATGTGATTGCCACTGGCGGTTTCGATCAACTGCGCCGTGACGCGGATGCGTCTGCCAGATTTGCGCACGCTTCCTTCGAGCAGGTAGCGGACGCCCAATTCTTGGCCCACTCGCTTTACGTCGATGGCCTCTCCTTTGTAGGCGAAGGAGGAATTGCGGGCGATGACGAACAGCCAGCGCAGCCTCGACAGGCCCGTGATGATGTCCTCCGTAAGGCCGTCGGAGAAATATTCTTGTTCCGGATCACCAGACATGTTGTCGAACGGCAGGACGGCAATGGAGGGTTTGTCGGGCAGAGCCAAGGGAGTGTCTGCGACGGTAGCAGATGAGGCGGGCGACCAACGCCAGACCTTCACCGGGCGGGCGATGTTTTTGACTTCATGCTCACCACCATCTTCCCACGCAATCTCAAGACGGTCGCGCACTTGGCGAAAGGCATCGTCAGACAATACGATGCTGCCGGGCTGGCATATGCTTTCTAGGCGCGCTGCAATGTTGACACCGTCGCCCAATAGATCATCGCCGTCTGTCATAACATCATCGACATTGACGCCGATGCGGTATTCAATGCGCCGCTCCGCCGCAATGTTTTGATTTCTTTCAGCCATGCCGTCCTGCACGGCCATCGAGCAGCGCACAGCTTCCACCGCGCTCGGAAACTCGAATAAGAAACTATCGCCCGCCGTATTTGCGATCCGGCCATGATGTTCGGCAAGCAGTGGTTCAATAAGTTCTGAACGATGTGCGCGTTGGGCCGACAGGGTCGCTTCCTCATCAAACCCGACAAGACGTGAGAAGCCTGCAATATCTGCGGCCACGATTGTGGTAAGTCTGCGCTGTGTCTCCCCTGCCATGAACCGGAGTGTAGCTGCCTATGGATAAGGAATCTATGTGCGCCATTGCCAAGACTGCATGTCGCCTATTGGCACATCTCGAGCATCAACTGGCGTGAGGGCCATTTCCGCTGTATTCCCGTTATCGAGCGTCGCGCAAGCAAAGATGAAGGCGTTCGCGGTTTTTGCGACCGTTGTGCCCACTCGAATGATGCGTTGTAGGTTCCATGATCAATATTCCGGCCTTTCGAATAGCGGACTACCGCAATCTGTGGGCGGGCGCGGCGTTCAATCAACAAGGCATGAGCGGCGAACAGGTGGTGCTGGGACTGCTGGTCTTCCAGTTCACCCAGTCAACCGCCTGGGTCGGGGTAATGCTGGCCGTCTATTTTCTGCCATTTTTCGTGTTTGGCATTGTCTCCGGCGCGGTCGCGGACCGGCTGGATCGGCGCTCGTTGCTGCGCCGGATTGAGGCGCTGATCGCGATAAACATGATCATCTTCGCCGTCGTCCTGGCGTTGGATCTAGCCGCACTTTGGGTCGTTATCGTCTTCACGCTGATAACGGGCAGCCTGCGCGCGTTGCATCAACCCGCGCGCGTCAGCTATGCCTACGATATCGTCGGCGGCGATAAAGTGGTGTCCGGCCTTGGACTACTGAATTTGGGATCACGCACCGGGCAGTTGATCGGCGCGCTGGCCGCCGGCGCCGTGATGGCTCGATATGGCGGCCCCGCCGCCTTTCTCGTCCTTGCCTCGGGTCATGGGCTCGCCCTTTTTTTCTTTTTACGTCTTCGCACGGCGGGCAAAGCGGCCGTCATCAACCGCGTTCCGATGCGGCAGAACATTCGCGAGTATGTTCTGGAGCTGCGGGCCAATCGCCTGCTGCTGATGTTGGTGGCGGTGACGGCGTCGGTGGAAATCCTGGGCTTTTCCTTCGCGACGGCCCTACCGGAACTGGCGACCACGCGATTGCACCTTGGCGCCGATGGGCTGGGTATGATGCATGCCGCGCGCGCGGTGGGTGGGATGATCGCCGGGCTGGGGTTGACCTTCATGGGCGCGTTACAGCGTCGTGGGCTCGCCTATATCGGCGTGATCTTCGCCTTTGGCGCAAGTCTGATGCTGCTTTCCGCTGACAGTCCCTTGCTGGCGACATTGGCCGCCGTCGCCATTGTCGCGGGTGCCGCGGCGGCGTCCGATATTCTGACGCAAAGCATGATGCAATTGGCGGTGCCGAACGCATTGCGCGGCCGCGCCATGGGTGTGTGGGTGTTGGCGATCGGCTTCGCACCGTTGGGTCATCTTGAAATGGGCGGTCTCGCCGAACTGCTCGGTTCCGGCCCCGCATTGTTCGCCAACGGCGCGGCGCTGCTCGTCGTCGGCGTCATCGTCGCCATCGCCGTTCCGCGGTTGCGCCAATTGTAGAAGGTAGGAACACCGTTCAAATCCCCCGGCCATTCAAGATGTCTTAGAACACGTCCGCGATGCGGCGGCGTCGGGACATCGGCACGCAACACAGATATACTCGTAGAATTCCGAGCGGGCAGCCGGGTTGCCCGCGCCAAATTGCTATCAGCTGAAGGCTTTGTATTATGACGAACGATCGCTTTGGTATCCGTTGGGGACTGGCCGGCGGCACCACGCTGGCATCCATAGATGAAGCGCGTAACGCTGCCCGATTTGCCGAAGAAGCCGGCTTCGACAGCTTTTGGATTTCGCACGCCATGGCCGTCGATCCCATTGTAGCGCTGGCCTGCCTGGGCAGCGATTTTGCCGGCATCGGTGAAGTTGGCACCTCGGTCGTGCCGTTGTATGGCCGCCATCCGATCGGGCTCGCCCAGCTGGCGCGGACCGCTCAGAACGCCTTGGGCGGGCGCTTCACTCTTGGCGTGGGGACCGCCTCGAAGCGCCATGTGGAGGGCATGCTCGGCCTTTCGTGGGACAAGCCGTTTTCCTACACGCGGGAGTTCATCGCGGCGTTGGAGCCGTTGCTGGCGGACGAGCAGGCGGATGCGGACGGCGCACAGGTCTCCGCCCACGCCAAGCTGGCGATCGAGGCGGCGCCGACGCCCATTCTGCTGGCCGCGCTTGGCCCGCGAATGTTGCGGTTTGCCGGCGGCAGGCTGGCGGGCGTGACGCTGGGGCAGTGCGGGCCGCGGACCATATCATCCTACATCCTGCCGCACCTCCAAGCCGGTGCCGAAGGCACTGATCGTAGCGGCAGCCCGCGCGTTATGGCGCTGGTGCGGATCTGCGTTACCGACGACTTTGACGGCGCCAAGTCCCTGGCGCGGGAAATCGCCGCGAATTACCAGTCGAACCCCTCCTATGCCAATGCCACCAAGCACGAAGGCCTTGATGATGCCTCCGATCTGCACTTGATCGGCAGTTGGCAGCAAGTGCTGGATGGCTTGGCGGAATATGCCGAGGCGGGCGCGACGGATTTGCGCATTGAGGTTGCGGCCCACGACGAAACATCCCGAGCGCGGACACGTGACGCCCTGGCGGACTATCTGTCTTAATGCCTGCGCGGCATTGCTCGGAAAACATTGCGCTAACGAAACATTTGACCGCCGTTTATGTGCATCACCTGACCGGTCATCTGAAGGGCTTCGTTTGAGCCGAGGAAAACCGCTGCATCGGCGATTTCCTCTGGTTGGATAATTCGGCCCAGGGGTAGTTTCGCTGCGGTCGCGGCGATTTCGGCCTCGCTGTTGCCGTCTCGGGGTTGCGCCGTGTCCGTGAGGCCGGGCGCGATGGCGTTGACCCGGATATCGTCGCTCGCCAAGGCCATGGCCAACGCGCGGGTCATGGCGATGACCCCGCCTTTACTGGCGGCGTAATGGACGCCGAGGGGCGGGCCGCTATAGGCGGCGACGGAGGCTATGTTAATAATGGCGCCACCCTGTCCGGCCGCGATCATCCGCCGGGCAGCGGACTGGGCGCAAAAGAACCCGGCTTTCAGATTAATATTGTGGACGCTGTCCCAATCCGCCTCCGTCATCGCAAGAAAATCAACCCGTGGAAAGATACCGGCATTATTGACCAGGATATTAATGCCGCCATATGCATCGGCGGCGGCCATCATCCGTTCGATGTTGGCTGGCGCGGCAACGTTGCCCGCCACGGCGGTGGCCTGGCCACCGGCCTCGACAATGCTCCCGACCGCCTTGTCGGCGGCAGCCTGATCATCGAGATAGTTAATCACTACGGCCGCTCCTTCCCCGGCGAAGGCCATGGCGATCGCCATACCAATGCCTTGTTGGGCACCGGTAACCACGGCGACTTTATCCCGCAAACGCATGTGTTGCCTCATATCTGTTCTCTCCACCATGGCAGCATCCCGAAGCGCTCTGCTCAGGGCAGAAAATTCCGCGCCGCTCCCGGGACAATGCGGGCCTGAACGATGTTTTCAAAAGCGTGGGCCAGGCCAATCAACGTGCCTTCGGACCATGGCCCCGCGAAGAATGAAATTCCCACCGGCAGTCCGCTGACATTGCCCATCGGCACGGTGACGCTGGCATAGCCGGCAACCGCCGCCAGGCAGGCACTGCCGCCTGGATTGTTGTCGCCATTGACCCAATCGATAGCCCAGGCAGCACTCGCCGTTGGTGCGATCAGCGCATGCAGACCGTGTTCGTGCATGACCCTGTCGATCCCGTCCTCGCGGGTGAGCCGATGGCAGGTGGCCAGGGCATCCAGATAGCTTCTATCTTGTAGGCCGCCCGTTGCTTCCGCCTTTATAAACAATTCCTGACCAAAATACGGCATGGTCCGCCCGGCGTGTGTTTCGTTGAACGCGATCAGATCCGCCAGGGAGCCGATCGGAGCATCGGGACCGAGACTGGCCAAATAGGCGTTCAGGCCAACCTTGAATTCGGTCAGCAAGACGATTATCTCGTGCGGACGAAGCTCGGCCCGTGGCACCAGGGACAAGCCATCGGTTAGTTTGGCGCCTCCGTCCGTGAGTGCTCGCAAGGCATCTTCGAAGACCGCATCGACCCTGTCATGGAAGCCGGTATAGCTGCGCACAACGCCGATCCGTGCGCCGCGCAACGCCTCCCGGTCAAGGAAAGCCGTGTAATCCGCCGCCGCGCGGACGTCGGTTTCCGCGGTTGCTGGATCGCCTGGGTCGGTACCGACCATCGCGGACAATATGCAGGCCGCATCCGCAACCGTACGCGCCATCGGGCCGGCGGTGTCCTGGCTCGAAGCAATCGGGATGATACCCGCGCGGCTGACCAGGCCAACCGTGGGCTTGATGCCGACAACGGCGTTCATGGCCGAAGGTCCGACGATCGAGCCATCGGTCTCGGTCCCTACGGCGCCGGCGCAATAACCGCGCGCCGTGGCAACGGCGGAGCCTGAGCTGGAGCCGCCAGGCGAGCGGTCCAGGGCATAGGCATTGCGCACCTGGCCGCCTCGGCTCGACCAGCCACTCGAAGGCCGGGCCGAACGAAAATTTGCCCATTCACTGAGATTGGTCTTGCCCAATACCACCGCGCCCGCATTGCGCAATCGCGCCACGACATGGCTGTCGGCAGGGGCGATCGATCCATCCAAGGCGAGAGAGCCGGCGGAGGTCATCATGGTGTCGCCGGTGTTCAGGTTATCCTTGATCAATATCGGCACACCGTGAAGCGGCCCCCGCACCCGGCCCTCGGCGCGTTCACAGTCCAAGGCATCGGCGATCATTTCGGCGTCCGGGTTGGGGAAGGCGATTGCATTGAAGGCGCCATCGTCAGACGCGATGACCTGGCGAAAAGCTTCGACCAGATCTTTCGAGGTCATCGCGCCGGATTGCATCGATACCGCCAGCTCCTGGATCGTTGCGTCCCTAAGTTCCATGGAATTCCCTCATGTCTGAAAGCTTAACGATAATCGTCTGGGGAAGCCATCAAGGCAAGGCATGCTCCGAATGTCACTTATAAGCTATTGTCCGCTTCGCCCGAACGCGCATACCTCCGGCAGCGAACCTTTCGCTACATCATCGCCAAGACCTCATTTTGCATTGCAAGCTTTGGAGGACATTAGATTTTCCAGAATATGTCGAATTGATCGGAAGGTTTGCCCCTAGGAAACTGCGGATTTCAGCGGCAATCTAAAGAATTGAAACTATCCATAGGTTTTGCGATGGGCATGTCCGCAATAGCCCTGGCAGTGACCGTAGCGATAGCGATCACTACCGGGTAGAAAATGTCCCCAAGGAGTCATTACCAACATTAAGGTTTCGTCGCACTGATGGTTCCAATCGTCGTGGATGAAACGATTTCGGTGTGACAGTATGAATCATAGGATTCTTGGCACACGGTTTCGGTTAGGGGGAGTTCCGAATTGTTTCTGTTAGATGGTTTCCGCATGATTTTCGATATTGGTCGTGTCAGCCAGAGGGTTAATATTTGGGGTGGAAGTCTGAATATTCCGCAATTTATAGGCAGTCTGATTTTCATTACATATATCGAAGGACAATTGGTTTTGGTCACGGTCATTTTTACGCTCATCGTGGCGGGTCAAATTCACAAGAGATCGCCTTTTTCTCGTCTCATTGGTTTGTGCCATATCCCGTGGCTGCCGCTACTGCCATGGCTCGTTTATCGAATAATGAATTTTCCGCATCCAATTTGGCTTGAAGTCTGGCTCTATTATACTGCTGGCGCGATTGCGATCAGTTTGATGTTCGACACTCGGGATATCTATCTATATTCCAAAGGGCAAACGACATTCGCCTGGGCAAGCCGGGACGGCGAATGACGCCGGGCGAAATGGAGTCAGTCGGCGAAGAATCGCAATGTCCGTACAGCCCTGGCTTAATTTCGCGCGGCATGGCCGGATGGCTTCTGTTGGCACTTCTCGAGTATCCCCTCCGCTCTCAGTTATGACTGGACTTCCGACGAAAGCGGAAGTTTCAGAGCGGTCGAAAGCATTACTCATGAGTGCTGCCGATACGCGATTGCCGCAACACACCGGGCCAGGCTGATATATTAATATCCAACATGACGAGTTGGGCGCAGGCAACAACAATGGCTCTGCTGTTGATGACCTTCTTGCTGATTGCAGAACTTGGAACATCGGTTCACATTGGCTCTTATGATGCTGTAACCAAAAGTGAGCTGTAGGTCGATTCACGAGGGCGAGCTATTGATAAAGAGATTGCTGTTTATTCCACCGATACTCATCGGCCTTGCCGTTTTTTATTATATGGCCAGCGGGCGTCAGTCGCCTGAACGCAAACCGCCAGAGGAACAGGTCCGCGCAGCCAGGGTGATTGTTGCCGAAGCTGTCAGGCTGGTCCCACGCGTCACAGGTTTCGGCAGTGTCTATCCCGGTACCGTATGGAGCGCGATAGCCCAAGTCGGTGGCGAAGTCATCCATGTGCATCCTGATCTTAAGAAAGGCGCGATCCTTGCCGGGGGTACCGAGATCGTGCGCATTTCGCCGGCTGATTTTCTGCTGGCGATTAGCCAGGCACAGGCCAATATCCGGTCGGCGGAGGCGAAATTGGCCGAACTGAACGTGTCGGAGGTCAACACAGGCGATCTATTGAAGATCGAAAAACGCGCCCTGAAATTGCGGCAGGATCAGCTTTTGCGGAAGCAAAATCTGTTTAAACGCGGCACCGTGGCCCAATCAGCACTTGAACTTGAACAGCGCGAAACCCTGGCGCAAAACAAGAAGGTCCAGGATCTTGTAAACACCCTGCGCCTTTTGCCGACCCAGCGCGCGGTGCAGCGGGAGCAGATCGCGGTCTACCAGGCACAATGGGAATCGGCGAAACTCGATCTTGCCCGTACCCGTATTGTACTGCCGTTTGATGCACGGATCGCCGAGGTGAATGTGGAGGCCCGGCAATTCGTCCAGGCAGGCGGCATGTTGGTGACCGCCGACAGCCTGGATGTGGCCGAAGTCGAAGCGCAAATTCCGATTTCCCAATTCCGCGCCATGATTCTCGCCAGCACCGACAGTAGCACTTCCATTGGCATCAACGCAGAGTCCATGTCGCGGCTGCTTCACGACGTTGGCTTTGAGGCGACCGTCCGCCTGCGCACCGGCAATGACGTTGTTGAATGGCCGGCCCGCTTTGCCCGCATCAGCGACACCGTCGATCCCAAGACCCGCACCATCGGCGCCATTGTCGCCGTCGATGGCGCCTATGCAAAGGCCGCGCCCGGAAAGCGCCCGCCACTGGCCAAGGGTATGTTCGTCGAGATCGAAATCCGAACTCACGCCAAATACGACCGCATCGTGGTGCCACGGGCAGCTTTCCATGACGGCGCGCTTTATGTGGCAAACCCGCAAAGTCGCCTCGACATCCGGCCGGTAACGGTTGGCTTGGTCCAAGGGGATCTTGCCGCCATTGACAATGGCGTCCAGGCCGGCGAACAGATCGTCGTCTCCGACCTCTCGCCGGCCATATCCGGCATGCTGCTGGCGCCGCAAACCGATGAACAGTTGCAGGTTCGGCTCAAGGCGGAAGCCGCGGGCGGGGCGCCACGGCGATGATCCGCTATTTCGCCGGCCACCCCACCGCGGCGAACCTGGTCATGGCCGCCTTTATTGTCTGTGGTCTGGTTGCCGCTCCGACACTGCTGCGGGAGACCTTTCCACGGATCCAGCCGAACAAAGTGGAAATCAGTGTCCTCAATCCCGGCGCCAGCGCCGAGGATGTGGAGGAGGCCATATGTCAACGTATCGAGGACGCCATTGATGCCATTGACAATGTCGCAGAGGTGACGTGCGAAGCGCGCGAAGGCCTGGCCCGCGCCGTTGTCGAGATGGTCGAAGGCGCCGCTTTCGACCGCTTTACAACCGATTTACGCAGCGAGATCGACGCCATAACCGAGTTTCCCGAGCAAGCGGAAGATCCGGTGATCAAGGAACTTGGCCGCACCGACTTCGTCGCTTCCGTGGCCCTGACCGGTGCGGCGCGCAAGCCCGACCTGAAAGCCTACGCCGAAGAGCTGAAGGACCGCATGCTGCGTTTCGGCGGCATTCCCAAGGTTGATATCAAAGGCTTCTCGGACCATCAGATCCGCATCGAGCTACCCGATTGGGCGATCCGGCAATATGGTACCTCCATTTCCGATGTCGCCCGTGCGATCCAACGGCAAAGTTTCGACCTGCCCGCCGGCAGCATTCAAACCAGGGATCAGGATGTGCTGATCCGTTTTTCCGATGAGCGCAAGACGCCAAGTGCCTTTGAAGACGTCGTTGTTATTGCCGGCACGGGCGGCGGCCAGGTCCGCCTCGGCGATATTGCCAGGATCACCGATCGCTTCGACCTTGATGAAGCTAAGGTGCTGTTCAACGGCAAGCCGGCGGCCATCCTGGATATCACCAAGACGGAAACCGAAGATACCCTCGCCGTCATTGATGCCCTCAACGCCTTCCTTGAAACGGAACGGCAGATTGCACCACCCGGCATGGAGATGGTTATCACCAACGATATTTCCTCCATCGTGCGAGACCGGTTGCAACTGTTGCTGAACAACGGCGCGATGGGACTTGGGCTGGTGGCGTTGGTTTTGTGGCTGGTTTTCGGTTTTCGCTATGCCATTTGGGTCGCCGCCGGCCTGCCGATCTCGTTTCTCGGTGCCACGGCGTTGATGGTCGCGGCCGGTTACACCATCAACATGCTGACCATGGTCGGACTGCTGATTGTCATTGGCTTGTTGATGGACGATGCCATCGTCATCGCGGAAAATGTCGCCAGCAAACGCAGTCAGGGAAAAACGCCGCTTGAAGCTGTCATTGAGGGCGCGCAACAGGTCCTGCCCAGCGTGTTTGCCTCCTTTGCGACGACGGTGTGCATTTTCGGTTCCCTGGCGTTCCTGCAAGGCGATATGGGTCAGATTTTGCGCGTTGTGCCGATCGTCATGCTATTTGTTCTCGTGATCTCGTTGGTTGAGGCGTTTCTGATCCTGCCGCATCATTTGGCCCACGCGCTGGAAAAGGCCGAGGCAAAGCCATCCCGGATACAAATCTTGATGGACCACGGCATCGAATGGCTGGCCCACCGCCTGGTCGAGCCCATCGCCACGGCCGCCGTACAATGGCGTTATCTGACGGCGGGAATAGCGGTTGGTCTATTGCTGTTGGCGGTAAGCACTATCGTGGGCGGCGTGCTGAAATTTTCCGCTTTCCCTGAACTCGACGGCAATGTCATGGAGGCCAGGATCCTACTGCCCCAGGGAACGCCGTTGCAGCGCACCGAACATGTCGTGGCGCGCATTACCGCTGCCCTTGACCGGGTCAATAAAAGCTTGAGCCCAGCGCAACCCGGCGGCCAGCCTTTGGTGCAAAAGGTGGCGACGAAATTTAACGAGAATGCCTCGGCGAACGAAACCGGGGCTCATGTCGCCACGATCACCGCAGATTTGCTGGATTCAGAATCCAGGACCAGCCGCATTGATGATGTCATCGCCTTGTGGCGCGGTGAGACCGGTGCGTTGGCGGATGTTATTACCGTCAAATTTGCCGAATCCACGGTTGGCCCGGCGGGCCTGGCGATTGATATTCGTCTCGGCGGCGATGATCTAAGCGAACTCAAACTGGCCGCACTGGACCTAAGGAATTGGCTGAATGGATACCGCGGTACATCCAATCTGACGGACGACCTGCGCCCCGGCAAACCGGAATTGAAGATCAAGCTTAAAGATGGCGCATCCACCTTGGGCATCGATGCCCGCCAGATTGCCGACCAGCTGCGCTCGGCGTTTTTCGGTACCACGGTGAGTGAAATTCAACGCGGCGCCGAGGCTTATGAAATCGATGTCAGGATCGATCCCCGCAACAAGAACAGCTTGTCCTATTTAGATAATTTCACCATTTCACAATCCGATGGCAGCCTGGTTCCGCTCACCGCGGTCGCTGATATCGAACTCGGGCGGGGCTATGCCCGTATCAACCGGATCAACGGCCAACGCACGGTGATGGTGCAGGGCGATGTCGATGTCGCCGTTGCCAACGCCAACGAGATTCTCGGCGATACCGCCAAGAATTTCTTTCCGGAGTTCGCGCGGCGCCATCCAGGCGTTTCGGTCTCGCTACAAGGCCAGAACAAAGAGGCCCAGACCACACAGCGCTCCATGCTCAGTGGCTTCATTCTCGGCCTGATCGGGGTGTATCTGCTGTTGAGTTTTCAGTTCAAAAGCTATCTCGAACCCTTGGTGGTGATGGTCATCATCCCCTTTGCCCTGGTTGGCGCCATCGCCGGGCACATTTTGCTGGGCCTGGATTTCACCATGCCCAGCATGCTTGGCTTCGTGGCCCTGGCCGGCGTGGTGGTCAACGATTCCATTCTATTGATCAATTTCATCAAGCATTATCACGGCGATACCAAATCAGTCGCCGAGGCGGCACCGCGGGCCAGCCGCGCACGGTTCCGCGCCATATTGCTAACCTCGCTGACCACCATCGTCGGCCTCTTGCCGCTGCTATCAGAGACCAGCCTACAGGCGCAGATCCTGATCCCCCTGGTTACCAGTCTGGCATTCGGACTAATAGCCACGACCATCCTCGTGCTGTTTCTGGTGCCTGCGATTTACTCAATTCTGGATGATTTTGGCCTGGCCAATATTGATTGACAGCATGGTTTCACCAAGGGATCAGGCCGATGGTACTACCCGCCCGCTCCGCCTGCCCGGCTAGCCATTCATGGTACCTTGTGGGTGACCGGGCAGGCGGAGCGGGCGGGTAGGTTAATATCGAAAATGCTCTGGTTCAACAGCCCGAAACGCAGGCGCCGCCGCCGTTGAAGGACATGGTTCTGCCGCTCAACGGGATATGCACCGGCACTTTCACGGCATCGCGGAACACCTCGGTCCGGGTGCCCGGCCGCACCTTGCCGCCCTTGGTCGCCGGCTCGTTGGCGTGGGAGGCGATGACCGAGGCGGGCTTGATCAGTTCGTTGACCACATAGGCCGCCTCCTTTGGACCCGTGGTGTAGGTGTCGCCGATATTTATCACCGCCAACCGCGCCTTGTAAAAGCCGCGTACCACCTTGTCCTGTTCCGCCGTCATGCCCGTGTCGCCGGACAAATAGGCCACAAGGCCGTTGCTGAATTGCAGGATATAGCCAGTGGCCTGGCCAACATAGCCGCCAATGCCCGCCGCCTTCATGGCCTTGCCAAGATCGCCGCCGATCAAGGCGGGGTGCAGGCCATTACTATGCAAGGCGGGTACCGTGGAAATTTTCACGCCGCCGACCATCTTCGTGGCGCCAAAACGGGCCAGAATGGAATTCTTCGGGTTGCCGCCAAGGCTTTTTAATTTGCCGGCGAAGAACGGCGGCATCTCGCTGCCCGTGACAATCTTGGCGCCCTTGGCGAAGGCGATATTCACTGCATTGGTTTGCGGTAGCGCCACGACGGACATTTCAGGCTTGTTGCACTTGGAAGCATTGACCGCCCTGGTATGGCGGTCACCCACATGATCAAAATGCATATGGCTGATCAGGACGGCATCAATCTTGCCCAAACGGGGATCTTGCGGTCCGGCGACCGTTCGGCCCGGATCATACAATAAGCGTGTGCCGTCGGGATCCTCGAACACCATGGCCCGATCCAGAATACAGAATTCGCCATCCACGGCCCCAAGCGGCGTAACTTTGACGTTTGCCGCCCCCGCGGACTGAAACGTGACGCCGACCCCCAGGGCCACCAAAACTACCAGTAATCGTATCATGATAATCTCTCCCCATTTGTCTTTTGATATCCGGCATTCCCCAGATGAACCCCGGTCTGCGAAAACACGGTAGTTGGCATTGCCTGCCAAGGCAACATCGAGGGCGGTGTGGGGCCGTATGGGATGGCGGCCAGTCTGCGCTTCTCACGCTGCAATGAATTGCCGCCCTTTGGCGATCATGGCAGTGCAACTGAAAGGGAAGGCTAGACAACAAGAACGTTACCCTATGGCACATCCCCGACGGATGTTGCAGTAAAGCTTCTTCCTGCTTAGCACCCGACATCGAGCACTAAGCGAGAAAAATTTCATTTCCGCTTTTGACCCATCTTGAGCATGGCAGCCGAAATTTCCAATGCTTGCTTTTGCCATCAAAGGAGACATTCGGCAGCCGCCGATATCCTGCATTACAATGCAACGCCGTGTGAATGCGCGGGCTGCTCCAGTCTCCCGACCCTTCGCAGCCCATGCGGATATGCAGCTAAAGTTGGTGGAGTTGCCATAATACGATATCGTTGGTGTACGAATTTGCGGCAACGACATGAATTTTGAGAGAGGCGATCATGATCTCTAGTCTAATTCGAGGAATCGATTCTTTGTTTCGAGATATTGGTACCATATTGAACTTCAAGACTCTGGGGCATGGTATCCAGATATCGGAAGGCACTCAGGATCATAATATCGGTCTATATCGAGAGACGATGTACACCAAGATGCGGAATGGTAGCCAATGATTGATGTAGTAGCCGCCGTGTGCGGCTCTAACGTCTAGTAAGTGTGACACTTGGTCGATCGTCGGCTCCTGGCACGAAGCGCTGGTAATGGCCTCGAACCGCGACTTCTGCTGTTCCCCCAGCATCGAGCATTGCCGGAAAATTTCACGTCCATCGACAATGACCCAAAGCGGAAGTCTTGATCGGTTAAAGTCGCAGCCCAGCCCGGATACACGCTGCCACTGACGTCGGGCATCGTCACCGACTTCCAAACGAGGAGCTAAAGTATTTCGTGAACATCAAACGAGACACCAGTGCTTGTGTAACGGCCAATGCCAACCCCGACAATTCCGTTGAGCCATAGGTAACGCTCGTCAGCGGTCTCGAATGTCGGCAGTATGCGGACATAGTATCGCGACGGATCGAGAGCGCCGCGTTTTTCGCGATCGGTGAGCTGAACCGCGATGTCAGCAGTAACGACTCTACGGCCAACGCAAGACATGAAAACCGGCGCGCTGTCGTCGGTTTCGAAGGCGACACGAATGTCCATCAAGCTGATGTCTTCGGAACGCGCAATGATCCAGTCGCCACCGCCGGAAAGAACCCTGCCGCTAATGCGAGTACCCTCGACCCGTCCACCTTTTGCAATAACTATCCGCCGTGACCCGAGCACCAGAGGCGGTTCCAGTTCGATATCCAAGTTGAACAGAAAACTACTGTTCAAGGGTAATGGTTCAGCCATTTATCCCTCCTTGGCTTCCCTCTGACATGAAGTGGAGTTTAACGGCAGGTGTTCAGCTAATCTATGCGCGATTATTAAGAGTCGCGAATGGCAGCTTCTGGCACATACCGCTGGTCATGGACCTGAACGGCAGTTTCTGCTTCTACCTCAGCCTCGAGCATCGCCAATCCAAACAGCGACCGTTGCGAATGACAAACCGAAGCGACCCTAGGATCCATCAAGGCGCTACAAAGGATGTCCAGACCGCTGATATCTGAATACGCCTTCCTGCCTACCTAGGTCCGTGAAAAGGCCCGACTGAAGAATCCACGCGGGCACACCGTAAGAAACTGGAAATAGCCAAACCGCTAGAGTTCCGCTGGGTTTCAGCACCCTGTGCATTTCCGGCAAGAGTTGGTCTAGAGGTAAGGTTGGAAACGGAAGCACGCCGAACAACAAGGCAACGTCAACACTCTCCGCTTCCAGGCCTGTCGCCAACGCATCGCGCCGCACGACCTCAACGTTTTCGAGGCCTGCCTGCCGCACTTTTTCCTCGACCCGTTCGACATAGCCGGAAACCGGATCGAGCGCGATGAGGTGTCCGGTTTCACCGATAATCTCCGCCGCCGTTAAGGTGAAGAAACCGGTTCCGCACCCCACTTCAAGAACCGTTTGCCCCAAACTGATATTAGCACCACTCAGAAGCTTTTCCGGGTCGTGAAACCACCGCCTCAATCGGCTTTCCATATTCTTCCCTGGCAGCTTGACCAACATGTTTATCAAGCGCGACTTGCCCAGATTTAATGCGTCCATCTCTCACCTCCAGAACGGCGATCGCGTTCAATACAGGTAACATGTCCATCGCTTCCGGCCTCGTCCCCAAAGTAACTATGCTGACGGCAACCTCGTAAGACGGTCTGCACGGTTTGCTTTATTGCATGCGAAACCCATTGAAGTAGCGAGCTCTACTCATAATGATATCGTGTCGTACGGCAGGAACACCAACTGCGCCCAGTTGTCGCAGTTGGACCAAAGGAAGCACGCTCATCCCAACGCAATAACGCAGTTGCTAGGGTCTTTGCAGAAATTGGGGTGACTGCTATCGGCACTTCTCGAGCATTCCTGCCGCTCTCAGGGATCACCGGACTGCCACCGGAGGCGGAAGTTCTAGCGAGGTCGAAATCACTGTTCATGGGGGTCGCCGCCAAGTGGCCTGGGCCGCCGGCCGGACGCGCCGGCCGGGCATCTTCAGCCGGCGCCGCGAATGATGAATTCCCACGGCGGCGTTTCGTCCTTTAGATCGAGCGTTACCTCGATCAGCGCCGGCTTGTTATCGGCCAGGGCCTTTTCCAGGACGGGTTTCAAGCTGGACGGGCTGTCTACCCCATAGCCGGCAACGCCATAACTCTCCGCCAGGGCGGCGTAGCTGGGGTTCGGCAGTTCCGAGGCGATGGTCCGGCCCTCGAACCGCATTTGCTGGTCGCGCTTGACGTTGCCCAGGGCGCCGTTGTTGAACAGGATCACGGTCAGACCGATCTGGTGTTCGGCCATGGTCGCCAGTTCCTGAACGGCGAAGTTAAAGCCGGCATCGCCAACTACCGCCACGACAGGTTTGTCCGGATAGGCCACCTTGGCGCCCAGCGCGGTGGGAAAGGCATAGCCCAGATTGCCCTGATAGCCCGAGGTGATGTAGCTGCGCGGCTGGTACACCGGAAAGGCAAAATACGAGGTAAAGCCGCTCTGGCAGATATCCTTTACGAAAATGCCGTCGCGGGGCAAAACCGCGCGAATGATGTCGAGATAGGCCACATGGGGTTGAATTTTCTCGACCCTGGCGCGGGCGGCGGCCTTGGCTTCGCTAATCCGCTCCCGGGCGTTGGCGGTACGCGAAAAATTCTTGCCGGCGGCCTCGGCCAGGGCGCGGGCGCCGTCGGCGGCATCGGCGACGATGCCCACATCGGGCTTTAAACGCAGCAACTCCACCGGGTCGATCTCGATGCGGATCAACTTGGGCCCGGCGGGGCGGTCATCAGCCCTCATCATGCCGGTCCAGCGCAGGTATTGCAGCTCGCAGCGCGAGCCTATACCGATCAAAAGATCAGTGTCCTGCCATAATTCCCAGGCGGCTTCCGTGGAGACGCCAAGCGCGTGATCTTCCGAAACCACGCCGCGGCCACTGCGCAACGCCGTCACCGGGGCATCTAGAATTTCCGCCAGCGCCAACACCTCGGCACTGGCGTGTTGCGCGCCGCCGCCGCACATGATCATCGGGCGTTTGGCACCCATCAATAGCTTGCCGGCATCCTCGATGGCGTCCAGGTCGATTTCCGGGCCCACGGGGGCTGCGGGAACCTCTGGCATGGTGACCAGGGCATCGGCGGCCATGGTGTCCCAGCACATTTCGACGGCCACCGGTCCGGGCTTGCCCGAGAGCATTTGGCGGAAGCCTTCATCGACCACCGCCGGGGCATCCTGCGGCCTCTCGGCGCGGTCGGCCCATTTGATGAAGCTGCGCAGGGTGGCCAGTTGATCAGGCAGTTCATGTAGATGTCCCCGGCCCTTGCCCAGAAAATCCGAGGGCACATCTCCGGTCAGACACATCACCGGCGCCGAACCGGCCACGGCAGTGCACATGGCGGCACCGGTGTTGAGCACACCGGGGCCCGGTACGACGGTGAAAATCCCAGGCCGCGCCGACGCCTTGGCGTAGCCGTAGGCCATATAGGCGGAGCCTTGTTCGTGCCGGGAATTGACCATGCGGACCTGGTTGCCGGCACGCTGCAGGGCATCCATGATCGGATAGGTTTGTACGCCGGGCAGACCAAACACGGTGTCGACACCGTGGCGGAGTACCGCCTGCACCATGGCGTCGCCGCCGGTCATACGTTCACTCATCAATACAGCCTTTCTTAGCCGGAACTTCTCTACGCGATGGCGAGCAGATACGGCTCATCCAATGTGTGCCAATCTTCGTCCTGGGGGCCGCCGTCCATATACATCAACAGGGCAAATGTCGAGGGGCGGTCCAGACAGGTCAGGGGAAAATGCCAGGTGCCGGCATTGTAGTTTATGCCCACATGCCCCGGCACGATAAAGGCACGCAGGGTCGCCAGATCGGGTGGCCCGTCCGTGCCCTGTGGCTTGGCGACAATGACCAGGTAACGGTCGCAATCCAGCGGCAGAAAGGCCTGCGACGATAGGGGATGGCGTTCCATCTTGATCACTTCGATGGGAAGCTTCGCGGGCGGCTGCGCCCGTGTCAGGCCAAGATTGATCGCGACACCGGGCCGGCCATTGGATAGTTCCGCGGCATGGTCGCGGCGGCTGTCAGCCCCGGGGTCCGACAGCATTTGGCCATAGGGCGCAAACGCGGATTCTTCAATCGATGCGGTGGTAAGTTCAAGCATGCTGTGCCTCTTTTCGGTCAGGCTGAATATATTCAGGCATCGGTGGGCAGAACAATCGGCTGCCCATGGGGGGTGGCATGCGCCGCGCGGTCCCAGGCTTCCTTGCGCTCAGCCAGGGCATCGGCGGTGGTCAGGCCCTTTTCGGCGACCAGGGTCTCCAGCGCCTTCAACCAATGCAGATAGTAGGTATCGCCCAGGTCTGGGTCGCCCGCGCCCACGGCGGCGGCAATTTCCGCGCCCAGATGATCGGCCCATTCGGGCCAGGTGAAATGGCCCTGCTCGTGCAGCCAGACGGTCATGGCAAAGGCCTGGGCCTGCCAGGGTTCGTCAAAAACCGGGCCGTCTTCGTCACGGGGCAGGGAAGGAAGCTGTTCTTCCGTCGGCACGTTTACGTCCGCTGTCATCCGCCAAGCTCCAGATAATCGTCCCAGATATCCAAATAGACCTTGTCCTTGGCGGCGGCTTCTTCGCCCCACAGCTCTTGCGCGGTAAAGCTGACGCTGTAGAGGTGCTGCGGCTTGTCTCCTGCGAAGACGGCGCGGGTATCTGGAAAAACAAAGACGCCATAATCTTTTTCGATCAGGCCGGTCCGGCCGCGCACGTAACGAGGCAGCCGGGTATGCCCGGTGGGATGGATATTTCGGGCCCGCACCAAATCGCCGGCCTTGAAACCCGCCGTCACGTCCACATCGGAGCGGGCCGATTTGGCCGCGCGCGCACGGGCCACGATTTCCGCATGGCTTAATGGTTCGGCCTGCTTTTCCACCTGGCGCTGGCCGGGGGGCGTTTCGATTTCTTCCCGGCTGACCATTTCGTGTGCGACCAGGATGTCTTCCGTTCGATACAGCCAACGCAGGTAATAGGAGGAGTTGAGATACAGGGCCGGGTTCATTTGCTCCAGCGCATAGCGGCCCGCATCGATATTCCAGTGGCCCAAGGCACCCAGAGCGGCATTCAAGGCCCACATCCGGCCTTCCCAAGGGGCATGAAAAACCGGTTCATCCTGTTCGATGGGGATGGGGCCGAAACCGTCCATGCCGCCCATGTCATGTATGCCGTCCATCAGCCCCGCCCTCCCTTCAAGCGGTCGGTGCCGATCATGGAATTGCGCGTCACCAGATCGGCCAGGGCCTCTTCGTCCATGCCATCGGAGCCGACGGGTCGTTCGGGCAGGACGAGATAGCGCACCTCCGAGGTGCTGTCCCAAACCCGCACTTCCACATCTTCGGGGATATCCTGGCCAAATTCCTTCAGCACCCCGCGTGGATCCTTGACGGCGCGGGAGCGGTAGGGAAAGGATTTGTACCACGCCGGCGGCAGCCCCAGCACGGGCCAGGGGTAACAGGAACAGAGCGTGCAAACGGTCATGTTGTGCACCAAATCGGTATTCTCCAACACCACCATGTCGGCGCCTTGGGTCGAGGCATAGCCAAGGGAGTCTATGGCGGCGGTGCCGTCGCGCAACAACCACTCCTTATATACCGGATCGACCCAGGCCCGCGCTACCACGCGGGCGCCGTTGCGGGGACCGACCTTGTTTTCATAGGTGTCGACGATGGCGGTCAGGGCCTTGGTATCCACCAGGCCCTTGTCGGTCAGCAGGGATTCCAGGGCGCGGACGCGAAGGTCGGTGTCGGAAAGATGGGAATGTTCCGGATGCTCGTCGTGATCATGTTGTGCGGCCATACCTAGCTCTCCATTACGCGACCGGGGGGAGGTCTTCTTCGAGGATCGAGATACTGAGCGCGAAGGATATCTCGCCTTCGTCATCATCGCGGTGCAGCACGCCGATGAACTCGCCCGCGATGGAAACTTCAACCGGCGCACCGGGGCGTATGGGCGGGCTGATGGCGATCCGGTCGTTACCGAATATGCGGCGTAGATAACTTTGCACCCTGGCGATCTCGTTAGCGGTCATTGCGCGGCTCCCTATCTTTGTTAACGCTGTATACCAGTGAATGCCGTGCCGGGAAACAATTGTGGGAAACTGGGCAGTGGGCAGTGGACGTGCTCTAATCGGTAAAGAAACCAGAAAATGGGAGTTGGGGATATGTCGGAGCTGGAAGGAAAAGTCACGCTGATCACGGGCGGGGCAAGTGGTATCGGTGAAAGTGCCGCGCGTCTGTTCGTGGCCGAGGGCGCCAAGGTGGTCATCGCCGATATGCAGCGGGAACGCGGTCTGGCCCTGGCCGAGGAACTGGGCCCGGCGGCGGTCTTTAGCGAGGTCGAAGTGCGCCAGGAGGCCGAGGTCAAGGCTGCCGTAGATCTGGCGGTCGACACCTGGGGCCGCCTGGACTGCATGTTCAACAACGCCGGCTTTGGCGGCGTGCTGGGGCCGATCGAGGAAATTCCGGCGGATGATTTCGATCTGACCATGGATGTGCTGGTGCGCGGCGTCTTCCTGGGCATGAAACACGCGGTTCCGGTGATGAAAAAGCAGGGCGGCGGCAGCGTCATCAACACGGGCAGTATCGCCGGCGTTACCGCCGGACGCGGCCCGATCATCTATTCCGCGGCCAAGGCGGCGGTGGTGCATCTGTCCAAGGTCACGGCGATGGAGCTGGGCGAGCATTTCATCCGCGTCAACTGCCTCTGTCCCGGCTATATCGCGACGCCATTGTCGGCCAACACTGTGGGCCGCCCGGATGAGCTGATCGAGAAGGCGTATCATACCTATGCGGTGCGCCAACCTATTCCCAGGACCGGCATGCCCGATGACATCGCCCAAATGGCCATGTTCCTGGCTTCCGACCGCTCCAGCTTCGTCACCGGCCAGGCCATCGTGGTCGACGGCGGGGCCGCCACCGGGGTGATGTGGTCCGATCAGAAAGACGTCTACAAGAGCTATCATCCCATCAAGGTCTATAACCCGGACGCGGGCTAAAGCAGGATACGGATATGTCGGAACTGACAGTCGGCATCGGCGGTTTTGGCGCTATCGGGGCCAAGGTTGCCAAAGCGCTTGATCCCAACGGAGCGAAGGGGGGCATGCCGGGCATCAAACTGGTCGCCGTCTCTGCCCGTGACCATGACGGCGCACGAAACCGTATGGACGGCATGGCGAACCCAGTCCCGGTGGTCAGCCTGGCCGAGCTGGCCGGTCTGGCAGAGGTAGTGGTGGAATGCGCCCCGGCGGCGGTGTTCGCCGAGGTGGCGGAAGCGGCGGTCGAGGCCGGCAGGATCTTTATCCCGCTTAGTTGCGGCGCCCTGTTGCAGCATCCCGATCTGGCGGCACGGGCAGCGGAGACCGGCGCCCGCATCATCGTGCCCACTGGCGCCCTGGTGGGGCTGGACGCGGTGCGGGCGGCCTCCGAAGGTATCATCCATTCGGTTCATATGGTCACGCGCAAGCCGCCCAATGGCCTGGCCGGCGCACCCCATCTGGTGGATAACAATATCAGCGTGGAAAATCTCACCGCGGCCAAGCTGGTTTTTGCAGGCACCGCGCGGGCGGCGGCGAAAGCTTTTCCCGCCAATGTCAATGTCGCCGCCGCACTTAGCATGGCCGGCAATGGGCCTGACAACACAACCATTGAAATCTGGGCCGACCCTGGCGTGACCCGCAACACCCACACCATCAACGTGGATTCCGATGCCACCCGGTTCGAGATGACCATCGAAGGCATTCCTTCGCCTGAAAACCCGGCCACCGGGTTGCTGACGCCGCTGAGTGTTTTGGCAACCCTGCGCGGCCTAGTCAGCACCCTAAAGGTCGGTACGTAGAAAGTAGGAACTTGAGGTAGGAACACAAATGTCCAGGCTTGGTATTGCCGTCTCCGGCGGCCCTTCACCGGCGGAAATTGTCGATTTGGTCGCGGGGGCCGAAACCCTTGGTTATGAATCCGCCTGGGTGGCGGAAGGTCATGGCGGCGATCAATTCGCCATTTTGAGCGCCTGCGCCATGCGCACCTCCAGCATTTCCCTGGGCACGGCGATTTCCAGCGTCTATGTCCGCTCGATCCCGACCATCGCCATGGCGGCGGCCTCGGTCGATGATATCTCGCAAGGGCGCTTTATTCTGGGTCTGGGCTCTTCGCACAAGGTGCAGGTGGTGCCCGAACATGATGTCGTCTACGCCAAACCCATCACCCGCCTGCGCGAGAGCGTGGAGATCATCCGAGCCCTATTGCGTACGGGCGAGGTCCAGTACCAGGGCGAGACCGTGCGGATCGAGAATTTTGATTTCTGGTTCAAGCCTTTGCGCCCGGAAATTCCGATCTATGCCTCTGCCGTGTTCCCCAAGATGACCGCTGTCTGCGGTGAAATCGCCGACGGCATCATCCTGACCCGCAGCACACTGAAGACAGGCGGCGAGGTGCGCCAGCTGCTGGCCGAAGGCGCGGCGCGTTCGGGCCGTGATCCCGCCAAGATTACCGTCACCACTTTGTTGCCCACCGCCGTGGCCGACAGCCGGGGGGAGGCCTTGGCCATGATGCGGCCGGGCCTGGCCCTCTATGCCGGATTTTTCC
This sequence comes from Rhodospirillaceae bacterium, assembly GCA_018701215.1. GTDB lineage: Bacteria > Pseudomonadota > Alphaproteobacteria. The sequence goes on from JABIWH010000040.1 coordinate 97,636, forward strand.
CCCGCTATAACCGCCTGATTGCCGGCCATGGCTTTGCCGACGAAGCCGCCGCCATCGCCGCTGCTTGGGCTAAGGGTGACAAAGCGGGCGCTGAACGGGCGGTCACGGATGCCATGATCGATGCCACCTCCATTGTCGGCACGCCCGAACAATGCCGCGAGCAGTTGGAGGCCTATCGCCAATCAGGCATCGACCTGCCGATCATCAGTCCCTTCGCGCGCGGGCCAAATTCCAAGGCAACGTTCGAAGCCGCCATTCAGGCCTGTGCGCCGCGATGAGAGCTGACAAAATGAATATGCGGCGCCATAATCAACGCGGTAGATGAGTTCCATTGGAAATCAGCGAATTGCTAAAGGGGAGGCAACGGAATGATTAAGGTCAGCGTGCTCTACGCCAACGAAGACGGCAAGAAATTCGACATGGGTTACTATACCTCTAGCCATATTCCCATGGTACTGGAAAAATTAGGTTCGGCTTGCCTCAGGACAGAAGTGGACCAAGGCCTGGCCGGGGGCGCGCCGGATGCACCCGCCGCCTTCGTCGCCATGGGCCATTTATATTTTGATTCTGTTGAAGTATTCCAAGAAGCCTTTGGGCCCCATGCTGAAGCCATCATGGCGGATGTACCCAACTACACCGATATCCAGCCCAAAATTCAAATCAGCGAAATTAAAAGCTGAAACAGCAAAAAAGAAGGCGGCGGTGCATATGGCACCGCCGCCTTTTTTGTCTCAATTCCGCGGTGCCGGCCTATCAGGCCTAGCGGATATAGATGTGCACTTCGTTGCTGGCCGAGGTGTTGGACGACGAGGCCGACAACGATATCCGGCTGGCGGGCAGACCCATGTCCATCAAGGCTTTCAGCACGCCGTTGGTATGCTTCTTGATGGTCGATTGCGCCATGGCCTGTTCCGAGGCACTGCCCCGTGTCGGCGTCACGGCGACCAGATCAAAATTCGCCTCCGGCCGCACCTGCAAGGTTTTCGATACGGCGGTATAGAGCGCCTGTTGATAGGGCACGTTGGTCCGGTCAAAGCGGATCACCACCAAGGGCTGACGGCCACCGGCGACGAAGCCACGGCGCGGCGTGCTCGAGGTTGAGAACGCCGGTGCCTGGGAGCCGACGGCAAAGGCGCGCGCCATCAGGGAGCTGCCGTGCAATTCGCCATTCTTGATGGATGACGACAGAGTGGTCAGATTGCTCCGCTCGCCCGCCACATAAGAGGTCTGCCGGGCCACGTCCTCGTTGATCTCGCTCAACAGGCGGTCGATTAGGACCACGGCGCGGTTGGTCTGATCCTCCAACAGGGCCAATTGGCGATGGTCTTCATCGATGGCGCCGGTCAGGCCATAGGCGGCCCGAGCCGATTCCAGCACATAGGAGGCCAGGGATGAATTGGAGGCGATTTGGTTCGCCAGACTGTTCATGGTGGCGATATCGCTGCTGATCCGGTCCAGCTCCGCCTGGGCGGCATTCCACTGGTTGACCAGTATGGGATTGCCTGGCGTCGTGCCCAGTTGCAGCCGCGCCGTAACGGCGGCCACGGTACCGTGATAGCGCTGGGCATTATTGGTCGTGGTCTGGCGAATCTGCTGTAATTGCCCGTTCTGCTGGCCGAGCTGGCCTTTCAGACGCTGCAATTCGCCGCGCAATTGAGTAACCTTTTGTCCGACCAGAGTTCCGGTCGGTTGGCCACTCATCATCGCCGGCGCGGCCGAAAGAGCCGACGGCGGCGCGCTGAATGTTGGTTGGCTATTCATCTCGGCCCGTGAGGGCGGGATGGATACCCTTTCCGATGTCTGGCCCGCCGGCTCGTCGCCCGTCAAAGACGGCCACAACGATTCCGAAGCCATGGAACATCCCGAAAGTAAGATTGCCGCCCCAAGGACAGCACCCGTCGACCTGCGCAAATTCACTCTCCCTGACAGGCGAACCCAAAAAACCCCGATAAAATTATTAACTCGAGATCCTTAATACTCTGACAATGGAATTGCCCCCACGGCCAGTCATTTCGTCAGTCGTTTCAGTCATAGTCGATTCGAACCACAGGATACAGGCAATTCCGCATTATTAATGCAAAAAAAGCTATTGCACCGTCCCTTGACCTGTTCTTTCGACTTTAACTCCTGCCCGAATACTCAATTTTTCCGGCTTGCTCAATACAATTCATGATCGCGGTGAAGCTTAAACAATGCGCACTGCTTGGACAAGAGATGTTCCGGGCATGAGGCGGGCGGACGGTGGGCGAAATAATTATCGCCGATCCATGCCATGGCCCTTGCCTTGGCGTGGGCTTTTGTTTAGGTAGGCGGCTCCGCGGTCACCGCAGGCCGGCATCGCGGTTGCGCGCCCGTAGCTCAACTGGATAGAGCGTCTGACTACGGATCAGGAGGTTGGGAGTTCGAATCTTCCCGGGCGCGCCATTCAAATCAGATTCTTATCGAAATTGGACCGCATCTGCTTCTGTCATTAGCAGTTTTCAGGACACGCGCGCGGTTTCGGGGCTACAGCGTCCGCCCGGCATGGCGCCCGGCAATGCGGCCAAGCCCGAGGGCCGCCAAAAGGCCGTTTGCCGAACAATAACCCTTATTGCCATCAGCCCCGGAGACACCGACCGCCGTGCCGCCGACCGCGTAGAGGTTTTCTATCGCCGTGCCATCGTCGCGCAGCGGCTGCGCGTTGGCGTTCACATCAAGGCCCCCTTGGGTATGAAACAGCCCGGCGGTCACTTTGACCAGGGTGAAGGGAGGGCGTAACGGCGCGCCGCCAAAATCCTTGCGCCCAAATGGATCAGCGGCCCCACCTGCAGCGCTATTGTAACGCGCCAGGGTCTCCCCAAGGCTTCGCCCGTCGAGGCCGCAGGCCGCCCCGAGCGCCTCTATTTCCGCGCCACGGCGGGCGCCGCCGTAGGCGACGATATCGCGATAGTCCTGGGCCTTGGGTTCAAGGTAGTGATGGACGCGGTCGTCAAAAACAACAAACGCCATATGTTCCGTTTGCGCCCGAACGGCGGAGGTGCAGCCCGAATAGCCCAGGCTTTCATCGACAAATCTTTCCGCCTCGAGATTAACCAGAAAGCCGCCGCGCTCAATCGCACTCCAGGTCATCAGCGCGCCTTGCGGATGGGACACCGAGGCATGCCCCTGATAGGCGCCCATGTCCCGTAGCCGGGCGCCGAGTTCAAGGCCCCAGATTATGCCTTCGCCCATGTTGCCCTGATGCCCGAAATAGGGTGCCTCGGCGATCTCCGGAATATAGTCGCGCAGCATCTTTTTGTTGGCGCCAAAGCCATTGGTGGCGAGGATGACCTTGCGGGCGCCGATCCGGTGCTCCGTACCGCCGTTTTCGATTACCGCGCCCGCGATCCCGCCGGCGCTGTTTTGCAGCAGCCGGCGGACCGGATTGCCCGGCGAAACGAGGATGCCGTTGTCGCGGGCCTGTTGCTCCAAGGCGGCGACCACCGTCGCGCCCTGCCGGCCCATGGGCCCATGAGTCCGGGGCACTGAATGACCGACTTTCTTCAGGTCGGGTACGAACGAGAGCGGTACGTTCAAATGATCGACCATCCATTCCACCAGCGGCCCGCTTTCGCGCGCCAAGGCTCGCACCAGATGCTCGGGCGCGGTGCCGTCGGTCTGGCGCATGATGTCCAATGCCATCCGGTCGGCGGAGTCCTCGACGCCGGCGGCCTGTTGAAACCGGGAACCCGCACCGGGAACGGAGCCGGAACTCAACGCCGTATTGCCGCCCAGCCGGTCATGTTTTTCGACCAACGCGACCTCGGCGCCGCTTTCCCGCGCCGCCAGGGCAGCCACCAAACCGCCGCCGCCGCCGCCCACGACCAAGACATCCGTTTGCGCATCCCAAGCCATTCGTGCCTCACATCAACGCGTATGGGTTGCCGCCTGGCGTCCGCATGATCAGGCGCCCCGGTCCGATCCGCGCGCCACCGGTATATTGTCGTAAACACCGACGCCCTGGATGATCAGGAACTTGAAGGCACCGTTATCAAGACCATGGACATAGTGGGCGACCTTTGGCGGGACTTCGCAGCGTTCGCCCGGCCGCAGAACATATTCGGCGCGCGGCGCCCGCGTCTCGACGACCATGGGCCCTTCGAGACAGACAAACGAGTCGGTAATTTCGTTGTGGTAATGCCAGGGGATACATTCAGCCTCGGCCAGGGTCAGCACCGTCACGCGCATGTCGGCGCCTTCCATGACCGGTTCGCGGCCCGCGATTTTCGCGGCCTCATAGGGACGTACTTCCACATCAGCCTCCATTCCGTCGTGATGTTGCAGGGCTATTATCATCGACCTTTGCCATGGTTGGCGATGTTTTTTATCGGCGTCGGCCGCACAATTTAGGGCCCGGCAGCCGTTTTCTTCGGCGAATGGCATACGACATAGACCCCGCCGGAAAACTGAGAATGAACTAAAATACAAGAAAAAATACCTTAACCATACAAATTAAGGACGTTCATCAATTTCATATTAACTAATTACGGATATTTATTACCGTAATAAAAAGACCGCCGAGAATATGCAATTGCCATAATTATTATAATTCCTAAAGAGTTGGATAAATCATGGCCAGAATGCCAAAAATACTCAGGCAATTACTTCAGAACGATCAGAGCAATCAAAACGAAGAACAGATTGCCGTACGCGAAGAGACGGATCAGCCCGGTTTGGCGCAGAACGATAGCGTAACCGGTGCGGAACGGCCTCGCGAGGACGGATCCGATCGCTCATTTTGGCAGACCATGGCCGGCACCGGCGAAACGTCGGAAAGCGCACAGTCAGCAACGCGCACGCAAACCGAGGCGCGGATTGATACAGGAACCGCCAGCCAACAGGGCGTCGAACAGAATGGTATCGCGGCTGAGACGCAAGTAGACGCGCCCGCGGCCCAAGGCGAAATGGCCGGCGAAACCGGCCAGGCCGATGGCGCGGCCATGCGGCAAGCTGACGGCGGCAATGACACTGAAACCGCCCCGGCGGCGGAAGAGGCCCCCGGCGACCAGGTGCAGGCGGAGGGCGATGGTGATCAACGCGCCAACAGCGCCGACGTGGCCGCGGCTGCGGCGACGGCAATCGATACAACGGCTATTGAGACGTTCGAGGCGGCTGCCGCCGTTGATACGGTGCTGGAGACGCAGGATACGGACGTTGCGGCGACTGACGCCGCCCCGGCACAGGATATGGCGGCGGAGCCCATCCTCGCCCCCGGCGAAGGTGTCAGAAACACAGCCACGGCAACCCTGCAGAACGGGACAAATCAAGGTGGCGCCTCCACTCAAGCCGGCGCGCCGCCACAGGGCTTGCCTGAACAAGGCCCGGATATGGGCCAAGGCCCGAACAATGGAAATGGCAACGCCAACGGGCTGAATGGGACCCAGGGCAACGGCAATGCGAATGCCAACGGCAACGCTAATGGCCAGGGTAATGGCAACGCTAACGGGCAAGACGGGACCCAGGGCAACGGTAACGCTAACGGCCAGGGTAACGGCAATGCCAACGGGCTAAATGGGACCCAGGGCAATGGCAACGCCAATGCTAACGGCAACGCCAATGGCCAGGGTAATGGCAACGCCAACGGGTTAAACGGAACCCAGAGTAACGGCAACGGCAATGCCAACGGTCAAAACGGAACCCAGGGCCAAGGTAACGCCAACGCCAACGCCAACGCCAACGGCAATGCGAATGCCAATGGCAACAATGGTAACGGCAATGGTAACGCCAATGGCCAGAACGGCACCCAGGGCCAAGGTAACGGTAACGGCAACAACGGTAATGGCAATGGCAATGGTAACAATGCCGCCGCCGAACAGGCGGCACCCGAGGCCGCGCCGGAAGCAGCCGTAACGCCCCCGGCGCAGGAAACCGTCGGAAATGGCAACAATGGCAATGGCAACAATGGTAACGGCAACGGTAACGCCAATGGCCAGAACGGCACCCAGGGCCAAGGTAACGGCAATGGCAACAACGGTAATGGCAATGGCAACAATGCCGCCGCCCCGCAACCGGCGGAAACCCAGCCTGCCGCCGAACAGGCGGCACCCGGGGCCGCACCGGAAGCAGCCGTAACGCCCCCGGCGCAGGAAACCGCCGGAAATGGTAACAATGGCAATGGTAATGCCAATGGCCAGAACAACACCCAGGGCCAAGGTAACGGCAATGGCAACAACGGTAATGGCGACGCGCAGGCGGCTGCCAGCGAGGAACCGGCGGCGCCGGAACAGACACCTGCCGTACCTGAAGCTGAGCCCGTGGCGGAAGAAGCCGCCGGCAATGGCAACGGTAATGCCAACGGCAACGGCCAGGGCAACAACGGCAATGGTAATGGCAACGCGCAGGCGGCTGCCAGCGAGGAACCGGCAACACCTGCTCAAGAACCAGTAGCACCTGAAGCCGAGTCCCCGGCGGAAGAAGCTTCCGGCAATGGCCAAGGCAACGGCAATGGCCAGAGCAACGGCCAGGGTAATTCCAACGGCAATGGCAACGCACAGGCGGCTGCCAGCGAGGAAGCTGCCACACCTGACGCCGAAGCAGAGGCTGAAGCGGAAGCAGAGGCCTTGGAATTGGCCCTGGCGGAAGAGGCCTTGGGCAACGAACCAGGCAACGGCCAGGACAATGGTCAAGGAAATGGCCAAGACAATGGCCAAGGTAATGGCCAGGGCAATGGCAACGGCCAGGCCGCCGCCAGCCAGGAACCGGCAACGCCGGCCCAGGCTCCAAGCGCGCCCGTAATCGAAGCCGGGCCCGCCGCCGAGCCGGTGGCGCCGGAAGCGCCCGAAGCTGAAACCGTGCCTGAAGCAGAGCCCGCAGCAGAGCCCGCAGCTGAACAGGCGGCGCCCGCGGAGACGCCAACAGCATCGGAGGCCTCGACCGAGCCCGCCGCAGAGCCGGCGGCGCCGGTTGAAACGATCACCGGCGGCAGCGGCAGTGACAGCCTGACGGGTGGCGACGGTATCGACGCCATCAGCGGCGGTGAGGGCCGCGATACCATCGACGGCGGCGCCGGCGACGACCAGCTTGACGGCGGCACCGGCAGCGACAGGCTGTACGGCGGCGACGGCGGCGATCAGCTGTCGGGTGGTGCCGATAGTGACCGGCTCTACGGTGGCGACGGCAACGATCAACTCGACGGCGGCACCGGCAAGGATAAGCTGGATGGCGGTACAGGTGACGATGTTCTGGCCGGCGGCGCCGACAATGACAGCCTGAAGGGTGGCGATGGCAGCGATCAACTCGACGGCGGCACCGGCAAGGATAAGCTGGATGGCGGTAAAGGTGACGATGTTCTGGCCGGCGGCGCCGACAATGACACCCTGAAGGGTGGCGACGGTGACGACACACTGGATGGCGGTGCCGGCAGCGACAAGCTGGATGGCGGCAAGGGCTTCGATACCATTGTGTTTGACGGCAACGCCAGTGACTACCTTGTCACGGAAGGCCGCAGAGGCATCGAATTCGAAGATCTGCGCGGCGGCGGCTCGGTTGATACCGTCAAGAATGCGGAATCGTTCGAATTCGCCGACCAGACCCTTTCCGTGGATGAAGTGGTTGAGGCCATGGTCGCGGGTTGGGCCGATACCTTCGGTGGTTCGGACAACGCGGCCACCCAGGCCACGGACGGCGCTGATACGTTTTTCGGTGACGGAGGCATCGGTAATGCCGCCATGACCGGTATCACGACCAGCCGCTGGTCTGGCAACCTGTCCTCCATGCTAAATGATAATACCTTCTCGATGGACGGCGGTTGGATGAGCGACCAGAATGCCGGCACCGAACCAGTGGTCGAAAGCGGCGCTGAAACCTTCACCGACAACACGGCAGGTTCCATCACCACGGAAGACAGCAATCAGCTGGCGCTGCAAAACATCGATAGCGTCGACTACTCAGGCGGATGAAAGCGGCGATGCCGCCGGATCATCTGACCGGCGGCGGCTGAGGACACAATCGATGGCGCGAATTCTGGTGATCGACGACGATCAGGTGCAACGGCGGATAATCCGGGCCATTCTGACCGAACGCGGTCATCATGTGACCGATGCCGGCGATGGCCATCAAGGCATCCGTCTGCAAAAGGAACATGCCTTCGATCTTGTTCTCACGGATATCGTCATGCCGGGAATGGATGGCATTGAAACCGTACGGGAATTGGTTCGCCTTTACCCTGGGCTTAAGATCATTGCGTTTTCCGCCCATGAAAATGGCTATCTCGATGCAGCCATGAAATTCGGCGCCATGGAGGTGTTGGCCAAGCCGCTTTTGCCCGACGTGCTGACCGACCATGTGGACAATTGCCTCCGCGCGGGCCGCGAAGCCGGCGCAATTACCAACTAATCGAAGGCGCCGCCGCCGCCACATTGGCGCGGCTTGGGTGGTTGCTTTGGATTGGTTGCGGCCGGCCCCAGGGCGGCGTTTCAGCGAAAGGATAGGGCCTTGGCCGAAAGATCCAGGGCCTGTCCGATGCGCATGCGCAGATTATCCATATCCACGCCTTCGGCGCTTTTCTTGCCGGCGCAATAGCGGGCATAAACACCGTGGATGATGCAGGCGCTTTTCCACCAATTGAAGCCGACATAGTAGTCCAGCAATGACAGATCGCGCCCGGATCTTTCCGCATAGCGCGCCGCCAGTTCGGCCCGGCTTGGGAAACCGGGCACCATGGTGGCCGCACCCTCGCGGTCATCGCCCGGTTCGGCCCACTGGTTCAAGGCATAGCCCAGATCGGCCAGGGGATCGCCCAGGGTTGATATTTCCCAATCGACCACGGCGACCACTTGGGCGTCGGCCCCGATCAGGCAATTGTGTACGCCGTAATCCCCATGCACCACACGGGCGGGGCCCTGTTCCGGGATATTGGCGCTAAGGAAATCCCGCAGATCATGGGCCTGGGGGTCGTCATAGTCGGCATCCCCCGCCGACGAGGTCCAGGAGCGGAACCAGGTACGCAACTGGCGGCCGATATAGTCCTCTTTCTTGCCCAGACCGCCCAGGCCAATGTCATCGGGGTCAAGGGCATGCAAATCGGCCAGGACATCGATAAAGGACCAGGCCATGGTGCGCCGTTTGTCTTCCGGGACCAGGGCCTCGGTATCGGCCGGGCTGTACAGCGGTTTGCCGTCGATCAATCCCATGACATAGAACCAGGCGCCGGTGACATCAGGGCTTTCGCAAAAACCCAAGGCCGGCGCCACGGGTACCGGCGTCGGGCCCAGGCCCGATATCAGGGCCCATTCGCGGCTCATGTCATGGGCCTTTGGCAGCAATTCGCCCTGGGGCGGACGGCGGACAACGGCGGCGCGGCCCTTTGGATCGTCGATACGATAGGTCAGATTGGAATGGCCGCCCTGCAGACGGGTCCATTTGAAGGGCGGCGTCAGGCCAACCACATTATCGGCGATCCACGCCTCGACCGCCGTGACGTTATAGCCTTCAGGTTCGGTTTCGTGAGGATCCATTGCTGATCTGCCTTCTACCCTGCTGCCCTTGTACTGCAACATAAAGGCCCATTGTCGAAGATTTATGCGCCCGACGCCATCTCCGAATGCAGGCATGCGCGGAATTTGGAAATTTGGTGCGCCCGACAGGACTCGAACCTGTGACCCCCAGATTAGGAA
>JABIWH010000051.1 GCA_018701215.1 Rhodospirillaceae bacterium
CAAAGGTGTTGCCCATGGGATGGTTCACGAACAGGCTCCGCGGCGGCCGCACCAGGGCGGTAATATCCCGCCCGGTGGAAACGTTGACCGTCGGAATGCCGCTTTCTTCAACAACTCTCGCTACCAGACCCACGGTCTGATGGTCGAGCGGTCAAGCAGGTATGGCGATAAGCAGATCGACGCCGTCCGCCTTTAGCTGTTCGACGAAGGCGGGCGCGGATTCACCGGTTACCTTGCTGCGATTGTAAGTACGGCCCATGAAGCCGCTCCAATGGCGCTTGGCGACCGCACCGATTTCACCAGCCTCGGCCAGCTCGCTCAGCCGGTCAATGGGAAAGATGCAGTTGAGATCCCGGTCCGCATCAGCGTGATCGTAATAGCTGTCATGGATCTGATATTGATCGGACGGCGTTGCCGGATCGACCGCATCCAAACGGTGATCATTACGGGCATCGGCATCAAACGGCGCGGCGCTGCAAAGCGAAATACCGCCACTGACCAGCATGGCCACGGTGCATTCCGCCAACGGTTTTATCATCGGTGTCCAGGGCGCGCTGTCGTTCTCGCTCCACTGATAGGGCGGAAAGCCCATACTGCCGTACTTGTTGTTCAAGGCATCGACATAGCGAATTGGTTCCATCAACGGACCCCTCCATATAAGAGTTACATACAGGGGTGTATCTTAGGGCATATCGATGACTTTGAAAATATTGGTCGGGGAGAGAGGATTCGAACCTCCGACCCTCTGCTCCCAAAGCAGATGCGCTACCTGGCTGCGCCACTCCCCGCCGGGGGGTGTTCTCCGCTGTTTCCGCTTTTAGGTCAACCTCAAAAATGGCCCGCCCCCACGGCCTAGCGGTTCTGCTTGCCTTGCGAGGCCGGCCGGCGGATTAGGGCCCAGACATTGGGCGCCTCGGCCATGGGAATTGTGATCAGGCTGGGTTGCTCGGCATCGAGATGACGGCGCAGCACCGCCTCCAACTGCCCAGGTTCCGTGACCCGGTCCGCCATCATGCCGAAGGATTCGGCCATTGCCGCGAAATCTGGATTGCTCAGCTCCACCGCGATATGTCGGCCGCCGTAATTGTTGGCCTGAATGGTCTTGACGTTGCCATAGGCGCCATTGTCGAAGACGATCACCGTCACCGGGATCTTGTGATGCACCGCTGTCGCCAACTCCTGCACCGTGAACATGAAACCGCCGTCGCCGCACAAGGCCACGACCTTGCGGTCGGGACAGGCAATCTTGGCCCCTAAAGCAGCTGGATAGGCCCAACCCAAGGTCGCCTGATAACCGGGCATGAAAAAGCTGCGCGGTTGGTAGAACGGCATGGCAAAGCGGGCAAACACCGTAAACCGGGTCACATCGGCGAAAACCATCCCGTCCCTTGGCAGTGCCGCGCGCAGCGCCTGGCAATAGCCGGCCAGGGGTTCCAATTCGCCAAGCCGGGCGTTGGCATCGTCGCGAATGCCGGCTGCTTCCGGCCACACCTCGGGCCCCGCCTGATGATCGGCAAGAGCGCCATTCAGGGCCACCAGGCCACGCTGGGCCGAGGTCACCATGGCGATGGATGCGGGCACCGGTTTAACAATCTGCGTCGGGTCGATATCGATGCGGATCAGCTCTACCTCGTCCTGGCGGCCCCAGGCCAGACCGATAACCGTATGCCGCGTGCCAACGGCCAGGGCCACATCCGCCGTCTCCCAGAGCTCCTGCCCCGGCAGCATGGAAAACGCCAACGGATGATCACCCGGAATAGCGCCCAGGGCATTGGGCGACATGATCACCGGCGCCCCCAGACGTTCGGCCAACGCCAACAGCGGCACCTCGGCCCCGACGCTGCCGCCGCCAACCAGAATGACCGGGCGTTTGGCGGTCTTTAACCGCTCGGCGGCGGCTTGCAGCAATGCGGCTTCGGGTTCCGGTGGCGCCGGGGGCGCTGTTGGACCTTGCGGCTCCACCTGGCCGGCGGCGCCGAGGGTATCCGGTGCCATCTCCAATATAGCCGGGCTCATCCGGCCCGCACGCATCTGGCGAAAGGCATCGGCAAGCAGATCCGGTACGGCGGAGGCATGATTGGCCCGTTCCACCCAATCGATCACACCGCGGGCAACCATCAATTGATCCTTCAATTCATGGGCCATGCCGAAATTCTGGCCGATCTGATCCGACGGGATCTGCCCCGTCAGGCCCAACAGGGGCAAGTTGGCCGAAGCCGCCGTCGCCACCGCCGTCAGGCTATTCAAAAGTCCAGGTCCCGGCACCACGGCAAAAACACCGACCTCGCCGCTGGCCTGGGCATAACCCATGGCCATGAACGCGGCCCCTTGTTCGTGGCGGGTATGGATCACGCGGAGTGTGTTGCGGCTTTCATAGAAGGCGTCATAGAGGTTATCCAGTTGAATGCCCGGTATGCCGAACACCGTATCGACACCATGGTCGCGCAGGCTCTTAACAATGGCTTGTCCGCCGGTCATCATGGGCATCTGAATGCAACTCCTAAAAATAATAAATTATTGCGAGTAAGTTGGAACACTAAACCGGCCATTGATCAGGATCAAATACAGCGCGGCAGCGTCATGCAAGCTTGTAGGTATCCACAGGCGGTTGGGAGAGTATGCATGAATGATCCAGTGAAGGCTGCACCGGCGACAGCGGATGACTATTACGAGAACGCCATGCAGATTGCATGGAATTTCAAATATGACGTCTCCGATCAAAAGCTGCAAGATCTCTACCGACGGGCCAAGCAGAACCAGTGGGATTCCGATGCGCAGTTGGATTGGGAGCAAACGGTCGACCCATCCCGCCCCCTGGTGAATGAGGCGCAAAGCACCTATTGCCGGATGCCGTTCTTCAAAAAGTTATCGCAAAGCCAGCAGGATGCCTTCAACGCACATTCCACGGCGCAGTTGCTGTCGCAATTCCTGCATGGCGAACAGGGCGCGTTGATGACGGCGGCCGCCGTATCGCATTCCGTGCCCGATGCCACGGCCAAACTCTATGCCGCGACGCAAACCATGGATGAAGCGCGCCATGTGGAGGTCTATGCCAGGTATGTGGACAAGATCGCCATCGTCTATCCCATGTCTCCGATGCTAAAGGCCTTGATCGATGCGACCCTACGGTCGGGCCGCTTCGAGAAAATCATGATCGGCATGAACATGGTGGTCGAGGGTCTGGCGTTGGGCGCCTTCAATAATATGTACCGCCAAACCACCTGCCCCCTGTTGAAGCAAATCACCTTTAACGTGATGCGCGACGAGGCCCGCCATGTCTCCTTCGGGCATACCTATTTGGGACCGCTGATCGCCAAGATGCACCGTGACGACGTGGAAGATCTGGCGCAATTCGCCTTTGACGCCATCAACGTTATCGTGCAATCCCAGCGCACGGGCGGCGGCCAGGGTACGGCGGCGAGCCGGACGGATCCGGGTTTCGTACAGGTTTTGCAGACCTGCGGCATCGAGCCCGAGGATTTCTTTGCCGGCCTGCAGGAGGCTGCCGAACTGGGCATCACCATGGACCTGCCGCCCGGACAGGTTCATTCATTGAAGCAGTTGATGATGCCGGCCATGGCGCGGGTCGGCCTGATCACCCCGCGCACGGAAAAAATGTTCGATGACATCGGGATCCGGATCAACCGGGACGCCACCGTGCTGAATGCCATGGAAGATGCCAAATCCGATCAAAATATTCTGAACGAGGCCGGCGCCAGTTTCTGACGCCAGCTGTCATCGACAGCGCCTCGTGCCATCGAGCGAAGCCCCGGTCCTTGCGGCCGGGGCTTTCCTTTGGCCGGCCGAAAATTGTTACGCCGCGTCGTCCGTGGAGTATTTCTGGACTGCCTGTTCCAACGAAACAAGCAACTCCTGACCGATTTCGCCGCCATCGCCGCTGACCCGGCCCGAGATGACCGCCTTCATGCCATCCACATGCGCCTTGATCAATTCGACCAGATTGTCACTGGCCTCCTCGGACTTGTGCGTACATTTATATAGAGAGTCGCCAAAATTGGTGATCAGAGGATAGCCGAATGTGCCCCCCTGTCCCTTCATGTCATGGGCGATATCATGAATAACCGCGACTTTTTCATGGCGTATTTCAGGCGTATCGATGCAACGGCGGTAGTTATCGGATAATTCGTCGATCAGGCTCTGCACCCAATCGGGATAGTCCTCGGACATCTTGTTGAATTCAGCCTCCGCCGCCTGGATGGCTTCGATCGGAATGCCGCCCTTTTCGCCGGGCGCCAAGGCGCCGCCCGATGCTTTGTCTTTCAAGACATTGCGGATGACATAAAAGCGGACGCCCGGTACCTTGGCGGCCTTACCCTCAACAGCTGCATCAGACATGGGTTACCTCTACATCCCGCTCGTTGATCTTGCGCCGGCATTTATCGGGCGGAATTTCCTTTTGGTTCCGACGCCGGTCGGGACCAAAATATTTATTGGTATGAACGAATTTGCGCGGCCGATTGACCACTTGCAACAAGCGTTGGCCCAGATTAACCACCGAAAACGGCTTCGCCAGCATCTCCGTCGCACCCATGGCGCGGGCCTCGCGGACCTTTTCGCGGTCCGCATAACCGGTGACCATGACGAAGGGTATGAAGCGGTTCGGGCTTTCCTTGTGCCGACGCACCCAGCGCAGCAGCATCATGCCGTCCACGGGATGCATTTGCCAATTGGAGAAAATGATGTCGACATTCTGCATGCCGGCCTTCATGGGGTCCGACTGCACCAATTGCAGAAATTCAATGCCCTCCCCGCCGTCATCGACGGTTTTCACGTTACCAACGCCAATTGCCCGCAGGGAGGTGGACATCAAGGTGCGCAGATAAGAGCTGTCATCGACAACCAAACAGGAAAATAGTCCGAAATCATAGTCTGACATTTGCGGCCCTCCGCCTAGAATCAGACGCCAGAGTGCCGGAAAATGGTTAACGGGCCGTTACAGATCAACCCTCCGTCGGATCAGGCGGAATATTCTCTCCCCAGAGCTTTTCTACCTGGGCCACGCTGTAGTAACCCCGTTGCACATCCCGTTTGATCAGTTTGGCATCCCGCAGGCGGGCTTCACCATAGCCGCCCCCTCCTGGTGTGGAGACATAAATGACATCACCCTCAGCAACCTCGATATCCTGATCCTTTGATAAATGTAGCGGGATATAGGTATCCCCGGCGCGCTCGATACGGACTTTGTTGACCGCACCATCGGCGCCGCCCAGCACGCCTTGCGGGCCAAAACGGCCATGATCCATGACAAAGGATGCCCGCCCCCAACCCTGACGCAACTGAATGGCATAGCTAACGCCAAAGCCGCCGCGCTGTTGCCCGGCCCCACCAGAGCCTTCGCGCAAGGCGAATTCCTGAAACAGGATGGGATAGCGTTGCTCCAACACCTCAACCGGCTGCATGGTTGAAATACCGATGGTGGAACAGCCATTGCTGAGGCCGTCGCCGTGCAAACTGCCGCCATAGCCGCCGCCGGTGAACAGATACATCACATAAGGTTTGTCATGGCGTTGGTCGATACCGCCAAGGGCGAAATTGCCCGACGTCCCCGCGGGTGCGGCGAACAGGCGGTCCGGCAGGGCGCTGACCAGGGCGGCAAAGACCGCCTCGGCGATGCGCTGGCTGACCTCCGCCGCGCAGCCCGAAACCGGGCGCGGGTATTCCGCATAAAGAAACGTACCTACCGGGTCGGTAATATGCAGCGGCTCGAAGGTGCCGGCATTGATCGGCACCTCGGGGAAAATGTGCTTCATGGCCAGGTATACCGCCGAACATGTGGTGGCGATGACCGAATTCATCGGGCCCTTGCAGGGCGGGCTGGATTTCGAAAGATCGAAATACAGATCCCCGTCCCGTTTTTCGATTTCAAGCACGATCTTTAAGGGTTCATCCACGACGCCATCGGAATCCACCCAAGAAACACCATTATATTGACCATCGGGAATATGGGCGATGCAGGCCCGCATCTGTAGCGCGGCCCGGGCCCGCATCTCGTCAATGGCGGCCTCGACCACGTCGCGGCCATAGCGGTCCAACAGCGCCGTCAGACGCCGCTCGCCTACCCGCAGGGCGGCTGCCTGGGCCTTGATATCGCCAATGGTCTCGTTGGCAACGCGGATGTTGGAGAGCACGATGGCCTGGATTTCTTCGTCCACCACTCCGCCCTTGTAAAGCTTAACCGGGGGTAGGCGCAGGCCTTCCTGTTCCACTTCCGTCGCGGTAGCGGAAAAACCGCCCGGCACCGCACCGCCCGTATCGCGCCAATGGCCAGTATTGGAGAGCCAGCAAAAAATCTCTCCCTGATAATAGAACGGCATGGCCATGCGCACATCCATCAAATGGGTGCCGCCCAAATAGGGATCGTTGACGATATAGATATCGCCCGGCACCAGATCCTTGGCCTGGGCAATAACGGTTCGGGTGGAAAACTGCATGGTACCGACGAAAATCGGCAGGCCAAGTTCTCCCTGGGCAATAAGGGCGCCGTCGTCGCGGTGATAGATCCCGTCCGAGCGGTCCATGGCCTCGGCAATTACCGGGCTGAACGCGGCGCGCTGAAAGGCCAGGTCCATTTCATTGCAGACCTGGTTCAGGCCGTTTTGCAGCACCGCCAGGGTGACATGATCGATTTTCGCCGCTTTTGACTGGCTCATGATGTTATTCCCGAAATGCCGCCGGAACCTGGACCAAGAGATTGCCGGCCTGATCAACCTCCACCTCATTGCCCGGCTCAATGATGATCGTCGTGTCCAGCTGCTCCAGTACCGCCGGGCCCATAAAACGCGCACCGATGGGCAGGGCATCGCGGGCCATGATTGGCGTATCCTGCCAGCCACCCGGAAACCAGACCTGGCGCCGGCCACGTTCCGCTGCCGCCAAATCCGCGCCACGCAGACCAGGGTCCATCAGCGCGGCCAAAGCAACCTCCCGCCGCCGCCCGATGACCGCCGTATGTAAAGTGACCAGCACGGTGCCGATTTCCGGCAGGTGCAAGTCGAAACGATTAAAGTAGGCCTCGTCGAAGACCGCTTGGATTTCCGCACGGCCGATATCCGCGCTTTCCAGGGGAATACGCAGCATATGGCTTTGCCCCTGGAACTGCATCTCGGCGGCATGCAGCAAAACCAGTTCTTCAACGTCGACGCCTTCCGCTGCAATGACGGCCCGGCCCAGGGCGATCTGTTCGGCCATGATGCCATGCACCAGATCCATGTCCACATCCGCCAAGGGTTGGTTCAACGTATTGACATAGTCGTGGCGCACATCGGCCACGGCGCAGCCTATGGCATTGGTAATGCCCGGCTTGGCTGGGATCAGCACTTGGGGAATGGCCAGCTCGGCCGCCAGGGCCGTGGCATGCAAGGGGCCAGCACCGCCGAAGGCAAACAGCGCGAAATCCCGTGGATCATGTCCCCTGGACAGGCCGACCATGCGGATGGCACCTGCCATGCGGTCATTGCCGATTTGCAGTATCGCCGCCGCCGCGCCCTCAGCATCCAGACCCAATGGTTCGCCGATTACAGCCACCAGACGCTGGCGCAATTGCTCCAACGAAACAGGATTATCCACCGCCAGCAAGGCATCCGGGTTCAGGCGGCCCAGTACCAGATTAGCATCGGTGATCGTCGGCTCCGTCCCGCCCCGGCCATAACAGATGGGGCCGGGTTCGGCACCGGCGGACCGGGGCCCGACCTGCAACATGCCGGCATCATTGATAAAGGCGATGGAGCCGCCGCCCGCCCCGATGGTATGCACATCGACCATGGGCACATGGATCGGCATGCCGTATTCCAGCTGCAATTCTGACGACGTCGCCGGAATACCGCCCTGGATCAAGCCCACATCCGACGAGGTGCCGCCCATGTCATAGCTGATGATATTCTCAAAACCGCACCTTGCGCCCGTATAAGCCGCCGCCATGACGCCCGAGGCCGGGCCCGACATCACCGTATTGACCGCACGTTCAGCGACCATGGCGGATGAAATGGTACCCCCATTACCCTGCATCACCAGAAGGTCCCGGTCATAGCCGGCTTGTGACAGCTCGTGGCGCAAACGATCCAGATAGCGTGCCAGGACAGGTTGGATAGCGGCATTGACAGCCGCCGCCACGCCGCGCTCATACTCCCGGAATTCAGCCAGAATGGCACTGCCGTAGGTTATGTGACTGTTGGGCCAGACCTGGGCCGCTATTTCCGTCGCACGGACTTCGTGGCTGTTGTTGGCGTAGGCATGCAAAAAATGGATAACCAGGCTTTCACAGCCCATTTCCACCAGCTCCAACGCCGCCCGACGCACCGCGTCTTCATCCAAGGCCGTGACCACGTTGCCATCGGCGTCCATGCGCTCGGGCACTTCCAGGCGATATTCGCGCGATATCAACGGTTCGAACGAGCCGATCAGGCCATAGGAATTCGGCCTGGTGCGCCGGCCCAGTTCCAGCACATCACGAAAACCGGCGGTGGTGATCAAACCGCATTGGGCAATTTTCTTCTCCAGCAAGGCATTGGTCGTGGTGGTGGTGCCATGCAGCAGCAACGACAGTTCGGCGCAATCGGCACCCACCTGGGCAATAGCAGCCATGACGCCGACAGCCTGATTGTCCGGCGTCGTGGGAACCTTGGCGATAGAGACCTGGCCCACCGCTTCATCCAACAGGATCAGATCCGTAAAGGTGCCGCCCACATCACAGCCAATAACCTTGCTCACAATTGATTTTCCCCATCTTTCAGGTCTTGCAGGTTTTCGTGAGCCAGGGCACCAACCGTGGCGGCCTGATCACCAAGGCTCAGCATCGCACCTTCAATAATGCCCTGGGACTGTAATCCCCGGGCATGATCGACCCCGGCCAGCAATGCCGAGCGCTTTGCACCTTCCGATAGTTCCGGCACCGCGACGGTCACGGCCAGGGTACCGAGGTCACTGTCGGGATCAAGACTGTTGGCCGGCACCCGCTCAATACCCGGATAGTCGATATCCACCCGATTGGCGATCATGGTCGCCGCCGCGTCCGCCTGGGCCGCCGTCGATGCCAGAACGGTCACCGCATCCGCGATCCCCAGGGATTGGCTACGGCCTCGCCAGCCGGATGTGGCAATACCGCGAATGGCCATGTCATGGCGCAAACGCGCTTTACCCGACAGGCCGCCGTGGCCCAAATCCGCCACCACGCCGGCCTCCAGCCAGGCGCCCGGCGCAAGATGAAAAGCGATATCGCCGCCATTATTGACATAGCCTTTTTCAAGCTCGCAGCCAGCAACCGCAGCCGCCAGGACGCCATCGGCGACGGCGCCCGCCACGGCCGCCATGGGCGTAATGTGCACACCGCGATGCGGCCAGGCCGCCCGTGCCATCGCCTTGGCAACCGCGCCGTGGAACATCGGATAGGCCGCGCCCAGGGGCCGGCGCAGCAGGGTAAGCTCCTTGACCAATTCTTCCAGCAGACCGTCCGCATATTGCCGCGCCTGATCATAGGCCCGCGCCACCTCAGCCTCGGCGCCGAACATTTCAACAATCAATTCTATGGGACCATGGCGCAGGAACAGCCGGCCATCGGCGCCGAAAACTGCTTCCGGTCTGTTCACGACTAGTTTCCGGACGACAATGGCCAGGGGTTTTCCCCACGCCAGGGCAGGCTGCGCGCGACGCCCGAGGCCAGGACCTCGTCAACCGATTGAACCGCATCCATATAACCCCCCATGGCCTCGTAGTCCGCGAGAGGCAGAGTGAATTCGATGGGTGCGACCAATGCCGGCGTCGGAACATAGCCAAAGGAACCAATGGGCATACGTGTTACATCCACCATCAAGGTAATGCCGCCGCCCGGCCAGATATACACCGGCGCGCCACCGCAACTGACCCGCGTCACATTTGCCCGCACGGATCGCGTCAGTCGCACCGGGTTTTCCGTCACCCCGGCCCTGAGCGAGCCGCCCGCCCCCGCCATGAACAGGACGCTGCAAAGAGCGGGTTCGCAATTTTCGGCGATCCGATCAACCACCGCCCGCAATGACGCCGGCATTTCAGCCGCCACTGGTGCCAAGTCATCATCAAGGACGAAATAGGCTGAGTCCTCACCCGTCGTACTGACCATCAACAGGCGCAGGCCGGGCCAGGCATTTTTGGCCTCGATCCGGTCAATAATAGATAGCGGATCAGTGACATCCGTGCCGCCCCAGCCGTCGCCATGCCCGGCGACCTGAAAATAGCGCCCCGGTGTTGAGCGCCGGCCCCGCACGCGCACGCCCGCCGTGGGCATATCAAGAAACTTGCCAGCCTGATGTTCGCTCAAGACGCCGGTGATGTGATCGTCCACCACCACCACTTCGTCAGCCAGACCATGCCATTGCGGGGCGAACATACCGATGGTGGCCGAACCACAGCCGACCCGCATGCGTTCTTCGTGGGCGCCATCAACGATGGGGGCCTGACCTGCCTGGACCACGACCGCAGCACCATCATCGACGCTCAGTTCCACGGCCCCGCCCTGGCATAGATCCAGCATCATCTGGCAGGTTACCGCGCCTTCTTTCTTGCTGCCGCCCGTTAGGTGACGCACACCGCCCAGGGCCAGCATCTGGCTGCCGTATTCCGCCGTGCTGACATGGCCGACTTGTTCGCCCTGGCAACGCACGGCCTTTTGCTCGTCACCGAGAAAACGGTCTGTATCGATTTTAACCTTCAGGCCGCAATAGCTGAAAATGCCTTCCGAGACCACGGTGACCATATCCACGCCGCCGGCCTTGGAAGAGACGATGAACGGCGCCGGTTTGTAGTCGGGATAGGTCGTGGTCGAACCAACGCCGGTAATGAAGCTTTCCGCCCCCGCCACTAGGGCACCATCCCATTCCTCCGCTGACTGTAGGAACGGCACCATGGCGCCGTCATGATCCAGGGTCCGTTGCGCCACCAACAAAGGATCGAGGCGGACCAGTTCACCGCCCTGATTGGCATAGCGGTCGCAGGCTCCGGCCCTGCCGTCGCGAATGCGGCAGAGCACCGGACAGGCATCGCAACGTACTAAATCGCTCATCGCTTTACTCCTCCCGTTACGCCTTGGGCCAAGATCGCGGCGCGCACCCGATCGGGGGTCGCCGGTATCTGATGGATACTAACTCCTGTAGCCGATTTGATCGCGGCCAGAATTGCCGGCGCGGTCGGCACCAACCCGGGCTCGCCCACCCCCTTGGCGCCTTGTGGGCCATTGGGGTCCGGATCCTCGATCAGGATGATTTCCATTGCCGGCATATCGCCCACGGTGGGGATCAGATAATCATGCAGATTTTCGGTTCGCCCGGGAAGATATTCCTCCATCAAGGCCAGGCCCAGTCCTTGGGCGATGCCGCCCTGGATTTGTCCTTCGACCAGGGCCGGATTGATCGCCTTGCCCACGTCGTGGGCCGCGACCATTCGCACAACCTTTGTCGTGCCCAACTCCGTATCAACCGCGACGACGGCCATCTGGGCGGCGAAGGCATAGGTGCCATAGGGTTCGCCCTGGCCATTTTCATCCAACGGCGTGGCCGGTGGATCAAAGCTAGCCTCGGCTTCCAGCGCAACGCCTTCGTTGACGCCCTCCAAGGCCTCGATTTGCCGGCGTAGGTCCTGTGCCGCCAGTTCCGTCGCCCTGCCCGTGACATAGGTCTGACGCGAGGCGGAGGTCTTGCCGGCATCCGGCGTCAGATCCGTATCGCCGGTAACCTGCTTGATCGCCTCGACCGGCACGCCCAGGGCGTCGGCGCAGATCTGCCGCATGATGGTATAACTGCCCTGCCCAATATCGACGGCGCCATTGTACAGGGTGATTTGGCCATCGGCTGAACGGCTGACACGCACGGTGGACGGATTGCTCATCCCCGTATTGCCGCAGCCATACCACATGCAGCCCAAACCAACGCCCAGGCGCACCACGGGATCGCCGGCGTTATGAACCTCGACATCGCTCCGGGCCTGCCGCCAATGGGGCCGCAAAGCCTCAAGGCATTGATCCAGTCCGGCGCTGGCTTCCAGCAGTTGCCCGGTCGCCGTCCGATCGCCGGCCCGCAAGGCATTCTTCAAGCGGAATTCCAATGGATCCAAGCCGGCCTGGGCCGCCAGATCGTCCATCAATGCTTCGTGCGCCAGGGCGATTTGCGGCACCCCAAAGCCCCGAAAAGCCCCGCTGGGCGGGCCATTGGTCAGGATCGCCTGGGCATCAATCCGGGCGCTGGGTAGATGATATGGCCCGCTGCCATGAACCGGCACCCGACCCGCCACCGTCGGGCCCCAGGAGGCATAGGCGCCGGTATCGAAATCCGCCGTCATCTCCATGGCCTGCAAGCGCCCGTCCTTGTCGCAGCCAAAGCGCGCCGCGATATGTGACGGATGCCGCTTGGTGGAGGCCGCCATGCTTTCAGGGCGGCTGTAGACGCAGGCCACAGGACGCTCCAGCGTCCAGGCCGCCACCGCCAACATGGGCTGTACCGATTGATCCAGCTTGCCGCCGAAACCACCGCCACAGACCGTCGGCACGATGCGGATTTGCGCCTGTTCCAAGCCCATGATCAAGGCCACCTCGTCGCGGTCCATATAAGGCGTCTGGGTGGTGACATGAATTTCCAACCTCTCGCCGCGCCGTTGGGCGAAACCGGCTTCAGGTTCGATATAGGCATGCTCGACAAAACCCGTGCGCCATTGCCCCGCCGCGGTATGGGCGCAGTCAGCAAACGCCGCGGCGCTATCACCTTTGCGCAAACTGGCATCAATCAACAGATTACCGGGCCGGTCGCCGTGCAATTGCCGGGCGCCTTCGGCCATGGCCGCTTCCAACCCGATCACCGGTTGCAGAACCTTGTACAAGATTGGCACTTCATCATCGGCGATCGCCGCGATCGCGCCGCGTTCACCAACCAGGGCCAGGACCGCCTCGCCGCGATAGCGCACCTCGCCATTCGCAAATACCGGCTGATCCTTTAAATCGGGATAGATGCCATAGCATTTGTTGCCCGGCACATCGGCCCAGTGCAGTACTTTGACGAGGCCGGGATGGCGTTCATGCAACGGTGCCAGATCACCAATGGTAAAGGTCGCCGCCGGATGGGGCGAGCGTACCGCCCGCAGCCACAGCGCGTCATCGGGAATGGCATCGGCGCCGAAGTCGGCCGCGCCGGTCAATTTGTCCAGGGCGTCAGTGCGGGCAAGGCTGGCGCCCACGGCGGGGCCAGGGGCAGCGGCGGTCGCAACCGGGTCACGCCCGGCATCCTGTACCGCCTGGACAATGGTGCTATAGCCGGTGCAACGGCACAGAACGCCGGCCAGACCATCGAGAACCTGTTCCCGGCTGGGATGGTGGTAGGCGGCGGCGATATCAGTGGCGGCGGCCAGCATGCCGGGGGTACAGGCACCGCATTGCACCGCGCCGTGCCGCAGGAAGGCATCCTGCACCCGGTTCAAGAAACCGTTCGCCATCATACCCTCGGCACTGACCACCATGGCGCCATCCATCCGCGCGGTCGGCACTAGGCACGAGCAGACCTGGCGGCCGTCCATGACAATTGTACAAGCGCCGCAGTCACCGGCGTCGCAGCCGATCTTGACCCCGGTATAGCCGAATTCATCGCGCAGGGTTTCCGACAGCCTGGCCATGGGCGACAGTTCCATCTCGTGCCGCTGGCCATTGAGGAAGAAACTCATGGCCACTTTATCCGCGCTCATGGGCTCAGCTCCTCCAACAAACGCCTGACCAGGGTTACGGCGGCATCCAGGCGATAACCGGCGGTGCCACGGTGATCATCAAGCGGCGATAGCGTCGCGAAATGCTCAGGCTTCACCAGATCGCCGATAGGCACCTGCCCGACCAGCGCCGCTTCCAGAACAGACAGCCGTTGGGCCACCTCTGAACAGGCGCCAACCGACAATCCGGCCCGCATAACGCGACCCGCGCCATCGAGCTGCAGCACACCGGCGGCCATGACGATGGAGATCACCAACGAGCTGCGCGCGCCCAACTTGATGAACCCGGATCGCGCCTGTTCCAGATGTTGCGGCACCTCTATTGCCGTCAGCATCTCGTCGGGTGCCAAAACTGTGCGCCGATTGCCCAGGATAAATTTCGACAGCGGTACCCGCCGGGCGCCCACCCGACACTGCAAGACGACCTCCGCCTCCAGGCACAACAGTGGCGGCACACCGTCGGCCGCCGGCGAGGCGTTGCACAAATTACCGGCGATGGTCGCGGTATTCTGAATTTGCGGGCCGCCGACCTGGCGTGCAGCGGCTTTCAAACCGTCAAAACAGGGGGGCAATTCAGCATCCATCAGATCACGCCAGGTGGTCATGGCGCCAATGCGCCAATAATCCCCCTCGGCTTCGATGCCGTGGAGAGCCTCGATCGCGCTCGGATCCAGAATATCGTGATCCGCCCGCCGGCCAACCTGGGTTGGATAATAGTCGGTCGCGCCGGCAACGATGGTCAGCGCGCATTCGGACAAGGCCGCCAGGGCCTGGGATAGTTCCGTGGGGCGAAAATAACTAGCCATATGCAGAACCTACGCGAGGCACTAGGCGCCGTCCAGAACCCCTAACATGGCCGCAACGGTAATCAATTTTTCCCGTGGCGCGCCCTCGCGGGCGGCGGCCTTTTCATGCGCATCCAGGGTCAACCAATCATCGTAACTGACAATTCGCCCGCCATTCTTGGCGATGGCCGCTTCCAGGGCTTCGCGGCCCGGCTTTGAACCGGCGGCAATATCTTCCAAAATCTGCTTCGCGGCCTGCTGGCCATCGGGCCGGTTGGTACCGATAACGCCCGTGGGGCCGCGCTTGATCCAGCCCACGACGTAGAGGCCATCGCCGGCCCGGCCCTCATCGGAGATCGCAACGCCCCAATCATCGTTGAAGGGCAAGCCTTCCAAGCCGCCGGAACGATAGCCCACCGCCGGCAGCACCAACGAGGTCTCGATTTCAAAAAATTCGCCGGTACCCACCGCACGGCCATCGACGACCTCGGTCCGTTCCATGCGGATGCCTTCGACCTTGTCACCGCCCAGGATTTCGCGGGGCGCGGCAAAGAATTGAAAATGCACTCGTTTGGGCAGTTCGTCCGCTGCCCGGGGGGCAAATTCCCGCAAGGTGTCCAGGTTCTTGTCGCGCAGGCGGCGGTCCCGGTCGGACATCTCCATATCCTCGGGCACCGCATCGGGAATAATGCCGCCATCAATCTGTGGCACACAAATTTCCAGCTTGCCCATCTCGCGCAATTCCACGTTGGTGAATTTAGCCTCGACCGGCCCGCGCCGGCCCAGCATGTAGACATCCGTGATGGACGAAGCCTGGATCGCGTCCAGGGCGTCGTTGGTAATGTCGGAAGGAGACAGCTCGCCCCGGGTCTTGACCAGCAGGCGGGCAATATCGATGGCCACGTTGCCATTGCCGATGACGCAGACATTAGCGGTGTCCAGGTTCGGATCCAGATCAACAAAATCGGGATGGCCGTTGTACCAACCGACAAAGGCGGCGGAACCGATCACGCCGTCCTTGTCTTCGCCTGGAATGCCAAGCTTGTTATCCTCGGGCGAGCCGATGGCGATGACCACCGCATCGTACATGGCGCGCAAGTCGTCCAAGCTCAAGTCCCCGCCCACATCGACATTGCCGTAAAACCGGACCTCGTCACGGGCGGCGGTCTTATCAAAGGCCCGCGACACGTTCTTGGTGGTCTGATGATCAGGCGCCACGCCGTAACGGATCAAACCATGTGGCGCCGGCAGACGCTCGATAATATCAATCTGACAGTCGGTATCCGACTTGGCCAAAGCCTCGGCGGTATAAAATCCGCTTGGGCCCGAGCCCACGATAGCCACGCTAATGGGCATGGATAGCCTAACCCCCCTGTTATTCTTTTTCCGCTCTTCCCGGCTGGGAACAGCAAGGTTACTTTACAAGGTCGCCCCGGACCTAAAGCGCATGGAAAAAATGCGCTCAGACTCTTAAGAATCGAGCAATTGAAAATTGCTCTAGTCCCCCACCGTCCAGGTCGCCCCGCTACGCAGCAGCGTATTGATATCAGCCACGCCATCAGCTGCACGGGCCGCATCAACTTGTTGATAAACCGCCGTATCGTAGGCTTCTGCATCTTCACAATACAACACGCCAACGGCAACCGGAAACTCCGGGTTGTGCATGGCGCCCAACAGGCCCGCCAGGACCCGGTTGGTTTCGTCATGACACAGCAGATCA
Organism: Rhodospirillaceae bacterium; assembly: GCA_018701215.1. Taxonomy (GTDB): domain Bacteria; phylum Pseudomonadota; class Alphaproteobacteria. Next base: position 16,234 of record JABIWH010000051.1, read on the forward strand.
GCCTCGGTGACGCCATCAACACCAAGCTGCACCACTTCCAATTCAATGGCGCCAGGCTTCATCCGAATACCTTTGTCCCTGTCCTGGCCGAAAATCATCGGCTGGCCATGCTCCAACACCAACTCGCCATCGGCGGCGGTGCTTTTTTCGGCGAATGAGCTGAAGGCGCCGTCATTATAGACAATGCAATTGGTATAAATTTCCACGAATGAGGCGCCCTGATGGGCATGCGCCCGCTGCAGGATGCCGGGCATGTGCTTTTGCTGTGTATCGACGGCACGGGCCACGAACGAGGCATTGGCGCCCAAGGCAAAGAGCACCGGCGATAGCGGCCGATCGATCGAGCCCATGGGTGTCGAAGGCGAGCGTGTGCCCTGCTTCGAGGTCGGCGAATACTGCCCCTTGGTCAGGCCATAGATCTCGTTATTGAACAGCATGATCTGCATGTTCACATTACGCCGCAAGGCATGCAGCATGTGGTTGCCGCCGATGGACAGACCATCGCCGTCACCGGTTACCAGCCAGACATCCATCTCAGGATTGGCCAGCTTGACGCCGGTGGCGAAGGCGGGCGCCCGGCCATGAATGGTGTGGAAACCATAGGTCGACATGTAATAGGGAAACCGCGAGGAGCAGCCGATGCCCGATATAAAGACGACATTTTCAGGCGCCGTACCAATATCGGCCAGGGCTTTTTGCACGCCCTTCAAAATGGCGTAGTCGCCACAACCCGGGCACCAACGAACTTCCTGATCAGAGGCGAAATCCTTCGCCTTCAGCGCGGTCGGCTTTGCTGGCGCGTTCATTTCGCTTCTCCAGATGTTCCATCAAGGTGGTTTTCGATGGCGTCCTCGATTTCGGAAATTTTAAACGGCTGGCCATTGACCTTGTTCATCGGCTCTGCGGGCACCAGATATTCGGCGCGCAGAACCGTGACCAGTTGGCCGTTGTTCATTTCCGGTACCAAAACCTGCTCGAAGCCGGCCAAAAGATCACCAAGATTGCTTGGCAGGGGCCAGATGTGATGCAGATGAACATGGCTGACGTCATAGCCCTGATCGCGCATGTTGCCGACGGCACGGCTGATGGGACCGTAGGTGGAGCCCCAGCCGACCACGGCCAGCTTGCCGGTCTTATTACCCTGTTCCACGCCCTGCAAGGGGATGTCCTTGGCAATGCCGCGGATCTTGGCGGCACGCAGATCGGTCATGCGTTGATGGTTGTCGGCATCGTAGGAGATATTGCCTGTGCCATCCTCGCGTTCAATGCCGCCGATGCGGTGCTGCAAGCCCGGCGTACCAGGCGGGGCCCAGGGCCGCGCCAGGGTTTCATCATCGCGGGAGAACGGCAGGAATCCTTCATCGCCGGCCAGATCGGGGGTCGCGAATTTCACCGGGAACGGTTCGTAGTCGTTGAAATCCGGGATCAGCCACGGCTCGGACGCGTTGCTCATGTAGCCATCGCTCAACAACATCACCGGCGTCATGTACTTGGTTGCCAGACGTACCGCTTCGATGCCAATTTCGAAACAATTGGCCGGTGACGACGCGGCCAGGACAACCAAAGGCGCATCGGCATTGCGGCCATAGACCGCCTGAAAAAGATCCGACTGTTCGGTCTTGGTCGGCATCCCGGTGGACGGCCCGGCGCGTTGAACATTGACGACGATCAACGGCAATTCAGCCCCGATTGCCAGGCCGATCGCCTCGCCCTTCAAGGCCACACCCGGACCCGACGACGTCGTGAGGCCGAGGGAGCCGGCAAAGGATGCTCCAATCGCGGCACAGACGGCGGCGATTTCATCCTCCGCCTGGAAGGTGACCACATCGAATTGCTTCATGCCGGCCAGAATATGCAGCAGGTTGGAGGCTGGCGTTATCGGATAGGAGGCCAGGACCAAGCGCAAATCGGCCAGCTTGGTGCCGGCCGCCAGGCCCCAGGCCAAGGCCTCGGACCCCGTGACGGCACGGTACAGCCCCGGCGCGATATCCGCCTGGCGAACCGTGAAGCCACGCATGTCGCCGGGCAATTCGGCAGTCTCGCCAAAAATATGGCCGGCATTCATCGCCGCGATGTTCGCCTCGGCAATATTAGGTAGCTTGGCGAATTTTGTTCGCAGGTAATTAACCGTCGGCTCGCGGTCCCGGTCATAGAGCCAATAAATCAGCCCCAAGGTCCACATGTTCTTGGAGCGCAGGGCTTCCTTATTGGAAACGCCGTGTTCCTTCACCGCTTCCGTGGTCAGCTTGGAAATATCCATGGTCAGAACCTGGAAACCATCCAGGCTGTCATCTTCCAAGGGATCGGTATCAAAGCCGGCCTTCTTCAGATTACGGGCCGTGAAGGTACCGGTATCGATAATGATGGTACCCCCCGTTTTGACTTCGCCCAGATTGACTTTCAGGGCGGCGGGGTTCATGGCCACCAGCACATCCGGCGCATCGCCGGCGGTGGCGATTTTGCGGGCGCCAAAATTGATCTGGAACGCGGACACCCCGAAGGTGGTACCGATGGGCGCTCTGATCTCCGCCGGAAAATCCGGGAAGGTCGCCAGGTCGTTTCCGGCCAGGGCGGTCGCCAGGGTGAATTGGCTGCCCGTTAATTGCATACCGTCGCCGCTATCGCCGGCAAACCGTACGACGACCGATTCCACTTCTTCGCGTGGGGTGCCGGTCGGCTCAAGCTGAATTGCTGTGCTTGTTACCATGTCTCAAACGCTAATTTGCATAATGGGTGGGGTTCCGCGTGTCTTAGCTATCCATGGGTTTCACCGGTTACGTTCCGCCGACCATCCGTTTCGTCGACGCCGATATCCGCCATGGGTTGCTGCTAATTCTGGTTCACAAATCCTAAAGTTATAGAAACGGCTGACACCGCTTGGCGCTTGGATATTGGCGTCCGTCGCGTCAGGCAATGTAACCAGTTCGTTCCCCCTTGCCAATAACCAGATATGGCCAAAAAAAACAAGCTTTCGCGAGCCTTTCTTGAACTGTTCATTTGAACCGATTACTGGCTTTTCGGAGCGGGTGAGCGGCGCAGGATTACCAATTCCCCATTGCCCAAGCCGTAAACCACCTCTTTCCAGCCGTCTTCGTCCAAATCCGCGGCAAACAGGGCTGTGACAATGTGCCGCTCATGGCGGGCCAGATCCCGTATTCGATAGCCGCCATCCTTGAAAAAAACCTGGCGCAGGCCGGTGCGCCGGGCATTGGGTAAATGCAGAACCTGCCCCTTCCCCCACGCCTGTCCCCAATCCACCGCCACCGCCATGGTCTGAATAGGGCTGCCCATGGCATGATTCGAAAAACCAGGCGCCGACCATTCCTCGCCCAACCATTCCAGACGCAAGCGATTCTTGCGTAACTCAAAAAACTTCAAGGTGCCGCCAATATGCGGCGTCACCACCACGGCGGCCTCAAGCCTGCCGTCACCATCAAAATCCGCCACCCCCGCCGGGTTCAGCCAGCGGTGAGGCAGACCGATGGGCCCGGTCTCGGCGACCAGAACCAAAGCATCGTTCTTCGGGCGCAAAACAGCCAGAGCAGCCCCCGCCGCCAGATAGGAGCGCACGACCAGCAATTCATCACCGCCATCGCCGTCCAAATCCACAAGCCGCGCGCGGCGGTCCTCGAACACGGAATCCTTGGGCAGGGTAAAGGACAAAACCTGTCCGTCGCGCTTTTGCACCCGCACGCCCGAGGCCTCGATGGCATCGCCCAGGACACCATGATCATAGCGTTGGGTTGGCCCGGTCAGCCAGGCGGCGGCAATATCCCGGTTTCCCCGGGTGATAACACCGTCGGGCAGCATGTCATTCCGTCGCTTCATGGCCGGGCGGCGATAGTTAGGCAGCCGGGTCAGAAACGCCTTGTCGCCGCGTAGCCCCAGGCTGTAAAAATCCGGCCCCTGTGGCGTGCCGAGCCTGGCGATGATCCGGCCGCCGTCGGCGAACAGCGCCGTCAACGGCTGCCCGGGCAGGTGACGCACCATTTCGCCCTCGGCGCTCGCCGCCGTGACGCCAGAACCAGCCAATAGGGACAACAATAGCGCCCGCCACCGCGTACTTAACCACCACATACGGATCAGTCCTCGATAATCGCCACGGCACGTGTCCAGCCGGCGGACGCACCCCTGATTTTCATCGGGAAACAGGCGACGGTGAAGCCCGTGGCGGGCAAACATTCCAGATTGTGCAGCTTTTCAATATGGCAATAGCCAATATTGCGGCCGGCCCGGTGCCCCTCCCATATGATCGCGGCTTCCTTGCTTTCACGGTAACGCTGGGCGGTAAAGCTGAACGGGGCATCCCAGGACCAGGCATCGGTGCCGGTCAAACGGACGCCGCGCTCCAGCAAATACATCGTCGCCTCAAGCCCCATGCCACATCCCGTATCGACATAATTGTCGCCGCCAAATGCCGTTCCCGCCGCCGTATTGACCACGACGATTTCCAACGGCGCAAGGGTATGGCCGATACGCTTCAATTCCGCCTCGACATCATCCGCCGTCGCCACATAGCCATCACCAAAGTGCCGGAAATCCAGTTTCACCCCGGGCTGAAAACACCATTCCAGGGGCACTTCATCAATGGTGATAGCGCGCTCTCCCCGGTTCATCGTGGAGGCGAAATGATAGGGTGCATCGAGATGCGTACCATTATGGGTGGACAGGGCGACACGCTCCACGGCCCAGCCTTCGCCATCGGGTAGATCGTCTTTTTCCAACCCGGGAAAAAATGCCGTCATGCCCGGGACCGAGGCCTGATGATCGATGTATTCAATCTTCGGCTGGGATCCCGGTGGGTCCGAAATCACGTCGTTTTCAAGAAATATGGATATATCGATTATTTGCCTAGGCATCACAAACTCCCATTCCATAAAGGAAAACACACAGCCAACCTTGGCGTTATGATACGCCACACAATACTTTGTGACATATTTGTCGCATTTTGCGATGAAAGCACCACAAAAACATTCAATAACTTTGCCTTGTTCCCATCGCCATGTAAATTGCCATCGGTTATCGTCAAATTTCTGCTACGATATCTCATCGTGGAAGTTCTGTGGTCGAAAGCGCATCGATTCGTAGATGCCTTAAGTCTACGGTACTTTTAAAATTCGAAGTATTCCGGGACGAAGAGCAATGCCAACAGGAACAGTTAAATGGTTCAACCCAACTAAAGGGTATGGATTTATCGAGCCCAGCGACGGCTCCACGGATGCGTTTGTACACATCTCCGCCGTCGAGCAGGCCGGCCTATCTACTCTGAACGAAGGTCAGAAGGTCGAATACGAACTGACGGCCGGCCGCAATGGCAAGACCGCGGCCGATAAGATCGTCATTGTCGATTAATTTTCGGGCGACCGAAAATTAGCACGATCAAAAGACGACCCAGCGGTTTGTGCTGGATGTAAGCGAAGAGCGAAGATCTTTTAGGTGCCATCCGTGGGCCCTGTCCTGGTTCGTAGTTGACCAATCGGGGAGTCCGCTGAGTGGCCGGGGTAACGTTTCGCAACACCGCCAGAGCATGACTGGTTAGGCGGCTGGCCGCACAAGCAACGGCGAATTGCGGCCAAGAATGGTACGGCGACATGGACATTCGTCACGGCATATGTCGTGGGCAAAGTTTATGGTCGCTTTTTTTCTGGCTCGCCGTCAAACCCAGCCATTGCGTCATATTATTTAATATTTTTGATTAAATAAAATAAATATCGAATTGAAACAAAACATTATTTTTCTTCTAAAACGTCTGGCCTGGCAACGCGCCGTAGTTACTTTTTTGGCACGCGGTACGGTTTGTGGCAGCCACCGCAATATTTGCCAACAATTTTTAGGGCCCCGCCAATAGCGCCGGCATCACCGGTTTTCGCGGCGGCCACCAGCGTCGGCGTGACCGCGGCCAAGGCGTCGATCTTGGCGGAGAAACCAGCCGCATCAGTCCAGATTTCCGGCTTCGCCCGTGTCCCCGCACCACCCGAGCCGTCGGGAAACAACAACCCCATGGTCAGGGCGGCGTCATGAATGGCCTGGGCATGCACCGGTATGGCGACGGAATAGGCCGCCTTCCGCTTGGCCACCGCACCAAGAGCTTTCATGTGGCCGCCGATGGCTTTCATCGCCGCCTGACGTTGCATCGCCGCCGACATTTCGGCGGCTGCCGGGCCAGCCATGGCCGCGCCAATTCCAACCGCAAAAATCGCCGCGCTCAAAGTGTGTAATATCGGTTTCATGGCCGTCTCCCCCAACCTGATTTTGTCTAAATCGTGACTGTTGCCAATATAATCCGATCAGCCTGCACGGCATAATTAGAAAAACACCTTGGAACCTGTGAAATCTCGCACCATTTGCCGTCGTCCGGCGTTGACAGAGGCCTGTTGGCGGCGCACTTTGCGTGCGTGACTAATGGGGAGCCATAGGCATGGAACGTTCGTTTGCGAAAGAGGTCAAACAGCTGCGCCTGGGCCAGGGTGAAACCTTTCATGGCGAAGGTATTCTGGCCGTTACCAAGGCGTTGCTGCAATCCGGTATCAGTTATGTCGGCGGCTATCAGGGCGCGCCGATCAGCCATCTGATGGATGTGCTGGTGGACGCCGAGGATCTGCTGAGCGAGTTGGGCGTGCATCTGGAAACCTCGACCTCCGAGGCCGCCGCCGCCGCCATGTTGGGCGCCTCGATCAACTATCCCCTGCGCGGCGCGGTAACGTGGAAATCCACCGTTGGCACCAATGTGGCCTCCGATGCCCTGTCCAACCTGGCTTCCGCCGGCGTCACGGGCGGCGCGATGATTGTACTGGGCGAAGATTACGGCGAAGGCTCGTCAATTCTGCAGGAGCGCACCCATGCTTTCGCCACCAAATCCCAGATTTGGCTGCTGGATCCGCGCCCGGATTTGGAAACCATCGTCCATATGGTCGAACAAGGGTTTGAGCTGTCGGAGCATTCCAGCACGCCGGTAATGCTGGAACTGCGTATTCGGGCCTGTCATGTGCATGGCGCCTTCCCTGCTTCGGATAACAAGGCTGGCCAGTTCAACCGCAACCGGGTGATCGAGGAGCCGGTCCACGATTTTGCCCGCATCACCCTGCCTCCTTCGACCTATGCCCAGGAAAAGCACAAGGTCGAGGTGCGCATGCCCCAGGCCATCAATTTTATTAGAGAGCGGCGGCTGAACGATCATTTCGCGGGCGATATTGATGATGTGGGCATCATCTGTCAGGGCGGGCTCTATAACGCGACCCTGCGCGCCCTGGTGCAGGCCGGACTGGCGGATGCCGCAGGCAACAGCCGCATACCAATTTTGGCCCTGAACGTCACCTATCCCCTGGTTCCCGATGAGGTATCGGAGTTCTGCGCCGGTAAATCGGCGATTTTCATGGTCGAGGAAGGGCAACCCGACTATTTGGAAGAGGCCGTCAACGTTATCCTGCGCAAGGCTGATTTACAGACCAAGGTGATTGGCAAGGGTCCCCTCCCCATGGCCGGAGAATATACGGCGGAAGTGGTTTTGCGCGGGCTTTCGGCTTTTCTCGATCAGGCGAAACCGGCGGGCATTGATTTGGCGGCCGCGACCGCGCCAATCCGCGCGCTTGATCAGTACAAAGCCAAGGCGGCGGAATTGCTCGGCGATCTGGTGCCGACCCGGCCACCGACCTTTTGCACCGGCTGTCCCGAACGGCCCCTGTTCAGCGCCATCCGCATCTTGGAGAAAGATCTGGGCCCGACGCATGTTTCCTGCGATATCGGCTGTCACACCTTTTCCACCCTGCCCCCATTCAATTTGGGCCATACGGTCCTAGGCTATGGCCTGGGGCTATCCAGCGCCGCAGGCGTGGCGCCGAATTTCGGCAAGCGGGTGATTTCGATCATGGGGGACGGCGGCTTTTGGCACAACGGTGTCACCAACGGTGTCTCTTCCGCGTTGTTCAACAAAGCCGATGGCGTACTCATGGTCATCAAGAACGGTTACACCTCGGCCACCGGCTGGCAATTCGTGCCGTCCACTTTGCGCGGACAGGCAGGCCGCATTACCGGCGTCTCCATCGAGAAGGTGATCAAAAGCCTGGGTGCAAACTGGCTGCGCAAGGTGCCGAACTACCGCGTCGGGCGGGTGATGAAGACACTGCGCAAAGCCTTGACCGGGCAAGGCAAAGGGCTGCGGGTGATCGTTGCCGACAGCGAATGCCAGTTGGCGCGGCAGCGCCGCATCCGGCCCGAAATCGCCGCCCGCCTGCAAAGCGGCCAGCGCGACATACGCACGCGGTTCGGCGTCGATGACGAAACCTGCACGGGCGACCACGCCTGTATCCGTCTGTCGGGCTGCCCCTCCCTGACCATCAAGGTCAATCCCGACCCCTTGCGTGATGATCCGGTCACCACGGTGCTGGACAGCTGCGTCGGCTGTGGCCTGTGTGGCGAAGTCGCCCACGCAGCGGTGCTCTGCCCCTCGTTCTACAAGGTCGAGATCGTGCGCAATCCGAACCCATGGGACCGTTTCAGAGATGCTCTGAACCGTTATCTACTGGGCGATATGAGCAAGGTGCGGATTTAGAGGCCATGACCCAGGCAATTGAACAAACCCGGCCCATTGGTCTGTTGATCGCCGCCATGGGCGGTGAAGGCGGCGGCGTTTTGCGGCAATGGCTGGTCGATGCCGCCATGGCGCATGGCCTGGCGGTGCAAAGCACCTCTATTCCCGGCGTCGCCCAGCGCACCGGTGCGACAACCTATTATATTGAAATGCAGCCCCTAGAGACTGGCGGGACAGCCCAACCACGGCCGATTATGTCGCTTTATCCCCTCGCGGGCAGCGTCGATATCATGGTCGCCTCTGAATTGATCGAGGCCGCGCGTGCCATGCAGAACGGCTTTGTCACGCCCAATTGCACGACGCTGATCGCCTCCACCCACCGGGTCTTTTCGGTGGCCGAGCGCACCGCCATGGGCGATGGCCGCTTTGACGGCAGCCGCGCGGTCAAGGCCGCCGGCACCTTGGCCCAACAGGCCGTGCTATTCGATATGGAAGCCATGGCCAGAGAGCACGACAGCGTCATTAATTCGGTTCTGCTGGGTGCGATCGCAGGCACCAACCGTCTGCCCATTCCAGCGGAAGGCTTCGAAACGGCGATCCGCGACACAGGGCGCGCGGTCGAGGCCAATCTGGCGGCTTTCCGGGCCGGATACGCCGCCGTCGAACGGGGCGATATGGTCGCCCTGGTACCGGACGGCGAGTTGAAGCGGCCCTGGCGCGCCGACCCGCCCATGGTCGAACAATTGCAACATCGCGTGCGCGAGGAATTCCCCGGCCCTGCCCGAACGATATTACGCGAAGGCGTCAACCGCCTGTTTGAGTATCAAAATCTGGCTTATGCCGAGCTTTACCTGAAACGCTTGATGCGCATCGACCGGGCCGAGCGGGATGCGGACGGCCATGGCGACCTGGTGCGCGAGGTGGCGCGTTATCTGGCGTTATGGATGGCCTATGAGGATGTCATTCAGGTTGCCAAGACGAAATTACAGCCCGAACGCCAGGCCCGAATCCGAGCCGAAGTCGGCGCCAAGCCGAGCGAACCCGTGCGGATCAGGGAATATCTCAAACCAGGTCTGGATGAAGCCGCCGCGCTGTTGCCGCGCTGGATTGCCATGCCGCTTTTGGCCGCCGCCGATCGGGCCGGTCTACGCGAGCGCCTGAATATTGGCATGACCATCACCAGCACATCATTGTGGGGCCATTTGCTGCTTCGCCTTTTGGCCTCGCTCCGTGCCCTGCGTACCATGGGCCACCGCTATCACAGCGAACAACCTTTGATCGACCACTGGATCGCCGACATCGCCAAGGCAGCTGCCCTTGATCTGGATCTGGCCGCGGAAATCGCCGCCTGTCAGCGTCTGTTGAAAGGTTACGGCCAGACCCACCGCCATGGCCGCGACAGCTTTGACGGCATCATGGCAACTCTTGTGGTCCCCACCCTGAGAGGGGAAATGGCGGCGGAAGGTGCGGCCCGGGCGGTCGCCGCCGCCCGTGAAGCCGCCCTGAGCGATCCGGACGGCGCTGCCTTGCAAGGTGTTCTAAAGACGGCACAAAACGCCGATATAGCCGCGGAATAGCCGAGCGCCAGGCTTCACCGCCAGATCAAAGCTGCGTGACAGCAACGCTTTTGGGCTTCCCCCGGGGCGCGCCCTTCCCACATCATCTCCATGACGCAGCCATTGATGGAGAGCATCATGTCCCGCTTGCATCGTCTTTCCCTTGCCGCGATTGTCGGCCTGGCCCTGATCGGACCGGGCCAAGCGGCAGAAGAAGAACATTTGCGCCTCACCCGCCCCGGTGAGTTGCCGCCCGCGAAGGCGCAGTCTATCTATCAATCGGTCGAAAAGACCATGGCCGACGGCTATGCCCCCTCGCGGGATGCGATTGCCAAAAACTATCCCAGCTGGCGGCGCTTTAATATTGCGCCCTACCTGTCCGACACCCATGGCAACCGGTACGTCAATAATTATGCCAACGCGACGGCCACCAAGGCCGGTTATGGCAAACTGAAAGCGGGTCAGAAAATGCCGCCGGGCGCCGTGGTGGTCAAGGATAGCTATACCGTCACCAACAAGGGCGAGGTTTTCCCCGGCGCGCTGTTTTATATGCAAAAACTGGCGCCGGGCCGCAGCCCGGCCACGGGCGATTGGCGCTTTGTCCAAATCCTGCCTGATGGCAGCTATATCGGCGATACAGTCGGTGATAGCCCAGAAGATGTCGGCTTCTGCTTTACCTGCCACAAGGCCATGGCCGAAGTGGATTATCTGTTCTTTTTGCCAGATGAATATCGGAAAAAATAGAAGCCCCACCCGCAATATTGTGGGGGTAGGGCTTTTCTTGTTCTAAGGCGCTATCCGGCGCCTATTGCCCCTTGAATACAGGCGTACGTTTATCCACGAAGGCTTGCGCGGCCTCCTTGTGGTCCTCGGTCATGCCGGTGCGGGTATGATGCCAGGCTTCGAGATCCAAACAGTCCCGCAGGCTGCCGGTTTCCGCCGCGTTCATGTTGCGCTTCATATAGCCAAGCGCGATGGACGGACCGTTGGCCATTTTCTCGGCCAGCGCCATTGTCTCCGCTTCCAGCTCATCATCCGCCACGACGCGGTTGACGATACCCAACGCCAGGGCGTCCGCCGCTTCAACCCGATCAGCGGTATAGTACAATTCCCGCGCCTTGGCGGTACCCACAAGGCGGGTCAGGAAATAGCTGCCGCCGAAATCACCGGAATAGCCCACATTGGCAAAGGCCGAGGTCATTTTCATGCTCTCGGAGGCCACCCGCATATCGCAAGCCAGGGCCAGTGACAGTCCGGCGCCCGCGACGGGACCGCGCACCATGGCAATGGTGGGTTTCGGCATTTCATGCAGCAGGCGCGAGGTTTCCATCTTCGCCCGCAATTGTTGCGCCTTGCCTTCCATGGTGGCATCGGGAAACTCCGTCCCCTCGGCCATCGCCTTGACGTCGCCGCCGGCGCAAAAACCGCGCCCGGCACCGGTCAGGATGACACAGCCCGTTTCCGGATCACTGCCCAGGCGGCCCAAGGCTTCCAACATGGCATCCAGCATGGCGCCGGACATGGCATTCAGGCGGTCGGGCCGGTTCATGGTCAAAATAGCCACCCGGCCCTCTTTGCGTTCCAAAAGATCGTCGGTCATGCCCTCGCCACTCCTAAACTTGCTTGTTATCATCATCCACTTGGTTGGATGGAAGGCTAACATGATGATGGGGATCAGTGCCACGTGTTGATTGATGCGGTTGGCAACAAGCATGCTCCAATGAATGGTCCGGCGCGCATCGTATCCCTGGTGCCCAGCTTGACCGAGCTGCTGTTCGCCCTGGATTTGCAGGCGCAAGTGGTTGGACGCACCGCCTTTTGTATCGAGCCCGAAGGCCTGATCGATGCCATCCCCGTTGTCGGCGGCACGAAAACCTCCGAATTGGATAAGCTGGCCGCACTTCGCCCCAGCCATGTGCTGGTCAACATTGATGAAACGCCAAAAGAACTTGCCGAACAGATCGGCGCGCTGGGCGCCCGGATCGTGGTCACCCATCCCAACAGCCCGGCTGATAATATCCCGCTATTTCAATTGATCGGTGGCCTGTTTGGACGCCATGCACAGGCGGCGCGGCTGGTCGGGGACCTGCAGGATGAATTACAGCAAAGCGAAAGCTGGCCAGAGCGAAAGGTTTTGTATCTGATCTGGAAGCGGCCCTGGATGACCGTGTCCCAGGATACCTATATTGCCAGTATGCTGGCTCTGTTCGGCATGCGCACCCTGTGCCATGACCCCGCCCGCCGCTATCCCGAGGTGACCATTGATCCAGCACTTTTGGCCCAGGCGGACTTGGTGCTGTTCTCTACCGAGCCGTTCCCCTTTGCCACCAAGCACCGCAATGCGTTCAAGAACGACCATGCCATTTCGTCGCAGCCAAAACTGCTATCGATTGATGGTAAGATGGTGTCTTGGTACGGTAGCCGTGCTATCGAAGGCCTCAAGTACCTCCGCCAGTTTGCGGCAAAACTTTAAAAAAAAGCTCGAGGGAATTTCATGTCGAGACCTATGTTGTTTACGCCCCTGCCCCTGCGCGAGATCACCGTAAAGAACCGCATCGTCGTCGCGCCCATGCATCAGTATGCCGCCAAGAAGGGCTTTCCGACGGATTGGCACCTGATGAACGCGGGCCGGTTCGCGGTTGGCGGCGCGGGCCTGGTGATGGTGGAATCCACCAAGGTGGAGCGCCGTGGCTGCGGCACGGTGGGTGACCTGGGCCTGTGGGATGACGCCATGATCCCGCATTTCAAGCGCCTGGCGGATTTCATCACCGAGAACGGCGCCGTCGCCGGGCTGCAGCTGGGCCACAGCGGCCGCAAGGCAAGACGTTTTCGCCCCTGGGAGGGCGGCAAGCCGTTGGAGCGGTCGGCGGCGGAGGCCGAGGGCGTGGATGACTGGAAGGATTGGGAGCTGGTCGCCCCCACCGCCCTGTCCGATCCCGGCGACCCCGAACCCCGCGCCTTGAGCCGGTCCGAGATTGCCGATTGCGTCGCGCATTGGGGGCAAGCGGCGGCACGGGCAGATGCCGCCGGTTTCGATATGCTGGAAATTCACGCTGCCCATGGCTACCTGATCCATCAATTCCTCTCGCCGGCAGCCAACCGGCGCAATGACGACTATGGCGGTTCGGACGCCAACCGCCACCGCTTTGCCCTGGAAGTGACGGAAAGCGTCCGGGCCAATTGGCCGGACCATAAACCGTTGTTCATGCGCCTATCCGTGGAGGATGATGCCGGTTGGGGGCCGGATGAAAACGTCGCCCTGGCCCGGATCGTTAAAGGCATGGGCATAGATGTGATCGATTGCTCATCGGGCGGCATGCGCGGCTCGCCGGTGGTCGGAACCGGGCCCGTGGGCTACGGCTATCAAGTGCCCTACGCCGCCAAAATCCGTGAAGAGGCCGATATGATGAGCATGGCCGTGGGTTTGATCGTACACGCCGATCAGGCGGAACAAATCCTGCAAAACGGCGAGGCCGACCTGATCGCCCTGGCGCGGGAGTTCCTGTACAATCCGAACTGGCCCCTGGATGCGGCGCAAAAACTGGGCCTGGATGATGCTTATGATCTGATGCCGCCCGCCTATCAGTTTTGGTTGGAAAAACGGGAAAAGGCGGTGAAGGATTTGACGCCGTCGACCCAGCAAAACGGTATTGAGGGTTAATACCCATAGCAAGATGCATTGCGGGAACTTGCGGCGGCGCTGGCGACAGAAATCGGCGGTGCAAGGTAAATATCCGTTAAACTTTGTGGCAGGGGAACCCAATATAGAAGACCCTGCCCAATGCCCTAATTGTGCTTACGGGACAATTTTTCCAAGCAAAAAAAATGTCGGCGCCAACCAAATACGCGGTTAGCGCCGACGGTGGCCTCATACTAGGCCGTTATACTCAAGTTATACTATACTCTACGCGATTACTTACTCAAACGTTACTAAACTTAATAATACTATTACAAAACAATAACAAAACCGTTTCAAATTTTACTAAACGTCTCAGGCATCATTACTATAGCAATATATGCTGGAAGCAAGCCGAAATTCCTTGATCTAGCCCATTTTCGAGATTGAATGATTCAATTCTGATCTGAAGGGATTCCCATTTTGCTCGGTTCATGATTCTCTAGTTGCGATGATTCGCAGAGGAGATCCCATGGCCAAGGTCTATTCGCAGGATTTACGCGAACGCTTG
>JABIWH010000020.1 GCA_018701215.1 Rhodospirillaceae bacterium
ATACTCCTAGCCAGGCGTGCGTCTGCTCTGCGCAATCTGTCACTGATGCTGGTTTCTATCCGGTGGACGTGACTGTGTTCCCTGCGGTCTCCATACAGTCGCGGATGCAGCTTTGATGCGATCCACTTCTCTGCGTCTATGATTACCCTGGCGGCATGTGCATCAATCTTGCCGTTCTCCAGGTCCGTGATGATCTGCCTGATCTTGTCGGCTGATACTTCGCCCCGTATTTCCATAGCGACCTGGTATCTTTCCGGGAAGTCGTCGGATGCGCCGGATTTGCCGACTGCCCATCTCATGATGGTTTCAAGGCAGGGAAGTTTCTGATCCCTCGCGATCTGGCGGATGGATTCACCCTCACTCATGCGGCGCAGGACTTCTTCGGCTTTCCGTTCCGTATAAGCTACGGGCCTGCCCGCTTTTTGTTTTCTTGCCATCCCAAATTCTCCTGGCGACGAGCGATTGCGGAATCGAATAACCTACCGGCCATTTCTGGCTGCTGATTACGGTTTGTCTGCCTCAAATGCTGTCCTGAATTCGGCCGCAGATTTCTCTTCGGGCCACGACGTTTGTCTAACGCCGTCAGGCAATTCTATTTGGTTCGTAGCGCACCCTGACGCCAAGAATATATTACTGATGCGACCACCCAGAGAGGCCGAATTGCCATGAAATAATAGCACAAACTGCCAAACAAAAAAACGCGTGTCAACGGCGGAGTAAAACTAGACCATCAGGGCGGAGTAAATCTAGACCACCTTGGGCGATGCGAGGCGCGGTGTTTCCGGTTGTCCCGGTAGTCCATAGGAGGGACCCGCGCTGCTTCGTGTAGCGCCTTGCGTTACGCGAAGCGAAGCAGCGTGGGAGGTCCCTGTGGACCCACCGGGTCAACCATGGCTTCAATGGTCAAGCAGGCGTTTTTTGGGATTTCCGCCGTTTTCGGCTTTGGTTGAGACGATAGCTCTCGCCATTCATCTCCAGGATATGGACATGATGGGTGAGACGGTCCAGCAACGCCCCGGTCAGACGTTCCGAGCCGAATATCTCGGTCCATTCATCGAACGGCAGGTTGGAAGTCACCATGATCGAGCCACGTTCGTAACGTTGGCTGAAGACCTCGAACAGGAGTTCGGCGCCGGTCTTGGAAAGCGGCACGAAGCCAAGTTCGTCGATGATCAGCAGCTTGTATTTTGCCAACAGCCTCTGGAGACGCAGCAGGCGCTTCTCGTCCCTGGCCTCCATCAGCTCATGAACCAGAGCAGCGGCGGTGGTGAAGCCCACGGAGAGCCCCTTCTGACAGGCCGCCAAACCGAGGCCGAGGGCAACATGGGTCTTGCCGGTGCCCGAGTTGCCGAGCGCGATGACGTTCTCGTGGCGGTCGGTGTATTCACCTCGCGCCAGTTCCAGAACCAGCATCTTGTTGAGCGAGGGAATGGCCTTGAAGTCAAAGCTGTCGAGGCTTTTGACGGCGGGGAACTTGGCCTGCCTGATCCGTCGTTCGATCATCCGGCGTTCGCGGTCAATCAATTCCAGTTCGGTGAGACGGACGAGATAACGGACATGGTCATCGCCCTCGGCGGCGCACTGGCGGGCCAGCTTGTCGTATTCACGCAGGAAGGTTGGCAGCTTCAGGGTCTTGAGGTGGTGGGCCAGTAA
The DNA here is from genome assembly GCA_018701215.1 of Rhodospirillaceae bacterium. Classification (GTDB taxonomy): domain Bacteria; phylum Pseudomonadota; class Alphaproteobacteria. The sequence goes on from JABIWH010000020.1 coordinate 1,654, forward strand.
CACTTGCGGTGTATCGCTCATGTCTCGGCCCCAGCCAACAGGCTCAAGTAACTGGCCGCCGCCGTAGTCGCCACCCGCGCCCGTGGCAGATAGGGATAGACATCCAGATCGAGCCGAGGCGGCCGGCGATCGATGCGGCACAGCAGCAAGTGTTTGACGGCGTCGTAGCCGATCGCGCCCAGGCGCAGGGCATCCCTGACGGCGCCATGGAGTTCCCTGAGATCGAACGTTTCCAGAAGACGCAGGACCTGCACATATTCCCGCTTGCCGGCCTTGCCCATGCGGGCCTCCAGAAGCCGGCGCAGGGTTGCAAACGCCTCCGGCAGGTCCCAGCCGACCAGCGGTGCGGCCTGGTCCAGGGCGCCGATCTTCTGCTCCAGCAGGGGCAGGTAGTGGATCGGATCGAAGACAAAATCCGCGCGGTCGTAGGAACGAGGGTGCCGGGCAATGATCTCAGAACCACAGCCGATAACGACCTCATGGACATAGCCCCGGACCCAGACCTCCTGGTGGCCGTAGGCGACGGGAACCGAGTAATCGTTCGTCCGATAGCGCACCAGGGACTGGGAATTGGCCCGCGTGCCCAGTTTGTCGCAGGCATCAAACGGGGCCGGTGGCAATGGCATGAATGCCTCAAGGTCATGTGTGAGACGCTCCCTGATCGTCTCGCGATGGCCGCGCAGGACCTCGGCCTGCCGATTGCGGCATTGCTCTTCCAGGTAAGCATTGAAGGCGCCCCAGCTCTCGAACCGGGGCACCGGCACCATGAAGTTCCGTCGCGCGTAACCGACCAGGCCCTCCACCTTGCCTTTGTCATTGCCCTTGCCGGGACGGCCATAACGATCCTCGAAAAGGTAATGGGATTGCAGTCCGCTGAAGGTCCGGGTTCGTTGCCGTGTGCCATCCGGCAGAATGCGAGCCACCAGACTCCGGTCATTGTCATACAGGATCGACTGGGGGACGCCGCCGAAAAACGTGAAGGCTCTATTGTGGCCGTCCAGCCAGGCTTCCGTCGTCGCCGCAGGGTAGGCCATTACGAAGCAGGCATCGCTGTGGGGAATATCCATGACGAAAAAATGCGCCCGCCATTTAACGCCGGCGATGAACGCATCCGCCTCGCCGAAGTCCGCCTGGGCATGGCCCGGCGGATGCACCAACGGCACAAACATCTCCCGTCGCCGACGTCGATACTCACG
>JABIWH010000055.1 GCA_018701215.1 Rhodospirillaceae bacterium
TGTTTGATGATTTTGTCATTACTGTGAAGCATGAGGGTTACCTTTTCTTCGTGTTTCGATGAATGGGTTTGCACCACCATCAAAACCGGTAACCCTCGTCCCTTTCAAGGGACGCTGTCAGATCAGATCGAAACTACTTCACATAATGGCAATACCTATGGAATCGTAGATGATTGTCTCGCCCTCTGGAACGATTGTTGAGCCGGCAAAAACGTCTCCAATTTCAGCGAAGATTTCGCAATTTGACCCCCGAATGTCGCCGGCTTGATCTCGTGCGGCTTCGGCGGATTCCACAAGCACGATATTCGCCATTGCGGCATCATCAAGCTCCCGGCCTTCGGAGGTATTCCAGCCAACGGACGTGACAAACGCGCCCGGCTTAAGCCAAGCGCCTTCAAGTATGGGTTCCGCGGAAGACGTTGTGCAGGCGATGATATCCGCGTCCCGCACAGCATCTTCAGCATTCGCATGAAAGACGGCACCAATCTCTTCGGCACGTAATCTTCCGTTCTGTTCGTTTCGCGCCCATAGCCGCAGTTCGTCGCAGGACCGGACTTCGGCCAGGGCTTGGGCATGGGCACGCGCCTGAACGCCATTTCCCATGATCGTCACAATCCTGGAATCTTTGGCAGCCAGCTTTCGAGCCGCGGCGGCCGAACCAGCAGCCGTCCGCATCTCGGTGATGAGGCGGCCGTCCAAAACGGCCAAGGGCGAACCGTTGGCCTTGTCAAAAATCAGGATAACTGCCTGATGCGTCGGGATATCCGTGCCGGCATTGGCATGATAGAGCGTGACAATTTTGACCGCCATCGCTTCGCCGACAGCTGGCATCGCGGCGATAATCGCGTCATGCCCCGGTACCGGCACCATCTGCCGAACCGGCTGCGCCACTTCGCCGGCGGAGAACGCAATCATCGCATTTTCAATACTGTCGATAAGTGGGGTCCATGTGAGAGCGTCTCTTATTGCGGCTTCACCAATGACCGGCAATGTCTCCAGACCTTGATATGCCATTTCGCCTCCAAACTGGTTGAGCTCCGTTGCACCGTCCAGTTTGAATGATATTGCATCACTGTCATGTTTGCCATCGGTGCCCAAAACTTCAAAACTGTGGTCAAGTTGAGCTTATACCACCTAGCCTTGGCGGACGGTTTACCGGTTTGTTCATCCTGTATCGCGAGATGCGCGGCCGAAAATTATGAGTACTGGCCTGACTATTGGCGCCGCTATTTTGGCGCCTCACCGATCTGGACCACCTGCTTGCCGAAGTTTTCGCCCTTTAGCATGCCGATGAAGGCGGCGGGGGCGTTTTCCAGGCCCTGGGTGATGTCCTCGCGGTATTTGATCTTGCCGTCCGCCAGCCAGCCGGACATCTCGGCCATGAATTCAGACTTCAGGTCCATGTGGTCGGAGACAATGAAGCCCTGCATCTTGACCTTGTTGCCAACCATGGTGCCAAGGTTTTTCACCCCCTCGGGTTTTTCCAGGTTGTACTGGCTGATCATGCCGCAGGCGACGATACGGGCATAGGGATTGACCTTGAGCAGGACCGCATCCAGCATCGCACCGCCAACATTCTCGAAATAAACATCAATGCCGTCCGGGCAGGCCTGGCCCAGGGCATCACCCAAAGAGCTCGCCTCCTTGTAATTGAAGGCGGCATCGAAGCCCAATTCGTCCATGATATAGGCGGCTTTTTCGAACGAGCCGGCACTGCCCGCCACATGGCAGCCGTGCATTTTGGCGATCTGGCCGGCGATCTGACCGACGGCGCCCGATGCAGCGGAGACATAAACCGTCTCGCCCTCCCTGGGCTGGCCGATATTGCGCAGACCGACCCAGGCGGTCATCGACGGCATGCCCAAAACGCCCAAATAGTGGGACAGCGAGGCGACATTGCCGTCAACCCTGTTCACGGCGCCGGCCTGGGCCACCGAATAAGTCTCCCAACCGAGGCGGCCTTCCACCAGGTCGCCAACCGCCAGGGATGGATCGTTGGAGGCAACCACCTCTCCCACCATGCCGGCCTGCAACACCTGGCCCAGCTCAAAGCCGGGGGCATATGACTTTTGATCGCGCATGCGGCCGCGCATATAGGGGTCCAGGGACATGAAGATATTGCGCACCAGCACCTCGCCCGCGCCAGGCTCTCCGACGGGGCCCGCGGCGACCTCGAAATGCGAGGCATCAACCCAGCCGGTGGGCCGGGATTTAAACAAAATTTGGGTGTTTTCAGTCATTTCTCGCCTGCCTTGTATTGAGTGCGCGATCTTTTAGAGGGTTCCCGCTATATCGCACCGGCCCGCCGGGGACGCAATAGCCTACACCCCCTCGGAGGCGAAAGGCCAATGCGCCCCGGTGCCGAAATTAACCGCAAATTCATCAAATTGGGATACGACAAACAGGTGAAAAAGTGATTTTGATTGGGACAATTATGTCTGAAGCAGCCGAACAAGTGGACGCGCCCGAAGAGCCCGAAGTCGAGGCGCGGTCCGCGGCGAAAGCCCAGGCCATTGACCAGGCCTTGGACGAGGGTGACCGTGACTCCCTGCATACCTTGCCATTGCAGTTGCTGCCGATGAATCTGCCGTCCCTTTCGCGGGCGAAAATGCTTAAAAACGCCCATATGAAGAGCATGATCGAAATGTTCAATTCCGGCAGCGGCGGCAGCGGCCACATGGAAGTCGAAGCTTTAGTGAACGTTTTCGAGAATAGCGACGAGCTTAAAGAGGATATCGCTATTCTGGAACATATGGAGCTATTGCACAGCTACGATGTTTACAGCCTGCGTATTGAGCTTCGTCGCCTAGGCATTTCGATCACCGATCAGGAGGGCCTGCAGCTATCAGAACGCAAGGCCAAGGAATTAACCTCCTACATGACTGAATTTACCCGGCCTCTGCTGCAGCAAATCTATGGCGGCACGGACAGCAATATCGAAGACATGGACCAGTTGCTGGCCATGTTCAAAAGTCCCGACAAGGGCGAGGCCATCAAGAATTTGAAGATGATCGCCGACAAACTGGGCATCGGGCTGATCGAAGTGCCGACCTTCCTGGAAGAATATGGCGATGTCTTCCTGTCCCTGGCCTATTACAAAGGCGCACTGGACGGCATTATTCCCAGGGTGACTGATTTTCTGGATGATCTGGACGAAATCAACGGCAATTATCAGGTTCGCCAGATGCCCCGCTTCGAGGAAACCTGCGATATCCTGCAAATGCGCTTCAATGACATCACTGCCTCGATCACCGGCCGCTTTGAAAGTTTCGACCGCAATTCAAAAACCTTGTGGGACAATATAAATGCCGCCACCTTCCAGGCTGTAAAGGACACGATCGAGGCCCACTATGTCACCATCGGCGGCGTGTTGTGCGGCCTGATGGTGAAGATGGACGCCTGGGACGAGAAATTCGCCAACGGCCGCGGCGGCCCGATCTCGAAAGCTGATTTCATCATGTCCGAGATGCGCATGGGCATGAATTACATCTACGAGATCGAGCAAAAAGCCCCCGCCCTCAGCGAACTACAATAACCACCGGCAAAGCGTTTTCAGGCTATAGCTGGTTGGCGGTCGCCGCGCCCCAGATCTCGTCCCAATCCTGGTTCAACATATCGGTCGGGCCACGATCTGCCTCAAAGAATTTGTTCGGCAACTGAAAAATCGCCAGCATCAAGGCGCCGTTCGGCGTGCCGGCGGCATGGCGGCTACCGGCGGGACGCCAGACGAAATTGCCCGCACTACACGTTCCCTCGCCGCAAACCAGCGCGCCTTCAATGACGAATGTCTGTTCGATCTGCACATGTTCATGGTCGGGCAGCATGGCGCCCGGCGCCATTTTCAACAATACGGTCAACAGCCCCGTACGCCGGTCCACCAATAGGGTTTTTGCCTCGACACCAGCATAGCGCGTTGCCTCCCACGGCATGGAATGGGTTTCAACAAAGCGCGTTTCCAGTGGGCCCAAGCCCGCGTGATTTGGGGCGTTGGGGGTAATTGCCGTCGTCATGATCTCTCCGTTGGTTCAAATGTCCAAGTTATCGATGCAGCCTAGCGGCCCTGAAACTTCGGCAAACGCTTTTCCTTAAACGAGGCGATGCCCTCATTCCGGTCCTCGCTATCAAGGATGGCTTCCGTATCCCTGCGCGCGATGCCGGCCAGTTCCGAAGGACCCTTGGGCGTAAGTTCGCCGACAAACCGCTTTAGCGTGCTCAACACCATCGGTGCGTGATCTTTCAGTTTCATGGCGTATTCCATGGCCGCGTCCATCAACTGATCGGCGGGCACAACCTTATTGACCATGCCGACTTCGTAGGCCCGCTGGGCAGGGATATCGTCGACGAACAGCATGAACTCCATGGCGATCTTGTGCGGCATGCGCGCGGCAAGGGATGAAATCAGACCACCCGTGACGCCGACCTTGGCCTCCGGATAGCTAAACACAGCCGTGTCGGCGACCACGCAAAGGTCAGCGAAATTCACCAAGACCACGCCACCGCCGACGCAATAACCGTCCACCGCCGCGATGATCGGCTTATTCACTTCGACGCCCACCGATGGCGTAAAGCGCCAGATCTCCGGCGGATGGGTCAGGTCGGCGCCGACCGTGAAGGCCCTGGGCGTGGCCGAGGCCAGAATGGCGACCCGGTCGCTGCCCGCCTCAAAGCGTTGCCAGGCGGCGCGCAATGCCTCGCCCAGATCCACATTCAGGGCATTCAGCTTCTCCGGTCGGTTCAGCGTAATGATGGCGATATCGTCTTTTGATTCGTAGATAACCAGTTCCGTGCTCACGATGTTTCCTCTTCCTGTAACTCTATATGTCCGCCAGCCAGCGCCAGCCATTCGGCTTCATCAATGACTTTAACATCCAACGCCTGGGCTTTCTTCAACTTTGATCCCGCCGCCGCCCCCGCGATCACCAGATCCGTCTTGGCCGAGACCGAGCCCGAAACCTTGGCCCCCAGAGCCTCAGCCCGCGCCTTGGCCTCCGCCCGCGAGGTTTGTTCCAAGGTGCCGGTGAAGACCAATGTCTTGCCCGCCAGCTCGGATGTGGTATCAGCCCGTTCCATGTCCTGGACGTCAAGCCCGCCGACAAGCGCATCCCAGACAACTTTATTATGGCTGTCATCGAAAAATGCCAGTAGCGCCTTGGCGACCTTTTCGCCGATACCGTCAATATCGAGTAGCTCTTGCAGACTATCGGGCGTCATGGCCGCCTGGAATTTCGCCAGGGTTTCATAATTGCGTGCCAATAGTTTGGCGTTGCCCTGGCCAACATGGCGAATGCCCAGCGCAAAAATCAAACGCTCCAGGGAAATTCTGCGCCGGTCATCAATCGCGGCGAACAGATTGTTGGCGGAGGTTTCACCCCAGCCTTCCCATTCCTGCAACGGTTTGCCGCCTGTTTTGTTGATCCGATCGCGCAATTGAAAAATATGGCCCGGCTGCATCACCACGCCCGCGTCATGAAAGGCGCTGATCTGCTTTTCCCCCAGACCTTCAATATCAAAGGCATTGCGGGAGACGAAATGGCGTAGCCGCTCCACCGACTGGGCAGCGCAATTCAAACCACCGCCGCAGCGCCAATCGACCTCGCCCTCTTCCCGCACCGCATTCGCACCACATGCCGGACAGATGGACGGAAATACGAACGCTGCGGGACCCGGCTCAACCACGCTCAATACCTGCGGGATGACATCGCCGGCCCGTTGCACGAGAACCATGGCCCCTTTGCGAATTTCCTTTTCCGCGATGTAGTCCTCGTTATGCAGGGTCGCGTTGGACACCACCACACCACCCACCGTAACCGGTTTCAGGCGGGCCACCGGGGTCAGCTTGCCGGTCCGGCCGACCTGAATATCGATATCTTCCACCAGGGTCTGGGCCTGCTCGGCGGCGAATTTATGGGCAATGGCCCAGCGCGGCGAGCGCGAGGCCGCACCCAGACGGTCCTGCCAGTCCAGGCGGTCCACCTTATAGACAATGCCATCGATGTCATAAGGCCGCGCGCTGCGCCCCGCCTCGGTGGCGCCGTGATAGGCCATCATCTCGGCTACGTTCCGGCAGACTTCATGCTCCTGAACCTTAAAACCCCAGGCCTGCATGGCCGCCAGGACACCGGCCTGGGTATGGCTGGGCAAGGCGCTGACCTCACCCCAGGCATAGGCGCGGAAGCTCAGTTGACGCGACGCCGTGACGCCTGGATCAAGCTGGCGCAGAGAGCCGGCGGCGGCATTGCGGGGGTTGGCATAAGCCGGCCGTTCGGCGGCTTCCTGCTTTCGGTTCAGTTCGGCAAAGGCGCCGTGGTTCATGAAGACCTCGCCGCGCACCTCGAATACTTCAGGTGCATCGCCCAGGAACCGTTTGGGAAGGTCAGCAATAGTACGCAGATTGGCGGTAATATCCTCGCCCACCTCGCCATCGCCCCTGGTCGCGCCCTGAACGAAAACGCCGTTCTCATAGCGCAGTGCGGCGGACAGGCCGTCGATCTTCGGCTCCGCCACGATTGCCACGGCGGTGTCGTCATCAAGCTTTAGAAACCGTCGTATGCCCGCCAGAAAATCGGCGACATCCGCCTCGTTGAATGCGTTACCCAGGGACAGCATGGGGCGGCTGTGGCGAACCTTGGAAAAGCCGTCCGCGCCGTCCGTTGGGGACGCGCCGATGCGCTCGGACGGGCTGTCGGCGCGTTTCAAATTTGGAAAGCGTGCCTCGATGGCGCTGTTGCGCTGGCGCAGCGCATCGTATTCGGCATCGGAAATGGCCGGCGCGTCATTCTGATAATAGGCGGTGTCATGGAATCTGATTTCGAAGGCCAGGCGCGCCAATTCGGCTTTTGCCTGCGCCTCATCCAGGTCCGCAACTGCCGTCATGAGCCGGCGGCCTGCAGCAGGCTGTCGGCGGCGGCGCGGGCCTCGTCCGTGATGGTGGCGCCGGCCAGCATGCGGGCGATCTCCTCGCGCCGGACCTCCGTATCCAGATCCTCCACCGTGGTCCGGGCATTGCCGCCCGTCTGCCGCTTGACGATGCGCCAATGATGCGCGGCCCTGGCAGCCACTTGCGGCGAATGGGTGACCACGATGACCTGGGTGTCGTCGGCCAGACGCGCCAGACGCTCGCCGACCTTGTCCGCCACCGCGCCGCCGACGCCGCTATCGACCTCGTCAAAGATCAGGGAAGCCGGCTCGCGGTTCTGCGCCAAGGCGACCTTCAGGGCCAGCATCACGCGCGAGAGCTCACCGCCCGAGGCGACCTTGTTCAAAGGTCCCGGCACACTGCCCGGATTGGTGGCGATGTAAAAGGCGACGCTGTCCCAGCCCTCGGCACTCCAGCCATCGGTGTCCCGTCTGGAAATGACGGTTTCAAAAATCGCCTTGTCCAGGGCCAGGGGCGGCAGTTCATTAGCCATGGCTCGATCAAGTTTTTTCGCCGCCTTGGCACGTCCCTTGCTCAACCGCTCCGCCGCCTCCAGATAAGCCGTCTTGGCCGCCGCCGCTTCAGTCTCCAAGGCGGCCAGGCGTTGCCCGCCATTGTCGATGGTATCCAATCGTTGGGCGAAATCATCGCGCAGGGCGGCCAGGCCATCGACGCTGACCCGGTGCTTGCGGGCGGCTTCACGCAGGGCGAACAGGCGCTCCTCGACCGTTTCAAGGCGGGCCGGATCAAGATCCAACGAGCGCGCCGCATCGGCCACTGCCTCAATTCCTTCCATGGCTTCGACCGCCGCCCGTTCCAAGCCATCGATGGCCCCATCCAGCGCCCCGCCGGCGCTTTCCGCCACCCGTTGCAGGGCCCGCTGGGCTATGCGCAGCCGTTGCTCGACGCCATTGCCACCTGCGTTGCCTTCACCGCCGCCATGTAGGGCGCCCTGGGCATCACGCAATGCCTCGGAGATTTTCTCGCCCTGGCGCAACAGGGTTCTGGTCCGGTCCAATTCCTCCTCGTCGCCCGGCTTTGGATCCAATTCATCCAGTTCGCCACAGACATGGCGCAAATAGTCCTCTTCTTCCTGCGCCGTGTGCAACGCCGCCTGGGCATCCGCCAAGGCCTGGGAGGTCTGGCGCATCCGCGCATGGGCCTTGGCACAGCCACTGACCTGCCCTTCCAGGCTGCCGTAAACATCCAACAGCGCCCGATGGCCGCCTGGGTTCAGCAAACCGCGCTCGTCGTGCTGGCCATGCACCTCGACCAAGGTTTCCCCCAGCCTGCGCAGCAACGCGGTGGAGATAGCCTGATCGTTGACAAAGGCCCGGCCCCGGCCATCGGCGCCGACCTGGCGGCGCAGGATCAGGCCATCGTCGCTGTCCAGATCCTGATCCCGCAGAATTTCCCAGGCCGGATGATTGTCGGGTGGATCAAAGGTGGCGACGACCGTGCCTTTATCGGCACCCTTTCGCACCAGGCCAGCCCCGCCACGGCGGCCCAGGGCCAGGCCCAGGGCGTCAAGCAAAATGGACTTGCCGGCCCCGGTCTCGCCGGTCAGCACGCACAAGCCTGTCCGCAGATCCAGATCAAGGCGATCGATCAGAACAATATCGCTAATGGATAAGGCACTCAGCATGTCCGGATATTAGTGCACTTTTCATCGGCCCGATATCAGAATACAGAGCTCCACATCCGGTTATACCAGGGTTCCTCAGTCTCGCCGGTCCGCTGGTCCTCGCCGGTCAGCAAAGCATAGCTGTCCAGATACCATTCGCTGCCCGGATAGTTATAGCCCAGGATAGCGGCGGTATTCTTGGCCTCGTCCACGATACCCAGGGACAAATAGGCCTCCGTCAGTCGATGCAGAGCCTCGGGGACGTGCGAGGTGGTCTGGTATTTCTCGACGACAAAGCGAAAACGGTTGATCGCGGCGCCTTGGTGGCCCCGCGTCAAGTAATAGCGGCCAATCTCCATTTCCTTGCCAGCCAAATGGTCACGGGCCAGATCCATCTTCAGACCGGCATCGCGGGCATATTCGCTGTTGGGATAGCGATCAATGACTTCGCGCAAGGCGTCGAGGGCCAGCTCGGTAATTTTTTGCTCCCGGCCGATATCGGCAATTTGTTCGTAGTACGAGATGGCAATCAGATAATAGGCATAAGGGGCGTCGCGGTTACCCGGATGCAGCTGCAAAAAGCGCTGGGCGGTAAAAATCGCCTCGTCATAGTTATTGATCTCGTATTGTGAATAAGCCGCCATCAACTGCGATTTCCGGGCCCAAACCGAATAGGGATGCTGACGTTCCACTTCGTCAAAATCGATTGCCGCTAGTTCCGCGTTGCCGGAAAGCAACTTGTCCATGGCCTGGTTGTAGATCTCTTCCACCGGCCGTTCCACATAGGCGGCTTCATCGCTGCCGCAGGCGGTCAGCAAAAATACCAGCGCCAGGCCAGCCATGGCGGCAAGACAAAATCGTCCCGGATTCCCGGACCGCCAGCAGTGCTTCATTGCAATTGGCATATGTGAAACTGTTTCCGAATTTTCCATTCACTCAATCTTGATCACTTATACCACGTTGCGAAACCGAGGCGGACCGCCAATTTTCGCAAAGATCAAAAAAAAAATCTACTAGAAGGTGTCAACCTCGATAAATTGCCCTATCTTTTCCATACGCCATAAGGCATCATTGCTATGCAACCGCCAATCTTGAAAACAGCCTTACGTTGTGTTACTTAATTACCAAAGTATTACGTAGCCGAAGATAAATAAATCGACAACACATACAGCATGAATGTGTTGTTATTATTTGTTAGTGTGGCAAAAAGCTAATAATTACAAGGTTGGTAGAATATAATTCTCGCGGCTGGGGACTGCCATGAACCTCACCGCCAAACGTTGAGGTAACTATGGGTATACTAGCAAAACGTGTCGATGCCCATGTTGGTGGCCGCATCCGTGATCGGCGCACTGGCCTGGGTTTAACTCAAGAGCATTTGGCGAATGCCTTGAATATTTCCTATCAGCAGGTGCAGAAATACGAGACGGGGGCCAACCGGGTCAGCGCCGGGCGGCTCTATGAAGTATCGAAAATTCTGCAATCCGAAGTCAGCTTTTTCTTTGAAGGGCTGGACGAGACGGCCGAGACCGAACCATTGGGACATGGCGGCAAGAATCGCTCCACCATCGAACTGGTGCGTAATTTCGGCGCGATCGACAATCCATCGATCCGCTCCGCCGTTTCCGGCCTGGTGAAAAGCATCGCCAAGCCGGATAAGGACGCCTTGTATTGAGCCGCAGGGCACAATTCGGCTAACCGGCCAAGAAAACAGGGGCCCGGTGATTAGTATCATCGGGCCCTTTTCTATTTGCCTCGCATGCGGCCCATGCGCCCCAATTGCACCCCCATGCATCCAATGCACCGTGGCTCTGTCGGGACAAACATGATCCAATGGCGGGAATGGCAATCGTGACAAGAATGAGTAGGAGGCGGAAATGAAACTATCCTTAATGCTGGGCTATTCGGGGGCCCAGCTGGATATTCCGGTGGCGCGCGTACAGCGGGCCGAGGAATTGGGCTTTCATTCCGTCTGGACGGCGGAAGCCTATGGCTCCGATGCCATAACACCCTTGGCCTATCTGGCCGCCGTGACCAAGAAAATCAAGCTGGGCACCGCGATCATGCAGCTATCGGCGCGGACACCGGCCAATTGCGCCATGACGGCGGCGACCCTGGACGCCCTGGCGGGGGGCGACCGCTTCCTCGCCGGGATCGGGGTATCGGGTCCGCAGATCGTGGAAGGCTGGTACGGCCAGCCCTGGGGGCGGCCGTATTATCGAATCAAGGATTATGTTGCCATCATGCGGGCGATCTGGGCCCGTGAAGCCCCGGTCGCATACGAAGGCAAGGAGATTTCCCTGCCCTTCACAGGCGAAGGCGCGGTCGGCCTGGGCAAGCCGTTAAAATCAATTTTGCACGGTAACCCGAACATCCCCATTTTCCTGGGCACCGGCAACGAGGCCACCGTGCGCCTGACCGCCGAAATCGCCGATGGCTGGCTGCCGCACGGCTTTATTCCCGGTTCCATGCCGGAATACCTGCCCTGGCTGGAACAAGGCTTCGCCCGCGCCGGAAATGGCAAATCCTTGGATAATTTCGAGATCATGGCCCTGACCCACGTGGAAGTGGACAAGGACGTGCAAGCAGCGCTGGACCGCCAAAAACCCGATGTGGCGCTGTATGTTGGCGGCATGGGCCACAAGGACAAGAATTTTCACAAGGATCTGATGGTAAGGCGCGGTTTCGGCGATGCGGCCGCGCGTATCCAGGAACTGTTCCTGGCCGGCCGCAAGGCGGAAGCAACGGCGGCCGTACCCGACGAATGGGTCGATCAGAAATCCCTGGTCGGCCCGCCCGAGCGGATCAAGCAGCGTTATCGCGCCTGGGAGGATTCCGGTGCCACCGGTTTGGTGGTCTGGGCCAGCCAGGATGAAGCGGTCGAAGTCATGGCCCAGGCAGCGCGCTTAAACTAGAGCCGTTCCAGGGCCCCTTGCCGTCCTTGCGGTGTCGTGATAGCGAAAGAGCATGCAGAAAGAACAAACCGACGCCGCCAACCGCAATACGGCTAATTCCGACGATCAACGGGCCACCGGTATCATTGTCATCGTCAGTAACTTTAGTGACGAGACCAACCATGCCAGCCACCGCGTCGGTGACCGCTATGTCATCGCCGTGCGTGAAATTTGCGGCGCCCTGCCCCTGATGCTGCCGGCACTGGGCGCGGGCGCGGATCTGGCAACGCTGTTGGACAATATCGATGGCGTAATCCTGACGGGCGGCGCCTCGAACGTGAACCCGCACTATTACGGCGGCGGCGAGGCGCGGGACCAATCCCTCCTCGATGCCCGGCGCGACGGCGTGGCCCTTGAACTGGTCCGCGCCTGCGTGGAACGCAACGTACCCCTGTTCGGCGTTTGCCGTGGCATTCAGGAAATGAACGTCGCTCTGGGTGGCAGCCTGCATCAATACATGCACGAAGTGCCGGCGCATTTCGATCACCGCCGGCCCCGGGAAAAACCCATGGAGGTACAGCTTGCCCCCCGCCAGCGTATCACCCTGACGCCGGGCGGTACCCTGGAAGGCCTGGCCAACGGCGCCCGTCAGGTCATGGTCAATACCCTGCATGCCCAAGGCGTCGACCGCCTGGCCGAGAGCCTGGAGGTCGAGGCGGTGGCCGACGACGGCACGATCGAGGCGGTACGCGTCGCCGCCTCGCCAACCTTTAGCATCGGCGTGCAGTGGCACGCGGAATACCGCACCTCGGAACATTACCTCTACCGCGCCCTGTTCAAGGCCTTTGGCGAGGCTGTCGCCGAACACGCCGACGTCCGCGCAAAACGGACCAGCATGGGCCGGGTGGCCTGACGGTCAATGCAGCCATGAACATGGAAATCCGCACCGTCACCGATGGCGACATGGCGGCGATCCAAACCATCTATGCCCACCACGTCCTGCACGGCCTGGCGTCCTGGGAGTTGCAGCCACCCGACATTGCCGAATTAGCCGCCCGGCGTGATGCCCTGCTTAACAGTGGCTATCCCTTCGTGGTTGCCACGGTGGACGGTGAACTGGTTGGTTATGCCTCCGCCGGGCCTTATCGGACGCGGCCGGCTTACCGCTTCACGGTCGAGAATACGATTTACCTACATCCCGAGCGCCCCGGCCAAGGTATTGCCCAGCCTTTGTTACAGCGGGTGATCGATGACTGCACGTCTCTGGGCTATCGGCAAATGATCGCGGTGGTTGGCGACAGCGGCAACCAGCCCTCCATCCGTTTCCATGAGAAAATGGGTTTCCGCCAGGTCGGGTTGATCGACGGCATCGGCTGGAAAGCCGGGCGCTGGTTAGATTCTGTTATTCTGCAGCGCGCTCTGGGCGCCGGCACCGGCGAACCGCCAGCAGGGACCTAAGCCCTTCGATTGACCGGTTACTTCGCAATTGCCGTCAATTTCTATCCGAACTGGCCAACTCGCGCCTATTTTTTCAATTCAATGCTTGCAACGCCCGGCTGGCGGTGCCATGAAGGGCCACTCGTTGCACCTCGCCTCGACGTTTCTTGTTACGGTGCTTGCGCGCCTAAACAAGTTGCGTCTGTGACTCGTGCATCTTTTAGAGGTGCGGCTCGGCTAAAACCGATCGCCGCTGCTGTAAATATATGTTGAAGGGAGTAGCTGATGGCTACCGGAACAGTGAAGTGGTTTAACCCGACAAAGGGTTTTGGTTTTATCGAGCCTGCGGATGGCGCCAAGGATGTCTTCGTGCACATCTCTGCCGTTGAGCGTGCTGGCTTGCAGAGCCTGCGTGAAGGTCAAAAGGTTGAGTTCGAGTTGGTTGCAGGCCGTGACGGCCGTGCGGCCGCTGAAAACCTGGTCGCGCTTGACTAGGCACGACCGTTTAAGTTCGGGCATTTAGGCTCGGGCGTAACAAGTTTAGACGCGTACCTGTAAGCGCGGCGGCGTAGAGCAGCCGCACCCCAGGTATGACCCGAGGGATCGGCGGACCGGAAAGCATTGATGCTTTCCGGCCGTGTCTTCGTTATTGGGCGTCCCCTATCCGGCGCCCGTTATCCTGGAACCAGGATTGTCATGGGGCGCCCGCGCGCCCGGACATGACGTCCAAACACAGGCGGCAATCATGGCGCGAAAACCCAACTATAATTTCGAACGCCAGGAGCGGGACCGCCGCAAGGCTGAGAAAAAGGCTGCCAAGGCAGCCGCCAAGGCCGAAAAGGCAGACCGGGCCAAAGCCGAGCAGGATGGCGTACCCTATGAGGGGCCATCTCTCGAAGATTCAACCGAGCCGGAATAGCCTTCACCAGGCGGGAATAGCCAACCACGTCAGCGGCAACACACGTCAGCAGAAATAGCGGCCGCCAATCCGCGTCGCGGCCCCTCCAGGTACCGGCCAGCTAAAACGACAACCGAATGTTCAGCCTAGGCCAAGCGTCTCCCGCGCCTCGACCGGGCTTTGCACCCTGCCGCCCAGGCTTTCGACAATGGTCACGGCGCGGTCCACCAACTGGGCATTACTGGCAAAAACACCCCGATCCAGATACAGGTTGTCTTCCAAGCCCACGCGCACATGGCCGCCCAGCAACATGGCTTGGGCCACCATGGGCATCTGCATCGGGCCAAGGCCGAAGCCGGCCCAGATGGCGCCGGCGGGCAGGTTATCGACCATGGCCTTCATGGTCTGGGTATTGGCTTCCGCCCCATAGGGCACGCCCAGGCAAAGCTGATACAGGGGTGGTGGGTCGAGCAGACCTTCGCTCATCATCTGTTTCACGAACCAAAGATGGCCGAAGTCGAAAATCTCCACTTCGGGCTTAACGCCGGCATCCTGGATGCCCTTGGCCATGACGCGCAGCATATCGACCGTATTGGTCATGACGTAATTGCCTTCACCGAAATTCATCGAACCGCAATCCAGGGTGCAAATCTCCGGCTTCAACTCGGTCACATGTTCCAGGCGGGTCTCCGCGCTGGCCATGTCAGTGGCATTGCCCAGCTGCATGGGCGCCTCGGGCGGGCCGAAATAAACATCGCCGCCCATACCCGTGGTCAGGTTCAACACCACGTCCGTATCGCTGTCCCGCATCCGTTCCACCAACTCGCGGTACAGTGCCGGATCGCGGCTGCCCTCGCCCGTCTCGGGGTCGCGCACATGCAGATGCACCACCGCCGCCCCCGCCTTGGCCGCCTTGATCGCCGAGGCCGCGATCTGTTCCGGGGTGACCGGCATGTCAGGGTGCTTGCCAACGGTATCGGCGGCCCCGGTCACGGCGCAGGTAATAATGACGTTTCGGTTCATGGTCTTCCCCAATCTCAATATGGCTTAATATGGCCCGCCCAGGGTTTCCGTGTGTCCATCCAAGGGGATCACCTGTCCGCTGATCTTGGCCCCGGCATCCGAGGCCAGAAACAGCGCCATTGAAGCCACCTCGTCAGCCGAGACAAATGTGCGCAACGACGAGGTACGGTAATAGTCTTCGCGGATTTCCTCTGGGGTCACCCCCCTGGCATCCGCCTCCGCCGCAATTACCCGGTTCAGACGCTCGCCCTCGACCGAGCCGGGCGCGATAGCGTTGACGCGGATGCCGAAAGCGCCCGCCTCCATGGCCAGGCTTTTGGTCAGGCCGACCACGGCCCATTTCGAGGCCGCGTAAGGTGAACGCATGGGAAAACCCAGAATACCGGCATTCGAGGCCATGTTGATGATACAGCCCGAACCCTGGGCCTTCATCAAAGGCAGGGCCTGGCGCGCACATAAAAACCCGCCATCCACATTAACGCTCAAGCAACGGCGCCATTCCGCCACCGAGAGGTCTTCGAGAAAGCCCGCCGGCCCCGCGATACCGGCGTTGTTAATCAGTACATCCAGGCCGCCCAGGCTGCCGTGCACGGTGGCGAACAGTGCTTCCACAGCCGCCTCGTCGGCCACGTCCGTGACCACGGTGGTGATATCAGGTGTTTGTGATGCCAAGGTATCAAGCGCATCCGCATCGATATCACAGACCGCGACCGTGGCCCCTTGGCGCTGGAACGCCTGGGCCATGGCGCGGCCGATGCCGCTGCCGCCCGCGGTTACCAGAACGCGTTTGTCCAATAACCCGGCTGGTATCACGACGGCCCGCCAATCCGCGACAGCAGTTCGATTAGTTGTGTCTGTTCCGCCGCGTTCAAATTCTTGGCGACCCGTGCCTCGTGCGCCACCACCAAGTCGCGGGCCTGATGCAACAAGGCCCGCCCCTGGTCCGATAGGTGCAGGGCATAGGATCGACGGTCGCTGGGCGCCGGCAGCCGATCGACCAGGCCGCGTCCTTCCAGTCGGTCGATCACTGCGACCACGGTCGAGCGGTCAATCCCCACGGCCTTGCCCAGGCGTGTCTGGTTCAGGCCCGAATTCGCCTCGATCAAGACCAGAACGCCAAACTGCCCCGGCGTGATATCGCAACCCTTCAAGCTTTCGGTAAAGTTCTGAAATGCCGCTGCCTGGGCCTTACGCAGGTTATATCCGATCAGACCCGGCAGCAGATCATAATCAAAATTCTCATCGCCCTGTTCAGGGCTATTTTTGGCGATACTCATGACATTGCGAAGCTAGGCCACTTCGCCGATTGGAGAAAGAGAATTTGTGCTTTAGATTGGGCCTGCTAGACAAAAAATGGGGACGGGCGGATACAGTGAGCTATCAAGTTAAAGTGCGGGGCCAGGCGAAGGTTGTCCAAGTCGGCGAAAACGAGACTATTTTGGACGCCGCGCTGGATGCCGGCATTGATTATCCGTTCGGCTGTCAGTCAGGCACTTGTGGCAGCTGCAAATCGCAGCTGCTGGCCGGCGAAGTCGAATTGGAAGACTATTCCGATCTCGCCCTGACCGATGACGAGCGCGCACAGGGGCAGATCCTGGCCTGCAGCGCCGTGCCCGTGACCGATTGCGAAGTGGCTTGGCTTGAAACAGAGGAAACCTCCTAGAGGTTAAAACTGCCATGAGCGAAAGCAAGCAAAACGAAACCCGGCAGGCCTATTACGACCGCATCGCGCCATCTCATCTGACGCCATTGTGGGAAGTCTTCGCCGATCTGGTAACGCCGGAACCAAAGGTTCAGGCGGTTGCGGCGATCTGGCATTACGATGATATCCGCCCGTTCATACTAGAATCCGGCGGCCTGATCACCGCCAAGGAAGCGGTCCGCCGGGTGCTGATTCTGGAAAATCCAAATCTTCGGGGCCAATCCAAGATCACCAATACACTATACGCCGGCCTACAACTGATCCTGCCCGGTGAAGTCGCACCCGCCCATCGTCACAGCCAGTCCGCCCTGCGTTTCATCGTCGAGGGCACCGGTGCCTATACGGCGGTCGAGGGCGAGAAAACCATCATGCAGCCGGGTGATTTCGTTACCACGCCATCCTGGGCCTGGCACGATCACGGCAACGACAGTGACGAGCCCATGGTCTGGCTGGATGGCCTGGATATTCCCATCGTGAATTTCTTTGATACCTCGTTCGCCGAGGATCTGGATCAGGACAGCCAGCCGCTTTCGCGCCCTCCCGGCGACAGCCAGGCCCGTTATGGCGCGGGATTGCTGCCCATGGGCTATGAAAGCGTCGCGCCGGCCTCGCCGGTTTTCAATTACCCCTATGAACGCACCCGCGAGGCGTTGGAGCAGATGCGCAAGGCCGAGGAATGGGACCCCTGCCATGGCCTGAAAATGCGCTACATCAATCCCGTCACCGGTGACTACGCCATGCCAACCATGGCCACTTTCATGCAGTTGATCCCCGCCGGCCTGGACACCGCGCCCTATAAATCCACCGACGGCATGGTTTACAGCGTCGTCGAGGGCACGGGCACAACCCATGCCAATGGGCGGGAATTATCCTGGGGCCCACGTGATACCTTTGTTATTCCCAGTTGGTGCCCGCACCATCATGTGGTGGATGGCGATGCGGTGCTGTTCAGTTTTTCCGATCGTCCGATCCAGGAAAAATTGGGCCTGTGGCGGCAAGACCGCGGCAACCACTAGGATTTGCGTAGATGGCAGGGAATGAGTACGAATTCCTCGACGAGGCGGAACTAAGCGACTTCCCCGGCCTAATGGCGGTCTCGCAATTCGTCCGCATGCTGGGCGAGGTACCCTGGTTCGGCGGTCTGGGGGCTGAATTGGACGGGCGCGAAGAACTGCTGGCGGAGGATTATCTCCTCGCCCTAGGCTTTCCCGATGCCCGCATCGCGCCCATTATGGATTGGGAGGAGGCAGCGGACGCCGCCGCCAATCCGGATTGGAACACCGAATGGTGGGAGGCGGAGGAGCTGGTCCGCGTCGCCCTGGTGACAGAGGCCTGCCAGCGCGCCGACGAGGAAACCGTCATGGTCGCCCTGACCCATTTGCAGAACCAATCCGTCGAGGCAGTGTTGGAACCGGCGGAACTGGCGGCGGAGGCGGGCGGCGTCGACGATCAGGAATTGATCCGCGCCGCCGTGGGCGCCGGCGCCCAGGCAATTTATCAGGCCGGCTTGTTATTGGCGGCGGAGCATGAGGACGACGAACATCATGTTTTTGCCTTGAAATACCGGCTTTTCGAGTCCGGCCACTGGCCCATCGGCGTGGTCGGCAACAGTTTTCACATTTTCTAGTCATTCTCTCAGAGACGAATAGGAGCTTCCCATGGCGTATGCCATTACACCCGCACCACAAGCGACAATCCCCGTCGAAGGCGGCGATCCCTTCCCCGTGCGCCGTATCTATTGCGTCGGCCGCAACTACGCCGCGCATGCCCGCGAGATGGGCCACGATCCTGATCGCGAACCGCCGTTTTTCTTCATGAAGCCGGCCGATGCGGTGACCATGGACGGCAGCGCTATCGACTATCCGCCCGCAACATCCGATCTGCATCACGAGATTGAAATGGTCGTGGCTTTGTCCAAGGGCGGCGTCGATATTCCCGAGGATCAGGCCCTCGATTGCATCTTCGGCTACACGGTCGGTCTGGACATGACCCGGCGCGATTTGCAGGGTCAAGCCAAGGAGAAGGGCCGGCCCTGGGATACCGGCAAGGGTTTTGATAACGGCGCCCCCATGGGCGCCCTGCGTACGGTGGCCGACGTGGGCCATCCCACCGACGCCCGCATCTGGGTCAATGTGAATGGCGAAAAACGCCAGGAAGGCAACATCAACCAGATGATCTGGAACGTGCCCGAGACCATTGCCTATTTATCCGGCCTGTTTGAATTGCAACCGGGCGATCTGATCATGACCGGCACACCCGACGGCGTCGCCGCCGTTGGTCCCGGCGATCGCCTGGAAGGCGGGGTCGAGGGCATTGCCACCCTGTCCATCAGCTACAAACCGAAATCCTAGGACCGCGTGGCAATGAAGATTTCGATCGCCACCTGGAACGTCAATTCCGTCAGGGCTCATATCGCGACCATCGAACAGTTCCTGGCGGCGCGGCAGCCGGATGTGCTGTGCCTGCAGGAAATCAAGGTCACCAACGAGCTGTTCCCCCTGGAATTGTTCGAGGCCCATGGTTACGTGCACCACGCCCTGCACGGGCAAAAGGCCTATCACGGCGTCGCTATATTTTCCAAGGCGGCGCTGCCGCTGGAAAAGGTGACGCGTAAGCATTGGTGCGATATCGAACAGTCCCGGCACGTCTATTGCACCCTGCCGGGCGGGGTGGAGCTGCATAACTTCTATGTCCCGGCGGGTGGTGATAAGCCGGATGTGGAGAAGAACGATAAATTTCGCCACAAGCTGGATTTCATGACCGACGTTTCCGCCTGGTTCAAGCGCCGCAAACGCAAGAAAAACCGCTTCGTCCTGGTCGGCGATCTAAATGTGGCGCCGTTGGAAACCGATGTTTGGAACCACAAACAGCTGTTGCGCGTGGTTAGCCACACACCCATCGAGGTTGAGCATATGGACAGCTGGTATGCTTCCCACGACTGGGTCGATGCGGTACGCCACTTCGTGCCCGAGGACGAGCATATTTATTCCTGGTGGAGTTATCGTTCACCCAGTTGGGAAACCGCAAACAAGGGACGGCGGCTGGATCACGTCTGGGTCACCCCGGCCCTTGCGCCGGGTCTGCGTGCTGCCGAGGTTTTCAAGCCCGCAAGGGGTTATCAACCGGCTTCCGACCATGCCCCGGTCATTGTCGAGATGGAGATCTAGGGGATTGATCGATTCTGTTGTGATACCACCGAGCGTTATTAGGAACCTATAGAGACGCCCATCGGGAGCATTCGGGTAGGAGCGTGCGCCGGCGCGATCCAGTGGTATTAAAGCGCCTCGCCCCGGATCAGCTTTGGCAGATCGCCGGTCATGGCAGCGGCGTGGCGTTCAAAAAAGCGCTTGGCCGGACCGATTTTATTGACCAGTCCCAGGCCCAAGACCCGAGCCAAACGTATTGGCGTGATGTCGTTCGAGAACAAACGCACCAGGCCGTCAGTCATCATCAACATGGTCAGGGCATCAAAGCGGCGCCATTGCTGATAACGGCGCAAGGCCTCGCCGGCGCCCAGATCCAGTCCCAGACGGGCGTCATCGATCAGCACCTCGGCCAGGGCGGCGACATCGCGCAGACCAAGGTTCAGGCCTTGGCCAGCCACGGGGTGCATGCCATGGGCCGCATCCCCGATCAGGGCCAGGCGGGTATCGATATAGCGCTCGGCATTCTGCAGGCCGAGGGGGTAGCTCCAACGCGGCGCATCGCATTCGATACGGCCCCAATGATCACCCGCCCGCGCCATAATCTCGGCATTGAAGGCGGCATCATCCAGGGCCAGCAAAGCCGGCACATCGCGGCCCTTTTCAGTCCAAATCAGGGCCGAGCGGTTGCCCCGCATGGGCAGCAACGCAAAAGGCCCGGCAGGCAGGAATAACTCCGCCGCGATGCCGCCATGGCCGACTTCATGGCGCACCGTGGTGACGATGGCCGTTTGATCATACTGCCAACTCAAGCACCGGATACCGGCGGCCTCGCGCAGGGGCGAATTGCGCCCCTCCGCCCCGACCGCCAAGGCCGCGCGGATCGCCCGGCCATCGCTCAGTTCAGCCCGCACGCCACCCAGATTGCGTTCCATGCTGCGCACATCGCCAGGCGCGATCAGGTTGACATCATCGGCCTGGGCCAAAACCTTATGCAGGGCAAGGCGGATATAGCGATTTTCCACCGTGAAACCAAAGGGGCGGTCGCCGACCTCGCGGTGATCGAAATGCAGAAACAGCGGCGCGCCATTGTCGGCCACCCGAATTTCGGCAATCGGCTCCGCGTGATCGGCCATGTGCTCCCAGGCACCGATTTGTCCGAACAAAGCGGCCGAACCATAGGATAGCGTCGATACACGGCCATCATGATCCATGGCCGTCAGCGCCTCGGGCGGCTGCCGCTCCACCACCACCGAACGCAAACCGGCGCTGGCCAGCGCCAAGGCCTGGCTCACGCCGATCATGCCGCCGCCGACGATTAATACGTCCGTCTGAATTTCATTCTTGTCCGTCATTACCACCACGTATCGCGCCAAGCAGGACCATTGTCCAGTCTCAGTTGTCCAGCCTCCATTCGCAGGATAGTCTAGCGTCATGAATGATACAGCATGGCACGAAATGACGGCCCTGGCATTGGGCGCCGCCATTCAAAAAGGTCAGATCGACCCGATCGATCTGACGGAACATTTTCTCTCCCGCATTGACGGGCAGGACCCCGGACATCGGATCTATATCCGGTCCACGGCGGCACGGGCGCGGGCCGAGGCAGCCGCCGCCTCGCGTCGCGCCAAGGAAGGCCTGCGGCAAAGCGCCCTGGATGGCGTGCCAATGTCGTGGAAGGATTTAACCGACACCGCCGGCACGGAAACCACCTTTGGCTCCGCCCTGCTGCGCAACCGGGTGCCCGAACGCGATGCCTTGCTGCTTCGCCGGGCGACCCTGGCGGGCATGATCTGCCTGGGCAAGACCACTATGTCGGAATTCGCCTATTCGGGCCTGGGCATCAACCCTATTTTCGGCACACCGGCAAATGGCGCCGATAAAGAGGTGGAGCGGGTGCCCGGCGGTTCCTCGTCCGGCGCCGCCGTCTCGGTCACCAACGGACTGGCACCGGCCGGGATCGGCAGCGATACCGGCGGCTCGGTCCGCATCCCCGCTGCCCTGAACGGCATCGTTGGCCTGAAAACAACCATCGGCGTGCTGCCTCTGGACGGCATTCTGGCGCTATCGCCAACCTTCGATACCATTGGGCCTTTGACCCGCGATGTGGCCGACGCCAACGCCATCTTCGCGGTCTTGAACCAAGCCAGGGCCTATGATCTGTCCGGTGCCTCGTTACAGGGTGTGCGGTTGCTGAAGCCCAGGGATGTCATGTACGACGATTTGGATGACACCGTTGCCGGCGCCATGGCCGCCACGCTGGACAAGCTAAGCAATGCCGGGGCCGAAATCGTCGAGCAAACGGTACCGGAATTCGCCGAAGCGTTCGAACTGGTGGCGAAACACGGCAACATCATCTCGGCGGAAGCCTATGCCATGTGGAACGATCTGGTGGAAAGCCGGGGCGACGAGATGTATTGGGGCATCCGCTCACGCTTTGAACTGGCCAAGAAACTGACCGCCATCGATGCGGAAGCCGCCCATATCGGCCTGAAGGCCATCGCCGCCAAATTCCGCGCCAGGGTGGCGGGCTTCGCGGCGGTGGTGCACCCGACGACACCCCGCATTGCCCCGCCCATTGCCGATCTGGAGCATGACCCGGCGGCCTATGACGAAGCCAACATGGCCATGACCCGCAACACCCGCCTGGGCAACATCATGGAAACCTGCGGCGTCACGGTACCCTGCCAGCGGCCCGGTGAATTGCCGGTCGGCCTCTCCTTGATGGCGGCGGGCCATAACGAAGGCAGGGTCCTGCGCCTGGCCAAGGCGGCGGAGGCGGTCCTTGGCTGAAGTGTCTGAAATGCCTGACCCACTGCTGTTCACGCCCCTGAGTTTACGCGATGTGACATTGAAGAACCGCATCGTCATCTCGCCCATGCAACAGTACGCCGCCGGCCCGGACGGCGTGCCCACCGACTATCACACGGTGCATTATGGCCGATTGGCCCTGGGCGGAGCCGGGCTGGTTTTTACCGAGGCCCTGTGCATTGCTCCCGAGGGCCGCCTGACCTACAGCGACCTGGGCGTTTGGCATGATGATTTCATCGCGCCCCTGAAAGGCCTGGCGGACGGCATGCGGGATTTAGGCGCGACACCGGGCGCGCAAATTCTGCACGCGGGACGCAAGGCATCCGTGCAACGACCCTGGCAGGGCTATATGCCGCTGACCGAGGCGGATCGCGAAACCAGGGGAGAGGCGCCCTGGCAGACCTTGGGCCCCTCGCCTCTGCCGGCCAATCCCGGCTGGCCCCCACCGCGCGCCATGACTGAGGCGGAAATCACGGCGGCCGTGACGGAGCATGGTGCGGCGGCCCGGCGTTGCCGCGAGGCCGGCTTTGAGGTTCTGGATGTCCATGCCGCCCACGGCTATTTGATCCATACCTTCCTCTCGCCCATCTCCAATCAGCGCAACGATGCCTATGGCGGTGACCTGGCGGGCCGCATGCGCCTGGCATTGGAGGTCGCGGCGGCGGTTCGGGCTGAATGGCCCGACGATAAACCGCTGTTTTACCGCCTCTCCTGCATTGATGACGAACCCGGCGGCTGGACCCTGGAAGATTCGGTGGTCCTGGCAAAGGAACTGCGCCAATTGGGCATCGACGTGATCGATTGCTCCTCCCGTGGCCTCGGCCAACGCGGCACCCCCGTCGTGGTGCCCAGGGAACAGGGCTTCCAGGTCCCCTTCGCCGCACGCATCCGCCAAGATACGGATTTGCAAACCATGACCGTCGGCCTGATCATGGAACCCGCATTTGCCGAGTCCGTGCTGCAACAGGGCCAGGCCGACCTGATCGCCATAGGCCGCGAAGCGCTGTTCAATCCGCAATGGCCCCTGCAAGCCAGCCTGACCTTGATGGGCGATGGGGCCTACGAACGTTTCTGGCAGCCGCGCGATGCCTGGTGGCTGGAAAAACGGGCCCGCTCTCTCGCCGCCGCCGCCGCCGCATCCAACGCCACATAAAGATCCGGCCCAACCCTATGCCGGGGCGAAGACGTCGTCTTCCTGCGGGCCTTTCAGATCGGGCAATGCGATGGGTCCCTTGAAGGCGCTGTCGTGCTGCAAGGTCGGCATGACCTCGGTCGCGAACATGCGCATGTTCAACTCGCCCTGCTCATGGGGCATGCCGCCGTAGGAGAAGTCGCAGACGATATGATCGGTGCCGGTCAGGCCCTGCAATTCGGCGATCTGCTCCTTGCAGTCCTCCGGCGTGCCGACGATCTGGATACCCACATAGAATTCGGTCATCTTCCGCCGGGATCCTTCTTCCTTCAGCTTGGAATAGGTCTTGGCCATCTTGCCGTAGGATTCATATCCCTTTTGCGTGGCTAGGTGGCCATCGGAGAATTTGTAATGCGCATCGATGGAATCCCATTTCGCGCCCAGATATTGCATGGCGCGTTCGTTCGCCTCATCCCGGCTCTCGGCGACCGAGACATTGGTCAGGATCAATGGCGGCTTGGGCGTGTGGCCGACGGACATGGCGATGTTGCGAAAGCTTTGAATATCCGTCGCCGCCTTGACCCATTCGTTCTGCATGATGACCATCATGCCGAAACCCAGCTTGGCCATGATCTCGGCCGATTCCGGGCTGACCGATGAGGCATAGAAACGCCGTTCCGGATGGGACATGGGCCGGGGGCGGATCGACATTTCCGGGATCTGATAATACTCGCCGTCCCATTCAAAGACCTCGTCGCGCAAGGCCTTGGTAATAAGTTGCGCCGATTCTGCAAAGCGTGGGCGGGCTTCCTCCATGGGGATGCGGAAGCCGGCATATTCCACCGACGCAGCGCCCCGGCCAAAGCCGAACATGCAGCGCCCACCGCACAGCAGGTCGAGATAGGCGATCTGTTCCGCCACCCGGATCGGGTCCTGCCAGGGCAGCACAATGACGCAGGTGCCCAGGGTAATACGCTTGGTCCGGCCGGCGAAGTAGGTCAGCAATTGCAGGGGCGATGGCGACATGGAATAGCCGGTGAAGTGATGTTCCAGGCCAAACAGGCTGTCGAAACCCAAAGGTTCCGCCAAATCACCCAGCGCCAGATGCTCCGCCAGGACGGCGGCATCGGAGCGCCCGGCCTCTGCCAAGACGCTTAAATCAGTACCAATTTTCATTGTCGTTCCCTACCTCAAATTCATTATTCGATTGCCCGTTATCCAACCGCCGGGCCCTTGAGCTCGACAACGTTACCATCTGGATCGGAAACGTAAAGGGAGGGGCCCTCTCCCTCGGCCCCGAACCGTTGCGCGACCTCGCTCGGCTCCAGGCCATGGCCGCGCAAATAGTCGGCCAGCCCAGGATCTTCGAAAGCTTCGATACGCAGACAAAAATGATCCATGTTCGGGCCATCGGCACTTACGGCACCGTGCTTTTGCCCCAACTGCCCATCCAGGGTTACCAGATCAATCTGCGCACTGCCCGCACGCAAATGATACAGTCCCAGATCATCCCGCCGCCGATCCACGACACAGCCCAAAACGTCGCAATAAAAGGCTAGCGAGCGGTCTAGCTCGGCGATCCGTAGAACCACATGATCCAAAGCCAACGGTGCGATCCGCATTTCCATTCCCCCTTCGACACTGGTGACCTGAACCAGGCAACCAACTGTTTATTAAGATATCTACCTTATAGGTACTTTAATGACTGCCTGTGACAGGACAACAAATCTTGCAATTGCTTGATGATATTCATACCAGGGAATGCCGCGCCTTCGCCAATGCATGGCAGGCTTGGCGCGGTGATGAACTGGTGCCAAGACGGTCCAACGTGCGCCTTGAGGAGATTGCCAGACAGCTGCATCTGGTCTCGGTAATCGAGGTGATATCGCCGGAAACCGCAAGGTTCCGCCTTGCCGGCAGCGCCCTATCCCAAGCCTTGGGCATCGAGTTGACCGGCCTCAACTATTTTGATTTCACCACCCCCGAAGAACGCGGCCCCCGTATTGCACGCACTCAAAATTTGGTTGAGCAGCCGTGTGGTTCGCATTTCATCTTCCCCATCGCCTATAGTTCCGGACGAACCGTACAAACAGAGATTTTGTCCTTTCCCGTGCGGCCCAATGATCCCTCGGCGCCGCCGCAGATCTTCGGAATTTCCGTCGCATTGGAAAATATTGGCATGGACGGTACTGTCGAAGAGCCGACCCAATTACCCCTGCCCGAAGGCTTCCAATTCGTTGACATTGGCGCCGGCGTTCCCACCTCGGACATGCACCTGGCGGAACGCCCCACCGCATCCCTATCGCGCAAACAGCCAAGCTAGAACCAGCAACTTATCCGCGCTTGCGGCGAAATTTCGTGGCCCGTGTGCCGGCCCTGCCGCCGCTGGAACGGCCCTTGGGGCCACGGGCGGCGTCCAGCATCTCGGGCGTTATCTCGGTCGCAATCTCTTTCGGGACATAACCCTCGCCGCGTTTACGCCGGGCTTCCTTAATCCCGCCGGCGGCGCCATCCTTGGAGCGGCCCCCATCGCCGCGCCTTGCCGTCTCACCCTCGCCCGTCAGGCCTTTCAATTCCATCTCCTCCAGGCGGCGCAACTCATCGCGCAGACGGGCGGCCTCCTCGAACTCCAGATCGGCGGCGGCGGCCCGCATGCGCTTTTCCAGATCCTCCAGATAGCTTTTCAGATTATGGCCGATCAGGTGGCCATGTTCCGCATCACCCGTATCCACCGTGACGTGATCGCCTTCATAGACCGAGGCCAGGATGTCGGAGATATTCTTCTTCACGGACTCCGGCGTGATGCCGTGCGCCTCGTTGTAGGCCATTTGCTTCTCACGCCGGCGCTCGGTCTCCTCCAGCGCCTGATTGAGACTGTGCGTGCGCTTGTCCGCGTACAGAATGACCCGGCCATCCACATTACGCGCCGCCCGCCCGATGGTCTGCACCAACGAGGTGGTTGAACGCAGAAAGCCCTCCTTGTCCGCATCCAGGATCGCCACCAGGGTGCATTCGGGAATATCCAGGCCCTCGCGGAGGAGGTTGATGCCGACCAGAATATCAAACACGCCCAGACGCAGATCGCGGATGATCTCGATCCGCTCCAGGGTATCGATATCGGAGTGCATATAGCGCACCTTCAGACCCGCCTCGTGCATATATTCGGTCAGATCTTCGGCCATGCGTTTGGTCAGGGTGGTGACCAGCGCCCGGCCCCCGGCAGCGGTGACGTCGCGGCATTCCGCGATCAGATCATCCACCTGATGTTCCACGGGCCGGATGATACAGGTTGGGTCGATCAGGCCCGTGGGGCGGATCACCTGTTCGGTGAAGACGCCGTCGGTGCGTTCCAACTCCCACTTGCCCGGCGTGGCCGAGATGAACATGCTTTGCGGCCGCATCACCTCCCACTCGGAAAACTTCAAGGGTCGGTTGTCGACGCAGGACGGCAGGCGAAAGCCGAATTCCGAAAGCGTCCATTTGCGCCGGTAGTCGCCCCGGAACATACCGCCCAGCTGGGGTACGGTAACATGGCTTTCATCCAGCACGATCAGGGCGTTGTCGGGCAGGTATTCGAACAGGGTTGGCGGGGGATCACCGGGATTGCGGCCAGTCAGATAGCGGGAATAGTTCTCGATACCCGGGCAAAAGCCGGCGGCGTCCATCATCTCCAAATCCAGCATGATGCGCTGTTCCAGGCGCTCCGCCTCCAACAGCATGCCGGTTTGGCGCAGGAATTCCAAACGCTCCACCAGCTCGGCCTTGATGCCCTTCATGGCCTGCTGCAAGGTCGGGCGCGGCGTTACATAATGGCTGTTGGCGTAAACCTTGACCTTTTCGAACGTCGTGGCGCGCTGCCCGGTCAGAGGGTCAAACTCGACGATCTCCTCCAATTCATCGCCGAACAGGACAAAGCGCCAAGCCTGATCCTCCATATGGGCCGGCCATAACTCGACCACGTCGCCGCGCACCCGAAAGGTGCCCCGGCCAAAGAAATTGTCGTTGCGGCGGTATTGCAGATCCACGAAGCCCTTCAGCAGCGCATTTCGGTCCACGGTGGCGCCGACCTTCAGGTCCATGGTCATCTTAGAGTAGGTCTCGACCGAGCCGATGCCGTAAATGCACGAGACCGAGGCCACGATGATGGCATCGTCGCGCTCCAGCAAGGAACGGGTGGCGGAATGGCGCATGCGGTCGATCTGCTGGTTTATGTGCGCCTCTTTCTCGATGTAGGTATCGGTGCGGGGCACATAGGCTTCGGGCTGGTAATAGTCATAGTAGGAAACGAAGTATTCCACCGCGTTGTTGGGGAAAAAGCTCTTCATCTCGCCATACAGCTGCGCGGCGAGGGTTTTGTTGGGCGCCAGCACCAAGGCCGGGCGCTGGGTCCGCTGAATAACCTGCGCCACGGTATACGTCTTGCCTGAGCCGGTGACGCCCAACAGCACCTGGTTCTGCTCACCCGCCTCGACACCCGCCACCAGCTCGGCGATGGCCTGGGGCTGATCGCCCGCCGGTTCGTACTCCGAAACCAGTTCAAAGGCGCGCCCGCCCTCGCCCTTCTCGGGCCGTTCGATCGGCGCGGGCACCCAGGTGGCCTGCTCCGCCTCGGCCAGGGACTGTTCGAAACTGCCCCGGATCTGTTTCATCGATGTATGTGCCATGGGATCAGTATAACCGATTTTGCAGCCACATCGGATAAGGTTAAAGTGATGCCATGATAAAAATGTTGGATCACGATGTCGAAGCCCCTTTAGCCTGGACTGGGGCCGAATTGCCTGACGATGCTGGCCTGATCAGCTTGGGCGGCGACTGCCTGGACGAATTGTACGAGCTGGCCGGGCTGTTGGCCGCCAATCCATTGCCTGTTGTCGCCCTGCGCCCCGACGACTTTGCATTGAAAGCCTGCCGGGCCCTTATGGCGGGGGTGGCGGAGCAGCTGGATCACGGTTGCGGCTTTGCCGTCATCGACCGCCTGCCAATGGAGCGGTTTGAAGGCGACATTGCAAACAAATTGTACTGGCTGCTGGCCGCCATGGTGGCGCGCCCGGTGGCGCAAAGCTGGGACGGCAAAATGCTCTATGACGTGCGCGACCGGGGCAAGCCGCCGGGCAACGGCGTCCGACCGGACATCACCAACGTGGCCCAGAACCTACACACCGACAACAGCTATAACCTGTGCCCGCCGAACTATGTCGCGCTGTTTTGCCGCCAGACCGCCATGAACGGCGGGATCAGCCAGCTGGTCAGCTTTTATGCCGCCCACAACCGTATGCGGGCCGAGGCGCCGGAGCTGCTGACGCGGCTGTACGAGGATTTCACCTTTGACCGGCAGCGCGAACACGCGCCCGATGATGTCATGACCACGGACCATCCCATGTTCGCCTGGGATGGCGCGCGGTTGCTGAGCCGGCTGTCAAAACGCCAGGTGATGGGCGGTTATGCCCTGGCCGGCAGTGCCATGGACAATACCACCACCGCCGCCTTGGAAGCATTCGAAGACATCATGATGGCGCCCGGCATGCGCAAGGAATTCCAGTTCCAGCCCGGCCAGATCCAGATCGTCAACAACCTGACCTGTGGCCACGCGCGCACCGCTTTTACTGATTGGCCTCAAGCGTCCGATCATCCTGACCGCCGCCGCCACTTGGTTCGCCTATGGCTACGCCATCAGGGCCGGGCTTTTTATAACGGTTAGCGCGCAGATACCAAACGGCCAAACAACCGGAATAGCCGAGCGCGGTTGCCAGACCCATTGCAAGGCCCGTCGTCGAACCAAACCGCGCCGTCGCCAGATGCGCCACCAACAGACCAAGGCCAAAGCCGGCGATGGGCAGCACCGCACTGGCCAGGGTCGCTGCCGTGGCCGGGCCGCCGAGGCGTTTCAACAGAACAATTGTCGTGGAGATGAAGACGATCGGCGTAATCGCCAGGATGCCCGAATATTTCGGCCCCAGTGCTTCCGAAGTCAGGGCAACGAAGACCGTTAGCGAACCAACCAGCAGGGCGCGTAGGGGCAGATCGAACCAACGCTGCGGCGCCGGCGCCGCGCCGCCCGGCCGCACCCATTGATGCAGAATAGCCAGGGCAACCACCAGCGCGGCCATATTGAGCAGGCTGGCGTACAGCGGTGACCAGTCGATTTGATGGATCAACGCCGTCGCCACGATCCAGGTCACAATCGCCAGCGCCACGGTCGCGGCCAAGCCGGCCCGCGTCGCGGCAAGGGCCGCGGCAACCAGAAAACAGATGGTCGAGACGTTGGTCGCCAGACTGCTGAGCAAGCCTTGGGAAATAAAATGGGCCGAGGCGTCCATGGCCAAAACCACATAGATCGGCCCGATGGACACGGGCAGCGAGGTAATCAAGGCGCCCCAAAAGGGCCCGGAACGTTCCGCCGCCATGGTCGCTGCAACAACGACGGACGCGGCCAAACTGGCTTTGAGAAATAAGGGCAGGAGGTCAAGCATGGTCGCCTGTCTTATACCAGCCTGCGACGTTGGCGCTACTGCGAATGCCAGGTTCAGTCCGGCAAGGCAAACTCGGCAACGACAGGCGCATGGTATGATGAGGGCGAATGGGCAACATTGGTATAGCCCGCCATCTCGTCGCCCAGAGCCTCGTTATGAGCTTCGAAGCCACGGAAATAGCCGGCCAGGGAGCGCGAGGCCAATACATGATCGAGCATTTGCCGCTTGCCGTGGTGAATGACCGAATAGCGGCGATCCGCCGATAATGAAAGCTCCAACGGGACCAGGCTATGCCCGGCCAGATCACCGCTGCCGGTATCGTCCTCGGCTCCGACGACGATGCGCAGGGGCATTTCATCCAGGCCGGCATTGAAATCGCCGGCGACGCAGATCAACGCCTCGCCATCGCGCGCGAAACAGTCCTCCATGGCCAGGCGTGTTTCCAGCGCCTGGCCGCTTCGTTTCATGGCCGCGAGATAATAGCCCTCGGCCCAACCGGAGACAGTCTTCCAGGCGAATGGATGGCTTTTCTGACCCGGGATGAAGGCCGCCAACGGCGCCCGGTAATGCACATTGAAAAGATCAAGCGCCTGGCCGCCACCGGCATCAAGCCGCGCATAAAGGATAGGCCGATCCCAGGCAACGGGTTGCGGATCGGCGATTGGCGGCTTTGCCGTTATGGGACGAAAGCGCGGCGCTTCCACTAGGTCATTGCGATATTGCCGGGTTTCAAGCACGTTGAAGCGGGACAGAATAACCAGATTATGGACATCCATTGGACCATGGTGCACGCCTTCACTGACCACCCGTTCGAATTGTTGATATGGCGTCCCATCCAACAAGCTATCAAGTGCGCTCAACCGGCGCGGCGCATGGCCACCAGTCGTTTGTCCATTCACTTCCTGCAGGCATAAAACGTCGGCACGAAGCCGCTCAAGCTGTGGCCGCAGAACGGCGATCCGCGCCGCCAAATCGGGCTGTTGCCCCGGTTTGTCGTCCAGGTTCTCCAGATTAAAGCTGGCGATGCGCAGGCGTTCGCTCATGCAGATACCTGCTGCCGGATAAACTCGACGGAATCCTCCGACGACGAACCGGGTCCGAACACCCTGGCCACGCCCCATTCCTTCAGCACCGCCTGATCCTTGCCGCTGATGACGCCGCCGCCGATCACCAGGATATCCTCCAGACCGTGTTTTTTCAGGCTGGCGAACAGGTCTTCGAAGACCGCCATGTGGCCGTGCGAGGACGAGGATATGCCGATCACATTTACGTCCTCCTCGATCGCCATGGCCGCCACTTCATCGGCCAGCAGAAAGGTGGTGAAGATCACTTCAAAGCCTGCATCGCGAAACTTACGGGCGATATAGCGGACCCCACGGTCGTGACCATCGTGGGTTGGTTTGGCGAGTAGTACGCGTACGACTTCCGTCATTTCAAAAATCCCATGGCCCTCTAGGGGCCGTAGTTATAGGGCGCATCCCAACCCAGCTTGGCTTTCATCACGGCCATCATCTCACCCGTGGTGGCGTCCGCCTGCGCCGCCGCGATGGCCGTGCTCATCAACTTGTCCGGGTTGATCGAACCCATGGCGGCGCTGGCGAATTCTCCGACGGCATCGGCAAAGGCTGTCATGGCCGCGTCATAACGGGGCCCGTCACGCCCCGCCCGCAAGGCCTTGACCCGTTCGATGGCCACCCGTTCCACCTCTTCATCGACGGTAAACAGCTCCGGCTCCTCCGCGCTTTCGGTCTTGTAGCGGTTGACGCCGACCACGCCGCGCCTGCCGGCGGTGACGTCGTCGCGCCAACGTTCGGCATTCTCCTCGATCTCCGTGCGGATCCAGCCCTGACGCTGGGCCGCGATGTAGCCGCCCATATCCTCGATCTGCTCGACCAGGGCCAGGGCCGCCTTGGCCATCTGTTCGGTCAGGTTCTCGACGAAATAGGAACCGGCCAGGGGATCGGAGACGGCGGTGATATTGGTTTCCTCCTGAATAACCTGCTGAATACGCAGGGTCAGGGTCGCCGAAGCTTCCGTGGGAATGGCAAGTGCCTCGTCATAGGCCGCGACCTCCATGGCCTGCACACCCGAAAGCGCGGCGCCAAAGGCATGCAGGGTGGTGCGGACCAGGTTCACCAGGGGCTGCTCCGCCGTCAGCATGGCACCGGAGGTATGGGTATGAATGCGCACATGCATGGCACGGGGATCGTTGACGCCAAAGCGTTCCTTCATGGTGGTGGCCCAGATCCGGCGTAGGGCGCGTATTTTCACGATCTCCTCGAAGAAATCATTGCCCTGGGCGATTTGAAAACCAAAGCGCGAGAGCGCCGCCTCCGCATCCACGCCCGCTTCGACGCAGGAGCGCACCAGCTCGATGCCATAGGCCAGCAGCATGCCGGCCTCCTGCACCGCGTTACCGCCAGATTCCTCCAGATCATAACCGACGAAATTGGTGGTGTTCCAACTGGGCATATGTTCGGCGCAATAGCCGATCAGCGCCACCGCCAGCTTGTGCCCCTGTTCGGGCGGAAAGGCCGACATGCCGACAAAGGCGCTCTGGTGAAATAGTTCATGGTGTTGCCGCGAAGATCCTCCGGCGCGACGCCCCGGCGCTGGCCATAGGCGATGTACTGAGCCAGGGCGGGGATCACCTGATAGTCGGTGATATGGACCACGTTCATTTTTGCCAGGTCCATGCCGTCGAACAGCCGCGCCATGTCGGCCACGGAATAAACCGCCATGCCGCACTGGCCGATCCGGCCACGGGCGGCGGGGTCGTCGGGGTCGAGACCTTCATGGGAAACCAGATCGTAGAGCAGATTGTAGAACGACTGGCCGAAATAGCCGGTCATGCCCTGGCCGCTTAAGGCCTCCATGCGGGCCCGGGTATCCTCGGGCAAGCCATAGCCGATGACCGGCTGATTGGCCCAATGCATCAACTGGTACTGGGCCGCCAAATTGCCGCGCGTAAAGGGATATTCGCCCGGCGCGCCAATGTTTTCGAAGGCGATATGCTGCACGTCGGAGGGGAAATAGGCGTTCTTCAAAGGCAGGCCGGACATGGTCTTGGCCCCAGCTGCCCGGCGCGGCGCGGCGTCGGCGAATTTATCAACGATCCTGCCGTATTTCTCATTCCATTTCCGCTCGAGCTGATCAGCCTGTGACAAGGTCTTGGCATCAAACATGGAATATTCCTCAAACAACTTTGAAGTGGGCCCAACACGCCACCACTATGCGCCATCATAGTTTCATGAACGGCAAGAAAATTCAAAACAGCCGCCATAAATGTCCGAATATTAAGCATTGATTTACCATGTTCCTTTAACAATTCAGACATGCGGACTTCGATGTTTTAGCCGGAATGGGAGCTGTATTTCCGTGCGCCATTTTTTGAAGAATACGAGAAATCAACGTCTCCGGATGCTGCCGTTGGCCGCCGCACTGGCTGTTTTATTGTCGGCCTGTATACAAACCTCGGACACCGCGCCTGGCGACGCCGGCATGAGCATGAAGAAAGTGCAGATGGCGGAACAAGCCGATAAGAAGGCCCACAAAAAAGAGGAAAAGGAATTCAAAAAGGAAAAGGCGGAAGAAAAGGCGGAAGACAAAGATTATGCCGCCATGAAGAAAGAATTGGAGAAGGACCGGGCCGAGGCCGCGGCGCACCCGGGGCAGGATAAGCGCGCCTCCAAGCTGTTCGTGGATACGGAATTTCTGGCGGTTAACGAGCGCGTTCATCATCTCTCCGAACGGATGGAAGAGCTCTCGCAACGGGTTCACGAGCTGGCCGTCCGGCTCGAACATACACCCGCGAAAATCGCCGACCTGGAATTGGCCCTGGAAAAGACCGCGGAAAAGCTTGGCATTATTTCCGCCAGGCCCACGGCGTCCGGCAAATCGGGTAAAAAGGCCAACGCCCCCAAGCAGCTAACAGCCGCGCCGAAGAAATCATTTTGGGGCATTCAGATGGGCGCCTACAGAACAAGGGCAGGGGCGGAGGTGTCCTGGGCCGAATTCCTGGCCAACCCCTTGGCGGTTGAACTGACCGAGGCCACTGTCCACTACATCGCCGCCAAGCCGAATAAAAAAGGCCACGTATTTACACTGATCGTCGTCAACGAATACCCAAACCGCAAGTCCGCCAACAAGGCCTGCAACGCGCTCAAGGAAAACGGCCTCGACTGCGTCGCCTACCGCGTCAAACACTAGTACCCGGCGGCCAAATATGGTCCGCTAGTGGCAAGTTCCAGTGTTTGACGCGGATTTGGAGGAGAGGTCGATGGGCGGGACGCGGCTCAGTTTTGGTGAGCGCCTGATTGCCATATTCAAGCAAGAAGGCGTCGAGGCGATATTCTCGCAAGGCGACCTTTCCATGAAGGATATCCAGCTGCATGCCGAGGCCCAAGGCCTGAAGGTCGTCGGGCCCCGGCATGAGGCCTCTGCCGTTTTCATGGCCATGGGCTATCACGCCATGACGGGTAAGGTTCAGGTCGCCATTGGCGCGCCGGGTCCGGGCCAGGGCAATTTGCTGCCCGCCGCCATTACTGCTGCCCAGGAACATATTCCAGTCATTATTCTTGGTGCCCGCCGCCAGCACGCGGTCGATACCGCCGTGCGCCGTGGACGTTGGCTGTACGCCTCTCTGCTGCCCAACTTCAGGGAGGTCTGCAAATTCGCCGCCAAGCTTGAACAGCTTAGCCATCTTGATGAAGTGGTGCAGGAAGCCTTCCGCCAGGCCTTGAGCGGCACGCCGGGGCCGGTTTACATCGAATATGACGCGCAGCTTAACGAGAGAGCAGCTGATTTTCCCGATCTTCCTACCCCCGGACGATACCGCGCAGCGGCGCAACCGGCACCAGCGGCGGCCATTGAAAATGCTCTCCAGATGCTGCGGACGGCACGGGCACCCATATTGCTGGCCGGCGAAGGGGTCCAACGTTCCCGGGCCCAGGGCGCCTTTGCTGAATTGGCGCATCGGCTGAAATGCCCGGTGCTGACGACATTGGGCGGTGCGGGCGCCTTTCCCGAGACCGAGGCACAATGGCTGCGCTATATGGGCAAGGCGGGCGGCGAAGCGATTGCGGCTTCGGATCTGCTGTTGGCGGTCGGAACCTGTTTACCGGAAACCGCCAACTATGGCCGTCTGCAAAACTTCGCAGTCAACGACGAAGGGCGGCAGGTTATCCTGGTCGAACCCGATGCCGCCGCCGTCGGGGTCAACCGCCCCGTCGATCTGGCGCTTATCGGGCAGGTTGATCTGGTGCTGGCGCAATTGCTCGAGGCAGTGGGCGACGGCTCTGCGTTCAAGGAACATGCCGAGCTTGATAAATGGCGAAACGCCTCGAAGGCCGAGGATAAGGCGCTGACCGACAACCTGCCGCGCAGCAACCGTTTACATCCCGGACATTTGATGCTCGAGGCGCGCAGAGCGGTACCCGAGGATGCGGTCATTGTCGTCGATGGCGGGCTGACCATGCTCTACCAATATGCCTTCTTCGAAAAGCGGTCCAGCGAGTTCATTTACACCGCCAACTTTGGTCATCTCGGCTCTGGCATCGGGCTGGCGATTGGGGCACAACTTGCCGCGGGGCGAACACGACCGGTTTTCCTGATCACCGGCGACGGCGCCTTGGGCTTTCATATCATGGATTTCGAAACAGCAGTGCGCCACCGCCTGCCCATCGTCATTGTCCTCAACGATGATCAGGCGCTGGGCGCGGAAATGGCCCAGCACATGCAGCATATTGGCCATGAAATCCAGGTTGCCTTTAGCCCGGTCAACTACGCCGCTATGGCCGAGGCGATGGGCGGGTTTGGCATCCGGGTGGAACGGCGCGAGGACATCGCGGCAGCCATCGAAGATGCATTCGGGCAAGCCGCGGCGCACAACAAACCGGCGATCGTGCAGGTGTCCACCGACCAGGATGCCTCGCACACATATCCGGTGCCCTACGTTGGCGAACTTGCGGGCTGGAAAGAGGCCGATGTTCTGGCGCGGATTTAGGGCGGCTTTGCGATGTGATCGCGAAACGCTCTAGATAGCGCCGCCGTTGACAATTCAACCTCGGTTCGTCAGTTTCTTTATTCTCGATAGATAGGCACTGAATGTATGCTGACTGTCTATCTGACGCCTGCCTGACCATGGGGCGCGGCAGATGTCTTCGTGTACCCGGATAGTTCTTGATCATAACGATACCAAAAGATTGGTGCGATGCCGCTTGCCGATGCAAAACCTCTAGACGAGGATATCGGATTTCAGGAGCTAACGTTTCTGACGACGGATATCGTCGGCAGCGCCGAGCTGCACAGGCGTTATCCAGGGGACATGATGGCGGCGATGGATTTGCATGACGAGATAGTGCATGGTGCGATCCGCCGGGCAGGCGGCGACCCATTCAAACATACTGGCGACGGCGTGTTGGCTGCATTTGAACATGCGGAGGATGCGGTGCGCGCAATCGTCGAGGCTCAATTGGCCATGCGGGAGGCATCCTGGGGCGCCACGGGGCGCCTGCGATTGCGTACGGGCATTCATTTTGGCCCGGCCCGGCCCCGTGGCGGTGACTATTTCGGCCCGGCTTTGTCGGCTGTTAACCGGCTTGAAGGTGCAGCCAATGCCGATCAAATCCTGGTTTCGGAAGCGACCGTCGAGCGCATCCGGGTAAGGGCGGGTGATGCGCCCTTTGGCTTTTCGGAACTGGGCGAGCATCATTTCAAGGGCGTGGACCGTTTTCAGGTCTATCAGGTGCAGGCCGAAGGTTTGCCCAGCGAATTCGCGCCGATCGCGGGCAAGCGCGAAACGGCGAACGGCAACTTGCCGGCGCGGTTGAGTTCGTTCCTTGGCCGCGAGCACGAGATGAACCTGCTGGGTCGGATGGCGGAGACCTCGCGGATCGTGACGCTTGTGGGTCCTGGCGGCATCGGCAAAACGCGGGCCGCGCTGGAGCTGGTACGATCGCTGGAACCGGGTTTTCCGGGCGGCGCATGGTTTCTAAATCTCGCCTCGCTTGAGCGCGAAACGGATCTATGGCCGGTAATCGCATCATCGCTCGAGATCAGCCCGGTACCAGGTGCGAACAGGCGCCAACAGGTGATGCACCGGCTGCACGATGCCAGGACCATTCTATTAATCGACAATTGCGAACATGTTCTGGGCGAAGTCGCCGACTTGGTATCGGATCTTTGCGCGGCCTGCCGGGAATTATCCGTGGTTGCGACCAGCCGCCAGGTACTGGGGATCGACGGCGAGACGCTATACGAAATTCCTCCACTTGAACCGCCGTCCGGGGAAGATCCCGGCCAGAGCACCGCCGTGCGGCTGTTTGTCGAACGCGCCAAGTTGGTCCGCCATGACTTTGCGCCCAAAGACGACGAGCTTGTCACCATCCGCACCATATGCCGGAACCTGGACTATATCCCGCTGGCGATCGAGATTGCGGCGGGTCAACTGCGCCGGTTTCCACTGGAACGAATTGCCCAGGATTCGGAAAATCCGCTGAACCTGACACCCAGCAAGGCACAGCGGCGCGGTGCGCGGCAGCAAACCCTGCGGCGCACACTGGAATGGTCCTACGATCTGATTAATCCCGCCAGCCAGACCGTGTTGCAAGACCTATCCGTATTTTCCAGTCCGTTTCACGAGGAGCAGGCGCTGGAGGTGTGCGCGGCGGAGCTGCCGGACGAGGTGGAAATTCTTGATGGCATGGATGAGCTGATTGACGCCTCGCTGTTGGCGACACGCGTTGATGGCGAACGCCGGATGTTGATGCTGCGCACGGTCCAGGCGTTCGGCCGGGACATATTGCAAGAAGCGGGAACACTGACTGAAATCGAAAAGCGTCACGGCGAGGTTTTCGCGGCGCGGAGCATTGCGCGGAGCCAGCAATTCATCAGCAATGAACAACTGGCGGCGACGAGCGCCATTCAAGACGATTTGCCCAATTTCCGGGCCGCATTCGAAAGGGCGTTACCGCGCGATCTGGATTTGGCGGCGCGGCTGACACTGCCGCTGTTGGTCTACACCTACCTGCATCGTCAATCCGAAATAGCGGGCTGGCCCACGCGGATCATGTCGCAACCCGGCGCCGAAGATTTGCCGGGAAGCCCGCTGCTTCTGGCCGGCTGCGCGGCGCATGCCTTTCACGAACTGGGTGATACGGCGCTGGCCCGAGAGTGCATCGAACGCGGCTTTGCGCTGGAAGCGGCCGGGCGCGACAGCAGCCGAGGTTGGCTGGCACATATCGCGGGGATGGTCGCGTTCTGGCTGCGCGAAACGGATAAATTCAGGTTATACCACAGCCGCGCCATAACAGATGCGCGTGCGCATAATGACTTGGCCTGCCAGGTGTTTGATCTAAGCCTTGCAACCTTTGTCGAAGCACGCACGCGCAATGGCGATCGCGCCCATGAATTGATGGCAAATCTGGATGAATTGAGCCAGGTGCTGCGGCAACCTTCGATGATCGGCTATGTCCATTTTGCCCGCGGTGGTCTAGCCAGCATGGACGATTTTGATCTGGCCCTGAAGGAACTGCGGCTGGCCGTCGAATGGGCCGAAATTGGCGGTGACCATTTGGGCGCTCAACGTACCAACCGCATCATATCGGACATCAGGGCCATGTTGGTTGAACCGCGAGAGGCGCTCAAGATCGAGATCGAGACGCTGATCGAGTTACCGGAACATGGCGCGACAATATACAACTGGACCGCCATCAGCCGTTTGATCGCACCCCTGGCAAAACTCAAAGCAGACGAACAGTTGGCCGTGATATCAGGTGCCTTGCAGGACGCCCCGATCAGCCTGGGCAGCTCGGCACGGCGCTTTATAGAAATCGCCCGGGACCGTTTCGGACACGCGGCATTCGACGCGGCGGCGGAACAGGGAAAGCAATTCGACCAAGCAAAGGCACGAACATACGCTATCGACACGATTGGCTCTCGTATGTAACAGTAATAATTAGTTCACCCAGTTTTGTAATCCGCGTGCTTGGGGAAAATGTGCGGCATTGACAGGGGACTGCTGGATGACTGATAGCGTAAATACGTCCGTAACAGACAAACAGATCGTCGAGGCGATCCTTGCGGATTCTCCCGACCACGCGCCAGGAACAAGGCCGATACATGCGATTGGCATTGCCTGCGAAGGTTATTTTTCGCCATTGGAGGCGGCGCCTAATTACTGTATCGCGCCACAGTGTCTGACGTCAGCGCCCCTGGGACATATTGAGGGGTTTTCATAAGGGAGGATTTCTGGCTCATCGTAGTGACCGAAGGGAACGAAGATGAGGCAGAAATCCATGAGTAAGAAAGACTCGGCCGAGAAAGCGATCCGGAA
>JABIWH010000058.1 GCA_018701215.1 Rhodospirillaceae bacterium
GCGCGGCATTTATGCCGGCGCGTTCAGCCAGATAAGTGCGCAAATGCCCTTCCGGCAGGAGGTTCGAGAAAAAAGGCATGACACGTGTCTGTGTGGGCTTAAAATCGGTTATTAATTCACCGAATGTATCTTTGAAACCCAGTCCAAGTACGGGCCGGTTCCCATCCTCGATATATGCAACGTTGAACGCAAAAAGCGTGCGGTCACCGCCGACACGGGTGAGCGTGCCAATCGGTTCGCCATAGAGCAGAACATCAAGGACAGAGACATCAGCCATAATCGTCCTCATCAAGACTATATGCCGAACGCACGGCTTCTATTCTCGGGGCATTGGCCGCACCGTGTGCCAGTTCGTTCCGCATGTTTTGCAGCTGCGTGAGCGTCTGGCGCTCACGCTCTCCGTCAATCGTTAGGTTTTTGAAGGTCTTCATCGCCCTAATAGCTGCCCGTATCGGTTCGATCTCGGGCGGAGTAAGCTTGAAGTTCTTAATCTCGTGTATATAACGTTGAACTTGACGCTGAAAATGCGCTAGCTCGGTTTTGGATTGCCCATCGCGCGGCAGATCATCAATCGTTTTCTCAAGCCTTTCCATCTCTTTGCGAAATTGGCGTATGCCTTCAACATGCAGCAACGTGCCATGAGCGCTACTACGCACAACCGACCGAACAGCCGGGATCGTTTTACGGGGCACAAGCATCAACTCCAGATCTAGAGCGCGGCCCAGTGCGACTAAGCTGGAAATCCTGAGATCGACAGTACCGTTCTCGATCTTTGAGATATGTCCCTGCGGCACACCTGATTTGGCACTCAATTCACGCTGGCTGAGCCCCTTGCTTTTGCGGGCGGCCTTCAGAGTATTGGCGATATGTTCGGTCGCGTAGCTCATTTGATCTATATATCTATATTTTTATAAAAAAATTATATTGTTAATATATGAAACTTGGCCAAAGAATTCAAGCGTAGATAGGTATTAACGCGTCAAATCCGGATTATAATATACTACAATGT
Source organism: Rhodospirillaceae bacterium (assembly GCA_018701215.1). GTDB lineage: Bacteria > Pseudomonadota > Alphaproteobacteria. Next base: position 1,010 of record JABIWH010000058.1, read on the forward strand.
ATCAAATACTGTGGCGACCTGGCCCCTCTACCAACACGAATGCTGCAGCCAGAAACGCTGACGAGACGCATTGTCTCTAAAATCTCTGCCGTGATCCGTCTTCTTCAGGCCACCAGCGCAGTGCCCGATCGCGACTAGGTCCTGCTGTTCTGAGAGGGAAACGCAGCGACAATCGAAGATTTGCCGCAAGCGCTGCCGGCCCTGCAGACCGAAGGCGGGCAACATTTCGCAGATGTTCTGGCCAGCATCTATTCCGCCCGCCTGCTGGCGATATCCACCATCGGGCCTTGCATGATGCGGGCAACGAGGCCGACTGGTGGGCAGCCCAAAATGTCGATCCATTGGCCACCGCGGAACAATTGTGGTGGCAATCGCGCGGCAATCAGGCGGCGGAATAAGCTCTCCAACAGTTCGTGCGATTGTGCAGTATCACTGATCAGGCCCACGCGTAGTCGCGCGAGCGCCATCTGCTTATTCAATCTTTTCAGGAGACAGTCCCGGCATCCAGCGCGACGCAAGGCCGGCAGGAAAGGCCGCCCGACTGTACTAATTCGTTTGCCATAGAGTGTTTCATAGGATCGTTACCATTCTTCAAACCCTTCGAAGGTGTTCTGTACGATTTTTTCCAAGGTTTCCACTTCATCGTCCGTCAAGGGCTCGAATTCCTTCCGTCTTCGCCTTTTTGGCAACGCGCCATTATTTCGGCGGGTAAACATGATGAAATCTTCCGCCAACCTGTCTGGCAACTCGACCGTATCCATGATGCGTCGCAGCGCCTCGTCGTGGCGGCCTAGATAGTCAATTTCGCGCGGCAAATCGTGCTCAACCGCGCGCTGAACACAGGCATACAAGAACTCCGCTGCCTCCGTGCAATCGTAAAACCGGTAGAGGTCTGTCGTGTCGTTGAGAACTTCCACGTTTCGCTCAGGCGTCGGCCGCCAGTCTACAAAATCCATCAATGGTCCAGATTGGTTTTGGAGCACAGCCTTATAGTCGTCAATCCGGTCACGCATGACGGATGACACCGGAAACACCATACTTGGCGTGGAAAACTTCCGTTCTGCCAATACATGATGAATAAGGCATCTGTGCAAGCGGCCGTTGCCGTCTTGCAAGGGGTGGATGTAAATAAATCCAAAGGCCAGGGCGGCTGCCTGTAATACGGGATCAAGGTCGGACCGCCGCATGCGGCTATTGCATTCACTAAGGCCGTTCATGAGATCGACAACGTCCTCGGGCCGGGCACCAATAAACTCTGGACTGGGATCGCCGAACTGATCCCGCTCACCCAGAAACACCCCCTCCGTGCGATAGCCGATCGGTGTAAAACGGTTATCTTCGATGAGTATCCGGTGCAACCTGTATATTTCTGCCTGATTGAGTGGATTCTTGCCCGCCTGAAGAACAGCCTTGCCCCATCTCTCTAGTCTATTTCGCGGGGGACGCTCACCTTCAATTTCGAAGCTGGCGCGGCTGTCTGCCAAAAGCATGAAACTGGCAGCACGTGCCATCAAGTGTGCGCCCGTTCGCCCAACAACTTCCTCGACCTTGTCTCCAAGGCCAAGTGAGAGAAACGCTTCTAGTGCTTTGGTGCGTCTTATAATCGGACAAAACGCGTCGTCTCCCAATAGATTGTCTCGAACTTTGTGCCGTTTGGACGCTATCGGCTTCCCTGCAAAATACAACTTGGGATCAAGTAGGCTGATATAGGCCATGTTCGGTGCGTCGGGGATATCGAGCCGGTTTCCGGTCCATGCCTCGTAGAGATACCAACCACGTCGTGCCTGAATGCCTGTGGGGGCCGACTGAACAAACGCTTGCATCTCCTCCGGCGAAACAGCTTCGAAAACTCGTTTGAGGACCAGAAGATCCATGTTTTCATGTTTTAGGGCAAAGTTCAGGTGATCGCCAAAGGTGCCTCCCGGCCAAAACCGTTTATCATACAGGGTCCAGGCGCCTTCCATCCTCACTTGGTTGCGAATGTGTCGTCCGGAGACACAACATGGCGCTCGAACCGGAGCCATTACCTCCATGGAGTGCACGAGCGCTGCCAAGCCAACAAGTTTCATTTCCTCGGGAACGAACTCATCTTGGAAAGTTAGCGGTGTGGATGGCACGAACCTCATATGCCGTATGTCTTTCTCAGGTGTCGTATTATTTTCTCTCAAGCATCATAACGTCGAATTGTCTTATTTTCAAGTCCTGCCGTAATTCATTCGCACTCATCGAAAAGCTTTCTTTTATATAGATATGTATCGTAATGACTTCGCAAATAATGCTGATAACGGCGCAGTAAATTTTTGAGGCATTGCCTAACGAATAGAAAATTTCTGCATTAACATGGGGCAATGCATTGCTCTCGTTGCTTTCCCCTGTTCATGCCAACAAACTCGAAGAGTGGTTCGTACTGATCACGATCTGCATCCCTGAGCGCGGCAATGTAGGCCGTTCGGCGCTCATTGTCTGTCTGAAGATCGAACCCGTGCGTCCATTCAATCGGTTCATGTCCGAAAAATTGCTCCAGGTAAAGATCAGTCGCAATGCGTCCATGGCGACCATTGCCGTTCGGAAAAGGATGGATCTGAACCATCCGATGATGAAACCGCGCCGCGGCTTCCAACGGTGGATATGTCCCATGTTCAGCCCAGTAGCGCGCATCATCAATGAGCGAGCGAAGCTGGACACCAATGTCGATCGGATCAATCCCGATATTCTTTTCGGTCCGGCGATAAGTTCCTGCCCAATTCCAGACTTCACCGAACAACCGGTAATGAAGCGTGCGCAAGAAATCGTCAGTCAAAATGTCCTTCCGTCGGCTTCGTGAAAGCCAGCGCATACCGGTCTGGATATTGGCCTGTTCCAGTTCATCAAGTTCGCCACGCGTAGTGATGTGTTTGTGCTTCAATCCGTCGCGTTCGTCTGGATCAAGTGGTGTCGCCCCTGCGTCATCATTGTTCATTGCGCTTCCCAAAAATCGGAGGGCATGTCGCGCATGAGTTCATCGCGAAGCCGCGCAATTTCCGCCTGCGTTTTTTCCAGCGGTAGGGATTGGCTTTCAAGAGCCATATGTCCACTAACCCGCTGCACAAGTTTTGTCGCCTTGCGCGTTGCTTGATCACAGATTACGTCTTCAATGCGCTCATCTGGAACAATTGCATAGACAAAGCGGCACCCGAGGGCATTTGCAGCTTTTTGCATATGTTTGAGGGTGACGCTGCCACTCATCTCATTTTTTTCGGTTTGCGAGACGGAAGCACGAGATACGCCCAAGCGGCGCGCAAGTTGTGCGCCGGACATACCAAGCGCCTTGCGCACGGTTGCGACCCAGCCTTCACTTGGCACTGCAAAGCCCACATGCCGCGAAGCCGCGCGATCCACAATGTCTTGATACTGCCTTTTTATGGCTTCTTGGACGCTCATAGTCTAAATATCACTTATAAATTGAATCAATTTAAATATGCATTGCTATACAAAAATTCCAATTTGTCAATTTATATATTTAGATTTATAGCAAAATAGTTAATGTATTGCTTAGCAGTATGTGCTCCCGATGGCGACATTAGGCAGTCACGGATCAGACTCGAGCCTGAAATCAGATCGATAAAAACAACTATAGATCGTTTATTGCCTCAAGAAAACCGGCTGAATTCCATTTCGACTTCGAGGAGTCATTTTCTAAAAATATTCAATCCGCGTGTCGTCCGCCGTGCCAATCACCTCCGTGCCTGCTATCACGAATGCCCGTCATTTGGTGCTTGTGGTATCCATTATCGGGTCTTCTATTATCGATGACGATGACGACTGGTACGCGAAAACATAGGGTCGATCCGCTTGTTTTAGCCGAGTGATAATGGTGCCAGTGGCGCTGTTATCAGGCGGTCGAGTAGCCTTGATGGGCCTCAACAAATAGGACAATTGTTGGTGCTATCGGATAATAATTGCGATGAATGACATTTCTGGGCTTGATAATTTTCGGGTATAGGCCTAATTAGAAACTACCTTCAAGAACCGCGACGTAATAGTTCGTGGTTTAACCGGCAGCACCAGCCTAGGGCAAAGGCCTAGGATCCTACGGAGCATTTAGGTTGAAGGGCCATTTTTGAGCCCGGAATCTGTCTGCTGAGCAGCCGCATTTTTCAAAATCCTGGTTCGGAAACTGGTCAAATTTTAACCAGTCGAGCTTTTGCGCTCGCGTTTCGAGGATATTTGAACATGGCTAAGAAAATTAGGTCCCGGCGCCGTCCCATAGTCAATGGTGCGGCACCAACAAAACAACCCACCACCGACGAAACCTCACCCGACCCAACCATTCCTCAGGTCTCGGTCGAGACAGCCCCATCCAGCGATAGCGCGCCCGTCGCAGTCGATCGAGCGAAGCTCCTGCAGATGTTGATGCTCCAATTCCAGGGGAAGACCCAGGTGGAGATAGGCAAATTCTTTGGACGCTGCGACCGGACAATCCGAAACTGGTGCAAACAAGCCAATGAATTGAAGATTGGCCTGAAACTGGATGTGAAGGCCGAGGCCGAAGTCAGTGACATGCTTCTCCGTTTTGCTGCGCGTGAATCCGAGTTGATCAAATGGAAACGCCAGGCGGAAGCGGATGGGGACAGTCGCATGATGATGGATTGCGCCAAGGAATTGCGAAAACTGAACTCCGAACGCATTAAACAGTTGAAAAATTTGGGGTTGTTTGACGGTTACGACATGACCTCGAACGGCACCGAAGACGACGCAGATACCGAAGCTATTTTGATGATGTCCCTGCTAGGCGATGTTTTGGCGCCTCAAGGCCCAGACGAGGGAGATCAACATGACCATTCAGCATGATCTCCCCAACCGTATGCAAAACCGGTCCTCCAATCTCACCTACGAGGACCTCATAGAGCGTTGGCCATCCATGCGACGACGCGCATTGGCCCAGGGCGGAGATCGTATTGCTCGGGTCTGGGATTATCTTGGAGGCTGCCTCGAGCAACGACGCGTGGCGCCAATTATTGCAGCCTTTCAATTTAGGCGCTTTCCCGTCACCATCGAGGAATTCGTCGCGAACGAGGAATTCCTGGGCGGTCGGATCCAGATCTGGCCCGCGCTAATGGCGGATCTAAAGGCCTTGAACCCGAATGTCTTGGTTGGGGAGGCGCCAGTACACGAGGCCTTTCTTGGCGGCGCCACAGGCACCGGCAAGAGCACTCTGGCCAAAATCACACTGCTTTATCAGCTCTATCTCCTAACCTGCTTTCGCAACCCTAGAGCCCAGTTCGGTCTCGATCCTACCACCCGAATTGTCTTCCCTCTGATGTCGACCAGCCCGGATGTTACCCGGCGGGTGCTCTACGAACCCCTACGCGAAATGTTCGAGTCCATGCCCTATGCACAAAAACACCTCACTTGGGATCGCCGGCGTAGCAGTACCCTGGAAATTGAGGGAGGTATCCATGTGGTGCCCTTAATTGCCAACCAGGAAGCCATCTTGGGCCAGGCGGTACCCGGCGCTATCCTCGATGAAGTCAACTTCATGCATACCGTCAAGAACTCGACACGGGTCGCCGGACCCCGGGGTCAGGGCGGCTACTATGATCAGGCGGAGGAGATTTACCGGGAGATCTCCCTGCGCCGCAAATCCAGGTTCCTCAATCCCGCCATCTCCATCGGTTGCATCATTGTCAGCTCCTCGACCCGCTATCAAGGCGACTTCCTGGACCGGCGTATCCAGGAAGTCGATCAGTTCCAGCGACAAAATGTCGTGGTCAGGCAGCACAAAAGGTATGAGGTTGCACCGCAAGAGCTTTATTGCGGCGAGACTTTTCGTCTCCTGGTGGGCGGGACACGTCATCGCACGGCGGTGCTGGCTGACGATCAAGAGACACCAAATGATGCCCATGTGGAATTGGTACCCATCGAGTACCAAGAAGAATTCCGCCGCGATCCCGAACGGGCCCTACAGACGATCATGGGCATTTCCGTCGAGAGCATCACGCCCTTCATTGGCCGACGGGAGACAATCACCGAGGCTTTCGAGGAAGGCGAACAGCTGCAACTGGAACAATGGGTCGACCTGCCTGACGTCATTCTGGAAGACCACGACCTGCCGCGCTGGTTGGACGAGGCCATCCCGCGAAATTCCGATACACCCCGCTTCGTCCATATTGATCTCTCACACACCGGGGATGCCTGCGGCATCGCAATTGTTCGCGCCCTGGGCAGGGTCAATATCACCGATCCTGAAATCCTAAGCGCCATCGAAGCCAAGCCGATGTTCGCTGTGGAAACGGCCCTGTCGATCCAGCCGAGCCCCCAGGCCGAGCTCAACTTCGCCCACCTGCGCCGCTGGCTGATGGGCCTGAACACAAGATTCGGTTTAAACATACACACCGTAAGTTTTGATGGATACCAATCCGTCGAAATGCGCCAAGCCTTCCGCAGCGCTGGGGTAAGAACAAAACTGATCTCCCTCGACAGATCCATAGAGCCCTATAGCTACCTCCGGGTATGCCTCTACGAAGAGCGCATCGCCATCGTCGAGAGCGATAAATTACGCAACGAGCTCGTCGCACTCGAATGGAACCAGGAGAGCGATAAGGTCGATCACCCACCGCGGGGCTCAAAGGACATCGCTGATGCTGTCTGTGGCGCGGTCTGGTCGGCGGCAACGTCGAGGGAACTACGCAATGGTGGTGGCTTCATAGACGAGGCGGGCCAATCCACTGAAACACGAAGACAACGTCCCCAGGGATTGGTGCGTCCCCAGGGCCCGCAAAGGCGCTAGAGCGCGCTGAGAGGTTCACGAAAAAAAATGAAAAAGCGGAAAAAAGCGGAAATTCCAAATGTCAGAATTGAAATTCAAAATACGATATATGCGCCGGTCTTGTTGCCGATCACGACGAGAATACCGTGCGCTCAACCGCCGCGATGCAGAGGCATGGCATCGCTGTTTAACATTTTGTTCAACATCGCAATGCTACACCCATGCATAGGTATTCCACTTTCGATAGTGGGGGGACGTACGATCTGTATGGGGGTATTCGATCATGGCGGCGACATTGTTTGACGAACTTGGCGGGATGGCGGGGATCGCGCAGGTCCACACGATTTTCTATGACAAGCTGTTGAGCCACCCTTGGCTCAAGGATTTTTTCGTGGGCGTGCCGCGCAGCCATCTCGAAGGGCAGCAAACGGAATTCATGGCAGGGCTATTCGGCGGGCCGAAAATCTATGGCGGCAGGCCGCCGCAGTCGGCGCATGTTCATATGTACATTACCGAAGAGGTCTTCTTCACCCGCCATATCCTGCTCGAGGAGGCGCTGGACGAGGCTAATGTGCGCGCCGATCTCAAAGATCAATGGTTGGACCACGACATGGGCATGAAGCGGGCCCTGGTGAAAAATTCGCTCGCCGAATGCGAGGGCCGTTACAAGAACGAGCCGGTTATCGTGGTCGAAAAACCGCGCTGACGCATCGGCCGAAGCAACAACTAAAGCATCAGCGGGAATTCTTGGCGAAACTCTGGCAATCGGCGATCTCGGGCATCCAGGCCTGGGCGCTATCGGCCCAAATGCTCAATGTCGGCTTGAACCACGAGGTATCGTCGAAACTGCCGACCTTGATGGAAACGATGTCCGGCATGCGGCGGATATTCAAAAGTACCGGCGCACCGCAGTTGGGGCAGAAATTGATCTCCAATTTATTGCCGCTGTCGCCGGCGTACTCATAGCCTTTCAGCGTGCCCTCCACCGACAACGCCTCGCGGGCGACCAGGGCTATGGTTGATAGCGCGCTGCCGCTGCTCTTCTGACAAATGGTGCAATTGCAGACCATGGTCGCGATCGGTTCCGCCGTCAGTTCATAGCGCACCGCCCCGCAAAGGCAGCCGCCTGTTCGTGTTTCGGTCATCTGCTATCCCTCCACCTTGGCAAGATTGCGGCTTACTGTAGCGCCGCGCCGCATATTGTGCTCTAGAATAATGTCGAACAGGGCAAAAAATAGTGTGAGGCGGAGATGATCAAAATCTGTGAGGTGGCCTATCGCAAACCAGGCATGAGCGTAGAGGATTTTCAGGCCCATTGGCTGGGCACCCATGGGCCGATCGTGGCGCGCATACCCGGCATCAGGCGCTATGCGCAATGCCACCCCAAGTTGGCGGGCTATCGCAATGGCGAGCTGATTTGCGATGGCATTGCCGAGATCTGGGTGGACGACAAGGAAGCCCTGCGCGCCATGAGCCAGACGGCGGAATTCGCCGCCGCCAAGCAAGACGAGCCGAACTTTATCGATGGCAACCGTTTGGTGGAACTATTGACCACGGAAAGCGTGATCAAGGATGGCCCGGTGCCGAAAAACGGCGTCAAAAGCATCTCGCTGTTGACCTTCAAGACGGGCATGGATCCCGCCGTGTGTCAGGCCCATTGGCGGGAAAAACATGGCCCGATTGCGGCTGAGATTGAAACCCTGCGCCGCTATGTGCAATGCCATGTCCTGCTGGGCGCCTACCGCAAGGCCAAACCGCCCGCGTTCGACGGCATTCCCATGGCCTGGTTCGACAATATCGCGGATATGCGCCTATCAGGCGCCTCCGACCCCTATGCCCGCACCAAGGCGGACGAGGTGAACTTTCTGGAGCCCGGTCGTATCGGCACCATATTGACCCAGGAACATGTGATCGTCGGTTAAGGGCCCGTAGCCGCACGGCGATATGACGCGGGCGCCGGCATGGTGTGCCGGACTAGATACCTTTGAAGCGCGGCGTCCGTTTCTCGTTGAAGGCGGCCAGGCCTTCGATACGGTCTTGCGAGGCGGCATGCTGGGCATTCAACGCCAGTTCATAGCGCAGCGCGGCGTCCAGGGATTGCTCCTGGCCATCATCGACCATGCGTTTCATGCGGCGCAGGCCGATGGGGCTTTTGTTGGCCAGCTTGGCAATCAGTTCCGCCAAACCCTCGGCCAGGCCGCCGTCGGCGACCACGTGGTTGACCATGCCCCACGCCTGCATTTGCCGCGCGGATAGGAACTCGCCGGTATAGATCAACTGTTTGGCGCGCGTTGGACCGATCTTGCGGGGCAGGCGGACGGAATTGCCGCCGCCCGGTACCAGACCATAATTGGCGTGAGCATCGCCAAGCTTGGCGCTTTCCGCCGCGATCACCAGATCACAGGCCATGACCAATTCCAGACCACCCGCCAGTGCCAGGCCGTTGACCGCCGCGATCACCGGGGTGGGAAAGCTCTCGATCCGCAGCAATATGCGCCGCAAGGCATCCAGAAAGGCGCTGTTGACCGTGGCCGCATCCGCTCCCGCCATGCGGCCTTGCGCGGCCTTCAGATCGGCGCCGGCGCAAAAAGCCCGGCCATTGCCGGTGATGGACAGGGCACAAAGCTGGCGCCGGCCTTCGATTGCGTCCAGGGCCGCGTTCAAATCGTCGATCATGTCGGGCGAGATCGAGTTCAAGGCGTCCGGGCGGTTTAAGGTGATGGCGACGTGGGTTTCGTGATCAACGACGGTGATGGTCTGATAAGTCATTGCGGCCCTTCTGGATCATGTTGGCTGGATTTTGTTGCCTGGATTTTGTTGCCTGGATTATTCCATGTCGCCCCGCATGGCGCGACCACCGATTGACCCTTTCCCAGGGCGGCAGTCTCCTCTACCGTTAGCCTAAACACGGGACCGCAGGCAGGGGTGAGATGATGCAAAATCTAACAATAGACAGCGATCGTTTATGGGCCTCGTTGATGGAGATGGCGCGGATCGGCGCCACCGAGAAAGGCGGCGTCAACCGCCAGGCCCTGACCGAACTGGATGGCCAGGGCAGGGACCTCTTTGTGCGCTGGTGCCGCGAAGCAGGCTGCAGCGTCCGGGTCGATGCGGTCGGCAATATTTATGCCCGCCGTCCTGGCAAGGATGACGCACTGGCCCCGGTGATGACCGGCAGCCATCTCGATACTCAGCCCACCGGCGGCAAATACGACGGCGTCTTTGGTGTGCTCTCCGGCCTGGAAGTGATCCGTACCTTGAACGATCTGAACTATGAAACCGAACGCCCGGTCGAGGTCACGGTCTGGACCAACGAAGAAGGCTGCCGTTTCGCCCCCGCCATGATGGGCTCGGGCGTGGCCATTGGGAAATTCGATCTCGACGAGGTCTATGCCCTGGCGGATGCGGATGGCAAAACCTTTCGCGATGAACTGGACGCCATTGGCTACCTGGGCGAGGGGGCGCCGACGGTAGGCGATGTGGCGGCTTTTTTCGAGGTGCATATCGAACAGGGCCCCATATTGGAGGCCGAGGATAAAACCATTGGCATTGTCCAGGGCGCGCAGGGACAACGCTGGTTCGACGTTACCCTGGTGGGTCAGGAGGCCCATGCCGGCCCGACGCCCATGCAAACCCGGCATGATGCCCTGGTCGGCGCGGCGGAAATCGTCGGGGCGGTCAACCGCATCGGGCTGGAATTCCAACCCGGCGCCTGCGCCACCGTTGGACAATTCGATGTCAGCCCCAATTCCCGTAACACCATTCCGGGCCGGGTGGTCTTCAGTGTCGATTTCCGGCACCCGGAGGATGCGCGTCTCTCGGCCATGAAGGCCGCATTGGAGGCGGCCTGCGCCAAGGCCGCATCCGGCCAGGGGTTGGAGCTGGAATGCCAGGAAATCTGGTATCAACCGCCCATTGTTTTTGATTCTGATTGCGTGGCGGCGGTGCAAGCGGGGGCCGAGGCTGCTGGCCTGGATGCGATGAAAATTGTTTCGGGCGCGGGCCACGATGCCTGTCATATTTCGACCCTGGCCCCGACCGGCATGATCTTCGTGCCCTGCAAGGACGGCATCTCGCACAACGAAGTGGAAAGCGCCACCCAGGACCATTGTGCAGCCGGCTGCAATGTGCTGCTGCATGCCATCATCGACCGGGCCAATGCGCCTGGCACGAACCCGGAGTAAGGCGATGAATTTGGAGACTTTCAAGGCATCTCTAACGGACGAAGCGCCACCTGAAGGTTTGCCCGGGGCGGTTCAGGCCCTCTGGCAGGTCGCCGGGGGGAAATGGGACCCGGCCCACAAACTGGCCCAGGAACAAGACGACGCCGCCGGCGCCTGGGTGCATGCCCATTTGCACCGGGTCGAGGGTGATCTATCCAACGCCGCCTATTGGTACCGCCGCGCGGGTAAACCGGAATGCGCGGCTTCGCTGGACGAGGAATGGGACGAAATTGCACTGGCGCTGTTATAGCGGCGAAGAATAGGTGGCGCCCAGACAGACACCAGCAGACCCAGCCGGAGACCTGATCGGCCGCGCGGCGGAACCGGTGCCCCAGGTTAAGCTACAGGGCATGGCGGCGGACGGCATTGGCTATGGCCTGATGGCCGGTCTGGCGGAGAGTGGCCATGGCGTGGAGAACGTGGAGTTCAATGCCGGTTTGCATATTGCGCTGGAGACGGTGGCTTCGGCCCGCCGCTGGTTGGATGGCGAGAACCCGTTCGAAGTAGCGACGGAAATGGCTGTAGATCTTTAGTGGTTCAGCAATTCGTCGATCTCGTCCTGTTCCAGTTTCGGTGTGCTGCCATGAATGATGGCCGAGGCGACATCGACCAGACGCTGTAAAAGGCGGCAAGCCGTTGCCGCGGCGGCGGCAAGTTCTTCCGGCCGGGGACTGTCCAGGGCAGCTTCGATATTTTCGATACCCTTGATCACCACGGCATTCATGCGCGTAATCGTCTCGTCAAATGGCTCGCGGAACTCCGAAGGCGCATTTTCGTATGCCTCTACCGTGATCTCGCTATCGGATAGGCCGCTGTCGAGGAAATGCTGCGGATAGCTTTTCGGCTGCCATTCCTTGGCCTCTTCCAGGATGTCCGGCATATCGGGAACCATTTCCAACAACATGACGATCTCATTGAAATGATTGAGATAATCCGTGGCCAAAAAAGTGTCATTGTTGACATTGGTGTCCGCTACCAATGCCCTTAGGTGGTCTTGGGAATCCAAGGTCCGCACCGTTTCCGGTTCTGATGTCTGGCCCGTCATACTCATCCGCCGTATCCCATCCTCTTTCCAATGCCCCCACCTGCATTGAAAACCTTAATCATGGTGCCTCGAATTCGTTAACATTAGCTTTCAGCTTAATCTGCGGCATTCATGAGGCCGGTGGATCAGAAAAACTACCGGGATAACCACCACGGATGTCTTGGCCGAGAGGAAGAAACGCGACATAGGCGATTGCCAGGCGTTTGCCCGTACTCATGTCGTATGTTGCCGGAGTGGGGGACATCATGCCATATCGGTTACCAGTACGCATTGGGCAGGGACTTAACGCTGGGCCCGAAAATCACGAGGGATAAATGTCAGTCAATCCATTTAGCGCCATTCTGGCCCAAAGCGGCGCCCCCGGTTCGACAACCGCCTGCTGGAAGGGTGTGGCCAGTTTGTATCACGCATATTTTACCGGTTTGATGTTGATGGTTGCATCGCGGAAAGGCGGAGATGCCGCCGGGGAATGGATATTTCGCACCTTCCGGCGGCAGCATCATGAAAAATTCCTCTCGTCCTTTAACAAACTGGGTTTGGAGCAGCTGCCTGATGCGGTGGCGGCGGCGCAATATCATTATTTGTCCAATTCCGTCGGCGGGGCGGAGGTAGAATATATGTACGAGGCGGATGACAAGGCCTGGGTGCATTTCCGCCACCCCCGCTGGATGTACGACGGCACTGCGTTGTGTGGCGCGCCGTTGCAGGTCAGCCATGGTTTTCTGCGCGGCTGGTACGGCCACAACGGTGTCTCCCTGGGCAATCGGCGCCTTGGCTTTGTCTGCACCAGCCAGGATATGACGGCGGAGTACGGCCTGGCTGGGTATTTCAAGGAGTATGGGCATGATTTGGAAGCGGAGGAACGTCTGCAATTCGCGCCGGGCGAAATGGCCCCGCCCTTCGACGCGGCGGCGGCACCACAACTGAACCCGGACGATTGGCCGGTGGAACGCCTGCACAAGGCCAACCGCAACTACGCCATGGAATATATCAAGACCGGCCTGCCCGAATTGATCGCCACCCTGGGGCCGGGTGAGGCCGGCGCCCTTGGCAATCTGGCGGGCAACATCATTGGCCGGCAGTATTACGATGAGGTGCGCGGGTTACTGGACACCACCGGCGAGAGCGCCCTGGATTTCGCCAACTTCATGGCCGCCATGGCGACCGCCCAGGACGATGACGTCCAGGTCAGCGGCAACGGCGACGATGCCACGGTCCGTATCAGCGGCTGGCGCTTGATGCGCGGCCGCGACAATGTTCACCCAGCCGTGTTCGAGGCCTGGAACGGACTGTGGCAGGGTTGTTTGGCGGAGCATAACCGTTTCCTGGCGCTACAGATCGGCGACCGCATGGACTATGGCGACGATGCCTTCGAATGGCGCATCCGCAAGGTGCGATAGGGCCATCAGATAAACCAGGTTAGCCGCGCGGCGCGTTAAAAGTCCTTGCACAGCCGCAAGGCATCATAGATCGCCGCATGAATATTGCGCGAGGCGACGGCGTCGCCGATGCGGAATAGCTGGAAGCTGCCTTCGCCGTTAGCAGCGACGGTCTGCGCCTGCCCCGCTAACAATGCGTCATAGTCCACCGCGCCAAGATTGACCGAGGCCGGCTTCAAGTCGAAGTAAAGCTGGTCCAGGGGCAGGGTGCCATGTTCCACCACGACTTGATCCACGTCCCGGCGTTCGGCCATGCTCTCGGTAAATTCGCTCGATAGATGGGCCGTCAGCTTGTTGCCATTTCGCTCCACCCGCGCCAGCCGGCTATTGATGGTGATGCGGGTGCCGTGGTCCTGAAAGGCCTTGGCAAAGGGTACGTGGTTCATACCGCCGATCTCTGGCGCAAGGGTGCGCTCGGGCGTCACCAACTCCAATTCGGCGCCGGTGCGGGCGATAAATTCCGCCGCCTGCATGCCCGGATAGGCGCCATGGTCGTCGAACAGCAAGACGCTTTCGCCGGGCGCTATATCGCCCGACAAGATGTCCCAGGTGGTGATCACGTGCTCGGCCCCGGCTTCCAGTATATCCGTATTGGGCAAGCCACCCGTGGCGATGACCACGATGTCGGGGTTTTCCGCGTGGATATCCGCTGCCTCGGCGTAGTGGTTGTAGTGGAAACCGACGCCCAGGCGTTCGCATTCGGCGAGGCGCCAGTCAACAATACCGATCAGCTCGGCCCGGCTCTGCTGACGCGCGGCCAGGCGGATTTGCCCGCCGGCCTTGGCAGCGGCTTCGAACAGTAATACCTCGTGGCCGCGCTCGGCACTGACCCGGGCGGCTTCCAGGCCGGCGGGACCGGCCCCTACAATCACGACTTTCTTGCGTTTGCCCGTTGTTTCCGCGATCTCCTGGGGCATGAATTCCTCGCGCCCGGTGGCCGCATTGTGAATGCAGTGGGCATCCCGGCCTTCATAGATACGGTCAAGACAATAGGTGGCGCCGACACAGGGCCGGATGCGGTCTTCCTGGCCCGCTTCGATCTTGCGCACGATATGCGGATCGGTGATGTGCGGGCGGGTCATGCCAACCATATCCAGCTTACCTTCCGCAATGGCATGGCGGGCAGTGGCGACGTCGGCGATACGGGCGGCGTGAAAGATCGGGAAATTTGTGGCCCGGCGAATTTCGCCGGAGAATTCCAGATGCGGCGCCGTGGCCATGCCCTGAATTGGGATCACCTTGGTCAAACCGGCATCATGATCAATATGGCCCCGTATGATGTTGAGGAAATCAACCTGTCCAGATCCTTTGAGGCGTTGGGCGATTTCCAGGCCTTCGGTGGCATCCAGCCCTTTGTTCCAGTCTTCATCCGCCACCATGCGCAGACCGACAATGAAGTCCGGGCCGACCGCCTTGCGGATGGCGGTCAGGACCTGGAAGGTAAAGCGCATGCGATTGTCCAGGCCGCCGTTATATTCATCATCGCGGTGGTTGGTCGCCGGCGACCAGAAGGCGTCTATCAGGTGGCCGTAAGCTTCAAGCTCAATCCCATCCAGCCCGGCCGCCTGCATGCGCTGGGCGGTGGCGGCGTAATCATCAAGTATGCGGGCGATATCCCAATCCTCGATCTCCTTTGGAAAGGAGCGATGCGCGGGCTCCCGCACCATGGAGGGGGAAACCACGGGCAACCAATCATGATGGTTCCACCCCGTGCGGCGGCCCAGATGGGTGATTTGGATCATCACCGCGCAGCCATGTTCATGGCAGGCATCCGTCAGATCCCGCATGTGCGGGACGATTTCGTCCTTGTAGGCGTGCAGGTTACCGAATGAGGCTGGCGAATCCGGGCTCACCACCGCCGATCCAGCGGTCATGGTCAGGGCAATGCCGCCTTTGGCCTTTTCCTGGTGATAGAGGCGATAGCGCTTTGTCGGCAAACCGTTTTCCGAGAAATTCGGTTCATGCCCAGTAGACATCAGGCGGTTGCGCAACGTCAGATGCTTCAGTTGATAGGGTTGCAGCAGGGGATCGTTGGCGCGCTGGCTGTCAGTCATGACGTCCTCGTTTGCTAAGCTCCGGGTTATTGAGGCCGGCCTTGATCGGTTCCATGCGGCAATTCCTGGTCGGCCATCAACCCCCCACTCAAATCAGGACAGCGCCGCTTTTAGCCGATCCGCTGCCAATGTCTGGGCCGCGATGGAATCATCGAGCATTGGCGCCATGGAAAAGAAGGCATGGATCATGCCCTCGAAATCCACGTGTTCGCAGGCGACCCCATCGGCGATCAGGCGTTCGGCGCATTCCCGGCCTTCATGGGCCAGGATATCGCATTGGGCCGAGATCAACAGGGCCGGCGGCAAACCGGCGAAAGTCGCCGCCCTGGCAGGCGAGGCGCGCCAATCCGCCAACTCTTCCTCGGACGTGAAGTAATGCTCCCGGAACCAGGGTATGGACGCCGCCATCAAGGGGCCAAAGCCATTGCCATAGGTCTCATAGGTCGGTGTGCCGCCAGCATAATCCATCACCGGATAGACCAGTAATTGATAGGCAATTGCCGGGCCGTTGGCATCATCGCGGGCCATCAACGAGATCACCAACGCCAGGTTGCCCCCCGCACTGTCGCCGCCAACCGCGATCCGGTCGGCGCGGACGCCCATGCTCTCGGCATTTTCCGATAGCCATTTCGTGGCGGCATAGCAGTCATCCACGGCGGCTGGAAATCTTGCTTCCGGTCCCATGCGGTAGTCCACCGACATGACCACGATGCCCGCATCCCGGCAGATCGCCCGGCAGGCGTAATCATGAGTGTCCATGCTGCCGACCACATGGCCGCCGCCATGGTAATAGACCAGGGCGCCCAATGGACCGGTGGCGCCCTGCGGGCGATACAGCCGTACAGGGATGTCGCCGGCGGGGCCTGGAACGGTCAGCTCCTCGATGCTGCCAAGCTCGATGGCTGGATTGTCGCGGGCGCGGACGCCGGCCTCCATCTGTTCGCGGGCATCGACGGGGCTTAACTCGTGCATGGGCTTGAGGCCCAGGGCCTTCATCGCTTCCAACAACGCCACCAATTGCGGTTTCATGGCCATGGCCTCTTTCCTCTCTACGATAATTGTTTGATCAATACTGAACGCTGGGTGTCAGGGCGCCGTCAACCAACAGGTTGGTGCCGCAAATATAACTGGCCAGGGGGCTGCAAAGGAAGACCGCGGCGTCGGCAACTTCCTGCGGCGTACCCATGCGGCCCATGGGAATTTTTGCCAGGACGGACTTGAATAGCTCCGGCGTTTCGATTTCGCGTTGTTGCTGTACGCCGCCCTCGAAGTAGATCGTGCCGGGAGAGACCGAATTGACGCGAATGCCTCTTGGTGCCAGCTCGTGGGCCAGATTGGACATATAGTTGATCAAGGCCATTTTCATGGCGTTGTAGGCACGTACACCGCCAAAATAAAACAGTGCGGAGACGGTATTGATGGCAACGATGGCGCCGGTATCCGATTTTTCCAGATGAGGCAAGGCCGCATCAACCGTGTGAATGGTGCCCATGATGTCGATTTCAAAGGCACCCCGCCAAGCCGCGTCGCTATTGCCGACGACGATGGCCGAGACATTCGGCACCAGGATATCCAAGCCGCCCAGTTCGCCCGCCGCATCGGCGATCCAGGCTCGCAAGGCGGCTTCATCGCCCACGTCGACGGCGGCGCCGGTGGCCCGTACGCCCATGCTCTGCAAAGCTGCGACGGACTCGGTGATGTCATCGCCGTTACGGGCACAGATCGCCAGATCGGCGCCTTCCTTTGCCAGGCGCTCGGCGATGGCCCGGCCGATGCCCTTGGTGGCGCCGGTGACCATGGCCTTTTTGCCTTTCAATCCTAGGTCCATCTTGATTAATACTGTTGATTAATACTGAACGCTGGGTGTCAGGGCGCCGTCGACCAACAGATTGGTGCCTGATATGAAACTCGCCATGGGGCTGCACAAAAAGACCGTGGCGTTGGCGACTTCTTCCGGCGTGCCCATGCGGCCCATGGGGTTCAGGCCCAAAGCACCCTTATAGATTTCCGGTGTTTCGACCTCACGGGTGTGCCAGACGCCGCCCTTGAAATAGATCGTGCCCGGCGAGACCGAGTTGACGCGAATGCCCTTGGGCGCCAGTTCGTGGGCCAGGTTCGACATATGATTGACCAGGGCGGCCTTCAATGTGTTGTAGGGGCGCACGCCGCCAAAATACTGCAGGGCGGCGACGGAATTGATGGTGACGATGGCGCCGGCCTCGGACTTTTCCAGATGAGGCAGGGCCGCCTGCACCGTATGAATGGTGCCCATGATGTCGATCTCGAATGCGGTTTGCCAGGCTTCATCGGTATCGACGCTGGCCATGGCCGAGACATTCGGCACCAGAATATCCAGACCGCCCAATTCGTTTGCCGCACTGTTGATCCAGGCTTTCAAGGCCGGGCTGTCGCTGACGTCAACAGCGCTGCCAGTGGCCTGCACGCCCATGCCTTGCAGGGCGGCCACGGCTTCGGCGACTTCATTGCCATTGCGGGCACAGATCGCCACATCGGCACCTTCCATGGCCAGTCGGTTGGCGATCGCCCGGCCAATGCCCCGGCTGCCGCCCGTTACCATGGCCTTCTTGCCCTTTAGTCCTAAATCCATGTGATGTCTGTTCCTGTTGATAAATTGCCTGTGAATCCGTTGCTCGGATGCTAAAGCATTTCCGGGTCGAGCAAAATCTTGCATTGGTGGGAGGGCGTTTTCAGGTCTTCGAAGGCAGCGGAAAACGCATCGAAGCCGACCACGTCCGTGACCATGGCGCCGCCGTCGATACGGCCCCGGTTCAGCATCTCCAGCGCCAGTTCAAAATCCTGGCGCTCGTACATATAGACATAGCGCACGTTGAGCTCCTTGGTGATCGCCTTGACCGGCATGATGGTGTCGGGCCGCATGCAGACGCCGGCCACCACCAGACGGCCGTTCATCGGTGCATAGTCCATAGCCAGTTGCTGGCTGCCCGGTATTCCGACGCAATCGAACACCACGTCGGGGCGGCTGGAGGCGATTTGCTTGTAGCGGCCAATGACGTTTTCGGTGCTGGCATCAATGCCGTCCGTCGCACCCATGGCGGCGGCCTTGTCCAGGCGGCCGGCCAGCAAATCGGATATCACCACGTGGCGGGCGCCGAAAAAGCGGCACCATAGTGCCACCGCCAGACCTATGGGACCGGCCCCGACGATCAACACCGCGTCGCCTGGTTTCAGTTGCGCCGCGCGTACCGCGTGCAGGCCAACCGACAGCGGTTCCACCAATGCACCGGCTTGATAGTCGACACCATCGGGCAGGGCCAAGGCTTCGGCACCGCCGACCCGGACGTAATCCGCATAGGCGCCGCCCAGCTGCCCCAGGCCGCCAAAGATGGCGTCGCGGCAGCGGTGGCCGCGTCCGTCCAGACATTCCAGACAGTGGCCGCAGGCGATGTAGGGCAGGGCGCAGACTCGGTCGCCTTCGTGCCAGCCGCCGGGCGCCTGGGCGCCGACCTCGACCACCTCGCCGCAGAATTCGTGGCCCATGATGGCGCCGCCAGGCAGCGGTGCCATGCCGCCCGAGCGGTCGGTCACGGCGGAGAGATGCAGGTCAGTGCCGCAGATGCCGCAATTCTTGACCTTGACCAGCAGATCGGTGGAGAGGGGTTGGGGTGTCTCGACCTCTCTGATGACCAGGGGTTGGCCTGGTGCTTCGAATAAAGCTGCACGCATTTCATCTCTTCCCGGCTGTGCCTCGTTGAGGCTATTGTCCAAGTGCCCGAGCCTGAACGCAAGATGGAATAAATGAGCAAAGTTTTAGACCCTGCAGACTTTCCCACTGGTTTCGCCGACGCGGCGGCGTTGGAAGAATTCATGACCCGGCCTTCCCAGGCCCTAATCGATGACCTGGCGGCCCTGGATGGCGACATCATGGTGCTGGGCGTCGGCGGCAAGATGGGCCCGACCCTGGCGCGTCTGGCCAAGCGGGCCGCGCCCGATAAGCGGGTCATCGGCGTCGCCAGATTTTCCGAAGCCGGCGTGGCCGAGGCTCTGCAAAGCCACGGCATCGAAACCATCACCTGTGATTTGCTGGACCGGGACGCGGTCGCCGCGTTGCCTGACATTGCCAATATCGTCTTCATGGCGGGACGGAAATTCGGCTCCGCCGGGGCGGAGGAGCTAACCTGGGCCATGAACGTGCATGTTCCGGCCATCGTGGCCGAGCGATTTTGCAAGGCGCGGATCGTCAGCTTCTCGACCGCCTGCGTCTATCCCTTTGTCTCCATCCACTCCCAAGGCGCCGACGAAGACATGGCGGCAACCCCGCCACCGGGAGAATATGCGAACTCCTGCGTGGGTCGGGAGCGGATGTTTGAATATTTCTCCAGCCAACATGACACGCCGGGCCGCAGCATCCGCCTGAGCTATGCCATCGATATGCGCTACGGCGTGCTGTACGACGTCGCGGCCAAGGTCTGGGCCGGCGAGGAAATAGATTTGACCATGGGGCACGCCAACGTCATTTGGCAGGGCGATGCCAATGCCCAGGTGCTGCGCGCCCTCTGCCATTGCACCACGCCGCCCAGCCCGCTGAATGTAACCGGGCCGGAAGTCGTCGCCGTCGCCTGGTTGGCACAGGAATTCGGCAGACGGTTCGGCATGACGGCCAAGTTGGTGGGGGAGCCGGCACGGGAAGCCTGGTTGATCAACACGGCCCGGGCCGAGAAGTTGTTTGGCTATCCCATGGTTTCACTGCACAGCATGGTCGACTGGGTTGCCGATTGGGTGGCACGGGACGGCGGCAGTTTGGGCAAGCCGACACATTTCGAAGTGCGTGATGGCAACTATTGAAAACCTGATCTGGCAGGATCTTGCCGTGGCCGAGGTGGACGAGGCCGTGGCCCTGAACGTGGAGGCGGGCTGGAACCAGAACGCCGCCGATTGGCAATTGATGCTGGAAATGGGCGAGGGGACCGGAGTTCGGGAGCGTGAACTGGTGGCGTCCTCGATGCTGCTGCCCCACGGTGACCGCTTCGCCTGGATCGCGATGATTTTGGTCACCGCAAGGTGGCAACGCAAAGGTCTGGCCAGCCAGTTGATGCACCGCTGTATCGCCCGTGCCGAGGAATTGAATTTGGTTGCCGGCCTGGATGCCACAGAGGCCGGGCGCAAGGTCTATCTGCCGCTTGGCTTCGAGGATATTTATGCCCTGACCCGCTGGCAGGCCGAGGATATAAAATTGGGCCTGCCTGATGGCGTGCGGCCCATGCTGGTGGCTGATCTGGATGCGGTGGCGGCCTGGGACGCACGGATTTTTGGTGCCGCGCGGCCCGGCTTGTTGACGCATTTGCATGGCCGTTGTCCCGAACGTGCCTTCGTGTTGCAGCGTGATGGCGCCCTGCAGGGCTTTGTCTTGGCCCGTGACGGCCGGCAGGCAACCCAGATCGGGCCATTGTCGGCGGAGAGCGAGGCGGATGCACAGGCTCTGTTACAAGCTGCCTTGGCGGACCATGGGGGACCGGTTTTTCTTGATGCCGCCGATCATCATAAGAACCTGGCGCGGTGGTTGGCGGCTGCCGGCTTCTCCAAACAGCGTGGCTATATGCGCATGCTGTTGGGAACCGAGACGCCCATTGATGATCCGGCGCGGGTATTCCTGATCGCCGGGCCGGAGCTTGGCTGATGACAATAACCGCATCAATGGTTGAGATCAGACCGGCGACGCCGGATCAGGCGGAGCGAGCGGCGGTATTGCTGTATTCCACCGCCGCGCCGGTCTTCGATTTTCTGTATGGCGGCGACCCGGCCTTCTGCATGCGAATACTGGCAGAACAATGGCAGGCGGACGAGAGCCTGTTAAGCCATCGCCATGCCATGGGCGCCTATGATGACGAAGGAAACTTGCTGGGATTGGAGCTTGGCTTTGACTATGACGCCATGGCAGTGGCTTTAGCGGGTAGCCAGGCGGTTATCAGGGCGAACGCAGAGCCGGAACAATTGCGGCGGATAGCGGCGGCAACAGATCAGCTTAACTATCTCTCGCCTAACACGCCGCTGGGAGAATACTGCGTTGAAAATTTGGCGGTCACGGATACGGTCAAGATCCATGGCCTGGGCCGCCGTCTGCTGGAAGGGGCGTTCGCGCGCGCCAAAGCTACCGGCTACAAGGCGGTCTGCCTGGATGTGTTGGATGGTAACCCGGCTTTTGGTTTCTATCTGCATCTGGGAATGCATCTGGCCTGCGAAGTGCGCTTGCCGGGGTTAATTGAACAATGTGGCCTGCCGGCGGTTCTCCGCATGACTAAGGCGGTTTAGAAAATAAAGGCCGCATCCGGCATGCTGCCGGGTGCGGCCTTTATTTTGGAATGATCTAGCCGCCGAACTTCACGGACATGTCCAGGAAGTCGTTGCGGTAGGTCTTTTTAATATCGAAGGGCGTCTTCAGTTTGAAATAGGCTTCGATCAGTTTGTAGTCCGCTTCCATGCGGGCGGGATCGAAATAGCCGATGGCGCCGTTGCGGGAGCTGTCGGCATCCATCAATTCCTTCACCAGGGCCCAGTTGGCCATGGAGGAACCGCGCTTCAGTCCGCTATTGGCATCCATCAAAGCAGTGATGCAGGGATCGGCGTTCTTGGCACAGGCCGCATAGGCTTTTTGCGTCACCTTGACGAAGTTTTTCACCACGCCGGGGTTCTCTTTTAGATACTTGCCATTGGCGATCACCGAATTGCCGTAGGGGTTAACGCCGAGATCCTTACCGGCGACGAAGCCCATGTCATCGCCAAAGATTTTTTGGAAGACAAAATGAATATTGTAGAACGAAGTGGTGACGGCGATGGAATCGGATTTCAGGGCCGCGATTTTCGCGTTCGGCTTTATGTTTACCCAAGTGACCGAGTCGGTCGCCATGCCGGCGGCCTTGGCGAAGGCGGGCCACATCTGACGCGCCGCGTCCCACGGCGGGTTGCCGATTTTCTTGCCGGCGAAATCCTTGATATTCTTGATGCCGGAGCTTTTCTTCCAATAGAAGCCGTAAGGCGAGTTGGCATAGATGTTAAAGACGGCAACCAAGTCGGCGCCCTTGCCCTTGTTGACCAGGGCGGTGCCCAGATCGGCAATGCCTAGCTGATTCTTGCCAATGCCGACGCGTTGCGAAGACAGGGTGGAACCCTTGCCTTGTTCAATGGTCAGATCGATGCCGGCATCGGCGTACCAGCCCTGGGCCTTGGCCCAGTAGACCGGGGCGTGATCGCCGCCCGCGACCCAGTTCAGAATGAAACTGAGTTTTTCTGCCGCCTGCGCGGAACCGCCCATCAACACGAGGCCGAAGAGGGCCGCGAGGACGAATTTGGTAAATTTCATATCTAGTCTCCCCGAAACGTTTGTTTGTCCCGGCTGCATCAACGTCTTGCTAAACCGGAATAATTTCGATAGCTCTTGTAACCAATTGGTTACCGGAAACATAGGTTGACCTCATGGTCTCTGTCAACGCATCGACCGCCAAGAATAAGCGGGACCCGCAAGCGGCCAAGGAACGTATATTGCAGGCGGCCCTGGCGGAGTTCTCCGAGAAAGGTCTTGGCGGTGCCCGGGTGGATCACATCGCGGCTAGGGCCGGCGCCAACAAGCGCATGCTGTACCATTATTTCGGCAACAAGGACGATTTGTTCCTGGCGGTGCTGGAGTTTGCCTACAGCGAAATTCGCAATGCCGAGCTGGAACTTAATCTTGATGATTTGTCGCCCGAAGAAGGCATGCGGCGGTTGGTTGCCTTCACTTTCGATTATTTCATCAAAGCGCCCTATTTCATCAACTTGCTGAATAGCGAGAACCTGCATCAGGCCCGGCATGTGCGCCGTAGCCAGGCCATTGTTGATATGCATGGGCCGGTTATTGGCCTGATTACGGACGTCTTGAACAGAGGCGTGGCGGAAGGGGTTTTTCGTTCGGATGCCGATCCGGTACAGGTCTTCATCACCAATGCATCGGTGGCGTATTTTTATTTTTCGAACATCTACACGCTCTCGACAATTATTGATCGTGACCTTGCCTCGGAGGAAGAATTGGCTGCACGGCGGAGACATGTGATTGATGTGGTAATGGGTTACCTGCGGCCACTTGACCCAGCCGAGTTACTGTTATAAGTAACCATTTAGTTACTTACCGGAGGATGTCGTGAATAGGCTGAGCACGTCTGAGCTGAAAAGCTATCGAAGAACTGGCCATCTGACCGTCCTAAATGCCTTTACTGGCGGCGAAATCGACACCGCCGTCCAGGATGCCCAGAACTGGGCGCAGGCGGAAATTGGGCGCATGAATGCCGAAGATAAGGCCTGGTATGTCGAAGGCGAAGTTGATGGCAGGCCGGTTCTGCGCAAACTGGATAACCCGGTATATCTGCGGCCAGCCTTCAGGGCCCTGGCCCGGAACGCGGATTTACTGGCGCGGGTGGAACAGATCATCGGTCCCGATCCACAGGTGCTTTTCTCACAATTGTTCTTCAAATCCCCCGGCGGCGGCGGGCCGAAACCAGTGCATCAGGACAATTTCTATTTCGGCCCAAATGACATCGAGGGCATGGTCACGGCCTGGATCGCGCTGGATGATGCGGACGAAGAAAATGGCTGTCTGTATTACGCCGATGGTTCCAATCAGGACCCGATTATTCCCCATACCGCGCCCGCGGGCGAACCTTTCAATTTGTTGGTTCCAGACCATCTCATGGTGGATTATGAGATGACCGCCGCGCCGGTGCCCAGGGGCGGGGTATCGTTTCATCACGGCAACACCTTGCACCAATCATCGGACAATCAGTCAGACCGCTGGCGCCGGGCTTGCGCAATTCACTACGCCAACGGTAAAACCGAGCTGGTTCAACCGGCGTTGAGTTATGACCCTACAGTCATCGTGACCTTTTAAGGATTCTTCGACATGCATCGTGAGGAATTGCCCAAGGAAGTTATAGCGCAACTGCGACGGGGCGTTGTCATTCCAGCCCATCCCCTGGCCTTGACCGAGGCCCGGGAACTGGACGAGCGGCACCAGCGCGCCTTGACCCGTTATTACCTGGATGCGGGCGCCGGCGGCCTGGCGGTTGGGGTGCATACGACACAGTTCGAAATACGCGATGTGGGTCTGTACGAACCGATCCTGCGAATGGCGGCGGAAACGGCCGCGGCCTGGACGGATCGGCCAATAATTATGACCGCGGGCCTGGTCGGCACCACTGTACAGGCCCTGGACGAGGCCGATATCGCTTTGGGCCTGGGATATCATGCGGGCCTGTTGAGCCTGGCCGCCCACAAAGGCGTCGACGAAGATGCCCTGATCGCCCATTGCGAGGCGGTGGCGGCGCGTATCCCGTTGGTCGGCTTTTATCTGCAGCCGGCGGTTGGCGGCATTGTTCTTTCAGCTGAATTTTGGCGCCGCTTTGCCGCCATCGACAACGTCATCGCCATCAAGGTGGCGCCGTTCAACCGCTACCGCACCTTGGATGTGGTGCGCGGCGTTGTCGCTGCCGGGGCCGAGGACCGGGTTTGTCTGTATACCGGCAATGATGACCATATCCTGATGGACCTGGTTCAACCGTTCGCGGTACGCCGGGGCGATGAAACCATCGTGGTCCGCTTTCGCGGCGGCCTGCTGGGACATTGGAGCGTCTGGGTCAAGCCGGCGGTGGAATATCTGGCCAAGGCGCATGCCGCCGTGGCCGCCGGCGCCGTCGATGCGGATCTGTTGCAGCTGGACAGCCAGATCACCGATGCCAACGGCGTGCTGTTTGATGTGGTCAATGATTTCGCCGGCTGCATCGCCGGCTGTCACGAGGTGCTGCGCCGCCAGGGCCTGTTGCGGGGCACCTGGTGCCTGAACCCGGACGAGGCCATGAGCCCCGGACAGGCCGAGGCGCTCGACCGTATCGTGGCCGATTATCCGCATCTTTGTGATGATGATTTCGTGGCCGCCAATCTGCTGCGCTGGCTCGATTAATATGGACGACGGCCGAGAGAAACTGCGCAAATGGGTGCTGATCATCGTCATGCACCTCTTGGCTGTGTTGGCCTGGCAGGCCTGGATTACCCTGGGCGAGGTCGAGCCCTACATCATGCCGGCACCTCTGGATACATTTGCCACGTTGCTGGAGTACAAGGAATACCGCTGGGTTCATAACACCATGATCACCGCCGCTTCGGTCTTCGGCGGTTTTTGGCTGGCGGTGGTTGTGGGCGTTACCTTGGCCGTGCTGTTCTCCTGGTCGCGCTGGCTAAACGATGCCTTTATGCCCCTGATTGTGTCCTTGAACATGATCCCCAAGGTGGCCCTGGGGCCGATCTTCATCGTCTGGTTCTCTTATGGCCTGGGTCCGAATATCTTGATCGCCTTTTCCATCTGCTTCCTGCCCATCCTGATCACCACCACCCGTGGTCTGGGCGAGGTGGAGCCGGAGTTGATCGATCTGGTGCGGACCCTGCGCGCCTCGCGCTGGCAGATCTTTACCAAGATCCAGTTGCCCGGCGCCCTGCCGTTTATCTTTTCCGGCATGAAGGTGGCCGTGGTGCTGGCCGTCGCCGGCGCCATCGTGGGCGAGTTCATCGCCTCGGAAGAGGGCCTTGGCTATCTGATGATGCAGGTCCAGGTCACCCTGGACACGGCGGGTATGTTCATGGCGGTGCTGATGATCACCGCCGTCGGTGTCATGCTGTATGCCATAGTATTGCTGTTGGAGCGCCTGTTGGTGGTTTCTGACGCCCGGATGGAATAGATGGCTCGGTCTTCGTTTATTAGCCTGGAAGGCGTGCGCAAGGTCTATCGCGGTCGCAGGGAGGATTTCCTTGCCGTTTCAGATGTGACATTCGATGTCCAGGCCGGTGAATTGGTCGCCATGGTCGGGCCGTCCGGTTGTGGCAAGACCACGGTGTTGAAAATTCTGGCCGGGCTGCATTCCCACGAAGAAGGCACGGTGCGCATCGGCAGTCAGGCGGATAGTTTCGATCCGGCCAAGGATATCGGCATGGTATTTCAACAACCATTATTGCTGAAATGGCGCCGGGTCATCGACAATGTGCTGCTGCCCGCGGAAATTTTGGGAATTCCCAAGGGTGAAGCGCGGGAGCGCGCCGGTCATTTGCTGGAAATGGTCGGCCTGTCCGGTTTCGAACAAAGCTACCCCTACGAGCTATCGGGCGGCATGCAGCAGCGTGCCGCCATTGCCCGGGCCCTGGTGCATGATCCGAAACTCATTCTGATGGACGAACCCTTTGGGGCTCTTGATGCCCTGACCCGGGAAAAGATGAACCTGGAATTGCTGCGCATCTGGGGGGAAAGCGGCAAGACCATCGTTTTCGTTACCCATGGCATCCAGGAAGCGGTCTTTCTGGGTAGCCGGGTGGTGGTTCTGACCGCCGGACCTGCCAAGATGGCCGATAATTTTCTGGTCGATCTGCCGCATCCGCGCGGCCTGGATCTGAAAACAACGGAAGCATTCGGCGACTACACCCGCCGGATCTACAAACTTTTAGGAATGGAATAAGCATGAGCGAGAAACGCCTCGGCATCATCATGAACGGCGTCACCGGGCGCATGGGTAAGAACCAGCATTTGATTCGCTCGATCCTGGAGATTATGGAGGCCGGTGGTCTGGAGCTGGCTGATGGCACCCGCGTGATGCCTGATCCCATTCTGGTTGGCCGTGATGCGGGCCGTGTCGGTGCCCTGGCGCGGGAACATGGGTTGAGCCGTTGGACCAACGATCTGGATGCGGCCATCGCCAATCACGAAGACACGCTGTTTTTTGATGCCGCCACGACCCAGGCCCGCGCCGGTCTGCTGAGCAAGGCGATTGAGGCAGGCAAGGATATCTATTGCGAGAAACCCACCGCCGATAGCCTGGCAGATGCCTATGGGGTCTATCAAAAGGCCAAGGCCGCTGGCATCAAACACGGCGTGGTGCAGGACAAGCTGTTCCTGCCCGGTATCCAAAAACTGAAATACCTGATCGATTCTGGTTTCTTTGGCCGCATCCTCTCGGTCCGGGGCGAGTTCGGCTATTGGGTCTTCGAAGGCGATCTGCAACCCGCGCAACGGCCGTCCTGGAATTACCGCAAGGACGAGGGCGGCGGCATCATCCTGGATATGCTGTGCCATTGGCGCTATCTGCTGGACAATACGTTTGGCGCCGTGCGCTCGGTCAGCTGCCTGGGCGCAACACACATCCCCACCCGTTGGGACGAAAACAACGAAGCTTACAAGCCCGACACGGACGATGCGGCCTATGCCACGTTTCAGCTGGACGGCGACATTGTCGTGCAGTTCAATTCGTCCTGGACCACCCGCGTGCGCCGGGATGATTTGCTGACCTTGCATGTGGACGGCACCCATGGCTCCGCCGTGGCGGGTTTGCGCCGTTGCCGCACCCAGAGCAGGGTCAATACCCCCATGCCGATCTGGAACCCGGATATCCCGCCGGCCATTGATTACAAGGATGGCTGGGAAGAGGTTCCCGATACGGTGCATTACGAGAATGCCTTCAAGGCGGAGTGGGAATTGTTCATCCGCCACCTGAACGGCGAATGTGATTTCAAATGGGACCTGCTGGAAGGCGCCAAGGGCGTGCAATTGGCCGAGGCGGGCCTGCAAAGCTGGGCCGAGCGGCGCTGGATCGATCTGCCGGATCTGGAGGCATAGCGTATGCCGACCCTGAACCTACCCACCACGGATGGCGGCCTCGCGCCCTTCACCACCTCGACGCCGAAAGATTTTCCCGCCCGCGCCAACCGGCCCTTCAACCGCATCGCTTATTCCGCCGCCCACGTTGTCGCCGACCCGCGTTCCGAGGCCGACCCCTGGGTCGATGCGGCGATCGATTGGGACGCCACGATCAATTACCGTTTGGGCCTTTACGATCTGGGTCTGGGCGTGGCAGAGGCCATGGATACCGCGCAACGGGGCATGGGCCTTGATTGGGCCGCCTCTCAGGAGCTAATCCGCCGCAGTCTGGAAGCCGCCCGCGATATTCCCGGCGCGCGGATCGCTTGCGGTGCCGGTACCGATCATCTGGAGCCGTCAGCGGATCTAAGCCTGGACGATGTCATCCGTGCCTATGAGGAGCAGGTGGCCTATGTGGAAGGGCAGGGCGGGCGCATCATTCTGATGGCCAGCCGGGCGCTGGCCGCCTGCGCCAAATCGCCGGACGACTATGCCAAGGTCTACGATCGTATCCTGGGCCAGGTACAGGAACCCGTGCTGATCCACTGGTTGGGGGAGATGTTCGATCCCGCTCTGGCCGGCTATTGGGGCCACGGTGATCACATGGCGGCCATGGATGTCTGCCTGGATGTGCTGGCGGCCAACGCGGCCAAGATCGATGGCATCAAGATCTCATTGCTGGACAAGGACAAGGAAATAACCATGCGCCGGCGTCTGCCCGCAGGCGTGCGTATGTACACCGGCGACGATTTTAATTACGCCGAACTGATCGCCGGCGATGAAGTCGGCTATAGCGATGCTCTGCTGGGCATTTTCGATGCCATCGCACCGGCGGCCTCCGCCGCCCTGGATGCCTTCGCCGCTGGAGACGAGCAGACCTTCCACGATATCCTGGCTCCCACGGTGCCTCTCTCAAGGCATATCTTCAAGGCATCGACGCGGTTTTATAAGACCGGCGTGGTCTTCATGGCCTGGCTGAACGGCCATCAGGATCATTTCGTCATGGTCGGCGGCCAGCAAAGCGCCCGCTCGCTCGCACACCTGGCCGAGCTGTTCCGTCTGGCCGATGCCGCCGGTCTATTACGTGACCCGGATCTAGCCACGGCCCGTATGCAAACCGCCCTGGCCATGCACGGGGTTGAGGGATAGAGGTAGGCGTTGATATGGTGTCATTGGCCCGCAACATTCTACAAATTGGTTTCGGCAATTTCGGTCCGACCCATCTGGCGGCCTGGCGCGCGCTGGGTTTGGCGGATGGATTGCATGTGGTCGATCCAGGTGATGGTGCGAGGCAACGCTGCCGTGATCTGGGCCTGCCCGCTGACAGGGTTGGCGGGGAGGTGGCGGCATTCTTGGAGCAGGCTGACCTCGTGGTCGTGCTGGCGCCCACGGACCGTCATTTCGAGGTCTGCGAACCGCTTTTGAAGGCGGGCAAGCATCTGTTCATCGAGAAACCCATGACGGCGACCCTGGCGGAAGCAGAGGGCTTGGCGGCGCTATGCGGCGATCAGACCGTCCAGGTTGGCTTTTACTTCCGCGCGCATCCCTTGGCCCAGCGCGTGAAGCGGGAGGTCGATAGCGGCGCTTTGGGTGAGCTGCGCTATGTCTCGGCCAGATTTCATGGCTTTAAACGGGCCCGTGGCGACAGCGGCGTGGTCGGCAATGACGCGGTGCATTTTATTGATCAGGCGAACTGGATGATGAGTGGCCTGCCAGTGGCGGTGGATGCGGTAACCCGTGACCATTTCGGCCGGGGTTATGACGATCTGGCCTTGATCCGTCTGTTTTATCCATCCGGTGCGATCGCCAATATCGAGGTCGGCTGTATCCAGCCCGGACGCTGGAATGACAATATCGTGCCCGGTTCGACCCAGACCAAGGAATTCGTTGTCGCGGGCAGCGAAGGCGCGGCGGAGATCGACTATCAGACCTCGGAATTGCGTCTGCACAGGGTTCGCCATGAGTTGATTGACGGCTTGTGGCGGCCCAATAACCGTGGTGTGGAGCTGCCCCATGAGGCGATTGTGGAGCCATTCGAAGTCGTGGCCGGCGAATTCGCCGCCTTCCTGGATGCCGTTGACGGCAAGGCGCCGGTTTTGGCGGGGGTCGAGGAATGCGGCGTCGGCATGGCCAGGGTGATGGATGCCATTCATCGTTCCGCCAAGCAGGAAAAAAGAATAGCGCTGTGAAACTTGACCGCTGTCACTTGATTGCCGGCAATGTACAATCAGGACAGTTTTTCCACGAGGAGGCCTTGCGTGTCTGATCCCATCAACCTTTCGGTCCTGGAAGTGCAATTGTTCGAACGGGACGTGACCCTGCGCATGCCCTTCCGCTTTGGCGTCACCACCCTGCGGGAAAGCCCGCAAGTCTTTGCCCGCGTACGCATTCAACTGGCCGATGGCCGGGAGGGTTGGGGGCAGTCGGCGGAAATGCTGGCGCCGAAATGGTTCGACAAGAATCTCGAACTCAGCAACGAAGATAATTTCGATCAGTTGCGCCATGCCCTGCGTACTGCCGCAACGCTGTATCGCGCGGCGGCCGCAGCAACGGCATTTGATCTGTTTCGCTCGAACTACGATGAACAGATCCGCATTTGTGGCGCGCGCGGCGATGGTTCGTTGGTGGCCTGTTACGGCCCGGCGGTACTGGACCGCGCCATCCTGGATGCGCTCTGCCGCTTGCACGAAGTCTCGTTTTATCAGGCGGTTCAAGGCAACTTGCCGGGCATCGAAAGCGATGAATTCGAGATGGCACCGTTCCTGGCCGGCCTGAAGCCCGCCGCTCACATTCATGCCCGGCACACGGTCGGCATGGTTGATCCGATCCGCGAGAACCCGGAACCCGTGGGCGATGGCTTGCCCGAGACTTTGGTGGATGTCATTGCGACGTACGGCCACCGTTATTTTAAGATCAAGGTGTGTGGCGATCTGGACGAGGATGTGAACCGCCTGCGCGATATCGCCGCCGTGCTGGATGAAAGCCCGGGCGACTACATCATCTCGCTGGACGGTAACGAGCAATACCACGATGTCGCCGGCGTCACTGCCCTGATGGATGCCATTGAAGGCGACGAGCGGTTGATGCGTTTCAACAAATCCATCCTGTTCGTGGAGCAGCCGATCTCCCGCGCCGTGGCGTTGGATGTGGACGTCTCGGCGTTGAGCGCCCGCAAGCCGGTCATTCTCGACGAGTCGGATGCATTTCTGGGCGCTTTCTCCAGGGGGCGGGAGCTGGGCTATCGCGGGGTTTCCTCCAAGACCTGCAAGGGGCTCTATAAATCGATCCTGAATGCTGCCCGCTGTGCCCATTGGGGGGAGGGCTATTTCATGTCGGCGGAGGATCTGACGACGCAGGCCGGCCTGTCGGTGCAACAGGATCTGGCCCTGGTCAATCTGTTGGGCATTACCCACGTGGAACGCAATGGTCACCATTATGTCAACGGCATGAACGGCGTGCCGGCGGCGGAACAGGCGGCGTTCCTGGCGGCACATCCGGATATGTATCATCAAGGTGATGGCGGTGTGACGCGGCTGAGCATCAAGGATGGGCAGATCGCCATCGGTTCTCTGGATAAAATTGGCTTCGCCTATGGCGCGGAGCCGGATGTCTCGGTGATGCGCGAGATGCCTGATGGCTGATCTGGCGCGCCTGTCCATCAACCAGGCCACAACCCAGGCCCAACACAGCCTGGCCCAGGCGATTGCGGCCTATTCAGCGGCTGACGTCGCGGGGATCTCCATCTGGCGGGACAAACTGGCCGAATGCGGCCTGGACGAAGCGGTCCGCATGATTGCCGATCGCGGCCTGCAAGTGTCCGGGCTGTGCCGTGGCGGTATGTTTCCGGGCGCCGATGCGGCCACGCGTCAGGCCAATATCGACGATAATTTGGTAGCTATCGACGAGGCAGCGGCCCTGGGCGCCGCTTGTCTGGTGCTGGTCTGCGGCGGTATGCTGGAGGGTTCGAAAGATCTGGCTGGTACGCGGGAGATGATCCGTGACGGATTGGGCGCCATACTGCCCCATGCCCGCGCCGCCGGTGTTCCGCTGGCGATTGAACCATTGCATCCCATGTATGCCGCCGACCGCTGCGCCATCAATACCCTTGGCCAGGCATTGGATTTATGTGACCAGCTGGGTGACCGCCCCGGTATCGATCTGGGCGTGGCGGTTGATGTCTATCATCTGTGGTGGGATCCGGACTTGCAGGCACAGATCAGGCGGGCCGGCGCGCGGGTTCTGGCCTTTCACGTTTGCGACTGGCTGGTGCCGACCACCGATTTGCTGCTGGATCGCGGTATGATGGGTGACGGGGTCATCGATATTCGCCAAATTCGCGACTGGGTCGATGCAACAGGCTATGATGGCCTGATCGAGGTTGAAATTTTTTCCGCCCAGAATTGGTGGAAGCGTCCGGGCGACGAGGTCATCCGTACCTGCCGGGAACGATTTGTGGAAACGGTTTAACGAGGAAGAAAATCATGGCTGTCATTAGGAATATTGCCAAGGAGAAGCTGGCGGCGGGCGAGGTCGCCATGGGCATGGGTGTGCGCCTGGCCCGCGGTGTGGAAATCGCCAAGGTGGCCAAGGTGTGTGGTTTTGATTGGCTGTTCATCGACATGGAACATAGCCCTTTGTCGCTTGAGACCGTGGCGGATATCACCGTGGCGGGGCTGGATGCGGGTTGTACGCCAATTGTCCGTGCATCGTCCCATCATCATCATCATGCCAGCCGGCCCCTGGACGCCGGTGCCCAGGGCATCGTGGTGCCCCATGTGGATACGGTGGAGGAAGCCCGCCGCGTGGTTGATCAATGCCGTTACCCGCCCATTGGTCACCGCTCGCTCGCGGGCGGCGCCGCAATCCTGGAATATGACGCCCTGCCCATGGCGGAAGCGGCCAAGGTGATCAACGATAATCTGCTGGTGACCGTGATGTTGGAAAGCCCCACCGCCATTGCCAACGCGGACGCGATTGCCGCGGTCGACGGCGTTGATGTGCTGTTGATCGGCACCAACGATCTCTGTGCCGAAATGGGCATTCCCGGCCAGTATGATCACGATGATGTCGTGGCGGCCTATGACACCATGATCTCGGCCTGCCGCAATAACGGCAAACATCCGGGCATGGGCGGCATCTATAGCGGCCTGATGGAAAGATATATCAAAATGGGTGCCCGTTTCGTATTGGGCGGCAGTGATCTGTCATTTCTGATGACGGCGGCCAAACAGCGTTCCGAATTTCTCGACGGCATCGATTTATAGGGCGGTATCTGCTAGCGTGCCGGCAATGATTACGTTCCTGGTAGTTTGGCTGCTAGCGGTCCTGGCCGTTGTGGCGGTAGTGTATGCGGTGAAATGCCTGCGTCGGCGCAGACTTTGCGGCCTGGCTGAATTTCATTGGCCCGGCCTGATTGTCATTGCGCTGATCATCGGGGCGGTTCCGGCCTTCATTTACGACAATCAATCGTCCCGCACCGTTCAGGTGCCGGACGGCGTTGCCGAGCGGCCAAAGATTGCCGGGCCGGAAAAAAACTAACGCTCCGCTAAACACGACGATACCCATGACGGCGTTTGCGAAATTGCCGGCAAGATCCAGCATCGTCTTGCGCGTCTCTTTGGTGTTGCGCTTTGCTGACTCGACCTAGGCGTCGCGTAAATATTTTAATTCCATGGCATTGTCCCTGAACACTTGCAATGCCATGGCCATGCGCCCTCTAGGCGATATGCATAACCACATATGATGGCCGCTGCATGGTCATTCCGACGATCATGTGATGTCTATTTGCAGACGGCTGAGTTAGCTCAGGCCGCTGCGATCCACGGCCATGGCCTTGATCATGGCATGCACCTTACGGCCCGGCATGATGTTCAGCTCCCGTTGCGAGCGTTTGGTGATGCGAGCCCACAATGGAGTGCCGATATCAATCAAGACATCAACCTGCGGGCCGTCGTCCGCGCCTACCTCTATCACTTCACCGGTAAAGACGTTCAAGACACTGACCTGTTCGGGGGGCGCCAGAGCCAGGCTGACGTCGCGGGCGTGCACGCGGATACGCAGCGGGCTGCCTAGGCCGAGGTCCAGCTGCGGCAGCCACAAATCACCACCCTGGAAGGATAGCCGGGTCAGTTTGTCCACATCATCCTGTTCCGCCACCGTCGTGCTCAACACCGCGCCCGCATCCCAGCGGCCTGTCAGGTGACGCAGGTCAAGCCGGGCGGTGATTTCATCGACCGGCCCCTGGGCGGCAATGGCGCCGTCCGCCATGACGATCAACTGATCCGCCAGACGCACGATTTCATCCATATTGTGCGAGACATAGACAATGGAAATATCGAATTCGCGGCGCAGCTTTTCGATGAACGGCAATATCTCGGCTCGGCGCGGTGCATCGAGGTTGGCCAGGGGTTCGTCCATCAACAACAACCGCGGGGCGGCCAGAATGGCCCGGCCAATGGCGACCCGTTGGCGCTCTCCACCCGACAGGGTCTTGGGCCGGCGCACCAGTAGAGGCCGTAACGCCAGCAAATCCACCACCGCGTCATAGTCGACCAGCGCCACGCCCTTGGGCACCAGCGCCCGGCCATAGGATAGATTGCCGGCCACGGTCATGTGCGGGAACAGACGGCTTTCCTGAAAGACATAGCCCAGTCGCCGTTGCTCCGGCGATAGATCGATACCCTGTTCGCTGTCGAACAGTACTTGGTCCCATACCACAATGCGTCCCCGCGCCGGGCGCTCCAGGCCGGCCAGCATATTGACCAGGGATGTCTTCCCCGCCCCTGATGGACCAAACAGGGCGGTGATCCCGGCCTCGGCCTGAAAGGCTGCCTTGATTTCGAAATCGCCAATTCTGGTCTGCAAACTAATATCCAGCATCACGATAACCCGATCCGCTTGGATACCTGCTTGGCCAGATATTGTGAGGCCACCAGGGCAATGATGGCCAGGGCGACGGAGATTAATGCCAGGCGGGTGGCAGCGGCCTCGCCACCCGGAATTTGCAGGGCGGTGTAAAGTGCGAGGGGCAGGGTGCGGGTTTCGCCGGGTACATTGGCCGCGAAAGTTATGGTGGCGCCGAATTCACCCAGGCAGCGGATGAATGACAGCAACACGCCGGTCAATATACCCGGTGTCGTCAAGGGCAGGGTAATGGTCAGGAAGACCCTGCCTGGCTTGGCGCCCAGGGTTTGCGCGGCGGTCTCCAGGTGGCGGTCCACCGCCTCCATGGACAGGCGCACGGCGCGCACCAGCAGGGGGAAGGCCATGACGGCGGCGGCCAGTGCCGCGCCGCGCCAGGAGAATACCAGATTGATGCCGAACCAATCATGCAGCCAGCTCCCCAACGGACCCGTCCGCCCGAACAGCACCAGCAATACATAGCCCAAGGCAACAGGCGGCAGTACCAGCGGCAGGTGCACCACGCCATCCAGCAAGGCCTTGCCCGGAAACTCCCGCCGCGCCAAAAGCCAAGCCACCGCGATGCCCGGCACCAGGCTGCAAGCCACGGCCCACAGCGCGACTTTCAGCGACAGAGACAGTGCCTCGATTTCAAGCGGACTTAGCATTCATAAGCTCTTAACGGGGCTTGGGCAGGAAGGTAAAGCCATATTGTTCAAAGATTGTTTTCGCTACGTCGCCTTGGAGGTAACGAAAGACCTTACGGGCGAGGGGGCCGTCGTTCTTCCGCATCAGTGCCAAAGGATATGTTATCGGGGCATGACTGCCTTTTGGGAAGGCCGCCGCTTGACGCAGATTGTCATAGACCCGGCCATCACTGGCATAGGCAATGGCAAAGCGTCCCTGGCCGCGAACCAGTAACGCCAAGGCATTGCGCACCGAGGCGCCATAGACCGCGCGCTTAGCAAGTTGGGACCAAAGGTTCAGATGCCGCAAAGCCTGGCGGCCATAGCGTCCTGCCGGCACATGCTCCGGATCACCCATGATCAGATGTTCGGCTGCCAATGCGCTTGGCAGATCATGCAGATTATCGAGATCATTGGTATCGTCATCCCGGCGCAACACGACCAGGCGGTTGCCCAGCAGATTTATCCGGCCATGCCGTGCGATCAGACCGCGTTCCTCCAGATACGCCATCCAGGCAACATCGGCGGACAGAAATAAATGCGCCGGTGCGCCGGCGGCGATATGCTTGGCCAGGGCGGACGAGGCGGCGAAGGTCGGGCGCAGGCTCAGGCCATGGTCCCGATTTAAGGCCGCTGCCAGGGCGGTTACCGCCTCGGTCGTGGAGGCGGCGGCCAAAATGTCGATGGACTCCGACCGTCCGGGACTGGATGTCAGCACCAAGGCGATCGCGCAAAGACAGCCGAAAATGCGCGATCTCACGGTGACCTATCCCCTTACAATGCCGCGTTCAGGCGTTTGAAGCCCGCATCCAGATCAGCGATCAGGTCGTCGGGATCTTCCAGACCAATGTGGAACCGCAGACACGGACCTTCATATGGCCAAGGTGTGACCGAGCGGCTGGCGTTGGGATCCTGGGGCAGAACAAGACTTTCATAACCGCCCCAAGAAGCGCCCATGCCGAACAATTCCAGATCATCAATCAGGGCACCCAGGGCGGCCCGCGGACAGGGCTTTAACGTGGTGCCGAACAGGCCGGAGGCGCCCAGGAAATCGCGCTTCCACAATTCGTGGCCGGGATCGTCGGGCAGGGCAGGGTGCATGACGCATTCGACAACATCCTGCCCTTTGAGCCATTCAGCGACCTTCAGGCCGTTCTCCCAATGTTGTTTCAGGCGCACCGATAGCGTCCGCATGCCGCGTTGGGCCAGATAGACATCGTCCGGGCCGGCGGTGTGTCCCAGCATGCGAGAGGTGACTTCCAACTCAGGCCATGACGCTTCATTGGCACAAGCAGTGCCGATCATCACGTCCGAATGGCCGACGATATATTTGGTGCCGGCCTGGATCGAGACATCCACGCCCAGGGTGAACGGCTTGCAATACAATGGCGAGGCCCAGGTGTTGTCCATCAATACGGTGCAACCCCTGGCGTGCGCCGCTTCGGCAATGGCCGGGATGTCTTGCATCACAAAGGTCTGTGAACCGGGCGCCTCCACGTAGACGACCTTGGTATTGTCCTGGATCAGCTCGGCGATGCCGGCGCCAATGGCGGGATCATAAAAAGTGCTGTCGACATTGATCCGCTTGGCCAGAGTATTGCAAAAGCGCCGCGTCGGGCCGTAGACGCTGTCGACCATCAAAATGTGATCGCCGGCTTCGACGAAGGACATCAATGAGGCGACGATGGCGGCCAGGCCGGATGGGTAGACCATGCAGCGGTGCCCGCCTTCGACGGCGCAAACCATGTCTTCCAACGAGAATGTGGTCGGGGTTCCAGCGCGGCCATAATAGACGCCCCGCTCTCCCTTTTCGCGGCGGGCTCTTGAGGCGTCAAGAGCGGCCACGGTTGGATAAAGGACAGTGGATGCGTGGTAGACAGGCGGATTGACAATGCCGAGGTTGTTCTCCGGGTCGCGGCCAGCCGTGACTAATTTCGTTTCGTCTTTCATGGGTACAATTCTCAATCATATGCGGAGGAGGGCTGGGAGCCCGGATGATGTTGAGCGGCATAATGGCATCCCGGTCTTTGCGGCGCCAATTTTTTTGTCGCGGCGGTTATTCTATCTAGTTGTCGCATGCCGGATTGTTTGTTACCGTCTCGTTACGCTTGCGCATTATTTGGCAAAACAGGTATGCGTGGCATGAAACAGAAATCGGGGTTTTTG
Source organism: Rhodospirillaceae bacterium (assembly GCA_018701215.1). Taxonomy (GTDB): domain Bacteria; phylum Pseudomonadota; class Alphaproteobacteria. Next base: position 38,947 of record JABIWH010000058.1, read on the forward strand.
TTTCAAACTCCGTAAGAGAGTGTTCGTAACAACATTGATAACAGGGAAGATCAATCAATGAAAAATACAGCAATTCTGACACTAGGTGTCGGTGCGGCGATGTTCGCCACGGCGGCTTATGCCGGCATGGTGGATGATATCAAGAAACGTGGAGAATTGATTTGCGGCGTCACTACGGGCCTGGCTGGCTTTGCCGCGCCCAATGACAAGGGCGAATGGGCTGGTTTCGACGTGGATATCTGCCGCGCCGTTGCCGCTGGTGTCCTTGGCGATTCCATGAAGGTCAAGTTCGTGCCGACCACGGGCAAAAGCCGTTTCCCGACCTTGCAGTCCGGCGAAGTGGACATGCTGGCCCGGAACACGACCTGGACCTTTGACCGGGACGTGAAGCTTGGCTTTGAGTTTGCTGGCGTCAACTTCTATGACGGCCAGGGCTTTATGGTTCGTAAGGATCTCGGTGTTAAATCCGCACTGGAACTCGACGGCGCCACGGTTTGCGTCGCGACCGGCTCCACCACGGAATTGAACCTGGGCGATTACTTCCGCGCCAACAACATGAAATATGTGCCGGTGGTTTTCGAAAAATCCGATGAAATCCGCGCTGGTTACATTGCTGGCCGTTGTGATGCCTACACCACTGACCGTTCCGGTCTGGCGGCGCAGCGCAGTCAGATGCCAAACCCGGATGCCCACGTGGTCCTGCCTGAGGTGATCTCGAAAGAGCCCCTGGGTCCGTTGGTCCGTCATGGCGACAACCAGTGGGGCGATGTTGTCCGCTGGACTTTGAATGTCTTGATCATTGCCGAGGAAAAAGGTCTGACATCAGCTAACGTAGATGGCATGAAGGGCTCCACCAACGATCCTGAAGTGAAGCGTTTGCTTGGCATGGAAGGTGAGTATGGCGCGCGTCTGGGCCTGCCCAACGACTGGGCCTTGAACATCATCAAGCAGGTCGGCAACTATTCCGAGACATACGAGCGGAATATTGGCCCGAACACGCCAATCGGTCTGACCCGCGGTGTGAATGCGGCCTGGAACAAGGGCGGTATCCTGTACTCACCGCCTTTCCGTTGATCGCTGGCTTGATCACTGTTTTGGTCAAGGTTTCATGATCAAAGCTTTGACAACCGTCTAGATGATGGCGCGTCCGGCCCAAAGTGGGTTGGGCGCGCCTCGTCAGGCGGCTTTTATATGTCTGAACAGATATGCTTGATGGAAAAGCAAACCGTTTAAGGTAAACCATCCAGGCAGGTATCGAGTTCTAAAGCTGTGCAATTATTAGGCAACGGGGGGTGTGATGGCCGTAGCCGAAGGTGGGGTGAAACCCGGGAAGGCTTCGTTCCTTTATGACGCGCGCATTCGCGCGATTGTATATCAAGTCATAATGGCCGGCGCCGTGGTGATGTTTTTCGCCTGGTTGACCATGAATACGCTGGATAATCTCGAACAACGAGGGATCGCCAGCGGGTTTGGTTTTCTTAATCATCCGGCCGGATTCGGGGTGCCGTTTTCGCTGATCGAATATACCGAGGCTTCGCCCTATCGGACGGTGTTTATCCTTGGCGTCCTGAACACATTGTTTGTCTCTTTCGTGGGTATCATTTTGGCCACCATCGTTGGCTTTACCCTGGGCGTCATGCGCCTGTCGAAGAATTACCTGATTTCGCGCATCGCCGCCGTGTATCTGGAAACCTTCCGCAATATTCCGCTGCTGTTGCAGATCCTGTTCTGGTACATCGGCGTGCTGCAATTAATGCCGCAACAGCGCAGCTCGATCATTATTTTTGACAATGTATTCGTTAACAACCGCGGCATCTTTTATCCCGCCCTGAAAGCTGAACCCGGCTTCATGGCCGTGCCGATCGCTTTCCTGGTTGGTATTGTCGCGACCTTTATCCTACGCGGTTGGGTCAAGCGCCGGCGCGATGCGACCGGGCAGGGCTTTCCCACCGTTTGGGCCGGTCTGGGCCTGATTTTCGGCCTGCCCATTATTGCTGCCCTGGTAACGGGGCTGCCTTGGACATGGAGCCTGCCGCGCCTGCAGGGCTTTGGCTTCAAGGGCGGCTCGGTGATCATTCCCGAATTCCTGGCCTTGCTGCTCGCCTTGACCATCTATACCGCCGCTTTCATTGGCGAAATCGTCCGCGCTGGTATTCAGGCCGTCTCGCACGGCCAGACCGAAGCCGCGCACGCCCTTGGCATCAAGCCTGGCACCACATTGCGTCTGGTGATTATTCCCCAGGCCATGCGGATTATTATCCCGCCGCTGATATCCCAGTATTTGAACCTGGTGAAAAATTCGTCGCTGGCGCCCGCGATTGGCTATCCGGAAATGACCCAGGTCTGGGCCGGGACCGTTTTGAACCAATCGGGACAGGCCCTGGAATGCATCGCCATGGTAATGGGCACCTACTGCATCATCTCGTTGAGTATTTCCGGCGTCATGAATTGGTACAACGCACGTGTTGCGTTGGTGGGGAGGTGACGTCATGAGCCAGACAGATTTTGGCGAAACCCAGGCGGTCTTCACACCGAAGCCGGATTTACCCCCGCCCGCCATCACGGTAGGCATCATAGGCTGGGTGCGGGGCAATTTGCTGCCGGACTGGTTCAATGGCGCCATGACCGTGTTAGCCTTGATCGGGCTTTATTTCGTTATTCCGCCTGTTGTCAACTGGGCCCTGCTGGATGCCCATTTCGTCGGTGACAGCCGCAAGGCCTGTAAACCGAATGTACAGATTGTCCGCGATCAGGTTGTCACCCAGGCCACCATGCCCGACGGCAGCACCATGGAGGTGACAACCTCCGCCGACCGAATTGTCGTCCCCGAAGGCGTGGTTCCCAACGTACGCTGGGAACGGCGCATGGTGGAAGGCGTGGTCCGGGGAAAGGGCCGTGAATACGCCAAGGTCGTGGTTGAAAAAGACGTGGTCATAGAGGGGGCTTGTTGGGTCTTCGTCGGCGTCCGGTTCGATCAATTCATCTATGGCTTCTATCCCAAATCGGAACGCTGGCGTCCCACCGTTGTGATCGGCATCGGCCTATTGATGATCATCTATATGCTGACGGATGGATTGCCCCATCGCGGCCGGGTTGCGATGTTCCTGCTGATCCCGTTCCCGGTCATCGCCTTCTTCATGTTCTCGGGCGGTGTTATGGGAATGCCGCATGTGGACAATTCCAAATGGGGTGGTCTGGTTCTGACGATCATCATATCGTCCGTGGCGATAACGGGCGCCCTGCCGCTGGGAGTCGCCCTGGCCCTGGGCAGGCGTAGCCAGATGCCGATTATTCGTTGGTTCTGTATCATTGTGATCGAGTTTTTCCGCTCGGTCCCGATGATTACCATTCTGTTCATGGCGCTGGTGGTGCTGCCGTTGTTCCTGCCGCCGGGCACCAGTTTTGACCAGTTGCTGCGTGTTTTGATCGGGGTCACGATCTTCATCGCGGCTTATACGGCCGAGGTGGTCCGAGGCGGGCTGGCGGCCTTGCCAACAGGTCAATATGAAGCCGCCAATGCCCTGGGCCTGGGCTATTGGAAGATGATGCGTTTGATTATCCTGCCGCAGGCCCTGCGCATCATGATCCCGGCGATCGTGTCGCTGTTTATCGGCATCTTCAAGGACACCACGTTGGTACAAATCGTCGGCTTGAATGATCTGCTGACCATGGTGCAACTGGCGGTCACCGATGCCCAGTGGATCGGCCTTTCCAAGGAAGGCTATTTCTTCTGCGGCTTCGTCTTCTTTATCTTCTGCTTCTCCATGTCGCGGTATTCCATGTACCTCGAACGCAAACTCCACACTGGCCACTAAAGTGCCATTGATAGGCCAGGGAAAGAGAGACTACTCATGAGCGATAGCGCCACGGAAATCGATGTTGATCAATCAAGAATGAAGATCTCGGACGAGGTCGCCATTCAGATTACCGGCATGCATAAATGGTATGGTTCATTCCACGTTCTCAAGGACATCAATCTGACCGTCAATCAGGGTGAGAGGATTGTCGTCTGCGGCCCGTCGGGTTCCGGAAAATCGACCCTGATCCGCTGTATTAACCGCCTGGAAGAGCATCAGCAGGGACAGATCCTGGTTGATAACGTGGAACTGACCAACGATCTAAAAAACATCGATACCGTGCGCCGCGAAGTCGGCATGGTATTCCAGCATTTCAATCTGTTCCCTCATTTGACCGTGCTGGAAAACTGTACGCTAGCGCCGATCTGGGTGCGCAAAATGCCCAAGTCGGAGGCGGAAGAGATCGGCATGCGGTTCCTGGAAACCGTACGTATTCCCGAACAGGCCGATAAATTCCCGGGTCAGCTGTCGGGTGGGCAACAGCAGCGTGTGGCCATTGCGCGGTCGTTATGCATGAACCCGCGGATCATGCTGTTTGACGAACCTACTTCGGCCCTTGATCCCGAAATGATCAAGGAAGTGCTGGAAGTGATGATCCATCTCGCCGAGGAAGGCATGACCATGATTTGCGTGACCCACGAAATGGGTTTCGCACGCAAGGTCGCCAACCGGGTGATTTTCATGGATCAGGGCGAGATCGTCGAGCAGAACGAGCCGGAAGAATTCTTCAACAATCCCAAATCCGACCGCACGCAACTATTCCTGAGCCAGATCCTGTCGCACTAGATGGGTTAGGCGAAATCCAGCACGTTATTCACGTCCTGCCACGGGGCGGGTACTTTTTGCTGGTCATAGGGTCGGAAACCAAAGCGCTGATATAGGGGCAGGGCCTTGGGGTGGTCCAGGGTGCAGGTGTTGACCAGTACGCGCGCCGGTTCCTTGTGCCACAACATATCCAGGGCCTGGCCCAGCAAATAGGGACCCAGGCCCATACCAATGAATTCCGGCATGATGCCGAAATAGGCCAATTCCGCAGTCGGCATGGTGCGGAAATCCAGTTCATAAAACCCGGCCGGCACGCCGCCCACATACAAGACATAGGTCTCCACCGCCTCATCCTGAATGATCGTGGCCAGTTCCGCGTCCGATAGCTTCTTGCGGTCGGTCCAGTACCAGGGCCGGCCCACGGCATCATAGAGGTAGCGGTAAAAACCGACCGTGATATCGTGGGCGCCGATCAGGGCATGATTGCGCGTTTTGGGCACGATGTGGGGCAGGGAGCCTCGTTCCAGCATTTCCAGATACGTGACGATGACCGGTTCATCATTCATTTGATGACCAATGGGCAAGGGATTGCCGTCCAGACGCCGGCTCATGAGGTTGGCGGGGTCCATCATATAGCCCAGGCGTTGATAAAAGCCGACCACTTGGGTATTGCTGCCCCGGACCAGCAACTGCACCTTGGGCACGCCGCTTGCTTGTAGCCGCGCCTCGGCCGCCGCCATGATACGCCGGCCCAGGTCCTGGCCCTGACGCGCGGGATCTACCGCCACATAGTAGATCCAGCCGCGATGTCCGTCCTGGCCAAGCATGGCCGAGGCCACGATTTCGCCCTCATCCTCGAGGATCAGAATTTCGCCGTGCCCGCCGGAGAGGCAGAAGGCGATGTCCTTATGGGCATCGTTCAGGGGATTTCGCATCAGATCGCAGCGCTGCCACAGATCAGCCAACGCGTCCTCGTCGGCGTCCCGATAATTACGCAATTCCATCAACTCTATCCTCAGGTCACGATAGGCGTGTCCGTACGGCTGCCCCATTCGGACCAACTGCCATCGTAGAGGGTGCTATTTTCGTGGCCGAGGGCGTCCAGACCCAACAGCAAGACCGCCGCCGAGACGCCCGAGCCGCAAGAGGTTACCACGGGGCGGTCCAAATTTACCCCCGCCTCGGTGAAAAGCGTCCGCATCTGATCGGCCGATTTCAAGGTTCCATCAGTGTTCACCAACTTGTCATAGGGCAGATTGAAGGCGCCCGGCATATGACCGGAACGCAGCCCCGCCCGCGGTTCGGCGGCGGTGCCATCGAAGCGTCCGGCCCCGCGGGCATCAATGATCTGGCGGTCGCTACCCTGATCGATCATGCTCAACATCTGTTCCACCGAACGCACCATCTCGGGCTGGTAGTCGGCGCAAAAACTGGTGGGCGCGGCCGCTGCAACCGTGTCTTCCATGGCCCGGCCCTCGGCCCGCCATTTTGTACAATCGCCATCCAAAACCGCGACCTTCGTATGGCCAAAGGCACGGAACATCCACCAAACCCGGCAGGCACCCGTCAGCTTGCCGCCATCGTAGGTGACAACCATGTCGTCATTGCCGATGCCCATGGCGCCGACCGCATCGGCGAACGCTTTCGCTTCGGGAAACATGTGCGGCAGGCCGCTGTCGGGGGCGCAGACCAGATCGATATTAAAGCGCTGGGCGCCGGGAATATGGGCTGCCGCGTATTCCGCATCCGCGTCACGGTTTTCCGCCGGCAAATAGAAGGAGCCATCGAGAATTTTAACATTGTCGAGATTGTCCGCCAGCCAGGCGGTTGAAACGGTTGATGGAGTGCTCATCTTAAACCTCAATACAAAGATATAGTAATTTGATGTTATTCAGAAAATTCGATTGATATGCGTCGGTTCTGTCGACCCTTTTTCTCAATTTTACGAACCCTGACCTCGCCGATTTCAGAGGTGTTGGCGACATGGGTGCCGCCGCAGGGCTGCAGGTCGCAACCATCAACATCAATCAAGCGGACCCGGCCCTGGCCCATGGGCGGCTTCACGGACATGGTCTTGACCAGATCCGGCTGGGCGGCCAGTTCATCATCGCTGATCCAGCCAACGGAGACCGGGTGGCCCTGTTCGATCAGTTCGTTCAACCGCGCGGTAATGGCCTCTTTCTCCACCGTCATTTCGGGCATGTCGAAGTCCAGGCGGCCCTTGCCGTCGCTGATCTGACCGCCCGTGACCGGATATTCCACGACCGATGACAGTAGATGCAGACAGGTATGAATGCGCATCAGGCGGTGGCGCACATCCCAATCAATAGCGGCGGTGACCGACGTGCCAACCGTGGGCAGGTCCTGGCCCTCGGCCGCGACATGAATGACAGCATCCGGACCCTCGCCCTTAACCGTGGTCGCGACGGTGATTTCGCTGCCGTCTGCTAGGCGCAGGACGCCGGTATCGCCCGGCTGACCGCCGCCCGTGGGATAAAATACCGTACGGTCCAATTCAATGCCGCCGCGGTCATTCACGGCTGTCACGGTGGCCTCGCAGTCTTTGGTGTAGGGGTCGTCGCGGAACAGCAATTCGGTCATTCGGGCCTCTTTGGCGTTGTTACCCGGTCCCGGCCATCCAGCTCGGTACGGGCAGGCCTTTCTCTTGCAGGAAAGGCACGTTGAACATCTTGCTTTGATAACGCTGGGCGCCATCACAAAGCAAGGTCACAATTGTATGCCCCGGTCCCATTTGTTGCGCCAGGCGGATTGCGCCGGCCACATTTACCCCGCTGGAGGAGCCCAGCACCAGGCCTTCCTCGATAATCAGGTCAAAGGCGATTTGCAGAGAATCCTCGTCCGGTATCTGAAACGGCGCATCAACGGCCAAGCCTTCCAGGTTGGCGGTAATGCGGCCCTGGCCGATGCCTTCGGTGATCGAGGAGCCCTCGGCCTTCAGCTCGCCGTTGGCATAGTAGTTGTACAACGCGGCGCCGGGTGGGTCGGCCAAGCCGATGGTGATGGCGGGGTTTTGCTCCCTCAGATATTGCGCGATGCCGGCGAGCGAGCCGCCAGAGCCCACGGCACAGATAAAACCGTCGACCTTGCCATCTGTTTGGCGCCAGATCTCGGGGCCCGTGGTATCATAATGGCCCTGGCGGTTGTCCACATTGTCGAACTGGTTGGCCCAGATCGCGCCTTCGGCATGGTTCGCGGCAATTTCATCGGCCAGGCGCCCGGAATATTTGATGTAGTTGTTATCGTCGCGGTACGGCAAGGCCGGCACTTCGCGCAAATCGGCGCCGCACATGCGCAACATGTCTTTCTTTTCCTGGGTCTGGGTCTCGGGGATAACGATGACCGTTCTATAGCCCCGCGCATTGGCAACCAGGGCCAGGCCGATCCCGGTATTGCCGGCGGTGCCTTCAACGATAATGCCGCCGGGCCGCAGATCGCCCCTGGCCTCCGCCGCGCTTACGATTGCCAAGGCCGCCCGGTCCTTGACCGAGCCGCCCGGGTTGAGGAATTCCGCCTTGCCCAGAATCTCGCATCCCGTCATATCCGAAGCCTTTTTCAGGCGGATCAATGGCGTATTGCCGATGCTCTCGATAAATCCTTGCCGTATATCCATGACCTACTCCACGACTTGCCAATATGATTTAGCCGCAGATTATGCTTTATGCCCAGGCAGGACAAGTAAATCTAATTTAATAACATTATTTTGATGTGTAATTAATCCAGCCAACGCAGGCGGATTTCGTCGCGGTGCAGGGCCAGCCATTGGACGGCAATGATCGCGGGCCCGGCATTAATCCGGCCATCGTCCAGGGCCTTCATAACTTCACCGAACGGCATAACGATCACTTTGATATCCTCACCCTCGGCCTCTACGCCATGAATGCCGCCGGCCAAGGATGCGTCCGTGCGGGCGCAGTAGATGGAAATTTGTTCCGTTACGGCGCCGGGAGAGGCGTAGCAGTCCAAGGCATGGGTGATATGGCTTAACTCGATGCCTGCTTCCTCCATCGCTTCCCGGCGCACCACGTCTTCCAGTTCCTCGCCATCTTCGATGATGCCGGCGACCACCTCCAGGCTCCAAGGTTGATCACCGCGTGCGAACGGCCCAATGCGGAATTGCTCGATCAGGACGACTTCGTCGCGCACCGGGTCATAGGGTAGAACCAGAACGGCGTGACCGCGTTCCAACACTTCGCGGCTGATCTCGGCACCCATGCCGCCCCGATACAAGCTATGGCGCAGGCGATAGGAGTCCACCCGGTAATAACCTTGAAACACCGTGGTTTTTTCGATGACATCGACCTTGCGGTCCGGATCACTCATGGGTCTTTGACTCCCCCTCCTGTTCGGGCACCACCCAGGCGACCAGATGGCCAATGGTCAGGCCCTGTACCAGAATGGAAAATACCACCACCGCGTAGCAGACCGTGACGATGGCGTCTTTTTCCGTACCCGCCGGTAGTGACAGCGCTAATGCGACCGAGATGCCGCCGCGCAAACCGCCCCAGGTCAACACTGGAATTGCGCCCTTGGTGAAATCGCGCCACAGGCCCAGCAGACCTATGGGAATGGCCACGGCAACGAAACGCGCACCCAGTACCAGGGGAATGGCGATCAAGGCCACCCACATCAGGCCCGGCACGGTGGAGATCACCACGACCTCCAGCCCGATTAGCAGGAACAGCACTGCATTCAGGATCTCATCAATCAAGGTCCAGAAATTGGTCAGATGGCTGCGCGTGGTCTCGCTCATGGCCAGGCGGGTGCCGTGGTTGCCGATCAACAGCCCCGCCACCACAACAGCGATGGGGCCAGAGGTATGCAGCAGGTGCGCCACTTCGTAGGTGACGGTGACCAGGGCCAGGGTGATGATGACCTCCAGGTTATACTCATCAATGGAGCGCAGGGCCCAAAAGGCAATGGCGCCCGCCGCCAGGCCCAGAACCGCGCCGCCTACCGCTTCGCGCAGGAACAAGGTCGCTATTGCCAACACATCCATCGAGGCGCCATCGCCGTCAGATGTCGCCATGGCCAACAGGATGACAAAGACCACGACGCCGACGCCATCATTGAACAGACTTTCGCCGGCAATTTTGGCCTCCAGGCTGGCAGGTACTTTGGCGGTCTTCAAGATGCCCAGCACCGCGACCGGATCGGTGGGTGAAATAAGCGCGCCGAACAGCAGGCAATAGATCAAGGGCAGTCCGAGGTCGACCAGATCAAAGGCCAGCCAAATACCGCCGCCGATCAGCGCGGTGGAAAGCAGCAAGCCGCCCGTCGCCATGGCGGCGATGGGCCAACGCCGCTTGGCCAGTTGTGCCAGATCCACATGCAGGGCACCCGCGAACAGCAGAAAACCCAGCATGCCGTGCATCAGGGCGGCGGTGAAATCAATCTCGATCAAGGCGGCGCGCAGGCCCGGACCAACACCCCAGCCAGGTACGGCGGCATCAATGGCCAAGGCGCCCAGCGAGGCCGTCATGGCGATCAGAACCAGGCCAATGGTGCGGGGCAGGCGCAGGAAACGGTGGTTGAGATAGCCGAACATTGCGGCCAGGCCCAACAAGGTGGCGATATCACGGGAGAGATGTTCCATTGCGGGCTATTGCTTATCTATTGCTTCGTTTTTTTCATCGAAAGGCGCCAGGGATAGCACGGGATTTCCGTTTACGCTCAAGAAACCATCGGGGCGCACCGCAAGCACGAACAGATGCCCCATACGTCCTTTCAGACGCTTGCCATTTTTGACCAAAGCCGCCAGGGGCGGGATGTTCCGCCCGCCAGTTGATGTAAGCAGTTTGTCCAGGCCTTTGACGCGCAACTCGCCATCGCCGACCATGCCCGCCTTGGCCACCCGATCCGCCCGTAGGGTCAAGTCCATGCCGATGTCGTAATCCCTGGCCGAGATTTTTGCCTGCTTCAGGTGCACTCTTGTTGCCGCGGCGCTCAATTCCTCCCGCAGGCGCTGAAATACCTGTAGGCCGGAGCTTATCTGCCCCAGCAAGGCCACTTCGATTGCCGCCGCGGCGCCCACGTTGACAACGGTCTCGCTGGGCAGGTTTTCCAGGGCCAGGACGATATCCAGTTCGCCCGGCACCATGGCTTCCGGTGCCGCACTACCTGTGCCGCTTAAACCGTGATGGTTGGCGGTCAGTGTAAGGTTCAGCAGATTGCCGTCCTGACTGGCCAGATCCAGACCATAGTCCGCCTTATCCAGCCGAAAATTACCCTGTTTGGGATGCCTTATGGCCAGGCCCTGGATACGGGTGTGTAATCCGATGCCGCTGGCCAAGGTCAATATCCGTTTTAATGGCGGCATGCCATTATTATTCGATCCGTCCTGGCCCAGACTATCGTTATAGGCGGGGATATCCAGACCACGCAGATCCAGCACGATCGTGGCGCTGTCCAACTCCAGGGCCGATGCCTTGCCGTTGCTGATTTTTACCTGGCTTACGGCGAACTGCATGGGTCCGGTCCATAGACCGCCGTCCTCCAACACCTTTGATTGCAGCAAAATCTCGCCCATGCGGCCCGTCTTGCCGCCGTCGGCGGTTTGCATCTGTACATCGCCAAGGCGGAATTCAAAATCGGTGCTGGTCTCCAATTGCCGGTCCCAGCGCAGCTTCGCCAGGTGCTTGGCGATGGTTATATGCCCCTCGGTTCCATTTGGCCGACGAAACCGCATTTGGCCCGGCAGGGTCAGGGAGATGTCATCAAAGCGTTCATCGGCATGGCGGACATGGGCGCGCACTGTACCGATTTCAAACAAGCCGCCATCGCTGCCGTGGATGGTGATATCGGGGATCGTTACCTGAACGGCGTCGTCCAGCCGCACCGCGTGCAAATCGCCGTATTCCAGGTGCCCGTCCTTGCCGATCTTGCCGCCGACCTGCAACAGCAAATCCTCAACCGAGGCTTCCATGCGTTCCAATTCAGTCATCTGGCTTCGGGCCTTGCGCTGCGTTGGCTTGGCAGTGGTTCGCGCCTTGGGGCCGGGCTTTTGTAATTTTTGCAGCAATTTCCGGCCCGGTTTGTAGCCTTGTTCAGCGGCCCTACTTGCCCATTCCATAGCTTTATCTTTGTTTTCTGGAACCCCACGGCCACGCAAATAAAGGATCGCCATGCTGTATTGTGCCCTGGCATCGCCCTGTTGCGCCAGATCATGCCAGATATTGTGGGCCCCGATATAATCACCCAGCGAATAGAGCCTTTGGCCAGACAGGAAATCGCCGGCTTCGGCGCCATTGGCGGCCTGCCATGGTGTTAAGGCAACGGTGGTCGCGAAAAGCGCTGCGAGGGCGGTTTTTTTCATGCGTATTCCCTATAACCGAACGCGATCATAGCCGAGGAAATAAAGGGGTGCAGAATTTTCGGCGCGGGTGCTCTATTTTAGCCGTGCCGTAGCCGCTCGGCGGGCAGGGTTAGAATTATATGCGCTTCATCCGGCTTCGGGCCGCCAACTTCCAGCTTGCCGCCATGCAATTCCACCAGGCGGCGGGCGATAGGCAAGCCATAACCAATGCCCAGCCGTTCGCTGGCATGATCGGACGGGACGTCGTCATAAGGCTCCAGCGCCAATGCCATGCGTTCCGGCGATACGGTCGAGCCGGTGGCACGGATCAACAACATGGCCTCGTTCGCGGCGGTCTTGGAAAGCTGGACCTTAACCCGTCCGCCGCCGCCGACCAGGGTGGTGCAATTTGAAAGCAACGCGACTATGACCTGGCGCATACGACCCTGATCTACCCGGACCATCATGCCGCCGTTGGGTAGATCGCATTCTATCGAGACATTGCGGGCCTGGGCCAGGCTGGCGACGGTTTCGCTGCATCTGGAAACCATGGCCGACATTTCAAAATCATCATCGATCAATTCCAGATCGCCGGTTTCCAGCCGCACCAGATCGAGAACTTCATCGACAACACCCAATAGATGGCGGCCGCTGCTCTCTATATCCGAAGCGCAGGAACGATAGCGGTCATCGGACACTTTTCCCATCAGTTCCCGGCTGATGATCTGTGCAAAGCCGATAATGGCATTGAGGGGCATGCGAATTTCGTCGCAAACGGCGGCAATGCTTTGCCCTTTTGACTTGGTCGTCTGTTCGGCCAGATTGCGTGCCTCAACCAGGCTATCGGCGGTATCACGATGGCGCTCCACCTCACGGCGTAACCTATCCCGTGACAGGGCATACAGGTCCAGATAGCCCCGCGCCATGACCGTGACCAGCACGGTGGCAACTATGATCCCGGCCAGAAACAGGCCTGAAAGCTTTTCGGGCGGTAAATATTGCGGAAAGGCATGGCCGTCCACGTACAGGACGATGAGCGCACCGTAGCATATAGCCAGGGCAGCCAGTCCTACGACCTGGCCCAGGGTCGGCAGGAAAAATAGACAAAACAATGGAATTGCAATGGATACCGGCAAGACCGGGGACAAATAGCCGCCGTAATTATAAGCCGCCACCAGGATCATTGCGTTCACGATCACGATGGAAATGGTCGATAACAGGTTATAGGCGCCGGTTAAGCGGAACAGCACCGGTTGCAATATGAGGGATGTGGTCAGGGCCAGGAACAGCCAATAGGCCGGCGTTATTTGTGTCGCGGCCTGATACACCCAGCCGGCCAAACCAAGGGCCAACAATCCAACCACCAGATGGCAGGAGACAAACCAACCATAAAGTTGCCCACGGCGTTGATCTATCCGTAGGTGCGGTGGCACCAAGGCTGTGGGCTGGTCGTTCATTTTCGCTATCACGGTCATGCTGTTGATCTTGTTCAGCTAATCCTTGGTGCCTCGAACCCGGGCAGCATATCTTGGCAATTCTTACAAACTGATTAGCAAATATTACCAAATCCTTGCCGGGGAACGTCTGGTTCCCGAATTGGCACGGTTTGGGATTCTGTTTTGTTTCAATTCGGGACGGGCAGGGAGGCTGCCTGCCGCAAAAATGGCAATTAACCGCCATTCGCTGATCGCCTTTCGGTTGGCACGGATCATGCATAATGGATTGACAGACGTTTCGAGCACATGAGCCGTCAGTCGGATGGTCGATTGCAGATTTTAAGGATCAGTAAAAATGGCAAGTTCAGCGGCGGATCAACAAGCAGCGCTCGTAAAACATTCACAGCCCGCTTTCTTCCTGGTTGCGACGGGCTGGTTTATCTCGGTCGGTGGTTTGGCATATATGTGGCATTTATTGACCTAACCTGAATTTTCAAAAGACCGGACGAGATCTAAATACTCCGCGTTCGTGGCATCAACGGGCCGGCCGTATCAAGGGAAACCTTGGCGGTCGGCCCTTTGATTCAGTGCCTAATTGCCTGAAATCCGCCGCTCATGTCCTTCCCAGTAGGGTTCGCGCAGAACTTTGCGTTGAATCTTTCCGACCGCGCTTTTGGGCAGCGGTTCGCTGGTCAGCAGTACTGCCTTAGGCCGTTTGTACGAGCCTAGCCGTTCGGCACAGAACGCAATTAATTCCTCCGCCGTGACGGCGCTATTCTCGCTGACCATACAGACCGCCATGGGGCTCTCGCCCCAACGCTCGTCAGGCACCGCGAATACCGCTGCCTCGACGATATCGCCATGGTCGCAAAGGACGTTTTCCAGTTCCGCCGGATAGATGTTGTAGCCGCCCGAGACGATCATGTCGCCGGCCCGGTCCAATAGATAGAGATAGCCGTTACGGTCAATCGTGCCGATGTCGCCGGTCAGAACCCAGCCATCGACCATGCGTTCCGCCGTGGCCTCGGGGTCGTCCCAAAAACCGGCCATCTGGCCATCGCAGCGCAGGGCAATCTCGCCCTCTTCGCCTTGGGCCAGGGGTTTGTTGTTTTCGTCCCAGATCTCCACATCCGCGAAGGGCAAAACCAGGCCGCAGGAGCGCAACGGCTCCGAACCCTCGATCTCGGCGAACCATTGCCGCGGTCCCATCATGGTAACGGGCACGGCCTCGGTCTGGCCATAGCCCTGCCATAGGGTGTCGCCGAAAATCTCCCGCGCCGTCAGGGCGGTGTCATCGGCAATGGGGGCGGCGCCGACCTGCATGCATTTCAACTTGGAAAAATCCCGGCTGCGGGCTTTTGGATCCCGGTTCATCAGGTTCAGCATGGCTGGTACGACAAAGAGGTATTGGATCGGTTCGGCTTCGATGCAGGCAAGGGCGGCGCCGGCGTCAAAATGATCAAGCAGGACGTTGCAAGCGCCACTAAGCCACATGGGCACGAATAAATAGCCCGAACCATGGCTAATCGGCGCGATATGCAGGCATTTGTCACCAGGCTCTATAGGCGGAAACAAAAACGTCCAATCCCGCCCCGCCGCCAGCCAGGCGCGGTGGGTATAGGCCACGCCCTTGGGCAGTCCGGTGGTGCCGCCGGTATGGCGAACAATAAAATAATCGTCCGGCGCGACCGGTACATCCGGGTCATCGTCGGGAAACCCGGCCAGCCAGTTTTCATAGCCGTCATCCCGGCAGATGATTTTCTCCAGCTTCGGCAATGCCTCCAATAATCCATCCAGTTCGCTGACATATTCACTCGCGGCGATGACGGCGCGGCAGACCGTATGGCCCAGCATATGGCCGTGGGTTTCCGCACTGTTGCGCGGATAAAGGGGCACGCGAACTAAATTGGCGATGGTGGCGGCAAGGAAAAAGTCCACTGCCGCGATGCCGTTATCCTCCAGCGATCCGACCCGGTCGCCTGGTTTGAGCCCCATCCCGAGCAAGGCATTGGCCAGCCGCAGACCGCGCTGCCAGGACTGTGCGAAAGTCAGGCGCCGTTCGCCATGAACAATCGCCTCGCGCTCGCTATTGAAATTGACTGCCCGCCGCATCAAGCCGCGAATATCCATGTGTCGGCGTCTCCATACTGAAACAATTGGTTCGATTATCGGTTAGTGCTGAGACTACCTCTCCTGCCGCGCTTTTAGAAGCACCCAGAGCAGACATACCGCCAACAACAGAGGCCACAGGGCGATCTGGCTGTAACGGGCCAACAGCCACAGGGCGACCGGGGCAAGCCATAGCAAAGCCAGCAATGCGCGGCCGCCGGCAGCCACCGTAATATCGGCCGGTGTACGGCCAAGCCACAGAATGGCGAATATCAGCACGACTAGGTCATAGAAAAAGGCATAGGGCGTGGCCAGGAAGGTGGCGAATATCAGAGCCGAGGCGCGCAAGGGGAGGGAGGCGCCACGGCGCCAGAGAAACACCACCGCCGCAATGGCCAAAAATGTGAAAATGGCTTGGCCGGCATACGCGACAGACACCTCGGCGCCCGCCAGGCGAAGAGCGGCGAACACAGTTGCCATTTTTGACCAATGGGCGCTGCCGTACTCCAATACCTTGGTGCCGGCGCCTATAGTGGCCAGAAACGCGGCCCATGGCTTGGTGCCAAAAACGACCATGCTCAAAACCGAGATGCCGGCGGCACTGGCCAGCGCGGCGGCAATTGTCCGCCAGGCGCCCATGGCCAGCAAGGCAAAGGGCAGTACGATGGCCAAATGCGGCTTATAGACCAGCAGGCCAAATACCAGGCCGGCGGCAATGGGATGGCGCTGTAGGATAGCTAGGCCACCGCCCAATATGGCGGCGCTCAGGGCGCCGTTCTGGCCGGCCAGCATGTTGGTGACGGTAGCGGGGAAGATGAATGCGGCCAGAATAGCCATGGGCGCCCGGCCGATGCCGCGCACCGCCACCGCAAGCAGAGCCAGTTGTCCCAGCACCCAGACAAAAAACGCTGGCATATAGGGCAGGACCGCAAGCGGGGCGGCAATGAGGAGCAGGGGCGGTGGATACAGCCATGGCAAATAATGGACCGGGCCGCTGATTACGCTGGTTTGGGCTTGCTG
The DNA here is from genome assembly GCA_018701215.1 of Rhodospirillaceae bacterium. GTDB lineage: Bacteria > Pseudomonadota > Alphaproteobacteria. Next base: position 55,446 of record JABIWH010000058.1, read on the forward strand.
CAGCTCCGGCCAGGAGAAGATGGCACTGGGATCACCTGCCAGAGTGAGCAGGGAGGCGGCATAATAGATGACAAAGTCGGCGCCTGGATTGTCCCCATCCAAACCCCCTAGACGGCGCATGAACACATAAAGACTGAGCAGGGCGTAGGCGCCAACCAGTTCCAGCCATAACAGGCGCGCGGCAATGGCCAGCCAACGGGAAAGGCGGCTGGGGGGCGGAGACTCTTGCGAAGGGGGATCTGCCTGGATGCTCAAGGTGTGCTCGTCTTGGTTAGAGCAATTTTCAATTAATCGGATTAGCCAACGTAGCTTATTTGGCACGACGTAAATAATTGGTTCAATTGCTCTCTTCTTAAGAGTCTGAGCGCATTTTCTTCGAATACGCTCTTGAGTCTGTCGGACCACGGCTATTCTATCGCGTAAAAAGGGCTCTTTCCTAATTACGTTCTGTTAATGGGAGCTTCATCTTTACCGGGCATATTCGCTACACATACATCTTTCGGACCGGAGACGGGTAACGAGCGGGCTATGAATTTTAACGAAAAGGCAGCAATTGTTACGACAGGAGGCGATGTCCGGCGCGACCGTGACCGCTTTGTCGCATTCGCCTTTTCCGCCGCCGACGCCTTTGTTGAACTCGATAGCGAGCAAAAAATCCGCTATGCCACGGGCGCAATCACTGCCTTGACCGGGCTGGATGGTAACGTGTTGGTCGGGCGAAGTTTCGAAGAACTGATTTTACCGGCAGACCGAAAAATACTCGCCACCGGTTGCGAGATGGCGATCAAGAATGGGCGTTGCGGCCCCCTCCATCTGCGTTTGGAGCATCACGCCGGCGAAGTTTTTGATATTGAAATTCGCGGTACATACCTGCCCATCAACGGCGGTGGGTTATTTCTATCCTTGAATAGAGGCGCGCATACCCGTACCGGCGTCCCCGAATTGCTGGACAAGGAACGTTTCGCCAATCTTGCCCATGAAGCGATCACATCGGCCCGTACCGGCGACCGTCCGGCGGTCATGACCATGCTGGATCTTGAAGGATTGAGCGCCGTATTGGACCGCATGGAAGAGGCCGAAGCATCAGCCTTGTTGTATGAAATTAATAGCTATATCCAAGCCCGCGCCATGGACGGCGGCACGGCGGCACGCATTGATAACGATATGTTCAGCGTTGTTCACGATCCCGCCGCTGACATCGGTGAATTGGAACAGGTGATCAGTGACCGGGCCGAAGCTGCGGACCCCGATGGCGAAGGGATCTCGGTGCATGCCGCGTCTATCGATCTGGCGGGCGACGAAATGTCCGACTTCGATGATGCCAAGGCGCTGTTGTACACCATTAACAAATTTTCCGAGCATTGCAGCAAATTCACCATCAAGGACTTGCAGCAAGGCTATAAGACGATGCTTGACGAGACGCGCGGCAAGATCCTCGGGTTCAAAAGTACCGTGGCGAAAGGTGAGTTCGAGGTTTATTACCAACCTATCGTGGATCTGCGTAACCGGGATGTGGATCATTTTGAGGCGTTGGTACGTTTGCAGGGCGGTGGCGCCGACGATTCTCCCTATAACTTCATTAGGTTCGCGGAGGACGCGGGGATCATTGCCGATTTTGATCTTGCCATGTGCGGCCGTGTCATGCGTTTCCTGGAATCCATCAAGAAACAGGACCGGGAATTGTCCGTTGCAGTGAACCTTTCCGGACGTTCATTGGAAACGCCGATTTTCTTGGAAAAACTGATCCAATTGCTTAGTCATTTCACGCCGCCGCGAAGCTGGTTGCAGTTCGAAATAACGGAATCCTCGACCATCCACGATCTGGAAGCGACCGGCAAGTTTCTCAACTCACTGCGAAAATTGGGACACTCCGTCTGTCTTGATGATTTTGGTTCCGGTTCATCCGCATTCCAATATCTGCGCGCGCTGGATGTTGATTGTGTCAAGATCGACGGTATGTACGTACAGGAAGCGCAAACCACGGCCAAAGGTAAGGCTTTCATGCGGGCCATTGCGTCCCTGTGCACCGATTTGGGCATTGATACGGTGGGCGAAATGGTGGAGACCGAGGCTTCAGCCGATTTTCTTGTCGATATTGGCGTGCGCTACGGCCAGGGATACTTATTTGGCAAGCCAATCAAGGATGTCCTGGGCTGGCAGGTCGCTGACCGAAAACTGACCCGCGTCGTCGGGTAGTTGTACACCAACTGTCGTATCGCCGTTGCCCGTAAGACGGATAGTCGCAAAAAAACCCGCTTATAGTGATGAAACTTTCCGCCGTGGTAGCAATACGCGGAACCTTACGCTGTATTTAGGGCGCTACCTTGACAAGGAATTTGGTGCCGCGCACGCCCAATACCGATGACGGCGTGCGGACTGTCATGGCATCCTTGCGATACTTCGCAATACTGCCGGAAATCACCGCCAGGGTACCCCGATTGACTATGGTGATAAATTCGCCCTTGCGGGTGGTTGGATTAAAGGTAAATGTGGTCAATTCGATACGGCTGTTCGGACCGGCGGCGAAGCGGCTGTCATCGGTGAAGAGAACCCCCATGCGGCCATCATTCCCCGTGACGATAAAGTCCGCGGCCTCGACCGGCAGGCCGACCTTGGCGGTGATTATTTTGCCGTTTCGCAGCAATGACGCCTGGCCTATGGTCAGCTTGATCTGACCGATTTCAGCCCACGCCACAGCGGGCAATGTGGCGGACAGTAGCAACAGAAGAATTGCCGATAACCAGCGCATTGCCGTCTCCTATTATTACCTGACGCTAAGGTCTGCAAAGTTCCGGCAAATGTCAATTACCCTCTGCGACCCGATAGCGCCCAGATCAGCGCCACCAACCAGCCCAGACCCGTCCAGCCCAGTGAAAACAATAGAATAAGAATGGCCCAACGGCGGGAATGGGACAGCAGGAAAGCCAATATCGCGGGCAGGAAAAACAGCAGACTGAGGGCGAAAGAATAGCCGGCGGCAAAATCAAGGCCATACTGCAGAACCGCATCCATGGCGCTAGCTGGTGATCAGCCCGCCGTCCACATTATAGGCTTGCCCGGTAATGTTGCGGGCGCCGGGCGAGGCGAGAAAGACCGCCATGGCCGCGATATCTTCAGGTTCGTTGATGCGGCGCAGCGGGATCGGCCGGGCGGCGCGGGCCTCCGCATCCGCTCTGCTGATGCCGTCGGTTTCTTGCTGGGTGGCGAAAATCTGCTCCAACAACGCGGTACGGGTAACGCCGGGACAGATCGCATTGACGGTAATATCGTGCCGTCCCAATTGCTGTGCCGCGGTCTTGGTCAAGGCGATGACCGCGCCTTTGGAAGCCGCGTAGGCCGCGTTCGAGGTGCCTTGGTAACCACGGCCCGCGATCGAGGCCATATTGATGATCCGGCCTCCGCCCTGTTCGATCATCCGCCGGGCCGCACCTTGCAGGCAAAAGAACACGCCCTTGGAATTAACCCGGTGAATGCGGTCCCAATCCGCTTCCGTCAGGTCCATGATATAAGCCTTGCGGGTGACGCCGGCGTTGTTGACGATGACATCCAAGCGTCCGAAACGCTCCATAGCCGCATCCAGCATGGCCTCGATGGCGTCAACATCGCCAACATCGGCGGCAAGCGCCAGGCTTTCGACGCCTGCACGCGCTGCGTTGTCGGCTGCTTGTTGCGCGGCCTCCGCGTTGATGTCGGCACAGACCACATTGGCGCCGGCCTCGGCCATGGCCTGGGCCACGCCCGCGCCAATGCCATTTCCCGCCCCGGTTATCAGGACAATCTTGTTTTCGAGCAGCATTGAAAACTCCTAACTTTGCAGCAGAACCGAAAATGGCGCGGCCGTCACGATCTTGCGGGTGGCCCGGCCCAGCCCGGTTAGCGCGCCGCGCTGGCCTTCACCAAAGGCGCCGGTGACCAGAAGCGTGGCGTCTATGTCGCATGCCGCCGCTATCAAGGCACGTCCGCGCGCCCTGGCGGTTAGCCGTTCGGAATCATAGGCCACCACTTTGGCAGACAGATCATGGGCGGCGAAATATTCCAACATCGGTGCCATATCAGTCGCGCCGGCACCGCTGCCCTGCAACAAAACGATATCCTTGGCAGCCCGCAGCAGGGGCAGAGCCGATTTAATGGCCCTGGAATTTTGCATGGTGCCATTCCAGGCGACCGCGCTCCTTTCGACCGAGGCGCCCTCGGCCCTGGGGGGGATGAGCAACACAGGACGCCCGGTTTCAAACAGTGCGGCATTTAGTTGGTCGGCCTCGGGTCCGTCCTCGTTGGATAGCCGTTCCACCAGGATCAGATCATAGGCATAACCCAGGGAGGCGATGATCGTATCGCTGCTGGCCTCGTATATCAGGAAACGCCCACCCGGCAGATCGCCGCAGACCTCGTTAAAGGCGGCCTCGGCCCGCCGCTGATCCTCGGCCGGGCGGTCGCCTTCATTGCCGACAAAGGTCATTTCGCCATAGCCCATGATCGTGTGGTGCGGTATGCGGGCATGGACAACGGTCAATTGAGCGCCGGTCAATAGAGCTAGGTTGCGCGCACTGGTAAGCGACTCGGCGTCATTCGCGCTACCATCGATAACAATCAAAATTCGCTTCATGAGGTCCTCACGGGGGTTCGTCCCTTATTGGTTCACTGTCGGGCAGAGTAGCGGTGAAATGCGCGAATGGCTATGATCCCCTGGTAAATTTGCTGGGCATCGCACGGCGCAGACAAAAGGATCGTCCATGGCAGATGTGGGGGCACACCGGGGGGGACACGAGGGGCCACAGGCGGGCCCGCCGCCCGAGCCGGTAAATCTTTATCCCTCAAGAACCCAGCTCGGGATATTGATCCTACCGTGTTTGTTGGGCGTGGGGATGATCCTGCAAACCGATGGCGCGGCGGAGTTCACACTGACGGATTTGAGCTGGACGAATATAATGGCCATCGTGATCTGCCTGTTCGTTGCCGGCCTGTTGTTGCAGATGGCCTTTGACCGCAAGCCGGTGGTGGTTTTCGACGCTGCCGGCATCCACTGTCAACGCCCCCCGCTTGGTCTTGTGCCCTGGTCGGCGGTGATTGGCATGGGGGCGGCAAACGCCACCCTGGCACGGCGGGTATTGATGGTCGCGGTGGATCCGAACCGCTTGGATGAAAAGGCGCGCAGCTATATTCGCAACTCGGTTGGCTTCTTAAATCTGATTTCACCACAAATGCGAAAGTTTGATAGTCAGGCACAGGGTTATCCCTCGGTTCATATTCCAATTTCGCATTTGTCCCGATCGGCGCGCGAAATTGAAAGTCTGGCGCAGGAATTCGTGCTCTACTATGTCGCGATTGAGGATGAACAAGACCGCCACGGCGGCTAAAACAAGAAAAGCAGGCGAGCGAGATGCAGTACGATTACATCATTGTTGGCGGTGGCTCCGCCGGTTCCGTTCTGGCCAACCGGCTGTCGGCGCGCAGTGCGAACCAGGTTCTGCTGTGCGAGGCTGGACAAGATACGCCGCATGGCAAGGTGCCCGAGGAAATCTTGGACAGCTACCCCGGCACCGCCTATCTGGATAAGCGTTTTATCTGGAACGAACTAAAGGTCACCACGGAAGTTATTTCCCACAACAACCCGGACGTGGACCGCCCGCCCCTGCGCAAATACGAACAAGCCCGCGTACTGGGCGGCGGCTCATCCATCAACGGTCAGTTGGCCAACCGAGGTGCGCCGACGGATTTCGATGAATGGGATGCGCGCGGCGCCAAGGGTTGGAATTGGGATGCGGTGCTGCCCTATTTTAAAAAGGTCGAACGCGATATGGACTATGACGGTCCATACCATGGCAATGAAGGCCGCATTCCCGTGCGCCGCATCATGCCGGATCTGTGGAATGATCACGCAACCGCCACGGGGCAGGCCTTCGCCCAGGCCGGCTTCGAATACCTGCCGGATCAAAATGGCGAGTTCAAGGACGGCTATTTCCCGATCACCATGTCGAATGCGTACGAGCGCCGGGTCTCCGCCGCCATCGGTTATCTCGATCCAGGCACCCGGCAGCGCGAGAACCTGACGATTACCACGCAGACCAGGGTCAAGGAGTTGCTGTTCGAGGGCAATCGTTGTGTTGGCGTCAAGGCCATGGTCAAGGGACAGGAACAGGAATTCCGCGGCAACGAAATCGTTCTCTCGTCGGGCGCCATCCATTCGCCGGCCCACTTGCTGCGCGCTGGTATCGGTCCGGCCATGGCGCTGGGAGAAATGGGCATTGATGTACGCCACGATTTGCCCGGCGTTGGTCAGGGCCTGATGGATCACCCATCCGTCGCCGTGGCCTCGTTCGTCAAGCCCCATGCCAGGGTCAATGATTTCACCCGCCGCCATCTTTTGGTCGGGCTGCGCTATTCCTCGGAAATGGAAGGCATCCCCAAGGGCGATATGTTCGTCGCCGTCTCCTCCAAATCTTCCTGGCATGCGGTGGGGGAGCAGATCGCCTCGAAAATTATTTTCGTCAACAAGACCTATTCCGAAACTGGCCAGGTCAAACTTAATTCCGCTGACTATCGCGACGAGCCGACGGTGGAGTTTAACCTGTTGTCGGATCAGCGGGACCTGGACCGCCTGATGGATGGGGTGCGCCGCATGACGGCGTTGCATGCCCTGCCGGTATTGCAGGCCGCGACCTCGAATGCGTTTCCGGCCAGCTATTCCGACAAGGTGCGCCAAGTGGGCGAAGTCAACACCAAGAACAAGTTCCTCACCGGGTTTTTTGCCAAACTGCTTGATGGCCCGGATGCTCTGCGCAAAATCCTGATGGATAAATTCATCCTGGAAGGTTTCACGCTGGAACAGCTGATGCGGGATGACGATGCGTTGGAGACATTCGTCCGCCAGGCCGCCGTTGGTGTCTGGCATGCGTCTTGCAGCTGCCGCATGGGTACCGATGCTGACCCCAAGGCTGTCACTAACAATGCCGGCCGGGTGCGTGGCATGGAAGGGCTGCGGGTTGTGGATGCCTCTATCTTCCCCGTGGTGCCTTGTGCCAATACGAATTTTCCCACCTTGATGACGGCGGAAAAAATCGCTGATGCCATCCTGGACGGCGCCTAAACCTTTAGCGGCAGGTTACCTCGATCAAGGCATTGTCGGGGTCGCGTAGATAGACCGAACCGGCTGCATCGCTGCCGTGCTGGGAATAGTCGATGCCCTGATCTTTCAGGCGGGCGAATAACGCCTTGTATTGGCTCGGCGAAGCTTTTAGCGCGACGTGATGCATGGCGCCGATGCCGCGCACAACGGGGGCGTCGCCATGTTCCGGAAAATCAAAAAACGCCAATAAATTGCCGCCGCCCATGTCCAGAAAGATGTGCGTCGAGGTCGGATCGTCGCGGTTCTCCACCACCTTGACCAGGCGCATGTTCAGGGCCTGGGTGTAAAAGCGGACAGTGGCCTCCAGGTCCGAAGAAATCAGCACGAGGTGATGCACACCTTCGGTCCCCAAGGATGCCTCGGCGTCGCCGGCCATGAATTGCTCTTGCAAGGCACGGCGTTTGGCTTCGTACGGATTGTTCTGATCCATTGTCATGCTCCCCTTTATTACCCCGTCACCAGCTTATAGGGGCTTTGAGAAGGAAGGAAGACGGTTACAATGAACCCAGAGACGAGTTGTAGGAGGAATTTGAAATGACAATGACTGATCAGTTGTCCCAAGAGATCGCGGCGCTGGAAGCCGCCGCCAGGGAAACAGAGGCGCGCTTTGAATTCATCGACGACTTCGCCTATCCGCCCGGCGTCAAGATGGCGGTGAATTTCACCGCCGATTTTGACGCCATGCTGTTGCGCCGCCTGTTGAAGGAACCGCCCATGCAGCTGGCGCAGGGTGAATTCGGTGGCCGCGTCGGTATCTGGCGCCTGATCGAGTTGTTTAATTCCCACGACATCAAGGCGACGGTATTCACGCCCGGACGGATCTGCGAGCTCTATCCAAAAGCGGTCGCCGCCGTCACCGCCAATGGCCACGAAGTCGCGGATCATATGTGGGAGCATCAGGTGCCCAAGGATTTGCAGCTGGAAGCGGAGCATTTACAAAAATCCACCCAGGCCCTGACCGCCACCGCCGGTAAACGCCCGGTGGGCACCCGCAGCTGGCACAGCCAATCCCTGCTGGTCGAGGAGGGTTATATCTATAACTCGCACGGTACCGCGCATCACCGGCCCTACTATGTGCGCGACAAGGATGGTGAGAACTGCCTTTTGAACATACCGTTCCACTATGCCATCGATGACGCCATGTTCTTTTCCTTCGCCTGGCTGGCCTCGGAAAATGCGGCCCAGCGTATTACCGAGCCCGAGCGTGTGATGGATATGTGGTGGGATGCCTTCCTGCAGCAGTACCGCCAGGGCGGTTATCTAAACGTTTGCCTGCATCCCTTCGTCTCGGGCCGTGCCATGCGGATCGAGGCGCTGGATAAATTGATCAACCGGATGAAAACCTTGCCCGGTGTCTGGTTCCCAAGCTGCGAGGAGATAGCCCGGCATTGCCTGGAAAATCATCCCGCGCGCGGATCGGTGGGAGTGCAATAGATGCCCTGGAAACAAAACTACACCGCCACTGACGAAGTCAGCCTGAAGGACGATGATATCAATTGGCCCGGCCGCCGCCGTTGCTGTGTTGCGGTCAACGTTGATCTAAGCCTGGCCCGGGGGCCGGATGGCCTTGTCCCATCCGACCTCTCCGACTACCGCGCCATGTTCGGCCTGCACGAGGGCATGAACCAGCTGCTGGCCACACTGGCGCGTTATGACATCAAGGCGACCTTTACGGTTCCGGCGGCCATGGCGAATATGCTCAAGGATACCCTGCGGGAATTGACCGCCAACGGCCATGAAATCGCACCGCACGGCTTCAAGCATGAAGACGTTAGCGGTTTAAGCCGGGAGGACGAGAAGGCCCGCATGGATCTGGCGACCGAGATCATGACGGACGTGCTGGGCCAGCGTCCCAAGGGCTGGTATTCCTTGCCCCGGCAAAGCGATCCGTTCGCGGTCGGCACGATCAGCCCCAACACGGCTGAATTGTTGATTGAGGCCGGCTATAGCTACATGGGCAGCGGCCTGTCCGACGATATCCCGCACTATTGGGTGGCCGATTTCGAACAACGCAGCGCTATTCTGACCCTGCCGTATTTCTATCATTTCGACGATCAGTTCTTTTTGTTGTTCCCCTCGAAAGGTACCGGGCTGGAGCATGCGGATACCTTGTTTGCCAATTGGCGGGCGGAGTTTGATGCGCAGTATAAACGCGGGCGGTACTTCAATATGACGCTGCATCCCTATGCCATAGGCTGGGCCCATCGGCTGAAGCTGTTGGAGGATTTCTTTGCCTACATGCGCGGCTTCCCCGACGTCTGGAATCCCACCGGTTCCGAGATTGCCAGCTATTGGTCGGAGACGTACCCGGCCAGTTCGCACCTGCGGTTGGAGGACAGTATCTGGCAGGATTATCCGGGTAGTTTGAGCTAGAAAATCTGTATAGTGAGGTCAGGGAAGGGGACCTCTGATGATCAAACGATTTTCAAGCCTGTTCGCAGGCCATGTTGATTTGGGCGATATGGGGACGGCTGCCACGCCCGCCAACGAGCGGCGTTATTCCGACAAGCATCTGGCCACGATCTTCGAGAAGACCGAGGCCATGGCCCGTACCATGGACGGCCTGGGTTATGACACCCTGTGGTTGGCGGAGCATCATTTCCAGCGCGAGGGCTATGAATGCATTCCCAATCTGCTGTTGATGGGGGTGCATCTGGCGCATCTGACCAAGAACCTGCGTATCGGCTGCGGCTTTAACATCGCGCCCATGTGGCATCCGCTGCGTTTGGCGGAAGATTTCGCCATGGCGGATCATATGACCAAGGGGCGCGTGATCTTCGGCGTTGGCCGGGGCTATCATACCCGCGAGGTTGAAAGCCTGGGCGGCCCCATGCTGGACAAGGATGCCAATCGGGAGATCTTCGAGGAACAGGTCGATATCATCTTCAAGGCCTTCAACAACGAGGCATTCTCCCACGAAGGCAAATACTACACGCTGCCGGCGAAAGTGCCCTATCGCGGCTATGACCTGGAAGAACTGACCCTGGTGCCAAGGCCGCTTAATCTGCCGGTGGAATGCTGGCAGCCCGTGGTCAGCGCGACCGAGCGCGGCCTCGACTTCATGATCAAGCACGGCATCAAGGGCGTGATCGGCGGTGGTTCGGCTTTGATGGCGGATAATTCAGTGATTGCCTTTCAACAGGCCCAGCAGCGCGCCGGTGTCGATGCGCCCCTGGGGACGGATCTGTGCTTTGGCATTTCCTTTCATTTGGCACCCACCAAGGAACAGGCCATTGCCGAGGCGACACCTTACTTTGAAGAGCATGCCAAGATGTTCGCGCCCTTGGGCTTCATGGGGCCCATGGACGACGAACAGCTCGCCGCACTGGGCCGGCGCGGCGGTTTCGCGGATAGCGGCTTGGCCTCGTTGGAATTCGCCTGTGACCGTGGCGCCTGGTATTGCGGGCCGCCTGAAGGTTTCGTGGAGTTCCTACAGGAACGCGCGGAAAAGTACCCCGGCCTGGAAGCCGTCAATGTGCAGTCCTCGATGGGAACGCCGCTGACGGTCATGTTGGAGCAGTTGCAATGGTTTGCCGAGGATGTAATGCCCAAGGTCTAGCAGCCTGCTAGGCGCTATTTTTTCTGTTTGTTGCGCAGCATCAACGCCGGCACCAAGGCACAGACGAAAACAATGGCGATCATCATGAAGCCGTCCTTGAAGCCCAGGGTATTGGCCTGTGCCTCGATCACCCGGCCCAGGAAGTGAAGCGAGCCCGGACGCAGCAACCCTTCCGGTGCGCCGCCGTGGCTGAGTAGATCTCTGATATGGTTGAGCAGTTCCCGGCTGGCGGCATTGTCATATGTCTGGGTCACGGTCAGGGCGACGGCATGCATATCGGTCCGCTCCTCCATGAAGACGACCAGAAGGTTCACCCCGAAGGCACCGCCCATCAGGCGGATGAAGTTGATCGTGCCCGAGCCGTTATTGAGTTTCTCGGGCGGCAGGGCGCCCAGCGCCGAAACGTTGATTGCCGGCAACATAATGCTTTGACCGATGCGCCCGACAATGACGTAGATGACTAAAGTCACGAAAGCGGTGTTGACGTCGGTCTGATGCAGCAACAGGGCCCCAAGGGCAAAGAGAAGCAGGCCGACTATTGTCAGAATATAGGCCGGGAAGGTATCGACCATGCGGCCGGCAATGGGGAAGAACAACATGACGACGAGGCCGGCCGGGGCCGAGACCAAACCGGCGGCCGTTGGGGTGAAATTCTGCACGGTCTGCACGAACACCGGTACGATGTAGGTCGAGGCGAAATTACCGGCTCCGAAAACAAAGCCGAGCGCCGCCGCCGCCGCGAATTGTTTATGGCGGAAGACCGAGAAATCAAGTATCGGCGCTTTCGAGCGTAGTTGCGACACGACAAAGGCGACGAAAAGGCTTATCCCGACCAATCCCAGAAACATGATTTTGTCGGAAAACCAGCCGTCCCGTGGGCCGCCGGCAATGGCACTCATGGTGCAGACGATGGCGCCGACGATCAGGCCGTATCCGGCCCAGTCGAATGGCAGGCGTTCGGTTTCCGCCTCGCGGGCCGGCATGAAAAGGCTACCAAGCATAAGTGCAAGGCCGGCGATGGGCAGGGGAATAAAGAACAAGTACCGCCAACCCATGGCATCGATCGTAATACCACCAACCACCGGCCCCATAATGGGCGCCAGCATGATGCCCATGCCGTAGACAGCCAGTGCCATGCCTCTTTGCTGTGTGGGGAAAACTCGAAATATGGTCACCATGGCAATAGGCTGCACCACGCCCGCCGCCATGCCCTGTAGCGTTCGCGAGGCGATCAGCATATCCATGTTGGGCGCCGCGGCCCCAAGCAGGGAACCTCCGATGAACAGCGCTACCGCGCCGATGTAGCCGCCGCGCGGTCCGACTATGGAGGTAACCCAGGCGCCGAGCAGCTGACTGGCTGTCATCGCGGAAAGGAAGGCCGTGGACATCCACTGTGCCTGACTTTGTCCGACGCCATAGGTGCCCATGATCGAAGGTACGGCCACATTCACCATGGTCGATGATAAAATCATCGTCATGGCGGCGGTCATTCCCGTCAGGGTGACAATCCATCGATACGCTGGACCGTAGCGTTCGAGCAGTGTCTCAATACTATCCGTCGCCAATCCGACCCGTACTTTCACATCATGGGCATCGCGAAATGTAGCCTGCCCTCGGCTTTGATCAGGTGGGATCAGGTTAGCATGGCACCAGGATCAGAGGAATTGAATATGGGGAAATGGGGCTGTCCCGCCATTCGACCGTGTTCTAGGACCGCTCCTTTTGATCGCGGTAGCGTTGCTTGCGCGCCTCCCAATTCTTCACCTGATCTTGTGATAGGAAAGGCTGATCCGGCGTGAAGACAGTCTTCTTCCAGTCTTCGCCTTTTGACCAGAGGTGCGGAATTGTCACGGTGGTTCGGGGCGCCGCGGCTGTTTCCAGCAAGTTCAGCGCTTGAGCGACGATCCCGCTCTGCATGTCACTGTCAAACGGCTCACCGCACGGGCTGCCCAATGGGAAGTCAACGAAGACGAACCTCGATACGCCGCAATGCTCGACGATGTCGCGGGCCGCTCCAATGATAACGGTTGGGATGCCGTTTTCTTCCAAATGACGTGCGACCAGACTCACGGTCTGGTGGCAGACGGGTCAGACAGGTGTCAGGACGGCGACGTCGGCGCCTTCCTCTCGGCACTTCGCCAAGGCTGCCGGGGCTGATGTCTCGATCATCAGCTTCTGACTGTAGCCACGGTTGATGTTGTGAAAATTCCGTGTCACGGCGCCGATGCGCCCCGCCTCGGCGAATTCCCGCATACGGGTTAGCGGCAGGTATGAATCAATGTCATCAAGCGAGGTTGCGTAGCGGTCAAAACTTTCCTGACGGCTATAGAGTGATTCCAGCGGTGTGTCCCATGGTAGCGAATAAACCTCGCCAACCGTGGTCTCAGCCGCCGATAGCGCGTCGTCATCTTCCCGCCGCACCGATACGTCGGAGGTCGAAAACAGCGTGACCGTGGATTCAGACAATGGTTTTTTGAGCGGCGTGAACGGCACGTCTTCATAGTGCGCCCATACATATGGTTTCTCGTAGCCTTGGCTTAGGTAGTAGTCGCGAATTCGCTGCATATACAGGACATGTTCCATGCGATGTTCACCTTTCTCAGCCGCACCTGTGGATTGCAATAAGCATAACTGCATCGGAACAGATGGCAAGGTAGCGCGGATAGTGCTTCAGCGCGCCAGGGTGATCGGGGATGAACCGGCCTCCTCTTATTGTCGTGCCAGCGGGCCCCGTATCAGACGGCCCGGTGTGGCGCCGGTGGGCTGGTTGTCGCGCAACAGAATCTCTCCATTGACCACGGTTGCATGGATGCCGTTGGCGGTCTGTTTCAGACGCCGGGCGGCGGCGGGTAGGTCGGTCACCACCTCGGGCATGCGGCCACCAATGGTATCGGGATCGAACACCACCAGATCGGCCGCCATGCCTTCGCGGATCAGGCCACGGTCGTGGAAACCCCAATGGGTCGCCGTGTCATATGTCACCAGGCGCACCGCTTCCTCCAGGGTAAAGGCCTGCTTTTCGCGCACCCAGTGGCTAAAGATATGGGTCTGTAGCGAACTATCCATGATCTGGGAAACGTGCGCGCCGGAATCCGAGAACGTCACCACGGAACGGGGATGCTGCATCATCTCCAGGGCTTGATCCTGGTCTTCGTTGGCGATGGGTTGGCGGAAAAAGACCTTGAAATCACGTTCCAGGGCGATATCGATCATCGCCTCCACCTCCGAGACACCCCGTTGCCGAGCCACTTCGGTCATCGATGGATTGGGACCTTCCACACTGTTCATCAGGAACAGCCAATCCCATTCCGGCGGCCGTGCCTCGGTACCGATGGCCTTGGGACCCTGGGGCGGACGATTTGCGGCCTCGATCAATTTGGCCTTGGTGGCGGGATCGCGGAAGGCGGCCTTTTGCTGCTCCAAGGGCAGGGCGCGGATCTCGCGCCAGACGTCGAAATTATCGAACGGCGTCGCGGTCTCGAACGATAGCAGCACGCTAAGCTCCCGGCTGTGAACCTGCACGAACAGGCGGCCGCCTTCCGCCGCCGCCTGGTTGATGACATCGAACCAGGGCCGCCAGGCTTGTGGTTTCTCCCGGGTGGAGAACATCCCGAACGTAATGGGACGGCCGGTTTCCACCGACAGATCTTTCAGGCCATTGAAATAGGGCTCCGCGCGTTTGTAATTGGCGCCGGTGGGTTCGCCCGCCAATTCCAGGATGCCGGCATTCAGCCCGCCCATGGCGCGGACCATGGTGGCCAGCTCGTTCCAGTCAGCGGCGCGGGAGGCAACGGGGCGATAGTCCGACGTTTCATGATTGGGGCTGCGGGAGGAGGAGAAACCAATGGCGCCGGCGCGCACGGCCTCCTGAACCTCGTGGGCCATTTTGGCCAGTTCATCATTCGTTGCGGCTTCGGCAAAGGCCCGTTCGCCCATGACGTAGGTGCGCAAGGCGGAATGACCAATGTAGCCGGCATAATTGATGCCCTTGGGGAGGCCGTCCAGCACGTCGAGATATTCGGGGAAGGTTTCCCAGCGCCATTCAATGCCCGCCTTCATGGCCTCGCGCGAAATATCCTCGGCCCGCTCCAGATTGCGGAAGACATAGTCGATTTCAGTTTCCCGGCACGGTGCAAGGGTAAAGCCGCAATTGCCCATCACCACCGAGGTGACGCCGTGATAGCAGGAGCAACTGCCCAGCGGGTCCCAGAATATCTGTGCATCCATATGCGTATGGCCGTCGACAAAGCCGGGGCTGACGATATGCCCCTCGGCATCGATGCTTTCGCCGCCGCCGTTTGGGATGCGTCCGATATGGGCGATGCGTCCGTCCTTGACGCCTACGTCGGCCCGGTAACGCGGCATGCCTGAACCATCGATCACGGTGCCGTTCCGCACCACCAAATCATACGCCATTGGCTGTTCCCCAAATTCAATCTTGTTTTCCCTGATGTCATTATGGCTCAGGCGTCGGCAATCCGGTAGGGTTGCGAACAGTTAATATTTGTATGGAGCCCGTCATGTCCAAGTCTCTGCCCAGCCATGCTTCCGTCGTCATTGTCGGCGGCGGTGTCGTCGGTTGTTCCATCGCCTATCATCTGGTCAGACTCGGCATCACGGATGTTCTGTTGCTGGAACGTAAACAGCTGTCATCGGGCACCACCTGGCATGCCGCGGGTTTGGTGGGACAATTGCGGGCAACACAGAACCTGACCCAATTAGCAAAGTATTCGACCGAGCTTTATGCCGGGTTGGAGGCCGAGACGGGACAGGCCACGGGCTTCAAGCAGAACGGCTCCATTTCGTTGGCCACCACCAATGAGCGGTTGGAGGAATTACGCCGGGGCGCTTCGATGGCGCGGGTGTTCGGCCTGGCGGTGGACGAGATCGATCAGGACGATATTCGCCGGATGTATCCGTTGTTAAACGTGGACGATGTGGTGGGCGGTGTGTTCCTGCCGAAAGACGGCCAGATCAACCCGACGGATTTGACCCAGGCCCTGGCCAAGGGCGCGCGGGCGGGCGGTGCGACGGTGCTGGAAAACACCAAGGTTACGAATATTTTGGTCGATCAAGGCAAGGTTGCCGGCATCGCTGTTGATGACAGTGAGGTCAAAGCCGATATCGTGGTCAACTGCACGGGCATGTGGGGCAGGGACGTGGGCGCCATGACCAAGGCCTTGGTGCCCCTCCATGCCTGCGAGCATTTCTACGTGGTGACCGAACCCATCGAGGGCGTGCATCCGGGCCTGCCGGTACTGCGCGACCCGGATAATTACGCCTACTACAAAGAGGACGCGGGCAAGATCCTGCTGGGCGCGTTCGAGCCCGAGGCCAAGCCCTGGGGCATGGCTGGCATACCCGAAGATTTCTGCTTTGATGAATTGCCCAACGACATGGATCATTTTATGCCGGTGTTGGAGCGGGCCATGGCCCGCATGCCGGCCTTGGAACATACGGGTATCCGAACCTGGTTCTGCGGTCCGGAAAGCTTTACGCCCGATAACCGTTATCACCTGGGCGAGGTGCCCGAGACCAAGGGATTGTTCGTCGCTTGCGGCTTCAACTCCATCGGGATCCAGTCGGCGGGCGGCGTGGGCAAGGTGATGGCGGAATGGATCCGCGATGGCCATGCACCGCTGGATCTGTGGGACGTGGATATCCGCCGTACCCTGCCGCATCAAAGTAACGCCCGTTATCTGCGCGAACGCGTCAGTGAATGCCTTGGTCTGCTCTATGCCCCGCATTGGCCGTTCTATCAATACCGCACCGCCAGGGGCGTGCGAAAATCGCCCCTGCATGACCGTCTGGCCCAGGCCGGCGCCTGTTTTGGCGAAGCGGCGGGGTGGGAGCGGGCAAATTGGTATGCGCCCGGCGTTACCGCGCCTGAATACGAATACAGTTATGGCCGGCAGAACTGGTTTGAAAACTGGGCCGCCGAACACAAAGCTGTGCGTGAAGGCGTGGCGCTGTTCGAACAGTCTTCCTTTGCCAAGTTTCAATTGGCGGGCCGGGATGCCCTGGCTGTGCTGAACCAGGTCTGTGCCAACCAAGTTGATGTGCCTGTCGACCGTACGGTCTATACCCAGTGGCTCAACGAACGAGGCGGTATCGAGGCGGATCTGACGGTAACCCGGACGGGAGCGGAAGAATTCCTGCTCGTTACCTCCGGCACCTCGCAAATGCGCGATTTTCATTGGTTGAAGGCGCATATTCCAGCCGATGCTCATGCGTATTTGACCGATATCACGTCGGCCCAGGCGGTGTTGTCCATCATGGGGCCGAAATCCAGAGAGCTATTGGCATCGATCACGGATGCGGACCTGGGCAATGCTGCCTTTCCGTTCGGTACCTCCCGCGAAATCGACATCGCCTACGCCACCGTGCGCGCCACTCGCCTGACCTATGTTGGGGAACTAGGTTGGGAGCTTTATATTCCGGCTGAACTTGCCCAGGGGGTCTATGATGAAATCGTCGCGGCGGGGGCGGCGTTCGGCCTATGTCATGCCGGCTATCATGCCTTGGACTCCCTACGCATGGAGAAAGCCTATCGCCATTGGGGGCACGATATTACCGATGAAGATACCCCGATCGAGGCCGGATTGAGTTTCGCCGTCGCCTGGGACAAGCCGGATGGTTTTATCGGGCGCGAGGCGCTGTTGCGCCAGCGTGAAGCTGGCCCGCGCCAACGCTTGGTGCAGTTTAAATTGGCCGATCCGGAAAAGCTGCTGTACCACAACGAACCGATCTGGCGTGACGGCGTTATCGTCGGGTATCTGCGTTCGGGCAGTTATGGCCATGGTCTGGGCGCTGCGATCGGCTTGGGGTACATCCATGACCCGGCCGGCGGCGTGGTTGACGCGGCCTTTGTCAACGCGGGCAGCTATACCATCGAAGTGGCCTGCGAACAGGTCAGGGCGGTGGCCTCGCTTCGTCCACTTTATGATCCAAGAAGCGAGCGTATCCGTGCATAACTGCCTGGTTTTGGGGCAGGATAAGCCTTTGTTAAGGATGTCAAACTAGTCTTTTCAGCCAATTGGTGATGCATGTCTCGGTCGCCCTCGGGGGAGGCTGTGGATCCGGCATGTGAATGGAGGCACCCTTGATGGCGATAGTACGCAGGAAAACCGACGACACTGTGGCCGAATGGCAACCTGGTATTGGCCATAACAGTAATTATGCCCCTCCACAGGAGCTGGAAGCGGAACTGGCGGCGCTGCGTGCGGCCGAAGCCGAGACGAACGAACAGAACAAGCCGCAACTGATCGACTATCTCTATGAAGTGCGTTTCCATCCAGGCGGCAGCCTGACCACGGGCGAGCTGGAAGCCTTTGATATAAAACACGCACAGCGCCAGCTGCGCGTTATTCTAGGCCTCACGCAACTGCCGACCGATACCCGGATCATCGAAAAAAATATTGTCGAGGCAGAACAACGCCAACGTAATGCCGAGCGTAACCGGCGCCTCCTTCGCACCTTGACCGCCCATCACCGCTGGCTGCAAGGTGACAGCGACGGCGTGCGGGCCGATCTTTCCGACGAAAATTTAAGCGAGGTCAATCTAGAGGGCCGGGATTTGAGCCACGTGAGCCTGACCAATGCGAAATTGTCCGGCGCCCGTTTGCGCGGGGCCAAGCTGGTGGGCGCGGATTTGACCGGTGCGGATTTGAGCGGCGCCAACCTGACCAACAGTAACCTCTCATCGGCCTCGCTGACCGAGGCAAATCTGATAGAGGCCGATCTGTCAGCCGCCAACCTGCAAGGCACGGATTTGTGGCGCGCCAATCTGGCCCGCAGCATCATTTCGCCCGAGAGCCTGCATCATGCTCTCAATTGCGAGGCGCCGAAATAGGGCGCGAGCCAACGGTACTCCGTCTTTACCGCCAGTCCGGCCAATCCGCCTATGACAGTGCCGTTTGACGGTGCCGTTGGGAAAGACCTTATAGCCCGGAGCTGCCCCAAGGCGTGTCCAGGCGCCCTGGCGGCGATCTCTTGCGTTACATCCTGAATTTTGAATTCGTCGTTTGGCGGTTGCGCCATGACATGGCATCATTGTGGCAGAATTTTCTGGTGGACCACTGGCTGACTCTATCTGGGTGGTCCCTAAAGGAGTGCATGTCTGATGAAAGCCGTCGAAGCGATCGTTGAAATTCTCAAGCGGGAAGGCGTCGAATGTCTGATCGGCTATCCCGTCAATCATATCCTCGAATATGCCGCCCGTTGGGATATCCGGCCGATAATCGTCCGTCAGGAGCGTATCGGCCTGCATATGGCCGATGCCATGTCGCGGCTATCCTCGGGCAAGAAGATTGGCGTTTTTGCCATGCAGCACGGTCCCGGCGCCGAGAATGCCTATGGTGGCGTGGCGCAAGCTTTTGGCGAGGGCGTGCCCATTTTGGTGCTGCCCATGGGCTATGCCCGGCGGATCGCCCATATCCGTCCGAACTTCAATTCGACCGAGGCCATGTCCCATGTCGCCAAGACCACGGAACCGGTAACCTCCGCCGACGAAGTGCCGAACATCATGCGCCGGGCCTTCACCCAGCTGCGCAATGGCCGGGGCGGCCCTTGTGTTGTGGAGGTGCCCACCGACGTCTTTAACGAGGAACTGTCGGGGGAGCTGGATTACACCCCGGTCTCGGGCACCCGTTACGGCCCTGATCCCGACGATGTGGCCAAGGCGGCGAAAACCCTGGTCGAAGCCAAAAATCCGGTACTCTATGCCGGCGGCGGCGTGCATTTCGCCGAGGCCTGGCCGCAACTGAAAAGCCTGGCGGAAATGTTGGCCATTCCCGTCTGCACCTCGCTTAGCGGCAAAAGCTCTTTCCCCGAGGATCATCCGCTTTCTTTGGGCGCCGGTGGCCTAGCCTCGCCCAAGGCGGTGCATCAGTTTCTGCATGCCTCGGACGTCATTTTGGGCGTTGGTTGCAGCTTTACCGAAACCTCCTTTGGCATCGCCATGCCAAAGGGCAAGCGCATTATCCAGGCCACCTTGGATCCGTTGGATTTGAACAAGGATATCGAAGTCGAACAATGCCTGTTGGGTGATGCCGCCCTGACCCTTGATGCGCTGATCGCGGCCGTCGAAGGTTTGATCGATGGACCTAGGGACAATGCCCCGGTGGCGGCGGAAATCGCCGCCGTGCACGAGGCATGGCTGGCTGAATGGAAGCCGAAATTGACCTCTGATCAGAACCCCTTGACGCCCTATCGGGTGCTATGGGATCTGCAGAACACGGTGGACAAGGATAACACCATCATCACCCATGATGCCGGCTCGCCCCGCGATCAGCTGTCGCCGTTCTGGCGGGCCACCAAGCCTCTCAGCTATATCGGTTGGGGCAAGACCACGCAGCTTGGTTATGGTCTGGGCCTGGCCATGGGCGCCAAGCTGGCCCGGCCCGAGGCATTGTGCATTAACGTCTGGGGCGATGCGGCGATCGGCTTTACGGGCATGGATTTCGAAACGGCGGTGCGCGAACGCATTCCCATTCTGTCGATCCTGTTGAACAATTTCTCCATGGCGATCGAGCTGAAGATCATGGAAGTCTCGACCGAAAAATACCGCTCCACCGATATTTCCGGCGACTACGCGGCCATGGCGCGGGCCTTTGGCGGCTATGGCGAACGGGTGACGGACCCGGCCGAGATTATTCCCGCCATCCAGCGCGGCATTGCCCAGACCGAGGCGGGGGTGCCGGCTTTGCTGGAATTCATCACCGACAAGGAAACCGAGATCTCGAAATATTAGAGTTGAGGAGTAGATACCATGACAGATGCCCGGCCCATGACCGTCTCCGCCATCCAGATTACCTCGGATGACGCCGCCAAGGCTGCCACGGTCGAACGGATGATGGGGTTCTTGGATGTTGCCGGGCGGCGTGGTTCTGAATTGGTGGTGTTGCCAGAGATTTGGACTGGCGCCGGGTTATCCACGGACGAAGCCTATCTGGATCTCGCCGAGCCGATCCCTGGTCCCACCACGGATCTGCTGGCGGAGAAAGCCCGCAAGTACGGCATGTATATCGTCGGCTCCATGTACGAGCGCGAGGGCAATCAGCATTACAATTCTTCGCCGCTGATCACGCCCGAAGGTGAGATCATGGGCAAATACTGGAAAACCCATCTGTTTGACGCGCCGAACCGTCCCGACATCAAAGGCGGCATACGGGAATCCGATCACGTGGAAGCGGGGACGGAATTGCCGGTCTTTCAGACCAACCCGGCGAAGGTCGGCGTCTCGGTCTGTTCCGACCTGCGCTTTCCCGAAGTTTATCGGGAGCTGGCCCTGAAAGGCGCGGAAGTGATCGTTTGCGCCTCCGCCTTTCTCAGCCCGCGCTTTGACCATTGGGAATTTTTCCTGCGCGCCCGTGCCACGGAAAACCAATGTTGGGTGGTCGCCTCTGGCCAATACGGTGTGGAGCCGCAATCCGGTATCGCCTTCGTGGGCCGTTCCATGGTGATCGATCCCTGGGGCACCGTGGTAGCGACCGCTTCGGATGAAGAAGGCGTGATCACAACCGAGATCGACCTGAACTTCGCCGACGAGGTCAAACGCCGCTATCCCCTGATGGATCAACGCCGCCCGGATATGTACACCCATATCGGTAAGCCCAAGGATCAGGTGCCTCTGTATAAATAGTCATCCAGGCAACCATGGCCGTATCGCCGGAATATCGCGCCTATATTGAAGATCTTGTCGCACCCCTGGGGCATGTCAGCACCCGGCGCATGTTTGGCGGGCTTGGCGTGTTTTATCGCGGCCTGATGTTCGCCCTGATCGCCAGGGACGTGCTGCATTTCAAGGTTGATGATGAAAACCGCCCCGATTACGAGGCCGCCGGGATGGAGGCCTTCAGCTATCTGCGCCAGGGCAAGAAACGCGGCCTGAACAGCTATTGGACGGTGCCGGTCGATGTGCTGGATAACGAGGACGAATTTCTCACCTGGGCCCGGCGGGCGGCTGATGCGGCACTGCGAGCTGATGCCGCGAAGGGCGGGACCAAGCGCTCCTAACCCGTCAATCTTCGATGGGCAGCCAAAGATGTCGCCGCTCGTTCCAGACAGATTGCGTCGGCGCGGGAAACGTCGGATCAGCGAATGACCCGACGGCAACGGCAATTGTCTCCGGTTTCCGCTCGGGCTCCCAATAAACGGTCGAGCCACAATCCGGACAAAAATGAAACTTGACCCCATGTCCGCTGTCGGATGAACGCACAAATATATTTGCGCGGCCCTTGGCCTTGACCTCGTCACGAAGATAAAACGCGGCAATGCCATAGGTGCTGCCCGTCCGCCTTTGGCAATCCAGGCAATGGCAGAGTGAGACCTTTTGCGGCTCACCGACGCAGCGAACGCTAAGCTGTCCGCAAGTACACGATGCGGTTCGTGTTCTCATGATGCCCTCTCATACGGGTAACCTAGACAATGCCAACGGTACAGTCCACTTGACCCGACGCGCATGGCGGGAAACACTGTGTCCCATGGGAACAGCAAAACAGTCTTTGGACGAATTTCTGGGACAGGCGCGCGAAAGCTTGATCACGGATTGCACCGCGTGCGGCAAATGTGTCGAGGTTTGTCCGGTCACGCCCTTTACCTCTGTGAAAGCCGGCGATGAACCGGGCGTCATCAATGGTGTCTTGGGGCTGCTGCGCGACTGTACACCCATGACCGGCGCGGCCCAGGATTGGAGCAGTCAATGCAATGGCTGTGGCCTGTGCATTCCCGCCTGCCCCGAGGGCATCAATCCCCGGCGTATGTTGATGCTGGCCAATACGGTGGAGGCCGAACAGGACAGTCCCACGCCGCAGCTGTTTAGAAAAATGTCCCGTGCCATCCGTATCATGGCGGCCATGCAATTGGCGCCGCCGGAATTCGACAAGCTGCTGCGTACGCCACGGGCGCGTCCGGCCGATGTGGTCTTTTACACCGGCTGTAATCCAATTCGTACGCCGCATCTGTTGTTCAACGCCATGGCCATTCTGGATGCCTTGGAGGTTGACTATGAAGTGGTCGGTGGGCCCGGTGCCTGTTGCGGCATTATCCAATCGAAATGGGAAGGCGATCAGGCCTCGGGCGAGCGCGTGGTGGACGGCACCATCAGCCGTTTCGCGGGCTTCCAGCCCAAGGAAGTGTTGAGCTGGTGTCCATCATGTGTGCTGCATCTGGGCGAAACCATCTCGGGCTTTCGCCAGGCCAGTTTTGAATTCGACCATGTGACGAATTATCTCGTCGACCGCGCCGAGGGACTGGCCGGCAAGTTCATCCAGCCAGTGAACAAACGCGTCCTCCTCCATACCCACGACGGCATGGGCAAGATTGGCCAGAATGTCGCCAACATGCTGGCGGCGGTTCCTGGCCTGACCTTGGTCGGCACGGCGGCGGAGCCTGGCTATACCTGCGGCGGATCAGGCGCGGATCGTTCGCCGGGCCTGAAAGCGGAGGCGCGGGCGGCAACCCTGGCCCGGGCCGAGGCCGACGATGTTGATATTCTGGTCTCTCTTTTTCATGGCTGCCACGGCCAGCTTTCGGGGTTGGAGGCCCAGGGCAAATTCCAGGTCGTGAACTGGACGGATCTGCTGGTCCAGGCACTGGGGCAACGGCCGCACGATGATATCTCCAAGCGCTATCGGATGCAGGATGATCTGGACATGGTGCTGGACGAGGGCGAGATCTATCTCAAGGCCAATGGCGTCGATATGGACCGGGACTGGTTGAAAAGCCTGCTGCCGGATCTGTTTGGTCAGACTGAATTCAAGGGCGGTCTGGAGGCCTTTGCCAGCAAACAAAAATCCGCCGGAGGTGCGCAATGAATGATCCGCTGTTGAACGAGCGTGTGGTTTATCTGAACGGTGAATACGTGCCGGAGTCCCGCGCCACGGTCTCGATTTCGGACCGTGGTTTCATCTATGGCGATGCGGTGTTTGACACCGCGCGGACTTTCGGCGGCAAGATCTATCGGTTGCAGGAGCATGTGGACCGTTTGTTCAGATCGCTGCGGTATGTACAGATCGACCCTGGTTTGACCCCAGCTGAATTCTGCGCCATCTCGGAACAGGTTGTCGAACGCAACCTGCACCTGTTGGGCGAGGACGATGATTGCTGGGTTTTTCTCCGTGTCACGCGCGGCCCCAACTACCCCGACGGGCCAGGGGACAAAGGGGGCGGCGATGTGGGCGCTACGGTGATCGTCACCTGCGTGCCGCTGCCGCTCGCCAAGCGGGCGCCGTTGTTTCGTGACGGCATCGACGTGGTGGTGCCCTCGACCCGGCGCACGCCGCCTGAATCCCTCAACCCCGCTGCCAAGACCCACAATTACCTGAACCTGATCGTCGCCGGTCTGGAAACCCAGAAAACCAGCCCCGATGCCTGGCCGCTGTTGCTCGATACCCGCGGTTTCCTGACCGAGGGCAGCGGCAGCAATATCTTTCTGGTCCATGACGGCAAGGTACGCACGCCAAAAGCGCAATACGTCCTGGCCGGTGTCAGCCGCGCCGTCACCATGGATTTGTGCCGGGCCGAGGGCATCGAGATCAGCGAAGACGATCTGGCGCCATATGACGCGGCGACGGCGGACGAGGCCTTCATCACCTCGACCTCCCTATGCCTCTGCCCCATGCGCAGTTTCAACGGCAGCACAATTGGTGAGGGCGTCGTGCCGGGGCCGGTAACGGCGAAATTGATGGACGCCTACAAGGCCGAGGTCGGCGCCGATTACGTGGCGCAGTATTTGCGGCAGCTTTGAGACAGAGCCCTTATAGGGGCAAATTGACACAGTAAACGGCCAATCCAGTCAACGATCTTGCATGAGTGCGGGATAGACGCCACACTGTTGAGACCTGAAAAGCCGCCTTCAGAGCGGCGGGAAAGGTGACGCCATATTCATCCCGATTGACACATAGGAGGGTCGCGCGGGTATGACCGACACGACACAGCCTGACGATTTCCGATCGCAAGCCACTGAATGGGTGCGGGGAAACCGCTACGAGGACTTCACCATTGGGCGCGTTTTCAAACACCATTGGGGCCGCACCATCACGGATGCGGACAGCATCCTCTTCACCACCCTGACGCTGGGCTATAACCCAATCTATTTCAACGCCGACTATGCCCAGGCCCATGGCCACGAGCGCCTGGTGGTCAACCCATTGCTGGTCTTCAACACTGTCTTCGGCCTGACCGTGGAAGATTTGAGCGAGGGCGGCGGACCATTCCTGGGCGTCGACGCCCTGACCTACCCGAACCGAGTCTATGTGGGCGATACGGTCTATGCCGAGAGCGAAGTGACCGCCGCGCGAGAGACCGATAGCCGGCCCGACTATGGCATCGTGACCTGGCATACGGTCGGACGCAATCAGGATGGCGAGACGGTTATCGATTACACACGGACAAATCTGGTGAGGAAACGGACATGAATAGCGGTGTAACATCGGCTGACGGGATGGGCTATATGACCGATGAACGGATCCTGATCCGCGATTCCGCGCGGGATTTCACCATGAAGGAAGTCCTGCCCGTAGCCAATGAACTGGACCCGGTCCAGGGCATGATCCCCATGGAGTTACGCGATAAAATGGCCGAGATGGGCTATTTCGGCATCACCACGCCGGAAGAACTCGGCGGCATGGGCCTGGGCTGTTTCGAATACTGCCTGATCGCCGAACAACTGGCGCGGGGCTGGATGTCCGTCGCCTCGATCATCGCACGGGGCA
Organism: Rhodospirillaceae bacterium; assembly: GCA_018701215.1. Taxonomy (GTDB): domain Bacteria; phylum Pseudomonadota; class Alphaproteobacteria. The sequence goes on from JABIWH010000058.1 coordinate 80,845, forward strand.
ATGGCAGCTTCCTGCGCCGGGGCATCATGCGCGGCAAGGAAGACGAATTGCCCGAGGAGCAACGCGATATGATCCGGCGCGCCGTCAAAGGTGAATTCCTCGCCGCCGCCGCATTGTCGGAACCAGGTACGGGCTCGGATCTGGCCTCGATCTCCTGCCGGGCCGTGATGTCCGGCAACGAATGGGTGATCAACGGCGCCAAATATTGGTGCACCTTTGCCGACGGTGCCGACTACATCATGCTGTTCGCCCGCACCTCGCCGCCACCTTCGGCTGAGAAACGCTTCCTGGGCATCTCGGCCTTTGTGTTGCCCAAGCCTCGCGGCGAATTGCCCAATAATTGCGAGGGCTCGCCGATCCCAAAAATTGGTTATTTCGGCTGGAACACCTACGAGTTGTCCTTCCAAGGCACGCGGGCGCCGGCCTCGGCCCTGGTGGGCGAGGAAGGCAAGGCGTTCTATATGCTGGCCTCCGGTCTGGAGGCGGCGCGGGCGCACACGGCGGCGCGTTCGATCGGTCTGGCCCAGGGCGCCTTGGAAGATTCCATTGCCTATGCCGAAGACCGGGGTCAGTTCGGCGTGCCGATCACCGAGTTCCAGGCGATCCGCTTCAAGATTGCCACCATGGCGACCAAGATCGAGGCGGCGCGACAGTTGCTGTACTACGTCTGTAACGAGATCGACCAGGGCCGGCGTTGCGACAAGGAAGCATCGATGGTGAAGTATTTCGCCTCCGAGATGGCCGAGGAAGTCACCTCCGAGGCGATCCAGATCCACGGCGGTGCGGGCTATACCAAATTGCACGCGGTGGAGCGCTATTGGCGTGATGCGCGCCTGACCAAGATTTTCGAGGGTACCTCGGAAATTCAGCAGCGCATTATCTCCGACGTCATTCTGGGCAAATCAAAGAGCGATGCCCGTATGGTCGCCGCCGCCTTCGCAGAACAATACGCCTAGACGGGGAGGGAGCCATGAAAGCATCCGAATTAACCTCGGCCAACAACTATTTCGAGGACTTCGAAGTCGGCGCCATTTTCAAACATGCGCGCGGCAAAACCGTGACCGAAATGGACAATGTGCTGATCACCAACATGGTGATGAATACCGCTGCCGGTCACTTCAACGAAGACCTGATGCAGCGCATGGCGCGCGGCATTCCCGGTTTTGATACCCGCATCGTATTTGGCGGTATCAATCTGTCCATGGCGATCGGCCTGGCCAGCCAGGATACCGGCGAACAGGTGCTCGAGGAACTTGGCATGGACAAGATCCGCCTGAAGGCACCGGTGCACCATGGTGACACCTTGTATGCCTTTTCGGAGGTGCTGGCCAAGGAAGACGGCGGCCGCGACGATGCCGGCATCATCACCTTCAAGCATTACGGCGTTAATCAAAAGGATGTGGTGGTCTATGAGGGCGAGCGCCGGGCGTTGATGAAACGACGCTCTCATTGGGGGGATAAATGAGCGGACCAAAGCCGGACACTGTCTCAGGTTCAGGCTCAGACATAGACTCTGGTTTTGGCGCCCTCAACGGCCTCAAGGTCATCGACCTGACGCAAATGCTGGCCGGGCCGTTTTGTACCATGTTGTTGGCCGACCAGGGCGCCGAGGTTATCAAAGTCGAGCCCCTGGATGGCGATATGACCCGTTTTTCCGGGCCCTTTCATGCCGATGATCAGGACCAGTTTTTCGGCGGGTATTTCCAAAGCATCAACCGCAACAAGAAAAGCATCGCCATCGATTTGAAGTCGGCGGAAGGCAAGGAAATCTTCAGGCGCCTGATCGCCGACGCCGACATCGTGATGGAGAACTTCCGCCTTGGCACCATGGACCGCCTGGGCCTGTCCTACGAAGCCTTGGCCGAGATCAATCCGCGCCTGGTCTATGGCGCCATTCGCGGCTTTGGCGACAGCCGTACCGGGGAAAGCCCCTATGCCGACTGGCCGGCCTTTGACGTGGTGGCCCAGGCCATGGGCGGGGTCATGGGCATTACCGGGCCGGACGCGAATTCCCCCTTGAAAGTTGGCCCCGGCGTCGGCGACACGGTGCCTGCCATGTTCATGGCCTTCGCCCTGGTCTCGGCGGTGCGCGAGGCGGAACGCTCGGGCAAGGGGCAGTTCGTTGACGTGGGCATGTATGACGGCATCCTGGCGCTTTGTGAGCGGATCTTTCATCAGAGTTCATATTCGGGCGAGGTGCCCGTACCCGAAGGCAACGCGCATCCGTTGTTATGTCCGTTTGGAATGTTTCCGGCCAAGGACGGCTGGGTTTCCATCGCCTGTCCGCGCGATAAGTTCTGGGAAATTCTGTCGGAGATCGCCGGCCATCCCGAATGGGCCCATGATCCGCGCTATGAAACCAACGTGGAGCGGACCAAGCGTAATGCGGAAGTCATCGCCATGGTATCGGTCTGGACCGAACGCCACACCAAGGCGGAATTAAGCCAGGTTTTAGGGGGCAAGATCCCCTTCGGGCCCGTGCAGACGGTCAGCGATATCCTTGATGATCCCCATGTGGAGGCGCGGAATTTGCTGGCGCAGGTAGAGCATCCAGGCCTGGATGAGAAAATGACCATCGCCAATACGCCGATCCATATGAGCCGGACCCAGGGCGGCGTCCACCGCCGGGCGCCAAAGTTGGGCGAAGATACCGATGCCATTCTGCAGGATGCCGGCTATAGCGGCGAGGAAATCAATAATCTAAGAGAGGCGGCGCGTATTTCGTAGACCCGCCGCGAACAGAAGGAAACAGAACCATGACCGATATCAAACGCGCCCGGCGCTGCCAGCTTTCCATTCCCGGCAGCAGCGAGAAAATGATGGCCAAGGGAGCAGGGATGGAGGTTGACCACATCTTTCTCGATCTCGAAGACGCCGTCGCGCCCGCGGCAAAGCCCGATGCCCGGGGCAAGATCGTCGAAGCCCTGAATACCCATGATTTCGGCGACAGCGTGCGTTGCGTTCGGATCAACGATGTGGAGACCCAATGGTGCTACAAGGACATCATCGAGGTCGTGACCGGGGCGGGCGAAAACCTCGATACCATCATGATTCCAAAGGTTAAATATGCCCATGATGTGAAATGGGTCGACATCCTGCTGAACCAGATCGAGATGGAGTTAGGCCTGAAAAAGAAGATCGGCATCGAGCTGTTGATCGAGGAAGTCGAAGGCATGCAGAATATCGATGCCATTTCGGTCTCTTCGCCACGGCTGGAGGCCATGGTCTTCGGCATGGGCGATTATTCCGCCTCCCAGGGCGTTAACGTGCGTGCCATTGGGGGCGACGGCGGCTATCCCGGTGATATCTGGCATTATCAACGGCAACGCCTGGTCATCGCCTGCCGCTCCGCCGGCATCGACCCCATTGATGGCCCGTTTGGCAATTTCAAGGACGACGAAGGCTACCGGCGGGAGTGCAACCGTTCGTTCATCCTGGGCTGTGTTGGCAAATGGGCCATTCATCCCGCCCAGGTGCCCCATTCCCAGGAGATTTATTCACCCCATCCCGACGATGTCGCCCATGCCCGCAAGATCGCCGCTGCCTATGACGAGGCCGTGGCCCAAGGCCAGGGCGCGGCGCAGGTAGACGGTACGATGATCGACGCGGCCTCGGTCCGTATTGTGCAAAATACCATCGACAAGGCAGATCTCTACGGCATGTAACTACAGTTCGTCGTTAGTTAGATTTGCGTAAAGATAAGTACTAATTTTAGTTGCTAAACGTAAAGGCACGCAATGGGGTCGATGTCGGTTACTCGTTTTTATAGAATTGATCGATGTCATTACTTGTATGAAACAACAGATTCTTCTTATATACTGAAAGGCCTATGCTAATAGTAGGGACGTAACGAAATATTTAGACAATGGTCATAACACTTATCGCCGAGAGTTCTTCAGCCTTCAAGGTGTACCGCTGAAGAGCAAAACAGCAAATCTAGCTTCAGGATATGACCATTATGAAAACTATTTTATTCGCGATCAGCGTAGCCTTGTCCGCCTTTTTGGTATTGCCAGCCCAGGCGGCAAAAGTTTCTCCGACCGAGATTAGCGGAGCCGTCACAGTGGACGCGGCGCAAGCCAAGGAATTGTTCGACCGTGGCGTTATCTTCGTGGATGTGCGCAAGAACTCTGACTGGGATGCCGGCCGTATTCCCGGCGCCAAGCACATCGAGTTGAAGAAAAAGTACAACGAAGCTTCTCTTGGCAAGGTTATTGCTAAGGGTAAGGAAGTCGTCATCTATTGCAATGGTGCCGGCTGCATGCGCTCATCGAAAGCCAGCATCAAGGCTGTGAGCTGGGGTTTCACAAAGGTCTATTACTTCCGTGGCGGATTGCCGGCATGGCAAATTGCCGGATTTCCGGTTGAATAACCTAATCGATTGAACGACGGACGGACTCCGCTGGAGACAAGAGATGTTGTTGCGCACTAGAATTGTTGTGGGCGCATCATGTGCCCTTGTTGTGCTGGGCGCGTCGCTCACCATACTTGGCGAACTTGCCGATAGGCGTTCGCAAGCGCGTTTTGAAGCAGCGGCGATCAATAGCGAACAAATTATCTGGCGCAAAATCTTGGCCGAGCAGTTCGGCGCCATGGCGGCCAGCATGCGGGCATTCTCCCGCAACCGTGATGCTGCCGAGGCTCTGAAAAGTGGCATCTCTGATGACATTTATGATGAGTTCGCACCGTCGTTCAATCGACTTAATGCTTCCAAGGTGATCGACCGGCTGCGGGTCACCAATGCTGGCGGGGAAATGGTTTTTGCCGAACCGGAATTGCCAGCGGACAGTAAATCCGCGCTGATTGAACAATCAATCAAGAGTGGAAAAATGGAGACCGGCTTGCTGCGTGACGGCGATCAGCTTGTTGCCGCCGTGGCGTTTCCATTGTTCGCCAAACAGCGCCTAATTGGTGCGGTCATGCTTGGCCATGCCTTGTCCAGCGCCGCCACTAGTTTGAAAGAGGCTCATGGCGCCGAGGTTCTGGTCTTCGCACCGGATGGCGCCCGTCTTGTTTCAACGATGGAAACTCCGCCCGTGGGCATCGAAGAAATCGCCTTGGCAAACGTTTCGGCCAGATACAGCATTCTACGGCGTGACGCTCTGACCCTGGCCGCTATCTTGTTACCCTTGCAGACTTTCACGGGGGAGATGGGTGGAACTCTTTTAATTTTGAAGGATCAGACCACCGCCTACGGCGATCAGCGGCAAATGAAGTTGGTCAGCTATGGCCTGCTGGTTGCGATCTTGTTGATTTCGCTTCTGGGTATTCACGTCTACCTGAGGCGTGAGCTCAAATCATTCGGGTCGATCGTCGATGCCTTGAATGCCTTGTCCGGCGGCAACACGGATGTCGAAATTGTCGGTACCGATCGAAAAGATGAGCTAGGTGATATAGCGGCGGCGATGTCGATTTTCCGTGACAATGCGGTTGAACGCAGTCATCTGGAAGCGCAACAAAAGAAAGATCAAGCCACGGTCGAGAAACGGACACAAACCGTTGATGTCTTGATTGGAATCTTCGACAACAAGGCGAACGAAGTGCTGGGTGTCGTCGGCAACGCGACGGCGAAAATGGAAACCACCGCGCTGAGTATGTCGAAGATCGCCGAAACAACCTCGCAACAGTCCGCCACGGTAGCGGCGGCATCGGATCTGGCGCTGGGCAACGTGCAAACGGTCGCCTCGGCTGTCGATCAACTGGCATCATCGGTGCAGGAGATCGGACGTCAGGTGCAGGAATCTAGTGGAATTGCCGGCGAAGCAGTGGCAGAAGCCAGCCGCGCCACCGCGGAAGTGCGTGGTTTGGTTCAAGCATCCGAACAGATCGGTGAAATTATTGGTCTGATTAACGACATAGCCAGCCAAACCAGCCTGCTGGCGCTAAACGCCACCATCGAGGCGGCGCGTGCGGGCGAAGCGGGTAAGGGCTTTGCTGTCGTCGCCTCGGAGGTTAAGAATTTGGCCGGCCAGACGGCCCAGGCGACCAGTGATATTGCCACGCAAGTCAATGAAATTCAGAGTGCGACTGGCTCGACGGTTCAGGTTATCGAGGGTATCAGTGGCACGGTGACAAAGATCAATGAAATCGCGTCGGCCATTGCGGCTGCGGTCGAGGAACAGGGCACGGCGACATCGGAGATCGCGCGCAACATTCAGCAGGCCGCAAGCGGTACCGGTGATGTTAACGCTAACATCGTCAAAGTCAGCGAAGGCGCCAATCAGACGGGCAGTGAAGCGGACCAGGTATTGAACGCAACCAATGAACTCTCCGAGCAGTCCGTCTTGTTGGGCAAAGAAATCAAGTCATTCCTGGAGAAAGTTCGCGCCGCCTAATCTTTTACCGTCCAGGCCTAATCGCCTTCATTTCGCGCTGGGTGATGTAGATGGTGGCGCCGAAAACGATTGCCGCGCCGAACCAGGACCAGGGGTCGATGGTTTCGGCGAACAGGATGTAACCAGCTACCGCCGCCGCCGGCATGCGCAGGAAATCGAACGGCATCACCATTGAGGTCTCGGCGATCTTCAGGGCCCGGGTCAGACCATAGATGTAGCCATTGCCCACCACTGCCAGGGCGGCCAGCCAGGGCAGCATCTCCAGGCTCGGCCATTGCCAGAAATACAGCGCCGGCATTAGGGCGAATGGCACCGCGAACAAGGTCAGGTAAAACACCGTCTTTTCCGCGCTTTCGGTGCGCAACAGCACCTTGCCCGTCACCACGACGGAGGCACCGGTAAAGGCCGACACCAGCATCAGCCCCGATGCCAGATTGAAGGCCACGAAACCGGGCCGCAGGATCACCAGCACGCCGATAAAGCCAAGTACCAGCGCGAAGATACGATGCGGCCCAACCACTTCGCGCAGGAACAGCGCCGCCAGCACCGTGGCGAACAGTGGCGAGGTGAAGATCAACGAGGTGGCCTCGGCCAGCGGGATCAACGTGACCGCTACCATCAAGGTACCACCGTGAATAACCATCAACAGAGCACGCCCGATGTGCAGCCCCAGGCGCTGCGTCTTGAGCGCCGCACCGCCGCTGGGCAAAAGCCAGGGCAGCATAACCACCAGGGCCAGAAAATAGCGGTAGAAAAGCGCTACATAGATATCCATCTCCATGGATAGCTGCTTGACGACGCCAATCATGCCGGCATAACCACAGGCCCCGACGATCATCCAGAAGGCGACGCGCAAGGCTACCGGCCGCTCTGTGCCAGGTTCGCCAGCGCGCGTCTCAGTGCTCATAATTGGGTCTTTCGGCCGTGGCCGCCGCGCCCATTCAGCTTGGCGATAATCCGCCCGCCACCCATTTTACCATCCGCAAAGGCGCGCCGAATGCTGTTGTTCTTACCCAAAATAATGCCGTAGACCTTGGCACTGAACGTCTCTGAAATTTCGTCTTTGAGGTTCTCGAGCCGGGCGTAAATTACGTTGTATTGGTCAATGAAAGCCGCGCTGATATCCTCCTGCTTCATGATTGAAAAGCCGTGCTGTTCCAGCATCGCGCCATAGCCTGTCAGGGTCGCAAGATTGGGCGATGCCATGGCCGAAAGAACGTCCGCCAGATAGGTGCTATCCATCTCGCCCACCTGTAGCCAATCGGTGAACGCAATGATGCCGCCAGGCGTCATGACCCTGACACATTCGGCGATCAGCTTGTCCTTGTCGGGTACGTGACACCAGGCGTCCTGGCCCAGGATCACATCAAATTGTCCGTCTTCAAACGGCATGGCCATGGCGTCGCCGAGTTGGAAATCAACCCGATGATCCAATGCCCGAGCTTCGGCCCGCTCGTTGGCTGTACGGATGTTGCTTGCAACGATATCCAGGCCTGTTACACGGCAGCCTTTGCTCTCGGCCAGATGCAGGGCCGGCCCGCCCAGGCCGCTGCCGACGTCGAGGACATGCGTGCTCGCGGTAATGCCGGCCTCGGCGGCAAGACTGTCAGTGGAGGTTCGCCCGCCAATGGAGAGATAGTCGTCGCTATAAATTTTCTCGATCAGTTCCGAGCCCGTCTGGCTGTAGTTAACGCTTACATCACTCGTCGACATTACTGTTCTCCTCTAGATACTGCTGAAGTCGCCGCCACGACCCTTGCCGGCGGCAAAGCGGGCGGCGCCTGCCTGCGCTTCCTCGGTCCTGGGTTTCTCGCCGCCTTCCGCTTCGTTGATCAGGGCGTGGGGCAAATCCAGGTTCCATTGTTCGTAGGATGATGTTCGGTCGGCCCGCATGCATAGCTGCGGGAATTTGGCAATTTCATGTGCCAGCTCCAATGCCACCTCGAGGGCCTGTCCGGCAGGGACGAGGCGGTTGGCCAGACCGAAATGCAGGGCTTCCTCCGCCCCTACGCCGCGGCCGGTCATGATCATGTCCAGGGCTCGGCTGTGGCCGATCAGGCGGGGCAGGCGAATGGTGCCGCCGTCGATCAGCGGCACACCCCAGCGTCGGCAATAAACACCGAAGACAGCCGTTGCCGAGGCCACCCGCATATCGCACCACAGGGCCAGTTCCAGGCCACCCGCGACCGCATGGCCTTCGACCGCGGCGATCACCGGTTTCGACAGCAGCATCCGCGTCGGCCCCATGGGGCCTTCATCGGTGGGTTTCGAAATAACGCGGGCGCCACCTTGGGCGACTGCCTTCAAATCATAGCCGGCGCAGAATGCCCCCTCGGCGCCAGTCAGGATGGCGACGGATTGATCGTCATCGGCATCAAACGCTTTGAAAGCCGCGCGCAGTTCAAGGGCCGTCTCCGGATTGACGGCATTGCGTGCCCGCGGGCGATTGATGGTAACCGTTGTGATCGGGCCGTCACGTTCAATAATAAGCGGCATATCTGTCTCCTTAGCGTGCCGTTTCGGGCGGATGCGCCGGCGGCAGGGTTTCGGTAAGCGAGGGCCGGGCCGCGATGCGATCGACCCAAGCGCTGAGATCGCCGTTATCCTGACGCCAGGAAAATCCGGGTGGGCGCTCCTCCCGGCCGTGCAAGGTGCAGGCTAAGAGCAATTGCGCAATGCTTAACGGGCCATCGAAGCTTCCCGCCGCGACATCATCGTTCAGGGCCCGCGCCATGCGCACAGCCCGTGCCGTTTCGTGCGCGATGATACCGGGGGAGCGTTCGGATTTCCGCCGGGACAACTCCCGACCCCAAACGGCAATGCCATCAAGCATGCTGCGGACCCGTGCCTCCAGCCGCAGTGCCGCCCAGCGGTTGTCGTCATGGGTGATTTCGAAGATGCGAGCGCCGTCCAGATGATCGAGAAAAGCGCAGATCACCGCCGATTCCTCGAAAACCGTGCCGTCGTCAGTTACCAAGGTGGGAACGCGGCCCGAGGGGTTGATCGCATACAGCGGGCTGTCCGGTGTCCGGGTTTGAATGGGCGTAATCTTGACCCGGTCTTGCAGGCCCTTTTCAATTATGACCGCACGGGCCAGACGGGCATAAGGCGAGGTCAGGGTAACAAAAAGCTCCATTTCGTTGTCCTCTATCGTAATTCCACGTTCATGGGATCGTATGAGAATAGCCAGGCGGTACGTTCCGCGTTCATGTCCCGTTGCGCGAAGGCCTCGCGCAGGGCAGCTTCCGAGGGCAGGTGGAACATATTGCGGTTGGCGGAGCTTTCATTGACGATCCGCGCCGTGCGCTCCAATCGATTGCGCTGGTAGAGTTCCAGCGCTTCGCCTACATCGTCCTCTTGTTGCAGGGCGCGGGCAATAACGGCGCCGTCCTCGATCGCCATGGCGCCGCCCTGGGCCATGTAGGGCAGGGTAGGGTGGGCCGCATCGCCCAGCAAAGTGACCCGGCCCGCGCGCCAATTGTCCACCGGCGGGCGGTTATTCATGGCCCAGCGGTAACATTCGTCCTTGTCCGCATGGTCGATAATGGCCTGAATATTGCCGTGCCAGCCGGCGAAATCCGCCTTCATCTCGGCCCAGGGCCGGCGCGCGGTCCAGCTTTCATCGTCCCAGCTTTCGTATTCGACGCAGCCTACCATATTGACCAGACCGTTGGCACGAATGGGATAAACCACGCCGTGCTTACCGGGACCGACGCAGATATTCACCGTATCGGGCCGTTGTTCAGGCGCCAGGCGCTCTGCGGGAACCAGGATGCGCCAGGACTGATCACCGGTATAATGCACCGGCGTTGGGCCCAGTATTTTTTCCCGCACCCTGGATTTGATGCCGTCGGCGCCGATCAGGACATCGCCGCGCGCTTCGCTGCCGTCATCGAACTGCAAAATGACACCGCCCGCATCTTCGGTGAAACCCGTCGCCGTGGCATTTAAATGGACTGTATCCGCGTTCAGTGCCCGCACGGCACCAATCAGGCTATCCAATAGATCGGCCCGATGAACGGACAGATACGGCACACCGTGGCGCTGTACATAGCCGTCGCCCAAGGGTATTTCCTGTAGGATCTCGCCACTATCAAACATCTTGAACTGATAGGCGGAGGGTTGCACGCCAAGACGTTGCAAATTCTCCACCAGACCCAAATGCCGCAGTACCCGCATGGGGTTGGCGCTCAATTGGATACCGGCGCCCACTTCACCCAGTTCAGGTGCCTGTTCAAAGACCTCGACCTCGAATCCGGCCAATAGCAGATTTGCGGCGGCGGTCATGCCGCCGATGCCGCCGCCAACGATCAGAACTCTCTTCATGTCTCTCCCTCTTACTTGCAACCATGGTAGCAAATCTTTTCAAGGCCAAATGACTTTTCCTGAAAATCCGTAAAGCCCTTGCGTTGCCCCCTCTGACACCCTATTTCCCGTGCCATGAACATGGACAAAATACTCAGCCGTCTGCCCATCAAGGCGCTGCGTGACCGGGTGCCCCTGGTACCGGTCGTGCGGTTGGACGGCGTCATTGCGGCGCAAGGTTCGCCGTTGCGCCCGGCGCTCAATCTTGCCTCGATGGCGGAACCAATAGAGCGGGCATTCGCGATGAAGGGCGCCAAGGCGGTGGCGCTGGCGATCAATTCACCGGGCGGCTCGCCTGTGCAATCGGCTCTGCTGCATGGCCGCATCCGCTTGTTGGCGGACGAGAAAAAGCTGCCCGTTTATGTCTTCTGCGAGGACGTAGCGGCCTCGGGCGGTTATTGGATTGCCTGCGCGGGTGATGAAATATATGCCGCTGAAACCTCGATCATCGGCTCCATCGGCGTCATCGCGGCGACCTTCGGTTTTGAAGGCGCGATGGAGAAGATCGGTGTGGAGCGTCGTCTTTTTACCGCCGGCGATAAGAAAAGCCTGCTGGATCCGTTTTTGCCCTTGGAAGAGGATGACCTGAAGCGACTGACCGCGTTGCAAAAGGAAATCCACGATGCCTTTAAGAAACACGTCCGCAACCGTCGTGAGGGTCATCTGAAAGCCGATGAGGCGGAGTTGTTCTCCGGCGAGTTCTGGACCGGCGCCAGGGCAGAGGGCCTGGGCCTGATCGATGGCCTGGGCGATTTAAAGTCCGTGCTGCGGCAAAAATTTGGTGACAAGGTGCGCCTGCCCGTGGTCGGGGCCGAGAAGAGCTGGCTGCAACGGCGCCTTGGCCTGTCCTCGCAACTGCCGGCTATGAATTTGGCGGGCGATCTTTTGGCCACGGCGGAAGTCCGGGCCCATTGGGCGAGGTACGGTCTGTAATCTGTTATAGCGGCTGATACTTGCCGGCGGCATGCGCATCGCGCAGCGCGAACTTCTGAATTTTGCCGGAACCGGTGAGTGGGAATTCGCCGACGCTGAACCAGACCGTCGGGGTTTTTTGCGCCGCCATATGTTCCCGGCAATGGGCCCGCAATGTAGCGGGGTCCACGTCCGCTCCGGTCTCCGGTCGGACGAAGCAGGCGACGACCTCGCCCCATTTGTCATCCGGCAGGCCGACCACGGCAACTTCCGCCACCGTATCGTGCTCGGCCAGCACATTCTCGATTTCAGCCGGGAACAGGTTCTCCCCGCCTCGAATGATCATCTCCTTGACCCGGCCCGTAACCCGGACATAGCCGCGCGCGTCCATGGCACCCAGATCACCGCTGTGCAGCCAGCCCTCGGCATCAATTGTTTCCGCCGTCGCTTCAGGGTTGCCGTTATAGCCGATCATGTTGCAATAGCCCTGAACGCAGATCTCGCCCACGGTGTCGATTGGCACGACCTTGTTGTCCTCGACACCGCGGATCGAGATGGCGGTCTGCGGCATGGGCTGGCCCACATTGTTGCAAATGTCGTCGATATCATCGTCGAAAAAGTGCTGGGTGACGACGGGCGAGACCTCGGTCTGGCCATAAACGGTTTCGAAATCACAGCCAAAGGCCTGGCGTACCCGGCGGACCAGTTCGGGTGCCACCATGGCGCCGCCCGAGATCGAAATCTTGATCGAAGACATATCGCGGGGTTCCTGCTCCAAGGCTTCCAATAAGGCGACCAGCATGGTCGGCACGCCGATCAGGGCGGCAACGTCCTCGGCCTCGATCTGGCGCAGCACGACGGCGGGGTCGAAGACCTTGAACAACAGCATGCGGGAGGCGGTTTGCAGACAGCCAAGGGCGGCGGCGCCGCAGCCCGAGGTATGAAACATCGGCATGAAGTTGGACCAGGTCGAACCTTGCGTCACCCGCCCGCGGGCAAAGACCAGGCGTGCGTTGTTGGTCAGACCGCGATGATGCAGGATCGCACCCTTGGGAAAGCCGGTAGTGCCGGAGGTGTATTGAATTTGTACCGGATCGCCCGCCGCGACCGCGGGTAGCGCAGGGGCCTGCTCGCCATGGCGGAACAGCGCTTCCGGGTCCTCCATATCAACAATTTCACGGATCGCGCTCAGGCCTTTGCAAGCCTCAACCGCAATTTCCGCCATGGGGTTGCCGCGATAGCTTTCCACCGCGAATAGCGCCACTGATTCAGATTGCTCCAGCACATAGCGCAGTTCCTGCGGCTGATAACCAGGGTTGGCGGTGACTAGGGTCAGGCCGGCCAGGGCGCAGGCATACTCCATCACCAACCATTCGGGAATGTTCGGTGCCCACACCGTTACCCGTTCGCCCGGCGCATACCGGGTGGAAAGGGCCAGCGCCAGTTTTTCACTATCCGCCAACAGTTCACCATAGCTCCAGGCGCGCCCGGTATCGCCTTCCATGGTAATTTCAAGCAGAGCCGGTGCATCCGGGTGTAGGCCCGCGACCTCACGCAGAAGGCCGCCGACGGTGCTCTCTAGGATGGTATCGTCATCCTGGCCCGGCACCAGGGATTCGGTCAATTGAAGCTGATACATGTACACTGCTCACAAAAATAAATTTCGTTATCGGGCAAGAATCCTAGATCGAATACGGCGATCGGCCAAACGAAAAACGGCGGCCATAGGGCCGCCGCTAATCCGAGATAGGGCATCCGCGATCAGGCGGCGGCCCGTCGATTGACCAGGTTCTCGAAATCCTCGATCAACTGGGCTGTAATGGCGCCGGGTTTGAAGCGGTATTCGTCGATCTCGCCCACGGGCGTGACCTCCGCCGCGGTGCCGGTCAACAGGCATTCCGTCGCATCTGCCATTTCCTCGGGCATGATCACCCGTTCGATGACTTCATAGCCGCGCGCCTTGGCCAAGCCGATCACCGTGCGGCGGGTGATACCGTCGAGGAAGCAATCCGGGATGGGGGTGTGCAATTTGCCGTCGATCACAAAGAATATATTCGCACCCGTGCTTTCCGCGATCTGGCCGCGCCAGTCCAGCATCAGGGCGTCGTCGTAACCCTCGGCCTCCGCCGCATGCTTGGACAGGGTGCAGATCATATAGAGACCGGCGGCCTTGGAATGGACCGGTGCGGTGCGCGGGTCTGGACGGCGCCATTTGGTGGTCTTCAAGCGGATGCCAATCGTGCGCATTTCCGGTGCAAAGTACGACGGCCATTCCCAGACCGCGATAGCCAGATTGATGCGGTTATCCTGCGCCGAAACACCCATCATCTCGGAACCGCGCCAGGCCACGGGCCGGACATAGCCGTCGACGATGCCGTTCTTCAACACGGTTTCCCGGCAGGCTGCATTGATCTCTTCGGCCGTGTACGGAATTTTGAAATCCAGCAACTTGGCCGAGTTCAACAGCCGGTCCGTGTGTTCTTCCAGCTTGAAGATCTCGCCGCCATAGACCCGCTCGCCCTCGAATACGGACGAGGCGTAGTGCAAGCCATGGGTCAGTACATGAGCCTGGGCATTCTCCCACGGCGTCATTTCGCCGTTGTACCAGATGGTGCCTTCCAATTTATCGTAAGAGATCGCTGCCATGATTACTGACTCCCAGAATGTCTTTGGCGACTGATTGTTGCGCGTTTTATGCCGTTAACGTAACATCCAAAAAAAATATGTCAATGATGCTGACCAAAATAATGTCAGCATCATTGACGCATCTCGTGTAGCATGAGGCCATGACTGATCTTTCAACCGAGCCAAGGCCCGATGGCAAGCTTGACCACCAAGGTGATGCAGGCGCGCATGGAAACGATGTTTCCGCGCCGGCCTACCTCGGTGATGAAGAGCTGATCCAATCCATCGAGATGCTGTTCTACGCCTATCGCGATTTTACCTCCGATCCGGATGAAATTTTGAAAGACTATGGTTTTGGCCGGGCCCATCATCGGGTGGTGCATTTCATAGGCCGCAATCCGGGCATGACGGTGGCGGAACTGCTAACCATCCTGAAGGTAACCAAGCAGAGCCTCAGCCGCGTCTTGAGCCAGCTGGTAGCGGAAGAATATGTCCGTCAGGTAAAGGGTAGCCGGGACCGCCGACAGCGTCTGCTGTATTTGACCGATCAGGGCGAAACCCTGTTCGCCAAATTGTCCGGTCCGCAAAAAGCGCGCATCGCCAAGGCCTATCGCAATGCCGGGGCCGAGGCCGTTGCCGGCTATCGCAAGGTGTTGGCGGATCTGTTGAATGCGGACGAGCGGGATGGCGTGCTGCGCTCGGTCGAGCGGTCCTGAGGTAATTTTGCATGAGCGATGAGGCAACCCATATCCTGGTCGTCGATGATGATGACCGCCTGCGGGATTTGTTGCAGCGTTATCTGGGTGAATGCGGTTTTCGCGTCTCCACGGCTTCCTCGGCCGCCGAGGCGCGGGTGGCGCTCTCGGGCCTGGATTTTGATCTGTTGGTGTTGGATCTGATGATGCCCGGTGAAAGCGGGCTGGAACTGACCCAGTCCATCCGTGGCGACAATACGGTCAAGGCCCTGCCGATCCTGCTGCTGACGGCGATGGGCGAGGCGCAAGACCGCATCGCCGGGTTGGAAGTCGGTGCCGACGATTATTTGGCCAAACCGTTCGAGCCGCGCGAACTGGTGCTGCGGATCGAGGCCATCCTGCGCCGTGGCGGACCGAAACAGGAAGAGATTGCCGTCGCCACCTTTGGTACCTGCAGTTTCCACATGGAACGTGGCGAGCTGACCCGCGATGGCACGGCGGTTCGCTTGACGTCGGGCGAGATGGAGATGCTGCGCTTGTTCGCGCGCAATCCCGGCGTCACCGTGGGGCGGGCGGAGTTGTTGGCGCAGGCGGATGCGGGCAATGTACGCGCGGTCGATGTCCAGATTACCCGACTGCGCCGCAAGATCGAGGAAGACCCGAAGGAGCCGCGCCATTTGTGCACCGTCTGGGGACAGGGCTATGTCTTCTGGCTTGATTGATGCCATGGGGCAGGGACAGGCACGCCCACAGGGGCAGGGAGCATGGTAAAGCGGTTTCTGCCACGTAGCCTGTTTGGCCGGGCGGTGTTTATCGTCGTCACGCCAGTGGTGTTGCTGCAAATCGTTGCCGCCGTGGTGTTTTACGACCGCCACCTCGACGCCGTCACCCGGCGCCTGGCGCGCAGTGTCGCGGGCGATATCGGCTTCGTCGCCGCCGCCCTGACCCGCAACAAGGAAGAGCTGGCGCGCTTCCACATTCTGCAATCCGCCAATTCCCGGATGAATTTGAGCTTTACCATGCTGCCGCAACAGGCATTGAAGGCAGGGCCCTTGCCTCAGCCCAACTCGCCCTTGGAACGGCTCTTGATCCGGACCATTGATCAGGGCCTGGAACTGGCCTTTACCATTCAGAACCGGCCCGACCTGAAGAACTATTTGATCCAGGTGGCGTTCGAGGGCGGGGTTTTGCGGGTCTTGGTGCCGCACAATCGGATCACCTCGGCGACCCTGGATGTACTGGTCATGTGGATTGTCGGTTCCTCGCTGCTGCTTCTCGCCATCGCCATTGTCTTTCTGCGCAATCAGGTGCGTCCCATCCTGCGTCTGGCGGATGCCGCCGACCGCTTTGGGCGCGGCCAGGGCGTGGCGGACTTCAAGCCATCCGGCGCCGTCGAGGTCCGCCGCGCTGGTGATGCGTTCCTCCGTATGCGCGAACGCATCGAACGCCACCTGCACCAGCGGACCGAAATGCTGGCCGGTGTCTCTCATGATCTGCGCACGCCCCTGACCCGGTTGAAACTGGAACTGGCCATGTTGAAGGATGTCCCGGCGGCGGAGGCCATGCAGGCGGACGTGGATGAAATGGATGGCATGATCGAAGGCTATCTAGCTTTTGCCCGCGGTGCGGCGGGTGAGCGGGCCGTGGATCTGGACGTCAACGCCTTGTTGGATGAAGCGGTCAACGATGCCCGGCGCGAAGGCGCCACGGTGACGTTCGCGGCGGTTGGCGATTTGCATGGACAGTTACGACCATTAAGCCTGAAACGCTGCGTTGCCAATCTATTGGGCAATGCCCAACGTTACGCCGAAAGCTGCGCCCTGGCCGCCCGCCGCGACGGCGACATGATCGAGATCACCGTGGACGACAACGGCCCCGGCATTCCCGAAGCCGAACGCGAAGCCGCGTTCCGTCCGTTCTATCGCCTGGAAAATTCCCGCAACCAAGGCACGGGCGGCGTCGGCCTCGGCCTCGCCATCACCCGCGATACGGTCAGGAATCAGGGCGGCGATGTAGTGCTGGATGAAGCACCGGAGGGTGGGTTAAGGGCGGTTATTCGGCTGCCGGCCTAAACCTCCAGCGCAATCCCATCTCGGCCCGGATCGGCGCCGCCGTCCCATTGGCGTTTGCCATCTTTTGGCAGGCGGATGCCGTGGACGCCGGCGAAGACGTAGCTGAAAGGGTTGCGCACGATGGGATAGCCGCGTGCTTCCAGCTCCCGCGTTACGAAATGCGGAATGCGGTTGGAGACATCAATGGTGTTGCTGTTCGCGGTAAACCGAGGTGCCGCGACGGCTTCCAGCATGGTCATGTCGAAATCCAGCACGTTCAGGACGGCCTGCAACACGCCCATGGTGATGAACGTGCCACCCGGCGCGCCGATTACCACATAAGGGTCGTCGCCCTTGAAGACGATCGTTGGGCACATGGCCGTGAAGCGGCGCTTGCCAGGGCCGATGGAGTGCGGCATGCCGGGGCGGGGGTCAAAGGCGCCCATGCAGCCGTTGTACATGAAGCCCATGCCCTTGGTGACCACGCCCGAGGGCATGCCCAAAGAATGGGTCATGGAGACACAATTGCCGGCATCGTCCACCACGGTGACATGGGTGGTGTCCTTGGATTCTTCAGGTTCGCCAAAGCGGATCACGTTGGCTTTCTCGCCCGAGCGGATCATATGGGCGTAGCGGCCGGCTTGCTGGCGGTCGATGAAATCCTTGATCGGCACATCGTCAAAGGCCGGGTCGCCCATCTTGTTGTCCTTGTCGATGGTGGCGTATTTCATGGCCTCGGCCACGATGGCGATGTAATCGGCGCTGTTGTGGGTCATGGCGCCAAGGTCGAAATGCTCCAGAATATTCAGCATTTCCAAGATCATGACGCCGCCGCCCGGCGGGTGACCACAGGAAACCTTGTCGCCCCGGTATTCGCCCCAGATCGGCTCGGCGCGTACGGTTTTATAGTTTTTCAGATCATCCAGGCTCAACAGGCCATTATGCGCCGCCACGTCGGCGGCGATTTCCTCGGCGATCTCGCCGGAATAAAAAATCTCCGCCCCGCCGTCGCGAATGCGCTCCAACGTCTGCTTCATGCCGGGATTTTTCACCCGCGAGCCTACGGGATAAGTGTTGCCGTCCTGGTCGCAATAAATCTCTCTGGTGGCGGGGATCTCGCGCAATTTGTCGCCCACGGACATCCGCCCCATGACATTGGCGGCGGTCCAGAATTCATCAACGTGGGGGCGGATGACAAAGCCGTCCTCGGCATGTTCGATGGCCGGTTGGATGATGTCTTTCCAATCAAACGTGCCGTATTCCTGCACCGCCTCGTAATAGGCCTTCAGGCTGCCCGGCGTCATGATGCTTTCGTAACCGCATTCATTGGCCCGGTTGTGCAGGATAAAGCCAAAGCCGTCGCGGGCCTGGGCCTTGATCTGGTCTTGCCACATGGTTTCCGTCGCCGCCTCCGGCGCCGTGGTGTGAAAATCGATGAAGCCGTGATGGTTTTTGCTGGGCAGATACAGCTGCATGGTGCCGAAACCGGCGATGCCGCACATCATGGGATCGACCACGGTCTGTACCAGGGCACAGGTCATGGCCGCATCCACCGCGTTGCCGCCGCGTTTCAGGGCGAAGGCGCCGGCCTCGACGGCTTCGGGTTGCGGGGCGCATACCATGCCTTTGGTCATGACGGTCTCCTCCTGCTTTACTATTTTTCGGGTATTAGGCCTCTGGGGCTGAAGCGTAGCACCAACAGCAATATCAAGCCCATGGTCATCAGGCGCATATGGGCCGCGCTATCGAGCAGATGCTTGCGCAACGGGTTGCCTTCGTCCAGACCGGCGGTTAACAAATCCATCAACCACAGGCCCATGGGTTCCGCCTCGATCCAGAAGAACCAGATCACGAAACCGCCCAGCACCGCGCCCCAGTTGTTGCCGGAGCCGCCAACAATGACCATGACCCAGATGATGAAGGTAAAACGAAGCGGTTGGTAAGAGGCCGGCGTGAACTGCCCATCCAGGGTGGTCAGCATGGCACCCGCGATACCGACCACCGCGGAGCCCAGGATAAAGACCTGCAAATGCCGGCCCTTGATGTTCTTGCCCATGGCGGCGGCGGAAACCTCGTTATCGCGAATGGCCCGCATCATCCGGCCCCAGGGCGAATTCAGCGCCCGCTGTGACAGCCACAACACCACCAACAGTACGACGGCGAACAACGAGCCATAGCTAAGCTTGACGAAGATCGAGGAAAACTCCACCGGGGTTGCGCCCAGACGATCCGCCCATTCCTGAAACCAAACAGCCTGTTGTAGATCAACCTCGTAGGGCACGGGGCGGGCCAGGCCCGAGACGTTCTTCACACCACGGGTCAGCCAATCCTCGTTCTTCAGCACGGCGACGATAATCTCGGATATGCCCAGGGTGGCGATGGCCAGATAGTCGGAACGCAGGCCAAGCGCAATCTTGCCGACGATCCAGGCCGCGCCGGCGGCAAGGACACCGCCGACGATCCAGGAAAACAGGATCGGCAGGCCCAGGCCGCCCAGGAAACCGGTTTTGGCGGGCTCCACCGCCTCGATCGCCTCGACCGCCGGGTCAAAAAATGCCCGCGTCAGGAAATAACCGGCAACGATGATGATCGCCAGGACCAACCGCCGGGGGCCGGGCGCGGCAATGCGCTTCGCGGCAAAGACAGCAGCTAATATGGTTGCGATGGACGTCGCCAGGGCAATGGCGATGCCGCCGCCGCCAGCCTGCCAGGCAGCCGTCACGGGCGGTACGGACATCAGAATTCCGGCCACGCCGCCCAGGGCCGCGAAACCCATGATGCCTACGTTGAACAGGCCCGCATAGCCCCACTGGATATTGACGCCCAGGGACATCACGGCGGAGATCAGGCAAAGGTTCAGGATCGCCAGGGCCAGGGACCAGCTTTGGATCAGGCCGACGGCTGCCAACGCGGCGAACATGGCCAGGAACATCAGAATGGGGCGCAGGTTGCCATTGCCATTTCCGTTCATGATGCCTTGCCCCCGAAAATGCCCGTTGGCCGCAACAACAGCACCAGCACCAGGATGACGAACGAGACCGCGAATTTATAGTCGGTGGATAATAGCTGCGTCAGGCCTTCGGGTGCCCAGTCCGCGGGCAGGGTGTAATAGAGGAACTTCTTATAGGCATAGGTAACGGTGACTTCCGAAAACGCGATGATAAAGCCGCCTGCTATGGCGCCCAGGGGATTGCCCAGACCGCCGACGATGGCGGCGGCGAAGATGGGCAGCAGCAGCTGGAAATAGGTGAACGGCTTGAAACTCTTGTCCAGGCCGTAAAGCACGCCGGCGATGGTGGCGAGTGCGGCAGCTATGGTCCAGGTGATTAGTACCACCCGTTCGGGATTGATGCCTGACAGCAGCGCCAGATCTTCGTTGTCGGAATAGGCGCGCATGGATTTGCCGGCGCGGGTGCGGTTGAGAAACCAGAACAGCACCGCCACCACGATCACCGCCGTCAGAACCGTCAGGCCCTGGGAGGTCTTGAACGAGACGCCCTCGCTCAACCCCGTCATGCGTTTGAACTCCCGTGCCTTGATGATGAAGCGCTCGCCGTCGGCGAAGCGCTGATCGTCAGGCCCGATGATGAAACGCACCAGGCCATTCATGATGAACATCACGCCGACCGAGGCGATCAAAAAGACCACCGGCGCCACTTTTTGCCGGCGGTAAAAGCGATAGACCCAGCGATCCGTCAGCAACAGCAGCATGACCGTGCCGAGAATGCCAAAGGGTAGCGCCAGCAATGCGGTCGGTAATGGATCGATCGAGACGCCCCAGGCTTGCAAGGCCCAGGTTACCAGCACCGTGATCATGGTGCCAAAGGCCATGGTGTCGCCATGTGCGAAATTGGAAAAGCGCAGGATGCCAAAGACCAAAGTGACGCCCAGGGCGCCGATTGCCAGCTGGCTGCCGTAGGCCATGCCGGGCACAAGCACGAAATTGGACAACAGGATGAACGCGTTCAGGAAACCATCCATGTTCTCACCCGCCCAAAAACGCTTTGCGGACTTCCGGATTGGCCATCAGGGCGGCCCCGGTATCGGTGTAGCGGTTGCGCCCCTGAACCAGGACATAGCCTTTGTCCGCGATGTTCAAAGCCTGGCGGGCATTTTGTTCCACCATCAAGATGGCGATGCCGCTTTTTGCCACCTCGATTATGCGGTCGAACAGTTCGTCCATGACGATGGGCGAGACGCCCGCCGTGGGTTCGTCCAGCATCAGGACCTTGGGTTGGGTCATCAGGGCCCGGCCGACGGCGACCTGTTGGCGCTGGCCACCCGAAAGTTCACCGGCGGGCTGGCGGCGCTTTTCCTTCAAAATGGGAAAGAGCTCAAACACCTGCTCAAGGGTGCCGGAAAAATCGTCGCGGCGGATAAAGGCGCCCATCTCGAGATTTTCTTCCACTGACATGGACGTAAAGACGTTCTGATTTTGCGGCACGAAACCCATGCCCTTGGCGACACGGGCCTGGGGCGACAACTGGGTGATATCCTCGCCATCCAGATGCACCGTGCCCTGGTGGATGTTCAGCATGCCGAAAACCGCCTTCATGGCGGTGGATTTGCCGGCGCCGTTGGGGCCGACAATGACCGCAATTTCGCCCTGTTCCACGCCAATGGTGCAGTCATGCAGGATATCGGCGCCACCGTATCCGCCCGTCATGTTATCGCCGCTCAGATAACTCACGGCACCGGCTCCTGAAGTACGGGGGGCTTATTTTTCAGGCCGGTGCCCAAATAGGCCTCGATCACCTGTTCGTTGGCCTTGACCTCTTCGATGCTGCCCTGGGTTAGGACCAGACCTTCCGCCATGACGATCACTGGGTCACAGAGGCGGGAGATGAAATCCATGTCGTGTTCGATCATGCAAAAGGTATAGCCACGCTCCTTTTGCAGACGCAGGATGGCATCGCCCAAGGTATTAAGGAGCGTGCGGTTGACGCCGGCGCCGACCTCATCGAGGAAGACGATCTTGGCGTCCACCATCATGGTACGGCCCAGCTCCAACAGCTTTTTCTGTCCGCCCGATAGATTTCCCGCCAGTTCGTCGGCGACTTGGGTGATCTGCAGAAATTCAATGACCTCGTTCGCCTTGGCGCGGACCTGTTCCTCTTCGCGGCGGACTTGTGCCGGCCGTAGCCAGGTATCAAGCAGGCGCTCGCCCATTTGACCGGACGGCACCATCATCAGATTTTCCCGCACCGTCAGGGTGCTGAACTCCTGTGCGATCTGAAAGGTGCGCAACATGCCCTTGGCGAATAATTCATGGGGCAGTAGGCCGGTGATATTGGCACCGTCGAGATAAACCTTGCCGGACGTGGGTTTGTGCAGGCCGGCGATGACATTGAAAAGTGTGGTTTTGCCGGCGCCGTTGGGGCCGATCAGGCCGGTAATACGGCCACCTTCGATTGATAAAGAGACACCGTCGACGGCATGGATGCCGCCAAAATGCATATGCAGATTTTCAACTTCGATCATAAATTTGGCAAAAAATTACAAAACGAAGGTGGGAAACGGCGGCAGGCATATGCCTTTGCCGTTTCCCACCATTCAACTCAATACCGATCGCTTAGCGGAAGCGCGCGGTGGTGTTCTTGCCGCCGGAGACCAGGATCTCGCGGTAGTTGCCGGCACTTTCGCCTGGGCCGATCAATTCGACCGCCGAGGCGCCGACATAATCCACTTCACCGCCACCGGCGATGATTTTCAGACCCTTGGCCAGCTCACCAGGATAGATCTTGGTGCCTGGTGCATTGGCCACGCCAAGCAGCTTGTCCTTGAACATCTTGCTTTGCGAGGATTTGGCAGATTGCATGGCCAGCATGATCAAGGCAGCGGCATCATAGGACTCGGAGGCAAACGGCCCGGCCTTGAAACCTGCGGCCTTTGCCATGTCGCTGAACTTTGCCGCACCTGGGCTGTCCGTGCCGGGCACGGTGCCAAAGGAACCGTTCAGGTCCTTGCCAATAGCCATGGGTAGGCTGTCGCCAATCATGCCGTCGGGTAGCACGAACGTTTCGAACGCACCGGTGTCAAGCGCGGCCTGGATAATGCCCTTGCCGCCCTGGTCCAGATAACCGGCCACGATCAGCACATCGCCGCCGGCGGCTGCCAACGCGCCGACTTCCGCCGTGTAGTCAGCCTTGCCATCTTCATGGGCGGCGGAAATGGTGATCTTGCCGCCCGATTTTTCGAAGTTGGTCTTGATGGAATTGGCCAGACCCTTGCCGTAGTCATTGTTGGTGTAGGTCAAGGCGGCGGACTTGATGCCCTTGTCCTTGAGGATCGCGGTTAGGACCTGGCCCTGGCGCGCATCGGAGGGCGCGGTGCGGAAGAACAGGCCGTTGTCCTTGATCGATGACAGCGCCGGCGAGGTGGCCGAGGGCGACACCATGACGATGCCATTTGCCAGCGCCACGTTCTGCAACATGGCGGTGGTTACGCCGGAGCAATCACCGCCAACGATGGCGTTGATTTTATCCGAGGTGACCAGACGTTCGGTCGCCGCCGTGGCGGCGGCGGAATCCGTGCATGTGGTGTCGCCGCGTACCGAGATCACCTTGCTGCCGCCCAACAGGGCGCCACTCATGCTGACTTCCTTGATCGCCAACTCGGCGCCTGCCGCCATGTCGGGCGTCAAGGATTCAATCGGGCCCGTGTAGCCCAAAATTACGCCCAGCTTGATGTCTTCGGCGTGCACCGCCGTACTGACCAGCGCAGCCATGGCTGTCGCAACTAACAGTTTTTTCATTGTCTCTCTCCCTGTTGGGTATCATTAGGACGCTTGCGCAACTTTCACTCATGCGTCGGTCCTGTATTTTTAATCTAAAACGCCGCCGATTAAAAACACATAAGCTTGTTTGACGCGACAATTATGGGTCCCGGCTATTTTTACGGAACGGAAGGTAGGGCAATCTTGCCAAGCAACAGGGCGGCGGATTCTTCCAGGCTGCGCTGCGCGGTATCCACCACAATGTGATCCCGCGTCCACGGCTCGTAATCCTGTGTCATGACTTCGCGCCAGGTTGGCACATTGTGTCCGGGAATATCGGATGCGCGCGTTTCCACCCGACGCTTGTGTTCATCCGTATCGGAACAGATCAGCTTAATTTCAATGCTTCTCACGCCGGCGACTTCGGCAACTGATCGCCACGCCGCGCGGCTTATTCGCAACGGGTTGACCGCATCGGCGATGACGGTTCGGCCCAGGCGAAGATTATCCTCGGCTATGGCGCAGCCTGATCGATAGCCGGCATCCCAGATCGGGCCGCGCAACTTGCCGGAGGCCTTGATTGCCTGTTCGATGGAATCGATCCGCACATGGACCGCATCCAGGTGCGACGCGAGACTACGGGCCAACGATGTCTTGCCGGTACCCGGCAGTCCCCCCATGATGATCAACATGCTATCAAAAGCCTCAGTGGTTGAATTTTCAGAACGATAGTTAGGGAGAAAGCTCTATGGTTTCGGCCGAGGATATCACAGGCACGTGGAAATTGGTGGCGCGCGGGGCGAGCGAAAGTCAGAAGGCTCAGCTTGAAGAACGCTACGGCACCCAATCGGAAGGCGTGGTTATTCTGTCCCCCGATGGCTGGATGTGCGCCGCCCTTGGCCGGGGCGACCGGGCGCGGCTGCCGGGCGATCCCGAATGGCACGCCGATGCCCCCGACGCCGACCGTCTGGCGGCATTCGACAGCTATGTTTCCTATGCCGGGCGCTGGCGGATCGAGGCTGGCCGGCTGATTACCAAGGTTGAATTTGCCCTGAACCCAAGCTGGGTTGGCGGCGAACAGGTGCGCGACGTGGAAATACTGGCGGACGGCACCTTACGTTTAGTGGTGACCCGTACCTGGCCCAATGGCGAGGACGTCAGTGTCTGGGTCGATTGGCACCGGGCGGATTAGGCGGGCGGGCTAGACGGGCGGATTAAAACAATCTGCCGCCGTTGGAAACCTTGCGGTTGGGTTCCACCAGGACGACGCCGCCGTCATCGTCGGGGAAGCCCAAGACCAGAATTTCCGACATGAATTTTCCGATCTGTTTGGCGGGGAAATTGATCACGGCCGCGACCTGTTTGCCGACCAGTTCGTCCAGCGTGTAATGCACCGTCAGCTGGGCGGACGTCTTGCGCTCACCAATCTCCGGCCCGAAATCGACGTAAAGTTTGTAGGAGGGGTTGCGTGCTTCGGGGTAGGGTTCAGCGCGAATGACGGTGCCAACGCGAATGTCGACTTTTAAGAAGTCATCAAAACCTATTTCGGTCATTCAGTGCTCTCTTCGGTACTTTCGTCTTCCGCCCGGAACAATCGTCGCGGCCCGCGGCGTAGCGAGCCGAGTATGTTGTCGACCCGGCCCAAAGCTTTATCCAGGGTCGCCATGGTATGGGCCAAGTCTTCACCTTCATCATGCAGCCAAACCCGCAGGACGCTCAGATAAATCAGGCCAAGGACTTTCAGTTGCAATGGCGCCAACAGGCCCCAGGGCTGAATACGGGCGGCTTCCAGCATCCACTGCAAAGAGCGGCGCATGGGTCCGGCCGCCAGACAGGCCATGGCGCCTGGGTCGCTGGGCAGATCCCGCGCCACTTCCGCCAAGCCGTCACGATAGGGGGCCAGGGCATCCAGGCGGCGCATGATGACGTCGAACAGGCGGTCGCGGACCGGTTCCGCCGCCATGTCCGCATCGCTGCCGCGCAAGACCAGGTCATCGGTCATTCGGATCAGACCGGCCAGAATGGCTGTCTTGGAGGCATAAAGCTGGCGCAACTCGCCAAAATTCAAGCCCGCTTCATCGGCAATATCGGCCATGGTGGTGTCCTGCCAACCTTGCACGGCGGCGAGCGACATGGCGCATTTCACCACCCGGACTTCGACCGGCTCCACGCTCGCCTTCTTTTTGGTTTTCTTTTCCGCCATCTTCATTCCCCTTTGTCTGGGCCATTTTACCGGTCTTGCCCATGTCTCTGCAAGATGGGGTTAATTGACTATCGCCGCCAGGGCCGGCTGGGACTATGCTGCCGGCGCACAGTCAACAACACTTGTAGGATTGCCAATATGCAGATACCAGCCGAGCGCCTAGCCAACCTTGCCCAAACCATATTCGAGCGCGGCGGCGCCGATCGGGCCACGGCAACCCAGGTCGCGGAAAAACTGATCGAAGCCAACCTGTTCGGCCACGACAGCCACGGTGTCGGCATGGTGCCGGCCTATGTTCTCGGCATTCAGGAGGATCAGTTAAAGCTGCATAGCGAATTGACCGTTGAACATGATCACGGCTCGTTCTTATTGGTCAATGGCAATGCCGGCTTTGGCCAGGTCATGGCCAAAGCCGCTATGGAGCTGGCTATCGAACGGGCCAAGAAATTGGGCGTTGCCGTCTTGGGGTTGAAGAATTCCTACCATATTGGCCGGGTCGGTGCCTGGGCTGAAATGGGTGCGGCGGCGGGTTTCATCGCGATCCACTATGTAAATGTGTTGTCCCGAACCTCGGCGGTGGCGCCGTACGGTGGTTCTGACTCGCGATTTTCCACCAACCCCTATTGCACCGCCTTACCGGTTAAAGAGGGCCGCGATCCTATCGTGTTGGACATGGCCACCAGCCGAGTCGCCATGGGCAAGGTCCGCGTGGCCCACAACAAGGGCGAAAAGATGATGCCCGACGCGTTAATCGACAGCGCCGGCAATCCCACCGATGACCCGGGCGTGATGTATACGGAACCGAAAGGCGCCTTGCGTTCCATGGGGTTGCACAAGGGATACGGCCTGGCTGTGATTTGCGAGGCACTTGCCGGCGGCTTCACCAGCGGCGGCATGTTCGGCAGCGAGGGCGTGCCGCAAGGCCGCATTATCAATAACATGTTGGCGGTTCTGATTGATCCCAATGCCTTCGGTCAGGGCGAGAGCTTCCATGCCGAAGTTGAAGAGTTCACCGGCTGGGTTAAAGCCTCGCCGCCGGCGCCAGGTGTTGATGAAGTGATGATGCCGGGTGATCCGGAACGAAAATCCAAGGCGGAACGCCTCGCCAACGGCGTGCCCATCGATGATACGACATTCGAGGATTTATTGGCGGCGGGCGAGGCGGTCGGCTTGGACCGGGGTGAAGCCATGCGCCTTATTGGCAATTGAGCCAAAATTGAAATCGGAACTGAATCCTACGACACGTCTGGCTGATCTAAGGTTGGCTGCAGCCTTTCTGACCATATTGCCTGTTGCCGTGCGGAATGACGATCAGAGCGCGCATTCGCGCGGCGACCTGGCCGCTGCTGCGTGGTCTTTTCCCATTGTTGGTCTTTTGCTTGGTGCCGCTGCGGGGTTGGTTTATACCTTCGCCATATGGCTCGGCTGTACGCCGTGGCTGGCCGCGACATTATCTGTGGCGGCATTGGTTCTGCTGTGTGGTGCGTTGCACGAGGACGGCCTGGGTGATTTCGCCGATGGCATGGGCGGTACCAGCCGCGAGCGGCGGCTGGCCATCATGCGGGATAGCCAGGCGGGCAATTTTGCCCTGGTGGTATTGTTGCTGGTGTTCGCGGCACGGATCGGTGCAGTTGCGGCCATTGCGGTGCCTGGAGAGGTTTTTACTACATTGATGGCGGCGGCGGCCGTCTCGCGGGCGGCAATGGTTGTCGTGATGCATATCCTGCCGGCGGCGCGGGATGATGGCTTGGGCGCCGATGCGGGCCGGCCCGACCGAGGGGTCGTGCTGGCGGCGGTCCTGATCGCGGTCCTGATCGCCCTGCCTGGCCTCGGTGCCATGGCGACCTTGTCATGTCTGGTTGGGGCGGCCGTGGGATCAGGATTGATCGCGGTTATGGCCCTAAAACGTCTGGGCGGGCAAACGGGGGATGTACTGGGCGCCGTTCAATTGGTCTCGGAACTTGGTTGTCTGCTGCTGATCAGCCTGATGATTTGACGGCGCTTGGCTGTTGGGGGGCCCTCAGGGAGGCTGGTGCTTGCGGCATGCCGATCATGAAATACAGTTTATTCGTTACAATGATCGTTTGTTCACATATCATATCTTGATAAATTATCAGGCAATCATGTGTATCCGGTATGTACCGGAGCTGCGGCGTAAAATAAAAATAGACTTCAAATACAATGGGGGCTTGGGGCGCGATGATTGGTGCGGGGGCAATTCAGGTCATTGGCGGTTTGATAATTTTGGCTGCCTTGGCGCAAGTCGCGGTATTGTTGTACGGCACTTGGCGCGGCGCGGCCTTGGCCAGGGTGCAGCAAGGATTGGCGAACGAGTTATTACGCCGCCGGGTCGACAATGAAACCTTGAGTGGCGAGGTCGAGCGGAAGAAGGCCGTGGCCACGTGGTCGGGGGTCCGCAAATTCCGCATTCGCAACAAAATCACCGAAGGCGGCGATATTTGCTCGTTCTACCTGGTGTCCCATGACGGCAAGGCGTTGCCGCCTTTTTCTCCGGGGCAATATCTGACGTTCAATCTACGCCTGCCGGACCGGGAAAAGCCTTTGGTGCGTTGTTATTCCCTCTCTGACAGCCCATTTCAGAGCGATTACTATCGGGTCAGTATAAAGCGCCAGGGACCGCCGCCACGGCAGCCCGATGCGCCGCCGGGCCTGAGCTCGAACTACTTTCATGACGAATTGCAAGTTGGCGATATTGTTGATTTAAAAGCGCCGTCCGGCGTCTTTTTCCTGGATCTCTCAAAGCACAGTCCCGTGGTCCTGATCGGCGGCGGTGTCGGATTGACCCCGATGCTTTCCATGTTAAATGCCATTTGCGCGTCAGGCTCGCAACGGGAAACCTGGTTTTTTTATGGTGTGCGCAACGGTGATGAACACATTATGCGCGAACATCTGGAAACATTGGAAGCCGAGTACGAAAACGTTCATGTGCGGATTTGCTACAGCGATCCCAAGGATGACGAGACCGCGGGCGAAAGCTTTGATCATGCTTGCAGGGTCAGCGTCGATCTGTTCAGACAGCTTTTGCCTTCGAACAATTATGAATTCTATATTTGCGGGCCACCACCGATGATGGAGTCCCTGACGACGGATCTGGCGGCGTGGGGTGTGCCCGATAGAGATATCCATTTCGAGGCATTCGGTCCGGCCAGCGTTAAGAAAAATTCGGCGGAACCAGGCTCAGCGGCGGCACAACCGACGGGACAAATCGTGACCTTTGCCCGCTCCAACAAGAAACTCACCTGGGATGGCAGCCACGATTCAATTCTAGATTTCGCGGAAGCCAATGGTGTCGATCTGGATTCGGGTTGTCGGGCTGGCAACTGCGGCACCTGCATCACCGCCGTTAAGACGGGTGAGGTAAGTTATGTGGAGGAACCGGGTTCGTTGCCCGAGGCCGGTTCATGTCTGGCCTGCATCTCAGTACCGAAGACAGACCTGGCCTTGGATGCCTAACGCTTTTGTCGTAGCACCGGGGTCGGAGAAAAGTATTTCAATCGCGAAAGAAGGGATGGCGAATATGTTGTGGGGAAATTTCATGAGCCTGGAAAAGATAGGCATACTTTTTGTCGGACTAGCCATGTTTGGCATTGTGATGATGGGGCCCGTC
Source organism: Rhodospirillaceae bacterium (assembly GCA_018701215.1). GTDB lineage: Bacteria > Pseudomonadota > Alphaproteobacteria. Next base: position 110,374 of record JABIWH010000058.1, read on the forward strand.
GCGGCAAAGGCCCAGCAATTGCATCTGGATCCAACCAAGGTGATGGGCCCGGATGCCTGTGGCGAATGCCACAAATCCTCGATCGAGGCATGGAAGGGCAGCCATCATTTTTCCACCTTTAAGACGCTGCCCCGGCAAAAGGAAGCACGCACGATCGCCGATAAGATGGGGTTGAAACGGATCAAGGCCGCCAGCGACTGTCTATCCTGTCATTTCACCTCGGCTATTGTGAAGGGCAAGGCCAAGCCGATTGCCGGCATTACCTGTGAATCATGTCACGGCGCGGGCCGTGACTGGATCAAGGTGCATAGCGATTTTGGCGGCAAGGATGTGAAGGCGGAAAACGAGAGCCCGGCGCATAAGACCGAACGTTACGCCAAGTCCGAAGCCGCCGGTATGATCCGGCCCAGTAAACTCTATAAAGTGGCCCAGAATTGCTATAGCTGCCATACGGTGCCGAACGAAAAACTGGTCAACAAAGGCGGCCATGCCGCCGGCAGCAAGTTCGAACTGGTGGCCTGGAGCCAGGGCGAAGTCCGCCATAACGTTTGGTACAGCAAGAAAAACCGTGTCGCTGCCATCGAACGTCAACGCATGATGTATCTGATCGGGCGGGCTCTGGATCTGGAATATTCCCTGCGCGGCGTGGCCAAGGCGACCAAAAAGGCGGATTACGCCGTCAAGATGGCCAAACGGGCGAAAAAGGCGCGCAAGCGGATCAAGGCGATCGCCAAGTTGATTGATGCCCCGGAATTGATGGCAATGTACAAGGCGGCCAAAGCAGCGAAACTGAAGCTGAAAAATGAAGCCAAACTGACCGCGGCGGCGGATGCCGTAGCGCGTCATGCCCAAGCCATGGCGGACAAGTACGACGGCAGCACCTTTGGCGGCCTGGACGCGGTGTTGCCAAGTGCGAAGAAGTACAAGGTGGCGAAATAGCGGATTTATTCGCTATGGATGCCTTGGTTGGCGGTGGCCGGGAATGGATGGGGCAGGGGGAGCATTGACTATTTGCCATGGTTGAAGCGGTCACAATTCAGCGGCCCCGGCGATGGGATGCGCCTTTCTCCGAGGATATGGATCAGGCCGAGGTGGATCGTATCCTGGCCTTGGAGCCGTTTCGCGATATGGACCGCGACCGCTTTCCCGAGAGCCTGCCTCTTGCTGGTATCATCGCCAATGATACACGGCTGGTCCGCTACCAGGATGGCGATATTATCATGCGCGAGGGCGACTACGGCAATTCCGCCTTCCTGGTAGTCAACGGCCAGGTCCGTGTTTTGCTGCCGCCGGGACTGCCCGAAACCATGCTGGGCCGGGCACAAACCGCCAAGAAGGGGCTGATGCAGGCGCTCGCCCAGCTATGGCGCAATCGGCCCTATGCCGAAGTTCGCGGCGCATATAGCGCCGAGCAGAGCGGCGGCACGGCAAGCCGGGCAGAAGGAGCGCATCAGGCCCGGATCTTTCTTCAAGACGTACCCGCGATCTTGGACAACTACCGTTCGGCGACATTGGCGGCGGCGGATATGTTTGGTGAAATCGCCGCCCTGGGACGGACACAGCGCACGGCGACGGTGTTCTCCGATGGTCCGTCGGAATTGCTCGAAATACGCTGGCAGGGTTTGCGCGACATCCGCCGCCGGGTCGACGATTTCCGTCGGCATGTGGACCGGTTGTACCGTGAACGCAGTCTGGCATCGCATTTGCAGGCAACACCGATGTTTCAGCATCTTGACGAGGCCACGATTGCCCGCATTGCCGACGAGACTCTGTTTGAAACCTATGGCGACTTCGACTGGCAAACCCAGTATCAGCGCCATAGGGACGAAAGCTTCAACCGGCGCCTGGCGGAGGAACCGGTGATCGTCGCCGAGGGCGATTATCCCGATGGTCTGTTGCTGGTGCGGGCCGGTTTCGCCCGGGTCAGCCAGATGGTCAACAATGGCCACCGCACCGTGCGTTACATTGGCCGGGGCGCGGTTTTCGGGATGGCCGAGATTATTCAAAATTGGCACCGGGATAATAGTGATGCCGGCGGTGGCGGTGCCGAGGAACAGGATCGAACGACAGCCCTGCAAGCCACGCTGCGCGGGTTGGGTTATGTTGATATTCTAAGGGTACCGACGGCGGTTATAGAGGAATTCGTGTTGCCGACGTTGTCGGCGCAGGCCTTGGCGGACTATGGCCAGCTCGACGATGCGCGGATAGGTTTTGAGCTGCGCCACGAAGATAAGGGCGCCGGCCATACGAAGATGGATTCCGGTATTTTGGAATTCCTGGTCGAGCATCGCTATATCAACGGTACCGCGACCATGCTGGTGGATCTCGACCGTTGTACACGTTGTGACGAATGTGTTCTGGCTTGTGCCCGTGCCCATGACAACAACCCGCGCTTCAACCGCCATGGCCGGCGTCATGACCATTACATGGTGGCCAATGCGTGTATGCATTGCATGGATCCTGTCTGCATGATCGGTTGCCCGACGGGGGCCATTCACCGGGCCTCTCCGGGCGGTCAGGTCGTTATCAATGACACGACCTGTATCGGCTGTGCCACCTGCGCCGGTTCCTGCCCCTATGACAATATCCGCATGGTCGAGGTGCGCGATGGAAATGGCGCCTTCATCCGCGACACGAACACCAATGCGCCGATTGCCAAGGCGACCAAGTGCGACCTGTGCCTGGATCAGCCCGGCGGCCCGGCCTGCCAGCGCGCCTGTCCTCACGATGCCTTGAAACGCGTGGATATGCAGGATTTGTCCGACCTAGGAAGGTGGTTGAACCGGTGATGACATTCGCCAAGCGCCGTTGGCGAAACGGCTTTATCACTTTGTTGGCGGGCGCGGCTCTTGTCGCCTGGTATAGCGCGTACGATGTTGCCCTTTACCAAGCATCATTTTTGACCGGGTGGTTACTGCTGGGGGCGGTGCTGATACTGGCGCTCTACAATGGCCGCAAGAAGTTTTCCATGCTGCCAATGGGTACGGCGGCAACCTGGCTGCAGGTTCATATCTATCTTGGTCTGTTGGCGGTACTGATATTTGCTTTGCATATAGACTGGCAAATGCCAAACGGTATTCTGGATAGTGTTTTGGCGCTGTTTTTCGTGACAGCGGCGGGCAGCGGCATGTTCGGCCTATATATCTCCCGGCGCTATGCACGGATGTTGACCCGGCGTTCGGAAGAGGTCGTATTGGAAAGAATTCCACAGTTTATTGCCGCGCTGCGGCAGGAAGCAGAGGCGGTTGTTTTGGCCTCGGCCACGGAGACGGGCTCGTCGACCATTGCTGATTTTTACGGCAACAAACTTTCAGCCTATTTTTCCGGACCGCGAAATACGTGGTTGCATGTGCGGGGCTCCCGCCGCGCCTCGTTCGCGCTTACCACCGAACTGAAAACCATGACCCGGTATTTGAACGAACAGGAAATGCTCCATGCCGATCGCTTAATCGCCCTCGTGGAGCGTAAGGATCAGTTGGATTACGTCTACGCTCTGCAAAGCCTGCTGAAGGCTTGGCTGTTCGTTCACATACCCACCACCTATGGTCTGATCGCACTGGCCCTGTTGCATTTGCTGTTGGTTTATTCTTTTGGCGGGGCAGTTTGATGGCCGATCCGCTGCAATCATTTGGTTTTCGCGACAGCCCCTATATCCGGCCCAGCCAGAAATGGGTATGCGGCCATGCCGCCGATGGCTGTCCTTGCCAGAACGGACCCGACGACAGCGGCCATTGCCGCGGCGGTTATGAATGCGAACCGGCGCGGGACGGAGACCGCTGGAATTGCGCCCGCTCGCAATATAACGGCGGCCCATGCACGGAAGGCCCGTTGGCGGATGGGACCTGTTGCCGGCAAGTACCGCTGTGCCGACCAGTGCGAAGTTGGCGGGCCCGGCGTGGCGCCGTCACGAAATGGCTGTTGGCTTTGGTTGCTGGTCTGATGATCTTCCTCTTGGCGGGGGAGTATCGGGCGGCTTTCATCAATCCCGGTGAATTGTCATTTCAGCATGCCGAATTGAACGACTGCGGCAGCTGTCATGCGGCTTTCCACAAAGGCCTGGCCGGATGGTGGCGCGCCGCATGGTCGGACAATATCGCCATGGACGATAGCAAACCCTGCATCAGCTGCCACAAGATGGGCCAGCGCGGCCTGTTGCCCCACGGTCTGCCGGTGGCGGAAATGCAGGCGCTGAGCAACACGGCCGCGCCTGCCACCTTGCCCGGTAAAACCCTTGGCGTGCAATTGGCCAACCTCGTCTATGGCAGGACACGCGAAGATGCGGCGTCACTTCCCTGCATGAGCTGTCACAGCGAACATCAGGGGGCAGAAGCTGATTTGACGGCCATGTCCAACGATCGCTGCAACAGCTGTCACCAGGCGCAATTTCACAGTCTGGCATCCGGCCATCCGGATTTCGCGCGCTATCCTTACGAGCGGCGGACGCAGATTCAATTCGACCATACCTCGCATATCGACAAACATTTCCGTGACAAAAAGATCGCAAAATTCGCACCTGATGATTGCCGCGGCTGTCATGAAACCGACGCTAACGGCGCCCTGATGCGGATCAAATCATTCGAGAGCAGTTGCGGCGGTGGCTGCCACGAAGAACAGGTGGCGGGTGCGGGACGCGCTTCCGCCAAGGGCATGGTCGTTTTCGCCGTGCCGGGCCTGGACGTGGCTAGCCTGCGGGAACAGGACATTGCAATCGGTGAGTGGCCAGATTATGCCGAGGATACGGTGCCGCCGTTCATGAATTTTCTACTATCGGCCGATCCGAAATACCGCGCGGTGCAGACTGTTTTGGCGAAAATTGATGACCCGCTGGATCTTTCCGATGCTTCCGAGGCGGAAATCGCGGCGGTGGCAACCCTTGCCTGGTCCGTTAAATCGTTGCTGTTTGATATCCGTGCCGAGGGCGTCGGTGCCTTGCATGGGCGCGTGCGTGAGGTTCTGGGCCGGCCCATGACGGCAGTGGAGAAAACCGAGCTCACGGCATTATTGCCATTTGATACGATCGCGGCGGCGCAGCGGGAATGGTTTCCCACGCTTGGAACGGAAATCCGCCGCTGGCGCGATGGGGAAGAAGTCATGATACCCGCCGAACAACCTGCGAGCGATGAACAGGACAACGGCAACGCAACGTCCGAAGACGACGATGATGACGACGACGATGACGAAATCAAGACCGGTAAAGACGACGATGATGACGACGACGAAATCAAGACCGGCAAGGACGACGATGATGATGACGACGACGAAATCAAGACCGGCAAGGACGACGATGATGATGACGACGACGAAATCAAGACCGGCAAGGACGACGATGATGATGA
>JABIWH010000062.1 GCA_018701215.1 Rhodospirillaceae bacterium
CACGGAGATGGTGATGCCTGGCGACAATATCGAGATGTCGGTTGAGTTGATCGCGCCGATCGCCATGGACGAGGGTCTGCGTTTCGCGATCCGCGAAGGCGGCCGCACGGTTGGTGCCGGCGTCGTCGCATCGATCGACGAGTAATTTAGTTTCCGGCTTTGCCAGGCGGTTGCCTTGGCTAGGTTGGTAAAGGAGTGTAGCTCAATTGGCAGAGCACCGGTCTCCAAAACCGGGGGTTGTGGGTTCGAGTCCCTCCACTCCTGCCATTACAAGAACGAGCGGCCCAGGAAACGGGCAACTTTGGAATAGACGGTAGTTGAGGCGGACAATAGAGATGGCAAAGGCAAGTCCGGCGGAATTCGTCAGACAGGTGCGGCAGGAAACCAGCAAGGTGACCTGGCCGACACGCAAGGAAACTGGTCTGACCACGGCCATGGTCTTCGTCATGGCTGCCCTGGCGGCGATTTTCTTTCTGTTGGCGGACAAGCTGATCACCTTTGGCGTGGAATTACTTCTCGGCCTGGGAGGCTGAATAGATGGCGGCGCGTTGGTATATCGTTCATGTCTATTCGGGCTTTGAGGGCAAGGTGGCGACATCCATCCGCGAACAAGCCGAAGCTAATGGCCTGGACGAGGATATTCTGGAAGTCATGGTGCCGACCGAGGAAGTGGTGCAAATGCGCCGCGGCCAAAAGGTCAACGCCGAGCGGAAATTTTTTCCGGGCTATGTTTTGGTCAAGATGGACCTCTCGGATGATGCTTATCACCTGATCAAGGATACGGCCAAGGTGACCGGTTTTCTGGGTACGGGGGGCAAGCCCTCGCCGATCTCGGAGGCTGAGGCGCAGCGGGTCATGACCCAGGTCCAGGAAGGTATCGAGCGGCCGAAACCCTCGATCACGTTCGAGGTGGGCGAGCAGGTTCGGGTCAGCGACGGGCCTTTTGCCTCCTTCAACGGGTTGGTTGAAGAGGTCGACGAGGAACGGGCCCGTCTCAAGGTCTCGGTCTCTATCTTTGGCCGGGCGACACCGGTTGAATTGGAATATGCTCAGGTCGAAAAGTCCTAAACGGGACCTGAGCGGAATTGAATTTTACGACGTGTGGGAGGCCCGCCATGGCCGCACCACGCACCCTTCGGCGGCGTTATTGACTAGCGTTGCCAGAAAATGAGAAGGACAGACAATGGCAAAGAAGATCAGCGGTTACATCCGCTTGCAAATCCCGGCTGGACAAGCCAATCCATCGCCGCCCGTGGGCCCCGCGTTGGGTCAGCAGGGTGTCAATATCATGGAATTCTGCAAGTCCTTTAACGCCGAAACGCAAAATCTTGAGGGCGGCATGCCGATCCCTTGCGTGATCACCGTGTACGGCGACAAAAGCTTCAGTTTCATCACCAAGACCCCGCCGGCCAGCTTTTTCATTAAGAAGGCCGCGGGCCTGCCCAAGGCCTCGAGTTTGCCGGGGCGCGAGGTTGCGGGCTCGATCACCATGGCGCAGGTGCGCGAGATCGCCGAACAGAAAATGGTTGATTTGAATGCCAACGATCTGGACCAGGCCAGCAAGATGATTGCCGGTTCGGCCCGCTCCATGGGCATCGAGGTAAAGGGATAATCTGATGGCGAACAAGAACGCAAAACGCACGAAGGATGTCCGGGCCTCTATTGACCGGGATGCGGAGTATGAATTGGGCGCGGCCGTGAAAATGGTCAAGGACGCCGCCACCGCGAAGTTCGATGAGACCATCGAAATCGCCATGAGCCTGAACGTCGACCCGCGACATGCGGACCAGATGGTGCGCGGCGTGGTGCAATTGCCCAACGGCACCGGTAAAACGGTCCGTATCGCGGTATTCGCCAAGGATGCCAAGGCGGACGAGGCCCGCGAAGCCGGCGCCGATTTGGTCGGCGCCGAGGATCTGGCGGAAAAAATCCAAGCCGGCGAGATGGATTTCGACCGTTGTATCGCGACCCCCGACATGATGGCCGTGGTTGGCCGTTTGGGTAAGGTGCTGGGCCCGCGCGGCCTGATGCCTAATCCGAAACTGGGTACCGTGACCCCGGATGTCGCCGGCGCCATCGCGGCGCAAAAGGGCGGCCAGGTGGAATTCCGGGTGGAGAAAGCCGGTGTCATCCATGCCGGTGTCGGCAAGGCCAGCTTTGCCGAGGACGCATTGCAGGCCAACGTCTCGGCCTTCGTGAATGCGGTGTTGCGGGCCAAGCCAAGCGGCGCCAAGGGCACGTACGTGAAAAAAGTCGCGGTCAGCTCGACCATGGGCCCCGGCGTAAAAATCGACATTGCGTCGGTGGAGCAGTAAGTAATTTAAGAGGTTGGCCGCTTGGCAGATTGCTAAAGCGGCCCAACGCCGGAAAGCAGCGGAGTTTTCAATTCCAATGCTTTCCACCTGTCCGAGACTGCAGGCGCGGTTTGTCCCCAGACGATTTTTGGGGCGGCCCGTTTAAGGGTCCCAAGCGAAGGGCCACCTGTATAGACGGGGGTAGAGGCGGATTTTACGGCCATCTTTTCGTGGCGCCGTGAAGCCAAGTTCGAACCCTGGGGCAGGCAAACCGGATCGCAAGGATGTTTCGCCGGTGGTTTTGCCGATGCTGCATTCAGCGATCTAAACCGCAACCGGTCGTGAACGGATGTTTCCGGGCACGGCCACCGTTAGGGAGCGAAATAGTGGACCGAGCGCAAAAGCGTGAGGCGGTGGCGGAACTGAATGAGGTGTTTGCGAATGCCTCGTCGGTCGTGGTCACCCACTACAGTGGCTTGAATGTTGCCGAGATCAGTGATCTTCGGCGGCAGATGCGGGCTGCTGGCGCTAACTTTAAGGTCACCAAAAACCGGCTGACCAAGCTTGCCCTTGATGGAACCCCTTATGCCCCGATCAGTGATCTGTTCACCGGGCCGACGGCGATCGCCTTTTCGGACGATCCGGTCGCGCCCGCCAAGGTGGCGATCGACTTTGCCAAGGGCAACGACAAGCTCGTCGTTCTTGGCGGCGCCATGGGCGACAACCAATTGGATGTCGCTGGCGTTAAGGCCTTGGCTGCGTTGCCGTCCCTGGACGCGCTGCGCGGCAAACTGATTGGCGTGTTGCAAGCCCCCGCAACCAAGCTGGCTGGTGTCGTTCAGGCCCCGGCATCGCAGTTGGCGCGGGTGCTTTCGGCACAGGGTTCCAAAGATGAGGCGGCTTGAGCTGTCACAATTTAGGTTCGAACTAGGAGCTACGAAAAATGGCTGATTTAGAGAAAATTGCAGAAGACCTGTCCGCGTTGACCGTCATCGAGGCGGCTGATCTGGCCAAGTTGTTGGAAGAAAAATGGGGCGTCTCCGCGGCTGCCCCTGTCGCTGCTGCGGCTGCCGCACCGGCTGATGGTGCTGCCGCCGCCGAAGAGAAGACCGAGTTTGATGTCGTTCTGGCCTCGTTTGGCGAGAAAAAGATCAACGTCATCAAGGAAGTCCGCGCGATCACCGGTCTGGGCCTGAAAGAGGCCAAGGATCTGGTCGAATCGGCTCCGAAGGAGATCAAGGAAGGCGTCGCGAAAGACGAGGCCGACAAGATCAAGGAACAGCTCGAGGGCGCAGGCGCGACCGTCGAGATCAAGTAGATACGTTGAGTTCCGGCTGTATGGTGGGGTGGCGCTGCCGCCCCACCAGCGGCTAGGGCCGTTGAATAGTGCTGACGTTTGGTTATTTTGTTTGTTTATATTGACTTACCAGAGAATTACGTTATCAACTCATTCGTTAGTGTCTATGAAATTTGGAACGGGACTAAAACTGGCGGACCCCCATGGCGGTTGCGCCCGTTTCCGCGTGGATTTGGCTGCTAGTTCGGCGCCGGTATGTTTGCCGGCGGAGCTGGCGGTCGGGGCCTATCACGTATGATCCCGAAATAGTCATCGCGCGCCCTTTGGGGCGCGTAATGGGGCAATTAGTATCCATTGGGTCTTGCCAATGGATATCTTGGTCGAAGCATGAGGAAGACGCATGTCACTGACATTTACCGGTCGTAAACGCATCCGCAAATCATTTGGACGCATCGCGGAAGTCGCGGCGATGCCCAATCTGATCGAAGTGCAGAAAAGCTCGTACGACAAATTCCTGCAAGCCGATATTCCGGAAGCCGAAAGAGGCGATAACGGCATGAACGGCGTCTTCCAATCGGTTTTTCCGATCAAGGATTTCGCCGAAACGGCGGAACTGCATTACGTCAAATTCAATTTGGAAGATCCCAAATATGACGTTGAGGAATGTCAGCAGCGGGGCATGACCTATGCCGCGCCGTTGAAGGTGACCTTGCGCCTGATCGTCTTTGAAGTGGACGAGGATACCCAGGCCAAATCGGTTCTGGATATTAAGGAGCAGGAAGTCTACATGGGCGACATGCCCTTGATGACCAACAACGGCACCTTTGTCGTCAATGGTACCGAGCGGGTGATCGTCAGCCAGATGCACCGCTCGCCCGGCGTCTTCTTTGATCACGACAAGGGCAAAACCCATTCGTCCGGCAAATTCCTCTTCGCGGCACGGATTATTCCCTATCGCGGCTCTTGGCTGGATTTTGAATTCGATGCCAAGGATCTTGTCTTTGTCCGCATCGATCGCCGCCGCAAACTGCCCGTGACCACGCTGTTGCAGGGTATTGGGTTGAGCGCCGAAGAGATCCTGAGTTATTTCTACCGCACGGTGGATTACAAATACGACAGCCGGAAAAAGGGCTGGCGTACGGTGTTCGAGCCCGAGCGACTGCGCGGCCTGCGTGCGGTCCGCGACCTGATCAACGCCAAGAATGGCGACGTGATCGTCGAGGCCGGGGAAAAGATTACCCCACGCCGCACCCGCAAGCTGATCGAGGATGGCGTCAAGGAGCTGCTGGTCACGGACGAGGATCTGGTAGGCCGTTACGTGGCCATTGATCTGATCGACGAAAGCACCGGGCTGGTGCTGGCCGAGGCGGGCGAGGAACTGACCGAGGAGTTGGCGGTGTCCTTGCGTGAAGGCGGTATCAATTTGATCCCGACCCTCGATATCGACCACGTGACCGTGGGCGCATATATCCGCAACACGCTGACCGCGGACAAGAATTCCACGCGGGAGCAGGCGCTGATCGATATTTACCGGGTCATGCGTCCTGGCGAGCCGCCAACGGTGGAGGCGGCGCAGAACCTGTTCAATTCCATGTTTTTCGATTCCGAACGCTATGACCTCTCGTCCGTGGGCCGGGTGAAGCTGAACGCCCGCCTGGGTCTGGATGCGGAAGATACGGTGCGGGTACTGCGCATTGAAGACATCATGGCCGTGGTTAAGACCCTGGTCGATCTGAAGGACGGCCGCGGCGATATCGATGATATCGATCACCTGGGCAACCGCCGGGTTCGCTCCGTGGGCGAGTTGATGGAAAATCAATACCGCATCGGCCTGCTGCGCATGGAGCGGGCGATCCGCGAGCGCATGAGCTCGGTCGAAATCGATAGCGTCATGCCCCACGATCTGATCAACGCCAAGCCGGCGGCGGCGGCGGTGCGGGAATTCTTTGGTTCCTCCCAGCTTAGCCAGTTCATGGATCAGACCAACCCGCTGTCCGAAATTACCCACAAGCGGCGCCTCTCGGCGCTTGGCCCGGGCGGACTGACGCGGGAGCGGGCCGGCTTTGAGGTGCGCGACGTGCATCCCACCCATTATGGCCGAATTTGCCCGATCGAGACGCCTGAAGGTCCGAATATCGGCCTGATCAACTCGCTGGCGACCTACGCCCGCATCAACCGTTACGGCTTCATCGAAACCCCGTACCGGAAAGTATCCGGTGGCCGAGTCGGCGAAGAGGTGTTGTACCTTTCCGCCATGGAAGAGGGCAAATACACCATTGCCCAGGCCAATGCGGAACTTGATAAGCGCGGCCGGTTCGTGGCTGATTTGATCTCCTGCCGGGTTGGCGACGACTTCCAGATGACGGCACCGGAAAACATCGAGTATATGGATGTTTCGCCAAAGCAGCTGGTCTCGGTTGCCGCCGCCTTGATCCCGTTCTTGGAAAACGATGACGCCAACCGGGCCTTGATGGGCTCGAACATGCAACGCCAGGCAGTGCCGTTGTTGCAGGCCGAGGCACCCTTGGTCGGTACCGGCATGGAAGCGACCGTGGCCCGGGATTCCGGCGTTTCCGCGGTGGCACGGCGCACCGGTATCGTCGATCAGATCGATGCCACCCGCATCATCGTGCGCGCCACGGACGAGACCGACCTGTCGGTCAGCGGCGTGGACATTTACAACCTGTTGAAGTTCCAGCGTTCAAACCAGAACACCTGCATCAACCAGCGTCCGCTGGTGAAGGTGGGCGACGAGGTGACGGCCGGTGATATCATCGCCGATGGCCCCTCGACGGAGTTGGGCGAGCTGGCTCTGGGCCGCAATGTGCTGGTCGCCTTCATGCCGTGGATGGGTTACAACTTCGAGGATTCCATCCTGATCTCAGAGCGCATCGTCCGTGACGATGTCTTCACCTCGATCCATATCGAGGAATTCGAGGTCATGGCCCGCGACACCAAGTTGGGGCCGGAGGAAATCACCCGGGATATTCCCAACGTCGGTGAGGAAGCTCTGCGCAACCTCGATGAGGCGGGTATCGTCTATATCGGGGCGGAGGTGCACCCGGGCGATATTCTCTGCGGTAAGATCACCCCGAAGGGGGAAAGCCCGATCACGCCGGAGGAAAAACTGCTGCGCGCGATCTTTGGCGAAAAGGCCTCGGATGTGCGCGATACCTCGTTGAAGCTGCCCCCCGGCGTGGCCGGCACGGTGGTCGAGGTGCGGGTCTTCTCGCGTCACGGCGTCGATAAGGACGAGCGCGCCCTGGCGATCGAGCGGGACGAGATCGAGCGTCTGGCCAAGGACCGGGACGACGAGATGGAAATCCTGGAGCGGAACACTTATGCCCGCTTGCACGAATACCTGATGGGCAAGACGGCCTCGGGAGGTCCCAAGGCGATCAAGGCGGATACCCGCATCACGGAGAGCCTGCTGGCGGATTTGAGCCGCGGCCAATGGTGGCAGATCACTCTGTCCAACCAGAAAGCCATGGACGAGATCGAACAGCTGAACAAACAGTTCGATCTGGCGCGCAAGGAACTGGAAGACCGCTTCGACAACAAGCTGGACAAATTGCAGCGCGGTGATGAACTGCTGCCCGGCGTGATGAAGATGGTCAAGGTCTTCGTCGCCGTGAAACGCAAGTTGCAGCCCGGCGACAAGATGGCGGGCCGGCACGGCAACAAGGGTGTGATTTCCAACATCGTGCCGATCGAGGATATGCCCTATCTCGATGACGGCACCAACGTTGATATCGTTCTCAATCCCCTGGGCGTGCCTAGCCGCATGAACGTGGGACAGATCTTGGAGACCCATTTGGGCTGGGCTTCGGCCGGTCTGGGTCTGCAAATCGGCGAACTGGTCGATCAAGTCCGCCGCGGCGGCAAGCAGGACGACCTGAAGAAGCACCTGAAGGTGGTTTACGGCGATGAGCAGTACAAGGATACCATCTCCGTCCTGAACGACGAACAGGTGCTGGAGTTGGGCGATAATCTGCGCAAGGGCGTGCCCATGGCGACGCCGGTGTTCGATGGCGCCCATGAAGCCGATATCGTCACCATGCTGGGGCATGCGGGGCTGGAGGAATCCGGTCAGGTTACCCTGCATGACGGCCGCACCGGCGAGGCCTTCAAGCGTAAGGTAACGGTGGGCTACATCTATATGTTGAAGCTGCACCATCTGGTGGACGACAAGATCCATGCCCGATCGATTGGCCCTTACTCCCTGGTGACCCAGCAACCGCTGGGCGGCAAGGCGCAATTCGGCGGTCAACGGTTTGGCGAGATGGAGGTCTGGGCCCTGCAGGCCTATGGCGCGGCCTATACCTTGCAGGAAATGCTGACGGTGAAGTCGGACGATGTGGCTGGCCGGACCAAGGTTTACGAAGCCATCGTGCGCGGCGACGACGCGTTCGAGGCCGGTATTCCGGAATCCTTCAATGTGCTGGTGAAGGAAATGCGTTCGCTCTGCCTGAATGTAGAATTGTCGCAGAATAGTTACTGATCCGGTGTGCGGAGGGTTCGCCCCGCGCACATCACGGATCGGCCTTTTGTTATCACGAGGCAGCCCTGAACCCTACGGGGCCGCCGCAAATGGGAGATGGACCCCATGAACGAACTGATGAGAATTTTTGGCCCGGCCACCACTTCGGCCGCCGACAACTTCGATCAGATCAAGATTTCAATCGCCAGCCCCGACCGCATCCGTTCGTGGTCGTTTGGTGAAATCAAGAAACCGGAGACCATCAACTACCGGACTTTCAAGCCGGAGCGTGACGGCCTGTTCTGTGCCCGGATCTTTGGCCCGATCAAGGATTACGAATGCCTGTGCGGTAAATACAAACGCATGAAGTTCAAAGGCATCGTCTGCGAGAAATGCGGCGTCGAGGTGACCCTCTCGAAGGTGCGCCGGGAACGCATGGGCCATATCGAGCTGGCCTCGCCAGTGGCGCATATCTGGTTCTTGAAATCCCTGCCGTCACGCATTGGTCTGTTACTGGATATGACCCTGCGGGATCTGGAGCGCGTGCTGTATTTCGAACACTATGTGGTGGTCGAGCCCGGCCTGACGCCCATGGAGCACATGCAGCTTCTGACAGAAGACGAATTTCTCGACGCCCAGGACGAATATGGCGAGGATGCGTTCTCCGCCGGCATTGGCGCCGAGGCGATCAAGGAAATTCTGACCCACGTCGACCTGGAGTCCGAGCGTATCAAACTGCGCCAGGAGTTGGCTGAAACCACGTCGGAGCTGAAACCGAAAAAGATCGTCAAGCGGCTGAAGCTGATTGACGCTTTTATCGAATCCGGTAACCGTCCGGAATGGATGATCCTGGAAGTGGTCCCCGTGATCCCGCCGGAGCTGCGCCCCCTGGTGCCGTTGGATGGTGGCCGTTTCGCGACCTCGGATCTGAACGATCTCTATCGCCGGGTTATCAACCGCAACAACCGTCTGAAACGGCTGATTGAACTGCGCGCGCCGGACATCATTGTCCGTAATGAAAAACGCATGTTGCAGGAATCCGTTGACGCCCTGTTTGATAACGGCCGCCGCGGCCGGGTTATCACGGGCGCCAACAAACGGCCCCTGAAGTCCTTGGCCGACATGCTGAAAGGCAAACAGGGCCGGTTCCGCCAGAACCTGTTGGGCAAGCGGGTGGATTACTCCGGCCGTTCGGTCATCGTGGTTGGTCCGGAGCTGAAATTGCACCAATGCGGTCTGCCGAAAAAGATGGCGTTGGAGCTGTTCAAGCCGTTCATCTATTCCAATCTGGAAGTCGACGGTACCGCTGCGACCCTGAAGATGGCCAAGAAACTGGTCGAAAAAGAACGTCCCGAGGTCTGGGATATTCTGGAACGGGTGATCCGTGAGCATCCGATTATGCTGAACCGCGCCCCGACCCTGCATCGTCTGGGCATTCAGGCGTTCGAGCCGGTGCTGGTCGAAGGCAAGGCCATCCAATTGCATCCGCTGGTATGCGCCGCCTTCAACGCGGATTTCGACGGCGATCAGATGGCGGTGCACGTACCCCTTAGCCTGGAGGCTCAACTGGAAGCCCGGGTGCTGATGATGTCCACCAACAACATTCTCAGCCCCGCCAACGGCAAACCCATCATCGTGCCCTCACAGGATATTGTCCTGGGCATTTATTATCTGACCATGGAAGTGCCCAGCGGACCGGGCGAAGGCATGGTCTTCGCCGATGTGGCGGAGATCGAGATGGCGTTGGATTCCGGCGCCATTAATCTGCATTCCAAAATCCGCGCCCGCTATCACACCGTTGATGAAAATGGCGAGGCGGTCACCCTGTTGCCAGAGACCACGGCGGGCCGCATGCTCATTGCGAACATCCTGCCGCGCCATCGGGCCATTCCCTTCGAGCTGGTCAACCGCTTGCTGACCAAGAAGGAAATCAGCCAGGTAATCGACGAGATCTATCGTCATTGCGGCCAGAAGGACACAGTGATCTTTGCCGATCAATTGATGAAGCTTGGCTTCCGTCATGCCTGTCTGGCCGGCATTTCCTTTGGCAAGGACGATATGGTCGTGCCCGATACCAAGGAAGGTCTGGTTGATGAAACCCGTGATCTGGTCAAGGAATACGAGCAGCAATATCAGGACGGCTTGATCACCCAAGGTGAAAAATACAACAAGGTGGTCGATGCCTGGGCCCAGTGCACGGACAAGGTCGCCGATGAGATGATGGATCGGATCTCGTCCGAGGGACAGGATACCGGCAACATTAATTCGATCTGGATGATGGCGCATTCCGGTGCCCGTGGTTCGGCGGCGCAGATGAAGCAGCTGGCCGGCATGCGGGGCCTGATGGCCAAGCCGTCGGGCGAGATCATCGAAACGCCGATCATCTCGAACTTCAAGGAAGGCCTCTCGGTGCTGGAGTACTTCAACTCCACCCATGGCGCCCGTAAAGGCCTGGCCGATACCGCCCTGAAGACGGCCAACTCGGGCTATCTTACTCGCCGTCTGGTGGACGTGGCGCAGGATTGCACCGTGGTCGAAGAAGACTGCGGCACCGAAAACGGCATCACCATCAAGGAAGTGCTGGAAGGTGGCGACGTTGTTTCCTCGTTAGCGGAACGGGTCCTGGGCCGGACAGCGGCGGTCGATGTGGTCGATCCGGTCAGCAACAAAGTGCTGATCTCCGGCGGCACCATGATCGAGGAAGTGGAAACCGAAATTCTGGAGCAGGCGGGCATCCAGTCCCTGCTAATCCGCTCGGTTCTGACGTGTGAAATCCAATCCGGGGTTTGCGGCAAATGCTATGGCCGCGACTTGGCGCGGGGCACCAAGGTCAATATGGGTGAGGCGATCGGCGTGATCGCAGCTCAGTCGATCGGCGAGCCCGGCACGCAGCTAACCATGCGGACCTTCCACATCGGCGGTACCGCACAGGTGGCTAACCAGTCCTCCATCGAGGCTTCGACGGATGCCACGGTGCGCATTGAAAACCGTGATGTGCTAACGGATTCAACGGACCGGCTGGTAGCTATGGGCCGGGCCATGGAATTGCTGTTGATCGATGCCAATGACCGTGAGCGGGCCCGTTTCCGTATTCCATACGGGGCGCGGCTGATGGTCGATGACGGCGGTCAGGTTTCGAAGGGCGACAAGTTGGCGGAATGGGATCCATATACCCGGCCGATCATGACGGAACGGGATGGCTTGGTGAATTACCGCGACCTGGTCGAAGGCTCGACCATGCGGGAAGAAACCGATGAAGCCACCGGCATTTCCTATTGGGTGGTGGTGGATCACCGCGCCGGCAAGAAAGATTCCGAACTGCGCCCGCGAATTACCCTGCGTGACAAGAAGGGTGAGGTTGTCACCCTGCCGAATGATATGGAGGCACGTTACTTCCTGCCCCCCGACGCCATTCTCTCGGTGGAAGACGGCTCGGAGGTGCATGCGGGCGATGTGCTAGCGCGCATTCCCATGGCGTCCGCCAGGACCCGCGATATTACAGGTGGTCTGCCCCGTGTGGCCGAGCTGTTCGAGGCCCGGCGTCCCAAGGATCATGCGATCATCGCCGAAAGCGATGGCTACGTGGAATTCGGCCGGGATTACAAGACCAAGCGCCGGATCATTGTCCGGCACGAGGATGAAACCGTCGAACCGACCGAGTATCTGGTGCCCAAGGGGCGTCACATCACGGTCCAGGAAGGTGATTTCATCCGCAAGGGCGAATACCTGTTGGACGGCAATCCGGCACCCCACGATATCCTGAAGGTTCAGGGTATCGAGGCTCTGGCGGCCTATCTGGTCAACGAGATCCAGGAGGTCTACCGGCTGCAGGGCGTGAAGATCAACGATAAGCATATCGAAGTGATCGTGCGCCAGATGTTGCAGAAGGTGGAAATCGAAGATGGTGGCGAAACCACTTTCCTGAAGGGCGAGCAGGTTGACCGGATCGAGTTGGATGAAGTCAACGCCCGCGATGTAGCCGAAGGGCGCAAGCCGGCGACGGCCAGCCCAGTGTTGCTGGGTATCACCAAGGCTTCGCTGCAGACCCGCTCGTTCGTATCCGCGGCCTCGTTCCAGGAAACCACACGGGTGCTGACGGAAGCCGCCGTGGTGGGCAAGGCGGACGATCTGATCGGCTTGAAAGAGAACGTCATCGTGGGCCGCTTGATCCCGGCCGGCACTGGCGCGCAATTGAGCCATCTGCGGGAGATCGCGCAGGAGCGTGATGCCGAAATCGAGGTTGCGAACACTGCGGCGTTGCCCGAGGCGGAAGACGAAGCGGAAGCCGCTGCTGGCGACGACTAGCGGCTGATTTTGCCTGAAAATTACGGCCGGTGTTGGCGAATAGCTGACACCGGCCGTAAATTTTTGCGGCCAACGTTAGTGGAGATGCAGAAATAGGCTGAATACCGCCATTTTTCGATTTTTGCTGCGCTGCAAAAAAAGGCCGGGGTTTTGGTAAAATATTGGTTGACGTAAAGGGGGCGCATACATAGTATCCGCCAACCAATTCGCGGCAGGTGGTAGCCGATGGAACGCGATGGTGCGGTGCTTTGCTATACCGTGCCATTGGCGGCTAAACACTGCGGCAGGTATCTAGGAAGACATAGCCGACGCGGTTATTTATTTGGGCCATTTTGGTCCAGTTTGATTTTGGCGGAGCCGGTTTTTGATGGCCATCCGCCGCGTTAGACCGTGTTCGTTTTGTCTTCTTGATGAAGTTCAGTGTGCTTTGTGTTTTTGGCGCGCATCTGGAAAGACCATGAAAGTGGCAAATTTCCGGGCGGAAGTGCGAAGAACGCGGCACGAATGATAACGATCTAGACACAGCTAAAGGATCGACAGCGCATGCCGACGATCAACCAACTGATCCGCAAACCGCGGCAAAAACCTAAAACCCGCAACAAGGTGCCGGCCTTGGAGGCCTGTCCGCAAAAGCGCGGCGTTTGCACGCGGGTCTATACGACCACGCCGAAAAAGCCGAACTCGGCCCTGCGTAAAGTCGCCCGGGTGCGCTTGACCAATGGTTTCGAGGTTACCTCGTATATTCCAGGCGAGGGCCATAACCTGCAGGAACATTCCGTGGTGATGATCCGCGGCGGCCGGGTCAAGGATTTGCCCGGTGTCCGTTATCACATCATTCGTGGCGTACTTGACACCCAGGGTGTCAAGGATCGCCGGCAGCGCCGGTCGAAATACGGCGCCAAGCGGCCGAAGTAGGGAGAGCCCGTATGTCTCGTCGTCACCGCGCGGAAAAACGCGAAATTTTGCCCGATGCCAAATATGGCGACCGGGTGCTGACCAAGTTCATGAACAGCTTGATGATTCATGGCAAAAAATCGACCGCTGAAGGTATCGTCTATGGCGCCTTCGACCGGATTGAGGAAAAAGCCCATCAAGATCCGGTGCAGGTATTTCATCAAGCACTGGAAAATGTGAAGCCGGCGATCGAAGTCCGTTCCCGCCGGGTTGGTGGCGCCACCTATCAGGTGCCCATCGAAGTGCGCTCCGACCGCAGCCAGGCGCTGGCCATTCGTTGGCTGATCGCCGCCGCGCGGGCCCGCTCCGAAAACACGATGGTGGAGCGCCTGTCGGGCGAGCTGCTAGATGCCGCGAATGCGCGCGGCACTTCCGTAAAGAAACGGGAAGACACTCACCGTATGGCGGAGGCCAACCGGGCCTTCTCTCATTACCGCTGGTAAAGCGGTAGCAGCGGCAATAAGGACGATTTGACGATGGCTCGCACCACACCTCTTGAGCGTTACCGTAATATCGGCATCATGGCCCATATTGATGCCGGCAAGACGACGACGACGGAACGTGTTCTCTATTACACTGGCCGCAGCCACCGTATCGGCGAAGTCCATGACGGCGCCGCCACCATGGATTGGATGGAGCAGGAGCAAGAGCGCGGTATCACCATTACCTCCGCCGCCACCACCTGCCATTGGAACGATCACCGCATCAACATTATTGATACACCGGGCCATGTGGATTTCACCATTGAGGTCGAGCGCTCCCTGCGCGTGCTGGATGGCGCGGTCGCGGTCTTCGATTCCGTTGCCGGAGTAGAGCCGCAGTCCGAAACAGTCTGGCGTCAGGCCGACAAGTACAATGTTCCCCGCATTTGTTTCGTCAACAAGATGGACCGGACCGGTGCCGATTTCTACCGCTGCGTGGATATGATGGTGGACCGTCTGGGCGCCGTACCTCTGGTGCTGCAATTGCCAGTCGGCGCGGAAGCTGACTTCCTCGGCGTTGTTGATCTGCTGAGTGACGAGGCGATCATCTGGCGCGACGAAAGCCTGGGCGCCGAATTCGATCGCGGCCCGATCCCCGAGGACATGCAGGCCGAGGCTGAAGACTACCGTGCCCGCCTGATCGAAACCGCGGTGGAGCAGGATGACGATGCCCTCGAGGCCTATCTCGACGGTACCGAGCCGGATTTGGCCACGCTGAAAAAATGCATCCGCAAGGGCACATTGAACGGTGCGTTCGTACCCGTGCTCTGTGGCAGCGCCTTCAAGAACAAAGGTGTGCAGCCGCTGTTGGATGGCGTGGTGGACTTTTTGCCGGCTCCGACCGATCTGGAAGCCATGGTCGGCAGCCATCCGGACCGGGACGAAGAGATTATCCGTAACAGCAGCGATGACGAGCCCTTCGCCGCCCTGGCCTTCAAGGTCATGACCGACCCCTTCGTGGGGTCGTTGACATTTGTGCGGGTCTATTCCGGCGTTTTGGAAAGCGGCAGCACGGTCTTGAACAGCGTCAAGGGCACCCGCGAACGCATCGGCCGCATGTTGTTGATGCATGCCAACAGCCGTGAAGACGTGAAAGAGGCCCGCGCCGGTGATATCCTGGCTTTGTGCGGCCTGAAGAATACGACGACGGGCGAGACCCTGTCGAACCCCTCGAACGTCGTGGTTCTGGAGCGGATGGAGTTCCCGGATCCGGTCATCGAGGTCGCGGTCGAGCCCAAGACCAAACAAGATCAGGAAAAAATGGGCGCGGCCCTGAAGCGCCTGGCGGATGAAGATCCTTCTTTCCGGGTCACCTCCGATAATGAAAGCGGCCAGACCGTGATCAAGGGCATGGGCGAATTGCATCTTGAAATTCTGGTCGACCGCATGAAGCGCGAATTCAAGGTCGACGCCAACGTCGGCGCGCCGCAGGTGGCTTATCGCGAAACCATCGGCCGCGCGGCGGATCTGGATTACACCCATAAGAAGCAGACTGGTGGTTCCGGCCAGTTCGCCCGCATCAAGCTGGAGCTGGAACCGGGCGAGCCGGGTTCAGGCGAAATCTTCGACAGCAAGATTGTCGGCGGCAATGTGCCCAAGGAATACATCCCTGGTGTCGAAAAAGGCATTATGTCGGTGGCCGCCGGTGGTGTTTTGGCTGGCTTCCCACTGATTGATTGGAAAATCACCCTGGTGGATGGCGCCTATCATGATGTTGACTCCTCGGTGATGGCATTCGAGATCGCCTCGCGCGCGGCCTTCCGCGAACTGGTGATGTCGGCCAAGCCGAAGCTGCTGGAGCCCATCATGCGGGTCGAGGTGGTGACGCCGGAAGAATATGTTGGCGATGTGATGGGCGATTTGAACCGCCGTCGTGGTCATGTCACCGGCACCGAGATCCGGGGCAATGCCCAGGTCATCGGCGCCATGGTGCCCCTGGCCAACATGTTTGGTTATGTGAACAACCTGCGTTCGGCCACTCAGGGCCGGGCTCAATTCACCATGCATTTTGATCATTACGAACAAGTACCGCAGGCGGTGTCGGACGAAGTCCGCGCCAAGCTTGCCTGATTTTGAAGGACTAAGGAAATGGCGAAGGCAAAATTTGAGCGTACGAAGCCGCATTGCAATGTCGGCACGGTTGGCCACGTTGATCACGGCAAGACGACGCTGACGGCTGCGATCACGAAGGTCCTGGCGGAAGCCGGTGGTGCCGAGTTCACGGCCTATGATGACATTGACAAGGCGCCCGAAGAGCGCGCCCGTGGCATCACGATCTCGACGGCGCATGTTGAGTAC
>JABIWH010000063.1 GCA_018701215.1 Rhodospirillaceae bacterium
AGTGGGACTACGGGCAAAACCTTCAACGACGCCACGGCGCTGGGAAGCGCGGCCTCCACGCGCCATCAAACAGGTCTATGTTCTGTGAACGTGGTCTAGCGGGCCCGCCGTGTGGGTCTGTTGTGTGGTTCGAAAGGGCTGTCGGCTGAAAATGCCTCAACCGGGCGGCGGCGTCGCTTCAACCGTATCATTCGCCGCGGCTGCTGGTGAACCGAGCAATGCCGCTTGCGGATAGACCGTCCGTTCGCCGTGATCCAGAATTTGACCATAATTCAGGTCGCCTTGCGGGTAATTCGAGGCGGATATCTCGACCTCCGGCGCGATGGCGCCATGCTCCAGCATCACCGCGATATTCGGTGCTTGCGTGGCTATTTTTTCCGCCACGGGGACGCATTTGTCCCAATTGGTCAGTTGCAGCATGATGCAGAAAGTGTCGTCCGAAAGGCGCGCCACCAGGTCCGAGGCGCGGGCGATATTCTGTAGCAGGTTCGCGACACCGGCCATCATGGATTCGGTGGGGTTAAAGCCATGGGCCTCCGAGGCGGCGTGATAGTTGGTGACCCGGACGTATATTAGCGCGCCTTCCTTTTTGGCGCGCTGGCTGTCGGCCATCACAACGCGAAAGAATTCCCGAAAGCTGGCATCGTTGACCACGCCCGTGCTCAGGTCCATGCCGGCGCCTTCACGCAACATGTCCTCCATATTCAACAGACGTTTGCCTGCCTTGATACGCAACTGCAACTCAGCCGTATTCAGGGGCTTGTTCAAATAATCGTCGGCGCCCGCCTCCAGGCAGGACATCACCGCTGCCTTCTCGGTAAAATCGGCATAAAATACGATGTAGGTGTAGCGCGGCCGTTCAATTTTGCGAATGCGTTCGCACAATTCCAGGCCACCTATGCCAGGCAGGTCATAATCCAGGATCACCATGCGATAGGGCTCCTTGGCGACCAGTTCATAGGCCGCCGCGCCATCGTGTTCCACCGTGACGCGATGGCCCCATTTCTCCAACTTTGATTTCAACAACCGTGAAAATAGCGGATCCCGGTCGACAACCAGCACTTTCATCGCTCTGTTTCCCTTAGTGCGTTTCCGAAAATTTCCGGTTATTCCTGTCCCTGCTGATTGCCCAGCAGGCCGCTCAAGGCGTTGGCGATTTCCGCTGCCGGATCGCCTGCCGCCGCTTGTTCGGCTTCCTCTCCACCGGCAGACGCGGCGCCTGCCGCCGCCGCCGTCGTCGCGCCGCTGCCCTGGGGCGTTGCCACCGGCACGCAGCGCGGATTGCAGCTCAAGGTGAAGGCTTGCGGGCCGCGGTCAACGGTGACCCGGCGCTTTTTCATGGGGCCGACCACGATGGCGGCCGAGATGACGACTTTGCCCGTGTCATCCAGGATCAACATGTTGGTTTCTCCCGGCTCCCGGCCCAGCAGAAACAACAGGCCGTTGTCCTCTACCACCACATCGGCCACGGCTGGATTGCCAAGCATTATCACATCCGGGGTCGCGGATAGCTGGATCAGTTGGGCCTTGCCGATTTCAATGGCAAAAACATCGGCTGTACCGGCCTGACCGGTTTCAACAGCGACGGTCTCGGCTGCATCGGCCTGGCCGACCGCAAAACCCAGCGCGACCGCGATAATGACTAAATAGCCCAGTCCTAAATGAAATGGGCCCAAACGACCTAGCGACTGCCCTAGGCAGGGTTTTCGATTGTTCATTACGTGCCCTCAATACAAATTGGCTTATCACCGGTTACCTATTTGTCCGCCGCCAAGGTAAACAACATCCGCGTTTGGCATTTCGCAATTGTCGCAATGCTAAATCTACGAATCCGTTTCCCTTCCCTACCAAAAAATACCACATCCCATTCCAGCAAGCATCTATTATAGGAAATTAATAGCGCCTATTTGACAATGAATCCTTAACCATAACAGCTTAACGATGGAACTCAGCGCTAATACCTAAAGATAATGGAAGTATTTTCTATTGTATCCTATGTTGTTATCACCATCTAGATTACAATAGTACAATGGTGCGCGCCGGACATTTGCGTACAGGGAAGAGTATGAAGATAGACATTTCCTGCCGTCTTGGCATTCGACCGGATTTTCAGCCTACTTTTAGCCGTGGCGCGCGCCTTGCCGCCCGGATCGTAAGTCTGGGTTTTGCCGGCGGCTTGTTCCTGGCTGGCTGTGTGGCGGAACCGCCCCAGCAGCGGGCCAAGAAACTGGGCGACCTTGACCGCAGTCTTTTCCAGGCCGCTGAAAGTTTCGAGAAACGCCGCGATTATGCGACGGCCGCCAGCTACTACCGCAACCTGTACAATCGGGATGCATCCGATATCGAGGCGGTTGTCGGGCTGTCGCGTGGTTTGCGTCATCTGCAACAGGCCCGCGAGGCGCAAGCCATAATCCTGCGCGCCTTGAAGGAAGCGCCAAAGGATTACGATTTGCGCGCCGAATTGGGCAAGGTGCAATTGTCCCTGGGCGAGCCGTTGAAGGCGATCGATCAATTATCAAGGGTTGATGCCGAGGTCGAGGGCAAACGTTGGGATATCAAGGTGGCCCTGGCGATCGGACATGATCGGTTGGGTATGTACGAACAGGCCGAACGGCGTTATCGGCAGGCCTTGCAGCTGTCACCGGAAAACGCCGCGGTGATGAATAATTTCGCTCTTTCCCTGGCCCAGGCCGGACGCCTGGGGGAGGCGTTGGAAATTCTGGAGCGGGCGGCCGCCTTGCCGGAGGCGACACCACGAATGCGGCAAAATCTGGCTCTGCTCTACGCTATGAAGGGCGATTTGGCTTCGGCCGAGCAATATGTCCGCCGCGACATGCCGCCAGAGGTGGCGGACCAGAATATGACCTATTACCGGCAACTGCGCGCGGGCATGTCGGGCGGCGCGGCGCCGACGGCAGCCCCGGCGGTGTCATCGGCGGCACCACAGGCGGCCTCAACTGTGCGGTTGGCCGCAAAGCCGTCATCCGAAAAGCGGGCACCGCCTGAAATTATAGCTTCCGAAGATGGCCCGGCGACGGCCGTGGCGACGCAGGCCGACAAGGCCATGGCCAGGGACGCGGTGGAAACAGCCCCCGCCGAACCGCAAGCCAAGGCGGAAGCCACGGTCGCGCCGACGAAGAAGTTGGCGCCGACGCCGGGCGGGGAAGCGGCCGACGCCAAAACTGCCTCCGAAAGCGCCACGGAAAGTGTTGCTGTGACCGCACCTGAAGCTGACGAGAAAACGCCTGAAAAGGCCGCCATGAAACCGGCGCCGGTGCCGACTGAGGCGGTTAAGACGGCTGAACCCGCCGATAATGGAAAACCCATGCAAGCGGCTGAAGTGCAAGCGGTTACCCCACAGTCGGCGGCGAAGGAGCCGGAAAAGACCGCGACCGATAATACCGCGACAAATGGTGCCGCGAAAACTTCACCGCCCGGGGCGGAAAGCTCAACCGCGACGTCCGAAGCCGTCCCAGCGGGCAAACCTGATGCCATTTCGCCAGGGGCACAGCTGGCGTCGGTCGCACCGGGGGGCTATCGCCTGCAATTAGGCAGTTTCAAGTCCTTGGATGGAGCTGAAGCCATGCGCCTGAAGCTGTTGAAGAAGCATGGCGATCTGTTGCGTTCGGTGGATCTGGTGGTGGAAACTGTGACGGTTCCGGAACGGGGTGACTTTTTCCGGGTCAATTCACGCCCGGTACCCGATCGTGAGATGGTTGATGAAACCTGCCTGAAATTGGCAATCCGCGATGTGCCCTGCCTGTTGATCCGCTCACCTTGACGTCGTCAAAGGCCTCACCGGGTCTAATCTGATCGGGTCTAAATGGTGTTCATGGCCTTGATGATCGCGGGGCCGATCAAGACGATAAACAGCACGGGCAGGAAAAACACGATCATCGGCACGGTCAATTGGGCGGGCAGGGCGCCGGCCTTTTGTTCCGCCTTCGACATTCGATCATCGCGCTGTTCCTGGGATAGAACGCGGAGGCTGACGCTGACCGGCGTGCCGTATTTTTCCGCCTGTGCCAATGCGGTAACCAGGGACCTCATCGCCGGCAGACCGGTACGTTCAGATAAATTCATCAAGGCTTGGCGGCGGTCGGGCAGGAATGCCAATTCCGCCGTTGTCAGGCCCAGTTCCTCGGTCAATTCGGGTCCTTGGTTCTGTAATTCACTGGCGACCCGATGAAAGGCGGCTTCCATGGACAGGCCGGCCTCGACGCAGATCACCATCAGATCCAGGGCGTCGGGAAAAATTTTCTGGATCGCTTTTTGCCGGTTCTGGATTTTGTTCTTGACGATGATCTGGGGCATGAAGAAACCGACCACCGCCGCGCCGAAGGAATAGACGATCTTCATGGACGGGCCCATCTCTACCTTGGCCAGAAGAAACAAATAGATCGCCGTCAACAGGGCAAACAGGATAGGTGCCACGAAACGGAAGAAGGCGTAGGTGTACAAATGCCCTTCCGAGCGCATGCCCGCCTGGGCTAGTTTGTTCTTGATCGAGACGCTATCGGCGGGATTGATCAGCCTTAATTTGTCGACTAGGAAGGTGACATAGGATCGGCTGGCCTGTTGGCGCAGGGTTGACGGCTGGTTGGCGAATTTTCTTCGCGCCGCGGCGCTTAATTCCTCGCGCCGGGCGGCAACGGTCTTCAGGCGCGAGCGCAAGTTATCGCTGCCCAGCATCGGCATGCCAAAAGCGACAATGGTCAGAAAGGCGCCGATGCTACCCAGCGCAATGATGATGTTTTCTGGTGAAAGTATGCCGCTCATCAGACTTCAAAATTGATCATTTGTTTCATGATAAAGACACCAATGCTCATCCAGGCCAGACCGCAGGCGATCAAGATCTGACCAAGATTGTCAACGAACAGGGGGGTGATGTATTCTGGACTGACCAAATACAACAGCGCCGTCATGAGAAACGGCAGCGAGCCAATGATCCCGGCGGAGGACTTCGCCTCCGACGACAGGGCCTTGACCTTGTCCGCCATTTTCTTGCGGTCGCGTAGAATGTTGGAGAGATTTTGCAGGGTATCGGCCAGATTACCGCCAGTTTGTGACTGGATCGCAAGGACGATGGCAAAGAACTGCATCTCCGCCGTTTTCATCTGTTCCTGGGCCCGCTCCAAGGCGTCGTTGAGGGGCAGGCCGAGTTTTTGCGATTCCACGATTTCCGTGAATACGCCGGCGACCGGCTCCGGGCTTTCCGTCGCGATCACGTTCAGACATTCGCCGACCGGCAGGCCTGATTTGATGCCGCGCACGATGACATCCACGGCATTGGCGAATTCCTTGGTAAATTTGGCGACCCGCCGTTTTGACATCCTGGCGACAACATAGCGCGGCAAGCCAAAGCCAACGGTGATGGCCACGGGCAGGAGCCCGACCATGGGATAGCCAAGCAGGATATGAATGGCGGCGGCCGCGATCGACAGTCCGGCGCATAACAGAAAATAATTTCGCAGGGTTGTGCGCAGACCGGCCTGGCGCAGGGTTCCGCGCATTTTTACGGCGAAGGATTTTTTCGTCTTTGCCGCTTCAAGTTCTTTCAGGCGTGATTGGATATCCCGTTTTTTGCCGCCGCTTTCGCTGCGTCCCCCCCGCGCCAACTTGACGTCGCCCATCTTGCCGGAGGCGATGGCGATCCGTTGTTTCAGGTTCGAGCGCGTTTTTAGCTGCGGCATGACGATCAGAAAGGTGAGGATCGTCATCGTTAGAAAAACGGCGCCGGCCACGACAAACACCAAAATGCCTAAATCCATGCTCGCCTCCTCTGCTCAGCTTGCCAGCGACAAATCAATAAAACAGCTTCGACCAGGCAGCCCGTAAAAGCGGCCCGATATCGCGTGCGCCCAGGCGCGTGCCACGTTACATGCCGAGGGCTTCAACCAGCTCCTGCTCCCGGCCGAAATATTTTGCCCGGTCCCAAAACGAAGGCCGCAGACCCGTCGGTTTATGTTCGCCGATCAATTTACCGTTTTCGTCTTCGCCAAGGATTTCATAGGTATATAAATCCTGCAAAGTGACCACATCGCCTTCCATGCCGATGACTTCGGTAACATGGGTGATCTTGCGGCTGCCGTCGCGCAGGCGGGCTGCCTGAACGATGATATGCACGGCGGAAGATATTTGTTCGCGGACGGTCTTGGCCGGTAGATTGAAACCGCCCATGGCAATCATGTTTTCCACGCGGCTGACTGCTTCGCGCGGATTATTGGCATGGATCGTACCCATGGAGCCGTCATGGCCGGTATTCATCGCCTGCAACAGATCGAATGCTTCGGGGCCGCGGACCTCGCCAACGATGATCCGTTCCGGGCGCATACGCAGGCAGTTCTTGACCAGATCGCGCATGGTAATTTCGCCGGCGCCCTCTAGGTTGGGCGGCCGCGTTTCCAGGCGCACGACGTGGGGCTGCTGCAATTGCAGTTCGGCCGAATCCTCACAGGTGATGGTCCGCTCGCCCTCTTCGATGAACGCGGTCAATGCATTCAACAGGGTCGTCTTGCCCGAACCCGTGCCGCCCGAGACCAGGATATTCAGGCGGCAGGCACCAATAACACCTAATAGTTTCGCGCCCATGGGCGTGATCGAGCCGAAATCGACCAGATTCTGAATCCGCAGCTTATCTTTCTTAAACTTACGTATCGTCAGGGTGGCGCCATCAATGGACAGAGGCGGCCCGATGACATTGACGCGGCTGCCATCCAGTAGGCGCGCGTCACAAATGGGGCTGGCCTCGTCCACCCGCCGGCCGACGGCGGAGACGATGCGCTGGCAGATGTTCATCAACTGCGCGTTGTCGCGAAAGCGGATGTCGGTCAGCTCGATTTGGCCATCGACTTCGATGTAGACCTTTTCCGCGCCGTTGACCATGATATCGGCGATGTCGTCGCGTTCCAGCAACGGTTCCAACGGACCAAGTCCCAGCACATCGTTGCAGATGTCGGTGATCAGGGATTGCTGTTCCGTACTGGAAAGCACCATCGCCTTCATGGCGATAATTTCGCCGACGATATCGGTAATCTCTTCGCGTACCTGGCTGGAATCCAGTTTGCCTAGTTCAGTCAGATCCACGGCCTCGACCAGGGAGGCAAAAATACTCTGCTTGGTTTCGTTGTAGCGGTCCCGTTCGTCACCGAAAAGAGCACTGTGATCGACGGCCGCTACGGGCTCGGGCTCCACTGGCTTGGGTGGGGCAGCCTGAACAGGCGGCGGCGCCTCAGGCACCGGACTTGCCTCCGGGGCCTCGACTTCAGGGGCTTTTGGTTTGACCTCCGGCCCGCCAGTACGTTTGCCAAACATCTTTATTTCGCCTTAGCTTTTTTTCTACTTTTCAAGCCTAGCTGATCCAGCAGACTCTTTTTAGTCTTTTGTTGCGGCTGCCGCCCGCTTACAAGTTGGGCCAATTCCAACAGAACATCCACTGATTTGTGCTTGCCGCTGACTTGGCCCAGCATTTGACCGTTATTGGAGGCGGTACCGAACAAGGCTGGTGCATGCGGAATGATGGCATCAGGTTTTACTTCCAGCGCGGTTTCAAAATCCTTCGGCGACAGCTCGGTCTTCTTGAAGGCGCCGTGATGGTTCAGAACCATGTGCACGGGCGAGGTCGGCCCGCGCTGTTTGCGCAGACGGTCGATCAGGTTTTTCGTATCACGCAGTCCCGACAGGTCCAACACGCCCACGATCACGGTTTCGTCCGCATCAAGCAGCATCTGTTGTACCCATGGCGCCCAGCGGTGGGGTACGTCCAGCACCACGAAGGATGATCGCCGGCGTACGAGGTCCAGCAAACGGTCCAGGGATTCCGCCATTATCCGTTCTTCGGCATCCAAATTAGAGGGCGATGCCAGCAGTCTGACATTTTCATCATATTCGACGAGAAAACGTTCCAGCAATTGATCGTCCAGGCGGCTGGGATCGGCCAGGGCCTGTTCCAGTGTTTGCTGGGTTTCCAGATTGAAGGAAAGCGCCGCGGTGCCAAAAGTAACATCGAGGTCGATGACGGATACTTCCTCGCCATATTCCTGGCCCAGGTGCCAGGCCACGTTGTGAGCGATGGACGATGATCCACTGCCGCCGCGGCTGCCCATGAAGGCGATGGAGCGGCCCATGGGCGGCGCATCGGGATCTTCGAAAATCGTCGTGACCGCGTCCAGAACCTGCCGTGGTGCGACCTGGCCCACCAGGTAGTCCGCGACGCCGCGGCGGATCAATTCGCGATAAAGGCCAATGTCGTTGGCCGCACCCATCATCAGGACGTTGGTGCCGGAATCGCAAACTTCCGCCAGGCGGTCCAGTTCGTTCAATACTTCGTCGCCTTCGGAAGCGGTTTCCAGCAGGATCAGCTGCGGGGTCGCATTTTCCTGGTAATGCGCGATCGCAGCTTCAATGCCGCCCATCCGTGCATCGACGTTGGAGCGCGACATCTTGCGGTCGCCCAGGCCATCGACCACGGCTGTTTGGCTGTCCTCGTTCACCAGCCAGGCATTGACGTTTATCCTAAGAATGGCGCCGCTCCCTTATCTCTCGCACGAAGGCAATAACTATTGTTATCCGGTATCCCGTCATTTTGGCTAGCCACCTAAATCGCGGATGGAGCTGGCGCTCTCGCCGTCGCCGCGTGCCGATTCCGTCGGTTGGCCCGCGTGGTGATTTTGAATGACCCGGGCCCGACGCGCGGCACTGCCCGGCTGCCGCACACGGGGCCGTTCCAGTTCAGCAGGATTGGAAATCATCGCCGCCATGTTCGAACGCACGGAACAGCCCATGTCGGGATGCTGCGTATTGGTTGGATTTGGCGATATTCGCGCATTGCGCTGACCGCACTTGTAGGCCGTCGCCGTGAATTTCTCAAAACTCAGGATGATGGGGCCGCCCTCGGCGCTGGCGCCGGCAATGCGGCGCAGGCGAATTTCATGCCGTTGGGCGCCGTGGAGAAGAAGATAGCGGTGCACGGCCTGCATACGCGCCTCGGCCTGGGGGTCATAGGCGTCCGCCGTCTGCCGGATCTCGAGCGCGCCGCCGCCGCTTTGCAGAAAATATGCCAGAAAGACGTCGAGGCGGCTTTTCTCCACCTTGTCGAGTTCCGCCTGGCCGGCCTCGAAAACGACGGGCTGGGTGACCAATTGGCTTTCCGCGGCCAATGGATAGCGGCTTTCAGTATTCGCCGCCGCCTCGGGGGAATTTGGCATGCAGCCGGCCAGCAAACCAAGGCAAAGCGCCGCCATGGCAATTTTGGCGATGCCCAAGGCCAACTGCCCCGGCGCCGCCTTCGGCTCGGATGGATGCAATGATACTGGCTCAATATTTGTCATCATTTGCCTCCCATCACTCCAGGATATATCCGATCGGCCCTTGCAACGAGGCCGTGGTGGTTTTTGCATTGCCAATGTAGACACCGTTCATGCGGCCCAGAAAATATCGGTCATAGTCGCTGGCCGGTATCATGCCGTCGAGCGGCGTCTTGAGTTGCTTGGGCGCGACGGGTTTAACCAGATAGGCGGTCACGGCGATGATCAATTCGGTTTCCGATTTTTCCACGCTGTTGTTGCTGAAAAATGCGCCCAAGACCGGCACGTCCTTGAAAGCGGGTACGCCGCGAATGCCGGCGGTTTCGTTTTCCTGCAACAGGCCCGCTATCATGATGCTGCCGCCCGAGGGTAGTTCAACCGTCGTTTCCGCCCGCCGCACGGTCAAGGCCGGGACCTGAATATTCGCCAGGGTTATGGCACCATTGTTCGACAGGGCGCTGACCTCGGTAAAGATGCGCAGGGAAATATGGCCCGAATTCATCACCACCGGTGTGAAGCTCAAGGCCACGCCGAAGGGTTCCTGGCTGATCGAGATTTGACCGTCGTCGGACGATACCGGGATCGGATATTCACCGCCCGCCAGAAATGTTGCGGGTTCGCCCGATACTGTGGTCAGGTTCGGCTCGGCCAGGGTCTTTATAAGGCCGTTTTCTTCCAGCGCATTGATGGCGACGGTCAGGGTATCGCCGGCGTTTGGCGTATAAGAACCGCCTATGTTGAGATAGGGCGTATCCGTGGTCGGGCTGGTGGTACCCAGGCGCAAGGCGAAGTCGCCCGAAGACAGGGTGGAGAACGCCCCGCTGACCGCATCAAACAGGTTGATGCCCAATTCCTTCAAGACATTGCGGTTGATTTCAGCCACCCGGACCTGCAGCATGACCTGCTGATCCTCCATTACCACCAGCATATTAATGACGTTGGCTTCATCGGGGACGAACCGGGCGGCGATCACCCGGGCATTTTCCGAAATATCGGCGGAGCGGACATTGCCGGTCAGGAACAGATGTGAATTGACCGCCGTGACGTTGATATCCGTATCGGGCAGCAGCGTTTTGATGGATTTGTTGGCCGAGATCACATCCAGTTGTACCTGAATTTCCAGGCGCAGCACTTCCTTGCCTTCGGCGTCCAGGAAAAAGGCATTGGTGGAACCGACCGCCAAGCCCACCAGATATATCAGACGCGGCGTTTTGACGACGACATTGGCGACCGCCGGGTTCGCGACCAAAACATCACGTACTTCCATCGGCAGGCGGATCAGGCGCGCCTTGCCTTCGGGCAGGTTGATGGCCCGTGCCGGCAGGCCGTCGTGCAATTCCAAACTGCCGATTTCGATCTGCCCGCCGCTGGTTGCCGGCACCATGACCTGCTTGGTTTGCGCACTGGCGGTGGCGCTCCAAGTTAAGCCGAACAGGGCGAGAGAGATGATTATGACTGCGCGTTCCAACATGCCGTTACCTCTCTATGACAACGGTTGTCGGGTTTGTCGCGCGATAGATCGTAATCGATTTGTTGCGGTCTTCGCGACTATTTTGACTAGGCGCGGCAGCCGTCTTGGGTTTGACGCGCTTGTGTGCCCCGCGGCTCAACTGCCGCCGGCGCTGTAGCAAACTGGGGTCGCGCCGGGTACCCAAAATCAATTGATCGAGCAGGGCTTGACTGGCCTCTATATCCGAGGTCGCATGCGCTTCTTGCAGGTTCCCGTCGTCGCCGCTGTCGTCGGCCGGTACCGATCGCAGGGACAGTGATAAATCGCCCATGGATGCCGCCAACGCGACGACCTCCGCCTCGTTCGGCGCTACTTCCAGGGTAACGGTGCCGCCCACCTGCGGTTTGCCGGTGCTGGCATCGATCACCTGTTCAATGGCCAGCAGGCGCAGATCCCTAAGAATGGTTTCGCTGAACTTGCGCGGCGACAGAACAGGATTTTCGGAGGTGTCGGCAACTTGATGGGTCAATAGCAGATCAACCTTGTCGCCCGGCGAGATAAAGCCCGACACACCGCTGACCTGAGTTACCAGCATGGAAACCGCGCGCATGCCCGGCGCCAGCGCGGCGATGATAAATCCCTGTTGGCCCGGGCGGATGATGTTTTCATGCAGGATGGCGCCGCGGCCATCAACGCCGGCTTTCAAATAGGAACCGCGCAAGGCGATGGTCGACGTCAAGGCTTCGAAGATCATGCCTTCGCCACTGTCGCCGGCGGCCAGCTGTTGCCAGGTCATATCGGTATCGCGCAACAGGATGCCGGGGGGCAGTTTACGCTTGGCCACCAATACCCTGGGCACGGTGGAGGCGCGGCCACGCAGAAAACGGCTGACTTCCTCGTCGGAGGTGAAGGCGGATTTCGTCTCCAATTTGGCATCCCGGACCAGGCTGCGCAGCGACAGTGAAACACGCCCCATCCGCTTGGCCACCGCCAGTCCCTCGGCCTGTTTCGGGGTCAGTTCCAGCGTAACGGTTTTACCAACCTTGGTTTGTTCCACGATATCATTAAAGGTCTGATCAATGGCCAGCACGCGAATATCGGCGATGACGGTCTCGGAGATGACTTTCTCGCGGTTGGCGCCATCTCCCCCTGTCTGACGGATCTGCTGGGTCAGCACCACGTCTACCCGGTCACCGGGCAGAATAAAGCCGGCGGCGCCGGACTCGGCGTTAATGCTTATGGAGACCGCGCGCATGCCAGGCGCCAGGACACCGGCCAGGAAACCGGCCTTGCCGGGTTCCTGCAGGCGCGCCTTGGTAATCGGCTCACCCGCCGTGATACCCCGGCGTACGGCCCAGCCGGTCAGATCAGCCGGTTTCATGGCTGACGTGCTCTCGGCGCCGTCCGCCTTGCCCTTCACGGCGCCTTGTACAATATACTCGGGTGACAGGCCGTCTTCCGGCCAGTTTTGCCAGCGAAATAGATCTGGATTGACGATGGTGCCCGTGGGCAGGTTGCTGAGCGCGACCAGAACTTGCACGGTCGGCGATTTCTCGCTTGTCTGGTTTTGACCGCTCTCGGCAATCTGAGCCTCCTTATCTTGCAAGTAGCTTTTGACAAGATAGGCGGTCACGCCCGCGACTGCGAGCGCGGCAACTATTAAAAGAATGCGCGCCAAATTCAATGTCTTGCCCTCAACTCCGGCTTATTGCCTTGTCCGGGGTGGCGCTTGTGCAAACAACGCCCACCACCGATCAGGCAAATTAAACGCCGTACTCCAAATTATGGCCTCTTTTGTG
>JABIWH010000060.1 GCA_018701215.1 Rhodospirillaceae bacterium
GCATCGTGTAGATGTATTGATAGGACGCCATGCCTGATCGGTCCGCCGTTGTTGAAAAAAGGAGCTGTGGGAGCCTGCAGGCCGCCCGTTGGCTTGCAGATACCCGCCTCGGGCCCCGGAAGTCAATATTATCGCGTCCATATTGGGGCCGCAATTCGTTCACCCATGGTTCAGGTGGTCTGAGGTAGTATCTGATATGGTTCGAGGAATTCTCAGCATATTGCTTTTCGCCACCGCGCTGGCGCTGCCCGTCGCGGGGCAGGCAAAATATCTGCCATTGGCGCCGTGGGTGGAGCACGCCGTGCCACGGTTGCATCAGCATGGTTTGCTGCTACTGGTGAAGCAGGATCGGCGTAAGAGCCGTGAACGCGACAGTGATCATAACCGCGCCCGCGATGCGGTCAGTGCCGGTGATGTTCTGCCCCTGCAACAGATAATGCAGCGTCTGGGCCGGCGTTATCCGGGCCGTCTGCTGGATGCGGACCTGAAACAGAACCGCCAGGGGCGCTGGATATACCGCCTGAAACTGCTGGCGCCCGGCGATCAAGTCCATCGCCTGATCGTTGATGCGCAATCGGGCCGGGTTTTGCAAAGTAAGAGGCGAGAGTGATGCGTTTGCTGGTGGTTGAGGATGACAAGGACCTGGCCCGGCAGTTGCAGGGCGCGTTGGCTGACGCCGGCTATGCGGTGGACGTCGCCCATGACGGCGAGGAAGGCCATTTTTTGGGTGATACCGAGCCCTATGACGCGGCCGTCCTGGACCTTGGCCTGCCGGCGCTGGATGGCATAACCGTGCTGCAGCGCTGGCGCCGGGATGGCCGGGATATGCCGGTGCTGATCCTGACCGCCCGGGACCGCTGGTCCGACAAGGTTTCCGGCATCGATGCGGGCGCCGACGACTATCTGGCCAAACCGTTCCATATGGAGGAGATGCTGGCCCGTATCAGGGCGTTGCTGCGGCGGGCGGCAGGGCATGCCAGCAATGAAATAGAATGCGGGCCGCTGCGCCTGGATATTGCCGCCTCGAAGGTCAGCCTGCATGGCCAGGCCGTCGCCTTGACCGCCCTGGAATACCGCTTGTTGTCATACATGATGCATCATCAGGGCAAGGTCATCTCCCGCACGGAGCTGGTGGAGCATCTCTATGATCAGGATTTCGACAAGGATTCCAATACCATAGAAGTCTTCGTCGGACGTTTGCGGCGCAAAACCCGGGCCGATCTGATCAGGACCGTGCGCGGCCTGGGCTATCGCCTTTGCGAACCGGACAATCCTGTTGGCGGGGGCGATGAAGATTAAGGGCAACTCCCTCCGCCTGCGCCTGATCGCCATGGCGGCGCTATGGTGTGCCGTGGCGCTGATTGCGGCCTGGGCGTTGTTGTCGGCGCTGTTCGCTGATCAGGTCGGGCGCGGCTTCGATGAACAGCTGGCGGCGCAGCTGGAAGGCGTCATGGCGGCCAGTGAATGGGACGCCAAGGGCACGCCTGGTCTGCGCCGGCCCTTGCCGGACCCACGCTTCCAACAACCCCTGTCGGGCTGGTATTGGCAGATTTCCGGCGTGGACGGCCCTTTATTGCGGTCCCGCTCCCTGTGGGACGCCACCTTGCCGAAGCCGAATGAAACCGGATCCGGAACAATATTCGAGGATTTTGTCGGCCCCAATGGAACGCAACTGCGTTTGGTGGCGCGGCGCCTGACCCTGGACGAGGCCCCAGACGAGAATGGCGGCGTGTTCTTGTTTCAATTGGCTGGTGACGGTGCCGCCGGTCAGGCCGACATCGACCGGTTTGACCGTCTGTTGGCGGCGGCTTTGGTTATTCTGGGCCTGGGCCTGATTGCGGCAATGGTGTTGCAGGTGCAGATCGGCCTGCGCCCCCTGGCACATATCGGCCGTGCCCTGGCCGCCATCCGTGCTGGCCGGGCGGAGCAGTTGCAAGGCGCGTTTCCCGCCGAAATCCAACCCCTGGCGGACGAAATTGATACCTTGCTGGGTCATCAGGCCGCTGTCATTGGCCGCGCCCGCGCCCATGCGGGTGATCTGGCCCATGCCCTGAAGACTCCTCTGGCTGTCCTGGCTAACGAAGCCGCCGCCAGCGAAAACAGGGGGGACAGCGAGTTAGGCACCCTGGTTCAGCGTCAAGTGGTGGAAATGCGCCGCCAGGTCGACCGGCACCTCTCCCGCGCCCGTACCGCCGCAGCCGCCGGTGTCCTGGGCGCCCATTGCCCAATCCAGCCGGTGCTGGCGGAATTGGCCAGGGTTCTGACCCGACTGCACGCCGAGCGGGGCGTGCAGATCGTGGTTGAGGCGGAGCCGGATCTGGCCTTCGCGGGTGAGCGCGAGGATCTACAGGAGATGCTGGGCAATCTTATGGACAACGCCTGTCAGTGGGCCCAAGGAAAGGTCCGGGTCGAGATGCGCGGCACCGGTACGAAGGTACTTTTGTCTGTTGATGATGATGGTCCCGGCCTTGCCCCCGAACGCCGGACCGAAGTCATGGCGCGGGGCAGCCGTCTGGATGAAAGCAAACCGGGATCGGGTCTGGGTCTGGCCATTGTGGCGGACATGGCCGGGCTGTATCAGGGCAGTCTAAGCCTGCATGACTCCGGTTTGGGCGGCCTTTCAGCCCGCCTGGAACTGCCCTTGACAGCGCAATAGGCGGGCCCCTATTGCCGCACGCCTATTGCAGTACATCTAATTCAACACACTGGGCCAGTTCCTGTCGGCAGCGGCGATATAGGCAGCCCGGTCCGCCGTCCAGGTTTTCTGGATAGCATGGGAATAGTTCAGATACAGCTTGCCATCCACGATGGCCCAGGCGGTCGGATCAATCTTGGCGGTCGAATTCTGGGCCACGGCATAGGCGCAATAGCCGCCATATTTCGGGGCGTATTTTTCCGGCATGGCAATGAACAAATCCCGGTTGGCGGCTGTGGCGAAGCGCCAGTCCGCGCCCTTCCATTTAGCGGTGAAGTCGCCGTTGCCTTCCACCGGCTTGCCTGCCGTGAAATAAGCCACCGGGTCATAGCCGCCGATGGCCTGGCCCAACCAGTTGCTGTAGATCGCTTCTTTGGCGCTTGCCGGTGCCGTGAAAAACAGCGCCACGGCCAACGCCAATGCAGTCAGATAAGTGTTTCGTGCCATCATGGTTTTCCCCTTTGCCATTCTTTCCATTTTTTGGATGCAGACATCAGAACAGGTCGACGGGGTACATATAAGTGACTTTCTTGCATTTCCATGTTCAACTTTTCGCCATCTGCCCGGATTTCTCTGTTTCAACGTGGCTTTGACTTGCTGCGCGCAAAATGTCTTTATGCGCCTAGTTCCGCTTCATCATTGACCGGTATGGGTCATGGATTTGAATAATTTAAGACCCGAGACCAAGAACTGTCAGAGTCTGGCCGCGGCTTGGCCCGTTTGGCGTGGCGAAAAGCTCATGCCCCGGCGGTCAGATATGCGGCTTGAAGACATCGCCGGAATTCTGCCATGGATTACGCTGGTCGACGTTTTTTCCGAGACGGAGATTAGCTTTCGTCTAGCAGGCACCATGATCCGGGAGATCATGGGGGTTGAGCTGACGGGCCGCAATTTGCTGGACTTGACGGAGCCCGAGAACCGCGCCCCGCGCGGTGCGCGCACGGTACGAACCGCGAAACAGCCCTGTGGCGCTATTTGGATCTGGCGCGTTGCTTTTGCCGGTCAGAGTAGCCGGCCGGTGGAAATTCTAAGCCTGCCCCTGCGGCCCAACAGGGAGGGACGACCGCCGCAGATGCTGAATGTGTTCGGTATGTTCGATAGCGACAACCCGCCGCCGGCAGCCGATCAATTTCAACAGCTTGCCGCGGCCGAGCAACATAACTTTATTGATATTGGCGCCGGCGTGCCGCACTAGACCATTTTCGCCATTGAACTACCCGCCCGCGGCGCCCACATGTTCGAAATACTGCCGCACCATACCGCGCTGGTTTTCGTAAATCGAGCCACCGTGGGTGGCCAAGGGATAAGGCATGCGCACCGGCACATCTTCCAGACGCGGCACCAGGCCGCCTTCGCCGCGGATGACCCATCGCTGGAATTCTTCGTAACCATCGCGCAGCCCGGCCAGGGGCCAGGCATCAGTGGCGGTCATCTCCCAGATCATCAGGCGCCGCTGGCGGTTTGAGCGGTTGGCCGGCGAGCCATGCACCGCCCGGGAGTGAAAGATCAACATATCCCCCGCTTTGCCGGTCATTTGCGCTGCCTGGGAAAAATCCAATTCGTTGTCTGCAAGATCCAAGGCACCGCAAAATGAGCCGTCGGCGTGATGGTCAAAAATGGGGCCCTTGTGGCTGCCGGCCATGATCCCGAGGGAACCGTTGTCCGCGTCCATGTCGTCAAGCAGGATGGTGACCGTCAGTACATCATCGTTGGTATGCGGGTAGAAGGCCCAGTCCTGGTGC
This sequence comes from Rhodospirillaceae bacterium, assembly GCA_018701215.1. Classification (GTDB taxonomy): domain Bacteria; phylum Pseudomonadota; class Alphaproteobacteria. Next base: position 4,438 of record JABIWH010000060.1, read on the forward strand.
CATTCCACCGGCGCGCCGTAACCCGCCGCCTTGATGTTGATCTTACCGCCGTACAGGCGGATGTTCTCGCCGATCAGGGCGGCCACGGGATCGGTGACCTCCGCGTCGCGGACCAGTTCCTCAAAGGCGGGGAAATGCAGATGCGGTGTCTTGATACGCCGGACCCGTGGTGCGCTCGGCTTGTGGCTCGCCTCCAGATCATAGACGGCGTCATGATCTTCCACGCCGGCGGCGGCCTGTACCACCCGGTCGGTCTCGGCTTGGGCGGCGCGCAGTTTTTTGGGGGACAGCACCCCGGGCACCAGAAGAAAGCCGTGCTCGGCAAAAAACTCGGTATCAATCGTCATGCTTGCTACTCCCCAAATTTCGCCGCCAACTTAAACCACGGAGCGAATTTAGCAAAGCCGCATCAGTTCTTGATACCGCCGATAACCGCCTTGATCAGAGATACCGCCTCATCACTGGCCCATTCCGCTGGTCCGACCAGACGGCCGACCTCGCGGCCCCGGCCATCAATCAGCACGGATGTGGGCAGGCCGTAGGCGCCAAAGGCCCGTTGCGCCTTGGTGGTTTTGTCGATCCAGGCGTCCAGATGCAGGATCTTGTTCTCGGCATAGAATTTCTTCACGACCTCCATACCCTTGCGGTCCGACGAGATCGCCAGAACGCTGAACTTCGGGCCGCCGATCTGTTTCTGCAAATGATCCAGATCCGCCATTTCCCGGCGGCACGGACCGCACCAGGTGGCCCAGAAATTGATCAACACCACCTTGTCCGCGAAATCCGCGAGGCTGTGTTTTTCGCCCTTTTCGTCGCGAAAGCTTATGGCCGGCGCTGGCGGCAATCCGGGGGAGAGGTTAAAATTCGCCATGGCGCCAACCGTGTATTGGGACAGACCGGCGGCTTGCGCTATATGGGTCATTGCCAGAGCCAGGAAAATGCTCATGGTGGCAACAAACGGGATCAGGTATACGGATCGAAACTGGACCATGGCCTCCTCGTGGGGCGGGAGTATCAAGATGACCGACCAAAAAACAGAAGGCGGGCAGCCGGGCGGCAAGCAAACCGGCGCCAATGCCCTGTGGGGCGGGCGTTTCGCCGGTGGTGCGTCGGATATCATGCAGCGGATCAACGCCTCGATCTATTTCGATCGGCGTTTCTACCGCCAGGATATCGCCGGCAGCCGGGCCCATTGTAGCATGTTGGTGGCGCAAGGCATCCTGAACCAGGACGATGGTCACGCGATCTTGAAAGGCCTTGATCAGGTTGAAGCGGAGATCGCGGCGGGAACCTTTGAATACGATCCGGCCAAGGAAGACATCCACATGCATGTGGAAGCCCGGCTGAGCGAGCTGATTGGCGAGCCGGCGGGCCGGCTGCACACCGCGCGTTCCCGCAACGACCAGGTGGCGACGGATTTCCGGCTCTGGCTGCGGGACGAAATCGATGCCCTTGACCCGGCCTTGCGGGCCCTGCAGGCGGTCTTGCTGGACCGGGCGGAGGAACATGCCGATACGGTCATGCCCGGCTTCACCCATTTACAGGCGGCCCAGCCGGTGACCTTTGGCCACCACCTGATGGCCTATGTGGAAATGCTGGGGCGTGATCGGGGCCGCTTCACTGATTGCCGGCGGCGCTTGAATGAAAGTCCCCTTGGGGCCGCCGCCCTGGCCGGCACCTCGTTCCCCATTGACCGGGACGCCACGGCCAAGGCGCTTGGTTTCGAGAGGCCCGCCGCCAATTCCATGGATGCGGTGGCGGCGCGGGATTTCGCCATGGAGTATCTGGCCGCGGCTTCGATTTTGTCGGTGCATCTCTCGCGGCTGGCCGAGGAACTGGTCAACTGGGCCTCGGCGCAGTTCAATTTTGTCTCGTTGGGTGACGGTTTCACCACCGGCTCCTCGATCATGCCGCAAAAGCGCAATCCGGACGCCGCCGAACTGGTCCGGGCCAAGGCGGGCCGGGTGATCGGTGATCTGACCGCCTTGCTGGTGGTCATGAAAGGCCTGCCCATGACCTATTCCAAGGACATGCAGGAAGACAAGGAACCGGTTTTCGAAGTGGCCGATACCCTGACCCTGACGGTGCCGGCGATGACTGGCATGCTGGGCGATCTGACGGTCAACAGGGAGGTCATGGAAGCCGCCGCCGGGCAGGGATTTACCACCGCCACGGATCTGGCGGATTGGCTGGTCCGTGAATTGGGCCTGCCGTTCCGCCGGGCCCATCACGTCACGGGCAGTCTGGTCAAACTGGCCGAGGAAAAGGGCGTGGATCTGGATGGCCTGTCGCTCGCCGATATGCAGGCAGAGGAAGGCGGCATCACCGAGGCCGTGTTCGAGATACTGGGGGTGCGCAATTCCGTCGCTTCGCGGGTCAGTTTTGGCGGTACCGCGCCATCTCAAGTGCGGGCGGCGATCGCCGCGGCACGGGCGCGCCTGTGATATGAGCGTGATCTCGCGCCGCCATATGCTCGGTTTGGCCGTGGCCTTGCTGGCCGCGTTGGCGGCTTGCGGCAAAAAGGGCCCGCCGAAACGACCGGACGGCAGTACGGGCATGAAAATCGCTCCGGAAAAGCTAAAAAAGAAGAAGCGATAGAAGTTTAAATTGGGGCGGTAAAGGCCATGGATCATTTTCAATATCGCGACGGTGTTCTGCATGCCGAGGACGTTGCCGTCCCCGATATCGCGGCTGCTGTCGGTACGCCGTTCTATTGCTATTCCACCGCCACCATGACCCGGCATTATCAGGTTCTGGCCGGCTCTCTCGACGGCACCGGCGCGCGTATCTGTTATGCGGTGAAGGCCAATTCCAATCAGGCGGTCATCCGCACGTTTGTTGAACTGGGCGCGGGCGCGGACGTCATCTCGGGCGGCGAGTTGCGCCGGGCCATGGCGGCGGGTGCGGCACCGGACACGATTGTCTTCGCTGGGCCGGGTAAGACGCGGGACGAACTGAGCCAGGCGCTGGCGGCGGGAATCTATCAATTCAACGTGGAGAGCGAGCCGGAGTTGCGGCTGTTGAGCGCCGTCGCGGCGGAGATGGGCAAGGTGGCGCCGGTCTCGATCCGGGTTAATCCGGACGTGGATGCGGGTACGCACGAGAAAATCACCACCGGGCGCAAGCAGAACAAATTCGGCATACCGATTGATCGGGCCATGGAAATCTTTGATCTGGGCGCCTCTTTGCCCGGCCTGGCCATGCTGGGCGTGGCCGTGCATATCGGTTCGCAAATCACCGATCTGGCGCCGTTCGAGGAATCCTTTGACCGGGCCCTGAAGTTGATCGACGAACTGCGCGCGGCGGGCCACGAGGTCAGCCGCTGCAATCTGGGTGGTGGTCTGGGCATACCTTATGGCGGCGAAGCCCCGCCGCCTCCCGCCGAGTACGGTAAAATGGTGAAGCGTCTGACCGCCAACCGGCAGCTTGATCTGGTGCTGGAGCCGGGCCGCGTACTGGTGGGCAACGCAGGCATTTTGGTCGCCGGCGTGATCCATGAAAAGCACGAAGGCCGCCGCTTTATCATCATTGATGCGGCCATGAACGATTTGATCCGCCCCGCCATGTATGACAGCTGGCATGACATTGTGCCTGTGCGCGCGCCTGCGCCCGGCGCGGCGTTGACGGAGGCGGATGTGGTTGGGCCGATCTGCGAATCCGGCGATACCCTGGCCAAGGGCCGGCACATGCCGCCGCTCGCTCCCAATGATTTGATCGCCGTACGCAGCGCGGGGGCGTATGGTGCTGTCATGGCCTCTACCTACAACACCCGCCCCCTGGTGCCGGAAGTTCTGGTGCATGGCGGCCAGTTTGCCGTGATCCGGCCCCGCCAGAGCATCGACGATCTTTTGGCCCTGGATAAACCACCGCCCTGGCTGGCAGCTACGCTGGAATAGTCGCATGAGGACACCGGACCGCATCAACTACCTCCACGCCCTGGCGCGGTTGGTGCTGTTTTGGGAGACCATGTGGCGGGCTCTTCTGCCGTTGATTTGCGTTGTCGGCCTGTTTGGGGCCCTGGCGCTGCTGCAGCTGCCGGCCCTGCTGCCGGCCTGGGGGCATGCGGTATTGCTGGCCATCTTCGCCTTACTTTTGATCGCCGCCATCTGGCTCGGCTATAAGGCCTGGCGTGTTCCCGAAGAGAGCGCCGCTCTGCGCCGTCTGGAGCGCGATAGCGGCCTGCTCCATCGCCCCCTGGGAAGCCTGCGGGATCAACTGGCCAACAGCCACGATGCCGGCGCCTTTGCTTTGTGGCGGGCGCATCAAAGCCGCCTGCAAAGCCAACTGCGAAGCCTGCGCATCGGTCTGCCCCGTCCCGGCCTGCCAAAGGGCGACCCCTGGGGCCTGCGGGCGGTGGTGTTCCTACTTCTCGCCATGGGCTTGTTTATTGGCGGGGCCGAGGCGCCGCAGCGTTTGCGGGCGGCGTTGCTGCCGGATTTCAGCGCCGACAGTGGCGCGGCGGCGGAGTTGGAAGCCTGGCTTACCCCGCCCGACTATACCGGTCTACCGCCGGTTAAGCTGGATCCGAAAAGCATTAAGACATTGCAGGTGGCCCAGGGCAGCACCTTGATGGCCCGGGTTTTTGGCGGTGGCGCGACGCCACGGCTGTCGATTGATGGCGCGGTCACGCCGTTCCTGAAAATCGATGCGCAAAATTTCGAGTTAAACCAGACCATCGAGGCCGGCCAGCGCCTGAGCATCGCCTCGGCCGAGCACCCGCTGGCGGACTGGCCCCTTACCGTCATTTTCGACCAGCCGCCAACCGTTCGCGCCGACGAGGACCCGAAAGTGACCCCGCGCCAAGCGTTGCGCCTGTCCTATCAGGCCGCCGATGATTACGGCCTGGCCGCCGTGTGGGCGGAGTTGCGCCTTGCCGATGCGGTTTCGGATGCAGCTTCGGATGCGGTTTCAGATGGGGGGGGCGAGGCGCATCGGCTGGAATTGACGGTCTCTCCGCCTGGTGCCCGGGAAGCCAGGGAAAGCGGCTACTTTGATTTGACGCCACATCCCTGGGCCGGCCTAAAAGTCGATTTGCATTACTTGGCCAGGGACGAAAAGGGCCAGATCGGGCGCTCCGAAGCGACCAGCCTGCAATTGCCCGAGCGCCAATTCAGCCATCCCGTCGCGCGGGCGATCATCGAACAACGGCGGGATTTGAGCCGCCTGCCCAAGCGGCGGTTTCTTGTTGCCGTGGCGCTGTTCGCCATTTCATCGGGTCCGGAAACCTATGGTCATGATCAGGTCGCCTATCTGGCCCTGTGGTCGGCGGCCCGGCGTCTGCAGTTAAGCCATGATGAAGCATCGCGGGAGGTGGTGGAGCTGTTGTGGCAGGTTGCCCTGCGGATCGAGGATGGCGGCATGTCACTGGCCGAGCGGGATCTGCGCGCCGCCCAGGATGCTCTGATGGCGGCTTTGGCGGCGGATGCCGATCAAGCGGAGATCGAGCGCCTGATGGACCAGTTGCAAAAGGCCATGGAAAAATATCTCCAGGCCTTGGCGGAGCAGGCCCGGCAAAATGATCAGGCCCAAGGCCCGCAGCCCCCCGATCCCAACGCCCGCAATATCGATGCGGCGGATTTGCAAAAGATGATGGACCGTATCAGGGAGTTAAGCCGACTGGGCGCCACCGATGCGGCCCGCGATTTGCTCCGCCAGTTGCAGGAGATGTTGGAGAACCTGGAAGGCCAGCGCGCCGCCCAGCAACAAGGCAACCGGCCTGGCGAGCAGGCCATGCGCCGGTTGGGCGAGCTGTTGCAGAAGCAGCAGGATCTGATGGACAAGACCTATCAACAAACCCCCCGCCGCCGCCGCATGCCCTGGGAGAAGCGGGAAGGCGAGGCGAAAGGTGATGGCCAAGGCGGTCCGCAAGGCCAGGGCCGAAACGGCGCCATGACGTCCGGCAAGCGCAAGGCCATGGGCCGTCTGTCCGGCAAGCAGGGCAACCTGCGTCAACAGTTGGGCGACGTCATGCGCCGGCTGGGCGAGGGCATGGGCAAGATCCCCGATGCCATGAGCGATGTTGATCGGGCCATGCGCGAGGCACAGCGGGCCCTGCGTTCGGGCCGGGGCGGCCAGGCGCTGTCGTCCCAGCGGCAAGCGATTGACGGCCTGGCCAACAGTTTTCGCGAGCTGGCGGAAGAGATGATGAAAAACGCCGACAAGGACGGCCAGGGGCAAATGGGCGGCAACCAGGAAGATCCCGCGGGCCGGCCCTTCCAGGGCGGCGGCATGGATACCTCGCGGGTCATGGTGCCCAACGATTCGGAGCTGGCCCGGGCCCGGCATATCCTGGACGAGCTACGCCGCCGCGCCGGCGAGCGCGCCCGCGCCCGCCTGGAACGGGACTATATCGACCGCCTGTTGGAGCGCTTCTAGAGCCGTCCTGGTTCATGTGCTAACGTTTGGCCCGAACTAGAGCAATTGGTTCAATTGCTCTTTGTCTTATGCGTCCAAGCATTTCCTATTCGGAAATGCTCTGGGCAACAAGTGTCGGGCACCATGAAAACTCTACGCGTCAATGATTACGATATGTCCTATCTCGAGATCGGCCAAGGTATGCCGCTGGTCTGCGTGCATGGCTCGCTTAATGACTTCCGGGCCTGGGCCGCGGTGCTGAAACCACTGTCGGCGAGCCGGCGGCTGATCATCCCCAGCCTGCGGCATTACTTCCCAGAGCATTGGGACGGCAAGGACGGCCAGTTCAATATGGCGCAGCACGTAGATGACATGATCGCATTTATCAAGGGATTGGCCCTTGGCCCGGTTGATTTGATTGGTCATTCCCGGGGTGGCCATCTTGCGTTCCGTTTGGCATTGAAGCGGCCGGAGCTGCTGCGCAAACTGGTGCTGGCGGAACCGGGCGGCGTGCTCGAAGAAGCGCTGCTGCCCGATGGCGCCAGTGCTGGGGCGCCCGCCGCGGGCTCGCGTGCCCATGTGGCCCAGGCATCGGAAAAGATCGCGGCCGGCGACCTGGACGGCGGTCTGCGGGCTTTCATCGACGGCATTAACGGGCCGGGTACATGGGATAGCCTGCCGGCCTCGGAGCGGCAGATGCGCGAGGACAACGCCTACACCTTGTTGGCCCAGGTGAACGAAGGCCGCGAACCGTTTGCCAAGGCGGAAGCGGAGGCGATTTCGCTGTCGACCCTGTTCGTCGGCGGCGCCGATACGCCCGGCATGTTGCCCGTGGTCCTGCTGGCCCTGGCCGCACATGTCCCGCATGCAAGGACGGTGATAATTCCCGACGCCGGGCACAGTATGTTCCGTCAGCAGCCAAAGGCGTTCTGCGAGGCCGTATTGCCATTCTTGGAATAGCCGTGTGATGCACAGATGATAGACCCCGCCGCATTTCGGCGCGATTCCCGCCGTTTGCCATTTGTTTTCAGGGCTCGATAATTCTTCCGGCGAATAGGATTTTGTCATTATTTTTGCCATCCGATGATAGCGGTAGCAAAATTTCAGTATAGAGTTTCCCCGGACCCCATGCCTCGCGATAGGGTTCGGATGTTACACCCATGAAACCTTCATCAAGAATGAAGCGGGCGAATTTAATATGGTTCAAGGATACGCCGGTCGGGTCTGATCTGTCCGGCAGGTTTTCCGGAGACAGGCGCTGGCCTGTAAGTTCATGTCCGGTAACCTCGACGACCTCGGTGCCCCACAATCGGACGTCAAAGTTAAGTGGTTGTCCGTCAACCGCATCGTAGACCGAGATCCAGCCCCACCAATCCCTGAAGTCCAGAAACTCGAAATCGGACCAGCTTGGCGGCGGTGATTTCGACTTTGATCGCCAAAGCCGGACAAGCGAGGTAAATCCGCTGAAGGTTTCTTCCGCCTCGGCAGGTGAGAAATAGTCGTAGTGCCAGTCCCCGTCAGTTTTCCATGTGGTCAACGAGACCTCCAATCACGGATTTCGGATTGCTATTTCATAGCCGTCCGCACCGTGCTGGACCTTGGCATCATTCGGTCTGAAGTTCCAGATATGTTGGTGCCCGTGCATCCATTGAACAGGTGAGTTTTCCCGATGCCTACCCTTGGCTCAGATCCTGCCGCATTTCGGTACCGATAACCTTGAAGCCGTACTTGGCGTAGAACGGCCGGTTGTGCTCCGTTGTCTCCAACAAATATAAACCCATTTCGGCGCAGCCCCGCGCCCTGGCATTGTCAACGATGCGTTGCACCAACAAGCCGCCGATATTCTTGCCCCGTGCCGCGGGCGTCACGACCAATTCCTCCAGCTGACAGTATTCACCGCCATAGCGCATGGCCAGATTGTAACTCACCGCCGCCATGCCCAAGACCACCGCGTCCTCGACGGCCAGCACGATTTCTCCCCGTTCCTTTGTCACCAGCTGTTGAAAAGGGCCCGCTACCGGCAGGGCGGGTCTTGAACCGGTCGCGGATTTCAGCTCGGACAGTAATTCGATGCAGCGCGCCTGGTCTTCGGTAACGGCGTTACGAAGTTCGATAGCCATGGCTATTTTCTCCATACTTGATCTTGACCCGCGAAAAAAAGGCGGCGGGCCCAGAATGGCTGGGCGCCGCCGCCTGTTAACGTTTGCTTGGTGCTGGATTATTTCCAGTACACCGCGCGCATGTCGTTGACGAACATCGGTGAAGAGGTCCACACGCCCATCAGGCTCTTTTTCCGCACCGTGGTTTTGGCCAGCTGGAACAGGTAGCCGTTGACCGCATCCGCGGCCAACTTCTTTTGCGCCTGCTTCAGATACTTCGAGCGCATGGCGGGATCACGGGCACCGTCGGCCTTGGCCATGATGTCCTGGAAATCCTTGTTGTCATACTGGAAGTAATAGCCGGGCCGGGCATAGATGCCGATGTCCATGGGCTCCACATGGGAGACAATGGACAGGTCGTAGGTCTTTTGCTTGTAGACCTGTTTCAGCCAGACCGGCCATTCCACGTTCTCGATGGTGATCTTGAAGCCGGCCTTGTTCAATTGTTGGGCCACGATCTGTCCGCCATCGCGGGCATAACCCGTGGGCGGCAGTTTCAAGGATAATGCCAGACCATCGCCATAGCCCGCCTCGGCCAACAGCGCCTTGGATTTGGCCCGGTCCAGGGGATAGGTGCCGGTCAAATCCAGATAGTCGGGATTATGCGGCGCGAAATGGCTGCCGATGGGCGTGCCGGCACCAAACATCGCGCCCTCGATGATTTCCTTACGGTCGAGGGCGTGGGCGATGGCCTGACGCACTTTCAGCTTGGACAATGCCGGATGCTTGTTGTTGGTGGACAAAATGGTTTCACCTTCCGTGGTGCCGAAGGTCACGGAAATATCCGGATTGGCCTTCAGGGGCCCCAAGCTCTCCGCCGCGCGCGAGAAGGGAATCAAATCCAGATCACCGGACATCATGGCGGCGATCTGCGCCGCCTGGTCATTGATGAAACGGAATTTGACCTTGGCCAACTTGACCGAGCCGGCATCCCGATGGTCCGCATTCTTTTCCATCAAGACGCTGTCGCCCTTGACCCAGCGGACGAATTTGAAAGGTCCGGTACCCACGGGCTTGGTGGCATTGGCGGCGGCGGATTCTTCACCGACGATCACGGCGGTGGCTTCGCCCATCCAGAACAGGAACATCGGCCGGGGTTTTTTCAGGGTGATGCGCACGGTATTGGCGTCCGGCGTTTCGATCTTGGCCATGTTCACGAAGCGCTTTTTGCGCTTGATCTTGCTGCCTTCCGCCGCGTTGGCCTCGAAGGTGTACTTCACATCAGCCGAGGTAAAATCCGTGCCGTCGTGAAACTTCACGCCCTGGACCAGGTTGAAAGTATAAACCAGACCGTCATCGGAGATGGCCCAGCTTTTCGCCAGCATGGGGCTGACCGTGGCGTCCTGGTTAATGCGGGTCAGGTTTTCATAGATGTTGTACAGCGCGATTTGACCGATCGCGGCAGAGGCATTGGCGCGGGGGTCCAGCCCTGGCGGCTCCAACGTCATGGCGATGTTGACGGAATTCTTGGCCGCCTGGGCGCCGAACGGCAAGGCCGCGACGGCTGCTACTGCCAGGGCATAAGAAAATTTTCTAGCTATGGACATTACTATGCCTCCCTGTGGAAATGGTTGGTTTCGAAGCGTTTGATACGTTTCTTCAACTATGGAACCTTTTTAACCTGTCTTGGCACCGTCGGCAAAGGCCTCTGGATGGCGTTGTCGGTAGCTGGATGCCGCGCCCAATGGTTCGGCTGCATAGACCGCCCGCCCGACGGCCCGCGCCAGACAATCGGCGGCAATAACGCCGATGCGGCCAACGGACATCGCAGGGGACATCGCCGCCGTTGTTGGCAGGGCCATGCGGCTGGTCGACAGGGCGAAAACCGTATCGCCATCAAAAGGCGTATGCACGGGGCGGATGGCACGGGCCATGCCGTCATGCGCCATGAGAGCCACGCGTTGGGCCTGGGCCTTGTCCAGGGTGGCATTGGTGGCGATCACGGCCAGGGTGGTGTTGCCGCCGGCCTGGGCGTCGCCGGGTAGATCGTCCAGTATACCGGCGCCGGTGCCGCTGCCGGATTCGGGGCGGGCGCCGGGCGGGCGCTGGCCGCCCATCTCGTTGTTTTGTTCCAGGTCCCAGGACCACAAGGTGCCGCCGCCGGGCATGACCACTTCGCCCACCGAGTTCGCCACCACCAGAGCCGCGACCTGCAGGCCGTTGTCGCCAATGGCCGAGGCGCTGCCCAGGCCGCCCTTTAGACCTCCGGCGGTGGCGCCCATGCCGGCGCCGATGTTGCCTAGGGCAAAATCAGGCCCGGCATCATCGCAAGCCATCCGGGCCAAATCGCCATAGCCGGGATAGCGGCCCTTGTTGCCTGCGCCGCACATGCCGAGATCGAAAATAATGGCGCCGGGTACAATCGGCAGATGCCAGGAGCCAAGGCTGAAACCCCGGTCCCGCTCATGCAGCCAGCCCACGACCGCATCGCTGGCCGCCAGGCCATGTACCGATCCGCCCGACAGACAAATGGCGTCTATCCGTTCCACCATGCATGTGGGATCCAGCAATTCCATCTCGCGGGTGCCCGGCGCCCCGCCGCGCACATCGGCGCTGGCGACCGCGCCGCCGTCTGGCAGGACCACGGTGACGCCCGTCCGGGCTGCTGCATCGGCGGCATTGCCGATGTTTATGCCATCGACATCGGTAATCAGGTTTCGGGGACCGGGTTTGATCATGCCCGCAGCAGATCAAAGTTCCCGGAGCGGGTCAATTGACAATTCGTCCGGGTTGCCTATATAACTACGACTAATTTAATCGGAGTTATTTGATGAGCCAATATGGCAGCGCCGTTGAATACGCCCTGCATTGCCTGTTGTACCTGGCCCGATCCGGTCAGGGGGTGGCGCGCAGCACCCGGGATATCGCGGAATTTCAGAAATTGTCCACCGACTATGTCGCTAAACTGTTCACCCGCCTGGAAAAAGCCGGCGTGGTGACCGCCACCGAGGGTATCCGTGGCGGCTTTCATCTGGCCCGGGCGGCGGTGGATATTTCCGTTCTGGACGTGGTTGACGCGGTGGAGGGGCGCAAGCCGCTGTTCGAATGCCGCGAGGTACGCGCCAATTGCGTTCTGTTCGATGGCGCGGCACCGGCCTGGTCGGGCCGCGGGGTTTGCGGCATTCATGCGGTGATGTTGACGGCGGATGCCGCGATGCGAAACAGTTTGGCGCAAAGCAATCTGGCGGCGCTGGCGGCTCATGTTACCGAGGTGGTGCCGAAGACGCATCAAAAAGCGACCCAGGACTGGTTCGAACAACGGGCCCGTGGCAGAGGCAAGAGCAAGAAAAGGAGTGCGAAGAATGCCTGAACTATTGATCGTCGGTGGCGGCTATGCCGGGGTATGGGCGGCGATGGCGGCAGCGCGCCGGGCCCAGGATACGGACAGCGGGGATGAGTTAAACATTCGCCTGCTATCCAAGGATGCCTACCTGACCCATCGCCCGCGCCTGTATGAGCGCAACCCACAGGACATGCGCACGCCTCTGCCCCCTGTATTGGGGCCGATCGGGGTCGACCTTGCGCTGGGCGAGGCGAAATCCATCGATCCCGCCGCGCGGCGGGTCCGGGCTACGGGCGCCGATGGCGGTGACCGCGAATACCAATATGACGGCCTGATCCTAGCGGCGGGCAGCGTCTTGCGGCGTCCGCCCATGGAGATCATCAATGCCCAAACCTGGAGCGTCGATGACCATGCCGCCGCCGTCGCCCTTGACCAGCATCTGGCGGCGCGCATGGCCATCCCTGAAATCGATGCGGACGCCGATGGGGATACCGTGGTGATCATCGGTGCCGGCTTCACTGGCGTTGAATTGGCGACCGAGATGCGCGGCCGCCTGGCCGAACACGGTGGCGCGGCGCGGGCCGGGCGGGCGCGGGTGATCCTGTTGGATGCCGCCCCCACGATCAGCGAAGACCTCGGCCCAGGGCCCCGCCCGCACATTCTGCAGGCCCTGCAAGCGGCCCAGGTCGAAGTCCGCCTGAACACGATGGTGCGGCGCATCGAGGGCGATCAACTAAGCCTGAGTGATGGCGGCGGCATTACGAGCGCGACGGTCATCTTTACCACCGGGGCGCGGGCAAACAGCCTGGCCGCCGGCCTGGGTCTGGACACCGATCCGTCGGGCCGCCTTTTCGTGGACGAAAATCTAAGCGTCAAGGGATTGGCGAACATCCATGCCGCCGGCGACATCGCCCACGCCCTGACGGAGCCTGGGACCGATAGCAGCCATGTCGCCTTGATGTCCTGCCAGCATGCCATGCCCATGGGCAAGGCGGCGGGCTACAACGCCGCCTCCGTTCTGTTGAATCTGGCGTCGCGGCCCTATGAGCAGGCGCGCTATGTCACCTGCGTCGATCTGGGGCCGTGGGGGGCGGTGTTTTCCACTGGTTGGGAGCGGCAGGTGGAGCTGATCAAGGCAGAGGCCAAGGCACGTAAGCAGTTCGTCATGACGGAAGTCATTTATCCGCCCATGAACGACCGCGCGGCGATACTGGAGGCCGGCGCGCTGGCCTAGATCAATCGCACCGAATGGCCCAGGGAAAGGCCCAAATCGCGGGCGGCATTGCCTTGATTAACCGCGATCTCCACCAGGCCGTTGGCGTTTTCATACCAGAAGGCCTGGTGCATGGGCACCTCGCTAAAGGTCCGGGCTCTGCTCAAGCTATCGCCGTTCACCTGGATCTGTTGGTTTGCGCTCAATTTTTCAGCGCGCAGACCGGTAATTGCGTTTCCGAAATGATCCAGGTAGATCACCTGGGCCAGATCGTCGGGCCAGTCCGGCTGGCGCCAGGCGTTATCGGCAATAGCGGTCGTGGCGGTCATGGCGGCGTCACCGCCCCTGGCAAGTGCTGCCGCGACCGGCGCGAATAGGTCGCGGCCATGAAATGACGGTGACAGCCGGTCCGGGCGCCAGGTGATGGCCTGGGCCTCGAAGCTATCCGCCCGCCGGGCGATAATTTCAAACAGGCCGTTGCCGGGGCCGACAAAAACATGGCCGCCGGCGCGCAGGACCATGGCCGGCCTGTCGCCGCCGACGCCGGGATCAACGACACAGACAAAGACCGTGCCGGGGGGAAACTCCGGTGCATGGGCGGCCAGCAGATAAGCCGCGGCCCTGGGGTCGAATGTGGGTGCGTCGGCAAACAGGTCAATGACCGGCGATCCCGGCGCGCCCTGATGCAGCACCGCCCGCATCTGCCCCATATAGGCGCTGCCAATGCCGAAATCCGTGAACAATACGATCATGGGCCCGATCATCGAAGCGTTCATCGAAGCGTTCATTGGAGCGGTCACCGGAGCGGTCTGCGCGGTGCTGATTTCGATTGAGCCGGCAGGTCGATGCGAAAGATGGTACCGCGGGCATCGCTGCTCAACAATGTCAGATCGCCGCCATGGGCCACCACCAGCTCCTTGGCGATGGCCAGGCCCAGGCCGGTGCCGCCGCTGCGCGCGGAACCGGTAAAGGCCTCGAATAAATGCTCCCGCGCCTTTTCCGGCAGACCCGGACCATCGTCGCTGAATTCGATGATAACGCCCGCACCGCCCCAATTCGCCGTCACGGTTATTTCGCCGCCCATGCTCATGGCCTGAATGGCGTTCCGGGCCAGGTTCAATAGGACCCGGAAGATTTGCTCCCGATCCGCCTGTAATACCAGATCGTCGGCGACTTCGTTGCGCCAGACAATTCGGCCATCGCTGGGCAGACCGGCGAAGGCGGCGACATCATCCAGCAACTCAAGCAGGGAAAACGCGGCCGGGTTGGGCGCGGCCTCGTCGGCCCGGCCAAAACTGAGGGTCTGGCTGCACAGCTCTATGGCGCGGTCGATGGAATTCATCAGGCGCGGCACGACCCGGCGGACGGCCGGGTCCTCGACCTCTCCCAAACCGTCCGAAACCAACAGCGCCGTGGCCAGAATATTGCGCAGGTCATGACTGATCTTGCTGACCGCGACTCCCAGCGACGCCAGATGGGCCTTTTGCGTCAGGGAGGCGCGCAACTCGTCCTGCATATGGCGCAATTCCCTCTGGGCCGTACCGATCTCGTCACCACGGTTGCTACCGGCAATGGTCGATTGGGTGCTCTCCGGCGCCTTGCGGAAGGTCACCATGGAGGCGGTGATACGGCGCATGGGCAGCACCATCAACAGGTGCAAGGATAAAAAGACCAGGCCGGCGGTCAACAGCGAGATCACCAGGGATAGCTTCACGATATTGAACGAATAGTCGATCATCGCGGTGTAAAGCTGCCGCTCGTCAACGATGACTTCCAGACTGCCCTCTGATTGATCAGGAAAGGCACCGACGACCCGCAGGGTCCGATCGCCCTCGGCCAGCGTCATGAAAGCATCGGCGATCAAGGGCAGCGCGGTGGCGCCGCGCAGGTCATAGCTGGCATCCACCTTTGGCGGCATATCCTCCATTAGCATCATGGTTCGCGCTTCCCGCCGCTTCAGCACGACGCCCCGCACCATGGCATTGGCCAGCAACTCCATCTCCAACGGCTTGGAAATCACGTTATCCGGCGTCGCCTTCAGGGCCAAAGAGGCCAAATGGGCATCGGCGACGCGGTTTTCCAGAAACATCAGGCGAAACCGGGCTATGGAGGGGACATAAATCAGCACTTCGGAAATCATCACGAAAAACATCGTCAGAACCAGCAAACGGGCCGACAGCCCCCGCAGCCAACGCGGCAGGGCTTTACCCCGAGTTTGTTGCGGCGTTTGTTGCCGTGATTTGTTCTGTGTTTGCATCAATAGGGAAGGTAACCCATTTCCCGGAATCCGCCACCCAATGCGTATAAGTAGGCGCCTAAATACCGTTACCCAAACGTCCCCTGGTGGGCCAAATGAACCAGACAAAGGCCAAAACCTGGGTCAGGATTGTCGCCAAAAAGGCCCACAGATAAGCAATGTTGGGGTAGCCGCCATCCGCCGCCAGGGGCCATTGCTCAATCACCCAGCCGATACCCCATTGATAGACGAAGGCCATGGCAAAGACGATGACGTTGGCCGCCGTATTGGCGCGGGCCGCCTGACTGATGGGAAAATGATGCGCCAGCGCGGCGAAGACCAATGCGGTCAGGGCAACGACCAGGCCGATATACGCCCATAACACATAGCTGGAAGGCACAATATCGGTGATCAGAAGCAGCATCGCGATAATGGAGAAAAAGGCGGCGAAGCCGCAGACACCGGCCATGTCATAGCCCATGCGCTGCAAGACGCTGGCGAACAGACCGCTGCCCGTAACGCCGACGATCATACCCACCGCCATGATGGTCAGATGGGCCGCCGTATCGGCCTGGCTGAAGCCCTCCACTTCCAACAGCCAGGGCCCCGCCCACAGGCCTTGAATGGCCATGAATGACGAGGCGCAGGTAAACATCAAGGGCACGATGCGCCAAAAATAAGGATCGCGATAAATCTGGCCGATTTCGCTGATCTGCTCCTTAAGGCTGCCCGTGGCGGCGCTGTTGGGCCGTTCGGGCACCACCAGCAGGATCAATGCCGCGACCACCAAGGTCACCGCGGCCAGCAGCATGAACATCTGCCGCCAGTCCATGCTTTGCATGGCAATATCCACCGGACCCGTCGCGGCCAGGGCGCCCAGCCCGCCAAAGGCAAAGTACCAGCCGTTAACCGTGGCGACGCGGTTCAGGGGAAACCACATCACGATCGCCTTCAATGCCGCCATCAGGCCGCCCGAGACGCCGAAGCCGATCATCGCCCGGGCCAGGATCAGGGTGGTGACGCTGTCTCCCTTGGCGAACAACAATGCGCCCAGGGCCGCGATACAATACAGGGTGCCTTGCACCCGCCGTGGCCCATAGCGGTCCAGCAACAGGCCCAGGGGAATTTGAAAGGCCGCGAAGGTCAGGAAGTAAGCCGCCGACATCAAACCCATATCAGCGGGTCCCAGACCAATATCCTGCTGCAGGTAGGGTGCGACAACCGCATTGACGGTGCGGTAGAAGTAAGAGAAGAAATAGCCACAGGCAAATGGCATGAAGACAAGCAGCATGGCGCGCGCCATGCTGGCTGTTGGGCTGGGGGTTTCGCTATCTAACTCGACTGGTGTCACCGCACCATGACTAGAGCATGATCGCGGTCAGTGCAATTGCGGGGCAGGGACAATGAGTGAAAATCTTCTGTTGGCGGACGAGGTTGCCCACGCTCTGGCCAATGAGCATGCGGTGGTGGCACTTGAAAGCAGCATCGTGGCCCAAGGTCTGCCGGCGCCGGAAAATCTCGAAGTCGGCCAGGCCATGCAGACAGCGGTGCGTCAACAAGGCGCCATACCGGCCATGACGGCGGTGCTGGATGGCCGGCTGCGGGTGGGCCTGAGCCTGGACGATATGGCCCGTCTGGCGGCCAGCCCCGAGGGCCGAAAATGCGGTGCCCGCGATCTGGGCTCGGCCTTGGCCCTGGGCCTGCCCGGTGCCACTACCGTCTCGGCCACGGTCGCGATCGCAGCGGCGGCTGGCATACGGGTTTTTGGCACCGGGGGGATTGGCGGCGTCCACCGTACGACGCCGGGCGCTCCTGCCAAGACCGATATCTCCGCCGATCTATTGGCCATGTCGCGGGCGCCGGTGGCAGTGGTCAGCAGCGGCGCCAAGTCTCTGTTGGATCTACCCACCACCCTGGAAGCCCTGGAGGCGCTTTGCGTGCCCGTGCTGGGTTATGGCTGCGACCAGTTCCCGGCCTTCTATACCGCCGACAGCGGCCTGGAGGTGAGTTACCGCTTTGACGACCTGGCGGTGTTGGCCGAGGCCTTGCGGGCCCATTGGTCACTGCCCGGTTCCGGCGGCGTTCTGGTCTGCAATCCCCCGCCACGGGAAACCGCCATGGGGCGGGAAGAGGTGGAGGCTCTGGTCCGGGATGCGGCCTCGGCAGCAAATGCGGCGGGTATTTCGGGCGGTGCGCTAACGCCCTTTATTCTGTCGCACATGCGCGATGCGTCCAGCGGCCAGACCCTGCGGGTCAACGCCGCCCTTGCCGTCGCCAACGCCGGTCTGGCGGGCCGCCTGGCGGTTGAGCTGGAGGGTTAAGCGATATGCAGCCGTTTCAAGATCCAAAAGTCGAGGCCGTCTTTGACGCCTACTCCGATCGGCTGAAGGCAAAGCTCATGCAATTGCGCCAGCTTATCTTTGATACAGCCACGGAGATCGATGGCATTGGCCCGTTGGAAGAAACCTTGAAATGGGGCCAACCCAGTTATCTGACACCGCAAAGCAAAAGCGGCACGACGATCCGGATCGATCGAATAAAGGCGCAGCCGGGACGTTTTGGTCTGTTTGTCCATTGCCAGACATCGCTGCTCACCACCTACCGGGAAATGTACCAGGACGAATTGTGTTTTGCTGGCAATCGCTGTGTTGAATTCTCGGTCGACAACGATCTGCCGGAAGCCGCGGTGCGCCATTGTATAGGCCTGGCATTGACCTATCATCGCAACAAGAGGCCGGGCCAATGACAGTCACGCTCCATGGCTACAAGTTCAGCGTCTACAGCCGCATACCGCGTATGATCTGCCATGAAAAAGGCATCGAATTGGAATGGGTGGAGGTTAACCCCTTCGATGACACGACGCCTGAAAGCTATGAGACATTACACCCCTTTCGCCGGGTGCCCGTTCTTCAGCACGATGATTTTACACTCTACGAAACCGGTGCCATTAGCCGTTATTTAGACGAGAATTTCCCCGGACCATCCTTGCAACCGAAGAATCCACGGCATCGGGCCCGCATGGCGCAAACCATCTCCATCGTTGACGCCTATGTCTATTGGCCTCTCGTGCGCCAGGTCTTTTCGCACCGGGTTTTCGCGCCAAGGTTCGGGGAGCCTAGCGACGAAGACGCCATCGCGGCCGGTTTGGCAACCTCCAAAGGCGTTCTGGCCGCCCTGGAAGATCTGGCTAGCGGTGATGCCGGTATTATCTCGGCTCAGGTCACACTGGCGGATTTTCACCTTGTCGCCATGATCGATTATTTTGTCATGGCCGACGAGGGTGCGGCCATGCTGGCGCGATATGAGAAGTTATCTGCTTGGTGGGACGGAATACGGGCGCGGGACAGCGTCATCCAAACGGCGCCACTTTAAGGCATCAAGGCCTGTAGATAGGGCGGCATGGCAAAGGCGCCAAGGTGAACCTCCGCACTGTAATAACTCAGATCCAGCGCCAACTGTTGCTGCCGTGCGCGCAACGTTTCCAATGGAATAGCCCCCGCATCCGTACTGTCCGAGGCGCAGCCAAAGGCCATGACGCCACCCATGTACGTAGGTACGGCGGCGAAACAAAAGCGTGGATATTTGAACAGGTCCTTGAAGGCCGTCGCGGATGCGGTTAGTTCCTCGGCCTGAATAAACGGCACGCCGTTCTGGGTTGCCAGGATGCCCGTGGGCAGCAGACAGCGGCGGCAGTTGGCATAGAATTCGGGATTGAACAGCACCACGCCGGGGCCGATGGGGTCGGTGGAATCGATAATGATCAGATCAAAGCGTCGATTCGTTTCGGCCAGGAATTTTGCCCCGTCCTCAATCCGCAGTTCCGTGCGCGGATCATCAAAGGCCGCGCCGCAGATCATGCCCAGATGCGCCTGGGCCAGATCCACCACCTGGCGGTCCAGCTCGATCATGGTGACCCGGTCAACCGGGTGTTTCAGCACTTCCTCCAGGCAGCCGCCGTCACCGCCGCCGATGATCAGAACCTCGCGCGGCGCATCCAGGCTGAACAAGGGCACATGCGCCAGCATCTCGTGATAGATGAATTCATCCCGCGCCGTGGTCTGCACTACATCGTCCAGAATCAAAACCCGCCCCAGCAGAGCATTGTCGAAGATCAGCACTGATTGGAATTCCGTCTGGCCGCGATAGATCAGATGATCCATGCGGATTCCGGCTTGTAGTTCTGGGTGCAAGGTTTCGCGAAACCAATCTTCCGCCATTGTCCTGGGCCTTAGCAAATTGCAATAGGCCAACATAGGCGGATCTGCATCCGTAGCAAGCCGCCTGCTGTATCAAGCGGCGTCTTCGTCTTCGTCCTGGGATTTCTGGCGAATGGCCCAAAAGCGCATGGCGCGCTTGGCCGTCTCGACGGGAACTTCCTTGTACAGCTCCAACAGATTGGCGACTTCCTCGGGCCGGCGTAGCTGCTTTTCAACGCCTTCCTTGCCGCTATCAATGGCACCGTCCAACAACAGCACGATGGTGGAAAACGTTGACAGATCGAAGCCCTTGGCCCGGCAGGCCACGGCCACGGCCTCGTGACCGGGCGTGAAGACGATGCGGCGGGCTGTCTTTTGATCGATATCGGTCAGATAACCCAGGCTGGCAATAAATTCCGGTACCTGGCCCCGGCGCAGATACTGTACCAGGGCATCCTGGTTTAGCTGGCCCAGCCGCATGCGCCGGCGCACGGCGCGTTCGACCCGGCCCAGCCTGTCCTCTTCCTCTTCCGCTTCCTGCACCATGCCCTGCTCGGCTTCCGCCAGCATTTGGTCGACGGCCGCTTCATCCACATGGGCCTCGGTCAGAATATGTTTCTTCAGGGCGGCGGAGACCCACCAAAACATGTTGTGCATCAAATCAGGCGGCAGATCCTGGCGGTTCAGCAGCGGTTCATGCAACATCTCGCTCGTTTCCGAACGGTCAACGATGGTTTCCATGGCGCCGCGGGAAATCTCGGCGCCGGCATTATTGATCACCGACAACATCACCTCGTCATCGCCCGTGGCGACCAGGGCATCGGTGACGCCCTCACTGACGCTGCTGCGCAGAGAGACCGTGAGCTGATGCTCCTTGCCTTGCGTGTTGATGATTTCAATCAAATCCTGATCGCTCAAAGCGCCGCTGCGTTCAAGCAGGGGCCGGGCGACTTCTATCTCGTCCGAGGCCAATTGCCGGATCAGATCCACTGGTGCATTGTCCAGATCGGCCAGACGGTAGCTCAAGCGCGCGCGCACCTCGCGCTCAACCTCAGTGATGACCTTGCCCAGAATATCACTGGCAATGACTTGTTCCTGATCATTCAGGCCTGGTCCGTCATCCATGAACAGATCGGTCACGCCTTCCAACAGCTCGCGCCGTTTGTCGGAGGACGCTTCATGCGCCACCTCGATCAGATTTTCCAGTTTTTTCGTATGTGCCGTCATACCCTCAACAGGCCCATAAAATGAATTTACGCACGGACCTAAAGATTGAGCCGAATTGGTTAAGAAACAATGATCCTCGGCGCAAAAGCAGCAGCATGCTCTAAACCGCCTTGGCTGGCAAGAATACCGTGCTGTTTAGAGCAAAATTCCTGTAATCATGGACATTTAGGCGTTTTTGATCGTTAAGCCGGCATCAACGGGAAGCACCGCGCCATTGATATAGCTGGAGGCGGGCAGAACAAAGTTCAGGGTGCCGTGGGCGACCTCTTCGGGCTCGGCGTAGCGGGCCAGGGGCACCCGGCGCCTGGCAAAGATCTGCTTGTGTTCTTCCTTGATCCCCGCGGTCATGCCGGTGCGGATGGCGCCGGGACAGATGCAGTTGACAGTGATGCCCTCGCGCCCCAATTCGACCGCCATGGATCGGGTCAAACCAATGACGCCGTGCTTGGCGGAGGTATAGGGACTGGTCTCCGGCGTGGCGCCAAGGCCTTCGGTGGAGGCGATATTGACGATCCGCCCACCGTCGCTGGCGCGCAGATGAGGCAGGGCGGCGCGAATAGTCCTGGTATGGGCGCGCAACAGAATATCGAGGTGGCGGTCCCAGATTTCCTCGTATTCATCGTCATCGATCAACGCGTGCTGCGAGATACCGGCATTGTTGACCAGAATATCCAGGCCCCCAAAACGTGCGGCAACCTCGTCAACCACGGTCTTGATGCGCACGGGATCGGCCAGATCCAAGATCCAGCCCTCGGCGCTAAGGCCGGCAGTCTTGATTTCGGCCACCACCTCGGCGACGCCGTCGCCATTGACGTCGGTGACCGCCACATGGGCGCCTTCGTCGGCAAACAAATGCGCCGTGGCCCGGCCCATGCCGCTGGCCGCACCGGTGATCAGCGCGACCTTGCCCGCGATCGAGCGGCTGAGTTTTGATAATCTGGTCATGATATTCCCTCCTGAACCGATTTTTCACAGGTAATCATGAAATCAGCGAGGTTCATACCTAAAACGGATCACTTGACCCATCGGGCCCGGTTCGCGTCAAAAAAGGCCGCTGGCCTTATTCCGGCGTGCCCGATTCCGCCGGCGTATAGGGCCGAATATTGGTTGGCGTGACGATCAATTCAGGCAGGGAAGAGCGCGCCGGCATCAAGGCGACCATCCGCATCGCGTGGGCCATATCCTCCGGCTGGATGAACTGAGCCAGTACTTCCGGCGAGTATTTAACCTTGCGCCGCTCCATGATCGGCGTGTTCACATCGTCCGGGTGCACGCAACAGGCACGGATGCCGAATTTCCAGGCTTCCTGGGTCAATGACAGGCTCATCCCAAGCATGCCGAATTTCGAGGCCGAATAGGCGATACCGGCGGCACCGCTGACCCGTTTCGCGGCGGTGGAGGCAACGTTGATGACCAAACCATCTTCCTGCGCGCGCATCGTCGGCATCACGGCCATGAACATGTTGAAAGCGCCGGTGAGGTTTATGGCGATGACCTGGTCCCAATCATCGGGGGTGATTTCATCCAGCCGGCGGTTGCTGACGTTGGTCCCCGCATTGTTGACCAGAATGTCGATCCGTCCCTGCTGACTAAGAATATCCGCCGTGACGGCCCCCACGTCGGCGCGGTTCGAAACATCAAGGGGTGCGACCAATGCACTGCCGCCCATGCTTTCGATTTCGCCCGCGACCTGATCCAGCATTTCGCGCCGCCGCCCGATCAGAACGACGCTGGCGCCATCCTCGGCGAACATCAACGCCGCCGCCTTGCCGATGCCAGTGCCGGCACCGGTTACCCAGACGCTTTTACCATCGAACACACCCATCGATACCTCCCAATAACGAACGCAAACAAATGCAGGACATGCACTTGATATAACACAAGGCGACGGTGGATGTTATGGAAGACGTCCGTTGAGGCCCGCCTTAAGGTACGCATCCGGTAGAAAATGCGGCCTACCACGGGCTTATTCGGGTGCTGAAAATAGTAATGGCCCAGGCGATGACAGCCGGACCATTGAAAACGGGCCCTTAAAATAACGGACCAAAGGAAAAATTGGAGCGGGCGATGAGATTCGAACTCACGACTTCAACCTTGGCAAGGTTGCGCTCTACCCCTGAGCTACGCCCGCACCGGGATAAGCCCGGACCCCGGTAAGTTACCGGGCGGGGCGATATATACGGCATTTCTGTGATCTTGCAAGTGCCAAGTGGCAAATATCACGATAGACTGCGCCGCATCGGAAAACCCTATTGACCCATAAGAAGGATAGAATCATGCCCGCCAGCCCGGAGGAGTTGTTCCAACGCTTGGACGACCTGTCCATAGGGCACGAAACGGCCCATCACCGGGCCGTGCATACGGTGGCAGAGGCCCAGGACGTGCGCGACCAAATCCCGGGCGCCCACAATAAGAATCTGTTTCTGCGTGACAAAAAGAAGCAGACTTGGCTGGTCTGCACATTGGAAGACAAGCCCATTGATCTAAAGCAACTGCCCGGCATGATCGGTGCCGCGCGGCTTAGTTTCGGCTCGTCCGACAGATTGGCCGAATACCTTGGGGTGCTGCCCGGCTCGGTCACGCCATTTGCCTTGATCAATGATCCCGAACTCCGGGTCAATGTTGTTCTGGATGCCGAAATGCTGGCTCACGAGCAGCTTAATTTTCACCCTTTGATTAACACCATGACCACGACCATTTCATCCGCCGGTCTGCTGCGGTTTGTGCAGGCGTGCGGACACGCACCGCAAACGCCCCGGCTTTAGCGGCGAATGGCGGCAATTTATGTGCCGAAGCGCTTGACCTTGGGCGCTGCCTGTCCTTGTATGCGCGTGAATTCGCGCCAATATGATGCGCGGGCCAATTAACAACAGGAACGACCGATGGAACCGATTATTGGAGATATGTCCGCGCCGGCGAATACGGTCAAGGATGGCGACACCGCCAGCTTTGCCGCGGATGTGATAGAGGCGAGCAATGAGGTCCCCGTCATCGTTGATTTCTGGGCCGAATGGTGCGGCCCTTGCAAGACCTTGGGCCCGACCATCGAAAAGGCGGTCAAGGCGGCGGGCGGCCAGGTCAGGCTGGTTAAGATCAATGTCGATGAGAACCAGCAACTGGCCCAGCAATTGCGCGTGCAATCCATCCCGGCCGTCTTCGCCTTCAAGAATGGCCAACCCGTTGATGGCTTCGTGGGCGCGCAACCGGAAAGCCAGATCAAGGCCTTTATCGAACGCCTGACCGGCGATGCCGGCCCCTCGCCCATCGAACAGGCGTTGGAGCAGGGTGAAGCCGCCCTGGCGGCGGGTGACGGCAGCACGGCAGCGGACATTTTTGGCCAGATACTGCGTGCCGATATGGAAAACGCCCGCGCCATCGCCGGCCTGTGCCAGTGCCTGATCGACAGCGGCGACCATGCCGAGGCGCGGCAGATGCTGGACGGCCTGGAAGGCAAGCTGGCCACCGATCCGGCGGTTCAGTCGGTCCGTGCCGCCCTGGAATTGGCCGAGCAATCTGCCGATGCCGGCGATACGGCACCCCTTCGGGCCCGCCTGGAAGCGGACGGCAACGACCATGAGGCGCGCATGGAGCTGTCCACCGCTCTTTTGGCGGCTGGTCAGCGCGAGGAAGCGGTGGATGAATTGCTGGAATCCATCCGCCGCGACCGGAACTGGAATGAAGAGGCCGCCCGCAAGCAACTGTTGACCCTGTTCGAGGCATTTGGCCATGCCGACGAGCTGACGGTTTCGGCGCGGCGCCGGCTCAGTTCAATGCTGTTTTCCTGATCTTGCCGGAATCTGATTGGAGCGGGCGGCATGACCGACGATAGGCAAGAGGATGAAGGCGTCGTTGATGCCCTGCCGGCGCGGATTCCTATCTTTCCCCTAAGCGGTGTTTTGCTGTTGCCCGATGCCAAACTGCCCTTGAATATATTCGAACCGCGCTATCTCGATATGGTTCGCGATGCGATGGCCGGGGACCGGATCATTGGTATGATCCAGCCTCTAAAGTCCGGCGACGGAGACGACGGTGGCGGTCGCCCCGCGCTCTATGACATTGGTGGCGCGGGCCGCATTACCGCGTTCGAGGAGACCGAGGACAAGCGCTTTCAGATCACTCTGACGGGGCTGTCACGCTTTGCCGTTATCGAGGAATTGCCCGCGACCACCCGCTATCGTCAGGTGGTGGCTGATTGGGATCGCTTCGCCGCCGACCGATGGGCCGAGGATGAGGCGCCGGGCGTTGATCGAAACCGGCTGTTGACCGCGCTGCGCGCTTATCTGGAACTGGCCAAAATACCAGCCAAGTGGGAGGCGATCGCGAGTGCTGAAATCGGCCCGTTGATCACCTCATTGGCGATGATCTGTCCCTTTGACCCGGCTGAAAAACAAGCCTTGCTGGAAGCCCGCGATCTGTTCGAACGGGCCCGCATCATGACCGCCTTGGTCGAAATGTCCTTGTTGCAGCGGGCCAGCGGCGGCAGCAACCATGATGATGACGACGACGATCACAGGATACATTGAGCATGAACGAAGATAATGGCGCAGGCGGTGGTGTCGACCCCAAACTTCTGGAGATCCTGGTCTGTCCCTTGACCAAGGGGCCGCTTCGCTATGACCGCGAGGCACAAGAGCTGATCTCGGAACAGGCGCGCCTGGCCTATCCGATCCGCGAAGGCATTCCCATCATGTTGGTTGACGAGGCCCGCAGCCTGGACGACTGATCGCCGGAAAACGCGACGTGCTTTAACTCGGCTGGTTTTGCGCCGTGACCCGATGCGCCGGACGGTCTAGGCAGGTCTGTTTGAAGGTCGCATCGTCGGTCTGCATGGCGATGCGCCGCTGGCGGCTCACCGTATCCACATAGGCAACCCGATAGCGGCCGTTGGCGTCATCGCGGTAAAGAAAGACATGCAGCACACAGCTGCCGCCGCCGTATTGCCAGACCTGAGCATCCTGCTCGCCACGAAGCAACGATGGTTTACCCAGCAGATTGCTTAATTCGCCTTGATCCATGCCCACCAGCTTTTGTGGATCAAGGGCGGGTGGCGGTTTTTTATTGGCGGCCGGCTCTGGTCGCGCCGTACCTGCCTGTCCCGGTTGCTGCGTTCGGTCGGAGATGGTGCTGTCGTCCTGGGTCAGCGCGCTTGGGCTGGCAATCGGGTCCATGCTGGCCGCGCTGGCCACTGGCGCGCTGGTCATTGGTGCACTGGCCTCGGGCTGCGCCATTGCCGTCGCCGACGTCACCGGCGGTACGGGCAGCGCCGTCTGATCCGTGGTGCAGGCCACCAACCAGAACCCTGCCAAGAGACAGCAAAGACGCGGAATGATTACCCTAGTCGTCAACGTTGCCGCCCTTGCTTGAAGCCGCCGTGCCGCCGTCCGTCAGAGCCTCGAGCGTGCCGACGATCTGACCGCCCGATTCAATGCACAATTTGCCATAGCGGACATCACCCTCGATACGGCCCTTGGCCTTGACGGTCAATTCGCCGCGTACGGTCAGGCTGCCTTCGAACTGGCCACTGATAATGGCTTCTTCAATGACCGCCGAACCTTTGAAATACCCGGTCTCGGATATTTCGATGGATTGGGAGTTCTCCAAGGCTGCTTCGACCCGGCCCTCGACGACCAATTGATCGCAGGCGGTAATTTGCCCATTCAGCACGATTTCCCGGCCAACAAACAGTTTTTTTCCCGCATCACCCATTTCGGCGGGCGCAGCGCCGCGCAAGGGGCCCCCCGGCAGATCGGGCAGACGGCGGGTTATTTCAGGGCGAAAGGCCGCACTCGCACTTGGATTACCCTCTTCATTGGCCATTACTTGCTTCCTATATTTAGAGCAATTTTCAATTAATCAGGGTTGCTTTCGCGACCTAAGTAATTGGTTCAATTGCTCGATCCTTAAGAATTGAAGCGCATTTAGAATAAATGCGCTCTAGCGCTTCAAGACACGATTTCAGTTGTCTTTACACCTTGTAGAGCCTTGAAGATATGCAGCATGAAAGCGGTCGCCAAAATCGGCATGAACAGATTTACAATCGGCACCGTCAACAAAAAGGCGATCACCACGCCGGCCGAGAAAACCCTTAGACCATTGGCTTTGCGCAATTGCCGGGCCGCTTTTGCATCCTTATGTCTTAGGCTTACAAGCTCAAAATACTCTCGAGACAGAAGATAACCGTTTAAGCCATAGAAAATACAGGCAAAAAGTGGAGGAAACAATAACGCGATCAAATAAAACGGCAAGGCCAGCACATTCAGCACGAGCGTAATGCCGATGAAGCGGAGGGAAACCCCGAAGGTCTTGGAAAAATCTGCCGAACGGCCCGGCTCATCGTCCGGGTAATGGCGCTTTTCCACCGCCATGGCAATATCATCAAGGAAGATACCGCCGATCAGGGTGGCGGTGGCCGAAAATGTCAGCACCAAGGCGGCGAAAAATGCCAGACTGCCGCCAACTTCAAGGGCGCTGTTGGCCCATTGCAGCCAGCCCGATTCAAAGACCTTTACCTCTGGAACGGCCCAATAGAACACCACGGTCAAGGCTACGAAAAGCGCCAGGGTGAACAGGACGCTTTTGATAACGACACCCCGAAATACCGGATCGGAGATCTGCCCCAACGTCAAAGTGGCGGCGCGCATTAGCATGTATTGTCCTCTGTCTTAGCTATTACAATTGCCGAGAATGGTCATTGCCCAGGAATGTAAGCATTCCCTTGGAAAATTGAAGGGCAAGCGAAGATTTCCCTGAAATTTTCGGTCATTTCGTTCGCGGATCGATCGGCGTGCGCCATTGCAGATCGCAATTGGCCTCGAACGCCGCCGCCGCTGCCAGCAGGGCCGCCTCACCCCGTGGCGGCGCCACCAGTTGCAGGCCGACCGGCAGGCCATCCTTGGTAAAGCCGCAGGGCAGCGAGACCGCCGGGCAGCCGGTGGGCGTGACGATAAACGTATGCATCAGCCAATCCACGTAATTGTCGAATTTTACGCCCGCCACTTCATCCAGATAGCGGATTTCCACCGGAAAAGTTGGCGTCATCACGGTTGGTGTCACCAGCAAATCGTAGGTTTCGAAAAAGTCGCACATATTTTGTTGCAGGCGCCCTCGGACCTGCTTGGCATCAGCCACCTCTTCAATGGAAAGGGCCAGGCCGTGTTCATAATTCCAGATCACTTCCGGCTTCAATTGATCACGGTTTTCCGCCATGTGCTTACGGTGTCCGCCCACGAAACTGACGCCGCGCAGGGTTTGAAACATTTTCTGTGCGCCGGTGAAGTCTGGGCAGGCCTCTTCCACCGCCGTGCCAAGTGCCGCAAAGGATTGTGCGGCGGCGGCGCAGATTTCGGCCACTTCCGGCTCTACCGGCGCGACGCCCATGCTTGCGCTCCAGCCAATCCGCTTGGGCGGCGTCGCCGCTTGGGCGGCGGCCTGAAATGGTACGTTCGGAACAGGCAGTGAAATCGGGTCGCGGGCATATTGCCCAACCATGGCATCCAGCATCAAGGCCACATCGCCCACATTGCGGGCCATGGGGCCGACCACGCTCATATCGTCGAACAGGTTGAGCGAGGCGGAGGTGCCGCGCGGGCAGCGCCCCGGCGAGGGGCGGAAGCCGACGATGGAGTTAAAGGCGCCGGGAATACGCAGGGAACCGCCCAGATCGCTGCCCGTGGCCAGCCAGGTCTGTCCAGTGGCCAGATTGACCGCCGCCCCGCCGGAAGAGCCGCCGGCATTCATGCGCGTATCCCAGGGGTTGCGGGTGGCGCCAAATACCTCGTTGAAGGTATTGGCGCCGGCGCCGAATTCGGGTGTGTTGGATTTACCGATGACGATGGCGCCATTGGCCTCCAGGGTGCGGACCTCCAGATCCGATTCAACGGAAATATGATCGGCATAGATGGGCGAGCCTTGCGTACAAAGCACGCCTTCCACGTGATGCAGATCCTTGATCGAAACCGGCAGACCGTAAAGATAGCCCGGTCCCGGCTGTTCCGGGTGGCCTTCCGTTTCGATCCGGGCGGCAGCCGCGTAGGCCCGTTCCAGACACAGGGTGACCATGGCATTGACCGCGCCATTGGTCGCTGCGATGCGTTCTGCTGCGGCGTCGATCGCCTCTTTCGGGCGAATCTCGCCCTTGGCCAGCAAATCCACCATTTCGCGTGCCGTTTTCTGCCACAACTCGGTCATGCCGTCTCCTCCAACATATCTGGTATATGCGCGCAGGCTTTCCTTGCGCCTTGCGAAGTGCCTTCTATACTGCCTCATCCTAACACCGCAATAGTGGGAGTCCGCAATGGTGGATATCCGTTACGATGTGCTTGGTATAGGCAATGCGATTGTCGATGTACTGGCGCCCGCCGAAGACAGTTTTCTGGCGCAACATGACCTGGCCAAAGGCGGCATGATGTTGATCGACGCTGATCGCGCCGATCTGCTGTACGGCGCCATGGGCTCGGGCACGGAAAGCTCCGGCGGATCGGCTGCCAATACCGTGGCCGGCGTCGCCGCCCTGGGCGGGCGGGCCTGCTTTGTCGGCAAGGTATGCGACGATGAATTGGGCCGCATCTTCGCCCATGACATCCGCGCCATCGGTGTTGATTTCCATTCACCGCCCGCCACCAGCGGCGCGCCGACGGCGCGCTGCCTGATCATGGTAACACCCGATGCCATGCGCACCATGAACACCTTTCTCGGCGCCTGCGTCGAACTGGGGCCGGAGGACGTGGACGAAGACCTGGTCGCTGCCTCGGCCATAACCTATCTGGAAGGTTATCTGTGGGATCCGCCCGGCGCCAAGGAAGCCTTCATCAAGGCCATGGGCGCGGCCCGGGCGGCGGACCGTAAGGTTGCCTTGAGCCTGTCGGACAGTTTTTGCGTTGATCGTCACCGCGAGGAATTCCTCGATCTGGTGGAACATCATGTGGATATTCTGTTCGCCAACGAAGAGGAAATCATCTCGTTGTACGAGGTTGACAGTTTCGATGCCGCCATGCAGGCGGTGCGCGGCCATTGCGAGATTGCCGCCCTGACCCGTTCGGAAAAGGGCGCGGTGATCGTGGCCGGCGACGAGGTGCATGTTATCGATGCCGAGCCGGTGGCGCATGTGGTCGACACCACCGGCGCCGGCGATGTCTATGCCGCCGGTTTCTTGACTGGCCTGGCTGAAGGCCGGGGTCTGCCCGAATGCGGGCGGATGGCCGGGATCGGCGCGGCCGAGGTGATTTCCCACATGGGCGCCCGCGCCGAAGTGGACCTGAAGGCGTTGATGAAGACAAAGCTCGGCTGACCTGGGCCAGCCTGGACTTTTCGGGCTGGAATTGGCATGTAACCGGTTCCGGTCATACCGCACGACACATTGTCATCCTCGGGCGTAGCGTAGCGGAGACCCGTGGATCCAGAGCTAAAGCTTGTTGCCCTGGATTGCCGGGTCAAGCCCGGCAATGACGGCTAAGAAGTATGTGTTGCGCGGTGTGGGTTTCGGCCCGTTCCTAATTTTTGGTTTGAATTTTTTTTGAGGCATCCGTTATGCGCGATTTACAACTTCCCGGCCGTTCCACCGTCCATTCCGCCAATGGCATGGCGGCAACCTCCCACCCTTTGAGCACTTTTGCCGCGTTGGAAGTTTTGCGCCGGGGCGGCAACGCGGTTGATGCCGCCATCACCGCCTGCGCCGTGCAATGCGTGGTGGAGCCCATGTCGACGGGTATCGGCGGCGATTGCTTCGCTCTACTGGCCCCCGGCGGCGGGCCGGAAGTTATTGGTCTGAATGCATCTGGCTGGGCGCCCAAGACCCTGACCGCCGAGCATCTGTTGGATCAAGGTATTTCCTCCATCCCCATTCAGTCGCCCCATGCGGTTTCAATTCCCGGCGCCATTGACGGCTGGCACATGCTGCTACGCGATTACGGCACCATCGATCTGGACCAGGCTCTGCAGCCGGCCATCGGCTATGCCGAGAATGGTTTTGCCATCACGCCACGGGTTGGTGTCGATTGGGGCCGCAATGAGACTAAGCTGTCGGCGGATCCTTCCGCGGCGGCAAAATACCTGAACAACGGCCGCGCGCCCAAGGCGGGCGAGATCTGGCGTCTGCCGGAACTGGCGGAAACCATGCGCACCGTCGGCAAGGAAGGCCGGGATGGTTTCTACAAAGGCCCGGTGGCCGAGGATATGGTGGAATATCTCGCCAGCCTGGGCGGCTGCCATGCCATGGATGATTTCGCCGAGTTCGCCGGCGAATACGTCACGCCGATTTCCACGGACTACCGCGGCCACACCATGTGGCAGATCCCGCCCAACGGCCAGGGCATTACCGCCCTGATGATGCTGAATATCCTCAGCGAATTCGATCTGACCAAGATGGACCCAAACAGTGTTGAGCGCCTGCATCTGGAAACTGAAGCCTCACGCATGGCCTATGCCGCCCGCGACCGCTTTGTTGCCGACCAGCGCCAGGCGGATGTGCCGGTGGAATATATGCTGTCGGCGGAATTTGCCGCCGAAATGCGGGCGCAGATCAAGATGGATAGCGCCATCGAGGCGCCCGAGGCGACGGGCCCGGTCTATCGCGATACCATCTACATGTCCGTGGTCGACAAGGACCGCAATGCCTGTTCCTTCATCAACTCGCTCTATATGCCGTTCGGCTCCGGCATCGCCTCGCCCAAGACCGGCGTGATGCTGCAAAATCGCGGCGCCGGCTTCGTGGTCAATCCGGGCCATCCCAACAACGTGGCCCCGCGCAAACGGCCCCTGCACACCATTATTCCCGGCATGTGCACCAAGGACGGCAAGGTCGCTTATTGTTATGGCGTCATGGGCGGTGGCTATCAGCCCGTTGGCCACGCCCATGTGCTGACTAACCTGATCGACTATGGCATGGACGCGCAAGAATCCATGGACAGCCCTCGGGTCTTTCATGTGGAAGGGCGGCTGGATGTGGAGCGCGGCCTGGGCGAGGACGTCATGGCCGGCCTGACGGCTCTGGGCCATGAAGTAGGCCGGCCCGAGATGCCCTGGGGCGGCGGTCAGATCATTGCCGTGGATTGGGACAATGGCACCCTGGCCGGCGGCTCCGACCCACGCAAGGACGGTTTAGCCCTGGGATACTAGCTAGCAAACGGGGGGGATGTTCGATGCCGGATCAAGCCAAACGCGTCGCCCTGTGTGGGGTGATCCTGGAAAGCAACGCTTTTTCCCCTGTTGCGGAGGAGGTGGATTTTCGCGAGGCCCTGTATCTGGAGGGCGCCGAAATTGTTACCCAGGCACGCAGTCCGGTCTCGTCTCTACCACGCGAAATGGCGGCTTTCGTACAAACCATGGATGCCACCGGGCCCTGGACGCCGGTACCTTCGGTCCTGACCGGCTGCCCGCCCTGGGGACCCGTCGAGGGTAATTTCTTTACTGCCACCGTTGAACGCATTGTCGCCGGCCTCAAGGATGCCGCGCCGCTGGACGCGGTCTATATCGCCAACCATGGCGCCATGGTGGCAACCGATGATGGCGACCCGGACGGCACCCTGATGACAGCCATCCGCGATGCGGTGGGACCAGATGTCCCGGTGATCGCAACCCTGGATCTACACGGCAATATTTCCGAAGCCATGGCGGCTGCAACCGATGCCATCATCGGCTATCAGACCAACCCGCATGTGGATCAGGTCCAGCGCGGCGAGGAAGCCGCATTGCTGATGCGGCAGATGTTCGCCGGTATGGCGCCACGGCAGGTTTTGATCCGCCTGCCCTTGGTGCCGCCATCGACCACGCTGTTGACGGCGGCGGGGCCCTATGGCGATCTGATCGACTATGGCCAGCGCCGCTCGCGGGAGTTGGCGAGCGAGATCGTCAATGTTTCGGTTTTCGGCAACTTTGCCTTTTCAGATTCAGCCAAGAACGGCCTGGCCGTCGTGGTTACCGCACGTAGCGACGAAGATAAGGCCGCCGGCCTGGCGAGGGAAATCGCCAGCCGCGCCTGGGACAACCGGGCCGCTTTCACCCGCGAGATGATGCCGATCGAAGATGGCGTCACGCTGGCCAATGTAGTTGCGCAAAACCCGGACCGCGCCTCGGTGATTTTTTCCGATGCCGGCGATAATCCCGGCGGCGGCGGCGAAGGCCGGACGACCTGGCTGCTCTCGGCGCTGGTGGCAGGTGGCGCGCGTGGTGTTTATTACGGCTCGTTCTTCGACAAGGACCTGGCGGCGGAAGCGCATGGCCTTGGGATCGGCGCGGAATTCGACGCCGTATTTAACCGTGGCAATGCAACGGAATTCTCCAAACGTTTCGAGGTCAGGGCCAAGGTTGTAAAGCTGCACGACGGCAACATGGTTGGCCGCCTGGGCATCTACAGGAACCGCCAGCTCAAGCTTGGCCCCAGCGCGGTGCTTGAGATCGGTGGCGAGGGCGGCATTCTCGTCGTGGTGATCAGCTCGCGTCATCAGACGGCGGATCCGATGTTTTTCGAGATGTTCGGCCTGGATATCGCCGATGCGCGCTCGGTCTGTGTAAAATCGCGGGGTCATTTCAGGGCCGGCTTCATACCCTGGTTCCCGTCCGAGCAGGTCTTTGAAATCGATACGGCAGGCCTGACGTCGCCGGTGCTAAGCCGCTTTAATTGGCGGAACCTGCCGCGCCCGGTCTACCCGATGGATCCTGATACGACCTGGACGCCGCCGGGGACACCGCCGAATAATTAGGCCACCCACTCGCTGACCGGTGCATTCGCCTCTTGCAGGGGCTGGCAGATCACATCGACCAACGAAGGTCCGGGGCAATTCAGGGCGGCGGCCATCTTGCTCTTCAATTCGCCGGGGTCTTCCACCCGCCAGCTTTGCAGGCCATAGGCCTCCGCCACTTTGGCATGATCGGTGGTGGAGAAATCGACCGAGAAATAACGCCCGTCAAAGCCGGTTTTCTGCCCCGCCTTGATCCAGCCAAAGACACCGTTGGAAACCACCACGAAGGTAATCGGCAGGCCCAGACGGGCCACGGTTTCCATCTCGCCGCCGTTGAAGCCAAAGCTGCCATCTCCCATCACCGCGACGACCTTGGCGCCGGGCCGGCCATAGTAGGCGCCGATGGCGGCCGGCAGGGAATAGCCTAGGGCGCCGTGGGCCCGGTTGGAAAAGAACTGCCGTCCCGTGCGATTGACCGGGTAATAGGCCGACAGATATGGACACGGCGTGCCCGGATCGGCGATCAGCACCGCATCATCATCCAGCAGTTCCGACAAGCTGGCGACCAGGCGTTCCGGGCGGATCGGCCGCTCGTCGCTACTGGCCAATTCTTGAAAGGCCGCGAACTTGGCCGCCTTGGCCTCGGCAACTGCGTCTGCGTTCAAATCGCGGGTCGGCGCGGTTGGGCTGCCGATCTCGGCATTCAGGGCGGCGAGCGCGAGGCGCGCATCGCCGACCATGGCCGCCTCGGTCGGATAGTTGGCGCCGATCACGCCGGGATCGCTGTCAATATGGGCCACCTGACAGGCGCCGGGTGCGGGGAAGCGCCAGCGTTCCGTGGTGACCGAGCCGGCCCGGCAGCCGATCAGCAACAACAGATCTGCCGCCTCCATGAAGCGGCGGGTTTCCATGACGCCGCCGTTGCTGCCCACCACGCCCACGGCGAGGGGATGATCTTCGCTGATGGAGCCCTTGCCGCTGATGGTTGTGGCCACGGGGATCGCCAGTTGCTCGGCCAACCGGCCCAACTCCGCCTCGGCGCCCGCTAGAACCACGCCGCCGCCGCAGACGATAACCGGATTACGGGCCGCCAACAGTACCTGGGCCAGGCGCGACACGGCGGCCGGGTCAGGGCCCGTGGGCCAGGCCGGATAATGGCCCAGTTCCGGGTCACACCAGATATCGGCGGCATCCACCGCGCCTTTTTGCACATCGAAGGGCAGCGCCAGATGGGCCGCGCCGGGGCGTCCCGTGGTCATTTCGCGAAAAGCGGCACGCAACAACTTGGGCACATCCTCGGCCCGGTCAATGACGCCGTTC
Source organism: Rhodospirillaceae bacterium (assembly GCA_018701215.1). Classification (GTDB taxonomy): domain Bacteria; phylum Pseudomonadota; class Alphaproteobacteria. The sequence goes on from JABIWH010000060.1 coordinate 39,100, forward strand.
CATTTGGTCAGGGGCCGGAACAGCGCGGCTTGGTCCAGCTCGGTCAGGGCATAGCGGCCACGGGCGGAGACGGAGATATCGGTAGTGATGGCCAGAATGGGAATGGAGCTTTCGTTGGCCTCAACCAGACCCGGCGCAATATAGGTGGCGCCACCCCCCGACGGCCCCTCGCAAACGCCAACCTTGCCCGATACCCGGGCATAGCCATCCGCCATATAGGCCGCGGAACGCTCGTCGCGGCTGAGAATATGGGTCATGCCATGGTTCAGGCGATGCAGCGCATCATAGAACGGCAGGGAGGTATCGCCGCACAGACCAAAGATATAGTCCACGCCATGGCCCTGCAGCATACGCACCAAGGCCTCCGCGCCGTTCAACTGGTTCATCTTTTATCCCTCGAATTACCTGGCTGGGCCGACAATAGTAAAGGGCCCGCGACGGAGTCGCGAGCCCTCTATTTCGCCAAACCTAATTCGGTGCGAACAATCGCACCCAATAGTTTGATCAGCAGCCGGCGGCTTTTTTCAGCTGCGCGGCAGGCTTGAATTTCAGAACCTTGGAGGCCTTGATCTTGATCGGCTCGCCAGTCTGCGGGTTGCGGCCTTTACGGGCGGCCCGCTTGGTGACCGAGAAAGTACCGAAAGTACCGATGGTGTACTTGCCTTCTTTCTTGGCGGCTTTCAGGCCGGCTTGAATTTCGCCCATGACGAGGTCGACCGTACGGCCGGCTTCGGCTTTTGAGAGTTTGCCTTTTTTGGCAACGCGCTCAACAAGTGCTGCTTTGCTCATAATCTATGTTCCCACTGATGCCAGAAGTTGGTGATTCGTTTCATCTAGCAGAGCGATTCCTTTATGACAAGCACGACCATTCGGACTCGCCCAGCCCGCCTGGACTTTAGGGCAATTGCTGGGTTTTTCGCCAGTATTTGCGCGGTATTGCGCCACGTGGCGATTCCGAAAACCCGTCCAAATAGGCGATTCGCATGACTTTCCGATTCACTTATTCACGGCTTCGACAAGTCCTCGCCCGCCTTTCGTTTAGTAAGAACGGGGCATGTCGAGGACGTGCTGGCCGATGAAGTTCAGGATCATCTCGCGGCTGACAGGTGCTATCCGCGCGATGAAAGCTTCCCGCATATAGCGCTCCACATGGAATTCCTTGGCATAGCCCATGCCGCCATGGGTCATCACGGCTGTTTCGCAGGCCGTAAAGCATGCCTCCGCCGCAAGATATTTCGCGGCATTGGCCTCCGCGCCGCAGGGCTTGCCCGCATCGTACAGCGCGGCGGCTTTCCAGACCACGGCGTCGGCGGCTTCCAGGTGGGCCCAGGCGGCGGCAAGTGGATGCTGGATCGCCTGGTTCTGGCCGATGGGCCGGTCGAAGACCACGCGCTCCTTGGCGTATTCCACCGCCTTGCGCAGGGCGGCCCGGCCCAGGCCGACGGCTTCCGCCGCCACCAGGATGCGTTCGGGGTTGATGCCGTCGATCAGGTAATAGAAACCCTTGCCTTCCTCGCCGATGCGGTCGGTCTCGGGCACGGGCAGGTTGTCATAGAAGGTGGCATTGGAATCGACCGCCTTACGGCCCATTTTCTCGATCACCTGGGCTTCGCAATAGTCCCGGTCGAAGTCGGTGTAGAACATGGTGATGCCGTCCATGGGCTTGGCGCCGTCCTCGCGTGCGGCCGTGCGGGCCAGCAGCAGTATCTTGTTGGCGCTCTGCGCGGTCGAAGTCCACATCTTGCGGCCGTTGACAATGTATTTCTCGCCATCCCAGACCGCCTTGGTCTCGATCCGGGTGGTGTCCAGGCCTGCGTTGGGCTCGGTGACGCCAAAGCAGGTACGGTCCTGGCCCGCGATCAGGGGGGGGAGCAGGCGGTCTTTCTGCTCGTCCGTGCCATGCACCACGATTGGGTTGGGGCCGAAGATGTTGATATGCACCGCCGAGCAGCCGGAAAATCCGGCCCCGGTCTCGGCAATAGTCTGCATCATCAGCGAAGCCTCGATCACGCCCAGGCCGGAGCCGCCGTATGCTTCCGGCATGGCGATGCCCAGCCAACCGCCGTCGGCGAGATCCTTGACGAAGTCCTCGGGGAATACGCCGTCCGTATCGCGGGCCAGCCAATAGGCGTCGTCATATTTCTCACACAGCTTGGCGATGGTATCGCGGACTGCAATCTGGTCGTCGGAAAAGGAAAGATCCATCATACTTCCGGACGGTGCCGGCCCCTTATTTGCTACATTTAGGCCCTTTATAGCGGAACAGAGGGCGCGCGGCATAGGGGCGCATTGACGCTGGGCCGTTGGGCCTGGAGAATGCGAAAAATTCGCGCGGATATGTTGTTTACTTTAAGGAGAGTTCGAGATGAAGGACGGCGTGATCAAGACCGGGGAAAACCGCTATCAGGAGACCTTTGGCCGCTATTACGAGGATTTCAAGGTTGGCGATATCTATGAACATCGCCCCGGCCGGACCATCACCGAAGCCGATAACACCTGGTTCACCCTGTTGACCATGAACCAGCATCCCCTGCATTTCGACGCCGAATACGCCAAACATTCGGAATTCGGCAAGCCCATCGTGAATTCCGCCCTGACCGTGGCCATCGTCGCGGGGATGAGCGTTTCCGATGTCAGCCAAAAGGCCATCGCCAATCTGGGGTGGACCGATATTGTCATGCCGGCCCCGGTTTTCAACGGCGATACCCTGTACGCGGAATCGGAGGTTCTGGGCAAAAAAGAGTCCAAATCCCGCCCCACCCAAGGCATTGTCGATGTGACGACACGGGCCCATAAGGGCGATGGCACCCTGGTCATGAGCTTTAAACGCACGGTCCTGGTGCCGAAACGCGGGCACAGCGTGGACGACAAGATTCTGGCCGCCAAACAAACAGATTAGTAATTGGGGAGACCTATTCGATGAGCGAGATCCTGACAAGCCGCGCGGGCGAAAGCATCACGCGCGAGGACGAACAGCAATTGCTGGATACGGTGCAAAAATGGCTGAACCGGGATGTCCGCGACAAGGTTCTGGAGCTGGAACATGCCGACGAATATCCCCACGAGATGGTCGAGCAGATGAAGGAACTTGGCCTGTTCGGGGCGACGATTGGCCAGGAATACGGCGGTCTGGGCCTGCCCGCCGGCACCTATGCCAAAATCGTCACCGCCGTGACCGAGGTCTGGATGTCCCTCAGCGGTATTTTCAATTCGCACTTGATCATGTCGGCGGCGGTGGAACGCTTTGGCACGGAAGAGCAAAAACGCACCTTCCTGCCGCGTTTCGCGACCGGCGAGTTGCGCGGCGCCCTGGCCCTGACCGAGCCCAATTGCGGCACCGATCTGCAGGCCATCCGGACCCGTGCCGTCCGCGACGGTGACGACTACGTCATCAACGGCACCAAAACCTGGATCTCCAACGGCATCGAAGGCGGCTGCGTTGCTCTGTTGGTCAAGACCGACCCGGAGGCGGAACCCCGGCACAAGGGCACATCGCTGTTTATCGCCGAGAAAGGCCCCGGCTTTAGCGTCGGGCGCAAGCTGGAAAAGCTCGGCTATAAGGGTATCGACTCGGCGGAGCTGATATTCGAGGACTACCGCATCCCCGCCGACCGGCTGATTGGCGGCGAGGAAGGCTCCGGCTTCCGCCATGCGGTCGGCGGCCTGGAGTTGGGGCGCATCAACGTCGCGGCCCGTGGCGTCGGGCTTGCCAATGCGGCGTTGCAGGCCGCAACTGCATACTCCCAGGTCCGTGAAACCATGGGCAAGCCGATCTGCCAGCACCAGGCGATCCAGTTGAAACTGGGCGATATGGCGACCCGCTGCGAAGCCTCGCGGCTGTTGGTGGAGGCGGCGGCGACCGCCTATGACAAGGGCCAGCGCTGCGATATGGAGGCGGGCATGGCCAAATTGTTCGCCTCTGAATCCGCGTTGGAGAACGCCACCGAGTGCATGCGCATTCATGGCGCCTATGGCTATTCCAAGGAATTCCACGTGGAGCGTTATTTCCGCGATGCGCCGCTGATGTGTATTGGCGAGGGCACCAACGAGATGCAGCGCATCATCATCGCGCGGCAACTGATTGAGAGGAACCCGGTGTGAGTTTGCCCCTGGCCGGCCTGCGTATCATCGCGGTCGAACATTACGGCGCCGGGCCCTATGGCACCGGTTTTCTGGCCGACCTTGGTGCCGACCTGATCAAGATCGAGAACCGCCAGATGGGCGGCGATATGTCTCGTGGCGTTGGCCCGCATTATCTGGGCGAGGGCGACAGCCTGTTCTTTCAGGCCCTCAACCGCAACAAACGCTCGCTCTGCCTGGATCTGAAACATCCGGAGGGCAAGGCGGTCCTGCATAAGCTGGCCGCGACTTCCCATGGCCTGATCAATAATCTGCGCGGTGATCAGCCGGCCAAGCTGGGCCTGCGTTATGAGGATCTTTCGGCCCACAATCCGGCCCTGGTTTGCGGCCATATTTCCGCCTATGGCAACCATGGGGAGCGGGCCGGCTGGCCCGGCTATGATTTCCTGATGCAGGCCGAGGCCGGCTTTATGTATCTGAGCGGGGAGCCGGAGGGACCGCCCGCGCGCATGGGTCTGTCCATTGTCGATTATATGACTGGCCTTACCACCTCCCTGGCTCTGCTGGCCGGTATTACAGAGGCCAGGGCCGGCGGCCGAGGCCGGGATCTTGAGGTCTCGTTATATGATGTGGCCATGCATCAATTGAGTTACCCCGGCGTCTGGTATCTGAACGCGGACGACGCCACCACGCGGGCGCCGCGCTCGGCCCATCCCTCCATCGTGCCATCACAACTGTACCGCACCCATGATGGTTGGATCTTCATCATGGCCCAGACCCAGAAATTCTGGGAGGCCCTGTGCGACAAGGTAGATAAGGCGGAATGGAAAGCCGATCCACGGTTTCCCGATTACGCGGGCCGTCATGAACACCGCGACGAACTGACCCTGATGATTGATGCGCAATTGATCAGGCAGCCAACGGCGCATTGGATCGAACATTTCGCCGGCGCGGTACCTTGTGGGCCGGTCAACGACATCGCCCAGGCCCTGGACAATCCTTACTTCACCCAGCGTGGCGGCGTGCAAACCGTGCCCCATCCGGACCTGCCCGGCGGCCTGAAACTATTGAACAACCCCATTCGCCTGGGCGAACCCATCCCGGCCCGCGCCGCACCAAAGCTGGGCGCCGACAGCGAAGACATCCTGGCGGAATTGGGTTATTCATCTGAAGAAATCGCCAAGCTGCGTTCCAGCAACGCCATCTAGAAAGCATATGACATGAAACTCGAAGGTATCCGCGTTCTCGATCTATCCCTGTTCCTGCCGGGGCCGCTATTGACCCAGATGATGGCCGACCACGGCGCCGAGGTGATCAAGCTGGAACCCATTAATGGTGGTGAGCCGAACCGTGTGATCGGTGCCGAACGTGACGGCACCACGGTGTTTTTCGCCAACACGCATCGTAACAAACAAAGCGTGCAGCTGAACCTGAAGACGCCCGAGGGCGTGGAGGCCGCCCTGCGCCTGGCCGCCAGTTGCGATGTCATGATCGAGGCGTTTCGCCCCGGCGTGGTGGACCGCCTGGGCGTTGGCTATGACGCGGTCGCCGAACAGCATCCGGGCATCGTCTATGCTTCGCTTTCCGCCTTTGGCCAGGATGGGCCCTATGCCAAGATACCGGCCCATGACATGGCCACGCAGGCCTATGCCGGCATCCTCAGCGTTAATCTTGGCGCCGACGGGCAGCCGGGCATTCCGGGCATCGCCAATGCGGACATGCTGACCTCCATGATGGGGCTGTCGGCAGTGCTGATGGCGCTGTACCGGCGCCGGGATACGGGCCGGGGCGACTATATCGATATGGCCATGATGGACAGCGTGATCGCTGCCATGCCGAACAATATGGGGCCGGTTTTCGCCGAGAAACGCCCGCCCAACCCCAAGGATGAACGTTCCTGGGGCGGCAATGCCATGTACGCCATCTACAAGACCAAGGATGACAAGCATATCGTCCTGGGCGGGGCGGAGATGCATTTTGCCGCCGCCATCCTGAACAAGATGGGCCGCCCTGACCTGATCGACGTCTGCCTGCCGCCGCCCGGCCGGAACCAGGACCCGGCCAAAGAATTCCTGACCGAGACCTTCCTCTCCGAAACCCAGGCTTATTGGGTGGACTGGTTCGAGGGCGTGGATGCGGCCTTTGCTCCGGTCAACAACCTGCGCCAGGGCGCCGATGATCCCCAGGCCCGGCACCGGGAAATGATCATCGAGGATGACCGCGGCTGGGAACACATCGGCATCCCCATGAAATTCCGCGACGAACCGGGCCAGGTGGTCTTCGATCTACCCGATCTGGGCCAGCACACGGAAACCAACCTGCGCAATGTGGGCTACAGCGAGGCCGAAGTCGCCGCGATGAAGGACAAGGGCGTGTTTTAAGGCGTCAAAACAGCCGGCGGTCCCACCACACGGGTTGATGCAGTCCGTGCTCAATGCGGCGAAAATCCGGATGTTCCGGATTGATCAAAATGTTCTGTTCCATACGGGCGACAACGCTGGGTACGATCAACACGGCTGAGCGCTTTTCCGTTTGCCATTGTGCACCGTACGGGCGAGAGGCGGCAAAGGTCGTATCCTCCCAGCCCGGCAAAACGTCCGGCGTCACCATTTCGTACGAAATACCATTGGGAATTGTGATTTCGATATAGTGTTGATTAGGCGGCAACTGGCCGCTGCCATGCACTAGTTTCTCCAGCATCGCCGTCGAATAGTTAGCGGAGGCATAGATCATCGGCTCGGTCGTGCCGTTCCAACGTCCCGGCGCGATGGTCGATCCCGTAGCGTCAAATATGGGGTACTGGCCGTCTGGATCGCCTATTCGATAGCATGTGAGAACTCGGTCCAGAACCTGCCCGGTCATCAAGCCGCCGTGCCATGTTTCAAACGGCCAAGGATTTCTTCAACCATGCGGGCGCCGACTTCGGTTTTCAACGCCGCCTCGATCGGGGTGCGTCCCTCCAGCAAGGCATGGGGGCGGTTTAGAAAGGCGCGTGCATCCACTTCGGTTTGCCAGACATCAAGGGCGCAACTCCAAACCTGGGCGATACGGGACAGCCGGTCGCTTTCTTCGGGCGACAATCGTTTCGCCTTTTGCCGCCGCGCCAAGGTGGCCTTGGCGATCAGACGGTATTTGAAGTCACTGTCGCCCGGTGCGATTTGGCGCGTCACCCGCTCCAGACTTTGGATAGGCAAGCCGCGCTCAATGGCCGCGACATAGCCCATGGCCGAGGTTGGCTTGCCAATGCCAAGAACGCTGGCGATGCTTTGTTCCTTCAGGGCTAACATGGGCGATTCTCCAAAGCCTTATTTGAGACTATATATAGCATCAAATGAGTATATGCGCAATAGCATCGTTGGCTAACAGCCTTAGAAAACAGGGTCCGGATTTGTCAACTGATCGCTGGAGCTCCGAACAAATTCCAAAGGTCTTTAGCGGTAAACCAGGCCACGATGATGACGGCAAACAAAACGAGTGCAGCAATCATTTTTCCAAATATGGCGGAGTTTTCTGCGCAAACTATCGATCAATCCGAATGATGCAATCAGCTCCCCGCACCAACACCCAACATCAAGGCGCGGTTGCTTTGGATCATCGCGCGGATGTCGTCCACATAGGCGGCGCCGCGTTGGGAATAGCGGTCCAGGCCGGATGCCAACTGCATCGCATCTGGCGTCTTGCCTTGCTGGCGGGCCTGCCAGCGCAGGCGGCGCAGCTCCCGGTACGCCGGGCCGGTGTTGAGGTTGCGTAAATAGGCGCGGACCGAGGCATTCACCGATTTATAGCGGGCTACCTCGTGGCCTGCCCCGGTATTCCGCTGTTTGGGCACCATGCCGCAGCCCGGCTTGAAACACCACTGACCGAACATGTTGTTGCCCTCTCGGGCAAAGCGCGATCGGCCCCAATTGGTTTCATTGGCGCTTTGCGCCAAGACCAGCGGCAGCGGCGCGGTATCGACCCGCTGTAACAGCGCCCGCCATTCCGCCCCGGTCCAGGCGATGCGATATTTGTCCGCCACCGCGGCGACCCAGACCGGCTTGCCGCCAACCTTGCGGGCGGCGATCAGGCGTCGGCGCAGATCCTGGATACGGTGGTTCTCGGCCTCGATAATGGGGCGCATGAAGGCAAAAAAGGCGGTTTTTCGGCCCGGGACATTGATGCCGTCATCGATCTGCAAATCCCGCGCCTGGAAGGAACGAATTTCTTCCTTGCTGTAATGCAGATAAATCTGTTGCCCGGTCAGATAAATGACCGCCAGCTCCGCCAGCAACGCGGCTGCGAAGTAAAGATCTCGCAGGGTGATGCCGCGGCTTTGACTTTTTGGGCGCCGGGTAGGATCACAGCTCATGCGCGGGACCTCTGGGTTACGAACTGAGCCGTTTGTATCATTGCATGGCGGCGGCGCCAAGATTACCCATAGAGCGCTTTCAATGCCATTCTCCCTCCAGCATAATGCAGCCCAGATTGTTGGAATTGGGAGTTGGTTTGAATGTCAGATTACGATGTCATCGTTGTAGGTGCGGGCAATGCGGCCCAGGCCGCCGCCAATTCGGCCCGGGAACAAGGCGCCGAGCGGGTTTTGCTGTTGGAAAAGGCGCCCGAGGCGGACCGGGGCGGCAATACTCATTTCAGCGGCGGCATGATGCGCATCGCCTATGGCGAGGCCGAGGCCTTGCGCGCCCTGGTGCCCGATGTCGAGGATGAACTGCCTGGTTTCTTCGAAGACGTGCCGACCTATACCGAAGATGAAATGATGGCCGATCTGATGCGGGTGACCGCCGGCAAGACCGACCAGACATTGGCGAAAATCCTGATCTCCAAATCCTATGAGACGATTTGCTGGCTGCATGAGTACGGCGGCATCGCAATGGAACCGGCGATCAGCCTGACCGGCATCCGGGTCGGCAACCGGGTGAAATGGCAAAAGGGCGGCATCATCCGCGCCTTGCACGAGGGCGTCGGCCTGTCCAATTCCTGGTTCGCCAAATCCGAGGCCAACAACATCACCATCCGCTATGGCGTTGGCGCAACGGCTTTGTTGCAGGATGAGGACGGCACCGTGGTGGGGGTCGAGGTCAACACCGGCGAAACCTTGGAGGAGATTACGGCTCCGGCGGTGGTGCTGGGTTGCGGCGGCTTCGAGGCCAATGCGCAGATGCGGGCGCAATACCTCGGCGCACCCTGGGATCACGCCAAGGTGCGCGGCACGGCCCATAACCAGGGCGATGGCCTGCGCATGGCTTTGGAAATCGGCGCCCTGCCTTGGGGGCAATGGAGCGGCCGTCATTCGACGCCGATCTCCAATGAATGGCCGGACTTCGCCGACCGCGAGCGGACAGACCGCAGCAACCGGCTGTCGTTTCCCTATTCCGTGATGCTCAACCGCAAGGGCCTGCGTTTCCTCGATGAAGGCGAGGACATGGGCATGTACACCTATGCCAAATACGGCGGGCAGATCCTGAACGAACCCGGCGCCCTGGCCTGGCAGATTTTCGACCAGCAGACCGTGCATTTGCTGGAGCCGCGTTACAACACCTCCGACCCCATCAGCGCCGATACCCTGGCCGAACTGGTGGAGCAGCTGGACGTGGATGACAAGCCCCAGGCCCTGCGCACGTTGGAGGCCTATAACGCCGCGGCGCCCAGCCGGGGCGCCAACGACGGTTTCGACCCGACGCAGAAAGACGGTCTGTCGACCTCTGGCCTAAGCCCCGAAAAAACCAACTGGGCCACGCGCCTGGATCAACCGCCCTTCCTGGCCTACTCCGCCACGGGCGGCGTCACCTTCACCTTTGGCGCCCTGAAGATCGACGAAGACGCCCGGGTGATCGGCACGGATTGGCGCCCCATCAGGGGTCTATTCGCCTGTGGTGAGATGGTCGGCGGGCTATTCCATTTTAACTATCCCGGCGGCACCGGCCTGGTTTCGGGCGCGGTGTTCGGCAAGATCGCGGGCGCCAGCGCAGCCCGGAAAGCCACGGAATGATGCAACAGCCATGAGCCGGCAGCCATGAGCCAAAAACGCGTACCGGCGGCCTTCATTCGTGGCGGCACCTCGAAAGGGGTGTTCTTTCATGGCCGGGATTTGCCGGACGACCTGGGCCAGCGCAACACCATCTTCCTGGCCGCCATTGGCAGCCCCGACCCCTACGGCCGGCAGCTTGACGGCATGGGCGGGGGGCTTTCATCCCTGTCCAAGGTCGTGGTGATCGAACCCTCGGCGCGGCCGGGCATTGATGTGGATTATACCTTTGGCCAGGTCGTGGTCGATGCGGCGGAGGTGGACTATGGCGCCACCTGTGGCAACCTATCTTCCGCCGTCGGTCCTTTCGCGGTGGACGAAGGCCTGGTTAGCGCCGGCGATGGCGAGGCCGTGGTCCGGGTCTACAACACCAATACGGACAAAGTGTTCGAGAGCCGCTTTTTGATCCGCGACGGCGTGGCCGAGACACAAGGCGATTTCGTTATTCCCGGCGTCGCCGGCAGCGCGGCCCGCATCCGTCTGGATTTTCTTGACCCGGGCGGGGCCGGCACCGGCTCGCTGCTACCCAGTGGCCAGATCAACGATGTCATCGAATTGGCCGATGGCGGCAAGATTGAAATCTGCTGTATCGATGCCACCACGCCCTGCGTCTTTGTCGCCGCGTCCGGCCTGGGCCTGACCGCCACGGAATTGCCGGTTGATCTGGAGGCCAAGGCGGATGTCCTGGCCAAGCTGGAAGAAATCCGCGCCTTGGCCGGTGTGCGCATGGGCCTGGGCGGCAGCGCGGCGGAAATCTCCACCAATTCCCGCGCCTCTCCAAAGATCGCCATGGTCGGCCCGCCCGCCGATGCCGCGCTGCTGGACGGCAGCACAATGGCGGCGGATCAAGTGGATCTTTCCGTGCGCATGATCTCCATGGGCCAGCCGCACCGGGCCGTACCCCTGACCGGGGGCATGTGCCTGGCCGTGGCCGCCAATCTGGCCGGCAGCCTGGTACACAGCCTGGCGCGGCCCGGCATTAGCGGCGATGTCCGTCTGGGCACCGCTTCGGGGGCCATTCCCATTGGTGCCAAGGTTGAAAGCGCGGGCGCCAACAGCACCGTTGACTACATCACCACCTACCGCACTGCCCGCCGCCTGATGGAGGGTAATGTGTTGGTGCCGCGGGACTAAAACCGCAGCGCAAGTTTCAATTGAATGCGCTCTAACCCGGTGCGGACTGAGCCCCGCGCAAGAGTTGCCCGGGCAGTTCGCCCGTCGCTTCGCCATCACGCATGACTTCCACCCCGGAAACAAAGGTATGGCGGTAACCTTCCGCTTTTTGAATGATCCGCTTGCCGCCCGCCGGCAGGTCGTAGACCAGTTTGGGGCGCAGCAGGCGCAAGGCCTGGAAATCGATCAAATTCAGATCTGCCTTGTAACCACGCGCGATCACGCCACGGTCCATCAGGCCATAGGTCCGCGCCGTATCGCGGGTTTGCTTGCGGACCAGAAATTCCAGGGACAGCTTTTCGCCCCGCTTCCGGTCCCGGCCCCAATGGGTCAGCAACGAGGTCGGGGAAGAGGCATCGCAGATCAATCCCACATGGGCGCCCGCATCGGCCACGCCGCAGACCGTGTTGGGATCCTGCAGCATTTCCTTCACCACTTCGAGATCGCCGCCGCAGTAATTCTCGAACGGGTGCAGCAACAACGCCTGGCCATCGTCCCGCATCATCAACTCCAGCGCCAGATCGAATGGATCGCGGCCTTGGGCCCGGGCCCGCGCCGCGATGCTTTGTTCCGGCGCCGGCTCATAATCAACCGCCCCGTCCAGTTCAAATGTCCGGCGTAGCGCGGTTTCCATCATCCGTACGGTGTCATCGTCGGGCCGTTCCGTGACCAAGCGACGGCGTAGTTCGGCATCATCCCGCAGGCGGTTAAAACGTTCCCGCGGTGATAGGCCGGCCATCGCCAACCAAAGGGGATGGGAGGTGAAGGGGTGCATGGTGGCTTCCAGGCCCATGAGCACGCCAATCGCCCGGCTGCCCACCTGGGCCGTGACCGCCATGCCGTCGGCGCAGGCCGCGCCAACCTGATCCAGGGTTTCCCGCCACAGATCGGGCGCCTTGTCGACCTGCACCAGCAGCACGGACAAGGGCCGCCCCGCGATCTCGGCCGCCGCGCGCAGGCGGGCGAAGTCGCCTTCGCCAAAGTCTGAATTGACTTCCAATACCCCGGCATTGGCCCGCTTCATGGCCTGGGCCAGGCCGGTCAGCTCAGCCTCTTCGGCGCCATAGCTGGAGACCAGGCGGCCATCGGCGGCGCGGTGTTTCACCGTGCGCGAGGTGGTGAAGCCCAGGGCGCCTGCCTTCAACGAGGCTTCCAGCAATTCGCCCATTCTGTCGATTTCCGTTTTCGTTGGCTGTTCGGCGAAATCCGCGCCGCGTGCACCCATGACATAATAGCGCAGGGCGGCATGGGGCACCTGGGCGCCAATATCCATGATCCGGGGGCTCGATGCCAAAACATCCAAATATTCGGCGAAGCTCTCCCAGCGAAAATCGATACCCTCGGCCAAAACTGTCTCGGGGATGTCTTCGACCCCCTCCATCAGATTGATCAGATAGGGCTCGGTACCCGGTTTGACCGGGGCAAAACCGACGCTGCAATTGCCGAACACCGCCGTGGTCACCCCATGCCACGATGACGGCGTCAAATAAGGATCCCAGGTCGCCTGGCCGTCGTAATGGGTATGAATATCGACCCAGCCGGGGGTCAGCAGCAGATCTTCGCCATCGATTTCCCGGTTGCCCTGGCCAACGGTTGCGCCATTGGACACGGCTGAAATGACACCATCATCCACGGCCACGTCGGCCACCTTCCGCCCGGCGCCGGTGCCGTCAATCACCGTCGCGCCGCGAACCACAAGATCATGCATACCCTAACTCCCCAAAAGAACGCCGGCGATCATAACACCAGCAGAATTTTCAACCCAAAGGCTTTTACCGTATCATTGTGTCATGGCAGCCGAATACAAAATCGTGCGCGAGGCGGGGGCAAATAGTCCCTGGCTGGTCATGGTGCATGGCATGTCCCAGGACCATCGGGTTTTTTCCGCCCAGGTAGATGCCTTCAGGAAACATCATCCGATCCTGTTGATTGACCTGCCCGGCCATGGCCTGTCGTCGGATCAGCAGGGACCATTTGGGCATTGGGAAATGGCGGCGCATGTGGCGGCGGCCATGACGGCGGCGGGGAGCACGCCGTGTCATTATTGGGCCACTCATACGGGGACTGCCCTGGGCCTGCTTCTGGCCAGCCGGGAACCGGACGATTTTATCTCGCTCATTCTTGAAGGCGCGGTGTTGCCGGGCCACGGCATGGCCAGCGTGGAGCGGGAATTGCAGCGGGCCCGCGATACGGCGCGCAACGATGGCATGGCGGCGGCCCGTCGGCAATGGTTCGCACAGGCGGCTTGGTTCGATGTCATGCGCCGCCATCCCGTAGTTTGCCGGGCGACGGAACACGAAGCCATTATTGCCGATTTCAGCGGTGCGCCCTGGCTATATCAAGGGCCCAGTGGGCAAGCCGTCGCACCTATTGATTGTGAAATCTCGGGCCTTGATCTACCGATGCTGTTCTACAATGGCGAACACGATTTGCCGGATTTCATTGCCGCTGCCGATCATCTGGAAAACCTGCGCCCAACGGCCCGGCGGTCCGTGATTGCCGAGGCGGGCGGCTTTCCTGCCTGGGAATTTCCCGCAACGGTCAATCGAGAGGTGGCGGCGTTCCTAACCGCGATAGCCTGATTGGGCTCACAACAACATGTAGGTGGAGGTGACATGGGCGATTGGCTTGTCCGGGTCACCGGCGGTCAGGTTGACCTCGCCATACATGATGGTGCGCCCTGGTTTGATGATGCGGGCTTCGGCCAACAAATCGACGTTGGCCGCGGGGCGCAGGAAAGAAGATGTCTGGTTGACCGTGGTAATAGGCCGGAATTCCCCTAAAACACCGGCGATGGCAAATATCATGGCGGTATCCGCCAGGGTCATGATGGCCTGACCGCAGATGGTTCCGCCTTGCCTGTTCAAACGGGGGGAGAACGGTACCCGCAGCACCGCGCCATCTTCGCCAATGCGCTCGAACGTGATCCCCATGTCCTGGATCCAGGGTGCCAGATTACTCTGAAAAAATTCCTCGGCCGCTGCAATTGATAGTTCAGCCTGGCTCATACCTATATTTCTTTCCATGGTGAATAACTTGTGCCGAACGCGGCGCGGAATGGTCTCAATACAACTGAATATTAACAAAATCGAACTACTTTGCAGTTAATTCGCCATGATTATGACCGGTAAAGGCCGACATTCGCGTGACAGATGGTAGTCAGCATTTCAAAATGGGCCCGACGTTGCAGTAGCTATATGCTTGTGGCCGGCTTGACCGCCGCCATCGCAGGCATCCTCTCGGCATTAACGGACGCCCCGGCGTGGGCAGAAAAATCGCTAGAAAACGGCGGAAAAGAGCGTGCCGTTATCGTTGGCGTGCCGGCCTATTGGCCACCGCAATATTCCCTCGACAAAAGTGGCCAGCCGACGGGTTTCGCCATTGATGTGATCGAGGGTATCGCCAGGCGGGCCGGCCTCAAGCTGGACTATCGCGTGTACCCCAATTTCCGTGAAGTCGTTAAGGCTTGGGAGCGGCGCGAGATCGATATGATCCCGAACAGCGGCATTACCCCGGCCAGGGAAAAAGATTCTCTTTTCACGGTGCCTATTGAAACATTCGTCGTGTCGACGTTTGTGCGCCGCGGCCTGTCCGATATTCCAAGCCCCGCCGAGCTTTCCGGCCGTCGCGTCTCGGTGGTTTCAAGCAATATCGGCCATTCGCTGCTGAAACGGCGCTCTGACGTCAATATGGTTGTTCATCCCGATGTGGAAAAAGCGCTGTTTGATTTGCTCTCGGGTGCCTCGGATGCTCTGGTGTTCCCTAAACCGGTCCTTTTGCAGGTCGCCCGATCGATTGGCGTCGAGGGCAAAATCAAGGCCTTGGAACCGCCACTCAAGGAATTGAAGCGGGCTATTCGGGTGCAAAAACGCGAAACCGTGCTGCACGGGATATTGAACAAGGCGGTCGTCAATTTCAGGAATACGCCGGAATATCTGGCGATCTACCGAAAATGGTACGGGGCGCCCGTGCCATTCTGGAACGTACCACGATTGCTGGCGATTGGCGGCGGCCTGATCCTGCTTGTGGCGCTTGCCATGGTCTGGTGGCGCTACCGCTCGATGGTTCAGCTTAATCTTCGGCTCCAGGAGAGCTTGGCCGAACGGGAGCGGGTGGAGGGGGATTTATCGCGGACCCAGGCCCAGTTGGTGGATGCCATCGAAGCTATTTCCGAAGGTTTCGTTTTGTACGACGCGAACGAGCGGTTGGTCATCTGCAATGACAAATACAAGCAAATGCATCCGATCGCCGCGCCCAAAATGGTTCCTGGTGCCAGCTTCACCGAGATTATCCGCTCGGCAATCGAGCATGGTCAGCATCCCGCCGCGATCGGTCGGGAAGAGGACTGGATTAAGGAACGGCTAATTGAATTTCGCAACCCTGGCGAAACAACAGAGCACCAATTATTTGACGGCCGGTGGCTGCGCTATAGCGAGCACAGGACCAGGGATGGCGGCACCGTCGGCATTCGCTCCGATATTACGCGGCTGAAGGCAATCGAAGAGGCTTTGGGCGAAAGCGAGGCGCGGTTTCGGGATTTCGCGACTTCCGCCTCGGACTGGTTCTGGGAAATGGATGAGAAATTGCGCTTTTCCTATTTCTCAGAGCGTTTCGGCGAAGTTACCGGTGTTCTTGAAAGCAATTTGCTGGGCAAGACCCGCCAGGAAACCGGCATACCGAATGTAGATGAAGAGGCGTGGCGGCAACACCTGGCGGATCTGGATGCGCACCGCCCATTTCGTAATTTCGTCCATCCACGTACTATTGATAACGGCGAAGTTCTTTGGCTCTCGATCAGCGGCACGCCGGTTTTTGACAACAACGGTGTCTTCGCGGGTTACCGCGGTACGGGCTTTGATGTCACTGAAAAACACCGCACGGAATATCTATTGCGCGAGAGCGAGCAGCGCTTCAAGGCTCTTATGGATCATGTGCCAGCAGCCTTGTTTCTGAAGGACCGCGAGGCCCGATACCTGCTGATCAACAAACAGTTCCAGGAATGGTTCGGGGTCGATCCAGACGATGTGGTTGGCAAGAATGCGTTTGATTTATACCCACCGGAACGGGCGGAACGGTATGCCGAGGGCGACCGGAAAATTCTTACCGATTGGCGGGTCACCATCGATGAAGTCGTGATCCCGACGACGGCAGGTGATGAGCGGAATTATACCCTGACCAAATTCCCGATTTTTGATGGCGGGGAACCAATGGGTTTTGGCGGCGTGATGATCGATATTACCGAACGCACCCGGTCGGAAGCCAATCTGCGGCAGAGCGAAAACCGGGCCGACATGGCCAATCGCGCGAAATCAGAGTTCCTTGCCAATATGAGCCATGAATTACGCACGCCATTGAACGCCATCATCGGATTTTCAGAGATCATAAAGAGCGGCTTTCTGGGCAAGGATAGCGAAACCAAGACCCTCGAATATGCCAATGACATCTATGTGTCCGGCCTCCATCTGCTTGACCTGATCAATGATATTCTCGACCTCTCGAAAATTGAACTCGGCTCTGAAGAACCGAATGATGTGAACGTCAATGTGCGCGAACTCGTGGATGCCGTTCTCGTTTTGATGAAGGAACGGGCAAGCACGGCCCGCGTCCATCTGCAGACCGATTTTCACGGCGATGTGCCGTTGTTGCGCGCCGACGAGCGCAAGTTGAAGCAGATTTTGATCAACCTGATCTCCAACAGCATCAAGTTCACCCATGCCGGCGGCCGGGTTGCTCTTGATGTTCGTTGTGATCCGAATGGTTCCTATATTTTCGAGGTCAGCGATACGGGCATTGGTATCGCGCCGGAAAATATCGACAAGGCTCTGCAACCGTTCGGGCAGATCGATAGTGATCTGAACAGAAAATTCACCGGTACCGGTCTGGGTTTGCCTCTGGCCAGGGAATTGGCGGAAATGCACGGCGGCGCCTTGAGCCTGGAAAGCACACCTGATGTGGGCACCACGGTCACCGTGCGCTTCCCCGCCGACCGGACAGTCAATCCGTATCCGGACAGTGCCTGTATTTAGAATTTTCGTGGCTCCGGCCCGATAGCCCGGTCGTTCAGTATTACCAGCTGTTGCGAAGTTCCCGCAGTTTCAGGAAGACCTCGCGTGGATCCGGCGCATCGGAGAGGTCGGGGAAACTTTCCCGCAACTGGGCAATGACGCTGGGGCTGCGCAAACGGAGAAAGGTATTGATCTCCTTCTCCAACGCCAGGGTCGAGACCAGGGCACTGTTGGGGTCCTGATCGCCGACGTCGTCCAGCAAGGACTTTGCCCGGGCATTGTCCGGTTCGCGGTCCAGGGTGAAAGCCAAATTGCCCGACATGTAGTCATGGCCGGGATAAATCAGGGTATTGTCGGGCAAATTGGACAGTACGTTGGCGAAGGTATCATAAAGCTCGTTCGGATGGCCGCCGTTGTGGCAATTGCCGGCGCCCGCATTGAACAGGGTATCGCCGCAGATCAGGGCCGGCTGCTCGGTCCGGGTCAACAGGCAGACGTGGCTCATGGTGTGGCCTGGGGTATCCAGGGCCTCGATCTCGACCGAGCTGCCGATCTTGATCACGTCGCCCGCGTCCAGGCCACGGTCCATGCCGGGAATTTTGCCCTTGGCATTCTTATGGGCCAGTAACGTCGCACCCGTGGCCGAAATGACCGCGTCATTGCCGCCGGTGTGGTCGCCATGCTCGTGGGTATTCAGGACCTGGCGAATATTCCAGCCCTTGGCCTTGGCCAGGCCGAGGCATTTTTCATGATCAAGCGGATCGACCGCCATGGCCTCGCCGGTATCGGGGCAGACGATCAGATAGTTGAAGTTGCGGTACGCATTCCCGGTCCAGATCTGTTCAACGATCATGGCAGCCCTCTTTTCATTAGCTTTTCATTGCTTCGCGGCGATAAGTTTCGAGCATTCTAGCGCCCAATCTTAATCCAGGCACACTCCTATTGATAAACCGCCGGTTTGCCGCGTATCGAGATACGCCACAATAGGCGCTCGGTATCCGTACCATCCGGCGGATCTCCCCATTTGTCGTTGTTTGCCCGCGCACTTGCCCCCAACGCGGCAATGGCGATAGGTTTGCCAAGGCACCCTGGGTAACACGGTATATCGCACAGGGCGATTTGGCAAAGATTGACACGTTCGGAGGTCATCGCGTGAGTAATGAAATCCCCATCCTCGATCTGAGTGATTTTCTGGCCGAAAAGCCCGGTGCCCTGGAGGCGGTGGCGAAAGAGTTGCGGTTCGCCGCCGAGAACATCGGCTTTTTCTTTATTCGCGGCCATGGCGTGTCCCAGAATCTGATCAATGCCACGTTCGAAGCTTCGCGCCAGTTTCATGCTTTGGGGGAAGAGGAGAAAATGGCCCTCAAGGCCAATACGCACAACATCGGCTATATGGGCAACGGCGCCTCGATCTCGCGGGCCAGTCAGGTTTACGACGGCGAACGCAAAACCAACCTGGTGGCGGCGTTTTTTCTAAAACGTGAATTGCCCGCCGATCATCCAGATATCGTCAACAACAAGCGTTTTCGCGGCGCCAATCAATGGCCGGCCAACCTGGACGGCTTTCGCGAGACCGCCATCGCCTATATGGATGCGCTGGAGCGGCTGGGCAAAAGCATGCTGCCCATCTATGCCCGGGCCCTGGATCTGCCCGATGATTTTTTCGCCGAGGCTTTCTCCGAACCGCAATATACCCTGCGCCTGGCCCACTATCCGCCGGCCACGGCGGAGGACAACCAGTTTGGTTTGGCGCCGCATACGGATTCTTCGTTTCTGACCCTGCTGGCGCAGAACAAGGTGGAGGGCCTGCAGGTCCGCCGCACCGACGGCACCTGGATCGACGCGCCGGCGGTGCCCGGCACCTTCGTGGTCAACAGCGGCGATATGCTGCGGCGTTGGAGCAATCACCGCTTTCTCTCGACGCCGCACCGGGCCGTGGCCTCGGCTCGGAACCGGGACCGCTACGCCATTCCATTCTTCTTTGATGCCCACGCCGATTTCGTGCAGGAATGCCTGCCCACCTGCACCGACGCCGGCAATCCGCCGCGGTACGAGCCGACCACCTATACGGATTACATGCTGTGGTTCGCCAAGCAGAACTATGCGCACTTCCGCGAAGATGGCGGCGAAGCGGCGGAATAGGTTTTAGACCGCCAGCACCCGGACGCCGGCCTTCAACAGTGTGATCGGCTCCGCCCATTCGCCGATCGGCAGGGTGTGGGAGATCAGGCCCGGACCGGCCGGGGTCGCATCCGGCAACCACAGATGTACCGCGATGGCGGGCGGTTCATGGGAAATATTCAACAACCGCTCCGGCCCCATATCCAGGCCAAAGGGATAACAGGTGGTGGGGCCTGAAATGGCGATGCTGCCGCCGTATTCCGCCGTGATGGCGCGGTGTACATGCCCGGCCAGGATCCGTACCACCTGGCCATGGCCGCGTAACAATTCGTCAAGCTCCCCGCCGCCACGCACCAGGCCCTTGGCGGAACTTCCCGTCATGCCGGAATAAAAGGGCGGGTGATGCAGTGCCACGACGGTGGGACGGTCCGGCGCCTCGGACAAGCGCGCCTCCAGCCAGGCCAGCCGTTCCGGACACATCTCGCCCGGCGTCTCGCCGGCGACGACGGAGTCGCAGCAAATGATCCGCACCGGGTGGTCTTCGATCACATAATGCAGAAAGTCGCCGGTTGTTGGTAACGACGATGTACCGCCGAAGACTTGACGCAGCGCATTGCGTTCATCGTGGTTGCCCGGAATGACCGCCAGCGGCACGTTCAGCGCGCCAACGATTTCCTTGAACGCCTGATAGCGCGGGACGCTGCCATGGGAGGCGATATCGCCGGTGTGCAACACCAGATCGGGGCCTGGATCCATGGCGTTGATGACGTCGACCGCCCTGGCGAGTGCCCGCGAGGTATCGAAATGGCCATAGACGAGCGCCCCCGGCTCGTCGATATGGGTGTCGGAAATCTGCACTAAAATCATAGCTGGAAATTCCTGTCTGGTTGGAAACGCAGGTCGGTGAATTCCTCGGCCAGGCGGGGCCGTGGGATACCGCCGAATTCATGCAGCATGTCCAGGGAGCATTGCAGTCCCGGCATGTCGATCTGACAGTCCAGTTGGTAGTGGGCTAACTCGCGCACCATTGCCCGGCGCGCCACCGCCGGGGTGGTGCCGTAAAGCCGCGCCACGAAGACCGCGAATGCGTCGATGTTTTGGGCCGCATGGTGGGCCGCCCGTTGGCAGCCGCGCAAAACGGCGGCGACCAATTCAGGCTCCTCGGCGATAAAGCCGGCGTGGGCCACGCGAACGATCCATTGATAGTTCGGCAGATAGGCGTCTTCATAGGCGGCGGCCCAAATGTCCAGAACGCCCCGGTCCTCGCCAATGGACAGGTTAGGTTCCGTTGCCAGGCAGGCGTCTATACCGCCCTCTTCCATGATGTCGATAATGCGCGGATAGTCGTCCAGCAATGGCACCGAGGTGATATCCGCATCCGGGTCCAGGCCATGGTGGATCAGCATCCGGCGCGCGATCCACGAGGGGCAGCTGCCAATGCTCAACAGGCCAAGCCGCCTGCCGCGCAGTGCCTGATAGTTGCCGATACCGCCATCGATGTCTTTCCGAACGCCCAGATACATATGCGCCCGCTGCCGGCAGCCGCTGGCGATGATCTGAAAATTTCCGCCCGCCGCCATGGCGTTCAACCCGGATGGCGAGCCGATGCTGCCGATGGCAAGATCGCCGGTGCTAAAGGCCTCGGCCAGCTCGGGCCCGCCGAATACGATGCGCACGCTCAGGTCCAAACCCTCGGCTTCGAAGATGCCCGCCTCGATCCCGAACCTGACCGTCAGGGCATCATTTCCTGACGGCACCCCGTATTCGAGCTTTCTCAATCCGGCCATCGTGGGGCAACTCCCTTACAGAATTTATGAAACTTCGGTATAGGCGACCTCGCGCCCGATCCTGGCGCCAGCGTCCTGACGGGCCCGAAACTGCGTCATCAAGCGGGCGTGGTTCTCATAAGCCTCCGGGCTTAGTTCGGCGCCGATCCTTTGTTCGGCGCGGAAATGGCCATGGTCCCGGCCCCGCACCAGCATGGCCGAACCAGAGGGTGTGCCGACATCCAGCACATGGGCGGGGATATAGCTGATGCCAAAACCCATGCGCCGATCATCCGCCTGATTGGGACGCGAACAATGGACCAGGTCCGTGTGGTGCAGGGAAATCTCGCCGGGCTGCAACGCCATGGGCACCCCGACCTCGTCATCGAACCGGCCAAAGATAGCCTGCCCGCGCAGGATCAGGTTGTCCTCGCCGGGATCATCCTGATGTGCCAGCTGGCCCAGTTTATGGCTGCCGGGCAGCACATGCATACAGCCCGAGGCAACGCTGGCCTCTGACAGCGCCACCCAGGCCGTGACGTGCAGGGCGGGGTCGAGGTAGAAGTAGGTGCCGTCCTGATGCCAGAGAATATACTGCGGCGTCTTGGCATCCTTGATCCACATGGTAGCGTGGTAGACCAGAATATCCGGACCGATCAGGTCCTCCACTGCGTCCAGAATGCCGGCATGGCGAACCAGGCGTTCGGCCCAATCGAACAACAGATAGGATTTTGATTTTTCCGGATAGTCCAAGGACTTGCCGGTCTTCGCCTCGAATGCCTCGATCTCCCGCCGCGCCTCCGCGACCTCGTCCCTATTCAGAACCGGGATGGGATGGACATAGCCTTCATCCGCATACTGCTTGATTTGACCGTCCGTCAGGCGTTTGCCCATGGTGATATTCCCCTCGCTGCACGCTGACGCCATTCTGATATTAGCCGGCATGCCATGCAAGGGCCTGATTTTCGGTCACGACTTAAGATTGCTTTGCGTTATGTCCAATGGTAAATTCTCGAACCGAATCAGTTCCTTGTGATTCCCGTGCCGGGGATCTGCCGGGATTGATTGACTAGTTGGACCGCGTAAAAAAATGCCTGCCGGGCATAATATAAAAAGTGGTGGGACGATCCTGGTAGGTAGCCCGAATTCTTAACGGGTGGTCCGGTTTCGTAGTTTTCAGTTTGTGTAACGCGTGGCGCCGAATTCGTGATGGACGGGCCGATAGGTATTGGCCGTCCTATGTTTGGTCGCTGCGTGTGGTATTTGCAGGTCCCAGGCTGGATTAGGCAGTACTTACGACCAGTGTTTCGGGACCATATCGATATCGGGGAGGTATCTTATGGAAGCCAAAGTTGTATGGCTGTTCGTGTTTGTGGCCCTCTATTGGTGCTATTGCATCTTTTGGGGCGTCAAAAGCGCCATGGCAGCGAAAACCGCGACTGACTATTTCATCGCCGGCCGCAGATTATCAATTTGGGTCTTTGTTCTGGCAGCGACCGCGACGTCGTTCTCGGGCTGGACCTTCATGGGCCATCCCGGCCTGATCTACCGCGACGGATTTCAATACGCCTACGCCTCGTTCTATGCCATCACCATTCCTTTCACGGGCGTGATGTTCCTGAAACGGCAATGGATGTTGGGTAAACGCTTTGGCTATGTGACACCGGGCGAGATGCTGTCCGACTATTTCCAGGGCGATGCCATTCGTATCCTGGTGGTCCTGGTCGCGCTGCTGTTCTCAATTCCTTATCTCGGCGTGCAGCTTGGGGCCTCCGGCTTCCTGTTCAATGTTTTGACCGATGACATGATCTCCAAGGACGTGGGCATGTGGGTGCTTTCGGCAGTGGTGCTGGTCTATGTGGCGACCGGCGGTCTTAGAGCCGTGGCCTACGTGGATACCCTGCAATGCGTTTTGCTGGCCTTCGGCATCGTATCCATTGGTTTCATTGCTTATAGCTTCCTGGGCGGCTTCGGCGCCTTCAACGAAGCCATGGGCGCCTTGGGCAAGACCGATATCGGCAAGTGGGGTGCGACACCCGACGGCCATAATGCCTATCTGGCCATTCCCGGCGTGATCCAATTCACCGCCGGCCTTGGGGTGGAGACACCAGTTGGCGGTCTATGGACCGGCATGATGTGCCTGACCTACATGTTTGCCCTGATGGGCATTCAGTCGGCGCCGGCATTTTCCATGTGGTCCTTCGCCAATACGGATCCCCGTCCGTTCGCACCGCAGCAAGTTTGGGCCTCGTCTTTCGGCATCGGCCTGATCCTGTTCTTCTTCACCGCCGCGCAAGGCATGGGGGCTCATTTCCTGGGCGCCACTCCGGCCGTGGCGGCGGCGGGCGGTATCTCTAGCGTGTTGCCGGATCTGACGGCCAACAAGCAAGGCGGTCTGGTGCCCCATTACATCAATCTGATTGGTGATACGGCACCCTGGTTCGTGGGCCTGTTGGCGGTTTGTGCCCTGGCGGCCATGCAATCAACCGGCGCGGCATATATGTCGACGGCCGGCGGCATGCTGACACGGGATCTGTACAAGCGTTATCTGAACCCCGATGCCAGCCATGGCACGCAGAAGATGTTTGGCCGTCTCGGCGTTGCCTTCATCGTGATTTCGGCGTTGTTGGTGGCGACCTATTCGGCGGACGCCCTGGTCCTACTGGGCGGTCTGGCGGTGGCCTTTGGTTTCCAGATGTGGCCGTCACTGGCGGCTGTCTGCTGGTTCCCATGGATCACCCGGCAGGGTGCCACATTGGGCCTGGCGGCCGGTTTGATCGCGGTGATCTTTACCGAGAACTTTGGCCTGAACATTGCCGCGGCTTTCGGTATTGAACTGGCCTGGGGCCGCTGGCCCTGGACCATGCATTCAGCCGGTTGGGGGATGATCTTCAATTTGGGTATTTGCGTGATCGTCTCGGCCATGACCCAGGATGAAGGCTCCCGTTCGCACAGAATGGTCTATCACAACTTCCTGCGTGAACATGCTTCCTTGTCAGCCGACAAGAAGAAGCTGGTCCCAATCGCCTGGATCATCACCCTGGCCTGGCTGTTCTTCGGCGTCGGCCCGGGCGCGGTCATTGGCAACACCATCTTTGGTGCCCCCAACGCGGGCGTCGAGGGCTGGACATTTGGCATCCCATCGATTTGGGCCTGGCAAATTTTGTTCTGGGCCTTGGGTGTCGCGATGATGTGGTTCCTGGCCTACAAGATGGAAATGTCTTCGGTGCCCAACAAGGAGATCGAGGTACTGACCGAGGATATCGGCGATACGCAAACGGCGGGATCGTAAACCACCAACATCCGGGGCGCGTGAGCCTGTTAAATATTAACGCGTCCCGGATCATTTTTGCGGGGAAGGGCATGGCCCTTCCCCCTTTTTTTCGCTAGCCTGATCCGAGGCAAAGTCTGGTTCCGGATCATTGGGTGGGAAACATGGAAACAATTTTTCAGCCGCAATATTGGCTGCTCTGGGGTGCGGCCCTGACCCTGCTGTTGTTTTTTCCCATTCGCAAGATCATCTGGGTGATGTCCGTGCGCCGGGCCCAGGCCAAGGGTGAAAGCATTGAAGGGGAGGCGCAAAAACGCCTGTTCCGCCGGGCCGGCGTGACGGCCGCCTTGCTCAGTTTTGTTTTTGCAATTTTCTACACAAATTATTTGTTTGGGGCGGGTTCATGAACCCTGCCGTCGTAAAGCGTTTCATCTTCATCATGGTCATTGCCCTGGCCCTGGTCGGCGGCACCAGCATTTTCATGGATACATTTTTGAACCGCCCGCCCGGCGACTATGAAACCGAACGGGGCGACATGTATCTCTCAAGCCATGATTATAAAAAGGCGATGGCGAACTTCGAAGAGGCGTTGCGCATCAATCCCCATCACCGCGGCGCCCTGATGGGGCGGGCAGTTGTTCTGATCGCCACGGACCATCACGACAGGGCGGTGATGGAATTGGGTTCCCTGATAAATTTTCTGCAGGAAAACCTACCCGATGACGATGCTACGGGCCAAGGCACCCTGGCTGCCGCCTATGCCAATCTAGGCATCGTGCATGACCGCAATGGCCGCCACGAACTGGCCCTGAAGAATTATATTGAAGCCTTGAAAGTCGACGAGGGCGCCGTGGACGGACCGGGTCTGATTGACCGTATCCTGCATGACCCAAGCCCCTCGACCATCCGCAAGCGGGCCACGTATCTGTATACCGAACTGCAAAAACCCAGCGATCAGCAAGTCCTGAAGCTGCCGGAGATCGACGCCAAGTCACGGACCTACAAGCCTTAGAGCAATTTTCAATTAATCGGCGTCGCCACCGTAGCTTATTTGGCGCGACGTAAGTAATTGGTTCAATTGCTCGATTCTCAAGAGTCTGAGCGCATTTTCTTCGAATGCGATCCCGGGCGCCGCAGCTTACGAGAACTTCACCACGCCCAGGACATCCTGAAACAGAACCAGCATGAAAAACACGGCGGCGATACAGCCGAACAGCAGGCGCACGGAATCGCTCTTGCCATCCTTGTCACGATGACGGATCGCATGCACGGCAATGGCACCCGTGGCGACCAGAAAAATAATGTTAATAGGGCCTTCCCAGGCGCCGGCAAATTCAAACATCGCTAAAGCCTAGCCAAGTTGGCCGGGCAAGACCACGTCTTTATTTCAGCCGCCTTTACTTCGACCGCCTCTATTTCGACCGCTTCTATTTAGATAGCGGCCCGGTAATTTCACTGCTGCTCAGGCAGGGCGGGAATTCGCCCGCGCATTCAGCTGATTGCGAGGCCAAGGCAAAGGCGCCGCCCAGGCTCCCGGCCAGAAAAACCACGGCCGCAAGAAAACCCGTACGCGGGCTCAGCTTGGTTACGATCGATGCCGGGTCGATATCATAGCGGTGATAATTCGGGTCGTTGTCGTCAAGCTGGCCGGTTTGATCCAGCTGTTCGATCTTGCGCGCGTACATCAGTGCCCAACCGGGCACTTCGCTACGGATCATGAAGCTGTCGAAAACCGCATCGCCCTCGTCGGCCCGCATATCGCGGCCATGCCAGTGCGCAAAGGCAAGCTGCAGAAATTGGAACTCGCCAATTTGCAAAAGATTTGCGGCGTTGACGACCATGGTCCGGTTCGGGAATTCATCCCTATCGGGGTTCAATAACGTATCGATAAAATTCATAACGTCCTACCTCGTCCCCCACGATGACAGGCAAGTATTGAGGAAGTACCAACAAGCCGGATTTTTCGTCCCTTTCCAAATCAATTCTGCATGAGCAAGGCCGCTCCCCCGCGATCATGCGGGGAAGTGCTCAGCTCGAACTACTTCGCGCCGTGTTAGCGTTTGACGGATTCAACCATGACGCCGCTGGCATCCTTTGGATGCACCAGCCAACGGGCCGAGGCGCCTGGTTCCGTCGGGTCGCGCATCAACACGGTCATGCCGCGGCCTTCGAGTTCCTTGCCACTGCCTTCCACATCCTCGACTTCCAGGCAGACGTGATAGAAGCCCTCGCCGACCGAGGCCAGGCGCTTGGACAAGGCGTTGCTCATGTCGGATTTGTCCAGCGGCTCCATGATCTCGATGACCATTTCGTCCCAGGTGCCGCCGACCGAGATGAAGACACTGCGAATGCCTTCAACTTCAATTCTGCGGTCTTCGAATTTCTGGAAACCGAACGATTCCGTCCAAAGCTTGGTGGCGGCGTCCGCATCGTGCACCAAAACGCCAAAGTGACTGATTTTATTCGTGATCATTGCTCTTCCTCCAATTACGGCTTTTTCGTTATGACTGTCTGTGGCGCTCACCAGCGGCTGGGGGCGTGCGGGCTGGGCCTGCGAAACATTGCGCCACCGCCATCCACTTGGTGGCGGTATCGCCCACCACCTTCAGACTGGTATCACCGATATTGCGGCACTGGGTCACCACCTGGCCAAATTCCGCCGCGGCACCTTCGATGTAGTTGCTATCCGATGGCTCGTTAAACTCCCAAACCTCGCCCGACGGCGCGGTTAGCTTTAAATATGGCCGGTCCTCGGGCACCTCTTCGCCCCGGTTTATGAAGGTCCAGCCAAAGGTGTTGTTGCCGATCACCGCGACGTTCTTAATGTGGTCCCTGTCCTGGCGCACCGTACCGAGCACGTCATAAATTGCCTGGGCATGGGACCAGGTTTCCATCAACCGGGCGGTGACCGATGACAGCACGCTCATGTCCGGCCCAGCCCATTTCAGGCGTTTCTTTGGGTCCACGCCTTCATAGTCGCCAATCATGTTTTCGTAGTAGTCATGCCAAAGTTTCAGCAGCGCCTGGCCCCTGACGCCGTCCAGCATACGGTCCGTGTAGGGCACCATTTCCTCGCCCTTTTCCCCTGCCGCGCGCAGATCCGCCAACAGTTTCAGAATGCCGTCCTCGTCATCCAGGGACAGATGGGCCGCATAGTTGAAATAATGCAGATGCTGCATGACATCGTTGATGGTCCAATCCTTGAACAGGGTCTTGCGTTCGAAATCCGCGTCGCTCAAGGGTTTCAGCAGCTCGTATAGCGCGTCGTTTTCCGCCTTGAAATCCAGGGCCTGTTGCAACATGACGTCGTCTCCCTCTGTTCCTATCTACGTGCCGACGGCCTTGGACAGCCGTTCATGGGCATTGATAAAATCTTCCTTGAAATCATAGACCACATTACGCACCGATTGACTGGCATTCATCAAGCCCACGCCCTGACCAACCCAATAGGTGGCCAGATCCTGGGCGCCGCGATGGCCGCCCTCGGACAGGCGTTCCACCTTGCCCAGGGCCGGTTCGGAAATCAGCGATTGCAATGGCATGGCCAATGGGTCAGGCGCATCCTCGCGCTCCCAGGCATCGGTCCAGGGGGAACGCAGCTGACGCGAATGCTTGCCCGTGCGGCTGCGGGCGCGGACCGTGTCGGACGAGCTTGCCGCCAGCATCTTTTCCTTCACCACCGGCGCGGTTTCAGCTTCCGTCGTGGTCAGCCAGACCGAACCGGTCCACACACCGGAGGCGCCCATGGCCATGCAGGCTGCCATCTGCCGGCCCGTGACGATGCCGCCCGCCGCCAGGATGGGCGTATCACCATGGTCCTGAATGGCCTCGAATATTTCCGGCACCAGCACCATGGTCGAAACGGCGCCGCAATGGCCGCCCGCCTCGCCGCCCGCCACGACCAGAATATCGACCCCCGCCTGCACCTGATTGATGGCGTGGGATTTAGCGCCGACCAATGCCGCCACGGCAACGCCGTGCTGTTTGCCCAGTTCCATCATCTCCCGCGGCGGCACGCCCAGGGCATTGGCGATCAACTTGATGGGATGGGAAAAAGCAATGTCGAGATGTTTCTTGGCGCCCTCCAGGGTCAGATTGTCTGAAAAGACCATGGTTTCCCGCCGGGCCGCGTCATCGACGCCTTCGGCATCAATGTCATGGGCCCGCAGGATCTTCTCGGCGAAGTTCTTGTGTTCGTCAGGCAGCATGGCGATCATGCCGTCCGGGGTCGTATTGTCGCCCTTGCCGATGAACTTATTAGGCACGATCAGATCAACGCCGTAGGGCTTGCCATCAATATTTTCATCGATCCAGGTAAGCTCGGCCTCCAGCTGTTCCGGCGTCATGCTGGCCGCGCCCAGAACACCGAAGCCGCCCGCCTTGCTGACCTCGGCGACCACGTACCGGCTGTGAGTGAAGGCAACGAGGGGGAACTCGATGCCGAGCATTTCGCAAATTCGGCTTTCCATGATTCAGGCCTCTTCTTCCATTGCCTCGATTTCAACAAGCAGGTCATCGGCGGCAACCTGGGTACCCGCGACGGCGGGTACGTCTTGTACCGTGCCGTCGATTTCCGCCAGAATATCGTGCTGCATCTTCATGGCCTCCAGCACGGCGAGGCGGCTGCCGATCCGCACTTCGTCGCCAGGTTTGACAAATACCTCCAGCAGGTTGCCGTGCATCGGCGCGACCACACGGCCGCCACCCACGGCCTCCTCGGCACTGGCGGCAAAGGCAATGCGGTTGCGGAAATGCAGGCTTTGTCCGGCCACCGACAGATCAAGCACGCCGGGGCTGGGGGCGGAATACATTACCGCCTCGCGCCGGCCATCGACGGTCAGCCGGGCCGTTGTCTCGCCGCAGTCGATCACCTCTATCTGCAATTCGTCTTCGCCATGGTTCACGGTATAGGCGCCGTCACGGCCGGGATTGACCGTCAGATCCATCTCGCTCTCGTCGGATGCGTAGACGTAGCGGGTCAGCAAATGGCCGCCGCTGGACCAATCCATTAGGCCCGGGCTGACGTTCAGGCTGTTGGCGAAGGCCTGGCGCCGCTCGATGGTGAATTGTACCACCGCCGCCATCGCCGCCTGGGCAAAGGTGGGCGCGGCAACCGCCAGATCGGCCTCGGTGAACTCATCGCCGATGAAGGCCGTGGTTGCCTCGCCCTTGGCGAAGGCTTCCCGGCCCAGCACATCGATCAGAAAGCTTCGGTTGGTGGTGGAGCCGAACAGCGCCGTTTCCTTCAAGGCATTGATCAGGCGGTGGCGGGCAATTTCCCGGCTGTCGCCCCAGGCGATAACCTTGGCCACCATGGGATCATAGAACGGCGAGATTTCCATGCCCGTTTCAATGCCGGCATCAACCCGCACACCCTCGCCCGTGGCCGGCTGCCACAGATCGATGGCGCCCGTCACGGGCAGGAAGTCCTGGGCCGGGTCCTCGGCATACAGGCGGACCTCGATGGCGTGCCCGTTCAGGCTGATATCTTCCTGGCTCAATCCCAGGGGACGGCCTTCCGCCACCTGGATTTGCAGGGCGACCAGATCCAGGCCGGTGATCATTTCCGTTACCGGATGCTCGACCTGCAGGCGGGTGTTCATTTCCAGGAAATAGAACTCGCCATTGCCATCAAGCAGGAACTCAACAGTGCCGGCGCCGCGATAATCGATACTACGGGCGGCTTCCACCGCCGCCGCGCCCATACGGACACGCAGTTCCTCGGTCATAATTGGGCAGGGGGCTTCCTCCACCACCTTTTGATGCCGACGCTGCACCGAGCAATCGCGCTCGCCCAGATGGATGACATTGCCAAGGGTATCGGCAAACACCTGCACCTCCACATGGCGCGGTTTAATGATGGCACGCTCCAGGATCAGCTCGTCGGAACCGAAGGCATTCAAGGCCTCGGAGCGGGCCGCGTTCAAGGCATCGGCGACGCCATCGGCCTTTTCCACCAGGCGCATGCCACGGCCACCGCCCCCAGAAGCCGCCTTAACCATCAGGGGAAAGCCGATCTTGCCGGCGGCCTTCATCATGGCCGCGTCCGATTGATCCTCGCCCTCATAGCCTGGCACGCAGGGTACATCGGCCTCGATCATGCGGCGTTTGGCCTCGGCCTTATTGCCCATTAGGTTGATGGCATCCGACGTGGGACCAATGAAAACCAGACCGGCTTTGTCGCAGGCTTCGGCAAAGGCGGCGTTCTCCGACATGAAGCCATAGCCCGGATGCACCGCCTGGGCGCCGCTATCTTTGACGGCCTTCAGAATACGGTCCATATCCAGATAGGACTCGCCCACCGGCGCCGGGCCGATCAGGACGGCGTCATCGGCCATCCTCACATGGGGCGCCTTGGCATCAGCCTCGGAATAAACGGCGATCGCGCGGTAGCCCAGGGCCTGGGCCGTTCGCATTACACGCACCGCGATCTCGCCACGGTTGGCGACCAGAATAGAGTCGAATTTTCTCATGATACTCTTTCTTCTCTACTTATTTTTCGGCCCAGGCCGGTTTGCGTTTTTCCAGGAACGAGGCGACACCTTCGCGGCCCTCGTCACTCAGCATGCATTCGGCGAAGCCCTTGGCGGCGAAGTCCAACTGGCCTTCCCGGTCCAGATGGCGGGTGGCCAGGACAATGGCCTTGGTTATGGCGTTGGCGTTTGGCGCACAGCGCATCACCGACTTTTGGACATCCGCCTGGATCTGGTCCAGACCGGCGGCGTCATCGACCACATAGTCGGCCAGGCCCAGTCGGCCGGCTTCCGCGCCATCAAAGCGCGATGCGGTGACCATCAGGCGCCGGGCGATGCGCAGGCCCAAACGTTGCGCCACGAAAGGCGCGATCTGCGCCGGCGGGATGCCAATGGCGGTTTCGGTCATGGCAAACTTAGCATCCTTGGTCACGGCAACAATGTCGGCGGTGCAGACCATGCCCAGACCGCCCGCCATGGCGGCACCCTCCACCAGGATCAGGACGACCTGGGGCATCTCATTGATCAGATCGAACATCAAGCCGCCTTGGCGGGATGACGCGGCGATGTCTTCCGCGGTCTGGCTGCCGCCCTGATAGTTGTTCTTGAAGCCTTTCAAATCGCCGCCGGCACAAAAGACGCCGCCCTTGCCGCGCAAGGTAATGCCCCGGATGGTACGGTCGTCGCGGACCGCGTTCAGGACCGCCTTCAACTCCGTGGTCAGCTCTTTGGAGAGGGCGTTGCGGTTGTCCGGGCGATTGAACCAGATGGTCAGCCAGCCGTTGTCATTTTCCAGCAGAATGTTTTCCGTCTTGGGTAAAGTGGTCATCTCTCTCTCCTAGATTACAGTCTGGCGACGCCGAAAGCGTTGGGGTGAAGGTCGCGGTTGCGGGCTTCCCAGCAGGTTTCCAGGGCGAAGCCCAGAACCCGGCGGGTATCGCGCGGATCGATCATGCCTTGATCAAGCAGCCTGCCAGAGGTGTAGAAGGCATCGGATTGGGCGTCGAAATGGGCGATCAGGCGGTCTTTTTGGGCTTTCAAGGCAGCTTCGTCGACCTCCTGCCCGCGCCGCTCGGCAGAGACGCGGGCCACCTGGTCCATGGTATTGGCGGCCTGCTCGCCGCCCATCACGCCGGTCAGGGCGTTGGGCCAGGTGAACAGAAATTCCGGCTCGTAGCCATGCCCGCCCATGCCGTAATTGCCGGCGCCAAACGAGGCGCCGATATAAAGCGTGATTTTCGGGACGCGGACGTTGGAGACGGCCTGGATCATTTTCGAGCCATGCTTGACCATGCCGCCTTGCTCATATTCCTTGCCGACCATGTAGCCGGTGGTGTTGTTCAGGAAGATGATCGGGATGTTGGCCTGATCGCACAGCTGGAAGAACTGCCCGCCCTTGGTCGCACCCGCCGGGTCAATGGGTCCGTTGTTGCCGATGATGCCGCAGGCATTGCCATAGATGCTGGCCTGCAGACAGACGGTGGAAACGCCGTAGCGGGGTTTGAAATCCTCAAAATCGGAATCATCGACGAACCGCGCCACCAGTTCCCGCACTTCATAGGGCTTGCGGTAGTCGGGGGGTACCAGGCCGGCGATTTCGTCCGCGCTGTAGCGCGGTTCGGCGAACTTTTTCAGCTTCGGGTCCGGGCAGCCCTTGTTCCAATCCAGCTTGGCAACCAGATTGCGGGCGATCAGCAGGCCGTGGGCGTCATCCTCCGCCGTGTATTCCACCAAACCCGAAATGGTCGCGTGCATATCGGTGCCGGCGAGTTCCTCTTCATCCGAAATCTCGCCGGTCGCGGCCCGTGTCAGCGCCGCGCCGCCCAGCGATGCCCGGCCCCGCCCCTTGATGGAGATGACATAGTCGCTCATCCCCGGCATGTAGGCACCGCCCGCCGTTGCCGGGCCATGCAGCACGGTGATGGTGGGAATTCCGGCCGCGCTCAACAGCGCACGGCGATAGAAGATGCCGCCGCCATGGGCCCAGGATTCCACCTGATACTGCATCAGATTGGCGCCGGCGCTTTCCACCAGGTGCACGAAGGGTAGCTTGTGGGTCCGCGCCACGTCGAGACAGGCACGCAGCTTTTCGCCTGATTTCTGGGTCGAGGCGCCGGCATTAATGCCACTGTCATCAACATAGACCAGACAGCGCACGCCGGAGATGAAGCCAATCCCGGCCAGCGATGAGGCGCCGGGAATGGATTTTTCGCGATCATCGGTATCGACGCAATAATTGGCCAGGCTGTACAGCTCCAGGAACGGCATGCCCGGATCCAACAGCCGCGTGCGCCGCTCACGCGGGGTCAGCTGGCCGCGCTCTTCAAAGCGGGCGCGGCGTTTTTCCGACAGCGCCCGGGCCCGGTCCTTGATTTCACGATAGTCATCCATCAGGGACAGCATTTCCTGGCGGTTAGCCGTATAGGTGTCCGTGTTGGTGCTGAGTTTGGAAGCAAAAACGCTCATCTAAAGGTTCTCCGCCATGGCTTTTGGTATCGAAATTGGATGGTCCAGCAAAATTTGCGCATAGCCCTTGCCCTGGGCATCGCTGCGCAGAGAGGCGACGCCGCCGCCGCCCAGGATCTCGTCCATCAGGAAGTTGATCGCGTTGGAACCGGGCATCAGGAAACGCTCCGTCTCCCCCTCCAAAAAATGCGAGAAGCGGCCCGAAACCACGCCTTCGCTCAACGCGGCCCAGATATAGGGCAGATAATCCGCCTGGCGGGCGATGATGCCCACATTGGCCTTGTTACCCTTGTCGCCGCTGCGGCCCCAGGCCAGATCGATCAGGGGAACGTCCACCATCTCGCCGTCATTGGCGGGGGCGGCGGGATCGCTTGGACGCTGGATCATGCCGTCCGCGAAAGTCTCGGTGATGGAACGCGCGAAGGTCAGCTCCCGGTCGCCAAAGTCGATCTGGATGCTCAGGTCGTCCTTGGGGATCAGGAAGGAAAACAGTCGTACCACGGGCGAAGGCTTGGCCCGGGCACCGGAAAAGCCTGACAAACCGGGTGGTGTCGCCAGGCCCATGCCGGTAGCTTCCTTCAACAAAATGCCGATACCGGCCTGTTCGGGATGCTTGGCGGCGAATTTCAGAACCACTTCCCTGGCGCCGCTGATCCGGCGATGTTCGCCGAACTGGCTTTCCGCGCCCAGGATCTCGACGCTGGTTTCGGTAAAATCACCCAAGTTCGAGGCCCGCAGTGCCGTACTCGCCCGCTTGAAGGCGTTCTTGGCAAAACCGCGCGCTTTCTTGTCGGCGTCGACGCCATAAAAGGTCATCAGCGTGCCGCCGCGCCAGCCGTCGCCATAGGTGGCGGAGACCTTGTAACTGTCCGTCGCGGGATAGCCCTTGGCGCCCGCCACATGGACGCGATCTTCGGCAGCCTGGGTGATTTTCACGGCGGAGAAATCACAGACCACATCGGGTACGATATAGGCCTGGGGGTCGCCAATTTCATAGATCATCTGTTCCGAGACCGTGCCCACGGATACCGTGCCGCCGGTGCCGTCAACCTTGACCACATCGAAGCTGCCGTCGGCGGAAACCTCGCCGATGGGATAGCCGACAATGTCCATGTTATCGACCACCAGATGCCAGTCGGTGAAATTGCCGCCCGTGGCCTGGGGGCCGCATTCCAGCAGATGGCCAGCTAATGTTCCGCCCGAAAGCTTGTCCCATTCCTTGGCACTCCAGCCGAATTCGTGGATGCAGGCACCCAAGGTCACGGCGCTGTCCACCGAACGTCCGGTAATGACGATGTCGGCGCCCTCGTCCAACGCCTGGGCAATGGGAAAAGCGCCCAGGTAGGCGTTGACGCTGGCCATGCGGGCGGGATCGGGGAAGCTTTCGCCAGAGAACATTTCGGTCGGTGAAAGGTTATCCTTTTGCCCGATCAGATCATCGCCCAGGACCACCGCCACTTTCAGATCCAGGCCCTGGTCCGAGATCAGCGCGCGCACTGCCTCGCCACAGGCGCGGGGATTGACGCCGCCGGCATTGGAGATGATCTTGACGCCCTGCTTGGCGATCTCGGCCAAATTCTGTTTCATCACTACAGAGACAAAGTCACGGGCATAGCCGGCTTGTGGGTCTTTCGTCCGAGCCCGGGCCATGATCGACATGGTGATCTCGGCCAGGTAGTCATAGACGATATAGTCGATGCCGCCTGCCTTGAGGAACTGCGGCGTGGCCATGCCGCTATCGCCCCAATAGCCGCTGGCACCGCCGATGCGGATGATCTTGTCGCTCATGATCTAGTTCCTTTCATTGGCATGGCCCTTGGAATTCTTCCGGCCCGGATGGATGCCCAGGGATTTCGCCACCACTTCCAGCATGATCTCGTTGGCGCCGCCGCCGATGGCGGTCTGGCGAATGTCGCGGAAAGCGCGGGAAATCCAGTTTTCGTTCATCACCCCCTGGCCGCCCCAGAATTGCAGGCATTCGCTGGGGATACTCATGGACATCTTGCCCACCATATATTTTGCCATTGATGCCAGCTTGGTCACGTCCTCGCCCGCCATGTAAGCATCCGTTGCGCGGTAGAGTAAGGCACGCGCGGCCTCGACCTCCGTCTGCATGGCGGATAGCTTGTGATAGACCGATTGATTGCTGAGCACGGACTGGCCAAAGACCTGGCGCTGGGAGGCATACTCAATGGTTTCCTCAATGCACATTTCCATGGCGCGCAAGCCGCGGGCGGTAACGAACATGCGCTCTTCCTGGAACTGAGCCATCTGATAGATGAAGCCCTGGCCTTCCTCGCCGATCAGATTGCGGGCCGGCACGCGGACATCGTCAAAGAACAGCTCGGCGGTATCGGAACAGCGCAGCACCAACTTATCCAACTTGCGGGAAACGCTGACACCCTTGGTTTTTAACGGCACCACGATCAGGGATTTGTTCCTGTGCGGTCCGCCCTGCTCGGAGGTATTCACCAACAGACAGATCCAGTCACCCTGGATACCGTTGGTGATCCACATTTTCGAACCATTGATGACATAGTCGCCACCGTCACGGCGCGCGGTGGTCTTGATCTTGGAGACATCGGAGCCCGCATGGCCTTCGCTAACGCCAATGCAGCCGACCAGCTCGCCGGCAATGGTGGGTACCAGGAATTCCTGCTTCAAGGCCTCGCTACCATGGGCCAGCAGCGCCGGGGTGCACATGGTGGTCTGCACGCCAAGCGCGGTGCCGATGCCGGACGAGCGGATGTTGCCCAGGGTCTCGGCAAACAGCATCTCGAACGAGAAATCCAGATCCAGGCCGCCATACTGTTCCGGCTTGCCAATGCCCAGCAGGCCGGCCTCGGCGAATTTCTTCATCACCTGATGGGCCGGAAAGATCTGATCCCGCTCCCATTCGTCGAGATCGGGATGGATGTGTTCCTCAATCAGCTTCACCGTGGTGCGCTGCATCTCGTGATGTTCATGGCTCAACTGCATGGTTGTTCGCCCTGGGCCTAACGCTTGCTGCGTTTGCCGGGATGGATGCCCATGGATTTGGCGATCACTTCCAGCATGATTTCGCTGGCGCCGCCGCCGATGGCGGTGACCCGCATGTCCCGGTAGGCGCGGGAGACATAGTTTTCGTTCATCACCCCCTGGCCGCCCCAGAACTGCATGCATTCGGTGGGGACTTTCAGGGCCAGCTTGCCGATCATGTACTTGCCCATGGAGGCGAGCTTAGTGACGTCCTCGCCCGCCAGATAGCGTTCGGCGGCTTGATACAGCACGGCGCGGCAGGCTTCCACCTCGGTATGTAGCTCCGCCAGCTTGTGATAGACGACCTGGTTATCGCGCACGGGTATATCGAAGACCTGGCGCTGGCCGGTGTACTCGATGGTGTCCTCGATCACCATGTCCAACACGCGCAGGCCCCGGGCCACGGCAAACATGCGTTCCTCCTGGAACTGTTCCATCTGATAGGTGAAGCCCATGTTTTCTTCGCCGATGCGGTTCCCCACGGGCACGCGGACGTCGTCGAAGAACAATTCGGCGGTGTCGGAACAGACCAGTCCCAGCTTGTCCAGCTTGCGCGAGACGCTAACGCCCTTAGCCTTCAAGGGCACCACGATCAGGGATTTGTTGCGGTGGCGCCCCCCAGAGGAGCTGTCGGTAGATGTATTCGCCAGCAGGCAAATCCAGTCGCCCTGGACACCGTTGGTGATCCACATTTTCGAGCCGTTAATGATGTAGTCGTCGCCGTCGCGCCGCGCCGTGGTTTTGATCTGGGCCACGTCGGAACCGGCGGACAATTCGCTGACACCGATGCAGCCGACCAACTCGCCCGCGATGGTCGGCGCCAGATAGTTCCGCTTCAACTCGTCATTGCCGTGCTGGGCCAGGGCCGGGGTGCACATGGTGGTCTGCACTCCGATGGAGGTGGAAACACCGTTGGCGCGGATATTGCCCAGGGCCTCGGCGAAGACCATTTCATAGGAGAAATCCAAATCCAGGCCACCGAATTCCGCCGGCTTGCCGATACCCAACAGGCCGGCCTCGGCGAAGATTTTCATCACATCGTGGGCCGGATAGATCTCGGCCTTTTCCCATTCATCCACATACGGGTTGATGTGCTCGGCGACGATCCGTTCCGTGGTCCGGGCCAGTTCCTGGTGCTGTTGGGTGAAAAGCATGTTGCGTGCGGCTCCTATCCGTCCCCGGTCAGTTTGTAATCGGCAAAGGCTTCGCGCAGTTTCAGTTTATAGATCTTGCCCGTGCCCGTATGGGGCAGCTCGTCCAAAAATTCGACCGCATCAGGCAACCACCAACTCGCCACCTTTTCACGTAGATAGTCGAGGATCTGCTGATCTGTAATCTGGCTGTCGGGCATCCGTACCGCAATCAGCAAGGGGCGTTCCTGCCATTTCGGATGCTCCACCGCAATCACGGCGGCCTCGGCGATCTCCGGGTGGCCCATGGCGGCATTTTCCAGCTCGACCGAGCTGATCCACTCGCCACCGGATTTGATCACGTCCTTGGAGCGGTCCGCCAATTCCACATAGCCGTTGGCATGCAGCAGCGCCACATCACCCGTATGCAGCCAGCCACCGACCACGCCAGTGGCACCGGTCAGGCCGTCCTGTTTCATATAGCCCGACGCCACGGTCGGTCCGCGCACCAATAGATGGCCCTGGGCAACGCCGTCCTTGGGCAGTTCGTTGCCGTCGTCATCGATAATTCTGAACTTGGAGCCAAAGGCCTGGCGCCCGCCGTACTGATAGGCGTCCAGCTTGGCCGCATCATCGGGCTCGGTGCTGCCGCCCAAGGGCGAGAACTTGGTCGACGACAGCGCCTCCGTCATGCCCCAGCCTTGCATGGGCTCGACGCCAAAGTCCTGCAACAGGCTTTCCTGCAGGGCGCGCGGCGGTTTCGAGCCGCTCATCACCGTGCCCCGCAAATGGCTGAAGCGCTTGCCGGTTTCCTTCATATGGTTCAGCAGGATCATCCAGATGGTCGGCACGCCAAAACACAGCGTGACGCCTTCGCTTTCCATTATTTCGTACAGTTTTTCCGGTTCGTACTCTCGGCCGGGCAGAACCAGGTTGTAACCCATCATCGGCGCGGTAAAGGGCGTCTGCCAGCCATTGCCATGAAACAACGGCGCCATGGGCATGAAGACTTCGCGCAGGCCGGTTTTAAAACCGGAGATATTGTCGCCGAGCATTTGCATGAATGCGGTCAGGATGGTCGAACGGTGGCTATAAACCACGCCCTTTGGGTTGCCGGTAGTTCCGGATGTGTAACAAATTGTTGAGGCCTTGCGTTCATCGAACTCCGGCCATTCATAGTCGCCGTCCTCCGCCGCCAGCAGGTCCTCGTAGAATTCGACCCTGGACAGGTTCAAATCGTCCGGCAATTCGTCCCGGCCACCGAAAAAGATATAGCCGCGCACCGTTGTCAGTTCCGGCGCCAGATCCCTGATCAGATCAGCACAACCGGCGTCAAAAGCCAGCCAGGCGTCCTCCGCATGGTTGGCGATATAAACCAATTGTTCATGGAACAGGCGTGGGTTGATGGTGTGCAGCACCCCGCCCATGCCGGGGACGCCATAGAACATTTCGAAATACTGCCGGGTATTCCAGGCCAGGGCGCCGACCCGTTCGCCGTCTTTGACGCCCAGTTTTTCCAGGGCCTGGGCCAATTTCTTGCAGCGGACTTGCGCATCCCGATAGGTGTAGCGGTGGATCTTGCCATCCAGCTCCCGGCTGGCGACTTCGCGGTCGCCATGGCACTCGGCGGCGTAATCGATCATGGACGAAACCAGCAGCGGCACATCCATCATTAAACCCTGCATCGCGCATCCTCCCAGAAAGCAATTTACCTTGTAAATGAAGCATATTCATATATACTGAGTCAAGATCATTATTCCTTTCGCCCGCCAAGAGTTGGAGAGAATGAGATGCTGAGTCCCTTTGAAAATGAAGAACGCATTGCCTTCC
This sequence comes from Rhodospirillaceae bacterium, assembly GCA_018701215.1. Taxonomy (GTDB): domain Bacteria; phylum Pseudomonadota; class Alphaproteobacteria. Next base: position 78,455 of record JABIWH010000060.1, read on the forward strand.
GCGACAGCATCCGGCGCTTCATCGAGAAAGACATCAAACCTTATGTGGATGAGTGGGACGAGGCAGGCGAGATCCCGTGGGAGATCCATGAAAAGGCCGGCGCCATCGGCTTCTTCGGCTTCGGCATCAAAGAGGAATATGGCGGCCTGGGTTTCGAAGACTGCTTCATGCGGGCGGCGGCGTGGGAGGAATTCGGCAAATGTGGCGCCAACGGCGTGCCGGCGGCTCTGGGCGGGCGCAGTATATCCCTGGGCCCCATTCAAGACCTGGCCTCGGAGGAAATCAGACAGCACGCCCTGGCCGATATCGTGGCGGGGCGCAAAGGTTCCTCGCTCGCCATAACGGAACCGTCGGGCGGCTCCGACGTCGCCAACATGAAAACCAGGGCGCATCGCGACGGCAATCACTGGGTCCTGAACGGCTCCAAGACCTTTATCACCGGCGCCATGAAAAGTGACTATTTCGTGGTCGGCGCCCGCACCGGTGATGACGGCCTGGCCGGGATTTCCTTGTTCTTTGTCGAGGCAGACATGCCCGGATTTTCCCGCACGTCGATCGAACGCAAGATGGGCTGGTGGTGTTCGGACACGGCAACGCTGTATTTCGATGACTGCCGGGTGCCGGCGGAAAACCTCATGGGTGAGGAAAACCGCGGCTTTATCGCCATCATGAAGAACTTCAACCTCGAACGGGTCAATATCATCGCTCAGGCGTTGGGTATGATGAAAGTCTGCCTGGAGGAATCCATCGCCTACGCGCAGGAGCGGCAGACCTTCAACAAGCCGCTGATCCAGCATCAGGTGATCCGCCACAAGATCGCCGATATGTCCGCCAAGATCGATGCGGTCGAGGCCTATCTCAACCAGATCTGCTGGTTGGTCAATGAAAGCGAGATGCCGGCGGCGGAGATTTGCAAGGGTAAATTCCTGGCCACCAAGTCGCTGGAATTCTGCGCCTCCGAGGCCATGCAGATTTTTGGCGGTGCCGGCTATCTGCGCGGCAACCTGGTGGAGCGGGTCTACCGCGAGGTCAAGGTGATGGCCATTGGCGGCGGCTCGGAAGAAATCATGCGGGATCTGGCCGTGCGGCAAATGGGACTATAGGGCGTGGCGGGGGAGCAACGATATGGCTGAGGCGCGGACAGGAACCCGGCGGCAACGGGTTGAGCAGAAAGAGCAGGCGATCATCGCCGCCGCCCGCGCGGTCTTTCAGGAACACGGCTTCGATGGCGCCAAAATTGCCGAGATCGCTAAACTGGCCGGTGTCGCCGAGGGTACGGTCTATCTGTATTTCGAGAACAAGAACGCCCTGTTGTTGGCGGTGGCGGCTGAATTCTATGACCGCCTGACCCGCGACGCGGCGGAAGGTATCAAGGACTTGCCTGACACCGCCGCTAAGCTGACCTTTCTGGCCCGCCATCATATGGAGCGGGTGGCGGCGGAATGGCCCATGCTGGGTATGGCCATGACGCCCGCCAAGGTTTCCGATGAATATCGCCAATCGGAGGAATATCAGCTCAACCGCACCTATGTGGAAGTGTTCGACCAAGTCATCCGAGACGGCGTCAACCGCTCTGAAATTCGGGCCGACCTGCCCTTGAGCGTAGTCCGGGATTTGTTCTATGGCGGCCTGGAGTATGGCGCCCGCACCATGCGCATGCGTCCCTCCAAAACCGATATTGACGAGACGATTGCAAATTTCATGCTGATCCTGACCGCGGGCATGTTCGTCCCACCGGTGCAGGCAGAGGCAGGCGGTGGCGCCGACAAAATGCAGGCGGTACTGAGCCGTCTGGAAAAAGTCGCCGGCAGATTAGAGACGGCGGCTGACTGAACCAGCCTTGCCGGCTCACTATTTTGGGGCGCTATTTTGGCGGATTATAGCGGCTGTAGAATTCCGGGGCGCTGTAGTACAGCAGATGCCGGTTGATCCAAAGGTCTAGCTGCGATGAAAGCCGGGCTGCGTTGGCGCTTTCCAGGGTTGCCAAGTTTCTGGTTTCGCCGGGGTCGTGGTTCAGGTTGTAGAGTTCGGTTTTCTCAAAAGGGTAATAGGTTTTCAAAAGCTTCCAGGGCCATTGCACCAGGCCATTTTGCTTTACCAATGCATTGCTATGCATGAAGACCGGTCGCCTGCCGCCGGGTTGAAAAAGCGGCCGCCCCTGAAAGCTGGCCGGTACCGGCATACCCAGGATGCCGGGAATGGTCGCGGTAATATCCAAATGACTGACCGCATCCTGGAAGGTGTCACGGGGCAGGGTGGAATTCTTCGGCGGTTTTACCATTACGAAGGTTCGCATCACTTCGTCATACATGGGCCCGGAATGATTGCCAAAACCATGTTCATGGAAGGCTTCGCCGCTATCGCCAACGATGACGACCAGGGCTTCGTCCCACAAATTCCTCGCCTTCAGGGTGGCAGCAAAAGCCGATAACTCCCGGTCCAGATTATGCACCGCATTGAGATATCTGTTTCGAACCACCGATTTCAACGCCGCCGGCCAAAGATAGTAGAGCGCGCCTGACTCGATTTCCGAAGGCTGATACGGGCGCGCGCCGCCGGGCGGAATGACATAGGAAAAATGCGTGTTCTGCAAATTCATGCCAAGAAAAAACCGCCGCTTGTTTCCCAGGCCTTCGATCCAGCGGGCGGCGATTTTTAGGGTTTGGCTATCCTCGATCTTACCGGCCGTGGCGATACCCATGCGGATCAACTGGCCGATGCCCTTTCTATCCGCCTTGTGATACCAGGTATCGCCCTCGAAGTTCTCCGAGTGATAAAAATAGTCAACTTCGGCTGGCACGTTCAGCCAGTTGATCATTTTGCCCCATAGTTCATTCTGCGATGAAATATAGCCGGTGGTGTAGCCATGTTCCTTCATCAGCTTGAATATGGAGGTGCCGCGATAACCCGCATCCGTTGGGTAATGCTGTAAATTAAGCGACCGCATCGGGTAGCGCGAATACCAGAAGGCGACATCGGCGTAATTCGAATGGGATGCGGTGGCATAGGCTTTGTCAAAGAATATGCCGTCCCCCTCTGCCAGGGATTTCAGAAACGGAATTGGCGTGGGCGCCATTTCGATCAGGTCCCGGCGCAGGGATTCAACCAAAATGACGATGACCGGATGGTCGCCGTCGGCTTTCCCGATGGGCGCCGAAGGTGGGCGCGTCACAAAGGTTTTTTCCAGCGCCCGGTCCACGACATAGTCGGCATGGGATGGATCCAACCGCACCAACAGCATCTTGTTGAAGGCAATTGCCGAGAATTTCGCCGCCGCATATGGTGCGCTGAGATAGGCGCCCAAGGCCGCTGCCATCAAGGCGGCAAAAATCAAACTCGCGCCCCGCGGCTGGTTCATGCGGCGTGCCGGGCCAAAAAACAGTTTCGTCACGGCAAATGAAAACAGCAGCGTGGTGAATATGATGCCAAGGGTCATGGCAGGTGCGGTTTGCAGCAAATGCTGGGGAATGCGGGCCAGATTATCGATCAGAAAGACCACGATGTCCGTGCTCGGCAGAAAGCCGCTGGTCAGACCCAAGGACCAGGTAAAGGCGCACTGGATCAACAAGGTCGCGGCCAGCAAGGTCAAAAGCAGGGCCAAAGGTCCGCGCAGAAGGATCGATGGCACACGGGCCGCCGCGATGGCCAGCAAGAACAAGGCAAAATATAGCACTGCCCAGGTCAGGGCCGCATTGGCCGCGATGATCAGCAATGACCAGCAAAATTCGTCGCCGCAATGCCTGGTCCTGAAATTTTTCGAGACCAGAAACCCGATGACAAGATCCGTTACAGGCAAGCTGGCAAGAACCAATAACCGCACAACAAACATGCTATTATCCTAATGCAACGTAAGGCTCCGTTGGCGAACACGGCCCGCTACCGGTCATGGCACTTCAACAACATGGCTGAATGACACCATAGCGCGCATGGCTGGCTCGAGCCTCTGTTTTCGACCGCACTATCTATTCCAGAAATTTATTAACTTTGGCTATACCTTATGCCTCGGCCACCAGCAGCCGGTGTGGTGCTTCGAAGTATTCCGCTGATTGCATTTCGGTCAGGCGCGAAACCGTGCGCTGGAATTCGAAACCGCCGTCGCCTGTCGGATAGATGTGTTCGGCGTCCGTCGCGGCGCTGGCCACCAACTTGACGCCATTGTCGTACAGGACATCGATCAAGATGACAAAGCGGCGGGCTTCGTTGCGCCGTTCCGGGCCCAGCTGGGGAATGCCGGACAGGATCAGGGTATGATAATGCCGGGTCAGTTCCAGATAGTCGTGGGCGCCCAGGGCCGCCTCGCACAGCTGGGGGAAACTGAAACGGGCCACGCCCTTGGCCTGTTGCGGCACCACCAAGATGCGGCCCTTGACCTCGATCTCGCCTGGGTCGCCAACGGGCCTGTCCGTCAGGTTTTGAAAGGCCGTATCCAGGGCCGCATCCGCCGCTGCATCCAACGGCGTGTAGTAGACCGGCACGCCCTTCATGCGCGCCAGGCGGTGGTCCTGGCGGCCTTCCAGACATAAGACATCCAGGCGTTGCTTCAGGTCTTCGATAAACGGCAGGAACAACTGCCGGTTCAGACCGCCTTTGTACAAATCATCCGGGGCCCGGTTCGAGGTAGCGATCACCACCACGCCCAATTCGAACAGACGTCCGAACAGACGGCCTAGGATGGTGGCGTCGGCGATGTCGCGGACCTCGAACTCGTCGAAACACAACAGCCAGGTGGCTTCCGCGATATCCTCGGCGATGGGTGGGATGGGATCATCGCCCTTTCTCTCCGCCGCCGGCGCCTTGCGAAAGGCGTTGATGCGGCCATGCACCTCGCCCATGAATTCATGAAAATGCACCCGGCGCTTGCGATCAATCGGCGCGCCTTCAAAGAACAGATCCATCAACATGGATTTGCCCCGGCCCACTTCGCCATAGATATACAGGCCCTCGGGCGTGGGTTCCGTCTGGCCGCGGCCAAACAGGAACTGCCGCCAACCGCTACTCTGGCTAGGGTCATACTGCGCCAGGCGGTGGTGCAGCATCTGCAGCTTTTCCGCCGCCAGCTCTTGCGCTGGGTCCGGGTCCAGCTCGCCGGCCCGGCGCAGGGCCCGGTAGCGTTCTAACGGGGCATTCGCGTCCACGCGTATGAAATCTCCGTCTATTCAGACCAGCTTACTCTGAACCGGGCGTGGGCATGGCGAACTCAGCGCCGGCCCGAATACCCGTGGGCCAGCGCGAGGTCACGGTCTTGGTCCGGGTATAGAACCTCACCCCATCTGGTCCGTGCTGGTTCATATCGCCAAAGGCCGAATTCTTCCAACCGCCAAAGCTGTAGAAGGCCATGGGCACCGGAATGGGTACGTTGATGCCAACCATGCCCACCTCGACATTGGCGGTGAAGTCACGGGCCGCATCGCCGTCGCGGGTGAAGATGGCGACGCCGTTGCCAAACTCATGCTCGGTGGGTAGGCGCAGCGCCTCGTCAAAATCCGGTGCGCGGACCACGGACAGTACCGGGCCGAAGATCTCTTCTTTATAGATGCGCATATCGTCGGTGACATTGTCGAACAAACAGCCGCCCATGAAAAAGCCGTTCTCGTAGCCCTGGGCCCGGAAGTCCCGGCCATCAACCACCAGATCGGCGCCTTCCTGGACGCCCAGATCCACATAGCCTTTGACCTTGGCCAGATGTTCCGCCGTGACCAATGGTCCCATTTCGGAGGCCGGATCCAACGAAGGCCCGACCTTCAGGGCCTCGATACGCGGCTTCAGACGCGCCACCAGCTCGTCCGCCGTATCCTGACCAACGGGCACGGCGACCGAGACCGCCATGCAGCGCTCGCCGGCGGAGCCATAGCCCGCGCCCATCAGGGCATCGACGGCCTGTTCCATATCCGCGTCAGGCATGACGATCATGTGGTTCTTGGCCCCGCCCATGGCCTGTACCCGCTTGCCGAAATGGGCGCAGCGCTCGTAGACATAGTTGGCAATGGGCGTGGAGCCGACAAAGCTGACCGCCTTGACGTTTGGATCTTCGATCAGGGTATCGACCGCCAGCTTGTCGCCGTTGACCACGTTCAATACGCCCTCTGGTGCGCCGGCCTCCATCATCAGTTCCGCCAGGCGGAGCGGTAACGATGGGTCTTTTTCCGATGGTTTCAAGATAAAGCAGTTGCCGCAGGCAATGGCCACGGGGAACATCCACATGGGTACCATGGCGGGGAAGTTGAACGGCGTGATGCCGGCCACCACGCCCAGCGGCTGGCGCATGGAATAAAGATCGATGCCAGCCGCCACGTTGGCGGAAAACTCGCCCTTCAACAGCTGTGGGATGCCGCAGGCAAATTCCACCACTTCCAAACCACGGGTGATGGAACCGGCGGCATCCGACTTGACCTTGCCATGTTCGATGGAGCACAGCTCGGACAACTCGTCCATGTTCTGTTCCAGCAGATCCTTGAAGCGGAACATCACCCGGGCCCGGGCCGAGGGCGCGGTGTTGGCCCAACCGGGAAACGCCTTGGCCGAGGACGCGATGACCGCGCGGACCTCGTCCGCCGTCGCCAGGGGCAGCTCGAAAATCTGCTCGCCGGTGGAGGCGTTATAGACCGGGCTGAAACGGTCGCTTTCCCCCGGCACGGCCCTGCCGTCAACGAAATGGTACAGCTGCTTCATACTTGGAGTTCCCTGTTTATTGGCCGTCAATCACACCGGGGTCGCGCACTGCACCATAGGCGGCACTACGCGCCAGGGCGGCATACGAGCGCAGGGCGCGGGAGACATGACGGTCCCGGTTCACGGGTTTCCAGCCGCCGTCCTCGCGGTCGGACATCGCCTGATGCCGGCGCTCAATCTCCTGTGGATCCACGTTCAGTTGCAGCAAACGTTCGGGGATATCGATCTCTACTTCGTCGCCATCCTCGATCAGGGCAATCAGTCCGCCTTCGCCGGCTTCCGGCGAGATGTGACCCAGGGACAGGCCCGAGGAAGCGCCGGAAAAACGGCCATCCGTGATCAGGGCGCATTCCTTGCCCAGTCCCACGGCCTTGATCATCGATGTGGGCATCAGCATTTCCTGCATGCCCGGGCCGCCGCGTGGGCCTTCGTAGCGGACCACGACCACGTCGCCGGCCTTGACCTTGCCGGCCATGATACCGTCGCCGGCAGCGTCCTGGCTTTCATAGACCACGGCGGGGCCTTTGAATTTCAGGATTGATTCATCGACGCCGGCGGTCTTCACGATGCAGCCGTCATCCGCCAGATTGCCGAACAGCACGGCCAGGCCGCCATCGGCGGAATAAGCATGCTCGATATCTCGGATGCAGCCATCGGCGCGGTCCAGATCCAGGCTGTCGTAATAGCTGTCCTGGCTAAAGGCGGCGATGGAGCGGATACGACCGGGCGCGGCGCTATAGAATTTCTTGACCTCTTCATTGGAGGTGCGGCGCACGTCCCACATTTCCAGGGTGTCCGCCAGGGTATCGCCCGAGATATTGAGTACGGAGGTATCCAACAGGCCGCCGCGGGCCAATTCGCCCATGATGGCCAGGATGCCGCCGGCCCGATGCACATCCTCCATGTGATAGTACGGCACCGATGGCGAGACCTTGCAGATATTGGGTACCTTGCGCGACAGGGCATCCATGTCCGCCATCTTGAAGTCGACCTCGCCCTCGAACGCGATGGCCAGCAAATGCAGCACCGTGTTGGTGGAGCCGCCCATGGCGATATCCAGCGCCATGGCGTTTTCGAAGGCCTTTACGGTGGCGATGTTGCGGGGCAGCACCGAGGCTTCATCCAGCTCGTAATAGCGCTTGGTCATCTCGACGATTTGCCGGCCCGCTTGTAAAAACAATTCCTTGCGCCGGGCGTGCGTGGCGACGATGGAGCCATTGCCCGGCAGCGCCAGACCCAGCGCCTCGGCCAGGCAGTTCATGGAGTTGGCGGTGAACATGCCCGAACAGCTGCCGCAGGTGGGACAGGCGGCCTGCTCCATCTCCAGCAATTGAGCGTCGGAAACGTTGGGATCGTTACTGGCCACCAGAGCATCAAGCAAATCCAGCTCGGAACCTTTTGTAGCGCCCGCCTTGCCGGCCTCCATGGGGCCGCCCGAAACAAAGATCGTGGGGATGTTCAGGCGCATGCCGGCCATCAACATGCCCGGCGTGATCTTGTCACAGTTCGAAATACAGACCAGGGCGTCGGCGCAATGGGCATTCACCATATATTCCACCGCGTCCGCGATCAGCTCCCGGCTGGGCAGGCTGTAGAGCATGCCGTCATGGCCCATGGCGATGCCGTCATCCACGGCGATGGTGTTGAATTCCTTGGCGTTGGCGCCGGCCGCCTCGATCTCGCGGGCGACCATCTGGCCCAGGTCCTTCAGGTGCACATGCCCCGGCACGAACTGGGTAAAGGAATTGGCGATCGCGATGATCGGCTTATCCATATCCTTTTCCTGGGTACCCGTGGCGCGCCACAGGGAACGTGCGGCGGCGGCTTGTCTGCCCTGGGTGGTGCGGTGTGAGCGATATGCGGGCATGGCGGTAATTCCTTCGTAATGGCGGCGAAAATGCAAGAACGGCGCGGAACTTAGCAGGTTCCGCGCCGCCTTTCCAATATAGTTCATCTTAGGGTGTAAGCAATTCTAGGTCCAAAAGGCTAGTCCGGCACGGCACCTGATCCGATGATGAATTCGAACTCGGTCTCAAAACCGTTTTCGTTTTCGAATTGTGCAAGGCAGGCCCTGACATCGGCCCAGGCGGGAGATCGCGGGTGAAATATTTACCTTTTTTCCATAATATGCTGGCCTGACGCTAATGGAGATGACTTATGGCGCATCGTGAAGACAGCGGCCGGCTGGGTGACGACCATGCCGGATGATCGGGCCAGCGAATATCGCGACAAACAACAGGGTGGCGATGATCCGTTTGCCATCGTGACACAGCAATTGCGGCGCGGCGAAAAAAGCGTCTGGACAGAACGGCCGGCGCCCCTGGCGCGGGCCAGATCCCGGTTGATGATCTTTCTGTTCGGCATCCCGTTTTTTGCCTTCGCGGTGTTCTGGACCATCTCCGCCGGACAATCGGGCGATGCCATATTTCCCCTGTTCGGCATCCCGTTCATGGTGATCGGCGCGGGCCTGCTGCTCTCGCCCGTGTGGAGCTATTGGGAGGCCAAAAACTGGCTGATCTATGCCATTACGGACCAGCGTATTCTGATCATCCGGACATTTCCCAGGCACAAGGTGGAAAGCTTCGAACCCGACGACATCACCAAGCTGGAACGCACCACCAAACCGGATGGTTCCGGTAACGTAATATTCGCCGAAGAAGAACGCCGAGGCAAGAACGGCACCTATATGGTGCCGCGCGGCTTCTACGGCGTGCCCGAGGCCATGCGCGTCGAGGACGCGGTGATGCAGCTGCGGAACTCAGGCGCCAATACCTAGCGGCCGGTCGCTGGCGGCATTTGTCCAATGTGCCGTTATATGACAAACTGCCACCCATGGGGATACGCTTTCAGATCGACGTCGCCATGCGTCTTGTCATTGCTTGGTATGAAAAGCAGCTCGATCCGCTTGAGTATATAAAGGTTATGAAGGAAATCGCGGCGAGCCCCGATTTCCGTCCGGATTTTCGCCTGCTCGCGATCATCTCTGAAGATATCGACCTGAGTAGTCTAAGCGCCGATGCCATGCGCGAGATGCAGGCCGCCGAAGCGGCGAGCCTGCAGCGTCCCCCCGGAACCCTGGGGGTGATCCTGGCCGAGGACGAAATGGTCACTGTCATGGGCAAGCTCTATATCGAACTTGCCGCCAATAATCCCAACCTTGGAACCGATATCCGCATGGTTTCAAACGCCGCCGAAGCCAGTGCCCTGCTCGGCGTTAACCTGGCCCACCTGCAAATGCCGGCCTACGCCCTCTAGGGGCCCGCCCAGAGCGAAACTGTTCTATATCTAGTCTAATCTCTTTCGCGGCGATCAGGTTCAAAAACTGCGCTTTTATGCAGTTAGCTAGTTTAGCTAACTGCATAAAATAAGCTGAGTCATCACAATGATTGAAGTCAGCGCCTTCGAGGCAAAAATCCATCTGTCCGCCCTGCTGGATAAGGTCAGCCGTGGTGAGGAAGTGCTCATTACACGGCGGGGCAAGGCCGTTGCCCGCCTAACGAAACCCAAGCCCCCATTTGCCTTCCCCGCCCAGCCACGCTATCAAATTAACGGTTAGCGTTCATATGGGAGTGGTTCGGCATGGCGACGGATAAATCTGGTTGGGTTGTGGGGAAAATTCTGGCGGAACAGGCCCGTATGCGTCCTGATGCGCCGCTGATCCAGTTTGAGCGTGGCCACATGCACAATTACGCCGAAGCGCATGCCATGGCCAACCGGGCCGGCAATGGTTATGCCGATGTTGGCGTCGGTTTTGGCGACAACGTTGCCGTAATGTTGAATAACCGGTTGGAGTATCTCTGGTCCTGGTTCGGGCTCAGCCGCATTGGCGGGGTGTTGGTGGGCATTAACACCGCCCTGAAGGGCACGTTTCTGACCCACGTGCTGAGCAACACCAAGGCCCGCATTGGCGTGTTCGAGCCGGAGTTTCTGCCCTGGCTGGCGGAGATCGAGGACACCGTGCCGGACATGCAGACGGTCTATGTGCCGGCGGACGTCTATGATCCGGACAATCTGCCCGCCTTCAAACGTATCGAAATCCGCTGCTTTGACGAGATCATGGCCGGCGCGGATGACGAGATCCATGTGGATGTCACCTACCGTGACCTCGGCATGATCATGTTCACCTCCGGCACCACCGGGCCATCCAAGGGCGCCTTGATGCCCCACGGTCATCTGTATCTGTTCGGCCATTGCATGCAGGTCCATCTGGGCATGACGCCCGACGATATCTATTACATCCCCATGCCGATGTTTCATGCCCAGGGCATCCTGATGCAGTTCTATGCCACCCTGATAACGGGGGGCAGCGCCGTCATGGTCAAGCAGTTCCGGGCCACCAGCTGGATTGACGATATCCGCGAGCACAAGGCCACCCTGGCCAATCTGCTGGGCGTAATGAACGATTTCGTCCTGCGCCAGGATGCCAAGCCGGAAGATACCGACAACAACTTGCGCATGGTCTGCGCCGTGCCGGTGACCGACGAGACGTTGGAGGCCTTGCGTACGCGCTTCGCCATCCCAAAATTCAACGAAATCTTCGGTATGACGGAATGCAATCTGCCCGTCGCCCGGCCCGTTGACGCGCCCGATGAAGCAGGTTGTTCCGGCAAGGTCTGGGACGAATATTTCGAGGTCATCATCGCTGATCCCGAGACCGACGAGGAAGTGCCCATGGGCGAGGTCGGCGAAATCCTGGTCCGCCCCAAGGAAGCCTATTGCTTCATGGCCGGCTATAACGGCATGGACGACCGCACCGTGGAAACCTGGCGCAATTTCTGGTTCCACACCGGCGATGCCGGCCGCATGGATGAGCGCGGCTATGTCTGGTACATCGACCGTATCAAGGACACCATCCGAAGGCGCGGCGAAAACATCTCGTCGTTCGAGGTTGAAGCGGTCTTTCTGGAGCACGCGGCGGTCAAGGAAGCCGCCGCCGTCGCAGTCGCGGCGGAGGAGGGCGGCGAGGACGAAGTGCTGATCTGCCTGATCCTGGAGGACGGCGTTGAGCCGCCCGCGCCAGCGGATCTGCTGGATTACGCCGGCCCGCGCATGCCCTATTTCGCGGTGCCCCGCTATGTGGAGTATGTGGACGAAATCCCCACCACGCCCACCGCCAAGATCCAAAAGAACAAGCTGCGCGACCGTGGTCTGTCCGCCGCCGCCTGGGACCGGGACGCCGCAGGCTACAAGGTTAAGCGTGGATAAACCCGCAGCCCGCACCGCATCCGCATTGCTGGAAGAACTGGCGGCGCGGCAGCCGGAGCACGAATGCGTCGTCGATGGCGCGCGGCGTTGGAGCTACGCCCAGCTATTGCAGGAATCGCAAACCATCGCCAATGGCCTGTGGGCCCTAGGTGTGCGGCCCGGCGACCGGGTGGCGATCCTGATGGGCAACCGGGCCGAATGGCTGTCCAGCTATTTCGCCATTCTGGGTCTGGGCGCCACGGCGGTGGCGCTGAACACCTGGCTGACCCCGCCGGAGCAGGCCTATCAATTGAACCATGCGGACGTCAGCACGCTGATCCTGGCGGATCGCTTCAGGCACCGCGACGTCCTGGCGGAGTTGGACGAAATGCGCGCCATAGGTCTATCGGCGCTGTCCCGCGTGGTGGTTCTGGGCGACCGCGTGCCCGGCGGCGCCACGGCTTTCGAGGATCTGGCCACCATGGGGGAAACCGCGCCACTCGGCGGTATCTGGGGCGCGGCGCAGCCCGACGACGTGGCCTGCATCCTCTACACCTCCGGCTCCACGGCCAGGCCCAAGGGGGTGCCGTTACAGCATTGGGGCCTGATCGATAATATGTGGCAGATCGGCGAGCGCATGCACCTGCGCCCGGACGACCGATTATGGTTCGCCGTTTCGTTGTTCTGGTCCTTTGGCTGCGTCAACGCTCTGTTCGCCATGTTGAGCCATGGCGGCACAATGGTCCTGCAACATCACTTCGATGCCGGCGAGGCGTTACGGTTGATCGAGGCGGAACGTTGCAGCGTTTTCTACGGCACGCCCAACATCGCCCTGGCCCTGGCCGAACACCCCGACCGGGCCAAGCATGATCTATCCAGCCTGCGCACGGGTGCCGCCATCGGCACACCGGAACAGATGCAGATGATCGTTGATCTGGGTGCGCGGGATATTTGCAACGTCTATGGCCTGACCGAAGCCTACGGCAACTCGGCGGTGACTGATGCGAGCGCGCCCGTGCAACGCCGTCTGCTGGCCAGCGGTGCCCCCCTGGACGGCGTGGAACTGGTGATCCTGGATCTTGAGAGCGGCGCGCAACTGCCCCCCGGCGCGGTGGGGGAGATCGCCCTGCGCGGCCACGTTATGCCGGGCTATCTAAACGACCCCGAGACCACCGCCGCCGCCATGACCAAGGACGGCTTTTTCCTGACTGGCGACCTGGGCCTGTTGGATGATGCGGGCTGGGTGCAATTCCAGGGCCGGCGCAAGGAGTTGATCAAAAGCGGCGGCATCAATATCGCCCCGGCGGAGGTCGAAGTGGCGCTGCGGTCGCATGACGCCATCGCATCCGTCTTCGTCACCGGCCTGGATGATGCCCGCCTGGATCAGGCCATCGGCGCCGTCATCGTGTTGCACCCAGGCGCATCGGCCAGCGAGGATGATTTGCGTCATCATTGCCGAAAGTCCCTCGCAGCCTATAAGGTACCGCAGCATTTTGTCTTTGTTGCTGCCAACCAACTGCCTGTGACCTCGACCGAGAAACTGCAGCGCAACCGCTTGTACGAGTTATTCCCCACATAAAGAATATTGGGAGAGAGCCTTGCCTGATGACGGAATAGACCAGGATGCGTTTCGCAAATTCGAACACGACGGCTGGAACAGTTTGTCTGACGGATACCATGATCATTGGGAACATTTGACGCCTCAGATCATTCCCTTGATGCTGGAACGCACCGGCGTCGGTGTAGGCAGCTTGGTTCTAGATATCGCCTCCGGCCCCGGCTATGCCGCCGGTGCGGCGGCGGCCATGGGCGCCAGGGCGATCGGCATCGACTTGGCGGAAAACATGCGCGATCTGGCGGCAGCGAACTTTCCCGATGCCGCGTTTCAGCTGGGTGATGCCGAAGATTTACCGTTTGCCGGAGACAGCTTCGATGTGGTCACGATGAATTTCGGCGTGCTGCATTTTCCCGATGCCGAAAAGGCACTGGCTGAAACATTCCGGGTCCTGAAACCCGGCGGCCGTCTGGGTTTTACCGCCTGGGAAGGCCCGGAAGGTTCCGCCCTTGGCATGGCGACGGCTGCGATCGTGCAAGAGGGCACGGTCAAGGTAGACCTGCCCCAGGGCACGCCGATTTTTCGTTTTGCCGAACATGCCGAATGCGCACGGGTACTCGGCGCCATCGGGTTCGAGGATATTGCCAGCACCAACACCATGTTGACCTGGCATCTGCCCCGAGCGGATGCCTTGATGGAGAGCTTCCGCCAGGCAACCGCCCGCATGAGCGCATTGTTAGGCGCCCAGGACCCGGCCAAACTGCCCGCCATTAAGGCGGCCATGACCGAGGCCTGCAAACCCTTCGACAACGGCACGACCACGGATCTGCCCATGCCCGCCGTGCTGACGGTCGGTAGGAAGCCTTAGCGGCGCGGCATCCTAATAGTTCGCCGGGCGCTTCTCCTGGAAGGCCGCGACGCCTTCCGCGAAATCGGGGCTGGCGCGGACCCGGTCGCCCAGGGTCTGTTCCAGTTCTTCGCGGGTTTGATTGAGCGCATCATCGGTAGCGCTGATCTGCTCCTTCACCGCCTGCACCGCCACGGGGCTGTTGGCGGCGATGGTCTCTGCCATTTGGATCGCCCAGGGCATCAACTCGGCGCGGGGCAGCACACGGTTGATCAGATTGATACGGGCGGCTTCTTCCGCATTTATCAGCTGACCACCCAGGATCAGCTCCATGGCATGCACGTGACCGATCTGCTGGCGCAGGCGCAGGGCGGCGCCGCCGAAGGGATAGACGCCCCATTTTACTTCCGGCAGGCCAAACCGTGCCTCGGGCGCGGCGGCGCGAATATCCGTTGAAAGCAGCAATTCAACGCCGCCGCCGGCGCAATCGCCGTTGACGGCGGCGATGATCGGCTTGCGGTAGGCGCCATATTTCAACAGGCCCCGATAAATTGTCTGCGACAGTTCCGGGCTGGCGGACAGATCGCCCGACAAATCGGCACCAGCGCAAAAAGACTGCTCGCCCGCTCCAGTCAGGATCAGGCAACGGTAGGGCGCATCCTGCAATTTCAGCCACAAATCGCCCAGGTCCGCCAGGTCCTGGCGGCTCAAGGCATTGCGCTTGGCCTGATTGTCCATGGTGATGACCGCGATATGTGGGCCGTGTTCCGTAACCGTCAATGTCATTGCTGCTGCCCTTCTTCCGCTGCCACATCAACAACGACCTTGCCCATGGCGCGGCGCTCGGTCAGCAGGCGCAAGGCCTCGACACCCTGCTCCAGAGGCAGCCGATGGGTGATGATGGGACGCAAATGGCTCTGTTTATAGAACGCGCCCAGCTCCGCCATGGAGCGCACCACCAAGTCGGGTTTGTGCCAGCGGAAATAGCGGTAGGACGAGCCCAAGGCGGCGCGGTGCTTAACCAACAGACGGTTGGCGGGAACCTTGGGCACGCCGCCGACAAAACCGAAATGTACAAAGCGTCCGCCCCAGCCCAGGGACGATAGCGCGCTGTCGAACAGTGCGCCGCCCACGGGGTCGAAGCAGACATCTGCGCCCTTGCCATCGGTGATTTCCATGACCCGGTCTTTCAGGCTCTCGCTGCTATAGTTCACCACCTCGTCGGCGCCGTGTTCGCGCACCGCAGCCAGGCGTTCATCGCTGCTGGCCCCTGCGATCACCCTCGCACCCATGGCCTTGCCGATCTCCACCGCCGCCAGGCCGGAGCCGCCGGCGGCCCCCAGCACCAGCATGGTTTCGCCAGCCTCCAGCCGGCCCTGCCAGCGGATCGCCAGGTGGGCCGTCAGATAGGCGATGGTAAAGGCGGCGCCATCGGCGAAGCTCATGCCGTCGAACAGATGCCAGCACTCGGCCTCGACCGCGATGGCCTGATCGGCAAAGCCGCCGTGCGCCAATGTGGCCATGACATTGTCGCCCGGTTTGAAGCCCGCGACGCCCTGGCCCACTGCCGCGACCCGGCCGGCGCCTTCAAGGCCCGGCGCGAACGGGAATTCCGGTTTGGTCTGATAGTTGCCGGCGACCATGATGGTATCGGCGAAGTTCGCGGACGAGGCCACGATGTCGATCAGGATTTCACCTTTTCCCGGTACCGGTGCCGGCATCTCGCCCATCTCCAGCGTATCCACGCCGCCCCAGGCCCGGCAAATTAGTGCCCGCATTATTGTCTCTCCTAAACATGACTACCTGTCCCCATGATGCCCGAGCTGCCGTGAGATGCAAATGGCGTCGTGCGGGTCCTTGGGCTACAAAGGTCCGACGTGAATTTCCAACATGAAAGACCAAACCTCCATGCAATTGAAAACCGACAAGATGATTGCCCGCAAGGAAGACGGTGTGGGCTGGCTGATCTTCAATAACCCGGCGCGGCGCAACGCCGTCTCCATGGCCATGTGGGAGGCCGTGGGCGAGGCGATGACGGACTTTGAAGCCGACGACACCATTCGCGTCGTGGTCATGGCCGGCGAGGGCGATAGAGCCTTTGTCTCGGGCGCGGATATTTCCGAATTCGCCGAGAACCGCAACTCCGCCGCCGCTGAGGAACGCTACAATGCCGCCTCGGCACAGGCGCATCGCGGCATGACCTCTTTAAGCAAGCCCCTGATCGCGATGATCCAGGGTTATTGCATTGGCGGCGGCGTGGCTGTTGCCCTGGCCGCCGATATCCGCATAGCAGCCGATGACACGCAATATGCCGTACCCGCCGCCCGGTTGGGTCTTGGCTATGGCTATAGCGGCCTGAACACCCTGGTCTCGCTGGTCGGTCCGGCCATGGCCAAGGAGATCTTCTTCACGGCCCGGCGTTTCAGCGCTGAGGAAGCCTTGGCCATGGGCCTGGTCAACCGCGTGGTGCCCGTCGATCAGCTGGAAAAGGTGGTGGCCGAATACACCACCATGATCAAGGAGAACGCGCCCCTGACCATCCGCGCCGCCAAGGCCACGGTCAAGGAGGTCCTGAAAGACCCGGAAAAGCGCGACCTGGTGGCATTGGATGCGCTGATCAAAAGCTGTTTCGACAGCGAGGATTTCACCGAGGGCCGCACCGCCTTCATGGAAAAACGCAAGCCCAACTTCAAGGGCAAGTAATTACTGAGTTTAAGGAGGAGTAAGTATCATGGGTACATTGGACGGACGGGTGGCGATTGTCACCGGCTCGGGCCGGGGCATCGGCCGCGAGGTCGCATTGCAGCTGGCCGAGCTGGGCGCCAAGGTCGTGGTCAATGATCTGGATGCCGGACCGGCGGATGAAGTGGTGGCCGAGATCAAGGCCGCTGGCGGCGAGGCCGTGGCCTGCGCAGGCTCGGTGACCGAGGCTGGTTTTGCCCAGCGCTTTGTCGGCACCGCCATCGATACCTACGGTGATCTGCATATCATCATCAACAACGCCGGCTATACCTGGGACGCGGTGATCCAGAAGATGACCGAGGAGCAGTTCGACGCCATGATCGATGTGCATCTAAAGGCGCCATGGCGAATTCTGAAGGAGGCGGCGGAATTTATCCGCGTCAAATCCAAGGGCGAGGCCCAGGAAGGCAACCTGATCGTGCGCAAGGTGGTCAATATCTCGTCCATATCCGGCACCCGGGGCAATGCGGGACAGACCAACTATTCCTCCGCCAAGGCCGCCGTGGTGGGCCTCTCGAAAACCCTGGCCAAGGAATGGGGCCGCTACAACGTCGCCGTCAATTCCGTCGCCTTCGGCTTTGTCGAAACCCGACTGACGGAGGCCACGGACCAGAAAAAAATCATCGAGATCGAGGGTAAGGAAATTCCCGTCGGTGTCCCGGTACAAAACGTCGCCGCCGCGATGACGATGATCCCCATGGGCCGGGCCGGCACGCCTCGGGAGGCCGCCGGCGCCGTGGTCGCCCTGTGCCTGCCGCAATCGGATTATATCTCCGGCCAGCTGATCGAAGTCACCGGTGGACTTTAGAGAGGATAATCACGATGAGCGATCTTCTGATCGAAAAGAACGATGGTCTGTTGTCCTTGACCCTGAACCGGCCCGAACAGATGAATGCCATGTCCGGCGAGATGGTGGGCCAGGCCACGGCGGCGGTGATGGATGTGGTGGAGAACAAATCCGCCCGCGCCATCCTGTTGACCGGGGCCGGGCGCGGCTTTTGTGCCGGCGCCGATCTGTCGGGCGGTGGCCTGACCGATGCGCGCGAGACCATTGAGGGGCGCATGATGGCGGGCATCAACCGTTTGATCCTGGCCATCCGCGAAGTGCCGGTGCCGGTGGTGGTGGCCCTGAATGGTGCTGCGGCGGGGGCCGGTTGCGGCCTGGCGCTCGCCGGCGACATGATCATCGCGGGGCAGTCAGGCAAGTTGCTGACCGCCTTTGCCCGCATCGGCGCGGTGTTGGATGGCGGCATGTCCTGGTCCCTGACTAACAAGCTGGGCCCGGCCCGGGCCATGGGCATGGCCATGCTGGCGGATCAACCGATCGATGCCCAGACAGCCAAGGACTGGGGCCTGGTCTGGGACGTGGTCGAAGACCAGGCGCTAATGGACGAGGCCACGAAACTGGCCCGGCGTTTCGCCACGGGTCCCACCGTGGCCCTGGGCCTGATCAAACGGCAAATCGCCCTGGCCCAAACGGGCTCCATGGCCGATGCGCTTCGTTTTGAAGCCGCCTGTCAGGGCCAAGCCTTCAAAACCGATGATTTCCCCGAGGGCGTGAAAGCCTTTCAGGAAAAACGCAAGGCCAACTTCGTGGGGCGTTAAATCGAGCGCAATAGAAGTTCGTCGTCGATTTCCTTCGGGGCGAATTTCAGCAGGGACTTTAGTGTTATCGACTGCATGGTGGCGCGGGTCAGGTCGTCTATTTCGGCGCGGACGTTGTCCAGGGCCTGGCTGATCGGGGTGCCGATGGCGGCTTCGTCATCTTCCACGCCCTGGGCGTCTGGTTCGAACAGCTCCATGACGTCCCACAGGGTTACCCGCCTGACATTGCCGCTGAAACGATAGCCGCCGCCGACGCCGCGCACGGATTGGATCAGCCCGGCGCGGACCAGACGGCGCATGACCTTGGCCAGATGATGAGCCGAGATGCCATAGCGGGCGGCGATGTCGGCGGTGGACAGCTGGCGCTCTGGATCGGCGGCCAGCTCCAACACCGCATAAAGGGCAAACTGAGTTGATTTTTGCAGGCGCATCTTTTCAGCCCTGTCCCAAGCTTTTTTCCAACTCCATATACGGTCCCGCCGTCATGCCCTGGCTGCGGAAAAAGGACAGGTTCAAGCCGTCGTTGCGGGAGACCATGGTGCGCACCGTGCCGACGCCGTCCTTGCGAAAACGCTGGCAGATCGCCTCCAGCAGGCCGCTGCCGACGCCCCCCTCCCGGCAATCGGGGCTGACATTGACTGCGAAAACCCAGCCGCAGGGCGGTGAGCCGAATTCCCAGGTGCGGATCTCGCCGACGATGAAGCCAACCATTTCGCCGGCTACGTCCGAAATCAGAAAATTGCGCCCGAAATGCTGCTCCATCACATAGGCCTGAAACATCTCCCGCCAATAATCCGGCTTGGCCAGGCCCGTATGGATTTCATCCAGCCTGATGACCGCTTCCAGATCAGTGGCGACGGCATCGCGGATATTTTTGGCCGGCTCGCTCATGGTTGAACCGCTCATGGCTGTACTGGTGGATCGTCATCGGTGTCCCAGTCGTGCTCCGGTTCCGGGTAGCGCTGTAACCATTCCCGAACCAGGGCGACATGCTCGGCTTCCTCCAACACGAACTCCTCGGCCAGGTTGCGCAGGTCGTCCGTGGGCGCCTGGTTGACGACATCCGTATAGAACGCCAGGGCGCGTTCCTCCGCCGCCAGGGCCAGGGTCAAGGCCTGATGGGGTTGGATCAGATAGTGCATTTCACCAAACGGGATCGCCTCCGGGCTTTCCAGATTGCCCCAGGCGTAATCCGCCGCCGCCATGGGCGTTCTCGCTGCACCGTGCTCCAGGCTCAACTCAGCCGCATGTTTGGCTTCAATCTCCGCCAGCTTGGCGAACAGGTCGCCGACCTCGGTGTTGTTGCAGGCATACATTTGATCGGCCAGATCCTGGTAGCGCTCCGCTGCCTCGTTCTCGATGGCATAGGCGTGGGCCAGCAAGGTTTCGCGGTTGCCAGGTTTCTCGGCGGCATTCATGGCAGGAACTCCGCTTCAAAATCAACCTTGGCCGCATCATCCGGCTTGAAGGCAGGTTGATAGGGCGCGCGGTTGCCACGGTACAATATGCCGGTGTTGAAGCCGTCATCGGTCAGAACCCGGCGCGCCGCGCGGGCCCGGTCCTCCGTTGCGTCGACCGAGGCCGGATGCACCTGCTTGGCCCATTCACGTTCCTCGGGCCGGAAGGTGACACAGGGGCTGAGGATCTCAATCAGGGAAAATCCCGGATGATTGATCGCCTCGACAATCGTTTGCGCCGTGCCCTTGGCATCGCCTGAAAATGTCCGGGCGACAAAATTCGCGCCCGCCGCCAGGGCAATCACCAGGGGATGAAAGGGGCTAAGCCCGGTACCGCCTGGTACCAGGGCGCTGTCCCATTCTGGCGGCGTGGTGGGCGAAGGCTGGCCCTTGGTCATGCCATAGACCTGATTATCCATGACGATATAGGTTAGATCCACGTTGCGCCGGCAGGCATGCATGAAGTGATTGCCGCCGATGGAGTAGCCGTCGCCATCGCCGCCCGCCGCGATCACCAGCAGATCGGGCCGGCTCAACTTCAACCCCGTGGCCAAAGGAAGCGCGCGGCCATGCACACCGTGAAAGCCATAACAGGAGGTATAGGCCGGCACGCGGGAGGAACAGCCGATGCCGGAGATGACCGCGACCTCCTCGGGCGGGCGGCCCACATCGGCCATGGCCATGGTGATGGCCATCAGGATCGAGAAATCGCCGCAGCCGGGGCACCAGACCGGTTTCAGATCGGATTTATAGTCCCGCGCCGTTAGCGCGCATGCGGTCTCGGCGTTCATGACAGCCATTCCTCCAGCTTGGCGGTAATCTCGTCCGCCCGAAACGGTTGCGGGCCGGGCCGGGCGTATAGGTCGGCCATGGCCGGCAGATCGAACTGTGCCTTCAGGTGGCCAAAGAACTGCGCCATCTGGCTTTGTTCGATAACCAGAATCTGTTCGCTGCCCTGCAATGCGGCGGCCAGCGCCTTTGGCTGGGCCGGACTGATCAGACGCAGGGAGATCAAACGCAGGCGTTTGCCATCGGGGTCCAGTCGCCGCATGGCCTCGCGCACCGGGCCGGTGGTGGAGCCCCAGGTGATAATGGCGGCGGGACCGTCGCCTTCGATCTGAGCCCAATGATCGCCGTAGTCATAGTCCACGACCTTGCGCAGGCGTTTGTCCAGTTGTTGGTTATGGTCCGCCACGCCCGAGGACGGTCTGCCGCTTTCGGCATGTTCCAGACCATCGGCGGTATACTGCCCGCCCGGCGTGCCCGGCAGGGCCATGGGCGAGACGCCCGAGGCGGTCAGGGCATAGCGTTGGTAATCTTCGCCCGGCGCCTCGGCCACCTCTCGGCGGGCGGCGAAGGCCTGCTCGGCCGGTTTCTCGACGATGCCCAGAGCCTGCCCAAAAGATTGATCAGACAGCATAATGGCGGGTACTTGCATGGCTTCGGCCAGATGCGTGGACCATTGCGCCGTGAACAGGCAATCGGAAATGGAGTTCGGCGCGGTCACCACATGAGGCGCATCGCCATGCAGGCCATAGACCGCGATGTTCAGATCGGATTGTTCCGACTTGGTTGGAATGCCGGTGGACGGCCCGCCGCGCATTACGTCGATCACCAGCATTGGGATTTCCGCCGCCACCGCTAAACCGATCGACTCGCTCATCAAGGCCAGGCCGGGGCCGGAGGTCGCGGTCAGCACGGCGGAGCCGCCGAAGGACCCTCCGATGATCATATTGATCGAGGCCAGTTCATCCTCCGCCTGGACCAGCAGACCGCCGGCCTTTTGCAAACGGGGCGCCAGCCATTCCAGAATTTCGGTGGCCGGCGTGATGGGATAGGCGGCGGCGAAGCGCACACCGCCGCGCATGGCACCATAACCCGCCGCCTGATTGCCGGAAATAATCCAGCGCGCGGCCTCTGTTGGGGCGGCGGCCAGTTTCGACAGGCTGAAATTGGCGGCCTCCTCATAGCCAAGATCCAATGCCGTTAGGCCCTGGGCCATGGCCGCCTCGCCCTTTTTCTCCAGCCGCTCGCCGATCAGGGCGGCGACCGCCTCCCGTGGCAGCCCGATAGCGCCGGCGACCGTGCCCAAAGCCACCATGTTGGGCCGGGTACCTTTGTGGGACCGCGTCAGGGTCTTTAAGTTGATCTCTTCCAGCCGGGGATCAGGCTCTGTCACGATCTGGGGCAACTCCGCCCCGGCCTCGCCTGATATCACCAGGGTATTGGCGCCAAGCAGCAGTTCACCGGCGAAGCGTTCGGCATTCTTCCAATCAATGGCGAGCAGCAGATCGACACGGTCGCCCTGGATCTCGACCGGTTTCGTCGACAAGGTGACAAAGGCCGCTGCCTCGCCGCCGCGGATCTGCGGGCCAAAGGACTTGGTCATCAGGCCGTAATAGCCCGCCCGCGCCGCCGCCCGCAGCAGGATTTCCGCTGCCGTCATGACGCCGGAGCCGCCGCTGCCAAGCATGACAATGCTCAGCGACTGCCTTGGCATTGCCGTCACATTGGTGACCGGCCGGTCCAAAGTGGTTTCTATCTGGTTCATCGAAGCTCCTCCACACGTTCCACCCTGTCGATTTAGGCTTGACGGTTAAAACCGTATTGTGGTACTTAAATACCATATTAGCTGATCCAAACAGATTTAGTCAATTCTTTTTTGGGTCATATTTGGGGCTTGGGGGCCCTTAACAGCTGGTTTTTCGGGGGAAAGACAAAGTCAGGGGAAGACGACGAGGTCATGTTTTTTAATTGGGAGAGCATCCAAGATGACCGTGCAAGAAATTGTCGACCGCTGCCAGGCTCTATTCGACGACCTGGATTTCAACGCCGTTAAGGATTGGAAAGCCGCCAATCCCGGTGCCAAGGCCATCGGTTATCTGCCGATCTATGTGCCGCGCGAGATCATCCATGCCGCCGGCATGTTGCCCGTGGGCATATTCGGCGGCGGTGATCAGCTGGAAGTGATCCACGGCGACGCCTATTATCAAAGCTATATCTGCCGTATTCCCCGCTCCACCATTGAACTGGGCCTGACCGGGCGCCTCGATAGCCTGGACGGCATGCTGTTTCCATCGATCTGCGATGTGATCCGCAATTTGTCCGGCATGTGGCAGCTGTTGTTCAAGGACAAGTACGTCAAATACTTTGACGTGCCACAGACCTACAAGGATGACATCGGCGGCGCGTTCTACATCCACGAGATGCAGACCCTGCGCGAGGATCTGGGCAAGCTGGCCGGGCGTGAGATCACCGACGAGGATCTGCAGAACTCCATCGCCGTCTATAACGAAAACCGCCGGGTCATCAACGAAGTCTACCAGCTGCGCGCCAAGCAGCCCTGGCAGGTGCCGACCTCGGAGATCTATCTGCTGCTGCGCGCCGGCATGGTTCTGCCGGTGGAGGAACATACCCAATTGCTGCGCGACTATCTCGCCGCGGCGGGCGCCGAGGAACGGCCCCGGCGTGACAACTGCCGCGTGGTGGTCAACGGCGTGTTCTGCGAGCAACCACCGCTTGGTCTGATCAAATCCCTGGAGATGGCCGGTTGTTACGTGGTGGACGACGATTTCCTGCTGATCACCCGTTGGCTGATCGACGATGTGCCGACCACGGGCGATCCCATGGACAACCTGTCGAAAGCCTTTCTGCATCATTCCGCCGCGACCTCGGCCAAGTTCGAACCGGACAAGGCGGACAAGGGCAAGTTCCTGATCAATCAGGTGCGCAACAGCGGCGCCGAAGGCGTGATCTTCGCCGCCCCCAGTTTCTGCGACCCGGCGTTGCTCGACCGGCCCATGCTGCAAGAGGCCCTGAACCGGGACGATATTCCCTACACCGCCTTCAAGTACGCCGAAAACACCGGACAAATGCAGGCGATCCGCGAACAAGCGGGCACCTTCGCCGATTCAATCAAACTATGGAGCGCATGATGAACACAGCCGCCCCCAAAAAACCCTCCACCGAGGTGGTCAAAGAAGCTTCCATGCTGAAGCAAAAGGTGATGATCGACGAAAACTTCACCCGGCTGTCCACATCGAATGAAGACGGCCGCAAGGTCGTTTCCACCTTCGTGCCGGGCAATTTGAACGAATTGCTGATGTGCTTTGATCTGGACCGAAATTTTCCCGAGATTAATGCCCTGCAAAACGGCATGCGCAAGAAATCCGGACGTCTGATCATGGAGGCCGAACGTAACGGCCAATCGGAAGATGTCTGCACCTATGTGAAATCCGATCTCGGCATGATCGAACAGGGCAACATCGGGCCCACGGGCGAAAAGCTGCCCGACCCCGACGTTTTGCTGCTCTCCTACACCGGCTGCTTCACCTTCATGAAATGGTTCGAGCTGGTGCGCGAAAAGTACGACTGCGAAACAATCATGCTGCACGTGCCCTATCAGGCCGACGGCTCTATCACCCAGAACATGCGCGACTATGTGGTCAAGCAGCTGAAGGATGACGTGATCCCCACCTT
Source organism: Rhodospirillaceae bacterium (assembly GCA_018701215.1). Classification (GTDB taxonomy): domain Bacteria; phylum Pseudomonadota; class Alphaproteobacteria. The sequence continues at coordinate 102,993 of JABIWH010000060.1, forward strand.
GGAGCGGGTCAGCGGCGTCAAGTTCGATATCGACCGCCTGCGCGGCTATCTGCGGCAATCACAGCAGGCCGAGGACGACCTGGTCTGGATCCTGCAATCCGCTAAGAACAAGCCGTCGCCTATCGATGCCTTCTTTGGCGGCGTCTACTACATCGGGCCGATCTTCACCGCGTTCCGCGGTACCGAGGCGGCGACGGAGTATTACCAAACCCTGCGCGGCGAGATCGAACAGCGCCTGGCCGACGGTCTGGGCCCGGTCACACCCGAAGGTGATTTTGGCAAGGAAAAATTCCGCCTGGTCGTCGAAGGTACGCCGAACTACACCAACTTCCGGGAATTCTGGAAGATGCTCTATGACGAAGGGGCGGTTGTTGTGGCGTCGAGCTACACCAAGGTCGGCGGCGTCTATGATCTTGGTTTCCGTCACGATCCAGACAATCCGCTGGAGTCCCTGGCTGACTACTGCCTCGGCTGCTACACCAACCTCAGCCTGCCGGCCCGGATTAAGATGTTGACCAACTACATCGAGGATTATCAAGCCGACGGTCTGCTGGTCAATTCCGTGAAAAGCTGCAACAGCTTCTCCGCCGGGCAGTTGTTAATGCTGCGCGAGATTGAAAAGCGCACCGGCAAGCCGGGCGCGTTTATTGAAACCGATCTGGTCGATCCGCGTTATTTCTCCGCCGCCAACGTGAAGAACCGGTTGGAGAGTTATTTCCAGATGCTGGAACAAAAAAACGCCACCCAGGCGGCCTAGGGAGAGCTCACCATGGAAACTTTTATCGGCATTGACCTGGGCTCCACCACCACCAAGGCGGTGGTCATGGATGACAACCTGCAGGTCCTGGGACGGGGTATCACCAATTCCCGCTCCAACTACGACGTGGCGGCGGAAGTCGCGAAACAGGAAGCGTTGCTGAACGCCCGTTTCCATCTATTCCGCCAGAGCCTGGACGGGGTTTCGGCCCTGGACGGACGCCTTGACGATTTTCTCGACCAGTTGGTGCGGGATTTCCGGCTGGAGCAGTTTCTCGAACAGTTGATTGATCTGGAACGGACCTGCATCGCCAATGCCGATCCGGAACGTTTTGGCGGGGAAACCGATGCCCTGCATGAAGCCTTGGCCGAGGTTTTTCGCCGCTTGAATAAAGAGGCGCCGGATCAATTCGCACCGGGTGCGCAGCGCAAATCCGATTTTTTTCGGGATATCGCCGGCTCCCGCTATTTGGCGGTCGGCGAAACGGTGGCAAACGAAAGCAGTCTGTCTTTCGATCATGTCCTCAACGTCTATGACCGCTCCATCATCGATGTGGAAAACCGCATCTCCGAGGAAAGCCTGTCGGACAAATTGCTCCGCGCCCTGGACCGTACGTTCGCGGCCTACGATGATCTGTCGGCGGCCTCCGATGCGGTACATGCGCCCATCAGGGAGGTGCTGGAGACGCCGTTGGAGGAGACATTTGTCATCGGCACCGGCTATGGCCGGGCCCGGCTGCCATTTTCCAAGGACCATATCCGTTCGGAAATCCTTTGCCATGGCCTGGGCGCACACGTGATGTACCCCGATACCTCGACCGTGCTGGATATCGGTGGTCAGGACACCAAGGCGATCCAGGTTGATCCCGCCGGCATCGTCGAAAACTTTCAGATGAATGATCGTTGCGCCGCCGGCTGTGGCCGCTATCTGGGCTATATCGCCGACGAGATGAACCTTGGTCTGCACGAACTTGGCCCGCTGGCCTTGAAGTCGACCCGCAATGTACGCATCAACTCCACCTGCACCGTTTTCGCCGGCGCCGAACTGCGCGACCGGCTGTCCCTGGGCGAGGCGCGGGAGGACATCCTGGCCGGTCTGCACCGGGCGATCATCTTGCGCGCCATGTCGATCCTCTCGCGCTCGGGCGGTATTCGCGATCAGTTCACCTTCACGGGCGGCGTCGCCAACAACGGCGCGGCGGTGAAGGCGTTGAAGCAATTGATCCAGGAAAACTATGGCGAGTTGACCATCAACATCGACCCGGATTCGATCTACACCGGAGCCCTGGGCGCGGCCACCTTCGCGCAGCGGGCCGTGGCCGACGGCGAAGTCGCCCAAGTAGAAAACTAGGAACATTAGAGGGGGAGTGGCAAAATGCATATTTCAGCAGGTATCGATATTGGCACCGGCGCCGTCAAGGCGGTGTTGTTCAAGAGTGAGGGCGGCGAGAAGCCCGAATGGCTGGGCAAGCGGATGGAGCGTATCCGCCGCCGCGACCCCATGGATCTGGCCCGGCAATGCTATGACGAAATGTTGGCCGAGGCCGGCTTGACGGAAGACGACATCGACTATGTCGCGACCACCGGCGAGGGCGAGAATATCGAATTCCGCACCGGGCATTTTTATTCTATGACCACGCATGCGCGCGGCGCCATTTATCTGGACCCTGACACCCGTGCGGCCATGGATGTGGGCGCCCTGCATGGCCGGGCCATTCGCGTCGATGATCGCGGCAAGGTTCTGACCTACAAGATGACCTCGCAATGCGCTTCGGGCTCGGGACAGTTTCTGGAGAATATCGCCCGCTATCTGGGCGTGGCCCTGGACGAGGTTGGCGAGCTGTCACAGCAGGCCGATGATCCCGAGGCGGTCAGCTCGATTTGCGCCGTGCTGGCGGAAACCGACGTGATCAACATGGTCAGCCGGGGCATTTCCACGCAGAACATCCTGAAGGGTATTCATACCTCAATGGCGGACCGCTTGGTCAAACTTTTGAAATCCACCAAGGTGGGCGAAGGCACGGTCTTGGTAACGGGCGGCCTGGCCAATGACAGCGGCCTGGTGGCGACCATGGCCGAACGCATGGTGGCGCAGAAAATGACCGGTCTGGATCTGCGCGCCCATCCAGATTCCATTTATGCCGGCGCCATTGGTGCCGCCCTGTGGGGCGCCTTCCGGCATCAGAAATTGGCCGACCTGGAAGCTTTGCCGGTTGCATCGTAAGCTGGACCGTTATTCGAGAGAGGAACCCATCATGGCGCTATTGATCAACGAGACCTGCACCGCCTGCGACGCCTGCGAGCCGGTTTGTCCCAACGAGGCGATTGCGGTCGGCGATCCGTTCTATACCATCGATGCCTTCAAATGCACCGAATGCGTCGGCCACGAAGACGAACCCCAATGCCGCCTGGTCTGCCCGGTGGTCGACTGCATCGAGCAGAATCCTGATTTTGTCGAAAGCGAAGACGAGCTGATGGCGAAATTCGAGCTGCTGGATAACTAGCCGCCAACTTCCGCCCGTACAATCGCCGCGCCGGCGCCCAGCGCTTGCAGTTTCGCCAACGACAGCTCCCGGCTCAGGGGCACCATGCCGCAATTGGTGCAAGGATAAAGCCGTTCAGCCGGGACATATTCCATCGCGGCGCGGATCGTCGCGGCGACTTGCTCCGGTGTTTCCACTTGGTCGGTGGCCACGTCGATGGCGCCGACCAGGACGTCCTTGCCCGCCAGCAAACCCAGCAATTCCAACGGTACCTTTGAATTGGCGCATTCCAGGCTGACCTGATCGATGGCGCTGTCCGCCAAAACCGGAAAGGTTTCCCGGTATTGCGCCCATTCATCGCCCAGGGTGTCTTTCCAATCCAGATTGGCCTGGATGCCATAGCCGTAACAGATATGCACCGCGGTTTTGCATTTCAGGCCCCGGGCGGCGCGCTCCAGGGCTTCGATGCCCCAGGTGGCAACCTCCTGCATATAGACGTTGAAGGCCGGTTCATCGAATTGGATCACATCGACGCCCAGGGCCTCCAGCTCCAACGCCTCGGCATTCAGGATCTCGGCGAAGGCCATGGCCAGCGCCGGGCGATCGCCGTAGTGCGCATCGGCGATGGTATCGACGATGGTCATGGGGCCGGGCATGGTGAATTTCAGCTTGCGCGTGGTCTGGGACCGGGTGAAGGCAACTTCGCGGCCATGGATAGAGGTTGGGCGGCGCAGGGCGGTGGTCACCGTCGGTACCTCTGCCTTGTAGCGGTCGGCGCGGATGCCCATGGTGGTCATGCGTTCGAAGTCGATGCCGTCGATGCGCCGCAACACACCATGGACGAAGTGCTGGCGAAACATCTCGCCGTCACTGACGATATCGATGCCCGCGTTCTCCTGTTCCTTCAACACCACCAGGGCGGCGTCGCATTGCGCCCGCCACAAATCTTCGCCGTCATAGCGCCACGGCGCCCACAACTTTTCCGGTTCCGCCAGCCAGCTTGGTTTGGGCAGGCTGCCCGCGATTGTGGTCTCCAACATCCCCTTAACCCCCCAGTGCGATGATCGGGATACTAGCTTCTCACACTATTCGGACGTCACCAACGCAGCACTTTGTCTATTGTCAGACAAGGCGGCGTATTTCATATTGCGGCGACTATTATGAGAGGGCAGCTCTATTAAGGTTCTGACTGTATTCGGCACCCGGCCCGAAGCCATCAAGCTGGCCCCTGTCGTCAAGGCACTGGCGGCGACGGATGGCGTGGAGTCCCTTGTCTGTGTCACCGCCCAGCATCGCCAAATGCTGGATCAGGTCCTGACCGTGTTCGAAATCACGCCGGATTTTGACCTGGATATCATGCAGGCGGGCCAAGGTCTGGACTACATCACCTGCGCCGCCCTGACCGGGGTGCAAAAAGTGATCCGGGATTGCCGCCCCGACCGGGTCCTGGTGCAGGGCGATACCACCACTACTTTCGCTGCCGCCCTGGCCGCATTCTACGAAAAAGTGCCGGTGGGCCATGTCGAGGCGGGCTTGCGTACGGGCAATGTGTATTCGCCCTGGCCCGAGGAAATGAACCGCAGGATGACCTCCGTCATCTGTGATCTGCATTTCCCGCCGACCGAGACCGCGCGGCAAAACCTTCGGGCCGAGGGCATCGCCGATGACCGCATCATGGTGACCGGCAATACGGTGATTGATGCGCTGTTGCAGGCTATCGATATTATCGATGCCTCGCCTGATTTGCAGGACCGGCTGGAGAAACAATTCGGCTTTATCGATCCCGGCAAGCGCCTGGTTCTAACCACCGGCCACCGGCGGGAGAATTTCGATGGCGGCCTGGAGCGGGTTTGCCGTGGACTGGCCACCCTGGCCGAGCGCGACGATATTGTCATCGTCTACCCGGTACACCTGAACCCGAATGTGCAAAAGGCCGCCAACAAGGTGTTGCGGGGCAAGGACAATGTGCATTTGATCCCGCCGCTGGATTACCTGCCGTTTCTCTATCTGATGCGGCGGGCGGAACTGATCGTGACGGATTCAGGGGGCATACAGGAAGAGGCACCTTCGTTGGGCAAGCCGGTTCTCGTTACCCGGGATACGACGGAGCGGCCAGAGGCCGTGGACGCCGGCACGGCCGAACTGGTAGGTACGGATATGGATAAACTGCTGCAGCGCCTGGGCGTTCTACTTGATGACGCGGAGGCCTATGAAGCCATGTCGCGGGCCCATAACCCATACGGCGACGGCAAGGCCAGCGCCCGTATCGTGGAGAGACTTCGCAATGAACACCTTCAATAAAATTAGCGTCGTCGGCCTGGGCTATATCGGTCTGCCCACTGCCGCCGTGTTCGCCGACCAGGGTGTCGAAATTGTCGGCACGGACAAGAACCAGGACGTGGTAGACAGTATCAACAGCGGCAAGCCGCATTTCGGCGAACCCAACCTGGACGCCTTGGTGCGCCGGGTCGTGGAAAACGGTAAATTAAGCGCCAACACCGAGGTGCAGGCCGCCGAAGCCTTTCTGGTCGCCGTGCCCACGCCCTTGCTCGAAACCGAAGGTAAAGGATTTAGCGCCGATCTCAGCTATGTGCAGGCCGCCGCCGAGGCGATCGCGCCAGTGCTGGAAAAAGGCAACCTGGTGATCCTGGAATCCACCTCGCCCGTGGGCACCACGGAAAAGATGGCACAGTGGATGGCGGATCTGCGCCCGGACCTCAGTTTCCCCAACGACAAGGGCGAATTGTCGGATATCAACGTCGCCCATTGCCCTGAACGGGTACTGCCCGGCAAGATCATCGAAGAAGTCGTGAACAACGCCCGGGTGATCGGCGGCATGACCCGCAAATGTGCCCAGCGGGCCCTATCCCTCTACCGCATCGTAGTGCGGGGCGAATGCAAGGTGACCAACGCGCGCACGGCGGAAATGTCCAAACTGACCGAGAATGCCTATCGCGACGTCAACATCGCCTTCGCCAACGAGCTGTCGGTGATTTGCGACAAGCACAAAATCAATGTCTGGGAATTGATTCAGATGGCCAACCTGCACCCCCGTGTCGAGATCCTCTCGCCCGGTCCCGGGGTCGGCGGCCACTGTATCGCAGTGGATCCATGGTTCATCGTCGACGGCGCGCCGGAGGAAGCCAGGCTGATCCGCACGGCACGGGAAATCAACGATGCCAAGCCGGAGTTCGTTTGTGAACAAGTGGCGGAGCGGGCCCGCTCCCTGGTGAAACCCGTGATCGCCTGCCTGGGCCTGTCCTATAAGGCAGATGTGGATGACCTGCGCGAAAGCCCGGCGTTGGAAATCGTCGCTCGGCTGGCGGACATGAAGGTGGCCGCGTTGTTGGTGGTCGAACCCCATATTTCAGTCCTGCCAAAGGATCTGACCGACCGGGGCCTGGAATTGACTGATTTCGACACGGCCCTGGAACAGGCCAACATGGTCTTGTTGTTGGTGGATCACGGTGCCTTCATGCATATCGACCGTGACCTGATCAAAGATAAGTTCGTTATCGATACCCGTGGCGCTTGGTAGTTGGGTTCGCCCGTCGCCAGCAAAGGCGCCGGAATATCCCTGAACTGATCCAACTAAGACGGCTTGTTGCTATCTCATATATTACCCCTGACTGGTTGTGAATTGCCGCCAACAGGCTAATATTTTCGGCAGATCAATTTGTTTTAGTGTCAGCTGGAGTATCTGGGACCATGGTTACCGCTGATTTGCGGATCGAAACGCGGCAACGGGTGCTTTATGTGCTGATTGACCGGCCGGCCAAACGCAATGCCTTGAGCCGATCCGTGCTCGACCAACTGGGCGCGGCCTTTACCTCCGCCGCGAAAGACGGTGATGTGCTGGCGGCCGTGTTGCGCGGTGCCGGCGATAAAAGCTTCGCCGCCGGTGGTGATCTTCGTGATTTGGCCAGCGTGCAAAGCTTGGCCGAGGCGACCGAGATGTCCTTGCAGGCCAAGGCGGCGTTGGAGGCGATCCGGCAGTTTCCGGTGCCGGTGATCGCGGCCTTGAATGGCGATGCTCTGGGCGGCGGGGCCGAACTGGCCGCCGCCTGCGATTTCCGCGTCTTCGCGGCGCATGCCCGAATAGGCTTTATTCAGGGAAAGTTGAACATTACCTCGGCCTGGGGCGGCGGCCCCGATCTGATGCGTCTGGTCGGCCCGGCCACGGCCATGCGCATGCTTGGCCGGTGCGAAATGCTGACCGGCGCTGATGCCATGGCCATCGGTCTGGCTGATGCGGCCGCCAAGGATGGCGTTAATCTGGATGAAGCCGTATCGGGGTTTCTGAAACCTATGTTAAAACAGTCACCACATGTCATGCGGTCCTTCAAGGCATTGAACCTGGCGCAGCGGCGGGGTGCCTCGCGGCAGGAATTGCTGGATTTGGAAACCAGGGAGTTTGCCGCCGCCTGGGTGCATGCTGATCACTGGGCCGCCGCCGCCGGCATTTTGAAAAAGGAAGAATAGGCCATGTCTGACAGCGCCCACACCACGCCTTCCGCGCCCCCAGCCATGCCCTCGTCCACGACGCCGTCGGGCATTGAAATTCCTCAGGTTGCGACAGCCGACATGGTCAAGGACGACCCCGGCCTGCCCGGCGAATATCCCTTTACCAGGGGCATCTTCCCCAATGGTTATCGTGGTCGGCTGTGGACCATCAGGCAGTATTCCGGTTTCGGCTCGGCCGAGGAAACCAATCAGCGCTATCGCTTTCTCCTCGATCAGGGTCAGACCGGTCTGTCCGTGGCGCTGGATCTGCCGACCCAGTGCGGCTATGACCCGACCGATGCCATGGCCCGTTCGGAAGTCGGTAAGGTTGGGGTTTCCATCGCCACTCTGGCGGATATGGAGATCCTGCTGGACGGCATTGATCTTGCCTCGATCTCCACCTCGTTCACCATCAACGGCACGGCGCCGATGATTTATGCCATGTATCTGGCCGCCGCCGACAAAAAGGGTGTGCCCCGGGAAAGCCTGACCGGCACCATTCAGAACGATATCTTGAAGGAGTATGTGGCGCGGGGAACCTGGATATTTCCCGTCCGTCCCTCATTACGCTTGATTGCGGATTCGATCCTGTTTTCCAACGAGGCCACGCCGCGCTTCAATCCCATCTCCATTGCCGGCGCCCATGTGCGTGATGCGGGCTCGACGGCGGTTGAGGAGATGGGCTTTACCCTGGCCAACGGCCTCGCCTACGTGGATGAAATGCTGCGCCGGGGCGGCGACGTCAATCATTTCGCCAAGCGCCTCAGCTTTTTCTTTTATGTTCATATGGATTTCTTCGAGGAGATCTGCAAATTCCGCGCCGGGCGCAAGGTTTGGGCCCGCTTGCTGCAGGAACGCTATGGCGTGACCGATCCCAAGGCCTTGATGTTCCGCTTTGGCGTGGTCTGTGGCGGCTCGTCCCTGACGGCGGCGCAGCCTTACAATAATATCGTCCGCGTCGGCATCGAGAACATGGCCGCGGTGTTCGGCGGAGCCCAGTCGATCTTTACCGCCGCCTATGACGAGGCCTATCAAATTCCCACCGAATTCAGTGCCGAGACGGCCCTGCGTACGCAGCAGATGGTGGCTTACGAAAGCGGTATTTCAAAAACCGTGGATCCCTTGGGTGGCAGCTACTACGTGGAATATCTGACCGAACAGATGGACACGGAAATCACCAAGGTGATCGCCGAGATCGAAGATTACGGCGGCGCGGAAAAAGCCATCGAGGACGGCTATCTGCAAAGCCGCATTGCCCAGCGCGCCCTGGAACGCAAACTGCAGACTGATGCGGGCGAGCGTGTGGTGGTGGGGCAGAACCATTTTCGCCGCGAGGATGAAGACGCCAATGATTTCGGTGAAGTTTTCAAGCTGGATGCCAAGATCGCCGGCCAGACCGTGGAGCGCTTCAACAAGGTGCGCGCCGAACGGGACAGCGGCAAGGCGGCGGCGGCCTTGCAAAAGCTATCCAAGGCGGCGGCGGGGGATACAGAAAATCTGATCCCCCATATGATCGATTGCTGTCACGCCTATGTCTCCATCGGCGAGATGGTCGGCGCGCTGAAGGATCACTGGGGCGAGTTCCAGGAGCCGGTCGGGCTGTAGCTTGGTCTTTGAGGAGTAGATCATGAGTTTGCAAGGGAAACGTATCCTGATCGCCAAGCCGGGCCTGGACGGCCACGACGTGGGCGCCAAGGTAATCGCCCTGGCCCTGCGCGATGCCGGCGCCGAAGTGATCTATACCGGTTTGCGCAAGGCCCCCGATTTTATCGCCAACGTGGCGGTCGAGGAAGATGTGGATGCGGTGGGGCTATCCATCTTGTCGGGCAGCCACCTGGAATTGGTGGCGGAAACCGCGCGGCAGTTGCAGGCCCTGGACGGCGGCGCCATACCGCTGTTCGTGGGCGGCACCATACCAGCCGAAGATCACGCGGCGCTGAACGCGGCCGGCGCGCGGGGCATTTTCACCGCCGATATGAAAATCAAAGATGTCGTGGCCGCGATTGACGCGGAACTGGGTTGAAGGGTTGGGGTAAAGGAATGAGTGATTTTCTAGGTGACGAGCACCGGGCCCTGCAAGCGCGTTTCGGCACGGAAAAGATTGCGAAAGTGATCGAGGAGGCCGCGATGAAGGACCGGGTTGGCGGTGCTGACCGGGCCTTTATCGAAAGCCGGGATATGTTCTTTCTGGCCAGCGTCAACGCCGATGGCCAGCCAACGTCATCATACAAAGGCGGCGATCCGGGCTTTATCCGGGTGCTGGATGACAAAACCATTGTCTTTCCCAGCTACGACGGCAACGGCATGTACTATTCCATGGGCAACATCGCCAACAATGCCAAGCTGGGCCTGTTGTTCATCGATTTTGAAACGCCGCACCGCCTGCGCCTGGAAGGCAGCGCCACCTTGGATGATGATCCGGCCCTGTTGGCCAGTTATCCGGAGGCGCAGTTGGTTGTCCGCGTTGCCGTGGCGCGGGTCTGGGTGAACTGCCCCCGTTATGTACACCGCTATCAGCGCCTTGAGACCTCCCGCTATGTGCCGCGCGAGGGCGAGCCCGCGCCCCTGGCGGCCTGGAAGCGCATCGATGATATGCAAGGCGCCTTGCCCGAGCGTGACCGAAACCGGGTTGAGGCCGCGGGCGGTCTGATCAGCGGCCAGGAATACCGGGATAAATTGTTGAAGGGTGAGACTTAGAGCCCTTTTCCGGACAGCAAAACGCCATGACAGAGCGGGAATGCGCGGAATGATGCAGACCATTTCCGGCGATGCCAATCGGATATCTTGAAAGCGCACTGGTTCCGCCGCCAACCTGCCGAGGCTCTGTTCAATGGCTGCGGAAGCCGTCTATGATATCCACTGAATGAAGGTCCCTTCGGAGACATGGACGCATGGCAATACCCAAAAACCGTGAAATTTATGGCGCAACCATCAAGATGTTCGGCTCGGAACCCGAACCGCCGTTCGAGGCCAGCGAACGTCAGATCAAGGACTGGGGTCGGGAATGGGGCTGCGACAATGACGTGGGCCAAATCCGGATGGTGCTGATGCATCGGCCTGGAAATGAATTCAATATCATTGACCCGACCAAGCGCATTGAAGAGATCGGCTCTTTCGGTGATCTGCAAGCCGGCTGGTATTGGCAAAGCGAGGAAATTCCCCCACTTGCCGAGATGCAGGCACAGCATGACGCACTGGTCGCCACCTTGAAGGCCGAAGGCGCGGAAGTGGTCTATCTTGAGGCGGTCAAGGAAAATCAGTTCAAGTCCGTCTATACCCGCGATACCTCCTTCGCCATCAAGGGCGGTGCCATTGTCAGCCGCATGGCCCCCCGTATGAGGCAGGGCGAGGAACAAACGGTTGCGCGCACGCTGGCAAATCTAGGCATGCCAATTCTTCGAACCATAACCGGTAACGGTATGATCGAGGGCGGCAGCTTTGCCTGGCTTAACAGCCGGACGGCGGTCGTGGGGCGCGGTATCCGTGTTAACGACGAGGCGATCGAACAGACGGCGGAGGTACTCAAGCGTCAGGGCGTCGATCTGATGGTCGTGGATTTGCCTGCCTACAGTATCCACATCGACGGTTGGATGTTGATGGTTGATGTGGACCTTTGCCTGCTCGACCCAAGAGGATTGCCGTATTCTTTTCTGGAAGATCTGCGGGCCATGGGCATTCGCACCATCGAGATTTCGCCAGAAGACGACAGCTGGATTGTAAATGGCCTAGCCGTGCGGCCAGGCCGCGTCATCATGCCGGGCGGCGCATCCAATCGAACGGCCGATGACTTGGACAAACACGGCGTTGAAATTGTCACGATCGACTATGACAAAGTGCAGCTGAATGGTGGCGGCATTCACTGTTCGACCTGCCCGCTGATCAGGGATTCCGTTTAACGAAACCGATCTAATCGAAGCCCGAAAAGGTGACGACCTTTTCCAGCGGTTCACGGGGCGTACGCAGGGTGTTTTCGATGGCCAAGGTGTCTTCGTAACCAAGGGCAATAACCGCCGCCAGGCTTTCGTTCTCACCGGCGCCGGTCCATTTGCGCACGATCTGGTGGTAGATGTGCCAGGCCGCTTGCGGGCAGGTGTGCAGGCCGTGTTCGCGGGCTACCAGCATGATGGTCTGCATCAACATGCCCAGATCAAGCCAGGAGCCGACCTCCAGGGACTTGTCGATAAAGACGAACAGGCCAACGGGCGCATCGAACAGGGTGTAGTTGCGGTTATGCTGATCAAAGGTACGCTCCCGGTCACCCTTCTTGATGCCTAGCAGGCCGTACAAATCCCAGCCGATCGCACGCCGCCGCGCCCGCCAGGGCTCGCCCAGGTCGTCGGGATAAAAAACTCTTTCGCCGTGGTGTTCCTGTACCCCTGTCTCGCGGACCCGCAGACGTGAGGCGATGACGTCGTCGGCGATACCTTGTTTCACCGCGCCCGAGACCGCATGCACGGTCCAGGGCTGCATGTTGGTGCCGGAGGGGGAGCGCAGGCTCAGCTCCATGATGGCGGCGACGGTTTCCTGGGGTACGGGTGTGGGCAGATAAGCACGGACGGAACGTCGCGATTCAATGGCCTCGACAAGATCCACGGTAAACTCTCCTTACTGGGCAAACATTTTCTGGCGGCCTGTATGCCAGATTGCCGGCCCAGGCCAAGGGAAATCTTTCCCCCCTGTTCAGAATGCGGCAGTCGCGGCAAATTGCGGGGCGCGTATGGGCTCCATCGCCTGTTCGACGGCCAATATCTCGATGCCGCGCTTCCATATCGTGCGATGATTTTCCCGCCGCGCCGCCATATTGATATCCTCGGCCGGATTGCCGTCAACGACAAGGAAATCGGCCCGGCTGCCTTCGGCGATATGACCCTCGTCGCTCAACCCCATGAGCTCGGCGGCAAGGGAGGTGGACGACTTCAGCACATCCAGCGGCGTCATGCCGGCATCGGCCATGTAGGCCAGCTCCAACGCATTGTTGCCGTGGGTGGCGTAGGGCACGCCGGTGTCGGTGCCCATGGCGATCTTGCCACCGGCCTGGTAATACAAAATCAAAGCCTTGGCGTAGACTTCCTCCATCATCTGAAATTTGTTTTGCACGAACAGCGGCACCTTATCAAGATGGGCCATAAGCCCCTGCATGGGCGCCAGGGTTGGCACCAGAAACGTACCGCGTTTCAGCATTTCCTCAACACACTCGTCATCCATGAAGGTGCCGTGCTCAATGGAGGTAATGCCGCCGCGTACGGCATTCAGGATGCCTTTGGTGGCCATGGCGTGAGAGGCGGTATGCTTGCCGAAACGTGCCGCTTCGGCAATGCCCACGGCCATTTCCTCCGCCGTGTAATGCGCGTCCATGGGATTGACGCCAGGCGTCATGACGCCGCCGGTGGCCATGATCTTAACGAAATCGGAACCGGCGTGGATTTGTTCCCGAACGCCCTTGATAACCTCGTCCGTGCCATCGGCGACCCGGCCGACCCGGCTGCCATGGCCACCGGTCATGCAAATCATCCGGCCCGCCGCCAGCACCGTCGGGCCTAGCTGTTCGCCGCTGTTGCAGGCATCCCGGACGGCGAATTCCAGATAGTCCTTGCCGCCGCAGTCACGTACCGCCGTGATGCCGCCGGCCAGGGTCTGTTGCGCCCAGCGCAGGCCGGTCATGACGATCTGGCCGGGGCTGCGTTTGGCCTGGGCCGAGGCGATATCGGCCTCGCCGCCCAAGGTCAGATGGACGTGACAATCGATCAGCCCGGGCATCAAGGTGCCGCCGGAGGTGTCGATCTTGTGGCCTTGATAGTCGGCAAATTGCTCGGCTGGCTCGATCTTGCTCACCCGGTCGGCTTTGATAAGGACGCCCATGCCAGGGGTCGGTTTGTTACGGCCATCGAATACCAGACCACCTACGAAAAGCGTTTCCATCTGCGAAATTCCCTGCTTGCGACATATTGCGGCTGGCGACAATGCCCAGGGAAATTAGTTTGGGCAAGCTCGCAACGCGAAAAAGTTCAGACGGTAATGCGCGCGGCGGCCAGAATGGGCCCCGCCGTGGAGCGGGTGGCCCGGCAATTCAACGAATGTGAAAGACACCTTAACCTGGAAACTCCGGCTTCAGGATTCATGAAAGACTTCCCTACCTTGCGCATCACAGTATTGATAGTCCCGATGGGCTGTTCGTATTGATTGCCGATCAAGAATTAATTTGTCGCGGTCAATGATTCCAGTGACGGAAAAAATAAAGAAATGCGGCGGACCATCGCCTGCAAATGGAACGCTGAGATGACGAACATTCTGACTCTTGCCGTCGGGGAAAACGCGCTCGCCGAGATAGGTCGCTACACATTTGTTGCGAAAACAAAACTGCAGCGCGTCAAACGTTCGCGCATAGTCATCGGGTGTCATCCAGTCGCGCACCGGGCTGCCGCGGGACATTTTGTCACCGGCAAAATCGACAATATCGCCGCCAATCAGACGCCCGAACAATTGTCCATCGCGATGCTCCAGTATCTGGATCTTGGCAAGGTGATGGCTTAGCGCCAGAGCATCGAATTCCTGTCTACGTGGAAGTTCACCAGTCGGGCCAATCAACGAGCACCAATATTGGTAAAGGTCACTATACGGCTTTTCTTCCCAGGGCTTCATAATACGTCAAACTCGTTGGAACCGTCTAAACCGACATTTCCCGGATAACACCTAAATCGACGTCAAACGTAGTCAAATTCCGTCGCTGATGGAAGGAATTTTGCTCTGCGGCCATCTGACCGTTGGCATTAAACAGCTGGCCTAACGTGCCGACTGCATTACCCGAATGAGAGCTTGTGTCTAGAAGGTAATCCGCGCGGCCGCCAAAATCGGACCCACGGGGCCTTGTTGTACGATGATGGCGCAGCCATCCCGGCCGCCCTCGGCCAGCTCTTCCCGGCTCAGGTCCATTTGCATTGCCTGGCCCCGCCATTGGCCCAGGGCGCGCATGTCCCGCACCACGTTGAAGTAGCTCAAGTTATTGCCGGCATTTTCGCCGCGTTCGATGGGTACATCCCTACGTTGCTCATAGCGCACCAGCCAGACGGTGGCATCCGCCCGTTTGCCGGGCGCCGCCGCCAACGAGACGATGATGCGGCCGTCTTTGTGGGCCAGCCGCAGGTCGGGCAAACCATCAGCGTGGCGCCGTTCGGCTTCAATCGCGGCTTCCACCGCGGCCGCGTCGGAGCCCACGGCGTGTTGCCGCCCGCCGATGACGATCTGCGGGGTATAGACGCTGCGGTTATGCAGGGCGGCGGCGTAATGGCGCTGACGCTCTGTATGCGCCGGCTGGGCCAGGGTGTCTTTCCAGCCCAGGTAATCCCAATAATCCACATTGAAAGTCAGCGCGACAAGATCATCACGGGCGGCCAATTTGCCCAGAAGGCGGTCCGCCGGCGGACAGGAGTTGCAGCCTTGGGAGGTGTAAAGCTCCACCACCACCTGGCCACGTGTTTCCGCCACGGCACCTTGATGGACCGTGAAGAGCGGTATGCTGAGGGCAAGAAATAGAGCGGCGGCAAATTGCCGGGCTTCCCGAGACAATATTTTCATGCCTGGAACTTAGTGACAGGTGGCTTCACCTGAAAGTCAATTGTCGGTGAGCATGCCGCTAACTGCAATGCGAGTTGAACGCAATCGGCCCGGCGCATGCAATATGCGCCGGGCCGCTTGGGTCTTGATCAGCCTAGGTTATTAGGCCGCGTCGCTCATCAGGTTGCGCAGGACATACTGCAGAATGCCGCCGTGGCGGTAGTATTCCACCTCGTCCAGGGTATCGATGCGGCACAACAGGGTGATCTCGCGCGACGTGCCGTCGGCGTAGTTGATCTTGCAGGCCACATCCATGCGCGGCGTGATACCGTCCGCGATGCCCGTGATATCAAAGGTTTCCGTGCCGTCCAAGTTCAACGAGCCGCGGCTGTCGCCGTCCTTGAACTGCAAGGGCAGAACACCCATGCCAACCAGGTTGGAGCGATGGATACGTTCGAAACTCTCGACGATCACGGCGCCGACACCCAACAATTGCGTGCCTTTGGCGGCCCAGTCACGGGATGAACCGGTGCCGTATTCCTTGCCCGCCACGATGACCAGGGGCACGCCTTCTTCACGATAGCGCATGGCGGCGTCATAAATGGCCATTTCCTCGCCACTGGGCTGGTGCTTGGTGACGCCACCCTCGGTGCCGGGGGCCATTTCGTTGCGGATGCGGGTGTTGGCGAAGGTGCCGCGCATCATGATTTCATGATTGCCCCGGCGCGAGCCGTAGGAGTTGAACTCCCGCGCCGGCACCTGGCGTTCATTCAAGTACATCGCGGCCGGACTGTTGCCGGCGATGGAACCGGCCGGCGAGATGTGATCGGTGGTCACCGAATCGCCCATAATGGCCAATTCACGGGCCCCGTTCAGATCTGAAAAGCCGCCGGCTTCCGCCGCCATGCCTTCGAAGTACGGCGGGTACTGGACGTAGGTGGAGACCGCGTCCCAATCGTAGGTCAAGGTATCCTTGGCCGTCACCGCCTGCCATTCGGGCGGGCCGGTGAAGACATCGCTGTAACGGCTGCCGAACATCGCCGGCGTCAGGGCCTTGGCCACAGTATCGGCTACTTCCTGCTGGGTTGGCCAGATATCCTTCAAATAGACCGGTTCGCCGTCGCTGCCCTTGCCCAGGGGTTCCGTGGTCAGATCCCGGTTCAGGCTGCCGGCCAGGGCGTAGGCCACTACCAGGGGCGGCGAGGCCAGATAGTTGGCCCGGACATGCGGGCTGATCCGGCCTTCGAAGTTGCGGTTGCCCGAAAGTACGGCGCAGGCGACCAGGTCGCCCTCGGTAATGGCATCGGAAATTGGCTCGTCCAGGGGACCGGAGTTGCCAATGCATGTGGTGCAGCCAAAGCCGACCACATTGAAGCCCAGGGCATCAAGGGGATCCTGCAGGCCGGCGGCGTTCAGATAATCGGCCACCACCTGGCTGCCAGGTGCCAACGATGTCTTGACCCAAGGCTTGGTCTGCAGACCCTTGGCATGTGCCTTTTGCGCCACTAAACCGGCGGCCACCAACACGGAGGGGTTGGAGGTGTTGGTGCACGAGGTAATCGCCGCGATCACCACGTCGCCGCTGCGCAGGTCATGATCGGCACCCGCGACGGGCACGGCTTTCTCGGTATCGGCGCCCGCCATCAATTCGGGCAGGACCTCGGCAAAGGCCGCCTTGGCCTTGTCCAGATCAACGCGGTCTTTGGGTTGTTTCGGACCTGAAATACACGGCACCACGGTGCTCATATCCAGTTCCAGGGTTTCCGTGAAGACCGGATCGGGGCTGTCTGCATCACGCCACATGCCCTGGGCCTTGGCATAGGCCTCGACCAGGTTGACTTGAGCCTGATCGCGGGAGGTGAACTCCAAATAACGCAGGGTTTCCTTGTCCACCGGGAAAAAGCCGCAGGTGGCGCCGTATTCCGGCGCCATGTTGGCGATGGTGGCCCGATCGGTCAGGGGTAGATTGTCCAGGCCGGGGCCATAGAATTCAACGAACTTGCCCACCACGCCCTGGGCGCGCAGCATTTCCGTCACGGTTAGGACCAGATCGGTGGCCGTGGTACCCGCCGGCAGCTTGTTGGTCAGTTTCATGCCGACCACTTCCGGGATCAGCATGGAAACAGGCTGTCCCAGCATGGCCGCCTCGGCCTCGATACCACCGACGCCCCAGCCCAGTACGGCCAAGCCGTTGACCATGGTGGTGTGGCTGTCGGTGCCGACCAGGGTATCGGGATAGGCGATGGTCTTGCCGCCGTTTTCCGAAGTCCAGGTCACCTGGGCCAGATATTCCACATTGACCTGATGGCAGATGCCGGTCCCTGGCGGTACCACGCGAAAATTGTCAAAGGCGCCCTGGCCCCAGCGCAGGAAGGCATAACGTTCGCCGTTGCGGGCGAACTCCAGCTCGATGTTCTTGGCCAGGGAATCGGCCGTCCCCGCATGATCAACCATCACCGAGTGATCGATCACCAGATCGACGGGCGACAGCGGGTTGATCTTTTTCGGATCACCCCCCATGGCCACCACGGCCTCGCGCATGGCGGCCAGATCGACCACCGCTGGAACACCGGTGAAATCCTGCATCAGCACACGGGCCGGGCGATAGGCGATTTCCTGGTCCGAGCGTTGCTCCTGCAACCAGGCGGCCATCGCCTTGACGTCATCGGTGGTGACGCTGCGTCCGTCTTCGTGGCGGAGGAGGTTTTCCAGCAGAACCTTCAGGGAATAGGGCAGACGGGAGAGATCGCCCAGGCCGCCTTCCGAGGCGGCGGGCAGCGAGAAATAGTCATAGTCGGTCCCGTCCACGGTCAGCGTGCGGCGGGTATTCAGGGAATCATTGCCAATGGAGGTCATGGGCAGTCTCCTCTTCAAATATGTTGTCAAATCGGCCCCCAAAAATGCTTTGGGGCCGCGAAACTGGTACGAAATGACAGCGTCTTGAGGCGGCGCGCGGCGCGGTGTGCCGGCGGCGCGACCTAATCCCATGCCGCTGTTGAATCTAACAAGGCGCTTCATAGACCCTTTTGCTTGAGAAATCAGCCCCTAGATCGGCAATTTTTGCGATCGCCACTGGTCTAAGCTGATGAGAGGTCATAGGCTTCGGCAACATATTCTAGGGAGGAATACAATGGATCTGGAAATTCAAGGCAAAACCGCGCTGATCACGGGCGCATCCAAGGGCATCGGCCTGGCCGTGGCCAAGGGCCTGGCGGCGGAAGGTTGCGATGTTCATCTGACCTCGCGCACCGCCGCCGATCTGGAAACCGCCAAGGGTATTATTGAACAGGCCCATGGGGTGGCGGTCTCCACCCATGCCCTAGACCTTTCCGTACAGGGCAATGTGGCGAAATTGGCCGAGGCGGTTGGCGAGGTCGATATTTTGATCAACAACGCCGGCGCTATTCCAGGCGGCGACGTGGCCAGCATCGAGGAAGCGCAATGGCGCGAAGCGTGGGATCTGAAGGTTTTCGGCTATATCAATATGACACGGCATTATCTGGCCCAGATGACCGCGCGGGGGCATGGCGTCATTGTCAATGTCATAGGCTTGGCCGGCGAGAAGCCCGCCGCGAACTATGTCGCCGGGTCCGCCGGTAATGCCTCGTTGATGGCTTTTACCCGCGCCATCGGTGGTGCCTCGCTGGACAAGGGTGTGCGGGTGCTGGCGGTCAATCCCGGCCCCGTGGAAACCGACCGCATCACCATGTTGTTGAAGGCGAGGGCCGAAGCCGAGTTCGGTGATGTCAGCCGGTGGCGGGAATTGACCAAGGTTTGGCCCATGGGCCGGGCCGCGAAAGCAGAGGAATGTGCTGATCTGGTGGTCTTTGCCGCATCGGCCCGGGCTAGCTATATTTCAGGCGTTGTGTTGACGATTGACGGCGGCATCGGCGCTCGCGGATAGGGCTGAACATTATTGGTGCCGCAGAGTCAAGCACAATGGGGTACTTGACCAAATCGCCGTCAGCCGCTTTAGTGCATGCGACATTATGCATAGTCGAACCGGATAAGCTGACAAACAGCACTAAGTTCGACGGATGCAGTGCCGCCGTTGGCGGCACACAGGGAGCGAGAAGCGTTAGTACTAGCGTCAGTAACGGGGCCGAGCGGTGTGGAATTCCCAATTCTAAAATCTGATATCTTGCCTGCGCGGCAGCCGTGCGCGGCTGCCTGCGTCAATGGCAACGACAATCAAATGCAAACTGAACGATCCGGCGTCCTGGCTCAAGGGCGGCCCCAGGGGCGAACTTGGGGCGAAACTGGAACGAATTTGCCTGTATGGAAATTTAAGGTGACGGCAGCATGAATGATACGGCTGGCTCCGGCGGGGGCGTGAAACTCAAGATCGACGGCGTGGCGAAGAATTTCGGTGGCGTGCGCGCCGTGTCCGGGGTCAGCGCCGAAGTTCAGGAAGGCGAAATTTTTGCCATCATCGGCCCGAACGGCGCCGGCAAGACAACTATGTTGAACATGATTTCCGGCTTCTATCATCCCGATGACGGCAGCATTAGTTTCGAAGGCACGAATATTACCGAGACTAAGCCTTCGGAAATCGCCGCCCTGGGCATTGCCCGGACCTTTCAGAATATCGCGTTGTTCCGTGGCCTGAGCGTGCTGGACAATTTGATGTTGGGCCGCAATGTGTTGATGAAGACCGGCGTGCTGTCGGCTTTCATGTATTGGGGTCCGGCCCAGCGCGAAGAGGTTGAGCATCGGGCGAGGTGCGAGGAAATCATCGATTTTCTGAAATTGAACGATCTGCGTAAGACGCCCGCCGGCGCTCTGGCTTATGGTTTGCAAAAGCGGGTCGAACTGGGACGCGCCCTGGCGGCGGAACCGCGCCTGCTGTTGCTTGACGAACCCATGGCCGGCATGAACCAGGAAGAAAAAGAAGACATGGTCCGCTATGTCCTGGACGTGAACCAGGAATGGGGTACGACGATCGCCCTGATCGAACATGACATGGGCGTTGTGATGGATATCTCGGACCATGTGATGGTGATGGATATGGGCGAAAAAATCTCCCAAGGCACACCCGATGCAGTACGCGCCGACCCCAAGGTGATCGAAGCTTACCTGGGCACGACGGATCACAAGGAGGTTGCCTAAGGCCATGGCGGAGCAAGCAACATTACCGGAGTATATGCTCCAAAATGCCCGGACGATGGCCGATCAGCCGGCGATGCGGGCCAAGGATCTGGGCATCTGGAAGACCTATAGCTGGTCCGACTATGCCGATCAGGTGCGGGCCTTTGCCCTTGGCCTGGCCGCGTTGGGCTTTGGCCGCGAGGACAAGCTGGGCATTATCGGCAGCAACATACCCAACCTCTATTGGGCTCAGGTCGCGGCCCAATGCCTCGGCGGTATGCCGGTGCCGGTCTATCAGGATTCCATCGCCAAGGAATTGGCCTTTGTGCTGCGTCATTCCGAAGCCAAGATAATCGTGGCCCAGGATCAGGAGCAGGTCGATAAGATCATCTCGATCAAGGACGAACTGCCGAACCTGAAGTGGCTGATTTATTGCTGGCCGCGCGGCATGAACGATTATGACGAGGATTATCTTAAATCCTTTGATGAGGTACAGGCGGCCGGGCGCGACTTCGATAGCGCCAATAGTGGCTATTTCGATGCCGAGATCGGCAAGGGCAAGGCCGACGATGTTGCCTTGATGTGTTACACCTCCGGCACCACGGGCGACCCCAAGGGGGTTATGCTGACCCACGAAAATCTGTTGTCCTGCGGCAGAATTTTTGCCGCCAACGAAGATGTCCGCCCCGACGACGATTATCTGTCCTATCTGCCCATGGCCTGGGTTGGCGACACGGTCTATGGCCTGGTCATCAGCCTGCTGGTGGGGGCCACGAACAATTGCCCCGAGGGGCCATCGACGGTGATGCGCGATCTGCGTGAACTGGGACCGACCGGTATCATCGCACCGCCGGCGGTCTGGGAAGGCATGCTTTCGAACCTGCAACTGAAGGGCGCCGACGCGACGCCGCTAAAGCGCATGGTTTTTGCCTATTTCAATGACGTCGCCAAACGGATCGAGGAATTGAAATTTGACGGCAAGGCGATTCCCGGCGGTCTGGCGTTGGCGGGTAAGATCGGCGATTTCATGGTCTATGGCCCGGTTCGCGACCAGCTTGGCCTGCGCCGCGCACGCTGGGCCTACACCGGCGGCGCCCCCATGGGGCCGGATACCTTCCGCTTCTTCCGCGGTTTCGGGATTAATTTGAAACAGGTCTATGGCATGACGGAAGTCGCCGGCCTGGTCTCTCTCCAGCCGGATGATCAGGCAAGTCCCGATACCGTCGGTCTGCCATGTGCCGGTATCGAGGTGCGGATCGCCGAAAACAGCGAGGTTCAGATCAAGGGCCCCGGTGTTTTCGCGGGCTACTTCCAGCAGGAGGAAAAGACCGCCGAAGCCATGACAGATGGCGGTTGGTTCCGCACCGGCGACGCCGGTCTGCTTGATGAACGCGGCCATCTGGTGATCATCGACCGGGCCAAGGATGTGGGCGCGTTGGGCGACGGCACGCCGTATGCGCCGCAGTTCATCGAACTGAAGCTGAAATTCAGCCCCTACATCAATGAGGTGGTTTCGTTCGGTGACGGACATCCGTTCATATCGGCGATGGTGGCGATTGATTTCGAGACCGTGGGCAAATGGGCCGAAAGCAAGGCCCTGCCCTATACCAACTACATGGACCTGAGCCAGAAGCCGGAAGTTCTGGCGCTGATCGCGGAAGAGGTCCGCAAGGTCAATCAAGGCCTGCCGGCGGTCTCCCAGATCAAGCGCTTCTTGTTGTTGAGCAAGGATCTGGATGCCGACGACAACGAAATCACCCGCACCCGCAAGCTGCGGCGCGGCTTCATCGCCGAGAAATACGGCCCCGTGATCGAGGCTTTCTACGGTGACCAAAAAGAGGTTGAGCTGAGTTTGGCGGTAACCTTTGAAGACGGCAGCGAAGCGCATGTGGACGCCCGCATGACGATACTGGATGCGGCCTAGGAGAGAATTACGTTATGGAATGGCAGTTTCTTTTCGAACTAACGATCAACGGCCTGTTGACGGGCATGATGTACGCCCTAATCGCCGTCGGCTTCGTTCTGATCTATAAATCCACCGATGCGATTAACTTCGCCCAGGGTGAATTCGTCATGATCGCGGCCATCGTGGTGGCGGGTATGGCGGCCAACTACGGCTTTCCCATTGTGGCGGCGATCGCCGTCGGGCTGCTGTTCATGATCGTTTTCAATTTCGCCCTGGAACGTATCGTGCTGCGGCCGATGATCGGTCGGCCCGTTGTTTCCATCATCATGGCGACCATCGGTTTGGCCTTGATGCTGCGCGGCGCTGGGCCGTTGGTCTTTGGCGCGGAAACACGGCCACTGGACATTGGCGTGCCTGATGAGCCATTGATTTGGGGACCTTTGTTCATGACCCCGATCGATGTGGTCGGCGCCGGCATCTCGATCATGTTCCTGGCGATTTTTGGCTGGTTCTTCATGAAAAGCCGCAAGGGCGTGGCCATGCGGGCGGTGGCGGATAGCCACATGATCTCCATGGCCATGGGCATCAATGTAGAGCGTTATTTCGCCCTGGCCTGGATCCTGGCCGGCGTGGTGGCGTTGCTGGGCGGCTTGGTTTGGGGCAGCGCCATTGGCGTTGATACGCAAATGGCGGCGCTGGGCCTGAAAGTATTTCCCGTGGTGATTTTGGGCGGTTTGGACTCGATTATCGGCGTCGTTGTCGGCGGCCTGATTATTGGGGTCTGCGAAGCCCTGGCGGCAGGTTATATCGACCCATTGGTGGGTGGTGGAACCAAGGACTTTACCCCTTATGTGCTGATGATCCTGGTGCTGATGTTCCGGCCTTACGGAATTTTTGGCAAACCGATCATCGAGAGGATCTAAGCCAATGTTCCATCGGGAAAGCGGTTACTTCAAAACCACATATCAGGCCGACATGGGCCTGTATCCACTGCCCATTGCGCGCTACGCAATCGTCGCGATCGCGGCGCTGTTCTTCATCCTTCTGCCGGCCGTGTTGGATGGCTATTATCTTTCCATCATCAATCTTGTGGCGATCGCCATCGTCGGCGCCCTGGGCCTGAATATTCTGGTTGGCTTCACCGGACAGATCTCCATCGGCCATGCCGCGTTCATGTCGGTCGGCGCTTATACGGCGGCCAACCTGGCGACAAAGCTGGACCTGCCATTCTGGCTGACCTTGCCGGCGGGCGGCGCCATGGCGGCCTTCATCGGCATCCTGGTTGGCATTCCGTCCTTGCGCATCAAAGGCCTGTATCTGGCGATTGCCACCTTGGCGGCGCAGTTCATCATTGAATGGATCATCAATCACACGCCCACGATTAGCGGCGGTGTGGCGGCCTCGATTGAAATGCCTCGGCCGAATTTCTTCGGCATGGAGCTGGCCACCCAGGCAGAGCTGTATTACTTCCTCATGGTGATCGCGGTGATCGCCATCGTCGGCGCCCTGAATTTGATCCGCAGCCGCATTGGCCGCTCGTTCATCGCAATTCGCGACCAGGAAATCGCCGCTGAAATTATCGGCATCAACGTCTTCAAGACCAAGTTGATCGCCTTTGGCATCTCGTCATTTTACGCCGGCGTTTGCGGTGTCATGTACACCTATTATCTAGGTGTCGCGAACTACGAGAATTTCCAGCTGATCACCTCAATCGATTATCTGGCCATGGTCATTATTGGCGGCCTGGGATCGGTCCTGGGATCGATTTTCGGCGCGATTTTTATCACCATGCTGCCTATCGTTATTCGTCTGTTGATGGAGACGTTTGGTTCGATTTTCATCGATGACGCCGCGTTGGCGCAAGTCATTGCCCAGTTCCGCCTGATTATCTTTGGCGGCCTGATCATTTTGTTTCTTGTCGTGGAACCCGACGGTCTGGCCAAGCTGTGGCAAAATATCCGGAATTATTTCCGGTTCTGGCCATTTTCCTATTGAGTTCATGTTTGGGGAGAAGGCACTCTATTAGTCTTAAGCAGGTTTTAATCCAACCAGGGAGGTAAGGGATGAAACATTTACAAACAGGCCTGATGACGGTCGGTTTAGCTTTAAGCGCCGCCACAATGGCGACGACGGCGACCGCCAAAGATCTGGTCGTTGGCATGGCGTGCGACCGCACGGGGCCGACACAGACAGTGGGCGTCTTTCTATGCCCCGCCTATCATGACTATGTGAAGCTGGTCAATTCCAAGGGCGGCATCATGGGGAACAAAGTACGGGTGGTCGAAATCGACACCGAGTACAAGGTTCCTCAATCTGTTGAAGCCTATCAACGCTTCAAGAAAGAAGGCGCGGTTGTTGTCGCACTTTGGGGCACGCCGATGACCCAGGCGATCACGCCGAACCTGAATACCGATCACATCCCGGGCACCAGCCCAGGTTTCGGTACGGCGGCGGCGGCCAATGGCGAAAAGTACCCATATCTGTTCCCCATGGCGGCGTCGTACTGGTCCCAGGCCGGCGCGGCGGTAACCTTCGCCAAGGCTGAATTGGGCGGCGATATCAAAGGCAAGAAGATCGCCTATATCTTCTATGATAACCCGGCGGGCCGGGAACCGATCCCGGTACTCGACAAATTGGCGAAAATGGAAGGCTTTGAGCTGAAAAAATTCGCCATTCCCCCACCAGGCGTGGAAATGAAAATCCAGGTGCAGGACATTGTTCGCCGCTATCGCGCGGATTTCGTCCTCAGCCATCTCTTCGGCAAGGGACCGGCGGTGCACATCAAGGAATTCAAGCGCATGGGCTATCCGTTGAAAAAACTGCTGTCCTTTGTCTGGGGCGCGGGTGAAGCCGACATCAACGGCGCCGGTGGCTGGGCCAAGGCCCAGGGTTACAACGCCTTGAACTTCGCTGGCGTGGGCTCCAACTATCCCGTCCTGGACGAGATCAAGGCCCTCTACAAAAAAGAAGGCAAGGAAGGGCCCAAGCAAATGGCCTCCACAGTGTACTACAATCGGGGCATCCTTGCCGCGGCCGTGCATCTGAAAGCCATGGAAAACGCCGTCAAGGCCAAGGGCAGCGGTGACATCACTGGTGAGGACGTGCAAAAGGGCTTCCTGGCCATCAAGGACTTCAAGCTTGGCGGCATCCTGCCACCCTTGAACTTCACCAATCTTGATCATGAAGGCGGTGGCTGGGCCCGCGTCTTCCGGGTCGAAGGGGACAATTTCGTTCCCGTCAGTGAATGGATCCGCGGCTATCGCGACGTCGTAATCCAAATGCTGAAAGAAGACCACTAGGATTGACTATTCGGTGGCCGGTTCCGCTTGGGCCGGCCACCGAACTTTTTGCAATTTTTTATCGTCTCCTATTTTTATGATTGAGTTGCCGCATGCTGGTTCTGAATAATATCGAGGTCATCTTCGACAACGTCATTCTGGTTCTCAAGGGTATTTCGATTGAGGCCAAGGAAGGCGCCATCACCACGATTCTGGGCGCTAACGGCGCCGGCAAAACGACCACGCTGAAAGGAATTTCGGGCCTGTTGCGCCCGGAACGCGGCGATGTCACCCGCGGCAACATCGAATTCAACGGCGAACGGATTGACCGCCTTTCAGCGCATGAAATCGTGCAAAAGGGTATCGTCCAGGTGTTCGAGGGACGCCAGGTGTTCGAACATCTGACGGCGGAAGAAAACCTGATCGCCGGCGGCCATATCGTCTCCAAGGCCGTCATGCGGCAAAATCTGGAAAAAGTTTACGAATATTTCCCCCGGGTCTACGAACGGCGGGATGTGCAGGCCGGTTACCTCTCGGGTGGCGAACAGCAGATGCTGGTCATTGGCCGGGCCCTGATGGCGGACCCTTCGGTGGTCCTGTTCGACGAGCCGTCGCTTGGTTTGGCGCCGATGATCATCGAAGAAATTTTCGGCATTATCAAACGCCTGAACGAGCAGGAAAACCTGACCGTTCTGCTGGTCGAACAGAACGCCACCCTGGCCCTGGACATCGCGGAATACGGCTATGTCATGGAGAACGGCTCCATCGTGCTGGAAGGCCCGGCCGAGGCCTTGCGCGAGAATGCCGATATCAAGGAATTCTACCTGGGCATTTCCTCCGGCGAGAAGAAGAGCTTCCGCGACGTCAAACATTATCGCCGGCGCAAACGCTGGCTCGGCTGATCCGGACCGGCATGAAGCCATCGGGGGTTCCGGGCGGTCAATAAACGAGGGTTGCCATGAGTAACGCCGAAGAATTCTATGATGATCTAGAGGCCCGCGATCCCCAGCAGCGTGAAGAGCAGTTGATGGCGCAGCTAGCGGCGCAATTGGCCCACGCAAAAGCAAACGCACCGCATTACGCGAAAGTTTTCGCCGATCTGGATCCGTCGTCCATAAACAGCCGCGAAGCCCTGGCCACCCTGCCCGTCACGCGCAAGTCCGACCTGGCCGCCCTGCAAAAGAAAACCCCGCCCCTGGGCGGTATCAACACGGTGCCCCTGTCCGAGCTGTCGCATATCTTTGCCTCGCCCGGCGGTCTGTACGAACCGGATGCCGACCGCAAGGATTATTGGCGTTACGCCCGCGCCCTGTGGGCCGCCGGCGTGCGGCCGGGAAATATCGTCCATAACACCTTTTCCTATCATCTGACGCCGGCTGCGATGTTGGTGGAAAGCGGCTGCCGGGCCATCGGCTGTCCGGTGGTGCCGGGCGGCGTGGGCAACACGGAAATTCAGATCCAATTGATGGCCGATCTGAAACCGGATTTCTTCATCGGCACGCCATCTTTCCTGCGTATCGTTCTGACCAAGGCCAGGGAATTGGGCCATGATCTCTCGAACCTGAAACATGGTCTGGTCGGGGCCGAGGCCCTGCCCCCCAGCCTGCGCCAGGAATTGGCGGATCTGGGGGTCTCCGTCCTGCAGGGTTATGGCACCGCCGATCTGGGCAACGTGGCCTATGAATCCAAGGCGATCGACGGCATGATTATTGACGAGGGCGTGATCGTGGAAATCGTCGAACCCGGCAGCGGTACCCCCGTGGCGCCAGGCGAGGTCGGCGAAGTTATCGTCACCACTTTGAACCCCACATATCCACTAACCCGTTTTGCCACCGGCGATTTGTCCGCCGTATTGCCGGGGACCAGCCCCTGCGGCCGCACCAACATGCGTATTCGCGGCTGGATGGGCCGGGCCAATCAGTCGACCAAGTTCAAGGGCATGTTCGTGCATCCGTCCGCCATCATGCAAATCGCCGGCCGGCACCCGGAAATCACCAAGGCGCGGATGGTAATCACTTCGGATAACAATAACGATTCCATGACCTTGAAATTCGCCGCGCCCAGCGGCGATGCCGCCATGGCCGGCGCGGTGGAGGAATCTATCCGCGCAATTCTGAAACTGGGCGGCAGCGCGGAATTGGTCGAGGCCGACAGCCTGCCCGACGACGGCCTGGTGATCGAGGACGCCCGCAGCTACGAATAAGCTGGAAGGCTGAACGCGCAATGGATGATTTTCTGCTGGCCCGTGTCATTCATGTGTTAGGCGTGGTGCTGTGGATTGGCGGCGTTGCTTTTGTCACCACGGTTTTGCTGCCCGGCATGAAGAAGGTCGCGACCCCCGGCGAGCGGGTGATCATGTTCGAACGCATGGAAGGTGGCTTCGCCTGGCAGGCGCGCCTGACCACCCTGGTGACCGGCGCCTCGGGCTTTTACATGCTGTATGTCCTGGATGCCTGGGAGCGTTACGGTGATCCCGCCTATTGGTGGCTGCATGCCATGTCCGCGATATGGCTGATCTTCACCGTGATGCTGTTCGTGTTGGAGCCCCTGGTGCTGCACAAATTGTTCGAGCGCCGCGCCCGCGCCAACCCAGAAGGCACCCTGGCCATGATCCAGCGCCTGCATTGGGTTTTGCTGGCCGCCAGCCTGATCACCGTGGCGGGCGCCGTTGCCGGCGTACATGGCGGCTAAAAGCTGCAGCGCCCATGGCGGCTAAAAGCCGCAGCGCCCATGGCGCATACTCTTGAACTTACAGTTATAATGACCCCACATGTCACCAGTACCGTCTTCGCATTCAACCAATCCTGACCCGTCATCCGGCGCGTTCCGCTGGCTGATGCTGTTCGGTGTCTGGTTTCTGTATTTCGCCTTTGGTCTGACCATGGTTGCCATGGCGCCCCTGGTCGCCGCCATGCGGGCGGATCTGGGGTTGAGCGACAGTGCCATGGGACTGATCCTGGGCGCTTGGCCGTTGGTCTATATCGCCTCGGCCATGCCCTGCGGCGCCTTTCTCGATCGTGCCGGGCCACGCCGGGCGCTGTTTGCCGCCGCCGCGATCATCGCGCTGTCGGCGGTGGCGCGGGGTCTCGCGATAGGCCCGGTGACATTGTTTTTTGCCGTCGCCCTGTTTGGGGTCGGCGGGCCCTTGATTTCCATCGGCGCGCCAAAGCTGGTCAGCCAGTGGTTCGAGGGCCCTGACCGCGGCCTCGCCATGGGTATCTACATCACCGGCCCGGCCCTGGGCGGGATCTGCGCCCTGGCCTTGACCAACAGCGTCTTCATGCCCCTGATGGATCAAAACTGGCGCCATGTCCTCTTCATCTATGCCGTGGTCTGTCTGGCCATTGGCCTGGTTTGGCTGGTGATTACCCAGCATGCCGAGGCCCGGACCATGGAAAGCCGCGCCGTGGCCGATGGTGCCCAGGGGCAGTGGGCGGTGTTTCGTACCCTGCTGGGCCTGCCGGCGGTGCGCGCCATCCTGATCATGGCCGTCGGCGCCTTCTTCTATAACCATGGCCTGAACAACTGGCTGCCCGAGATCCTGCGCCGGGGCGGCATGACGGCCGAACAGGCCGGCTATTGGTCGGCCATCCCCACGGCGGTGGGTGTCCTGGGTTCTTTATTGATCCCGCGCCTGGCGGTGCCGGCGCGGCGGCGAAAGATCTTGCTGGCGGTGATCGTGATGGCGGGCCTATCGACCATTCTGCTGCAAGGCGGGGGCAACAGCCTGCCGCTCAGCCTTGGTTTGATCCTGCAAGGTTTGGCGAAGGGCTCGTTGATGACGATTTTGATGCTGTCTTTGGTGGAGACCCAGGGCGTGGGCAGCCGCCATGCCGGTGCCGCTGGCGGTTTGTTTTTTTCCGCCGCCGAGGTTGGCGGCGTGCTCGGTCCCCTGACGCTCGGCGCCCTGTCGGATCTAACCGGCGGATTTTCGGTGGGGCTGTATTTATTGAGTGGTATATGCGGCCTGTTGCTGCTGCTGCTGCTTAGATTGGTGCGACTTCGTGCATAGACGGGCGTGCTTGTACGAGCGACAATAAACAATTGCTACAACAACAAAGGTAGGGTGAGGAGATGGCGCAGATCGATCAGTTGGACCCGGAGTTGGGGGCTTCGTTACGGGAGAAATATGCCATCGTCGGCGTGGGCGAGACGGAATACCTGCGTGGCTCGAACACCACGACGCGGGCCATGGCGGTCGCGGCGGTGCGCAATGCCATGGCGGACGCGGGCCTGGAACCGGGCCAGGTTGACGGTATGATGTCCTATTCCTCCATGGATTCCACGCTGTCGACATTTGTCTCCGGTGATCTTGGCATTCGCCTGAATTTCTACATGGATGTCATGGGCGGCGGCTCTTCCACCGAGGCCCTGGTCGGCATGGCCATGGGCGTGATCGAAGCGGGCATGTGCGAAACCATGGTGATCTTCCGCTCCATGAACGGTCACAGCCAGAACCGGGTGGGCGGCACCGGCGTCCGTGCCGCGGCCCCCGTGGTCGCCGAATTCCTGCATCAACGCAGTTACGGCTGGCAAAGCCCGGGCCAGATGTTCGCGCCCAGCTTCATGCGCCACATGCATGACTACGGCACCAAGCCGGAACAGGTCGCCATGGTCAAGGTGGCCCATTCGCAACACGCCTCGAACAATCCCAAGGCCTTGTACAAAAACCGGGTCACGGTTGACGATGTGCTGAGTAGCCGGATGATCTGCAAACCGCTGCATCTGCTGGATTGCTGTGTGGAGACCGACAACGCCACGGCGATCATCATCACCTCGGCCGCCCGCGCCAAGGACTGCCGCCAGATCCCGGCCTTGATCCGCGGCGTGGTTGGCCGGGTCTCCAAGCCGCGCGCGGATCTGCACTATCAGGCGGGACCCATATCGACCGTGGCTGGGCATTACGCGGCGCCGCGTTTGTGGCGCAATGCCGGCGTTGGGCCTGAGGATATCGACGTCACGGGCTCCTACGACGCCTTTACCTTCACCACCATGTTGCAGCTGGAAGACTATGGCTTCTGCAAAAAGGGCGAGGGCGGGGACTATGTCTCGGACGGCACCACGTTTCTTGGCGGGCGCCGGCCCAACAATACCTCCGGCGGCCATTTGTGCGAGGGCTACACCCATGGCGTGGCCATGGTGGTGGAGAACGTCAGGCAGCTGCGCCACGAAGCCGACGACAGCTGCCCCATCGGGCCCGACGGCAAACGCCAGCATACCTATGACTACGCCGAAGGCGGTTGCCGCCAGGTCAAGGATGTGGAGGTCAGCGCCAATCTGGGCTGGGCCACGCCGGGTACCGGCTCGGCCCTGGTCATGCGGCGCGGCGTATAAGGGGAGGTAGGATAAATGAGTGAAACGATTGTCGCCGAATATCTCGGCATGACCCTGCAGGTAGACAGCCTGGACCATTCGAACCTGGCGTATTTCAAGCATTGCGCCACGCACAATTTCCATTTGCAGAAATGCGGTGATTGCGGCCTGATCCGCTATCCCGTGGGCGAGGGCTGTGCCTGGTGCGGCAGTTCCAACTTCACCTGGACCCCGGTGGAGGGCAAGGGCACGGTACACAGCTACACGGAGGTCGCGCACGCCATTCAGCCGGCCTTCAAGCCCTATGTGCCTTATCATATTCTGTTGGTGGATCTGGACACGCAGAAAGGCGCCCCGACCGAGCACGAGGCCCTGCGGGTGTTCGGCAATCTGGTCACGCCCGATGGCGTCTTGGCCCCGCCCGAGATGGTGGCCTCGGTCGGCATCGGCAGCCGCGTGCGCATGGTCTTCACGGACATCGCCGACGGCATCGCCATGCCGCAATGGACCATCGACGAGGACGCCGAGCAGCCCGCCAAACCCTGGCGCTATCCGGAATAAGAAGAGGAAGTTATCGATATGGGAAGATTGGACGGCAAGGTTGCTATCGTAACCGGCGCCGCGCCGCGCGGCGAGGGTGTGGGTAACGGCAAGGCCATGGCCATTCTGATGGCCCGCGAAGGCGCCAAGGTGTTGTTGGTCAACCGCTCTGCCGCCCGCGCCGAGGAGCTGGCAGGGGAAATCGCGGCGGAAGGTGGCGAGGCCTCGGTCTTTGCCGCCGACGTCACCAATTCGGACGAGGTCGCCGCCATGGCCGCCGCCGTTCAGGAACGTTATGGCCGCCTGGATATCCTCTGCAACAACGTCGGCATCGGCGCCGGTGCCGGGCCGAACCGGGTGGAGGATGTCACGGACGAGACCTGGGACAACCTGTTCGATGTCAACATGACCTCCGCCATGAAGTGCAGCCGTGTTGCCGTGCCGCTGATGCGGGACAGCGGCGGTGGCGGCTCAATCATCAACGTGTCCTCCATTGCCGGCTCCCTCGGCCTGATGGGCAGTCCAGGCGCCGCCGCCTATGCCGCGACTAAATCCGGTGTGCATGGCCTGACGCTTTCAATTGCCGCCGATTACGCCACCGACCGGATCCGCTGCAATTGCATTATCATTGGTTCCGTCAACACGCCCATGGTCGCCCGTCTGGGTGAAGACGGGCGCGCGCGGCGCCAAAAAATGGTACCCATGCAGACCGAAGGTACCGGTTGGGATATTGGCTGGGCGGCGGTCTATCTGGCCTCGGACGAGGCGCAATGGGTCACCGGCGTCATGCTGCCGGTGGACGGCGGCCTGAACGCCCTTAGGGCCTGGCCTAGATAGGAGCAGATATCATGTCACAAGAGGTTGTTGCCGAACTTGCCCCGAACGGAATTCTCCGCGCGGGTATCAACATGTCGAACCCTTTGTTGGTCACGGGCAAAACCGACGCCGGTGATCCGGCGGGTGTCTCCCCCGACATGGCTCGCGCTATCGCCGAGCGGCTCGGCGTGGAAGTGAAATATGTGCCCTTTCCCTCACCCGGCGTGTTGGCGGATGCGGTGGACGACGATGCTTATGATATCGGCCTGATCGCGGCGGAACCGGCACGGGCCGAAAGCATCGCCTTCACCTCGGCCTATGTGGAGATTGAGGCGACCTATCTGGTGCCCGCGGGCTCGCCCCTGGCCGTGATCGACGATGTTGACCGTCCCGGTATCCAAATCGCGGTCTCGGACCGCAGCGCCTACGATCTCTATCTGACCCGTGCCCTTAAGCATGGGGAATTGCACCGCGCCAAGGGCCTGGGCGGCGCGGTGGATTTGTTCACCTCGGCCAAACTGGATGCCCTGGCGGGTTTGCGCCCGGCCTTGATCGAAGACGTCAAGACGATGCCGGGCGCCCGTATTCTGGATGGCAACTACACCACCGTACAGCAAGCCATCGGCACGCAACCGCGAAACAGCGCCGCCGCCACGTTTCTGCAGGACTTTGTGATGGAGGCCAGGGCAAGCGGTCTGGTCGCGAAACTGATCGAACGTCACGGCGTCGAGGGCCGATTGCTTGTCGCCTCGGGTATTTAGGGAGCTAAACGCAAAGGGAGCAAATCAATGACACTGGAAGAAGCCAACCGTATCGCGCAGGGCGCCTTGGCCAAGGCGGCTGAACTGAATATCAAAATCAATGTCGCGGTTTGTGATGGCGGCGGCCGATTGTTGGTGTTTCAACGCATGGACAACGCCATGTGGGCCGGTGCCTATGGCAGCCAGGGCAAGGCCATCGCCGCCACCGCGTTTGGCCGTCCCAGCGGTGAGCTGACCGAACGGGCCGAGCATCCAACCTTTCGCGGTATCGTGGCGGCGGAAGGCGGCCACATGATGATGGGCCAGGGCGCGGTGCCGGTGATCCGCAACGGCGTCGTCGAAGGTGCTTGCGGTGTCGGCGGCGGTACCGGCCAGGAAGACGAAGACTGCGCCAGCGCCGGTGTTGCGCTGCTCTAGCCATGCCGTCCGCCGGGGCAATTTAGAGAACGTGGCTAGGGTAAAGTGGATAGGCAACAATGGTTGATATTGCCGATATCGAGCGGATTTATCTTGGCGGGCCGATCGTCACGGTCAACGATACGGACGAGGTGGTTGAAGCGCTGGCGATCTCGGGCGAGATCATCGTGGCCGTGGGCAGGGAATCGGAGATTCGGGCGCTGGCGGGCGATGAGACGGAGATCATCGATCTCGAAGGTAAAGCGCTACTTCCCGGTTTCATCGACCCTCACAGCCATTTTCCCAACTCCGGGCGCTATGGCATCGAATTCGTCGACCTCAACAGTCCGCCCATCGGTACCATGACCTGCATGGCGGATATCATCGCGGCCCTGACGTTGGAGGCGGCGGGCAAGCCGGACGGTGCCTGGGTGGTCGGGCGCGGTTATGATGATACCCTGCTGGAGGAAAGCCGCCATCCGGACCGCTGGGACCTGGACAAGGTATCCAGCCGGCATCCGATCTTCCTATCTCATATCTCCGGCCATCTGGGCGCGTGTAATTCCCTGGCGCTGAAACTTGGCGGCGTCACGACGGAGACCGAGAATCCGCCGGGTGGCGTGATCCGCCATCACAAACAGACCGGCGAGCCAAGCGGCGTGTTCGAGGAACCGGCCGCCATGGCCCTGGTCCGCGGCAAGATCCCGCCGGGCGACCTGGAGCATGAGATCAAGGTGATCGAGGCGGCGGTCCGCGATTATCTGTCAAAGGGCGTGACCTCGGCCCAGAACGCGGCCACGGACAAGAACCAGATGCGGGCGTTGCAGGAAAGCTCCGCGCGTGGCCTGCTGCCCTTGCGCATGCTCGGCTTTCCCAATTGGGATTATGCGCTGGAGATTTCCGCCGGTAGCGCCGATTTTAACCTGGTCGCGGGCCACGCCATTGGCCGGGGCGCGGCCAAGCTGTTCCAGGACGGCTCCATCCAGGGCTATACCGGCTATCTGAGCAAGCCCTACCACGTACCCTTCGAGGGCGATGAAAGCTATCGTGGCTATGCCATTTTTTCCCACGAACGGCTGCTGAAAATTGTCGCGGATTTGCATCAACGCGGCTGGCAGGTGGCGATCCATGGCAACGGCGATGCGGCCATCGACGATATTCTGGATGCTTTCGAGGCGGCGCAGGAAAGGCATCCGCGCGAGGATGCCCGCCATATTATCGTCCACAGCCAGATGGCCCGCGAGGATCAGTTGGATCGCATGGCGGAGATGGGCGTAATTCCCAGTTTCTTCAGCCTGCACACTTACTACTGGGGCGATCGGCACCGTGACATCTTCATGGGGCCGGAGCGGGCGCGGCGGATCAGCCCGGCCCGCTCGGCCCAGGACCGGGGCCTGCATTACACTATTCATTGCGATACCCCCGTCGTGCCGATGACGCCGTTGCTGCTGGTCTGGGCCGCGGTCAACCGCCAGACCGTGAACGGCGCCTCGTTGGGCCCGGAACAACGCATCACCCCGGCCCAGGCTCTTCGCGCCGTTACCATCGAAGGCGCCTATCAGTCTTTTGAGGAAGACCTCAAGGGTTCACTCGAGCCGGGCAAACTGGCGGATCTGGTCATCCTCTCGGGCAATCCACTGACCGACCCAGGCGCCATCCGCGAGCTGGGGGTGGAGGAAACCATTGTTGGCGGCAAGACGGTCTATCGGGCCGCGCCGGAGGAAACCGCAGCTACGTGAATTGGACGGAAAACCGAAAGGCTCTAGTCCCGGGGCAGCTCGTGCTTTAGCACCTTGCCCGTGGCGTTGTGGGGCAGCTCGTCCATGAAACGAACTTGCTTGGGCACCTTGAAGCGGGCTAACTGGCTGCCGCAGTGATCGATCACCGCCGATTCATCCAGATTGGCGCCCGGTTTCAGCACCACGCAGGCGCGGCCGACCTCGCCCCATTTTTCGTCCGGGATGCCGATCACCGCGTTTTCCAAGACGCCGTCCAGCTGGAAAATGACGTTCTCAACCTCTACCGGATAAACATTTTCGCCGCCCGAAATGAACATGTCCTTGGTGCGGTCGACAATGTAGTAGTAGCCGTCTTCGTCCTGGCGGGCCGCGTCACCGGTGCGGAACCAGCCGTCGGGGGTGTAGAAATCGTCGTGCTCTGCTTCCCGGTTCCAATAGCCCGGTGTCACGGTCGGCGCCTTGATCAACAGTTCGCCGGTCTCGCCCTGGGTGACGTCCTGTTCGCTCTCGTCAACGATCCGCAGGCCAACATACAAAGGCGGCAGACCGGAGGAGCCAACCCTGGATACGGCTTGATCGCCCGACAGCATCAGGCCCAGGGGGCCGGTTTCCGTCATGCCCCAGCCCTGTTGCAGATTGATGCCCTTGTCGCCGAAATCTTCGATCAGGGACAGCGGTGCCGCCGCGCCGCCGACGCCGATGCAGACGATATGCGACAGATCGGCCGCTGCGAAGCCCGGTTCCTGGGCCAGCATCAGGAAATTCGTCGGCACGCCCAACAGGTGGGTGATGTTCAGTGCCTTGTCCGACAGCAGTGCGAGAAAATAGCCCGGGTCGAATTCCCGCAGCACCACATTGGTGCCGCCGGTGTGAAACATCGGGTTGGCATAGACGTTCAGGCCGCCGGTGTGAAAGATCGGCAGCAGCACCAGGTTTTTGGAATGGTTGGTGATTTCAACCGTCATGGCGCACTGAATGGAGTTATAGACCGCCATCTGGTAGGTGATCTTGGCGCCCTTGGGCCGGCCCGTGGTGCCCGAGGTGTACATCACGGTCCAGATATCATCCAGTTCCCGCAGCGGCGGCACGATCGTTCCGCTGGCCGCCGCCAGGCCGCTTTCATAGTCGCTGTCACCGCCATTGTTCAGGCCGGCAATGACGGGAACCTCCGCCAGGCGTTGAATTTCCGCCGCTTCCGCCACGAATTCACTGCCGTATATCAAGGCCCTGGGGGTGGCGTCTTGGCAGATGTATTCCAGCTCCGGCACGGCGAGGCGCCAATTGAGCGGTAGGAATATGGCGCCCAGACGGCGGCAGGCGAACTGGATTTCAAACATGTCGGTGTCGTTGTGGCACAGCACCGCCACCCGGTCGCCATCCTGTACGCCAAGGCCATCGCGCAGATACAGCGCCGCCCTGTCAACCCGCAGATTCATCTCTGCATAGGTGAAATGGCGGTCCGAGGTCAGATCATGCATGGCTTCGTTATTGGGGACGAAGCGGGCGTGGTGGGCGATCCAATCATTCGCGGGGATGGTCGACATGGCAGAACTCCAGATTACAGTTGATTCATGCTTTCAGGCCGCCCATGCGGCAAATTATTTTCCAGCTTTTCGCATCCACCGGCTGCACCGACAGACGGGTGTTGGTGACCAGGGGCATTTCCGCCAACCTTTCGTCAGCCTTAACATCGGCCAAGCTAACCGGCTTTGGCAACGCCTCGATGGCACGGACATCGACCATGCCGAACTTGCCATTTGGATCGGTCGGGTCCAGATACCACAACTTGCAAACCTCGACGATACCCACCACACACTTTTCATTGACGGAATGGTAGAAGAAACCTTTGTCGCCGATTTTCATGGCCTTCATGTTGTTGCCGGCCTGATGGTTGCGTACGCCGTCCCATTCGGCGCCCGTCTTGCCTTCCTTGACCTGATCATCCCATGACCAGGCACCCGGTTCCGATTTAAACAGCCAATAGGCCATGCGGTTTTCCCCTAAACCCCAAAAAATTCAATATTCTAACCTTGCTCCGCCCGGTAAGGCCGCTCCAGCATGCCTTTGATGGTGGCGTCGATATCCGCCATATAGTTCAGGACCCCGTCCATCGCCGTGCAAATGGGCATCTCGAAATCCATCGGGCTGACATGATCGGCAATGGCGCTGACCGTATGGGCGCCCTCGGCCACGGAACGGCGTTCGGCCAGGATATCTTCCATGCGCCGGCCTTCACCCAGTTCGATGCCCAGGGACATGTTGCGCGACTGGTCCGAATTACAGGTCAGGGCAAGATCGCCCAGGCCCGACAGGCCCATCAGGGTTTCCGCCCGGCCGCCGTGCATGGCGCCATAGCGCATCATCTCGGCCAGGCCGCGGGTCATCAGGGCGGCGCGGGCGTTATCGCCCAAGGCGCGGCCTTCGACGATGCCGCAGGCGATGGCCAGGACGTTCTTGACCGCGCCGCCGATCTGCGCGCCGATGACATCATCGGTCCAATAGGGCCGAAAATGCGGCTGGCCGATCGCCGCCATGATGCGTTCGCCCAAATCCTCGTCGGCGCAGGCCAAGGTCACGGCGGTCGGCAGGCCCTTGGCGACTTCAATGGCGAACGTGGGGCCGGACAGGACCGCTTGCGGTGCCTCGGGCATGGTTTCCGACAGCACCTCGCTCATCAGGGCAAAGCTGTCTTTTTCGATGCCCTTGGCGCAGATCACCACCGGCACGCCGGGTTTCATATGGGCCGCCAGATCCGCCATCACCGGGCGCAGGAATTGCGCCGGCGTGACCGCCAGGATCAGTTCCGCCGCCGCCGCCTCGGCCAGATCAGAGGTGGCGCGCAGATCGCCATGCAAGGGGAAATCGGGCAAAAAAAGTGGGTTGGCGTGATCTTTGTTGACCGCCTCGACAACCTCATCCTCGCGGGCCCAGATTTGGGTTTTCCGCCCCGATGCCGCCAACAATTGCGCTAACGCGGTGCCCCAGGCACCCGCGCCAATAACCGTAATCTTTTTCATGGCCCAGTTATCCCTAAAACAGCGCCGGCCCGCAAGGCGAATGCTGCGCTAATCGGGTACGCGGTCAAACCAGGGGGCGGCGGCTTCCAGTTGGGCGGCCAGACGGAACAGGGTCGCCTCATCACCAAAGGGCGCGCCAAAATGGATGCCCACGGGCAGGCCGCCGGCGCTCATATGCAGGGGCACGGTCATGGCCGGGCAACCGGAGGTATTGTAGAACGGGGTAATGGCGATTTCTTCCTCGAACAGCGCCTGGCAATAATGATCCAGGTCGTTGTCCTGCATGCTGATCGTACCGAGGGGTAGGGGCGGATGACGCAGGGTTGATGACAGGATCAGGTCATGGTTCTGAAAAAATGCGGCTAGCTGCCGGCTGCTTTGATGCAGGGTCATGACGGCGGCGGCATAGTCGCCGGCACTTGATTTGGCGCCCTCCTCGGCAAAGGCCCAGGTGATGGCCTCCACATCCTGGCCGCTGGGCTCCCGCCCCAGGGCTTCGCAACGCAGGCGCACGGCGGTCCGGACATTGCCGGCGATCACCGTGCGGGAAGCCTGGACCAAGGCACCGACGTCCAGTTTCGGCTGGGCCGGCTCCACATGATGGCCCAGGTCGGCGCACAGCTTGGCTGCGTTCTCCACGCCTTTGACGCACTCGGGGTCCAACGCCAGACCGTCAAAACCGTCGGTCATCACGGCAATTCGCAGCCGACCCGGAGCGGCGCCAACTTCCTCAGCAAAGGGCCGGGCGGGGGCGGGGGCGGCGTATGGATCGCCGGGTGCCGGGCCGTGGGTGCAATCCATCATGCGGGCGGAATCCCGCACCGAGCGGCTGACCACATGGCCCGTGGACATGCCGCTCCAACCTTCGCCCACGTCGGGACCGGCGGGGTTGCGGCCGCGGGTCGGTTTGACACCGAACAGGCCGCAATTGGCCGCCGGGATGCGGATCGAGCCGCCGCCGTCGGTGGCGTGCGCCATGGGCAGAATGCCGGCGATGACCGCCGCCGCCGAGCCCCCCGACGACCCGCCCGCCGAATGGGCCGCGTTCCACGGGTTCGGCGTGGCGCCGTGCAAGGCTGGCTCGGTCGTCGCGTTCAGGCCCATTTCCGGCGTATTGGTGCGCCCCATGATAACCAGACCGGCGGCCTTGCAGCGCTCTGTATAGGTGGCGTCATGGTCGGGCACGAAATCGACCCACAGGCGGCTGCCAAAGGTACAGGGCTGCCCGGCATCAAAGGCGCCCAAATCCTTCAACAGATAGGGCACATTCTTGAAGGGGCCGTCGGGCGCTGTACCCGCGGCGATGGTCTGGCGGGCCTGATCGAACTGTTGATGGACAATGGCGTTGATGGCCGGGTTCACCGCCTCGGCCCGGGCAATGGCGGTTTCCAGCACCTCGCCCGCCGCCAACTCGCCCTTGGCGATGGCCTCGGCCAGGGCCGTGGCATCCATCTTTCGATATTCCGCGAACGTCAGCATGATTTGCTCCCCCCGAATTCAGTTAGGCTGATTTCCGCTAGCTTAGGCGCTGAGCGGCGTTCGCGCCAGCTGTGGTTGCTCGCCGATATAGCGGGCCCGGGGGCGGATCAATTCGGGCCGGAGATATTGTTCCTGGGCATGGGCGATCCAGCCGGCGCAGCGGCCAATGGCGAAAATACCCATGGGCGCCATGGCGGGCAGACCCAGGCTGCGTTGCAGCATGACCAGGGAAAAATCAACGTTGGGCCAAAGACCGGTATTGGCGGTGGCGGCGGCCGCCAGTTCCTCGGCCATGGCGAGGCCCTTGTTACTGCCCAGGGCGGTGGCGAGGAGGCGGCGCAGCAGCCGGCAGCGCGGGTCGCCTTCGGGATACAATGGGTGACCAAAGCCGGGCAACCGTTCGCCCCGGCGCAAGCGGGCGGCGACCACCGCCAGCGGGCTTTCGGCATGCACAACCTCATCAAACAGGGCCGCGACGCGGGCGGTTTGGCCACCGTGGCGCGGCCCCTGCAGGGCGGACAGCCCCGCCATCACCGCGCCATAGGGCGTGGCGCGGGTCGAGGCAACGCAGCGTACGGTGAAGGTGGACGCATTCAGTTCGTGATCGGCACAAAGCACCAGGGCGGCCCGGATCAGCTTCGCGGCAGTGCTGTCGCCGCCCCAATGGGCGCTCAATTGTGCATGGATCGGCTCTATCGAGGGTTTCTTACCGGTAAAGCCGGCGCACAGCAGGCGCAACAGATCGGCGCCTGTTCTGGCCACGTTTCCGGCCTCGAGGCTATAGGCCCGCAAATCCTGGGCCGCGGCCGAGGGCAATAGCGCCTGACAGCGGGCGATACCGCTCAGAGGCGAAGAAAACGCGCCGATGTCCGGCGCGCCGCCGGCAAAAGGGTCTGTTTCATCGCATTGCCATAGCAGACCCGCGACACTTTCCAGGCTGGAGCCCCGCGCCAACTCCGTGGCGTCCCGGCCGCGGTAGTACAGTTCCCCATCGGCGATCAGGGTAATGGCCGAATCCAGGATCGGCGTGCCATGGGTCAGGGCGGTGGCGGCAATTGTCTCGGATCCGGATTTTGTCCCAAATTCAGCAGTTTTCCGCGCCCTGATGGCACGCACGTCGTCGGCCCGATAGAGCCGGCTGCGGCTGCCTTCCACCGGTTCCGAGCGGATCATGCCTCGGCTGACGTAGGCGTACAAGGTCGCCCGCGAGACATTCAATTCCGCCGCTGCTTCACGGGCGTTGAGATATGGTTTGGCCATTGTATTCGATAGTTGATTGTATGAATCAATATTGACGATATAGACAAAGATAGCAGATACAGCGCTGACGGCAAGAGAAACCAATGACTAGGAGATATGCTCATGGATACGGGTCTGGATGGCGTTGTGGCGGCGGTGACGAAGTTGAGTCAGGTGGATGGCGGGGCGGGCCGCCTGATCGTGCGGGGTCACGATATCGAAGAACTGGCCGCGGACTACGATTTCGCCGACATGGCGGCGCTGTTGTGGGACGGCTTGGCGCCGGGGCAACAAGATAGCGCCGCCATTCGCCAGGATTTGGGCCAGGCGCGGTCGCGGGTGGCGGCGATGCTGCCGGTTTTGTTGCCCGCTGCCCGAGACCTCAGCGCCATCGAAGGCCTGCGGGCGGGCCTGGCCATGTTGGGCGACGATACCTCGGATCACCTGTTGCTGTGCGCCGCCGTGCCTGTGTTCACCGCCGCCCTGTGGCGGCAAAGCCAGGGCGAGGCGCCCGTTGCCCCGGATCCCGCCAGAGGCCAGGCGGAGGATTTCCTGACAATGCTGACCGGCGGACCGGTGGATCAGGCGGCGGCGCGGGCCTTGGAGACTTATTTGGTGACCGTGGCGGATCATGGCCTCAATGCCTCAACCTTCACGGCCAGGGTCGTGGCCTCGACCAGGGCGGGGATCGTCTCCTCGGTGGTGGCGGCATTGTGCGCCCTGAAAGGTCCCCTGCATGGCGGCGCGCCGGGCCCGGTGCTGGATATGCTGGATGAAATCGGCGATTTGGATGGTGTCGAACCCTGGTTGCAGCGGCAATTCGCCGCCGGCGAGCGGTTAATGGGCTTTGGCCACCGAGTTTATCGTACCCGCGACCCCCGTGCCGATGTCCTCAAAGCCGTGGTCGCCAATCTGCGCGGCGGCGCCAACCGCATCGCCCTGGCAGAAGCGGTGGAGCGGGCCATCCTGGCGCAATTGGCCGTGCGCTATCCCGACCGGCGCCTGGATACCAACGTGGAGTTCTATACCGCCCTGGCCCTGGAAGCCGCCGGCCTGCCGCGCGAACTGTTCACCTTGGCCTTCGCCATGGGCCGGGTCCTGGGTTGGACCGCGCATATATTCGAGCAGGAGCAAACCGGCCGCATCATCCGTCCCGCCTCGCGCTATACCGGGCCCGTGCCCAAGGGGGAGACGCTGGTGGCGATTGCCGGATAAGAGGCCGAATTGGGCTAACGAGTAACCATCATCACAGCCGGGACAAAAGCTTTCGTGTTGAGGTAAGCTGCAGGATCGAATTATCTCAACGCGAAAGGCTGGGCGGGTGAAAATAGGCAAAGTTATCGGCATAATCGTTGCCGTTCTGGTGGTTATCATCGGCGGTGGGGCGGCCTATTTGGCCAGTTTGGATGTTGACGAATACCGCTCCGGCATCGCCCAGGCCGCCCAGGACGCCACCGGGCGGGTTCTGAAGCTGGAAGGGCCCTTGTCCCTGGCGGTGTCCCTGACGCCGACGGTTTCGGGCGAAGGCATCAGCCTGGCCAACGCCCCCTGGGGCAGCCGGCCGCAGATGATGACCTTGCGCCGCTTCGAGGTGCAGCTGCAATTGCTGCCACTGCTGTTCGGCGATGTGCAGGTAAACCGGCTGATCCTGATTGAACCTGACATTCTGCTGGAAACCGATGCCAAGGGTGTCGGTAACTGGGTGTTCGAGACGGCGGGCAAGAAAGAGGCGGCGGCGGACAGCGGCGGCGCGGCTGCCATACCCCATATTGGCCGATTGCAGATCGAAAAGGGCATTTTGACCTATCGTGATGGCGTCAAAGGAGAAACCACCCAGATCAAATTGACATCTGTTGAAGCCACTGCGGAGTCTACCTCCGACCCCTTGCAGTTGAGTATTCAAGCTGCTTTTAACGAAATGGCGCTAAAGCTGAATGGTTCCGTTGGGCCATTGAAGAATGCATTCGACCCTGACGAACTGCTGCAAATTGATCTGACCGCCGAAGGTCTTGGCCTGACCGCCAAGATCAAGGGTACGGCCAAGGCCGCGGCGGGTTCTCTGGATGCCCGCGTGGAGGTATCGGCCGCCGATCTGTCCGGTTTACGGCCCCTGGCAGGGGATGCGGTGCCGGCCAAGGTGCCATTGAATTTAAGTCTTCAAGCCAAGGCGGCTGGCGACAAGGCCAGTCTGTCTGATCTAAAGCTGACTTTGGGGAACAGCGATCTGGCCGGTAGTGTCAGCATTGATAGCGGCGGCGCAGTGCCGAAGCTGACGGTCGACTTGTCGGGCAAGAAGCTTGATCTGGCTCAATTGCAACCGCCCGCCAAGGATGGCGCTGCTGCCAAGGCAGGGTCGGCGAAAAAATCAGCCCGGCCCGGCAAGGTTCTGCCGGCCGACCCCCTGCCGTTTGCAGGCTTGAAGGCCATCGAGGCGGATGTGAAGCTGGCCTTTGCCGAAGTCGTAACGCCGGAAATCAAGCTGCAAAATGTCTCCGCCGTAGCGGCGTTGTCGAACGGCAAATTGACCCTGAAACCCATGGGCCTGACCGTGGCGGGCAGTGCCGTGACGCTGTCGGCGCTGGTTGATGCGGGGCGCAAGATCCCCGCCGTGGCGTTTGAAATGACGGCCCCGAAACTGGACGTTGGCCGTTTGTTGAACGAAAGCAAGACCACGGATCTGGTCCAGGGCATGGGCAAGCTGTCGATCAAACTGTCCGGTCAAGGCAAGTCCGTGGCCGCCATCGCCGGCAGCCTGAACGGCGGCACCTCCCTGTTGATGAACGAGGGCAAGGTGAAGACGGAGGCTTTCGATGCCGCCATCGGCGGTCTGTCCGCGATCATGGGCATGATGTCGTCGGAGAAATCGGAATGGACGGTGCTGAACTGCGTCGCCTCCCGCTTCGATATCAAGAAGGGCATCGCCACGTCAAAGATCCTGCTGGCCGATACGGAATATTCCACCATCGTGGGCGAAGGCAGCATGGATCTGGGTAGGGAGGCCCTGGCCATGAAGGTCTCGCCCCAGTCCAAGTCGGCGACCTTGAATGTCGCCGTGCCGATCAAGATCGGCGGCACCTTCGCCGAACCGACATTCCGCCCGGACGAGCTGGCCACGGCGCGGCGCCTGGGCGGCCTGTTGGGCGCAACGCTGTTTCCGCCCGCCGCCTTGCTGGCGCTGGGTGATCTGGGGACGGATGATGACCACCCCTGTCTGAAGCTGGCCAAGGGTGGCGGCGCCAAGAAACCGGCGGCAAAAACAGCAGAGCAACCGGCAACCGGCACTGCCGAGGGGGCCGTCAAAGCCCCGCTGGATGCCTTGAAAAAAGGCCTGGGCAGTCTGTTCGGCAAGAAGAAATAGGGCAAGCCGCCGCATGAGTGGAGATATCCTGACCCAGCGATCCGGCGATATCGCGACCGTGACCTTGTCCGCGCCGGACCGCCTGAACGCCATGAACCTGGATATGTGGCGGGGCATCGCCGACGCCTTTACGGCGCTGGATGGCGATGCTGATCTGCGTTGCATCATCCTGCGCGGGGCCGGCGAAAAGGCCTTTGCCGCCGGTGCCGACATCGCCGAATTCGCCACCGAACGTTTCGACCGGGACAGCGCCCGGACCTATGGCGCCGTCATGGCCGCCGCCCTGGAGGCCATCCAGCAATGCCGCCATCCCGTGGTCGCCATGGTCCATGGTGCCTGCGTCGGTGGCGGTCTGGAGCTGGCCTGTTGTTGCGATATGCGTATCTGCGGCGAAAACAGCCGCTTTGGCGTGCCGGTGAAAAACCTTGGCCT
Organism: Rhodospirillaceae bacterium; assembly: GCA_018701215.1. Taxonomy (GTDB): domain Bacteria; phylum Pseudomonadota; class Alphaproteobacteria. The sequence continues at coordinate 147,648 of JABIWH010000060.1, forward strand.
GGTGGTGGCCCTGAACGAGATGCAGGCGGTGGCGGCAGTGGTTGGCCGCGCCAATGCCTTGGAGATCGTTTTGGAGGGACGGGTTTTCGATGCCGCGACCGCCCAGGGCATGGGCCTGGTCAACCGCATCGTCGCCGATGACCAGGTAACAACGGAGGCAGAGGCCACCGCCCGGCGTATCGCCCAAGGCGCGCCCCTGGTGGCGCGCTGGCATAAACAGTTTGCCCGCCGCCTGACCGATCCCCGGCCATTGACCGAGGCCGATATCGAAGAAAGCTATGCCTGCTTTGATACCGAGGATTTTCAAACCGGCTACAAAGCCTTCCTGAACAAGGATAAGCCGGAATTCGAGGGGCGTTAAAATTTCCCTGATTTAGGTGCATATTGATGGCCTTGCGAATTGCCGTCACGGCCTTGAATGTTTACCGTGACGCCAGTTTGATACGACGAGTTGTGGAGACAAGGTATGAGCGGAGATGATGGCCTGCCCTATGATGGCTTGAAGGTCCTGGATATATCGCAAGGCGTCGCCGGGCCCCATTGCGGCATGCTGCTGGCGCGCCATGGCGCCGACGTGGTCAAGCTGGAACCGCTGGCGGGAGACTGGGGCCGGCAGATCGGCAAAACCTATGGCGACAATTGCGCCTACGGCATGGCCTTCAACCGGGGCAAGCGCAGCCTGGCGTTGGACCTTAAGAACCCGGAAGGTGCCGCCATCGCCCTGCGCCTGGCCAATGCCGCCGACGTGGTGATCGAGAACAACCGCCCCGGCGTTACCGCGCGCCTGGGACTGGACTATGACACCGTGCGCCAGCAGAACCCGGAGGTGATTTATCTTTCCGTCACCGGTTTCGGGCAAACCGGCCCGAACGCCAATCTGCCGGCGACGGATTCCATCATGCAGGCGTTTTCCGGCCTGATGTCCTACAACAAGGATGACACCGGCCTGCCCCAGCGCATCAATCTACTGGCTATCGATGTGGTCACCGGCCTGTACGGTTTCCAGGCGGTGGCACCGGCGCTGTATCGGCGCGCCATCAAGGGCGGCGGCCGGCATATCAAGACCTCGTTGATGGAGGCCATCGGCGCCTTCCAGTCCGCCAAGATGATTGAGTTCGAGTTGGAAAAAGGCGTCACCGCGCCCCTGGGCGTGCCCGTCGCCATGTTCAAGGCCAAGGACGGCTACCTGACCATCAATGGCCGCCGCGACCCTCATTTTGTCGCCTTGTGTGAAATTCTCGGCCTGCCGGAACTGCCCGGCAATCCAAGCTACGCCACGGCCATGGCGCGTATTGAGCACGAGGCTGAATTGATGCCGCTGCTGCGCCCGGCGGTCGAGGAGATGACGTTGGCCGCGCTGTCGGCGGCCTTGACCGAGGCGGATGTGTTGCATGGCCTGGTGCAGGATTTCGGCGACTATTTCCAATCCGAACATGTCCGCGCGGTGGAGGCCGTCCGCTGGATCGAACAATCCGGCGTCGGCACCATCCCCATGCCGGTGATCCCCGGCCTACCGCCACCCAGCGACGGTGACCCCATGGTCCACGCCCCCCATCTTGGCGAACACAGCCGGGAAATTTTGTTGGAGCTCGGCCATTCCAACCAGGAAATCGACGCCTTCGCCGCGAACGGTGCCATTGGGCTGTTCGCGCGGCCTTAACTGGTTGATGGATACAGCCGCGCGATCAGTATTGGCAAGAAATTCTAATTTGCAGGAAATAAAGTGAAAGAGACACCACAGAACCCCAATTTCAAAGAAGCAATCGAGCGCTTCGTGCTTGCAATGCCTATTGTTAAATTCATGGGAATGGAGTTCACCAAGATTGAGCACGGCAGCGTAGAAATCATGATTCCATATCGGGAAGAGCTTTCTTTTGCCCAAGGCTCCTTTCAAGCTGGTCCAATTGGTATGTTAATGGATATCGCTGCATGTAGTGCAATAGGGACAAAGCTTCCTCCGAATTGGATATTTTCAACGATTGATTTCACAACCAAAATGTTGGCTCCAGCAAATGGAACATCCTTTATTGCGCGTGGCTATGCAGTGTCATCAGGAAAAACGGTATCGGTTGGTAATGCGAGTGTGTTTGCAATCAAAGAGGATGAAGAGACGCTGTGCGCCACCGGTTTAGTTACGACTAGAAATTTTGAAGTTAAATAAATGAATCAAAGGGGCGGAAATCAAAGGGGCCAGAGCAAATTGGGTCGAATTGTTCCCGAGCTTCTGCCCCCAGATTGGAGCCAGATCCTTACCCCAACAGCAGTGGGATCAGGGCGCGGGCCTCGTCGATGCTTTTGGCGCCGATGACCTGGAAATCGTCGCCGGCGTGGCTCAGGGCTTCGTCCCGGGTTCCGGACCAGCCGGTCAGGACGTGGACGCCGCCCGATAGGCCGGCGTTGCGGCCCGCGCCCATGTCGGAGGGCAGATCGCCGACGATCCAGGATGGCGCCAGGTCAATCTGCAAGGCCCTGGCCGCTTTCAACAACATGCCGGGGTTCGGCTTGCGGTCGGGATGCTCCCGGTCATAGGGCGCGGCGGCCTCCGGGTGGTACGGACAGGCGCAGACCGCATCCACCCGCGCGCCAAAAGCCGCAAGATCGGCCATGATCCGATCCTGCACCGCCTGGAATTCGGCCCAGCCGTACAGGCCGCGGCCAACGCCGGATTGGTTGGTGACCAACACCACATGGATGCCCCGTTGATTGGCCAGGGCAATGGTTTCCCCGGCGCCGGGGATTAACTCGGTCTTTTCGACTTCGTGCAGATAATGGGTCTCGACCACCACCACGCCGTCCCGGTCCAGGAACAACGCCGGCGCGGCCTTGGGGGTGCCCAGGATTTCCACCCAGACGCCGTCCCCGTCCACATACCGCGTCGCCTTAGTCATTGCCCGTCTGCATGACCTCCGGATTGATCAGGTAATAATCATCCAGTTTGCCGTCAAAGGCGTCCAGGCAATTCTGCACCGCCTGCAAACCCATGGCCTGGAAGGCCTCCCGCGTTACGCCGGCGATGTGCGGGCTCAACAAGATATTGTCCAGTTGCAATAACGGCAGATCCGCCGCCGGCGGCTCGTCCCGGGTCACATCCAGGCCGGCGGCGGCCAGGGGGCCATTGCTCAGGGCCTGATACAGCGCGTCCTCGTCCAACAAGGTGCCCCGCGCGGTATTGATCAACACCGCGCCCTTGCGCATGCGGGAGAATTCCTGGCCGGTCATCACCGGGCTACCGTCATGATTGCCTGGACGGTGCATGGTCAGAATATCGGCCCGGTCCAGAGCGTCGCGGAAATCCTCCACATACTCATAACCATGGCCCTGAATGACCCGGCGGGGCACATACGGGTCGGCCACGATCACCTTCATATCAAAGGCCGCGCAGCGCCGCGCCATGCGGGTACCGATGCGGCCAAAGCCGACGATCAAAATGGTCTTGCCCGAGACTTCGCCGGCGGTCATGGCATTGCGCCGGGAATAGTCCTGGGTACGCACCGCATTGTCCAGGGGCAGGGCGTCCTTCACCGTGGCCAGCATCAACATGAAGGCATGTTCGCAAACCGCATTGGAGTTTGCCTCGCCCACCACGGCCACGGGCAAGCCGTGGGCGGTGGCGGCCGCGACGTCGATATTGTCATAGCCGACCCCGTGGCGGGAGATCACCTTCAACTTGTCCGCCTTGGCGCAGGCCGCCGCACCAAAGCGGGTGGTGCGGATAACCAAGCCGTCGAAACCGGGAATGGCGTCGGCCAATTCCTGCTCCGTCGGCTCCACCAAGGTGGTGACGTCCACGTCCGGACGCTCATCCAAAAGGGTTGAGATATCCGGGTGAAAACTGCCGGCCAGTAAAAGCTTTGCCATGTTGGTCTTGTTACCTATCCATTTTGCTTCAATGTTCGTTCAATGTTGCTTGCTTACGCCATGGAGGCCGGCGCCGCCACGCCCAGCCGCTCGCCCCAAGGGGCGAGGTTATCCATGATTGTCGGGTACAGGGCGACGCCTTCGGCTAGCGCCAGGCGCTTGCGGGCCAGAGCCCCGTCGCCGGGTATGCGGACCGGGGCTTGTCCGGGCGGCACGGCGGCGGCGCGGCAGGCATCGGCCAGCCAGCCGGTCTGCTGGCTGAAACTGTCCAGGCCGCCAAAGGCTTCCGGGTCGATCACTTGCAGATAGACGCCGGCGCCCCAATTTGTTGGCCCATCGGCGCGGCCATAGCCGGGCAAGCCGGAGGTCAACGCCTCGATCATCAGGGCCAGGGCAAAGCCCTTGTGGCCCCGGTCCAGGCCGCCCAGGGGTTGCAGGGCGCCGGGCGGGTCGGTTTCCAGCACCGCCGGGTCATCGCTGGCTTGGCCCTGATTATCAATCAGCCAGGGTCCGGGCAGGTGCTCGCCGCCATCCTTGATGCGGTCCGAGAGGCCCATGGTGGTGGCAGAGGCGGAAATGTCGATCAGGATCGGATCGCCCTCCGTCGGGATGCCCACCGCCAGGGGGTTGGGTGTAAATAAAGGTTCGAAGGAGCCGAACGGCGCCACCGCTGCAACCGATGGATCGGAGCTGGCCAGGGTGATCATCAGGCCCTGCTCCGTCGCCAGCGGCAGAAAAGTCGCCAGACAGGCGATGTGGTGGCTGCGCCGGATCGAGAGGGTGACCGTGCCGTATTGCCTGGCCCGTTCGCAGGCGGTTTGAATGGCCTTCCAGGTCAGCCAGACACCGGACAGATAACCGCCGTCCCAGAGCACGGTGGCGCCCCGGTCGGAGATCACCTCCGGCTCGCCGGTGGCGGCCATGATGCCGCTTTGCAGGTGGTCGAGATATTTCGCGCCCAGGTTCAGGCCATGGGTGTCATGGCCCATGGCATCGGCCTCGACCAGCAGTTCGGCGACGATGGCGGCGCGGTCGCGGGGCATGCCGGCGGCATGGAACAGCGCGGTGGCGTAACGGTTCAACTCGCTTACCTGATAGCGCTGGGGTTTGGCCGTCATCAGCTCACGTCCGTCAATTAGAGCAATTTTCAAAAAAGAGCCGCCGGGCCCGGAATTGCACCGGGCCCGGCAGCAACGTTGATCAGGCCCGGCTTAGACCGGATCCCAGCTGAAGACATCGCCACTGCGCTCCAACGCCATGAAGGAGGACTTCATGGCGGGTAGGGCATGTTCGGCAATGGTTTCCGGTGTCCAGCCTTCGGTGCGCTGTACGGAGCGGACCGGGCGGGGCTGGTTAAAGAGGAAGATTTCGTTGTGGCGCACGCCAAAGATCTGCGCCGTGACCTCCGAAGCCGCGTCCGACAGCAGGAACACAGCCATCGGTGCAATCTTGGCCGGGGTCATGGCCTTGATCTTCTCCACGCGGGCTGCTTCTTCATCGGACGAGATGGGAATGGTGCCAATCAGACGGCTCCACGCGAACGGCGAGATACAGTTGGAACGGACGCCAAAGCGCGACATATCCAGGGCCAATGATTTTGACAGACCGACGATGCCCAGCTTGGCCGCGGCATAGTTGGCCTGGCCGAAGTTGCCGACCAGGCCGGAGGTCGAGGTCATGTGTACGAAGGCGCCGCTTTTCTGCTCGCGAAAGCGCGTCGCTGCCGCCCGGGCCACGTTGAAGCAGCCCTTTAGGTGCACGGCGATGACGATATCCCATTCTTCCTCGGTCATCTTGTGGAAGATAACGTCGCGCAGAATGCCGGCGTTGTTGACGATGCCGTCGATCTTGCCATAGGTGTCCACGGCTTGTTGGATCATCGCCTCGGCTGCGTCGAAGTCAGCAACAGAGCCATAGTTAGCAACGGCCTCGCCGCCCGCTTCCTTGATGTCGCCGACAACTTCCATGGCTGGGGTTTTATCCTCACCCTCGCCATCGGCCTGGCCGCCCAGATCATTGACGATCACCTTGGCGCCCTGGCTGGCGGCCAAAAGGGCGATGTCGCGGCCAACGCCGCGCCCGGCGCCCGTCACCAGAATTACCTTGTCTTTCAGCATTTCGCCGGCTTTGATTTGCTCTGTCATGATCTTTCCCATTCCTCCATGGCGCATGCACGCGCGCCTGTTGCGGTTACCTATTCAAATCAGAAGGCCGCAACATACACCGCCTACCGGCAGAGGCAAGGGAGTGGGTGCTACGCCGGGTTCTGGCGCCCTTCAACTTTGGAAATCGTTGATGGACAGCTCGGCCCGCAGGTCGCGGGTGGCCTCTTCCTTAAAGTCCTCCAACGGGATGCCGGCGCCGTCGGCGATTTTGACCACGGCGGAGAACGAGGCGATGGTGGCGCAGGCATCGACAAAGGCGGCGTCGCCCATATTTTCACGTACCGCCCGGCGCGCCGAAGCCATCTCGCCCAGGTTGCCGCCGTGGACGACTGCGACCAGATTCATCAAAATTTCGCCGTGGGCAACACTGTCCACGGCACCGTCGTCCGTCATAATGGCGGAGAGGTCGTATTGATCACCAGAACTTTTGCCGCTCTCACGGAGCAGGGCTGAATGTGAGGTGGTTCAATAATAGCACCCGTTCAGGGCCGAGGTTCGCCCCGCGATCAGCTCGATCTGGGCGTGGCTGATGGCGCGGAAATCATGCTCGAAATCCCGGATTTCATGATCCTTAAGGTATAGTTCCACATCCAGATCGAAAAAGTTGAAGACCTCTTGCGGCACCAGGCTGACACCGCGATGGATGTTCTTGTCGCCATGCAGGGGATAGGGATTTGGATCTTCCGGGCCGACGTCCTCGGGCGCCAGGGTCGAGACATAGGCCAGGTTCCGCTTGGCGCCGGCGGGGCGCTGACGGCTCGGCTCACCGGGAATGGGTGCCGGCAGCGCGCGCGGCGGCAGACCCAGGCCCTGGTGCAGTTTGTCCAGGCCCGTCAGGACCGCGATCACGCCGATGATCTCCACATATTTGGTTTCCTCCAGCGCCGGCATTTCGCCACCCTCGATCAGCGATAGAATCCAGCGCTCCGTGATGCGGCCGGCATCGGTGACTATTCTGTGGATCGCTTCCACCGCCGCCGGGGGCAGATCCGAAGTGCTGTCATGAACGCCCGCCACGGTATAGGGCGACAGCGCCGCCTTGCGCTGTTGGCACAGGCCACAATCGCCAGCCCCAATGGCGCGTGCCTCCGCCACGATGGCCAACCGCTCCGCCCCCGTCCACCAGGTGCCGGGGCTGGCCAGGCGGTTCCAGGCCACCTCGACCTCGCGGGCCAGGCTTTCGCGCATGGGCAGCATTACGCCCGAGATTTCAATTTCCGTCATGTGAAGCCTCCCTAAATCACTTCCGCCGGGGCCTGGGGCACGGTCTTCCAGAAATCCGCGTCATGGCCATAGAAGATCCGCGCGCCGGCGGTTTGCAGGGCGCGGATGCGCCGCAGGCTTTCCAGCATCTCTTCCTTATCGTGAACGACTTTCGGCAGGTGCAGTTTCTCCAAGGTCTGGCGCAAATAACAGGCGTCGCCCGCCAACAGCACGTCGCCGCTGCCCAGCCGTACTTTCAATGACTGATGCCCCGGCGTGTGGCCATAAGTGGGAATGCAGACCACGCTGCCATCGCCGAACAGATCGTGCTCGCCATCGACCAGGTTCAGATCATGGCCGTGGTCATAGTCCTCCAGCGCGAAGCCGTTGGATTTCATCAGGTCCGGGTCGTGACCGGCCAGCCATTCCCGCTTTTGCACCACTAACTGCGCGTTCTTGACTTGGAAGTTGCCGCCCGCATGGTCGAAATGCAGGTGGGAATTGACCAGATAACGCACCTTTTCCACATCCACGTCGCAACGTTCCAGGCGGGCGCCAAGTTCCTCGCCGGCCTTGAATTCGGGCTTGAAATACTTAGTGATGGTCTGGGCCCGTTTGTTCACCGGATCCTGTATGTCCGTATGCAAACCACTATCGAACAGCACCTGGCCCTTGGGATGGTCGATCAGATAGGCTGGTACCGGCAGGCGGATCTCACCCTCCTCCCCATCAAGGAACATATGCAAGGGCATGGTCAACCAGCCGCAGGTCATGGCGTACAGGCGAACGGACATAATTTACTCCCAAAAATGCGGCTCCCAAATTGCGGCTGAATGTAGCAGGGGCCAACAATTACGAGACTCGAACAATGTTTGCTTTTATGCTCCGCCGCAAGTCAATTAGAAGATATAGGAGAGCCTAATATGCGTGGATTACAAGGAAAAAACGTCATTCTCACCGGTGGCGCCAGTGGTATCGGCCAGGCCATCAGCCTGCGCCTGGGTGAAGAGGGCTGCAATGTCGGAATTTTCGATCTCAATGGCGACGGCGCCAATGCCGTGGCCGAAAAAATCCGCGCCGCGGGCGGTACCGCCAACGGTTATGCCTGCGACATCAGTGATTATGCGGCGGTTGAGGCCTGTGTTACGGCCTTCGAAAGCGATTGCGGCCCGGTGGACGGCCTGGTCAACAACGCCGGCTGGGACAAATCCATGCCTTTCCTGGATACGGATCTGGAGCTTTGGCACAAGGTCGTGGCGATCAATCTGTATGGCCCGCTGAACCTGTGCCACGTGATCCTGAAAGGCATGGCGGAACGCGGCAGCGGCCGGGTGGTCAATATTTCCTCCGATGCGGGCCGGGTTGGTTCCTCGGGCGAGGCTGTTTACGCCGCCTGCAAAGGCGGTCTGATCGCTTTTTCCAAGACCATGAGCCGTGAGCTGGCGCGCAAGAACATCACGCTTAATACGGTCTGCCCTGGACCGACAAATACGCCGTTGCTGGCCGAACAGGGTCCGAAACTGGTTGCTGCGCTGGAACGCGCCGTGCCCATGAAGCGTGTGGCCGAGCCCGAGGATTATCCAGGTCTGGTATCGTTCTTCCTGTCCGACGATGCCTCCTACATCACCGGCCAGACCATCTCGGTCTCCGGTGGTCTGACCATGCACGGGTAACTGATCATGGATTTCAAGGATCTGATCTATACCGAGAAGGATGGTGTCGCCACGATTATAATTAATCGTCCGAAGGTCTATAACGCCTTCAGTAATCAGACTGCGGAAGAGCTGATCAAGGCCTTTAACATGGCCGGTTGGAACCCCGACATAGGCGTCGTGGTGCTGACGGGCGTTGGCGACAAGGCGTTTTGTACCGGCGGCGATCAATCGGCGGATTCTCACGAAGGCAGCTATGGCGGCCGGGGCACCACCGGAATGCCGGTAGAGGAACTGCACACCATTATCCGCGATATCCCCAAGCCGGTCATCGCCCGCGTCAATGGCTATGCCATCGGCGGCGGCCATGTCTTTCACGTCCTGTGTGATCTGACCATCGCCTCTGACAATGCCATATTCGGCCAGGTCGGGCCCGCCATGGGCTCGGTCGACCCGGGCTTTGGCACGGCCTATCTGGCCCGTCTGGTGGGCGAGAAAAAGGCGCGCGAAATCTGGTACATGTGCCGCCGCTATTCGGCCCAGGAGGCAAAGGAAATGGGCCTGGTCAACGCGGTGGTGCCGTTTGACAAGCTGGACGAGGAAGTGGATGCCTGGTGCCAGGAAATCATGGCCAAAAGCCCCACCGCACTGGCCATCGCCAAGCGTAGCTTCAATGCGGATACGGAACATATCCGTGGTCTGGGCGTGCTGGGTTTCCAGGCCTTGAAAGGCTATTACGAAACCGAGGAATCCAAGGAAGGCGTCAATGCCTTCCGCGAGAAGCGCAAGCCTGATTTCCGCAAGTATCAGCCGCGCTGATCAAGATAGAGATTTGCTGTTATAGTCCGGGCCGGCCTTTGTCTGTAGCAAGGGCCGGCCCGTATTCGTGTGGCGTTAGAGAGACTGTGGCATGAGCAACCAGGACGGCTATCTTTTCATGGCGGACCCAATCCGCCGCCATGCGCTGGAACGGGGCGATGCCACGGCCTTGATTTTCGAAGGCCGTGAAATCAGCTACGGCGAGCTTGACCAACGCTCCAATCAAGTCGCCAACGGCCTGATCGCCGCCGGTATTCGGCCAGGTGAGAGGATTGCCATCCTGGCCAAGAATATCGATCTGTTTTTCGAGATTTATTACGGCGCCACAAAGGCCGGCGCTGTTCTGGTGCCGATCAATTTCCGCCTGGCCCCGCCCGAGGTTGCCTATGTGCTGAATGATGCCGGCGCCAAAATGCTGTTCGTCACCGAGGAATTTCACGATCTGGTGGCGGGCATCGAAGCCGAGGTGCCGTGCCTGGAACAGGTTCTGACCCTGCAAGGAGCCCGCGATGGCTGGGGCGAATATGCCGCCTGGCGGGATGGTCAGGATTTGGCCGACCCCAAAGGGGAAGGCGCTGCGTCCGATACCGCCCTGCAGGCCTATTCATCAGGCACCACCGGCCACCCCAAGGGGGTGGAGATCAGCCACGATAATTTTGTCCTGTTCCTGCCCCATACTTTTGAGCAATGGGGCGAATGGTCGCCCGAGGATGTTTCGTTGGTGGCCATGCCGTTGTTTCATGTGGCGGGCTGCGTCTGGGCCTTTGTCGGTCTATACATTGGCGCCGCCAATGTTCTGTTGCCGGAAGTGGACCCGCCGGCGATCCTGAAAGCCATTGAGACCTATCGCATTACCCAGGTCATCTTTGTACCGGCGGTGATCCTGTTCCTGCTGCAAACGCCGGGGGCGGCGGAGACGGATGTTTCCTCGGTCAAGATGGTGCTGTATGGCGCCTCGCCCATACCGTTGCCGGTGCTGCAACAGGCCATGGAGATTTTCGATTGCGGCTTTGCACAGCTTTATGGTCTGACCGAGACCACGGGCGCTGTAACCTACCTGCCGCCCGAGGATCATGACGGCAGCGAAAAAATGAAGTCCTGCGGCAAGCCCATGAACGCGGCGAAAATCCGTGTCGTGGACGAAAATGATCAAGACTGTCCGCCGGGTGTTGTGGGCGAAGTGATCATCGCCGGTCCGCAGATCATGAAGGGGTATTGGAACCAGCCGGAGGAAACCGCCAAGGCCATCCGCGATGGCTGGTTCTATTCCGGCGATGCGGGTTATTTCGACGCCGAGGGCTATTTGTATATTCACGACCGGGTCAAGGACATGATCGTCTCGGGGGGTGAGAATATCTACCCGGCGGAAGTGGAAAGCGCCCTGGCCGGTCACGAAAAGATCGCCGATGTGGCGGTGATCGGCGTGCCGGACGATAAATGGGGCGAGAGCGTAAAGGCGGTCATCGTGACGGCGCCTGGCGCGGAAATAGGCGCCGACGAAGTGATTGCCTATGCCAGGGCGCGGATCGCCGGCTATAAAATCCCACGCTCGGTGGATTTTCTCGACGAGTTGCCGCGGAACCCGTCGGGCAAGATCCTGAAGCGTGAGTTGCGCCGGCCCTATTGGGAAGGCCACGAGCGGCAAGTAAATTAGCGGAGGTTTTGCGTCCATGATCCCTACTGAAGAACAAGTCATGATCCGCGATATGGCCAGGGCCTTCGCGGCGGAACAGATCGCGCCGTTTGCTGGTGAGTGGGAGGATAAGGCCTATTTCCCGGCCGAGGTCTTCAAGGCCATGGGCAAACTGGGTCTGATGGGCATGACCGTGCCGGAGGAATGGGGCGGCGCCGGCCTGGACTATGTCACCTATGCCATGGCGTTGGAGGAAATCGCCGCCGGTGACGGCGCCATCGCCATCGTCATGAGCGGCCATAACTCGGTCGGCTGCATGCCGATCCTGGAATACGGCACGAGTGCGCAAAAGGAACAATATCTGCGCCGCTTGACCATGGGCGAAATCCTCTGTGCCTTTGCCTTGACCGAGGCCAAGGGCGGCTCGGACGCCAGTGCCCTGACCACCCGTGCGGTGCGTGATGATGACGGCTATGTCATCAATGGCTCGAAACAATTCATTACCACGGGCAAGAACGCCGATCTGACCCTGGTCTTCGCGGTGACCGATCCCGATGCCGGAAAGCGCGGCATTTCCGCCTTCATCGTGCCGACGGACACACCGGGTTACGAAGTGGTACGGCTGGAAGAGAAAATGGGCCTGAACGCATCTGACACCGCACAGCTGGCATTCACCGACATGCGCCTGCCTCACGATGCCTTGCTGGGCGAAGAGGGCCAGGGCTATCGTATCGCCCTGGGTAATTTGGAGGGCGGACGTATCGGCATCGCCTCCCAGGCCCTGGGCATGGCAAGGGCGGCTTACGAGGCAGCGTTGGCATATGCCCAGGAACGGGAAGCGTTCGGCAAGCCGATTATCGAGCATCAGGCAGTGGCCTTTCGCCTGGCCGACATGGCGACGCAATTGGAAGCCGCGCGGCAGCTGATTTGGCATGCCGCCGCCCGGCGCAGCGCCGGCCTGAAATGTCTGACGGAAGCTTCCATGGCCAAGTTGTTCGCCACGGACATGGCGGAAAAAGTCTGTTCCGAGGCCATGCAGACCTTGGGCGGCTATGGCTTTTTGCGCGATTTCCCCGTGGAGCGTTATTATCGCGGCGTGCGCGGCGCCCGTATTTACGAGGGCACCAACGACATTCAGAAGCTGGTCATCGCGCGGGATATCGCAGCCGATTGAGTAAGGGTTAAGCCATGGATATCGCTTTATCAGATGAACTGCGGGCCTTTCAGGCGGAGGTTCGAAGCTTTCTGGAAGACAATCTGACGCCGGAATTTCGCGAGGCCTCGCGGCTTTGCACCACCATCGTTGCCGAGCATGAGGCGACCATGGCGTGGCAACGCATATTGTACCGCCAGGGTTGGGCGGCGCCGAACTGGCCGGTGGAGCATGGCGGCACGGGCTGGGATCCCATGCGCCGATATCTGTTCGCCGCCGAATACGCCCGGGCCGGTGCTTTGCGGTTGGTGCCCCAGGGATTATCCATGGTGGCGCATGCCATCATGGGTCATGGCAGCGCGGAACAGAAAGCCTTCTATCTGCCGCGCATTTTGTCGGGAGAAGATGTCTGGTGTCAGGGTTACTCTGAACCGGGCTCGGGCTCGGACCTGGCCTCGTTGCAATGCCGGGCCGTGGCGGATGGTGACGATTATATCATCAATGGCTCCAAGATCTGGACCACCTCGGCGCATTATGCCGACCGTATGTTCTGCCTGGTCCGCACCAAGACGATGGGCAAACCCCAGGCTGGCATCACCTTTCTGCTGTTGGAAATGGACACCCCCGGCCTCACGGTTGAACCGATCCATATTCTGGGCGGCGACCATGAATTCAATCAGGTGTTTTTTGAGGATGTGCGGGTGCCCCAGGCAAACAGGCTCGGGGCCGAGAACGAAGGTTGGACCGTCGCCAAGTATCTGCTGGAATTCGAACGGGGCGGCGATGCCCGGGCGGCCAGGCAGCGGACCCGGCTGGACGAGGCCCGGCGTCTGGCATCGGCGCGGCGGCGAAGCGATGGCCGCAGCCTGTTGGAAGAACCTGGTTTCGCCGCTGATTTGGCGGCACTGGAGATCGAGCTGACGACGGTGGAGTTTACCGAAATGCGCACCATGGCCGAGATTGCCAAGCGCGGCAGCCCTGGCCCCGCCTCCTCTATGTTGAAAACCCGCTCGACCGAGGTCCAGATGGCGATCAGCGAGCTGGCCATGCGGGCAATCGGCTATTACGCCGCGCCGCACCAACCGGAAGAACGCCTGGCGGGCGCCAACCTGGAACCCCTTGGCCAGCGGGATGAAATGTCGATTACGGCGCGTTATCTAAATGACCGGGCCGGCAGTATCTACGGTGGTTCCAACGAAATTCAGCGCAATATCATGGCGAAGCTGGTGCTGGGTATGTAGTGCCGATGGCCTTTTTGCCCCGCTTGAATTAGAGCATGAAAAGCAGCACTACCAGCAGCGCCACGGCCATATTCGGCAAATCCGCGAGTGTCGGCATGATATCTTCCTCCAGCGTGCCCTCGCTTAGCAGTGTTGCCCGGCAAGCGTGGCGGCGCAGTGACGTCAATCACCGAAAACGCAAAAAAGCTACGAAATGGCGTAATTTACCCTAAATTAACCAATTTTTTGGGCGATTCTAAGGCGTTGGTAGATTCGGACAGCCAGGCCCGAGATGCCATCGGGCATGAAATACACCGTCAATAATAACGCGGGGCCAAAGGGCGGCACCGCCAGGGCGGCGGGCATGGCGCCCGAGGCCGAGGGGAGATAGAGGACCAGCAAACTACCGACCAGCGCCCCCCAGACAGAGCGGAAGCCAGCCATGACCGCGCCGGCCAGCAGCGAAATGGAAAAGAACAGGCCATAGGAATCCGGCGCCACGAAATCAGCCAGCAAGCCGGTCAGGGCGCCGCCCATGCCGGCGTACATGGCGGAAACGCCAAAAATCTGCGTTTTGAACAAGGCCACGTTGATGCCCATGGGCGCGGCGGCGATCTGGTTGTCACGGATCGCGGCCAGGGCCCGTGCCGAGCGGCTGTTGGCGAGATTGCCGGCCAGCCAGAACAGCAGCAGCAATACCGCCAGGGTGACAAAGTACCAATATTGATCGTCGTTCAGGCCGGTCCAGGCGGGTGGGTCGGGCCGGTTGAGATAAACGCCGCTGACGCCCCCCGTCCATTCCTGCAGCGCGTCCAACTTCAACACTTGCGGCAGGATCAGGGACAGGCCCCAGGTCATCAGCATCAAGTGGATCATGTTCAGGCGCAGGGCCGGCCAGCCGAATAAAAACCCAGCCGTAAACGTGACCAGCGCCGCCACGGGCAGGGCGCCATATGCCGACAGCCCGCCATGGCTCATGGCGATGGAGGTGGTATAGGCGCCCATGGCGAAAAAGGCGCCATGGCCGATGGAAAACTGCCCGCTCAACCCGGTCAACAGGTTGATGCCAAGCACCGCCAGGGCCAGGGCGAAGACCAAGGCCAGGCTATAAATCGTGTAATTGTCCAGCACGAAGGGCAGGACCACGGCCACCACTATGAAGACGGCAAAAGCGCCCCGTTTCCAGGCCGTGGGAACCACCTTTGGATCGCCCTGTTCGCGGATCTGTTGGGCGCGGCTGCTGCTCATCCGCGCGGCCTTCGGCCACGGTACATTCGCGCCGGCAAATTCAATAACGTCACGTTGATCCCAACTTCGACCCCGACCTGGATCCAGGTTAATCGCTTACAAAACCGCCCCTCTTATAGCGGGCCGAGGCACACGAGTCACCTATGGCCCTGGACGTGGCGGTCTCGTTTTGCGAACTTCAACTTCGCAAATATTGATCGAATGAACAACCTCTTGGAACATCACGGCTTGTGAGATTATCGTACAGATACTGCAGTGGAGGTGAGATTGAAGACGACCCACAGCGACTGGAAACACATACTTTTTTATTTCGGACTTTCTCTTCTCGTCTGCCACGAACTTGACGCTGTTGCCCGCCATGAATGGCGCCTCATTCCGGGGTTTAATTTATTCGCGGACCATCAGGCTCAATTAGTATTCGTCATTGCCCACATTCCACTATTCGTAGCCCTATTTTGGTTGGTCGGACATCGTTCACCCGTGGTGCGTCGCCGAACTCAATTCGCTGTCGACGGCTTTCTTTTGGTGCACGCCATGCTCCATTTCGTGCTTTCGGGGCATAAGAATTATGACTTCGAACTACCGCTTGAACTGCTGCTCATTTACGGCGGCGCGGTGACCGGTTTACTGCACTTGTTTGTATTGCGCCGGTCGCATGCCGATTAGGCGAGCGCCACGCCTCACTCCGCCGCGTCGGACGCTTTCGTGATCAGGGCGCGGTATTCCGGGACATAATCGCCGCGTTTCTCTGCCAGCGCCGCATCGCGCATCTGATAGCCGTTGCC
The DNA here is from genome assembly GCA_018701215.1 of Rhodospirillaceae bacterium. Lineage (GTDB taxonomy): Bacteria > Pseudomonadota > Alphaproteobacteria. The sequence goes on from JABIWH010000060.1 coordinate 163,384, forward strand.
CGCATGCGCCGTCATTTGTTCCATGGGCGTTGGGTTGGTCACTTCCGGCCAATGGCCCGGCTGCGGCTCCGCGCCCTCGGCAACGATGGCCAATGGCAGATCGTCGGCCACCGCCGGTGGCTGGGTGATCTTCATGATATCCCAGCTGATTTCCAACGGGATGTTGTTGGGATCAAAGAAATAGATCGACCACATGGTGCCGTGATCCACCGCGCCGGAAACATCAATGCCGGCGGCCAATAGGCGGTCCCTGGATGCGAACAGATCCTCGCGGCTTTCACAGGTCATGGAAACGTGATCAAAACCCAACGGCTGCCGGCTGGGCGAGCCGTGCGGTTTCGGGTTCATGGGCTGGGCGCCCTCGTAGGCGAAAAAGGCAATTTGCGCCTCGCCCGCGCGGAAGAAATAATGGCGATAGCCGTCATGGCCCACGCCGGCCTCCAACGTCATGCCCAACAGATCACGATAGAAGCGGATGGTGGCTTCCAGATCGTGGGTGATGAACGCCAGATGATTGATCCCCGTTAATGCCATGATGATCTCCAATCCCCTAAAGATGTTGTATAGCTGTATAGCAAGACTTAGCTGCCTTGTGACGTATTAGATTATTTGGGCCCATCGGCCCCTGAGACAAGCCGTGCCGGTGGAAACAATCTGTTGCCTGAAGCGTACTGGTAGAGGGAGGCCCCATGACCGTTGATACGCATCGCCAGACCGTGGTTGATTTTTATGACACTCACCCCATCAACGAGGGGCAGATCCTGGAAAAGCTGCAGCATGACGGCGTCGATCTATCCGGCTTGACCGAGGATATTCTGCAGCATTACGACATGGATCATTTCGATGGCCTGGCCGCCATCGATAGCCTGGCGCAAAAGATCGCAGCGGCTGCCGACAGCCATGTGCTGGACGTGGCCAGCGGCATGGGCGGGCCCGCGCGCTATCTGGCGCAACATTATGGCTGCCGGGTCACTGGCATTGACCTGACCGCCAGCCGGGTCGACGGGGCGCAACGGCTGACCAAGCTGGTGGGACTATCCGAGGTGGTGCAGTTCCGCAATGGCGATGCCCTGGCCAACCCGTTTCCCGACGCGCATTTTGACGCGGTGATCGGCCAGGAGGCCTGGTGCCACATCCCCGATAAAGCCCGGCTGATCGCGGAATGCGTCCGGGTGACAAGGAATGGCGGCTATATCGCCTTTACCGATATCCTGGAACGCTGCGCCCTGAATGGAGAGACCGCGGCCCGCCTCCAACGGGACATGGGCTTTGCCGAACTTGGTAGTTTGGCGCGCTATCAGGATTTGTTGGCGGCGAACGGCTGTACGGTTTTGGAGGCCGAGGAGATGAGTGATCATTGGGCGGTTATCTTGCGCGAACGGCTGCAGATGTACCGGGGCCTGAAAGAGCAGACGATCAGCAGTTTCGGCGCCGCGCATTATCAGGCCTGGGATGATTTTTATGCTTTCTTCGTGGGTCTGTATGAAAGCGGGGATCTGGGCGGCGGCCGTTTCCTTGCGCGAAAGTCTTGCCAATGAACCCGGTCAGGGCCAAATAATGCCCGTGGCCTTGCCTATCCCTTATCAGCAGAACCAGCAAAGCAGCCCAAAATGAGCACATCACAACCAGGTATTCTTGCCTCCGGCCGCCAATTGTCGCGCTTTATGGAGTTCAGTGTCATGGCGGACCGCAATCCATTGCCCGTTCTGCGGCAGCTTGCGGCGCGCCCGGCCACACAAGAGTTGGTGCTCGGTCTCGGCCCCGGCTTGGTCCAGGGATTGGGCCGCTCCGTGGATGGTCTGCGGCCGTTTCCCAATCTAAGCGGACCGGGCTGCGAGGTGCCCTCGACCCAGGCCGATATCTGGTGTTGGTTCAGGGGCAACGATCAGGGCGAGGTCATGCATGCGGGCCGGCAGCTTACGGCGACGCTGGCGCCTGCTTTTCGCCGTGACCGGCTAGTCGATGGTTTCACCTATGGCGAAGGCCGCGATCTGTCGGGCTATATCGACGGTACGGAAAATCCCGAGGGGGCGGCGGCCAGTGCGGCGGCCATTGTTACGGGGCATGGCGCGGGCCTGGATGGTTCCAGTTTTGTCGCGGCCCAGCAATGGCGTCACGATTTGGACTATTTCGAAACCCTGCCCCAGAGCGAGCGGGATAATATCATCGGGCGGCGGTTAAGCGATAACGAGGAACTGGATGACGCGCCGCTGTCGGCGCATGTGAAACGCACCGCGCAGGAGAGTTTCGAGCCCGAGGCATTTATCCTGCGCCGCTCCATGCCGTGGGCGGGTGACGGGGGCGAGGGCCTGATGTTCGTGGCCTTTGGCCGGACACTGGATGCGTTCGAGGTGCAGTTGCGGCGCATGACAGGGCAGGATGACGGTATCGTCGATGGTTTATTCCGCTTTAGCCGCGCCATTTCGGGCAGCTATTTCTGGTGCCCGCCGCTTGTTGATGGGCGCTTGGATCTTTCCGCCATTGGTATTTGAACTGCCAGCGCCTACCAATAGTCCGCCATGATTTCCTTGGCCCAGCCCGGTTCCTTGATCTCGCCACGGGGGGCAAAGCCGCTGAGGTAGGGTTTCAAATCGAACACCGGGGTGCCGTCGATGGCATCCAGACCCTGCACGGTCAGGCTCAGGCCGTTCACCGCAATGATGGGACATACGGTGACGGCCAGGCGGTTGGGGCGCACCCGGCCGCGCTGGGCGAAGATGCCGACTTTTGGCCAATCCGTGCGGCCACGGGGATGGCGGGCGGCGGAGACGATCTTGTCCACCGCCACCTGGTGAAAGTGAAACAGCACTTCGACATGGGAAAAATCCTTCAGACCTGCCAGGGCGTCAGGCTGGAATTGTCCGCTATCCAATTCGATTACGGCCTGTTCGCGATCCCAATCGTCGTCCCGGGCTTCAGCCCGGCCGCCGCGTACAAATCCGATGGGAACGATTTCGATACTCATGCTCTAACCCGTCAACCCGCGCAAACGCTCATTGCGGCGGCGCAAAAGCTCGAGGGTGGTGAGAAGCGCGATGGAGAAGATCACCAGAACCGTCGCCACTGACAGGATGGTGGGTGAGATCTGCTCGCGAATACCATTCCACATCTGCCGCGGGATGGTCTGTTGATCGAACGAGGCGACGAACAACACCACCACCACTTCATCGAACGAGGCGACGAACGCGAACAGGCCGCCGGATATCACACCCGGCAGGATCAACGGCAGCGTAACCCGGCGAAAAGAGGTAACCGGATCGGCGCCCAGATTGGCGGCGGCCCGCGTTAGGGACTGATCGAAGCCGACCAGGGTCGCGGTCACCGTGATGATGACGAACGGGATGCCAAGCGTCGCATGGGCCATGATGATACCCAGATAGGTATGCGCCAGCCCGGTCCAGGAATAGAAAAAGAATAAGCCGGTGGCGGTGATGATAACGGGCACGATCATGGGCGAGATCAGCAAACCCATGATCACCCGGCGAAACGGCATTTCCGGGCGCGACAGGCCAAGGGCCGCAACCGTGCCCAGCAAGGTCGCCAAAATGGTCGCCAAAATGCCTATGATCACCGAATTCTTGGCGGCGCGGACCCATTGCGCATTGGACCAGACATCGGCCCACCACGAGCTGCCGCGCGGGCCATCGGGCTCCGACATGCCAAAGGTCAGAATTTTTTCATACCAACGCATGGAATAGCCGTCGGGATCAAAACTCAGCATCTCTTGGGTGAAGGTGAAATAGGGCTCGGCATTAAACGACAGGGGAATGATCACCAGGATCGGCGAAATCAGGAAGACAAAGATCGCGGTGCAAATGCCCAGGTATGTGTAGTGCCAAACACGCTCGGCACGGGATGCATGCGGCGGCAATGCCATGTCAGTTTTTCCTCATCCTGTCGCCCAGAGCGCATTCGAAAAAAGCGCTCGGATTCTTAAGAAATAGAGCCATTGAAGCAATTATTTAGGTCGCGACAGCGAGCCCATTAATTGAAAATTGCTCTAACCGAGTTTCATATTGTCGATCCCGATAATCCTGTCATAGAGCCAGTAGAGAACGAGAATGCCGAACAGCAACAGCGCGCCCAGGGCCGCCGCCAGGGACCAGTTCAGTGATTGCTGCATATGGAAGGCGATCAGGTTGGATATCAACTGGCCCGACGAGCCGCCGACCAGGGCGGGCGTAATGTAGTAGCCGACGGCCAGAATGAAAACCAACAATATGCCCGCCCCAATGCCGGGCACCGTCTGCGGAAAATAGACCCGCCAGAAGGCGGTCCACGGCGTCGCCCCCAGCGAGCGCGCCGCGCGCATATAAGAGGGCGGAATGGTTTTCATCACTGAATATAGCGGCAGCACCATGAACGGCAGCAAGATATGAACCATGGCGATGATCGTGCCCATCCGGTTATACATCAGCTGGATGCGGCCATCCTCGCCGATAATACCTATGAGGACGAGGATATCATTGAACACGCCCTGGCTTTGCAACAGCACGATCCAGGACGTTGTCCGCACCAGCAGCGAGGTCCAGAACGGCAGCAGCACGAAGATCATCAACAGGTTTGAATAGCGCAGCGGCAGGGTGGCGAGCAGGTGCGCCACCGGAAACGCAAGGACCAGGCAAATCCCGGCGATCAGCGCCGAGAGCCAAAGCGTACGGATAAATAGCTGCACATAGATGCGCCGATCTTCCGAGACCGAAACTAAATTGCCCGCATCGTCATAGGTCATGTCGATGGCGGCCATATAAAAACTCAGATTGTGGGGCTGGGCCACCCGTTGCATGGTCGTCCACAGCCGCACGCTGCCCCAATGCTTATGCAGCTTGAGCACCGCCTCCTTATAGGGCGGTTGCAAGCCTTTGGCCTTGCGTCCGGCCGAGGTGAAGAGACTGCGGGTGCCCGGAAATTCATAGTTCACGCGGGTGCCGACGACGCCGACTTTTCTGACTTTCTTGGCTTCTTTCAGATCCGTCACCAGGGCGGCAAAGGCCGCTTCCCCCGGAACGCCTGTAATTTCATGGCTTTCGAAATAGCTGACCAGGTTCGGCATATTGTCGGAAAAGGCCGTGTTATTGACGCTGCGGTACAGCATCTGAGCAATCGGAAAGGCGAAGGTAACGAGAATGAAAGCCAGCAAAGGCGCAACCAACAAGAAGGCGCGGATACGCGCCCGCCGGGTGGCGCGGGCCAGGGCGATGCGCAATGGCGTACCGTCCGCCGCCGTGATGGGCGCGTCAATTTGAACGGATGCCGTTGAGGTGGCGTCAGTCATGATGCTGTGTGGGTCTGCGAACTATTGGTTTGAAAACGATAAGTGGAGCCGGCGGCGGGGACTGAAACCCCGGCCGCCGGTCCGCTTATGGACGATTAATTCTTCGCCAGCCAGGCGTTGAATTTTTCGTTTAGTTCAGTGTCATGGTCTGCCCAGAACTCGAAATTGTTGACCAGAGCGGTTTTCAAATTAGCCGCTGCCGTGGGCATATGAGGCGCCATTTTGGTCTTGCCATCTTTGTAAAGACCGACCATGGCACCCGACGATTTCCGCGCCGGACCATAGGAAATCCAGCTCGCCTGATCCGCCAGCGCCTTGGTGCCGGTGGAGAAGCGGATGAAATCCATGGCGAGCTCCTTGTTCGGCGCGCCTTTCGGGATGACGAACAGATCAAAGTCAAGGATCTGACCGTCCCAAACCACCACGAAGGGCTTGCCTTCGCCAACAGCGGCGCCAAAGATACGGCCGTTATAGGCGGTGGTCATGACGACTTCGCCATCCGCCAACAATTGTGGTGCCTGGGCGCCGGCTTCCCACCAGACGACATCGTTCTTGATGCTGTCGAGCTTTTTAAAAGCGCGGGCAACACCGCCGTCCGTGTTCAGAAGCTTGTAAACGTCACCGGTCGCGACACCATCGGCGATCAGGGCCATCTCAAGATTGGCCTTGGCGGTCTTGCGCAGGCCGCGCTTGCCGGGGTACTTCTTGGTATTGAAGAAATCCGCCATGGTTGTTGGCGCGCTGCCTTTGACCTTGCTTGAATCGTAAGCATAAATGGTCGACCAGACGATGTTCGCCACGGCGCAATCGGTCAGGGCGCCATCGATGAAGTCTTTCGCCGCGGACGTTCCGTCCGGTGCGGCCGGCAGTTTCGATGCGTCGATCCTTTCCAGCAGGCCTTCGTCACAGAGACGGACGGCGTCGGAAAATTCAACGTCGGCGACATCAATGGTAACATTGCCGGCTTCCACTTGTGCCTTGATCGGCGTGGCCGGATTTGGGGAGTCAATGGAATTGACCTTGTTGCCGGTCTTTGCCATCCACGGTTTGTGATAGGCCTCCACCTGGCTCTTGGTATAGGCGCCCCCCCAGGACATGACATTGACTTCACCGGCCTGTGCGGCACCGGCAAAGGCAACACCGGCGGCAAGCGCCGTTGATGCGAGCAAAATTTTAATTTTCATAACAGGTAGTCCTCCGTGTTAGACGGTCAATTTTTTGACCGCGATTTGATACTCGGTTGTGCGACGGGTGAACAACCCGCCCCATTTTGCTACTAACTCTTACTCGTAACTTTTACCCGGGCCAGATCTTCATCAAGGGCGCGGCAATCCTCGGACTGCCAGCCGACCGTTGTTTCCCGGCCCACGACCAGATCCTGGCGGCCCGTGTCGTTGGGTACCTTGACGATGAATTCATCGGTGTTCGCGACTGACATGCGGGCACGGATATGATCACCAAGATAGATCAATTCCTCAATCTTGGCGGGCAGAATGACAGGTACCTCACCAGGGCCCGGGTTCAAGGCGACGCGTTCCGGCCGTATGGAAAGTGTCGTTCGGCTGCCGCCATCCTCGACCTTGATCTTGGCCGCTTGCACGGTCTCGCCACTGTCCAGTTGCACGGTGCAGATGGCGCCGTTGACCGTTTTAACGGTGCCTTGCAGGCGATTATTTTCGCCAATGAACTGGGCGACAAAAGAACTTTCAGGCTTTTCATAAAGTGCGTCGGGCGTCGATAGCTGTTGGATGATGCCGTCATCGAAAACCGCGATGCGGTTCGACATGGTCAAGGCTTCCGATTGATCATGGGTCACATAGACCACCGTGACGCCAAGGTTTTCGTGAATATGCTTGATCTCGTACTGCATTTCCTCACGCAGATTTTTGTCAAGCGCGCCCAGGGGCTCGTCCATCAATATCAATTCCGGCTCGAACACCAGGGCGCGCGCGACCGCGACGCGTTGTTGCTGCCCTCCCGATAGTTGCGCCGGCCGGCGGTGACCGAACTCGGGCAGGCGGACCATTTCAAGGGCGCGTTGAACCTTTGCTTCGCGGTCCGCTTTCGGAATTTTTCTAACTTCCAAGGGAAAGGCCAGATTTTCCGCCACCGTCATGTGTGGGAACAAGGCATAATTCTGAAAGACCATGCCGATGCCGCGCTTGTGCGGCGGAACCTGGTTGATTGGCCGGCCTCTTAGGAAGATTTCGCCATTGGTTGCGGGTTCGAAGCCAGCCAGCATCATCAAACAGGTCGTCTTGCCGGACCCCGAAGGCCCCAGCATGGTCAGGAATTCACCTTCGGCGATTTCCAGGTTTAGATTTTTAACGACCAGGCTTTCCCCGTCATAGCTTTTCTGTACGCTACGAAATTCAACAAATGCATCGGGGGAGCCGGAGACGTCGGGCTGACTCATAGATATTCGCTTTCGTGTTGTTTCGTTCTTGGCGCTGCTCTGGGCATCGCTTTGAGTATTGCTTTGGGTATTGCGAAATTACTCAACACTGGTGGACCTCGACCAACGCCCTCTCCATCAGGTCGAATCCCTCTTCCAGATGATCATCTGAAATCGTCGGCGGCGCAAGTAGGCGAATGGTATTGCCGTAAATACCGCAGGCCAGCAGGATTGAGCCATGCTCCAGCGTCTTCGCGGCCCAGCGCACCTGCGCCGCCCTCTCGAAGCGGTGCGCCCAAAACGTTCTGGGCGCACAAGCGTGAGAGACATCATTCTAGTACGTCGCCCGCCCGCCCGAGAGATCGAACACGCCGCCGGTGGAGAAGCTGCAATCTTCCGATGACAGCCAGGCGACCAGGGCGGCGGCCTCGTCCACCCGGCCCAGACGGCCCATGGGGATGCGGGACAGCATATAGTCCACGTGCTCCTGGGTGATCTGATCGAAGATCGCCGTGCGGATCGCCGCCGGGGTGACGCAGTTGATGATCACGCCGGTCTCCGCCGTTTCCTTGGCCAGGGATTTCGTCAGGCCGATGACGCCGGCCTTGGCGGCGGAATAGGCACAGGCATTGGGGTTACCTTCCTTGCCGGCGATGGAGGCAATATTGACGATTCGGCCATAGCCCTGGTCCATCATATGGGTGAGCAGGCTCTGGCAGCAGACGAACACCGCATCCAGGTCCAGGTTCACCACCGCGCGCCATTCGGCATAGCTGTATTCCCAGCTTTTCTTGGCCGGCCCGGTGATGCCCGCGTTGCAGACCAGGATATCGATCTTGCCATGGGCCGCCAGGGCGCTGTCGCGGGCGGCGGCGACCTGATCGGGGTCGGTCACGTCAACTTTCGCGCCCTGCAAACGATCGCCGGCAGCGCTGGCCGCAAGCTTGGCATCCAGATTGTCCTGGCTGATATCCCACATGATGACCGAGGCGCCGGAAGCCAGAAAACGTTCCGTGATGGAACCGCCGATACCGTCGGCGCCACCCGTGACAATGGCCGTGCGGCCGTTCAGATCGATATTGTTCATGTCTTTACTCCTGAGCCCCGGTCAGCGCTTGTCGCGTACAAAGGGAAAAATCTTGGTGAAATCGGCGCCGGGCTCGGCGGCGGTAAAGCGTTGCCAGATCGGTAACAGGTTGGTGGAGATGGTATCCGCCGTGCCGGCGTTGGCCACGTTCTCGACATACAGGGAGATATCCTTCAGGTACAAGGTGTTGAGGAATTCCGCGTCATAGGTTTCCGTCAGAACCCGGTTGGGAAATTTGTCGGACGTCGCGGTGTTCTGCCCGGACGAGACATTCAGCACATCCAGCATAGTCGACATCTCCAAGCCCTGGGTCAGGCCAAACGAGATCGCCTCCGATGTCGCGGTCAACGCCAGACCCGAAAGATAGTTGTTCAACAGCTTCATGGCCTGGGCCTGGCCCGCTTCCTCGCCCACATGAAAGGGCCGTTTCGACATCGCCTTGAGCACCGGCGACAGCGCCTCGAATTCCGCCTTGGGGCCGGCGAACATCAGGGCGATGGTGCCCGCCGCCGCACCCGCGATACCGCCCGAGACCGGCGCATCCATATAGGCCAGGTCGGCGCCCGCCAGACGGCCATGCACGGCCTTCGCGGCCGCCACGCCGATGGTCGAGGTGTCGACGATGGTGGAAACCGCACGCTGGTTGCTCTCGATAATCTCTTCGGCCACGGCGGCGGAGATTTCGCCGTTCGGCAGGCTGAGAATGATGACATCGGCTTTCGCCGCGACGCCACCTACTGAGGCGGCAATGGCGGTCCCCGCCGGTGCGCGCTCCTTGGTGCCGGCGACATCAAAGCAGATCATTTCGAAACCGGCGGCGGCGACATTGGCCGCCATGCGGTTGCCCATGGCGCCCAGGCCGATAAAACCCACAACGGGTTGCCCATCGGGTTGCTTATGGGGTTGTTGTTTTTCAGAGGTCATGTTCAGTCCTTTGCCTCGATATCGTCCAGCACGCGGCGCGCGATACGGAACGCCTCGACCCCCGCCGGCATGCCGCAATAAATGGCGATCTGCTCCAACACGGTGCGCAATTCCTCCTTGCTGCAGCCGTTATTGATGGCGCCGCGAAAATGCAGCTCGAACTCCTGTGCCCGGTTCAGGGCGGCCAGCATGCCGAGATTGATCAAGCTGCGGGTTTTCTTCTCCAAGGCATCGTCGCCCCAGACGCCGCCCCAGGCATATTCCGTCACCATCTCCTGAAAGTGGCGGTTGAAATCCGTAACATTGTTGATGTTCCGGTTCACATAGTCCTCACCCAGGACCTGCGTTCGGATACTCAAACCTTTGTCGTATAGCGCTTTGTCCATGATTGCCTCGCCTGCATGCAAAAAATTTGCCGCATCTTACGCCTTCGGCATTTGATCTGGCCAGCGCTCTGCCCCATTCTAGGGGCAGAATTTTTGCGGGAGAGAATAATGGGGCGGGTAGCGGACAAAGTGGTGTTGATAACGGGGGGTGCCTCGGGGATCGGGCGGGCCACGGCGGAACTGATGGCGCGGGAAGGCGCCATGGTGGTGCTGACGGATTTACAGGACCAGGCCGGTGCCGAAGTGGTGGCCGCAATTGCTGATGCGGGGGGCGAGGCGGCATATCATCACCATGACGTCACGGAAGAGGCGGACTGGGTCAAGATCGTCGAGACGGTCCAGTCGGACCATGGTGCCCTGGACGTCCTCGTCAACAACGCCGGCATCGGCAGCAGCGGTGTGCCGGTGGATGAGTTGCAATTGGAATCATGGCGCGGCACGCTATCGGTTAATCTTGACGGCGTCTTCCTAGGCGTGAAGCACGGCGTCGGCGCCATGAAGGAAAGCGGCGGCGTGATCATCAATATCTCGTCCGTGGCGGGCTTTATCGGCCTGCCCAACATGGCGGCTTATGCGGCCTCGAAAGGCGGCGTCCGGTCGCTGACCAAGGCGGTCGCCATCGAATGCGCCGCGCGGGGCCTGAAAATCCGGGTTAACTCGGTACATCCGGGCTTTATTGATACCCCCATGGTGGGCGGGGCTATCCAAAGGGGTGGACCGGAACGGCGGGAGACGATTTTGAACTCTCAGCCCACGGGCGAAATGGGCCGGCCCGAGGACATCGCCGAAGGCATTCTCTATCTGGCCTCGGATGCCGCGAAATTCGTTACCGGCAGTGAAATGGTTATCGACGGCGGCTATCTGGCCCGCTGAGGCAAGAAAGGAAACAAGATTATGAGCGGACCTGAAACCTACGAAGTCTTCGCCATTCGCTACGGCAGCGTGGCGGGGCGTTTGCGGCGGGACAATTTCATCATTGCTCCAGACCATCCGACTGATCCCCATGATGGCGAAATGCCGCTGGATTATTTCGTCTGGGCCATCGTCAACGAAAACCGCACCATCGTGGTCGATACCGGCTTCGAGCGGACCGAGGGCGACAAGCGCGGCCGCACCATCACCCGTCTGCCGGCAGAGGGCCTGGAAATTATCGGCATCGATGCGGCCAAGATCGAAGATGTGATCATCACCCACCTGCACTATGACCATGCGGGCACTCTGGATGATTTTCCCGCCGCCAGGTTTCATCTCCAGGAATCAGAGATGAATTACGCCACGGGCAAACATATGTGCCATGAACCCTTTGGTCATGCCTATGCCCCCGATCATGTCTGCACCATGGTGCGCCGGGTGTTTGATGGCCGGGTCGCCTTCCATGATGGCGACGCCGAAGTGGCGCCGGGCATCTCGGTGCATTGGATTGGCGGCCATACAGCGGGTGTGCAATGCGTCCGCGTTCTGACCAAGCGCGGCTGGGTGGTCCTGGCCTCGGACGCGGCACATTTTTATGAGAATATGGAGGCGACAGCCCCGTTCCCAATCGTTTATTCCGCTGCCGATATGGTTCAGGGCTATAGCAAAATGCGGGACCTGGCGGAATCGAACAAGCATATCATCCCCGGCCACGATCCCCTGGTAATGGCGCGCTATCCTATTGCCAAGGCGAGCCAGGAAGATGTCATTCGCCTGGATGTGGCGCCGACGGGGTAGCTGAACGCGCCAGCCTAGTTGAGTGTTTCAGCTGCTGGCAATCACTTGGGATTAGAACTGTTGCCCAGCCTGCAGTTCGGCAAGCGGCGCCACATTGGAATGGGATTCCTGGGCTGCCAGTACAGTGGCGCCGAGCAGCAGAAAAAATGCAAGGGCAACTTTGGTCCAACGGCGGTCGGCTTTTCTATCGTAGCTGGTATTTTCTATCGTAGACAACTTTTCGGCCCTCGGATAAATCTGCATTGCGGCGACTGGGAAGGCCATAATGGCGGGCAGGCGTAAATAAGCCATTAAGAGCCGAGGTTAACGCGCGCCTAATTTAAGACTAATATGGAAAATCCCGCCCATCGGCATGGCCGCGTCAGGCGCCCAGGCGCATTTCATCAACGGCGGGCCGCAGGTTTTGCCGCTCCAGCCGGGCAATCACGCCGAAAACCTCGTCGGCTGGAACAGGCGGGCTGAAATAGAAACCTTGCGCGAACTGGCAACTGTTGGCGCGCAGGAATTCCAACTGCTCTTCCGTCTCCACGCCCTCGGCCACCACTTGCAGGCCCAGATGCTGGGCCAGGGCGATGACGGTGCGGACAATGGCGCCGTCGGAGGCATCATGGGTCACATCGCGGACGAAGGAGCGGTCGATCTTCAGGGCATCGAGGGGAAAGCGTTTCAAATAGGCCAAGGATGAATAGCCGGTGCCAAAATCGTCAATGGTGACGCGTACGCCGGCATCGCTGAGCCGGCCCAGGATCCCGGCGGCCGCCTCCGGGTCCTGCATGATGGAGCTTTCCGTCAGCTCGACTTCAAGCAGGGCGGCATCCACGCCGGTCTTGTCGATCCAGTCTTGCACATGCTCCAGCAGATCATCCTGATTGAATTGATGGGCCGATAAATTCACCGCGACCCGCAAAACAGGCATTTCCAGACGCTGCCATTCGGCGATCTGATTACAGGCCAGGCCCAGGATCAGATTGCCCAAGGGTGTCATCAGACCCAGTTCCTCGGCCAGGGGAATGAATTGATCCGGTGGGATCATGCCGCGTTCGGGATGGTTCCAGCGGACCAGTGCCTCCAGTCCCACGATCTCGCCATTGTTGAGATCAATTTGCGGCTGATAGTGCAGCTCGAACTCGTCGTGGCGGATGGCCCGTTGCAAGGCGACGCCCAGGCCGATGCGGCGCAGCGCCGAGCTGTTCATGTCGGGCCGGTAAAATTGATAACCTTCGCCGCCGATCTGCTTGGCCTGGTACATGGCGGCATCCGAAAGTCGCATCAGATCGTCCGCGCTTTCGGCGTCATCGGGGAACAGCGCGATGCCGATACTGGCCGAGATCGTGGCGCCGTTGCCACCGATCATGATCGGCCGCGAGACGCTTTCGACAATTTTCGACGCCACGGTGGCCGCCGATACGGCGGCATCCAAATTCGTTACCAGGGCGATGAATTCGTCGCCGCCCAGGCGGGCGACCGTATCGCTTTCGCGCAGGCATTCGCGGATGCGGCTGGCCACGGTCTTCAAAACCATGTCGCCGGCTTCATGGCCCATGGTGTCGTTGACGAACTTGAAGCGGTCCAAGTCAATGAACAATACCGCCAGCTCGTGGTCATAGCGCCGGGACTGGTTGATGGCGTGGGTCAGACGGTCAAACAACAGGGCCCGGTTTGGCAGGCCGGTCAGACTGTCATAGTGGGCCATATGAGCCCGGCTGATGGCGCACTGTATGCTGACGGTCAGGCGCTCGTTACCCAATTCGGATTTGACCAGGCTATCCTGGGCGCCGAACTGGACCAGCTGCACCACCATTTCAGGCGTAAAATCATCCATCAATGCAATGGTCGGCACAAAAAGAAACAGCCCTAATAGCTGTGCCAGGTCAAAGCCGGGGCCGCCGCCGGGGCCGGTGCCGGCGCCAGCGCCGGCATCATCAAAATCAATAATCAGGGCATCGAAGCGCTGCTCGGCCAGCAATGCACTGGCCGCCGCCACGGTCCGGACCCGGTGCACCGAATAGGTGCTGCCGTCCAAAGCGGCGAGTACCGCCGCTTCGGCATCGTCATCGCGACCAATGAATAAAATCTCGGTCAAGCCACTGGTTCCCTGGCGCGCCCAATGCGGCGCAACAATGATGTCTCATGACACCAGGGTAAACGTTAGCGGATGGTCGGTTAACGTTCGGTTTACGTAAACCTGGAAGCCGGGGTTGTTTTTATTTTGTGTTATTGCACTTTTTCGTCCGAAACCGCTTTAGTTCCCCGCTATCCGACGGGCCAGTTCAAAAAACTCACGCTTACGTTCCGAGCTGATTTCCCAATTCACCGGCATACTCTGATAGCCGTCGTCGTCCCCCTCGTCCGCCATGCGGTAGTCGAAAAACCCCCACGAGGCATATTCGTCCAGGGCGGCAATGAAATTATTGTCGGGCTGGTCGAAAGCAAAATGATCATCCTCGTTGAACAGGATCGGTTTCGGCGTGTAGCCCGCAGCCTGGCGGGTCTGTTGTACCATTTCGCGGATCCGCGCCGGCGCATCCACGTGATTGCCATGCAGCAGCAGAAAATCACTTTCCCGCACCACTTTCTCCTGCGGCACCACGCCGCCGCCATAGGAGGTGCCGACAAGCAGGCGCCGGCCATCGCGGCTGCGGCTCTTGGCCCGTGCGATCAGCGTATGTACGCCTTCCGGCATCAACAGGGGCTGTTGGTAGCGGACGTTGCATTCGTTGTTGATCTCGATCAGGACATGGCGGTCGCCCTGCTCGAGGATCCAGTCCACCGCCCCTTCGACGCCGCGGATAATGGCGGTCTCGCCGACCAGGTTCTTTTCCTGGCCGAAGTAGAACAGGCTGACGATGACCGCCATGCCCAGACCGTCGGCGGCATCGAGGATTTGGCGCAGCCGGCCAAGATAATCCCCGCGCAGGCTGCCGTCGGGGGCAATGGCGGAATTGATCCAGGGTTGATCCTTGGAATAGCCGTAGGGGCTGCCGCCTTGCAGGTTAAGGGTAAAGGCCAGCACGCCATGTGCCCGCCAACTGGGCATGGCGGCAATAAATTCGCGGCTATTGCGATCCGGGTCCCACTGGCCGGTGTCGGGATAGGCCCACAGGCTACGGGTTTCCGGGTTCAGGTCATCGAAAATGCCCTGCACCATACGGCTGTTGAGCAGCAATCCTTCGATACGCCGACCCTGCCAGATGACGCCGGGATAGGTTATCTGGCCGTTGATGAAGAACTGCTCACCCTGAATGCTGATTTCAGTCTTGCCGGTCATCGCGGCGGCTCAGCTCTCGTCGCCAGGTGCGAATTGTTTCTCGCCGATCGGCGAAAACACCCACATATCAAGACTGGAGCGGTCAAAGGCGTCACTTTGGGTGCGGTCGTCCCGGCTGGCCTGTAACTGCTCCAGGATCGCCTGGGGATCCTCGCCTTCCAACTCGTACAGGGCCAGGTAGCGCTGTTGCGGCGCACCGCCGGTGCTGGCGCTCAGTTTAAAACGCTGCCCGCTTTTAAAGCCGGGTACGGCCAGGCATTCGGGAACATGGCGGGCGTCGTACCAGGCGTTATACTCATCCTCCCGCCCCTCGACCGGATTGCTGAGTGCGATGAATAAATGCCGGTTCTTTGCCATGATGAATGCCTTCCTTGCTACAAAAAAGTACGGCCACGACGCATTCCCATGTTGAGGACGCATCGTGGCCGCTTGTCGGCAGTTGCGACCGTTTAAGCGTCGACGCGCCCGGTGGCGTTGCCCATGACGACAACGTCGCCTTTCTGGTTGGTGGTGGTGATGGCCAGATCCACCAGGGTTTGGCCGCCTTCCTCGCGGATCGCCTCAATCACCGCCTTGCCGGTCAGATCGTCGCCAGGCCAGACCTGATTGGTGAAGCGGACGCCGTATTTCTTGACGTTTTCCGCACCGAAAAGATTGGTAACCACGCGGCCGGTCATGCCCATGGTCAGCATGCCGTGGGCGAAGACGCCGGGATAGCCGGCAGCCTCCTGGCAATACTTGTCGTCGGTGTGCAACGGGTTGTAGTCGCCGGAGGTGCCTGAATACATCACCAGCTGGGTACGTTTCAGATCCTCGACCAGGACCTCTTCAAACGTATCGCCAACGGAAATTTCACTTGCTTTGATTGTCATCGTTCTACTCCTCAACCCAGATCAACCTTGATCGACCGGACGTTCGGTTTTCACGCCGACGCCTCTGGCCGTGCAGACCAGTTCGCCGTCCGCATCGCGATACTCGATAATGCGTTCCGAAAACATCAGCTTGCCGGCGCGCTTGCTTTCCTTTTCCCAGCTCTTGCCGGCTTTCTCGGTGGCGTAGAGCACATCGCCGGGACGCACGGGCCGCTCGAACTCGAAATGCTGCTCGGCGTGCAGGCCGCCCGAGGAGGACGCCTGGCCTTCCACGCCGGACGGATTCTTGCCCGAACCGAACCAGGCTTCGCCCGGCTTAATGCGCAGGAAATAATCGGGATTAAACTGCGCCACGGCTTGTGGAAAGGTGGGCGGTGCGGCGGCGTCCTCCATGCCCGTGTCGGGGACGGAGTAATCGCCGATGGAGCGTCGAAACATCATGATGTGTGTTGCCTCAACGGGAAAAGTGAGTTTTTTTTCGTCTGCCATTGCCTTCTACCATTACCTTTTCTGGTTTCCATTGCCGCCTAGGGTTCCACATTTGCACCACTGTCCGCAAGCGGTGAAGCCGGGCAATGACGAATTTCGCTTTCTAATGGAATGTGCCAAGGTTGCTATCTGAGTGGATGGAGATTGGTTATGAGCAAAACAGGCATTGGCGCATCGGTTCGGCGGCGGGAAGATCCCCGTTTTCTAACCGGCAACAGCGCCTACACCGACGATTTGAAGCTGCCCGGTCAGTGTCACGCGGTCTTCGTCCGCTCGCCTCATGCCCACGCCCGAATTGCTGCCGTCGATCTTTCCCCTGCGCAAAAATCACCCGGGGTGTTGGCTGTATGGAGTGCCGCCGAGCTTCGCCAAAGGGTGCCAAACGTTATCCCGTCCGCGGTGGCGACGCCGCCTTTCGATTTGCGCGGCATTGACGGCAAGTTGGCGACCGACGCCTCACAGTATCCATTCGCCGAAGACAAAGCGCGCTATCTGGGCGAAGCCGTGGCGGTGGTCGTGGCTGAAAGCTTGGCCGGGGCACTCGATGCGGCCGAGTTGGTGCAGGTCGACTACGAGGAGCTGCGCCCGAACGTCACCATCGAACAGGCCCTTGATCCCTCGGCGGCATTGATCTGGGAAGATGAGGACAGCAACGTCTCCATAGATTGGCGCATGGGGGATAGCGAAAAGATAGCCGGGATATTTGATGGCGCGGCGCATGTGGTCCGCCGTGACCTGGTCAATAACCGGGTCACGCCTGCCTTCATGGAACCGCGCGCGGCCATTGCCTCCCACGACCCAGGCGATGACCGGCTGACCCTGCGTCTGGGTTGCCAATCCGTGCATGGCATGCAGGCCGGGCTATGCCAGGTGCTCGATATTCCAGCAGAAAAATTACGGGTGATCGTGCCGGACATGGGCGGTGGTTTTGGTGCCCGCGGCGGCGTCTATATGGAATATCCGGTGCTGCTGGCGGCGGCCAGGGAACTTGGCCGGCCCGTACGTTGGACCGCCTCCCGTTCGGAAGGCATGCTGACTGATACCCAGGCCCGCGACCATGTCAGCAAAGGCGAATTGGCCCTGGATAGCGACGGCAATTTCCTGGCCTTGCGCATTCGGGCCGATTGGCGCCATGGTGCCTATCTGCCCAGCCGTAGTCTCTGGGTCACCCTGCACTATATGCCGCCAACCATTGGCGGCAGCTATCGCTTGGCCGAGGCCGACATCGGCATACGGGGGATCTTCAGCAATTCAACGCCGCAATCGGCCTATCGCGGCGTTGGCCGCGCCGAAGGAAACTACCTTTTGGAAAGTCTGATCGACGCCGCCGCGCGGCAGATGGATCTTGATCCGGTTGAGCTGCGCCGCCGTAATCTGGTGCAAAGCGATGATCTGCCCTGGCGCATGGCGGGAGGTGGTGTTTTGACCTCCGGCATCTTCAACGGCAACTTGGACCAGGCTGCCGAACTGCTGGCCATTGAAGAGGTGGCGGACGATCTGCCGTCACATTGGCTGCGCGGCCAGGGCGTCGCCATGTATGTGGAAAACGATGGCAGCATGACGACGGAATATGCCGAGGTTGAAGCTTTCGATAATGGCAAGGTTCTGATCCGGGTCGGCACCCAGGATTTCGGCATGGGACATCAGACCATGTATGCGCAAATCGCCTCTGATCGGCTGGGTTTGGCTTTCGATGATATCGAGGTGGTCTTCGGCGATACGGATGTGGTTAAGCGGGGCATGGGTTCCTACGGCTCACGCTCGGCCCGCATGGGCGGCGGCGCGGTGGTTTATGGCGCCGAAAAGATGGTCGAACGTGGCCGGGAGCTGGCCGCCGATATGCTGGAGGCCGCGGCGGAGGATATTCAGTACGAGAGCGGCCTATTCCAGGTCGCGGGTACGGACCGGCAAACCGGCCTTTTTGATGTGGCCGCCTACGCCAAGGCGCAAGGCGAACGCCTCAGCGCGGAGATGGATTTCGAGACGGCGGGCGATGTCTTCGCCAATGGCTGTCATGCGGCCCAGATCGCCATTGATCCCGATACGGGTTCGGTCAAGCTGTTGCGCCATATCATGGTCTGCGACGTCGGCCGCGCCATCAACCCGATGATCGTCGACGGCCAGTTGCATGGCGGTGCCGCGCAAGGCATCGGCCAGGCGATGTTCGAGAACGTGGTGCTGGACCCCGACAGCGGCCAGACTCTCAGCGGCAGCCTGTTGGATTATTGCCTGCCGCGGGCTGACGACCTGCCCATGTTCACCACGGCCCTGGTGGAGATCGAGGAAGCTGACAATCCGTTGGGCGTCAAAGGCGTCGGTGAAAACGCCACCACGGGGGCACCGGCGGCGGTGATGAATGCGATCCAGGATGCATTGGCAAAGGCCGGCGGAGCGGAAGTGCAAATGCCCGCGACGCCGGAGCGTGTCTGGCGGGCTCTGCGGAGCAATGCCTAGGTCGTCAACACGACCTTGCCTATGGCCCGGCGTTCGGTGATGACATCAATGGCCGCGACACAATCGGCAAGATCATAGGTGCCGTGTACCAGGGGATGCAGCCGGCCTTCGTCCTGCCACTGGAACAGTGTCGCCATGGCCTCTTGCAACCGGGAGATATTCGCGGCGGTGCGCGGCTGTTTGGCCCAGCCGCCGTAATAGCCCCAGTAGATGCCATGCACGGAGATGTTCTTTACCAACAGGATATTCGCCGGAATTCGCGGCACTGTTCCGCCTGCGAAACCAATTGGGAAAATCCTGCCTTCCGGTGCGATACAACGCAGGGATTGATCGAACACATCGCCCCCCACCGGATCGAAGATCACATCGGCGCCCCGGCCCTTGGTTAGTTCCAGTACGACGTCACGGAATGAATTTTCCCGGTAGTTAATCAGATGATCGGCGCCAGCATCCTCTGCCGCCGCCAGTTTGGCCCCATCGCCGGCGGTGGCGATCACTGTTGCGCCCATGGCCTTGCCGAGATCAACGGCGGCCAGGCCGCTGCCGCCGCCGGCGCCATGGACCAGCAGAACTTCGCCCGGCTGCATGCGGGCCTGCCAATCGAGGCAACCATAGGCGGTGGCGTAAATGGTGGGAAAATTCGTCGCGGCGGCAAATTCCAAACTATCCGGGATGGGAAAGACATTGTCCGCCAGAGCCACGCCCTGTTCGGCGAAGGCGCCATGCACCAGGCTGGCAGCGACCCGCTGGCCAATCTTGACCCGGCTGACATCATCGGCGACCGCACTTATCGTTCCGGCGGCTTCGGTGCCGGGAATGAAGGGCACGGGCGGCGAATTCTGATGCGTGCCCGCGATGGCCAGGACATTGGCGAAACCGATGCCGGCGGCGGCGATATCGACCAAAACCGTGCCCGGCTCCAGCGGCTGTTCCGGTGCGGCCACATCGTCGACCACAAGATTTTTGTAGGGGCCGTTTTCCCGGCAGATGACCGCCCGCATCTCAGGTCATGCCTTCGAGGGCGGCGGCAAGATCTTCGATCAGATCGTCGGGATCTTCCAGGCCCACGGACAGGCGCACCATGCCGTCGCCGATGCCTACCTTGGCGCGTTCCTCCGGCCCCACGGCGCGGTGGGTGGTGGTGGCGGGATGGGTGATCAGGCTTTTGGCATCGCCGAGATTATTGGATATGTCCACGATCCGCAGGCCGTTGAGGAACTTGAAGGCCTCGTCCTTGCCGCCGCGCAGATCAAAGGTGATGACCGAGCCGCCCGCCGTCATCTGCCGTTGCGCCAGCTCGTATTGGGGAAAGCTTTCCAGGCCCGGATACAGCACGCGCTCGATCGCACCGCTGCTTTCCAGCATCCTGGCGATGGTCAGGGCGTTGCGGCATTGTTCGGCCAAGCGCAATTCCATGGTTTCCAGGCCCTTCAGCAAAATCCAGGCGTTAAAGGCGCTCATGGCCGGACCCGTATGGCGCATGAAATTCATCAGATGGTCGGCGATGAACGCCTCGCTAGACAGGACGGCGCCGCCCAGGATGCGGCCTTGGCCGTCCATATGCTTGGTGCCGGAATAGACCACCACATCGGCGCCGTATTCCGCCGGACGTTGCAGGATTGGCGT
Source organism: Rhodospirillaceae bacterium (assembly GCA_018701215.1). GTDB lineage: Bacteria > Pseudomonadota > Alphaproteobacteria. Next base: position 183,870 of record JABIWH010000060.1, read on the forward strand.
GGAGAAAACATTGTCCACCACGACGCGCGCGCCAACTCCGTGGGCCAGCTCAATAACCGCTTCCAAGTCGATCAGATCCAAGGTCGGGTTCGATGGGGTTTCGAAGAAGACCACCGTTGTGCCGTCGTTGATCTTGGCCTGCCATTGGCTCAAATCGGCGCCATCCACCAGATCGACCTTAATGCCATAGCGCGGCAGCAGCTGGGTCAGAATATAGTGGCAGGAGCCGAACAGCGCGCGTGAAGCCACCACGTGATCGCCGCTTTGCAATTGACAAAGCAATGCGGCAAAGACCGCCGCCATGCCGGAGGCGGTGGCGAAGCAGGCTTCCGAACCATCGATCTGCGCCAGCCGTTCCTCGAACATCGAAACCGTGGGATTGCCGTAGCGGGAATAGATGTAGCCCTCATCATCGCCCAGAAAGCGCGCTTCCGCCTGCTCGGCGCTGTCATAGACAAAGCCGGAATTCAGAAACAATGCTTCCGAGGTTTCGCCATGGGGCGAGCGGTCCAACCCGGCGCGGACCGCGCGCGTGCGTGATCGCCAGCCCGGATTACTTTTGTCGCCCATGATCTCGTATCCCCCCGTCAATTAACTTATCAGCCCTTAGACTTTTCAGCCCTGTACCCAGGGCAGGCCGGCGAATTTCCAACCACCTAGCGTGCCGCGATGGCCGCTCTCGCCCTTGTCGCCTTCGAAGCCGCCGGCGACGTTGTAGCAAGTCTCGAAATCCGCCGCCGTCAGCAATATCGCCGCGTTCTTGCTGCGCACGCCGGAACGGCAAAGCAAATAGATGGGCGCATCCTTGGCGATGCCGGAACCCTCCACCTGGGCTTGAAAATCCATGTTGCGCTCTGCAGAGGGAAAGAACTGCCATTCGATGCGCAACACTTGTTTGCCCAGGCTCGACAGATCCGGCAGGCCCACGTAATTCCATTCAGCTTCCGTGCGCACGTCGATCAAGACCGCGTTCGGATCTTCCGACAACCGTCGCCAGACTTCGCTGACCTCTATATTGCCCGCATAATCCATTTTACTGTTTCCCTCGGCTCTAATGACTATGAGGCGCGGTTTCTACCTGATCGCGGGTCCGCTTGGCCAGAGGATTCGCCCTAATAGGCCCAGGTGGCAGCGCAACCAGCGGCGACTGGGCTGGACTTTTCCCCGCTTCCACGGCGTAGGGCGGGTATCGTCGCACGGCCATCCAGGGCCGGTTGATACCAATGGGCGAATTCTTCCACCGCCTCCAGCAAGGCCTGCGCCTGTTGCGCCGTGGCCAGCGAAAAACTATCAAAGCCGCAACGCAGCATGAAGGTCAACTGATCGCGCAAGACCTCGCCCACTGCCCGCAGTTCGCCTTTGTAGCCGTGCCGTTGGCGCAGCAGGCGGGCTTGTGAATAGGCCCGGCCATCGGTGAACGTGGCGAATTCCAATGCGATCACCTCAAAGCGGTGCAGATCGGCGGCGGCAAGGTCGGGTGTCTGACCCGGTGCCAGGCGCAGGCCAATGGGGCCGTCGAACGCCAATATGGCATCCTTGTGTTGCCGCCAGACGTCCAGCGAGACGATCACCGGTCCCAGGGGGGCAAGGGTCTGTACTTCGGCGAAATCGTCGGTCTCGTGCCAGCGGTCTTCGACCAGCCTGCCGTGCTTAATCAGAGGCATAGAGCTTCTCCTTGAAAGGTTGCGGGCCGATGCGTTGATAGGTCTGAATAAATTTTTCGCCTACTTCCCGCTGTTGCAGATAGACATCGACGATGGTTTCGATGGCATCGGCGATCTGCCATTCATCAAAAGCCGGGCCGATGATGCTGCCGATGGCGGCGTTCTCGTTGGAAACGCCGCCCAGGGTGACCTGGTAATATTCCGTACCCTTTTTATCGACGCCCAGGACACCGATATTGGCCACATGATGATGGGCGCAGGCGTTGATGCAGCCGGAAATATTCAGGCTGATATCGCCGATCTCGCGCTCCCGGGCGAGGTCGGAAAAACGTTCGGAAATGCGCTGGGCGATGGGGATGGAGCGGGCATTGGCCAGATTGCAGTAATCCAGCCCCGGACAGGCGATGATGTCGCTGATCCGGCCCGCGTTGGCGGCGCTCATGCCCAGAATTCCCAAAGCCTGCCAAAGCGCGAACAGGTCGGTCTTTTGGATGTCGGGCAGGATCAGATTCTGCTTATGGCTGATACGGATTTCGCCAAAGCCGTATTGCTCTGCCAAATCGGCGATCGCCTCCATCTGTTCGGCGCTGGCGTCGCCGGGGATGCCGCCGTGGGGTTTGGTCGAGATGGTGGCGATGGCATAGCCGGGCTGTTTGTGTTCATGCACGTTGCTCTCGACCCAGGCGGCGAAACTCGCGTCGGCGGCGATGGCGCCATCCAGTGCCGAACTTTCGTCAGGCAGATCAACATAGCTGGGCGGTGCAAAATAGGCCGCGATGCGCTGCCGCTCCTCGATAGGCAGATCCAGGGTGCCATCGGGGATTTGCGCCCACTCCGCCTCGACCAATTCCGCCAGGGCCTCCACGCCCAGGCTTTCCACCATGATCTTCAGGCGCGCTTTATAGATATTGTCGCGCCGGCCCAGCTGATTATAAACCCGCAGGATCGCCTCCAGATACGACAGCATCTGATCCACGGGCAAAAAGTCGCGCAACGTCTTGGCCAGAATGGGCGTGCGGCCCTGACCACCGCCCACCATGACCTCAAAGCCCGGCTCGCCGTCCGCGTTGCGATGCATGCGCAGGCCGATGTCGTGGCCCCGGGTGACCGCGCGGTCGCTGGGCGCGCCGGTAACGGCGATCTTGAACTTGCGCGGTAGGAACGAGAATTCCGGATGCAGAGTGGACCATTGCCGAATGATCTCGGCATAGGTGCGCGGGTCGTCGACCTCGTCGGCGGCGACGCCGGCCAGGGGATCGGCGGTGATATTGCGGATGCAGTTGCCCGAAGTCTGGATGGCATGCATCTCCACCTCGGCCAGCTCGGCCAGGATCTTCGGCACGTCTTCCAGCTTGGGCCAGTTGTACTGAATATTCTGCCGGGTGGTGAAATGGCCATAGCCATGGTCGTAGGTGCGCGCGATATGGGCCAGCTTGCGCAGCTGGTGCGAGGCCAGGGTGCCGTAAGGGATGGCGACCCGCAGCATGTAGGCGTGTAGCTGCAGGTACAGCCCGTTCATCAGGCGCAAGGGCTTGAATTCATCCTCGCTCAACTCGCCGGAAACCCGGCGCGCTACCTGGCCACTAAACTGCGCCACACGCTCGGCTACGAAAGCGTGGTCGAATTCGTCATAACGATACATGGTCCTACCCCTGCGCTAGATCGGTCGCTTCAGATCAGTGCCGACGCTGGGTCCCCTGGTGCGAATGATCTCGCGTCGGCCAAGGGCAACAGGTGTACCATTTTCGTGTTCGATTTTGAACAGATAGGGTCCGACCACATGGCCGTTGGCGGCATGGCGCTGGGCCTGATGCAACAGAACCTTGGCGGCTTGCGGGTCTGGCGCCGATTGGCAATCCTCGATCCGCTCCGACCAATTATCCTTGGCGGTCAAATAAATGACGGAGCCGTCTGAGAGGCGGTTGGCGGTGATGGCTTGCGCCGTGTTTTCGGCTGGGATTCTAGAGGTGCGAATAGACATGCGTATGCTCCCTGTCTGGCCTAACAACGGGCCCACGGAGCATTTCCCCGTGGCGCTTTAGCAATTGTTGACGCGGTTGCAAGCTGCCCAATCAAATTTCCGCGGTAGATCTTGAAGCTTGAGTGCATATTTACGCAAAATTTTCGGAATGTCAATAAAATACAAATCAAAATACATAAATATTTTATATACATATTTAATTTGTGATATATAATCGCATATCATGCATGGCGTAAAGCCGTCACCATGAGGTAGCATGGGGCCATGCATATTTCATTTTTCGTGATATTTCTAATATTGCTGGCCGCGAACCTCATTGCTCCTGCCCAGGCGGAATCCGCCTTGAAGGATCCAACCGGCCCGGTTGAGGTGGTGGACGGCGACACCTTGCTGGTCGGCGGCCAGCGGGTGCGTCTGTATGGCATCGACGCGCCCGAAACGGGGCAGTATTGTGCCACAAAACATGAAAAGCCGTTTGATTGCGGCCGTCTGTCGGCCCGGGCCCTGCGCCTGTTCCTCGGTGGCGCCAAGGTGCGTTGCAAGGCCCGTGGTGAATTGCCTGATGGCACACTATTGGTGCAGTGCTTCGCTGGCCGCAATGACCTGGCAAACCAGATGTTGGCGGTGGGCTGGGCCGTGGCGGACCCGACGACCGGGGCCGACTATCGCCGGGGCGAGTTGGCGGCGCTGGCCACCAAGGAAGGTCTGTTCAAGGGTAAATTCATACCGCCATGGGAATGGCGCGCCGGCAAACGCGAAATCGCCCCCGGCCTGCCTTGGACCGGGCCGGCGAAGTCCGAATAGTCTTTTTCAATCGCTATGACGGGCTGCGCTGGATGGGTAAGCCGTCGCTGTCCATTTTCATGCGCTGACCGTAGGCATGCACACAGCCTTGACCATCCGGCGTCAGCTCAACCAGGGTCCAGGTGCCCCGGCGCGAGGCAAACAGTTCCACCAGATGGCCGTTGTCCAATTCCGCCCTGGCGATGCGCCCTTCGCCATAGGCGCGTTCGAGATAGTTATTCAACGTGTCCTGGGCCAAACAACTTTCATCCATATGGTCCGGCATCGCCATGGCGCCAGCCTGGCCTCCGAGGGCGGCAAGTGGCAATGCCAGTGCTGCACTTAGTATAATGTGTCTTCGAGTCATAATTCCGCTCTCTGCAAATTTGCTCTCCCACATATGGGGAGAGATCAACGCACAGAGAAGTCACACCATCTCAATTGTGTGTGAGGGCCTGATAGGCAAGAAACAGCGCGATGGCGGCGGTGGCGGAGACATTCAGGCTCTCCATGGCGTCGGCCATGGGCAGATGCACTATAGTGTCACAGTTGCGCTGGGTCAGCGGGCGCAGGCCCTCGCCCTCGGCGCCGAGGACCAGGGCAACGCGCCCGGTCAGGGAAATTTCGCTAAAGGCCTGACCCTCGCCCATGGCCAGGCCGTGCCGCCAAAAGCCCATGCCGGCCAACTGTTCCAGTGCCCTGGAGAGATTGTTGACCCGTACCAGGGGCACGGTTTCCAGGGCACCTGACGCCGCCTTGGCCAAGGCACCGCCCTCTGGCGGCGCATGGCGGTCTTGCATGATCACGCCGGCGGCGCCAAAGGCGGCCGCCGAACGCAATATCGCACCGACATTGCGGGGATCGCTGATCTGATCCAGCACCAGAACCACGCCACTGCTTTCCGGGTCCGGCAGCAGTGTATCCAGTTCCGGGTTGGCCAGGGGGGCAACCAGTACCGCGATGCCTTGATGCACCGCTTCCAGCGGCAACAATTCTTCCAAGCCGCGGCGATCGATAATTTCGGGCCGCAGATCAAGTTCCCCGGCGGAGGCGGGCAGGGCCGCATCATCGGTAGACAAAAGCCTGCTGATTTGCCGCTCCGGGTTGGCGCAGGCGGCTTCCACCGCATGCTGGCCGTAAATCCAATAGCCTGCCCGGTGGCTGCGGCCACGGCGCGCCGTTGGCTGGTCCGGCCGGCCCTCGGCCCAGCCTTCCCGCCGTTTGCCCGCGTGCCGGCTGCCATGCCGTCCGCCTGATCGCTTGCGCCCTGCCATGGGACCGCATATAAAACGGCGCTGCTGGTAATGCAATCTTATCCGATCCTGGGCCTGCAAATTGGTGGGGCGGAGATGAAAGTATTGCCGCATATGAATTTGGCCTTTTTTTGCATTGACTTGCGATGTTGAAAGGTACATATCAGCCCACCGCCGCGCGTGGCGGTTCGGCGTGTGCGGAGGGGTGCCTGAGTGGTTAAAAGGGATGGGCTGTAAACCCATTGGCTATGCCTACGTTGGTTCGAATCCAACCCCCTCCACCACTGCACAAATCCGGGCCGCGCCGCAGTTGATATTGGCTAGAAGGCGGCGATCGCGGGTGTAGCTCAGTGGTAGAGCCCCAGCCTTCCAAGCTGGTTACGCGGGTTCGATCCCCGCCACCCGCTCCAACCCCCCGGGGTATGTACGGTGTGGGGCGCGGCAGGGTGGTTAAGGACAAGAAGGACGGTTTGAAGTTAGACGGATTGTTTTGGAAATGACGGTCGGAGACTAAGGAAATGGCGAAGGCAAAATTTGAGCGTACGAAGCCGCATTGCAATGTCGGCACGGTTGGCCACGTTGATCATGGCAAGACGACGCTGACGGCTGCGATCACGAAGGTCCTGGCGGAAGCCGGTGGTGCCGAGTTCACGGCCTATGATGACATTGACAAGGCGCCCGAAGAGCGCGCCCGTGGCATCACGATCTCGACGGCGCATGTTGAGTAC
>JABIWH010000028.1 GCA_018701215.1 Rhodospirillaceae bacterium
ACTGCGTCCCCGCAGCAGCTGTCAAAACCAGCCAAAGACCGGCTTATCAGAGAGCCCAAAATAAAGCCTTAAACGTAAGGCACCGGTCCAAAAACACCGCCGCCCACGTCTCTCTTCCGAAAATCACAATGTCAAAGAACATCCGCACAGCAAACACCGATCAGGCTTACACCTGAGCAGTCTTTTACTTTGCGGGACAGCGCAGCACAGTTTGTGCGGCGCGGACGAGCTTTATATCGATAACCAATTTGGTAATCAAGTGGTGATAGCCTATTTTTATGATGTTTTTTGCAAATACCTGTCGCTCTGACTTTGAGGCATGGCAGTTGAACAAGGTGAAAGCATGACGAGACCCCGCATTGGTCTGGCATTGGGCAGCGGCGTCGGCCGGGGCTGGGCCCATATTGGCGTGCTGAAAGGCCTGGCAAATGCCGGGATCGAGGTTGACGTGGTCGCCGGCACATCCATCGGCGCCCTGGTCGCGGGCGTTCATCTGGCGGGCCATATGGACGCCCTGGAGACCTGGGCCCTGAGCCTGAACCGCATGCGGATCATGCGCTATATCGACCTCTCCATGCAAAGCGGCGGCATGATCGGCGGCCGCCGCCTAAGCCGCCTGCTGACCGAGAACCTGGGCGATCTGTCCATTGAGCATCTGCCGAAGCCCTTTATTACCGTCGCCACGGAACTGGCCACCGGGCACGAGATCTGGCTGCGCCAGGGGCCGTTGGTGCAGGCCTTGCGCGCCTCCTACGCCCTGCCCGGCATCTTCCCGCCGGTGGAGATCGAAGGCCACCCACTGGTCGATGGCGCCCTGGTCAATCCGGTGCCGGTTTCCGTCTGCCGTGCCATGGGCGCCCGTCTGGTCATCGCCGTCAATCTCAACGCCGATATGCTGGGCAGCGAGTTGAAGCAGGCGCACAAAGGGAAAAACGGTGGGAAAAATAGCGGGAAAGACGGCGGCAACAGCGGCGGCAAAGGCGGTAGCGACGACAAGAGCTCTGGCGGCGGCATTGGCGGCGGCATTGGCATCGGCAGCGGTGTCCTTGACGGCCTGTTCCGCCGGGACGGTACGCCGAGCATGTTCAATGTCATGGCCGGTGCCCTGAATATCCTGCAGGACCGGCTGGGCCGCAGCCGCCTCGCCGGCGACCCGCCTGACGTGACCATTGCCCCCAGGGTGGGCCACATCGGTCTGTTGGATTTCGACTGCGCCGAGGAACTGATCGGCTGTGGCGAGGCCGCCGTGGAACGATCCATGCCCTTCCTGCAGGATGCCCTGACGATCCTGCGGGCTTGATACCACCCATACTTGTCATTCAGCGCGCGGGGACGCTATCGTGATCGGGTAATTGAACACGGTCGAGAGATTTGGGCATTCAGTGAGCAGCACACGGAGCGGCGAAAAGCGTCAGCAAACACCTGCCGGCGCGGTGGCGGCGGGTGATCGGCACACGGCAGAGGCAGCAGCGGCGGTCCTGGCCGATGGCGGCAATGCCTTTGATGCCGTCCTCGCCGGATTGTTTGCCGCCTGTATCGCCGAGCCGGTGTTATGTTCCTTGGGCGGCGGCGGTTTTCTGCTGGCGCAACCGGCCGGGGGTGATGCGGTCCTGCATGACTTTTTCTGCCAAACGCCGGGGCGCTGCCTGCCGGTGGACGAGCTGGAATTTCTGCCCATACACGCGGATTTCGGCACGGCGCGCCAGGAGTTCCACATCGGCATGGGCGCGGTGGCGGTACCGGGCCTGGTGGCCGGCGCCTTCGCCATCCACGAGGAACTGTGCCGCCTGCCCATGGCCCGCTTGATGGCGCCGGCCATCGCCCTGGCGAGGCGCGGCGTGGCAATGGCGCCGCTGCAAAGCTTCATCCTGGACGCCGTGGCGCCGATCTTTCAATGGTCGGCGGAGAGCCGGGCCATTTTCAACAGCCGCCACGAGCCCGAGAAAACCCTGCGCCCTGGCGAAGTCCTGGCCCTACCGGCCCTCGCCGAACTATTCGACGCCCTGGCCCGCGAGGGCGCCGGGTTGTTCTATCGCGGCGAGGTGGCCCAGGCCATCGCAAGGGCCAATCGGGAGGGCGGCGGCGCCGTCGGCCTGGATGATCTGGCCGGTTATCAAGTTTTGCGCCGGGCGCCGTTAAGGCGCCGCTTTGGCGATGTGGAAATCCTGGGCAATCCCCCGCCATCCTCGGGCGGGCCGCTGCTGGCATTCAGCCTGGGCCTGTTGCAGGACCAGTCGATACATCCCGGTACGGAGCATTTGGCCCAGTTGGTACAGTTGGCCCAGGCCATGGCGCTGACCGATCAGGCGCGCCAGGCTTCGGGCCTGAACCAGGGCAGCGACGGGGCGCGGGTCGAGGCCTTGTTGTCGGAACCTTTCATGGCGGAATACCGCGCACAAATACACGGCAAATTGGGCCGGGCCAGCAAGATTGGCGGCACCACGCATATTTCGGTGGTCGACCGTATGGGCAACGCCGCCGCCATGTCGGTTTCCAACGGCGAGGGCAGCGGCCATATCCTGCCCCACACAGGCTTGATGTTGAACAATATGCTGGGCGAGGAGGATTTGAACCCTTCCGGGTTTTTCCAATGGCGGCCCAACAGCCGCATAACATCAATGATGTCGCCAACCCTGGTGCGCTGGGACAATGGCGCCGTCCTGGCGCTGGGTAGTGGCGGCTCCAACCGGATCCGCAGCGCCATTTTGCAGGTGTTGGTGAACCATCTGTGCCTGGGATTGAGCCTGCAAGAGGCAATAGATGCGCCGCGTATTCATCTGCAACAGGATCTGTTGCAAATCGAACATGGGCATGGCGACGCGACCGAGCGGCATTTGGCGGCGGCATTTGCCGCGCATCAGATCTGGCCGGACCGCAATTTCTTCTTTGGCGGCGTTCACGGCGCCGCCTTTGACCCCAATGCCAGCACCTTCACCGCCGCCGGCGATCCCCGGCGCGGCGGCAGCGTTGCCTGAGGTCAGGATGCCCTGTTCATACGGCCACCACATAGGGGCTCGGGCACGCCCGTGGTGCCGGGCAGACTCAAGGGCAGATCATCGAGATGGCGGATGGCGAGATAGGCGAAGGCCTCGGCCTCGAGGAAATCGCCGCGCCAGCCCACCGTCTCCACCGGCGCGACAGGGACCGCCAATATTTCTGCCAATGCCGCCATCAAGGCCGGATTATGCCGGCCGCCGCCACAGACCAGCCATTGCATCGGCGCTTCGGGCAAATGTGCCCGCGCCCTGGCAACCGCCTGGGCGGTAAAGGCGGTTAGGGTTGCCGCCCCATCCTCGGTGGACCAATCCGGCGCGCTGGGGAGGGTGAAATCATCGCGGTCGAGGGATTTCGGCGGCGTTTGATCAAAATAGCTGTTCGCCAACAATAGGGACAGGGCCGTTTCGTCCACCTGGCCGGCCTGGGCCAGACGGCCGCCTTGGTCCATCTCGCCCTTGCCGCAGCGGCGCACCCAATCGTCGATCAGGGCGTTGCCAGGGCCAGTGTCGAAGGCCAGCATGTCGTCATTCCGGCCCATCCAGGTGACGTTGGCGACGCCGCCGATATTCAGCACCGCCAGGGGTTTGGGCAAGGCCGCCGCCAGAGCGGCGTGATACAGCGGCGCCAGGGGGGCGCCCTGCCCGCCCGCCGTGACATCCGCGGTGCGGAAATCATCCACCACATCGATGCCGGTCAGTGCCGCCAGCAAAGCCCCATCGCCGATCTGACAGGTTTGCCGTTGTTCCGGTCGGTGCGAAATCGTATGTCCATGAAAGCCAATAATATCTATTTTATCGTTAGTTACATTGTTTTTTATAAGTAATTTATTAATAACGTCGGTATGAGCCCGGGTCAGCGCCTCCGCCACATTGGCGACCGTCGCCGCCTCACCCCGGCCACCGAGGACGGCGCGCAATGCCGCCTTCATTTCGCGATCATAAGGCATGGCCAGGGCCGCGCCCTGGCGCGCCACGCCCCGTCCATCGCTGGTCAGCAGGGCGGCATCGATACCGTCCATGGAGGTCCCGCTCATCAGGCCGATGGCGGTGCGCAACCCGGTCATGACACGGCCCGCCGGTGATGCATTGCCGCCCCGCCCCCGGCTGTGTTAAACACCGCCGTTTGGGCCGTTTGGGCCGATTGGGTCGCCTGGGCCTTTCGTAAGCTGGAAATTAATATCATGACCGCCTTCAAGTCCGAGTTTATCCGCACACTGGTCGAGCGTGGTTTCATGCACCAATGCACCGATCTCGATGCCCTGGACGAACTGGCCGCGCGCCAGCGGATTACCGCCTATATCGGTTATGATTGTACCGCACCCAGCCTGCATGTCGGAAGCCTGGTGCAGATCATGATGCAGCGCCATCTGCAAAAGACCGGGCATCAGCCCATCGTTCTGATGGGCGGCGGCACCACCAAGGTGGGCGATCCTTCGGGCAAGGATGCTTCGCGGCAATTGTTGAGCGACGCTGATATTGCCGCCAATATGGCCGGAATTCGCGAGGTTTTCAGCCGTTTCGTGGACTTTGGCGAGGGCGCGGGCGATGCGGTCATGGTCAACAACGACGATTGGCTGAACGAGCTCGCCTACATCCCGTTTCTGCGCGACATGGGCCGCCATTTCTCCATCAACAGGATGTTGAGTTTTGACTCGGTGAAGCTGCGCCTGGAGCGGGAGCAGCCGTTGAGTTTCTTGGAATTCAACTACATGATTCTGCAGGCCTATGATTTTCTGGAACTGAACCGGCGCCATGAATGTGTCTTGCAGATGGGCGGCTCGGATCAATGGGGCAACATCGTCAACGGCGTCGAACTGGGCCGCCGGGTTGATGGCGCGGCGCTGTATGGCTTCACCACGCCGCTGATCACCCTGGCCTCGGGCGCCAAGATGGGCAAGACGGCACAGGGTGCGATCTGGCTCAACCCCGATATGTTGAGCCCCTATGATTACTGGCAGTTTTGGCGCAACACGGAAGATGCCGACGTGGGCCGCTTCCTGCGCCTGTTCACGGAATTGCCATTGGACGAAATCGCCAAGCTGGAAGCCTTGCAGGACGCCGAAATCAACGAAGCCAAGAAAATCCTGGCCGAACACGCCACCGCCATGTGCCATGGCGCGGACGCCGCCAGGGCGGCGGCGGAAACCGCGCGGCAAACCTTTGAAGAGGGCAGCGTGGCGACGGACCTGCCCACGGTGGACGTTCCGAAAGCGGAATTGCAGGACGGCGTGGTGGTCTTCGAAATGCTGCGCCGGGCGGGGCTGTGCCAATCCAACGGCGAGGCCCGGCGTCTGATCAAGGGCGGCGGCGCGCGGGTCAACGACAACCAGGTGGCCGACGAGATGGCGAAAATGTCCATGGCGGATATGACCGACGAAGGCGTGATTAAACTAAGCGCGGGCAAGAAGCGCCATGCCCTGGTCCGGCCGGCATAGGCGCTGTTATCATGTTGCCGCGAAGTATTTTTATTTCGCTGCTTTCCAGCTTGATCATTTTCTTAACCTGCGGGCAGGTCCAGGCCGAGGATAAGGCATCCCGTATCCTCGGGAAGAACGACGCCAATGGCGACGGACAGATCAGCCTGAAGGAATGGCCCAAGTCAAAGTCATCATTCCGCAAACTCGACGGCAACAATGACGGCGCCCTGAACCTCGGCGAACTGCGCGTTAGATTTGGCGCACCGGAAAAAGCAAAACCGGCCCCTGCCCCTCAATCCCGTGACAAAACCCCGCCGGCCCAGTCTGCCGCGACGGCGGCTAATCACGTGTCCAGGGAGACAATCAGCAAACAAACGCTCTGCGCCATGACGCGAAGCAGAAAGTGCGAACTGAGCGTCGCGGTGGGCCGGGGCTTGTTCGAGACGGGTCTGGCGCCAAAATTTCCCGCAGGTCTGAATTGTCGCGGGATCGATGAAACGTGGGCCATGGACTATAGTTGGAAACGGAAACGGGCCGCTTTGCACGGCGGCATCGACATGCCAGCGCCCTTTGGCACCCCCATGCTGGCCGCGGCAAGCGGTACGGTGGTCGCCATATTCATCGGCGAGCGGAGCGCGCGCGGCACTCAAATCGTTCTGCGCCACGGCCCCAGGGACACTGGAATTCCGCTATGGATCTATTCCTTGTACGCCCACTGCGACAGCATGCCGGACCTTGAAATCGGACAGAGGGTAAAAGTGGGGCAGAACCTTGGTCCAACGGGCAATACCGGCATCAACCCAAAACTGGGATACGATGCGGGCAGACGCCGCCCGGCAATACATTTCGCCGTCCTCTACGCCACCAGCCCTGATTATACCGTGCATCGCGGCCACGTCATTCCAAAGGATGGCTATTGGATGGACCCGAACGCGCTCTATAAAGGGCGCCTACCGCTTGATAGCGCCGCCATGAAGGCACTGCCCAAGGCCGAAAAGGCAGTGCCGATACCGGTTGCCCTAGATGATGGAACGCTGCGGCCCGCCGATACGAAATTCGTCTGGCCCTATGCCTGTTGGCGCGATTGACAGTCAGCGGTCCCGGTTTTCCAAGTCCATGGAACTGTCGTTGACGGCGGGTTCGTCCAACCCTTCAACGATGCGGCGCAGGAAGCCCGGCGCCAGCGCCGAGAGCAAATTCACCGACACCCTTGGTTTTTCCAAATCACCGCTGACTTTGTAGGTAAACGCGAAAACCCCTTCGCCCTTGCGGCCAATCAGCAGATCCCCAAGAATTGGAATTACCCCAAGCACAGAGTTGATCGTGTACGAGGGCACGATGGTGCCTTTGAATTTCAAACCCTTTTTCTCGATCCCATAGTCGCCGGTGGCGATCAAGGCCAGGGCCGGGCCTACGGCGCGGGCGCGTTCAATATGCAATTGCCCACCCTGCAAGGTGAACGGAACATCCAGACGGGTGAAGGCAATGCCCTTGTCGTTCAACACATCGCCCAGCCCTTGCAACGAGCCCAGGGTCAGCAAATTGGCCAGCACCGGCGCCTTGACCACGCGGAAATTATCGGCCCGCAATTGCCCGGTAACCGGCCCCTCTTCCGCGTTAACTTTGGCGGGATCACTCTTGGGCATCAGGAAATCGAGATACATGCTGCCGCCGCGGGCATTGTCATAAATGCCAAGCGCCCGCGCCATGCCGCCCGCATCGCCCGCGACAACGGTATAGCGGCGCCCGCCGGGCGCCGCCCGCACGGTGAAACCGACCGGCTGTCCACCCGCCATCACCCCGCGCATATTGGCCGTCAGCCAGCGGCCCCCGGCCCGCTCGCCCCCGCCTTGCACGCGCTGGACCACGACATCATCCGTCAACAGAACCTGGTCGATCTGTAAACCCAGCTGCAAAGGCGGCTCTTCGCTAGGTTTTTGGCCACCGGTCCGCCAATTTGGCACGAAAGAGCGCAAATCCAGGCTGGGGCCCTTGAGATGCAGGCGGTAACCGCCATTTGGCAAGGTCGCCATATCAACACTCAGCCGGGTTGCGCCAAGGGCAAGGTCCTCACTGTACAAAGATTGCAATCCAGCCCCGGCAGCCAATTTGGCACTGCCGCGGGCCGCCAGCCCGGCGCCCGATATCTCCCAAGCATCAATCACCGTTTCGCCGTTCGCTTCGACCTGAAAGGTCAACTTCATTTCCGCCGGCACGGCGTTGGGTTTATGCCAACCGATCTCGTTCAGATCCACGGCGGCGCGGGTCAAATCGAACCTGCCCGCCCCGCGACGGGCGCCATTGTCATAAACATCGACGGTAACCGCCATGTTCACGGCACCCTGCAGCCGGGCCATCGAAAGCAGTCCCAATTCTTTCCATTGCGTCTCGGCGACAAGACCTTGGAAGGTTAGATGATCGCTCGGCGCGCCCTGGCCGGGGTGAAAGCTGCGTTTCCACGACAATTGCAGCGGCACACCGTTGACCGCACAATTGCCCGACATTTTTAAGGCGTCCCGCTCCACGGCCAGGGTAAAAGTACCCGCCGCCAGGGCATAGCCACCGGGCATTTGACGCAAGGCCAAATCGGCAATATTGGCGGCGGCGGAAAAGCCAACCTGATCCAACGTAACAGTATCGATCAAGGGGATGCGAAACCTGGCCCGCGTGGCGGATGAACCGGTGGCATCCTCGGGCTTGATGGCCAAGGCCTGGGCAAACGCCAAGGGCTTGTTATCCAATATGCTCAACGCCTGCCGCACGCCGCCATGGGCAACGAATTCCACATCCAGAACCGCCGGACTGGCGGAAAGCTCGGCCACGTGTAAGCGGCCTTCGCTAATCTCCAGACCGCCGGCAGTGGCCTGTTCCACGACAAGCCGGAACTCTCTGCCATCCACATGGCCGCTGCCCTTGGCATCCTGCAACGGCGGCAGCTCGCCAAAATAATCCGCTGCCGCGCCCTGGAACAGCCAGTCCAACTGCACCATTCCGGCCCGTGGCTGGGCCAGATCCAAATCACCGGGCTGGATATCAACGCTGAACCTACCCCGCGGCACATGGCCTTCATGAACATGGGCCAGCACCCACTGGCGCGCATCCACACCGAGGGTTTCGGGCCAATAGAGGCGCAATTTCTCCATGCTGACGTTTTCGAATTGGCCCTTGCCTTGCAGCGACATGCCCCCTGCGCCAGCACGCCGCCATGCACCGTCGGCGCGAATCGCCAGGCCGTCGCCCAGATCAAGATGCAGACCGTTCAGCGTCAAATGCGTCAGATCGTCCGTTAGCTGGCCATTGGCCGCCATGGCCGCCAGCGGAAATGCCTTGGAATTAAGAGCAGGCAGCAAAACCTCCCCAGGCCCCGTCGTGACATCAAAGTTCAGGTTTTCGACGGTGCCGTCAGGCCGGAGTGACAGATCCAGGCTGCCCGCCGCCACCAACTTGACACCACGTAGCTGTCTCAGGCTCTCGCTGCCTATGGTCTCGGCCAGGGCCGCGACATCGACCTCGGCAAAATTCATCGCCGCGGCAATAGGCACGGTATCATCGCGGTACAGCGCCGAGATACCCAACGCCGCTTCCGATTGACCAATGCGCAGCCGCGTCGATAGACGCATGGCGACGCCAATCGCATCCTGACGCAAACTCAAATCAGCCGAGGGAACAGCCAGGTCCAGGCCGCTGATGGCATCATGCAGCGACAAATCGGCGCCGCGCACGCTCAATTCGCGAAGCGCGCCAAAGGCCGCCATGCCAACGTCCGCGCCGACGCCCTGGCTGGGCGCGCTAAGCTCGTTCGGGTCGAAACTGAAGCCCCGGCGCGTGCCCGCACCGCCGGGGCCTTCGTTATTGGTGATCTCGATAAGACCATCGCTATGACGCAACAACCGCAAGCGCGGCTCTATCAATTGCAGACCAACGACGCGGATCTGGCCCGCCACCAGGGCTTGAGTATCGAAAGCGATTGACATGCGGGGCACTGAAATCAAGTCCACGCCCTGCCGATCCACGAAGCGGGCGCCAACCACCTTGACATCCAACTTCTTCTGCCAGCCTTCCCAACTCAACACCGCGTCATTGAAGCGCACCTGGAATTTCCAAGACGGATCATCCAGCAAGTTTTCCAGATAGGGTGCCAGGGGTGCAATGGACACCGGCCCTTGGGACAACATGGCGCCGGCCCCGATCAATGCCAGGATAATCAAGGACAGAGCCGCCGCGACGACCTTGCCCAATATGCTGCCTGTTCTTTTTATCAAGATGGTCGGCCGGGTTGCCTGCTATTGGCCCATGGGAAAGATCAGGTTAGCGGGATTGGGGCGAAAATGGAAACAGCACCCAGGGCGAGAGTGGGGCCTGCATGATATTCAATATAGGAACATTGGCTTGCCCAACGCGTAGCGTACGCTAGGTCGGTAGGCCTTAATATCGTATAGCTCGTTCACATCAACCCGATTTTCGCCTTGAAGACAGGTGTTTGCCGCCACCGTTGTGTATTTGCCGTCGCGCAAGGCCATCATGACACCGGATTTTCCATCTTCAAGCTGCTGCATGGCCAGATTGGCGAAAATTGTCGCGACCATGCGGTCAAGGCTGTCGGGAGGCCCGGCCCGCATCAAATAGGCCAACTGCTGGTTGATCGTTGCCACGCCGGTTTTTTGGGTCAGAATATCGCCCATATGCTGGCCTATGCCGCCAAGTTTGAGGTGGCCGTAAGCGTCCGCCTCGCCGCCCTCGATGATGTCGCCGCCCGAAATCGTGGCGCCTTCGGAAACCACCACGATGGCATAGTGCGAGGGATTTCGATTGCGGTCCGCCATGACCAAATCCGCCAGCCGGTCCATATCGACGGGCACCTCGGAAATCAGCGAACGGTCGACATCCGCCAGATAGCCGCTGATGAGAGCAGTCTGGCCGCTGTTGCGGCCAAACAATTCAATCACCGCGATGCGCTCATGGCTGCCCGTGGGCGTTCTGAGCGCGGTAATGGCGTCGACGCCGCGGCTGATGGCAGTGGAAAAGCCAATGCAGTAATCGGTACCGTAAACATCATTGTCCATGGTCTTGGGGATGGCCACGACCGCCAGGCCCTGATCATGCAAATGGGCGGCGTAGGAAAGCGTGTCGTCACCGCCGATAGCGATCAAGGCATCGATGCCCAGGGCCTCCATCACGGCTAACACATGAGGCGTGCAATCGACAACATCGCCGTGGGCCACGGCATTTTTCGAACCGGCCAGAAAGGCCGGGACCTCGTCCGGCCTTACCCTGCCCGGATGAGTGCGCGAGGTATGCAAAAACGTGCCCCCCGTGCGGTCAATGGTGCGGACGATATCCGGCGTCAAAGGCTGCAGCCAGCGCGTCTGCGAGGCATCGTCATCGGGATTATAATGCAGCGGACCGCCCCAGCCGCGGCGAAACCCCAGAACGTCCCAGCCGTTGGCCGCCGCCCGCATCACCACAGCCTTGATACACGAGTTCAAGCCCGGTACATCGCCGCCACCGGTTAAAATCGCCAATCGCATATCAGTCTCCCCAAAGGTAGTGGAATCGAAATCCAACAGCGCCATTATTGTTCATTTGGGTTCGTTTGGGAAAAGCGCTATGAATGACGCCATAAGAATTGCCCGCGAATTGGAAGGACTATGGTCATGACAACGGATAATGACGTGAGAGTTTGTGAAGTTGGCTTGCGCGACGGCATCCAGGGTATCGATCAATTCTTTCCCACGGACAAGAAAAAGGCCTGGATCAGAGGCGAAACCGCGGCCGGGGTGCCGGAGATCGAGGTTTGCTCCTTCGTGCCGCCTAGTGTCTCGGGTCAATTCGTGGATTGTGAAGAGGTTATTGACGATGCCCTGAGCCTCGAAGGTCTGAAGGTTTCAGCCTTGGTACCGAACCTGCGCGGCGCCCAACGGGGCTTTGCCACCGGCGTGCACAAGTTGAGCTTCGTCCTGTCCATCTCCGAGAGCCATAATCAGGCCAACGTGCGCTGCAGCCGGGAAGATTCGTTGGAGCAATTCCGCCAAATCGCAGAACTACGCAATTCCACGCCGGAAAATAGGAAAGTCACCCTTGGCGTCGGCCTGGCCACGGCATTGGGCTGCACCATCGAGGGGCAGATTGATTCGGGCGAAATCGTCCGCATCGCCGAAAAGGCATTGGAACTGGGGGCCGACGAATTGGCCGTTTCCGATACGGTCGGCTATGCCAATCCAACCCAGGTCCGGGATGTCTATCGCCTCCTGCGCCACCACCTGGGCGACGATGTATTGTTGAGCGCGCATTTTCACGACACCCGGGGCCTGGGCTTGGCCAATGTGCATGCCGCCCTGGAAGAGGGGGTGCGCCAGTTCGATGCCTCCCTGGCCGGGCTGGGCGGCTGTCCGTTCGCGCCTGGGGCCAGCGGCAATATCGTGATGGATGATCTGGTCTTCATGCTGGAGGCCATGGGCCTAAAAACCGGCGTGGATATAGACGCGCTCGTCGCGGTGCGCGAGATCGTCGCGGCCGGCCTGCCCAACGAACCTTTGTTGGGCGCGATCGCCAAGGCCGGCGTACCAAAAGGCTTCACCCAGGGTAAGGCCGCGGCATAATACGATTACCATCCGGCTGCTATCGAGAAATTCCGGCATAGCGTGGCGCCGATATGGACGCAGCGCGAAGGCCCAATTAAGCAAGCTTTCAGAGGACTGGATCCGATAAAACACTAGGCGGCCATGGGTATAACGCACCGCGCGGCCAACCGTTCAGGCCAGGATATCCAATAAACGTTCTTCCATGCGCTTGGTGGCTGCCAGAACGGCGGCATTGGCCTTGAAGGCATGCTCGGCGGTTTTCAGGCTCACGATATCCTCGGCCTCAATTGGGCCGGCCACGATCCGCTGCGATGCGGTCGCTGCCTGTGCGTGGGAGCGGGATAGCCCATCAAGGGCAATTCTTGCCGCGTTGCCGGATATTTCTTTCATGAATAATACGATGGCAGCGCCAAGTTAACAAATTACTACCATCTTATCGCAAATTATTCCCATTTTGGGATAAAACGATGACCAATAATGGACCAAATCATCCAATTCCGCCAAACATTGATCCGAATTGCCAATCAAATTTCACCACACGAGTTTCCACAATTTTAAGAATTCCCCAATATCGTCAAAGGATTAGCGCCGCTCAGGCTACTTTTCGCCACAAGTTGGCCGCAATATTGCATGAGAACTTGTAGACAAGCGCTGGCGAAGGTCGCCGCCGTACTACAAGAAGAGGGTTTTAGACATGGGCAAACAGTTTACACGTCGTCTGGCGTGCCTTTGCCTCGGTGTGGTCATCACCGGCGCGGCTTTCATGTTGCCTGCGCAGGCGGCTGAAACCGATCCCCAGAAATTCTTGCGCGGTCTTGCCGCTGATATGCATGTGGTATTGACCGACGATGATTTGACCTCTGCCAGCCGGGCCCATGCCTTTCGCCAATTGCTGCGCCGGGATTTCGACCTGCCCGCCGTCGGCCGGTTTGTCCTAGGCCGTTATTGGCGCCGGGCCAACGAGGCGGAACAATCCGAATTCGTGCGGTTGTTCGAAGACTACATTGTCGCCATCTATGGCCGCCGCCTGGGTAATTACGGCAGTGGGGGGCTGACGGTTACCGGCCATCGGACCGATGGCAACAACGGCGCCGTCGTGCACAGTAAGATCGAGCCTCACAATGCCCCTGTCATCCTGCTGGATTGGCGCCTGAAACTGCGCGAAAGCGGTTGGCGGGTGGTTGACATCATGGTCGAAGGCGTCTCGCTCGCCTTGGCGCAACGCGCGGAATTCACCTCCGTGATCCGCAGCAGCGGTGGAAAAGTCTCCGGACTATTGGTGAAATTGCGCAAGAAAACTCAGACCGTCGCCCTCTCCAATGATGCGATTAGCCCGGCCAGCGGCGCTGTTCGGACGCAGTAGCCCGGCCTGGCCAAAGCCCGCTAATCGCTGGCTGAAGCCTCGAAAACAACCAATTCCACACCTTCCTCGACCTGTTCACCAGATGCAAAAGGTAAGCCGGCAATCACCGCGTCACGGGGCGCGGTGATGGTGTGTTCCATCTTCATAGCTTCCAGGGTCAACAGTGGATCGCCCTTTTTGACGCTGGCGCCGACCTCGACCTGAACCTGCACGATCTTGCCCGGCAATGGCGCCGTAACCTTGCCGCCTTCATCTAGATCGATGTCACGCAGGGCCATGGGATCGACGCGTTCAATGCGATGCGCCCGGCCACCTGATAGGATCGTCACCTTGTCGCCATCGTGGACCACGGCGGCGGAGACACGCAAACCGTCCAAATCCGCCCACAAGGTCCCGCCTTCGTCCACCTCACCATTGGCCAGCATCTCGCCGCCGGGCAAATCCAGGCGATAGCCACCCGCACTTGGATAATGCACGGTAACGAGAATATCGCCATCATCGCCGCCATCGCGAAAACTCAGCTCATCATGGCCCTGATCATTCAGGCGCCAGCCATCAACCTGGGCCCAGGGCGAATAGGGATCGGCGGCGGCGGCATGGCCCTGACGGGCCAACAGCAGGTCCAGACAAGCCAGGGCCAAGGCCCTGTCGGGAACCGCGCCCGGCGCGGGGATCAAATCATCCTTGTGCTTGTCGATAAAGCCGGTTTCCAGCTCGCCGGCGGCAAAGGCGGGATGGGCCGCGACGGCGGCCAGAAAATTGACGTTGGTGATAACACCGGCGATCTCGTAGCGTTCCAGCGCATCATGCAAACGGCGCAGGGCCGACGCCCGGTCCCGGTCCCAGACGATCAGCTTGGCGATCATCGGATCGTAATACATGGAGACTTCATCGCCCTCGCGCACGCCGGTATCGACCCGCAGATGCGGGCCTTCCTTGGGCGGGCGCAGACGATGCAAGGTACCTGTGGCGGGCAGGAATTTCTTTTGCGGGTTTTCCGAATAGACCCGCGCCTCCACCGCATGGCCGTCGATTACCAGTTCGTCCTGGGTCATGGGCAGGGCTTCGCCGGCGGCAACACGCAGCTGCCACTCGACCAGATCCTGGCCGGTGATCATCTCGGTCACCGGATGCTCCACCTGCAGACGGGTATTCATTTCCATGAAATAGAAGGCATTTTCGGACAGGCCATGGCTGACATCGGCGATAAATTCCACCGTGCCGGCGCCAATATAGCCAATGGCCTGGGCCGCGGCGACGGCGGCATCACCCATGGCACGGCGCATCTCGGGCGTCATGCCGGGTGCTGGTGCCTCCTCCAACACTTTCTGATGGCGACGTTGCACGGAGCAATCCCGCTCGAACAAATGCACCACATTGCCTTGTTGATCGGCGAAGACCTGAATTTCAATATGCCGGGGGCGTTCGAGAAATTTCTCCACCAACACCTTGTCATCACCGAATGAAGATAAACCCTCGCGGCGGGCGCCTTTCAAGGCGGTGGCAAACTTGCCAGCGGCATCAACCTGGCGCATGCCCTTGCCTCCCCCCCCCAGAACCGCCTTGATCAAAACTGGATAGCCGATCTCGTCCGCCGCCTTGGTCAAGACATCATCGTCCTGGTCATCGCCGTGATAGCCAGGGACCACGGGAACGTCTGCCTTTTGCATCAAAGCCTTGGCCGCCGCCTTTTCGCCCATGGCGCGGATTGCCGAGGCCGGCGGGCCGATAAAGATGATATTGGCCGCTGCGCAAGCCTCGGCGAAAGCTGCATTTTCCGCCAGGAAGCCATAACCGGGATGGATCGCCTCCGCCCTTGTCCGTTGCGCCGCATCGATAATCCGATCGATCAGCAGATAACTTTCCTGCACCGGGGCGGGGCCGATCAGGACCGCCTCGTCCGCCATGGCTACATGCATGGCATTGGCGTCGGCCTCTGAATATACGGCGACCGTGGCGGCACCCATGCGATGCGCGGTGCGCATGACGCGGCAGGCGATTTCACCACGGTTGGCTATCAATATCTTGCGAAACATCTCTGGTTTCTCTCCGCTAACCTTGTGGCACCCAGGCGGCGGGGCGTTTCTCCAGAAAAGCTGTCGCGCCCTCCTGGCCTTCGGGCTTGGCACGGCTTTCCGCGATCCGCCGCGCACTATCGACCATGACATTGTTGTCCACGGGGCGATTGTAGACGGCCAGCACCAGGGCCTTGCTGTCCTGCATCGCGATCGGGCCATTCTTTTGCATCATATCGATCAGACGGTCACGCTCGGCCTCCAAAGCTGCCTGATCCGCCACCACCTCATGCAGCAAGCCCAGTTCCTTGCCTTTATGAGCGTCGATACGTTCAGCCGTGACAAACCAGCGCCGCGCCTGACGCACCCCCATGGCCTGGACCACATAAGGCGCGATGGTGCCGGGGATCAACCCCAGTTTCACTTCCGACAGGGTAAACGAAGCCGCCTCGACGCCGATGGCGATATCGCAGACCGTGGTCATCCCCAGGCCGCCGCCATAGGCCGCGCCATTGATCAATCCGATCACCGGCTTGGGACAGGTGAAGATGGTGTTCAGCATCTTTGCCAGCTTTTCAGCATCCGCTTGATTATCCGCCACGCTCCACTGTCCGGTTTCCAGCAGATAGTTGATATCGCCGCCGGCGCAGAAATGTTTGCCCGCACCGGTCAGGGTGATGAAACGCACCTCGTCATCGGCGCCCAGATCCATGAACACTTCCGTTAACCGGGCCTGCAACTCCACATTCAGGGCGTTGAAGATTTCCGGGCGATTCATGGTGACTTCGGCCAAACCATTGGCGTGCTTTTTCACCAGTACGACATCGTCACTCATTTAGAAATCCTTCTTACTCAAGACTTAGCACTACATGCGGAAGATGCCGAAGTTGGTCGGCTCCACCGGTGCATTCATTGACGCGGACAGCGCCAAACCCAACACGTTGCGGGTTTCGGAAGGATCGATCAGACCATCATCCCAACCCCGCGCCGTGGCGAAATAGGGTGAGCTTTGCTCGGTGAACTGATCGATGATCGGCTGTTTGAATTCAGCCTCCGCCTCGGCACTCCATTCCTCGCCCTGGCGCTCCAGCCCGGCCCGGCGCACCGTGGCCAGGACGCCCGCCGCCTGATCCGGCCCCATCAGAGCCAGCGAGGCGCTGGGCCACATCCATAGGAACCGCGGGCTATAGGCCCGGCCGCACATGCCGTAGTTGCCGGCGCCATAGGAGCCGCCGGTGATGATCGTGTATTTCGGCACCTTGGTGGTGGAGACGGCGGTGACCAGCTTGGCGCCGTCCTTGGCGATGCCGCCGGCTTCATATTTCTGCCCGACCATGAAGCCGGAGATGTTCTGCAGAAACACCAGGGGAATATTGCGCTGGCTGCACAGCTCGATGAAATGGGCGCCTTTCAGGGCGGATTCCGAAAACAGGATGCCGTTGTTGGCGACGATACCCACCGGATAGCCCCAGACATGGGCAAAGCCACAGACCAGCGTGGTGCCGTAGAGGCGCTTGAACTCGTCAAACTCGCTGCCATCCACGATACGCGCGATTACTTCATGCACATCATAGGGCTGGCGCACATCCTGGGGCAGGATGCCGAACAGCTCCTTGGGGTCATAGGCGGGCGGGCGCGGTGTCTTGACGTCCCAGGAACAATGCTTGACCCGGTTTAGATTGCCGACGATCTGCCGGGCAATGGCCAGAGCATGGCGGTCGTCCATGGCGTAATGATCGGTCACGCCGGAGGTCCGCGAATGCAGATCGGCGCCGCCTAGATCTTCCGCCGAGACTTCCTCGCCCGTGGCCGCCTTGACCAGCGGCGGGCCGCCTAGAAAAATTGTGCCTTGTTCGCGTACGATAATGCTTTCATCCGACATCGCCGGCACATAGGCCCCACCGGCGGTACACGATCCCATGACCACGGCGATCTGCGGAATACCCTTGGCGGACATGTTGGCCTGATTGTAGAAAATTCGGCCAAAATGATCCCGGTCCGGGAATACATCCGGCCACTGCGGCAGATTGGCACCGCCCGAATCTACCAAATAGATGCACGGCAGATGGTTCTGCTCAGCCACTTCCTGGGCCCGGACATGCTTTTTCACGGTCATGGGATAGTAGGTCCCGCCCTTGACCGTGGCGTCATTGGCGATGATCAGGCATTCCCGGCCGGAAACCCGGCCGATCCCGGTGATCACGCCGGCGGAGGGGATATCCTCGTCATAAAGCTCCCACGCCGCCAGTTGCTGCAGTTCCAGAAACGGCGCGCCCGGATCCAGCAACGAGCGGATGCGCTCCCGAGGCAACAGCTTGCCCCGATCCGCATGCCGCTGGCGGGAACGCTCGCCGCCGCCAAGTTTGACCTGGGCGACGGCGGCGCGTAACGCCGTTAACTTGTCTTCCATATGGGCATAGTTCGCCTCGAATTCAGGCGAACGGGTTTGCACCTTGCTGGTGATCACCGTCATCGTCGATTGACCTCAATTAGTCGAAAACCAAGAACTACTCCGCCGCCACCTGTGGCAAGGCAGCCAGCGCTGTTTGCAAGGCCGCTTCGTCATAGTCGCGGTCTTCCAGATTACCGGCGAAGTAATCCGTATAGGCAGCCATGTCGAAATGACCATGGCCCGACAGATTGAACAGGATTGTCTTGGCCGTGCCTTCCTGCTTGCACTGTTCCGCCTGTTCGAAAACCGCGCGGATGGCGTGGCTGGATTCAGGCGCGGGCACGATGCCTTCGCTGCGGGCGAATTTCACCGCCGCGTCAAAGCAGCCGATTTGCTGATAGGCCTCCGCCTCGATCAGGCCCAGATTCTTAACATGGCTGACGATACCCGACATGCCGTGGTAGCGCAGGCCACCGGCATGGAACCCTGGCGGCATGAAGGACGAGCCCAAGGTGTACATCTTGACCAGCGGCGTCAGATTACCCGTATCGCCGAAATCATAAGCATACGTACCGCGCGTCAGGGAGGGACAAGCGGCGGGTTCCGAGGCGATGATCCGCACCTTCTTGCCGCCGCGCAGCTGGGCGCCCAGGAATGGGAAAGCCAGACCGGCGAAGTTGCTGCCGCCACCGGCGCAACCAATGACGATATCGGGATAATCATCCGCCATTTCCATCTGCGCGATAGCCTCGACACCGATCACCGATTGATGCAACAGCACATGGTTCAGCACACTGCCCAAGGAGTATTTCGTATCATCCCGTTGCGCGGCCAGTTCCACCGCCTCGGAAATCGCGATACCCAGGCTGCCCGGCGAATTCGGGTCCTGGGCCAAGATCGCCTTGCCGGATTCGGTCCGGTCCGAGGGCGAGGCGTAACAGGTCGCGCCATAGGTCTCCATCAAGGCCCGGCGATAGGGCTTTTGATTGTACGAGACCTTGACCATGTAGACCTCGACCTCAAGGCCGAACAGATTGCCGGCATAGGCCAGGGACGAACCCCATTGTCCCGCACCCGTCTCGGTGGTCAGGCGTTTGACGCCCTCTTCCTTGTTGTAAAAAGCTTGCGCCACCGAGGTATTCGGCTTGTGGCTGCCGGCGGGGCTGACGCCTTCATATTTGTAATAAATCCGGGCGGGGGTATCGAGGGCCTCTTCCAGGCGCCGGGCCCGGTGCAAGGGCGAAGGCCGCCACTGACGATAAACCTCGCGCACGGGTTCGGGAATTTCGATCTCCCGCTCGGTGCTGACTTCCTGGCCGATCAAGGCCATGGGGAACAGCGGCGCCAAATCGTCGGGGCCAACAGGCTGGCCGGTGCCCGGATGCAATACGGGAGGCATGGGCTCGGGCAGGTCGGCGGCCAGATTGTACCAGGTCTTTGGCAGCTTCTCTTCTTCCAGAAGATATTTTATTTGATCACTCATTTGTACGCCTCCAATCAATAAGAAGCGCGCAGCATAGTTCAATAATCGACCATCCGCCAGACGCTGGCATTGCGTAAATCACTATCTTCCAGCGCCGATGTGGTCGGTACCGCATAGGTGGCCAGTTGCTCCAAACCTTGGCGGGGTAAAAAGGTCCTTTGCGGGTCGCCGATCAGAATTTCCACGCCCGCTTTATGCAAACCACGCAGCCAGGATTCCAATTGCCCCGACAGGGGCTGTTCAAAGAACAGATCACCGATCATCACCAGGTCCCAATCCCCCGACTGCCCCACCAGATCTTGCGCCGTGGTATCCAGGACCATGCCGTTCAATTCAGTATTCAACTCGGTCGCGGCAATGGCAAAAGGATCGGTATCCGCCGCCAGAACTACTTCCGCCCTCGCCATGGCCGCGGCGATGGCCTCCAGCCCGCTGCCGGCACCGACATCGAGGACGCTCTTGCCGCGGACCGCTTCAGGTTGATCGAGGAAATATCGCGCCAGCGCCTGCCCCCCGGCCCAGGCAAAGGCCCAATAGGGCAAAGGCACGCCCGCCGCTTCCCGTTCCTCGTCCTCCATCTGCCAAATAGGCATATCTTCCGAGGCCAGATGCAGCCGTATTTCAGGCAACAACTCGGGCGATTGCACGACCGTGTTGGCGGCAATAAAGGCCGCCCGGTCGTGGTCACCAGAGGCCGAACTCACGCCAGCGCAGGGGAGATACAAGCCTCCACCGCCAGGCCGATCTCCAACAACCGCCGGTCTCCCATGCTCTCGCCCATCATTGTGAACCCAACTGGCGCAGCGCCCTGGTCATGGCAGGGCACGGTCAGGGCGCAGCGGTCCAGAAAATTGGAAACCAAGGTATTGCGCAGCAACAACCGGCCCGTGGTGGCCCAGGCCTCGGCGTCTTCAACATCGGCTATCGCGCAGGCGATCACCGGCAGCGTCGGCATGACAATGGCATCAAAGGGTGCGCTGATCCGGTTCGCGGCGGCCATCATGTCGGCGCGGATATCTATCAGATCCAGATAGTCGGCGGCGGTCCAGGCCTCGCCCGCGCGGATGCGGGCGGCAACATTCTGGTCATATTGATTGCCGGCCCGGTCCAGGACGGTGCGGTGCAACGCATAGGCCTCGGCGGTGGAAAAGCCGCCAATCCGGTTGATCGCGGGCATCCGCGCCAGTTCGGCGAAATCTATCTTGGTGATCCGCGCGCCCGCCGCCGACAGCTTGCTCAAGGCAGCTTGAAAGGCGGCGCCCACCGTATCGTCCACATCATCAAAAACCAGATACTTCGGCACCGCCAAACGCAGGCCCTGTAGCGGTCGCGGCGTCAATTCAGGCGGCGCCGCGCCGGCGAAGACTGCATCCACCAGGGCGCAGCAGGCCACGGTAGGGGCCAGGGGGCCGACGGAGTCCAGGGTTCTGGACAGGGGATAAATCCCTTCCGTGGGCACCCGCCGGGCCGTCGGCTTGAAACCCGCCAGACCACAAAGCGCAGCCGGTATACGCACCGAACCGGCGGTATCCGTTCCCAGGGCGGCGGCCGCCATGCCGTCGGTGACCGAGACCGCCGCGCCCGAGGACGAGCCGCCAGGTATCCGCCCCGTGGCCCGGTCCCAGGCATTCTTGGGCGTACCATAATGGGCATTGGTGCCGGGCGCCCCCATGGCGAATTCCACCATATTGGTCCGCCCGGTGATCACCGCCCCCGCCGCCCGCAAACGCGCCACCGCCGGAGCATCCTTCGTCGCCGCCTCGGCGTCCTGGCGCACGCTGGAGCCGGCCAAGGTGACCTCCCCCGCCACATCGCACAGATCCTTGATGGAAACGGGAATCCCGGCCAGGGGCGAGGGCACGATACCATGCGCACGGGCCTGATCCGAGGCCTTGGCGCATTCCAGGGCTGCTTCGTGATAGACCTTGATAAAGGCCCGCGCGCCCTCCCCCGCCGGATCGTCAATGCGGGCCAGGGCGGCTTCGGTCAGGGCCCGGCTGGTGGTACGTCCAGCTGCCAGGTCATCGGCTATTTCAGCAAGGCTTTGCATTGCTCTCTCCTCTATACGGCACCACTATCATGCAGAGCCGCGATCTCCTCGGGCGCATAGCCCAATTCGCCCAGGATCTCGTCCGTGTGCTCGCCCAATTCAGGCGTGGCGAAGCGGATTTCCGATGGCGTCCGGCTCAATTCAACTGCCTGGCCCACCACCTCCTGATGGCCAAGCGTGGCGTTTTCCACCCCCTGGGCCATCTTCAGATGCTGCACCTGCGGATCGGCGAAGACCTGATCGATACTGTAGATGGGCCCGCAGGGCACCCCGGCCTCGTTCAGGATATCTACCCACGCTTCGCTGGACTTGGTCACCGTGACCGCCTCGATCCGATCGTTCAGGGCATCGCGGTTTTTCGACCGGGCGCCGCCATCGGCGAAGCGTTCATCGGTGCCAAGGTCGGGCTGGTCCAACACCTCGACCAGGCGGGCATAGATCGCCGCGCCCGAGGCCGCGATATTGATATGGCCATCAATGGTCTTGAAGACCCCGGTGGGGATCGAGGTGGGGTGATTGTTACCGGCCTGTTGCGGCACGTCTTGGGCCAGCAGCCAGCGCGCGGCCTGAAAATCCAACATGGCGATCTGGGATTGCAGCAACGAGGATTTGACCCACTGTCCCTGGCCCGAAACCTCCCGCTCCAGCAAGGCAATCAGGATACCCTGGGCACAGAACAGCCCCGCCGTCAGATCGGCCACGGGGATACCGACCCGCATGGGCCCCGCACCCGGCTCGCCGGTAATCGACATCAGGCCACCCATGCCCTGGGCGATCTGATCAAAACCGGGGCGTCCCACATAGGGTCCGTCCTGGCCAAAGCCCGAGATCGAGCCATAGACCAGGCCCGGATTTATCTCTTTCAGACTGTCATAATCGATGCCAAGACGGTGCTTTACATCGGGGCGGTAGTTTTCCACCACCACATCAACCTGGGCTATCAGGCGACGAAATACCTCCATGCCCTCGGCTGATTTCAGGTTCAAGGTCAGGCCACGCTTGTTGCGATGGATATTCTGAAAATCCGGGCCATGACGCGGCCCGCCCATGCCTTCGCCCTCGTTCGGGCTGGGCGGCGTTTCCAACTTGATCACATCGGCGCCCCAGTCCGCCAGCTGCCGCACGGCGGTCGGTCCGGCCCGCACCCGCGTCAAATCGAGCACGCGAAATCTGCTTAAGGGTCCCTGCCCGGTCGCTTCAGTCATGTTGGTATCCTGTTGGTTTCGTGTTGGTGAAACTAATTTGTGTGTCCATTGTCACGACCGGGCGAGCATTAGCAAGCGCGATGCACTATGCTAAGAGCCAACAACGTTTGAAGAGTGGGCCGGGGTCTCGTGCAAGAACAAAAAAAGACACAAATCGGCATACTCTTCCTGCTTGCCTCCATCGGCTTTATCACCGTGGTCGACACGGCGGCGAAATACATGACCGCCTCCCTGCCTCCCGTTCAATTGGTCTGGGGTTACTTTCTGGGCATCTTCATCTGTGTGCTCGGACTGGCAGCGAGCAAGGGCGGCGCCCTGCCCCGCCTGTTGAGCACGCGAAGACCGCTGCTGCACATTGGCCGCTCCGGTCTGCTGGTGCTGTCCATCAGTCTACTGTTCATCGCCTTGCGCTATATGTCCTTGGCCGATGCAACGGCGATCAGCTTTACCTCGCCCCTATTCATCACCCTGCTTGCCATACCCATCTTGAAGGAGAAGGTGGATAGGGCCCGCTGGCTGGCCGTCATGGGCGGCCTGCTGGGCGTTCTGGTAGTGGTGCGGCCAGGCAGCGGCCTGGCCAGCTGGATCTCGTTGCTGCCGTTATTTGGTGCGGTTGCCTTCGCCGGTTTTCAGATCGCCACACGGCTGCTGGCCAGCACGGAAAATACCTTCGCCACATTGTTCTACACCGGGCTGGGCGGCCTGGTTTGGAGCTCTCTGGCGCTGCCGTTTGTCTGGGAGACGCCGGAACCATGGCACTGGCTGACCTTCGGGATCCAGGGCGCCTTGGGCATGGGAGCGCATTTGTGCATGATCAAGGCCTTTGCCGAGACGGAGGCGTCTTTGCTGGCGCCGTTCAATTATTCCAAGATCATCTGGGCCGCCGCCACGGGTTATCTGGTATTCGGCAATATCCCCAGCCTGAATACCCTGGCCGGCGCCACCATTATCGCCATGGCCGGGCTGTTCATCATGCTGCACGAACGGCGGAATAGCTGAGACCTCATTTCGAAGGTAGCGTCAGACCAAGCTCTTTGCGCTTGGCCTTCGTCAGTTTGGCCATGATAATAAAATAGGCGGCCTCGATATAGGCCTTGAGGTCTTGATCATCCATGGCGTCGTCATTTTCGAGCTGCACCCATTTCGCCCGTGCCAGATATGGCGCCGGCACGATATCGGGCTGCTCGGAGAGGAGACGGTAGCTCAAATCGCTGCATTTAAAGCTGATCTTGGCATGCTTTCCCGCACCCCATCTGGAGCAGATGGCGAAAATCCTGCCGCCGATTTTCCAGACCGAGGCGCCGCCCCATTGCACGACATGCTCCGTAGCCTTGAAACGGCGGCAATAGGCATCAAAATCCGTACGCGTCATCCGTCCTTCATGAAGGCAAAGACCTCCTGGTTGGCCTCGCCCAGTTCCGGCGCGTTTCGGCTGAACGGCGGCCGCTTACCATCAAAACGGATGGGCGGGCCAATCAGACTAAAGCTGCCGTCCGGACTTTTCTGCATGATACCCGTGGCCGCGGTTTGCGGATGGTCCATGGTTTCACCAAGGTTCATCAACGGAGAATTCGGCACATCCGCCGCGTTCAACAGCGCATTCCATTCGGCGCGTGTTTTGCCG
Organism: Rhodospirillaceae bacterium; assembly: GCA_018701215.1. GTDB lineage: Bacteria > Pseudomonadota > Alphaproteobacteria. Next base: position 24,127 of record JABIWH010000028.1, read on the forward strand.
CGCAAGGTTTCATTGACCGTATCGTTGAAGGCCGGCCTGTTAGCGACGCGCCCGTCATTGGTGGCGAAACGCGGATCGTCCAACAAATCCTCGCGCTCTAATACCCGGCAAAGCCGGGCGAACTGCGCCGGCGTGCCAACAGTCATCACTAAAGTTCCATCCCCGGCTTCGAAACCGCCGTTGGGCACCAGCAAAGGCCCCTGCAAACCCATGCGTTCGGGCCAGCCGCCGCTGCCTTCATGATTGGCGACGTTGAAACCCTGCCAGGCCAGCGCTGTTTCCAACATGGCCGCATCAACCAGACAGCCCTGGCCCGTGACCGCGCGTTGATGCAAGGCGGTCAAGATGCCAATCACGGCCCACATGCCCGTACCAATATCGATCAACGGCACGCCGACGCGGACCGCATCGCCATCGGGGTCGCCCGTGGCATCGGAAATCCCGGTAAAGGCCTGGATCAGCGGATCATAGCCCGGCGCATCCTTCAGCGGCCCTTGCGGGCCATAGGCACCCATGTTGCAATAAATCAGACGCGGGTTATCAGCCATCAGCGTGGCGCCATCGAGGCTGAATTTATCCACCACGCCGGGGCGCAGGTTCTGAAACACGACGTCGACCTTTTCCGAGACCAGGCGGCGCAACTGGGCAAGTTCGTCCGTGTTGGCGAAATCAACGGTAAGAGAGCGCTTGCCTTTGTTGAAGGCCTGAAACATCACGGCACTGCCGCCTAAGCGTCCAGCCCCCCAACCACGTGAGGCATCACCGACCTCGGGCGGCTCCACCTTGATCACCGTGGCACCAAATTCGGCCAGTGTCTTGCCGGCAAACGGCCCAGCGAGGGAAGAGCCCATTTCCAGAATGGTCAGGCCATCCAAGGGCAAGGGTTTGGCAGCAGCACTCATAGGATCATCCTTACAACGCAAATTCGAGAGCGCATTCGAAGAAAATGTGCTCAGACACTCAAGATAAAGAGCAATTGAACCAATCACTTAAGTCGCGCCAAATAAGCTACGGTGGCGACTCTGATTAATTGAAAATTGCTCTATACATCGTTCTTGATCAATCGGCTGATCAGTATTTTCTGCACATCCGAGGTGCCCTCATAGATTTGCGCCACCCGAACGTCGCGATAGATCCGCTCCAGCGGATAATCGTTTAGATAGCCATAACCGCCCAATGTCTGGATCGCATCGGAGCAGACCTGTTCGGCCATTTCCGAGGCAAACAGCTTAGCCATGGAAGCTTCCTTGCGGCACGGCATCCCCGCCATCAACATGGATGCGGCATGATGGGTCAATTGCCGCGCCGTCTCTATTCTAGTGGCCATCTCGGCCAAGCGAAAGGCCACCGCCTGATGTTCGAAAATCGGCTTGCCAAAGGCTTCCCGTTCCTTGGCATAGGCCAGCGCATGTTCGAAGGCCGCCCGCGCCAAGCCCGTGGCCTGGGCCCCGATGCCGATGCGGCCAGTGGATAGATTGGCCAGGGCGATCTTGTAACCCTCGCCCTCCCGCCCCAACATCATTTCCGCCGGCACCTCCAGATCATCCAGCGAGATCTGCGCCGTATCCGAACCCCGCTGCCCCAGCTTGTCCTCGATACGCACAACATTGAAGCCCGGCGCATCCGTGGGGCAGAGAAAGCAACTGATCCCCCTAGCACCTGCGTCCAGATCGGTGACGGCGAAAATCATCGCCGTGGACGCGATCCGCCCAGAGGTGATGAACTGCTTATCCCCATTAATGATGTAGTTGTCGCCCTGGCGCACCGCGCGGGTCCGCAAGTTCGAGGCATCGGAGCCCGCCTGAGGCTCGGTCAGCAGAAAAGCACCGATATGCTCGCCCTTGGCCAAGGGTGTGAGGAACTTCGCCTTTTGCGCGTCCGTGGCATATTCCACCAAGGCGGCGCAGACCGGCGAATTGTTCACCGACATGATGGTCGAGGTGGCGCCATCACCGGCGGCGATTTCCTCCAACGCCACGATATAGGATAGGAAATCCGCCCCGGCACCGCCCCATTCAGGATCGACGCACATGCCCAAAAGACCCAGTTGGCCCATGGCCGCGAGGGCATCGGGCGAAACCTTGGCCTCACGGTCCCAATCGGCTGAATTTGGCGCCAGCTCACGCTGCGCGAAATCCCGCGCCATATCACGCACCATGATCTGGTCATCATTTAACAGCATGGGTTCAACAACATGGCGGTACTCCGGACATTGAACGAACAGTTGCTAGTGCAGCATCTCCACCGCCATGGCCGTGGCCTCGCCGCCGCCGATGCATAGGGTGGCAACGCCCCTCTTGCCGCCGGTTTTCTGCAGAGCCGCCATCAGTGTCACCAGAATACGAGCACCGGAGGCGCCAATAGGATGGCCCAAGGCGCAGGCGCCGCCATGAATATTGACGATATCGTGGGGCAGGCCCAGCTCTTTCATGGCCGACATGGTGACCACGGCAAAGGCTTCATTGACCTCCCACAAATCAACGTCCGCCTTGTCCCAGCCGGTCTTCTCGAACAGGGTGTTAACGGCACCAATGGGGGCGGTGGTGAACCAGGCCGGTTCCTGGGCATGGGTGGCATGGCCGACGATCTTGGCCAACGGCGTCAGGCCGCGCTTTTCCGCTTCCGATTGCCGCATCAGCACCAACGCCGCCGCGCCATCGGAGATCGAGGATGAATTGGCCGCCGTCACCGTGCCGTCCTTGGCAAACGCAGGTCGCAACGAAGGAATTTTCTCGATATTGGCATTGCCCGGCTGCTCGTCGATCTCCACCACCCGCTCGGAGCGGCGTTCCTTGACCGTCATGGCGGTGATTTCGCCGGCAAAGCTGCCATCCGCCGTGGCCGCCTTGGCACGGGTCAGGGATTCGATGGCATAGGCATCCTGCTGCTCGCGGGTGAACTGGTAGTGCTGCGCCGTCTGTTCGGCGAATACGCCCATGGCCAGGCCCTTGTCATAGGCGTCTTCCAGTCCGTCGAGGAACATATGGTCCTTGACCTCGCCATGGCCCAGGCGCATGCCGCTGCGTGCGTTTGGCAACAGATAGGGCGCGTTGGTCATGCTTTCCATGCCGCCCGCAACCACCACCTCTGCCGAACCCGCGACGAGTAGATCGTGGCCAAACATCGCCGCCTTCATGCCGGAGCCGCACATTTTGTTGATCGTGGTCGCACCGACCGCATCGGGTATGCCGGCGCCCTTGGAAGCCTGGCGCGCGGGCGCCTGGCCCTGGCCCGCGCCAAGAACATTGCCCATGATCACTTCGTCCACGTCGTCGCCATTTATTCCGGCGCGCTGCAAAGCCGCCTCTATCGCGGTGGCGCCCAATTGGGGAGCCGTGACGGCGGCAAAATCGCCCTGCATGCCGCCCATGGCTGTACGGGCGCTGCCCACGATAACAATAGGATCCTGTTCGCTCATCTTTCCGCTCCTTCCGCGGTCGAGTATTTGTTAACTTGTTGGCGCCTAAACTAACACCCCTGCCGCCTGCGGCAAGTTGTTCCGTTTGCCGCCAGCGGCAAGTTGTTCCATTGTCCTAATAGCCTGTCATGGCAATCCAAGACCAGCCACGAAATTGACGGCTCAAGCCAAGATTGCCCGCGTAGAGAACATGATCGAAAGCCCCAGGACGATTTTGGATCAAGACGGCATCGTCATTGTTGATTACGGCACCATGATGATCACCTTGGAGCTGCTGAAAGAGGCCTTGGACCAGCACCGGGAACTAGCGCCGATGAAAAAATCCAAGGTCCTGGCGATCGGCGAGGCCGGCGCCAAGATCGATACGGAATTGGCCAAATTCGGCGCCACCGATGAGGTCATCGCGCTTACCTCGGCAGTGGCCATCGTGCCGCGCACCAAAGTCGGCTGGGCGATGGGGAAGCTGTTTCTGACGCTGCAGAAAAATCCCTACCCAACCCGTATCTTCAACAGCGTCGATGCGGCCCGCGGCTGGCTGCTGGCCATCGACCCTGATTGACCTACAGTGATTGTCCTACAGTGATCGACCTATAGGGCGCCGGCTTCCTTGGCCTTGGCGCGCTTTTTCTCCAACCGGCCCTGTTGGCCACCCTTGTCGATCATGAAGCGGATATGACGCGACTTGCCGACCTGATCGAGGGCATCATGGATCTCCACGTCGAAGACCACCTTCGGGCCCTTGACCTCGACCACCTCGGCGCGGACTTCAATCCACATATCCATCAGGGTCGGCCCCATATGGTCGATCTCGACCCGGGCGCCGACGGAACTTTCACCCTCGTCGGCATGTTCGCTCATCAGCTCCAGACAGGTCCGTTCCACATCCATCACCATCATCGGCGTGGCGTAGACCCGCAATTCATCGCCCATGAAATCAATGGTCTTGTCCTTGTCCACGTTATAGCGGCGGGTAATTTTCAGGCCCGCCTGTAATGTCTCTTTCATCAAGTCGTCTCCAAAATTAATGTCAATTGTTTGCTGCCAGATGGCCCAGATGATTGCGGACTTTTTCCGCCAACGCCATCAGGCCGTTGATGGGGCGCACCATGACCTCGATATGGCGCAACCGGCCCGCAGCATCCAGACTGATACGATCAATACCGCGCAGCTTGGTCTCACCGATCCGCGCACTGAACTCCAGAATTATCTCCGATCCCTCGATCCATTCCCCCTCGTAGCGAAAATCCTCGAAGGCGCCCATGACCCCGGTCAAGACCCCGACCACATAAGCTTTCGGTCCCTTCGGGGCCCAATAGGCGGGCGAGGCGATTTCCGCATCGTCGGCCAGGGTATCGGCAATGGCGGCAATATCCTCCGCCGCCACCGCCGCGTACCAGTTTTCCAGAAAAGCCCGTGTCCGCGTATCTACTGCCGTCATCGCAATTTCACCCTAATTCCGCCTGCGCGGCCTCGATATCCGGCAAGGCAATCGCCAAGCCAAGTTCATGGCCCTGGGCATGAGCTTCTGCCAAAGCGTCAGCGTCCCCCCGGCCGTCGATGCAATTCGCCAGGGCATGTCCCCGCGCCGCGAAGAAATCCGCCCATGGCAAGGCTTCTTCCGCCGTAAATGCTATCAAGGCATCAGCGTGCCGGCGAATACCATCCGCGTCACCGATGGCCAAACAGGCGTCCATGGCATCACGGTGAAACCAGAGCACATTGTGCGCGTTGGCGCCTTCATCCACCAAGCCCTGGCCCTCGGATAGAGCCGTGCGGCATGCCTTCGTTTCAGCCGCAAATCGCGCCTGCAGCGCGAACAGGCGCGGTCCGTGGAAATGAATACCGGTGTCACGGCCAATCGCAATGGCCTCTTCCAAGATCTCGGAAGCCTGGCCGCGCTGTCCCCGGCCATCGGCGTTACGGGCCTGTTCGTAGAGGATGTACAGCTCTATGCGGCGATTGCCCAACGAACGGGCGATGGATAAACCCTCGCGCAGCGGCACCTCGGCAGCGTCAAAATCGGCCATATCCACATAGGTCTCACCCATGATCATGCGCGCCATCATTGCCGTGCGCACGTTGTGGATACGGTCCGACAGTTCGGCCGCACTTTTTAGTTTCTCGATGGCAGCCGCCTGGGTGCCAATATAACAGCCGGTTACACCCGGCATGAAGCTGTTGCGCGCTTCGATATGCAGCAAATCATGGGCCCGGCAGAGGGCAAAGCAACTCTCGAAATTATCCAGGGCATTGCGCATGCGGCCACGGCCATACTCTGCGTCCGCGACACCGCCCAGGGCGACGGCTTCCCATTCGTGGTTGCCCGCGCCGCGGGCATGGCGCAGCGCCTGATGGTGCAATTCCAGGCATTGCTCGAACTTACCGGCGACGAAGGCATGGCCGCCGCGATGACAATAGATCTCCGCCAGCTCCTTTTCCATGTCCTCTGCCTTGGCCACGGCCTCTGCCTGATCCAATACGCTCAGGGCGCGCTCGCCCATACCCATCAGCCGGTTCGCCGCCGCGATGCCGACCCAGGCCAGACAGCGTTGGCGGTCCGTCGCCGCAACTGCCACGGCCTCCTCCCATGCCTTCAAGCCGTCTTCCGGACGACCCAATTGGCGCAGCAGGTCGGCTCGATGCGCCATCAGATCAAAGCGTTCCGCGGCGCCGGATACCAAGGCCAGGCCCCGTTCCACCAGTTTTAGCGCCCCTTCCAAACGATAGGCCCGGGCCTCGGCGCGGGCCGCTTGTTGAAAGGCCGCTGGTGCCCGGTCGCTCTCGGCCTGGCCCAGATGTTCGGCGTACAACACCACTTCACGGTCCTGGTACCAATCCGCCGCACGCAAATGCAACTCCCTCCGCCGGCCTTTCAGGAACGAGCCGTTCACCGCATCGCGAAACAAGGCATGGGAAAACTGATAGTTGTCATCGGATCTGCGAACCAGATCAAAATTCAGCAAGTTATCGGGTTCGTACGCCGCATCGCCGGCGATGAAGCGCAATGCATCCAGGGCAAACCGCTGGCCCAGTACCGAGGCGGCCTGCAAGGCAGCGCGATCCGCCGCCGAAAGGCCATCAATACGGGACTGGACGACGCTTTGCACGGAACCCGGAATGGTCTGGCCATCGCCGCTGTCGGGGCTGCGCAGCAATTGTTCCAAAAACAGCGGGTTGCCGCCCGAACGTTCAATGCAGGCGGCGGCACGCGCGGCGTCGACGCCCTCAAAGTCGAATACCAGATTGCGGGCTTCGTCCGAGGTGAGCGGGCCCAGATCCATGGTCTGAAATGGCGCGGCGCCGATCGTCCCGCGCCAGGCCGGCCCCAGGGGGTCGGCCTGCAGGCGCGAGGTCAGCAACAACAACACCGGATGATCCGCTGCGGCGGTCACCAATCCGGTCAGATAGTCCAATAACGCCGGCGAGGCCCAATGCAGATCCTCCAGACGCAGCAACAGCGGCGACTGCTCCGAGAGATTGCAGATCAGGGTTACCAGGGTTTCCACCCGGCCCCGCTTGCGTTGTTCATTGTCCATGGCTTCGTACAGGGCGCGCTGTTCCTCGGCCTGGGGCAGGTTCAACAGATCGTTCAAATGCAGCCGCTTTTCAGGCTCGATCAATCCCGCCTCGGTGACGCGTTCGGCCGCACCCGTGCGCAGATTATGACCCGCCCCCGGCGCCAGACCCAAAAGCCCCCGCAGCAGGACGCGAACCGCGTCCTGGCCTTCGCCGACGCCAAAATCCAAGGCCTGGCCGCCATGGCTCAAAAAACCCCGCTCCGCCGCCAAACGCTGAAATTCATGCAGCAACCGCGTCTTGCCGATGCCGGCCTCACCGCGAATGAACAGTGTCTGACCGTGTCCGTTGCGCAGGGTCGCATCAAGGGCCGCTTGAAATTGGGCGACCTCGGCCGTGCGGCCGATGAATTGGCCCCCGACAAAGGCTGGCGTCTCGGCCAGACCATCGGCGCGCCAGACCACGACCGGTTCCAACAGACCCTTCAGACTTTTTTCGCCCAGGCTTTCCCCGTCCAACCGGTCACCAATGGCGCTGTGCACGCCGCCCGAAATTAGGGTTTCGCCCGCCGTCGCCAGGTCGGTCAGGCGCGAGGCCAGATTTACCGTCTCTCCCGTCACGGTGTATTCCAGATGGGCCGCGCTGCCGGTACTCGACGCCACCACCTGGCCCGATGCGACGCCGGCATGCACCTGCATCGGGGGATCAAGCTCGGCCGCGGCGGCATGCACGCCAAGGGCGGCGCGCACGGCGCGTTCGGGATCGTCGGTATGGGCCACCGGCGCACCGAATACGGCCATCACCGCATCACCGATATGTTTATCCACGCTGCCGCCAAAATCCTGCACCACTGTATCGACGGCGGCAAAAAAGCGGTTCAGCATCTGATGTACGTCTTCGGCATCGCGTTTGGCCGCCAGACGGGTAAAGCCGGAGATATCGGCGAACAGCACCGCGACCTGGCGGCGCTCTCCCTCGGGCGCGGCCACGGCGGCCGGCGCGGGCACTGGTATGGGCGCGGGTATGGGCGCAGGTATGGGCTCAGCTATGGGCGCGGGCGATACAGCAGCCACGCTCGGCGCCGTCAGCCCCTCAATCGCTTTCAACAGGCGTTTGCGGTCACCCAGCGCCAGGCCCAGTTCGCGCAGATCAGCCTCTGCCAGATCCCCCAGGACATCAAAATCAATGCGGTTATCCGTAAAGACCTGACCATAATCGCCGAGGCCGAGTTCCGTAAGCCAACTAGTTATATCTGGGTTCGCCATTGCCGCCTTTCGTCTCTTACCTTAAGAAATAATGCCATAAATACCGGTTCGGGAGTGCAAAGAATGACACAGGCCTTCGAAGGCATCCGCGTGATTGATTTTTCCCAAGTGTTGGCGGGCCCCTTCGCGGCGGGTCAGTTGGCGCTGCTTGGCGCCGATGTGATCAAGATCGAACAGCCGGGCGTGGGCGATCAAATGCGCGCCATGATGTCGACCGAGGAACTGGCGGCGATCAAGCTGGCGCCGGCTTATTTAGGCGTCAACACCAACAAGCGCGCGATCACCGTCGATCTGAAAAGTGCGGCGGCAAAGGAAATCCTGCATCGTCTGCTGGCGGGCGCCGATGTGGTGATACAGAATTTTAAGGGCGGGGTTATCGACCGCCTCGGCTATGGCTATGAAGACGTGTGCGCCATCAAGCCCGATATCATCTACTGCTCGATCTCGGGCTATGGGCAACAGGGGCCCATGGCGGGCAAGGCCGCCTATGACGGCGCTATTCAGGCCGCCTCGGGCATGATGAGCGTGACCGGCACGCCTGATAGCGGGCCGTTGCGGGTCGGTTACATGCCGGTTGATATTTCCACCGGCATCACCGCCTCCTATGCCATCGCCTCCGCCCTATTCCGGCGCTCGCGCACCGGCGAGGGCCAGCATCTCGATGTCTCCATGCTGGACAGCGCCATGACCATGTTGAACCCGGTAATCTCGAACTATCTGATCGGTGGCATGGAGCCCAAGCGTCTGGGTAATATCTCCCCCACCTATCAGGGCAGCGGCGATACCTGGGCCACCAAAGACGGCTATCTGCAGATGACCGTGATCACCGATACCATGGCCAAAAAAATGTGTGCTGCCTTTGACCGGCCCGAACTGATGGACGATCCCCGCTTTGCCACGGACAAGGGCCGGGTTGATCACAGGGAAGCGGTAAGGGCGGAAATCGGTGCCATTCTGAACACCGAAACCACGGCGGTCTGGATGCAGCGGCTGGGTGCCGCGGGCGTGCCCGTGGGCCCGGTGCATGACATGGGAGAATTGATGGATTTCCCGCAGTTGGAGCATCGGGGTATCTTGATGACCCTGCCGGCGCCGCAAGGCATGCAGGGCGAGATTACCGTTCCCGGCGCCGGCTTCCATGCCTCCGGCGGCGAGCCATCGGGCAAGACCGCCGGACCTGTTCTTGGTCAACATACCGACGAAGTGCTGGGCGAACTGGGCTATGACGCGGCGGCCATTCAGGCCTTTCGCGATGACGGTATAATTTAGAGCCATGAATTTGGCTTCAGGAGTGTAAAGAATGACGCAAGCTTTTGAGGGTATCCGCATTATCGATTTTTCCCAGGTCCTGGCAGGGCCTTTTGCCTCCGGGCAACTGGCCATGCTGGGCGCGGACGTGATCAAGGTTGAACAGCCGGGCGTGGGCGATCAAATGCGCACTACCATGGCCAACAACAAACTGGCCGATCTGAAACTCTCGCCCGGCTTCATGGGGGTGAACGCCAACAAGCGCGCCATTACCGTCGATCTGAAGCATCCAAAGGCAAAGGAAATTATCCACCGCCTGCTGGCGGACGCCGACGTGGTGTTGGAGAACTTCAAGGCCGGCGTGATCGAGCGCCTGGGCTTTGGCTATGAAGCGGTGCGCGCGGTCAAACCGGACATCATTTATTGCTCTGTTTCAGGTTACGGCCAGCAGGGCCCCATGGCCGGCAAGGCGGCCTACGACGGCGCCATTCAGGCCGTCTCCGGCATGATGGGCATCACCGGCACGCCCGAGAGCGGGCCCATGCGGGCGGGCTATATGCCGGCCGACATCTCCACCGGCATCACCGCCGCCTTCGCCATCTCTTCCGCCCTGTTCCGGCGCACGCACACAGGCGAAGGGCAATACCTGGACGTTTCCATGCTGGACAGCGCCATGACCATCATGAGCCCCAACCTGAACAAATTCCTCGCCACCGGGCAGGAGCCGGAGCTGGTGGGCAATACCTCGCCCACCTTTCAGGGCACCGCCAATACCTGGCCGACCAAGGACGGCTATATGCAAGTCAGCGTTATCACCGACAAGATGACGGCGACATTGGTCGGCCTGCTGGACCATCCAGAATGGGCCGACGATGCGCGCTTTGCCACCTCGCAAGGCCGGGTCGAACACAACGATGCGGTCAAGGCCCTGATCGGCGAGGTGTTGTTGAGCAATAGCACAGCCCACTGGATCGAGCATCTGGGCGAGCGCGGCATCCCCGTCGCCCCCGTCAATAGTTTGACCCAGTTGATGGAATTTCCCCAGCTGGCCCATCGCGGCATTCTGGCCACCGTGCCGGCCCCGCCGGGCGTAGAGGGCGAGATCACCATGACGGGGGCGGGCTTTCACGCCTCCAACGGCGAGCCGAAAGTAACCTCCGCCGGGCCACGCCTGAGCCAGCATACGGACGAAGTGCTGGGCGAGCTGGGCTATGACGCGGCGGCCATTCAGGCCCTGCGCGATGACGATGTAATTTGATGATGTAATTTAGAGTAGGAGACGGCCATGAAGATCGATGCGCAACTGGGCAGCCTGTATCCGGGCAAGGCGGCGGAGATGGCCAAACGCATGCAGGCCATGGGCTTCGATGCGGTTTGGAGTTTCGAGGCGGGGCATGATCCGTTCCTGCCCCTGATGGCGGCGGCAATGTCGACGGACAAAATCCAGATCGGCACCAATATCGCCGTGGCCTTTGGCCGCAGCCCGTTCGCCACGGCCCAGGCCGCCTGGGATCTGCAACAGGCCAGCGGCGGCCGCTTCCATCTTGGTTTGGGCACTCAGGTTAGGGCCCATATCGAACGCCGCTACGCCATGCCGTTCGAACACCCGGCGGCGCGGTTGACCGATTACATCCGCTGTCTGCGCGCCATTTTCGACAATTTCCAGAACGGTACCAGGCCGGCATACGAGGGCCAATTCTATAAATTCATCCTGACCAACCCGGCCTTTGTACCTGGACCCATCGAGCATCCGCACATACCGATCTATGTCGCCGGCGTTAATCCGCGCATGTGCCGGGTGGCGGGCGAAGTGGCGGACGGCTTCCATGTGCATCCCATGCATTCCACCGCCTATCTGCGCGACGTGGTCCGCCCCGCCATTGATGAGGGGGCAAAAACTTCGGGCAAATCAGTGGATGATCTGGACCTGCACGCCTCCGTCTTCTGCGTCCTGGGCGAGACCGAGGCCGAGCGCAGCGCATCGGAGCAGCAGATCCGCGAACAGGTCGCCTTCTATGCCTCGACGCCGAATTATCGCGCTCTGTTGCGCCATCACGGCCTGGAGGCGCTGGGCAAGGAACTGAGCGGCATCGTCCGAACCGGCGATTTCGAAAATATCGCCGCCAAGGTACCCGACAAACTGCTGGCCGAGGTCGCGGTTTCAACCGATTTCAGCAAGCTGGGTGGTCTGTTGAAGCAGCGCTACAGCGGCCTGGTCCAGCGCATCGCGACGTATTATCCGATCCCCGACCAAGACCCGGTGGATAAATGGGCCGCCATGGTCAAGGGTTTCGAGGCAGCGTGATTTGGCAGCTGCTTTCAATTTAGAGCCATGCGAAGGAGACCACCATGAAGCAAGAGCGCCTCGATCCGGGCTGGGCCTGGACCAAGAAATATAACATCTCCGCCGGCGTGAAGCTGGGCGATACAGTACAATTGTCCGGCATCGTGGCCCTGGACGGCGAGGGCAATATCATTGGCGTGGGCGACGTCTATGCCCAATCAAAGCAGATCTTCAAAAACATCGAACAGGCCTTGGCCAGCGCCGGGGCAAGCATGGCCGATGTGGTCAAGATCACCACCTATCTGACCGATATTTCCTCTTACAGCGATTTCGGCAAGGCCCGTACCGAGGCCTTTCCAGAGGGCGTACCAGCCAGCACGGCGGTCGCCACGCCAGCGTTGGTCATGCCCGAACTGCTGGTCGAAGTCGAAGCCATGGCCGTCATCGGCAGCGGAGTTTAGCGGACAATCAACAGGGTCAGTGTTGTTCGATACCCCACAAGATCGGGGTCAGGTCTTATTTCTTGCGGCAACGTCGATGGGTCTAAGTTTCGCAGCTGACCTATCCCCATGCTAAACCGCGCCGCTGTCGTGAAAGCCGGCGATTTCCGCTTCCGAGAACCCTATCTCGCCCAAAACCTCGTCCGTGTGCTGGCCATGGTCGGGGGCGCCGTGACGCACGGCGGGGCCGTCCACGTTGGCCATATAGGCGGCGGCAACCAGTCTTTGACTGCCGCCCAGGCTGGGCGGGCCATCTACATCGACCAGGATATCACGATGGGCCATCTGCTCGTCCGCGACGACATCGGCATAGCGCTTGATCTTGGCGATCGGCACTTTCGCGGCTTGTAGTTTTTCGACCCAATTGTCGGCACTGTCCGAGGCCAGGGCGGCGGAGATCTGGCCTTTTAGAAATTCGCCATGTTCGATCCGCCCATCACGGTCGCCATAGCGCGGATCATCCAGCAATGCGCCGATGCCTATGGTATCGAACAAGGCTTTGACCTGGGCCTCCTGAACGGCGGCTATTTGCAGATGACCATCGGCGGTGCCGTAGACATTCGCCGTGGGCATCCGGGTTATGGATTCATTGCCATCCAAGCGCGCTTCCTCGCCCTCAACCGTGTGGCAGACCAAGCGGGAGGCCTGCAGCGTCAAGGCGCTGTCCAGCATGGCAACATCAAGATGCTGCCCCTCGCCGGTTTCCCTGCGCCGATACAGGGCGGAGGAAATCGCCAGCGCCGCCGTCAGGCCAGTGGTCATATCGACCAGGAAAAAGCCGGCCCGGGTGGGGCCGGTTTCGGGATGGCCGTTGACGTTCATCATGCCGGATGCCGCCTGGATCGCACCGTCATAGGCGGGCACGCCGGCTTTCGGACCTTTCTGGCCATAGCCCGAAATGGAGCAATAGATGACGTCGGGCTTGATGGATTTGGAGAAGTCATAGCCAAAGCCCAGGCGATCCATCTGCCCAGCCTTGAAATTCTCCATCACCACATCGCTTTCCTTGATCAGGCGGGTGACGATTTCCTTGGCTTCCGGCGATTTCAGATCGAGAACAATGCCGCGCTTGTTGACGTTGCACATCAGATAGCTGGGAGAGAGGCCCTGGGCGCGCAATTCGTCGCCGCAAATCAGCCGGCGTATCTGATCGCCGTCACCCGGCTGTTCGACCTTGATGACTTCTGCTCCCAACAGCGACAGTTGCTGGGCCGCGAAAGGCCCAGCCAGAACCTGGGTGAAATCAAGAATGCGGATATTTGAAAACGCTTGCGTCATGCCTAAAACACACCTTTATCGTGAAAACCGGTCGATCACGGTGATCGTTGCTGCATTATGCCTTATACCACCGAGCGCCCGTAGATCCACGTTAGCCCGGTCGCTTCGAAACTGGATCACTTCCAATCATGACGCTGCTTGCGTAGTGTCTGGGCTGTCCGGATTTCGGACCCGAGGCATTGGCGCAAAGGCGGAAATAGATGGAATTTCTAAACATCCAGGCAGGACCCTTTACGTTCAAGGCAAAATTCGAGCTTGAGCAAGCCCCGAAAACCTGCGCCCGTTTTCGCGAATTATTGCCCTTTGAAAACAAGACGATCCATTCCCGCTGGAGTGGGGAGGCGGTTTGGATTCCGTTGGGCGATTTCGATAGCAAATTGGCTTTCGAAAACCATACCTGTCATCCATCCCGCGGCGATATCCTGCTCTACCCAGGCGGTTACAGCGAGACGGAAATCCTTTTCGCCTACGGCAGCGCCAGCTTTGCCAGCAAAATGGGCGACCTCGCCGGAAACCATTTCCTTACCGTGGTCGAGGGACAGGAAGGGCTATACGATTTTGGCCGTTTGGTACTTTGGGAAGGCGCACAAGATATCGTCTTTTCCGCTGCCTGAGCGACTGACTACCTTCACCGATTACATTCATCGATTGCGCTCACCGATTGCGTTCTCTGTGTATCATATCGGCGCATTTTTCACCGACCATCATGGCGGGCGCGTTGGTGTTGCCGGAGGTTACCACGGGCATGATCGAGGCATCGGCGATGCGCAGGCCCGACAGGCCGCGGACCCGCAAATGATCATCCACCACGCTCATCTCGTCATTGCCCATCTTGCAGGTACCAACCGGATGATAGATCGTCGCGGCGCTGTTGCGGATATGCTGGATAATCTCTTCGTCCGTTTGGGCCTGGGCGGCGGGGCCGTGCTCGCCTTCAAGATAGTCGGCGAACGGTTGGGTGTTGAGAATCCTGCGCAAGATCTTGACGCCGCGCAGCATGCCCTGGACGTCTTCATCCCGGTCCAGATAGTTCGGCTGGATCGCCAGGCGCGTGCCGCCGTCGCCTGAATTTTGAGCGACCAGGCGCACATCGCCCCGGCTTTTCGGGCGGGTGAAACAGATCGAGGCGGTACCGCCCGGAAAGGGATGAAAGACAAAGCCGCCTTGAGAGGAATAATCAAAACTGAAGGGCCGGTAGTTGATCTGAATGTCCGGCCGCCCGCCCGCGCCCGTGGAATCGAGAAAGCCGCAAATTTCCGTACTGGTCAGCCCAAAGGCGCCGGTGCGCGTGATGCCGTAACGCAATAACTCGAACCCCATGCGCGGCTTGTTATTGAGCATCTGGTTCAGGGTGGGATAGGCCGCCTTCAGACGCGGTTGCAGATGCACGAAGGCATGGTCATGCAGGTTCTTGCCCACGCCGGGCAGATGGTGTGTGGGCTCGATGCCGACATCCTTTAACTCGGCACTGTCCCCGATGCCCGATTGCAGCAGGATCTGCGGCGAGCCAATTGCACTGGCCGACAGGATCACTTCCCGCCCCGCCTGCACCGTATGCGCGGTCCCGCCATTGTCCAGATACTCGACGCCGGTGACGCGGGTACCGTCGAGCACGATGCGCGAGACATTGGCGCCTGTTTGAATAGTCAAATTTGTGCGGTTGCGGGCCGGCTTCAGATAGCCTTGCGCGGCCGAAGCGCGGCGGCCGTTACGAATAGTGCCCTGCACCGTGGCAATGCCGTGCTGGTCGCCGGTATTCAGATCGTCGATACGCGGGATGCCCGTGGCGATTGCCGCTTCGAGAAACTTGTTGGAAGATTCGTTGCTGGGCAGGGTGTTCGACACGGCGATGGGGCCGCCGACGCCATGGCTCTCGTTGGCGCCGTGCTGGTGGTCTTCCATCTTTTTGTACAACGGCAGCACATCGTCCCAGCCCCAGCCATCGTTGCCGGCATCGCGCCAATCGTCATAGTCCTGGGCCTGGCCTCGAATATAAAGCATGCCGTTGATGGAGGACGAACCGCCCAGCACCTTGCCCGAGGGAAAGAACATCTCCCGCCCGTTCAAACCTGGCACGGGTTCGGATTTGCGCAGCCAAGTTGTTTTTGGATTGGTCAGCAAATGCGGGAACAGCACGGGGATATGAATAAACGGGTGCCGGTCCTTGCCGCCAGCTTCCAGCAACAATACGGATGTCTTGCCGTCCTCCGACAGGCGTCCCGCCGCCGCCGCGCCGCCCGATCCCGAACCAATGACGATGTAATCGTACTGCATCTGTTATTCCTATTTAGCGTCTGGCCAGGGCCAGGCCGATACCGGTACCGATCAGCAAACAGCCCGTGATACGGCTGCGGATGCGGGCCCGCCGCCCGCTTTGCAAAAACCCGCGCAGGCGGCCCGCCAGCAAAGCATAGCCGGAATCAAAAACGATCGCGATCACGACAAAGCTAACGCTCATCAAGGCCAATTGTGGCCCCAGGGGTGCCGCGGGGTCAATAAACTGCGGAAAAAAGGCGGCATAAAACAAAATCGCCTTGGGGTTGGTGATGGCGACCAGGATGCCTTGCCAGAATACCGTTGCCTTGGTCCGACGGGCGCCCGCATCCGCCTCATTAAGCAGTACGCCCCTGCTGCGCAGTTCCTTGATACCCAGCCAGACCAGATAGCCCACGCCCAGCCAGCGGATCAGATCGAACAAATCCGCCAGAAAAACCATGGCCGTGGAAAGCCCAAAGGCGCCCAGCCCCACCAACAGCGCATTGCCCAGGCTGGACCCCGCCACGGTGGCCAATCCCGTGCCCGTGCCGTGACGCAATGATTGCGCGACGACCAGGCTTACAACGGGCCCCGGCATCATGATCATCAACGTGGTGGCAAGGCAAAAGGTCAAATAAAGTTCGATACTCATCTCTTCACCTCTCCCCGGCGCGGCAATACGCAATATTGGCATCCCGGCGCCACTGCTGGCATTATGGGCGGATAAAAAACACAAGACAATTCTGTAAGGGGGGGACCCACGGTATGACCCAGGATATTTCAAGTTGGACGCTGACCGGTCTGTTGCAGCGTCAGGCAGCGGCTCATGGCGAGCGCGAGTTCATGGCGTTCGAACACGGTACTTCGTTAAGCTTCGCCTCGCTGCATCGCGACAGCGACCAGCTGGCCCGCAACTTGGCCGGCCTTGGCGTGGGTCCGGGCGACCGGGTCATGGTGATGTTAAAGAACCGTATCGAGTTCATGCTGGCCATGTTTGCGGCCATGAAGCTGGGCGCCATTTTCGTGCCCATCAATACTGAGCTCAAGGGCGCCTTTCTAACCCATCAGATGTCCAACGCCGAACCGCGTGTGCTCTTCCTTGACCATGATCTGCGCGATGCCTTTGACGCGGTCAAGGCGGGAAATGATAGCCTTGCCACCATCATCTATGTGGCGGGAGATGTCCCCGCGCAGCGCCCTGCGATCCTGGCCCGGGCGGAGGCCATGACGTTTGAGAATTTTTCCGGGCTCGCCGGCACGAAAGACGATGTATTGCTTACGGCGAGACCTCAGGATATCGCCTGCATAATGTACACATCCGGCACCACGGGCCCCTCCAAGGGGGTGTTGATGCCGCACGCCCATTGCTATCTGTTCGGCTACGGCATGGGTCGGACCATGGCGATGACTGAAGACGACTGCCAATATGTCTGCATGCCCCTATTCCATGCCATGGGGCTATTGTTGCAGGTGGTCAGTTCGTTAATCAGCGGCTCGAACGTATTCTGCATCGAACGCTTTTCACCGGCCCGCTGGCTTGACGATGTTCGGGCCTGCGGCGCCACCGTGACTAATGCCCTGGGCGTGATCCCGGAATTCATCTTCCGCACGCCGAAGACCGAACACGACCGCGATCATAAAATGCGCACGGTGGTAGCGGTGCCTATCGCAGCCGAGTGGGGCGAAGCGATGGAGCAGCGCTTCGGCTTCAAATTCATGCAGGCCTACGGCATGACGGAGGTCAACATCCCCTGCTACACCAACGACGACGATCCCCTGTTGCCGGGCATGGCGGGCCATGTCTTGAATGACTTCTTTGAGGTCGAAGTCGTCGACGCGGCCACGGATATCCCACAGGCTCAGGGCGAGATCGGCGAAATCGTGGTCCGGCCCAAGGTGCCGTTCTGTTTTAATCAGGGCTATTACCGGATGCCGGAAGTTACCATCGAGGCCTGGCGCAATTTGTGGTTCCACACCGGCGATGCGGGTTATTTCGACGAACAGGGCCGGCTGTACTACGCCGACCGCATCAAGGACCGCATCCGCCGCCGCGGCGAAAACATTTCATCGTTTGAAATTGAACAGGTGCTGAACGATCACCCGGACGTGGTGGAAAGCGCCGTCGTCGGCATTCGTGTCGAGGTCGAGGGCACGGGCGGCGAGGACGAGGTCAAGGCCTACATCGTTACCCCGGGCGGCGCGGAGATCGACAACATCGCCCTGTTGGATTATTGCGCCGAAAATATCCCGCGCTTTGCCGTGCCCCGCTATATCGAGGCGGTGGAGGAGGTGGCGAAAACCGCAACCGGCAAAATTCAGAAAGAACCGCTGCGTCAAGCCGGCATCACCAACCGCACCTGGGACCGGGAATCGGTGGGTTACAAGATCCCGCGCCGAGTGTGATGCCTTGGTCCAGCTGATCAATAGCGATATCCGCAGCCGCGAGGTGCTGGATTGGCGCGGCCTGCATATTCTGCACGGACGAATGTCGTCGTGTTCGCAAAAACTGCGGATATTCCTCAACCTCAAGGGCATCGAATGGCAGGGCCACGAAATGGACCTGGCGAAAAGCCAGACCTATTCGGACTGGTTCCTCGGCATCAATCCGCGCGGCCTGGTGCCTGTTCTGGTCTGGGACGGCGCCGTACATATTGAAAGCAATGACATCCTGGCCTTGCTGGATCGTGAATTTCCCGAACCATGCCTGATCCCGCCGGAACAGGCGGTGGAAATCGCAACATTGTTGCAGCAGGAGGATGATCTGCACCTGGATTTGCGGACCTTGAGCTTTCGTTTCGTCGTGGGGCGCACGGCCTCGAACAAGACGCCCGAGATGCTGGCCCGCTATGACGACGGCAGCGGCACCGTCAACGGCCAACCCGACCATGACAAGCGGGCAGCGGAAATCGATTTCTACCAACGCCTGGCAAGCCAGGGCATCCCGGATGATACGGCGCGTGCCTCGGTGGCCAAATTCCGCGCCGCCTTTACTGATCTGGAACAGCGGTTGTCGTCGGCGCCCTATATCCTGGGCCCGAACATCAGCGTTTTGGATATCGCCTGGTTCGTCTATGCCAGCCGGCTGCAATTCGGCGGTTACCCCATTGCCCAGGCCCATCCGAAGGTCCATGCCTGGCGGCATAAGCTGGCCGAAGACGCGCGTTTCTCGCGTGAGGTCCAGCCACCGCCGCCGGTATTGGAAACCATCGCCCGCAATCACCGGGAATGGGCCAAGACCGGTTCCATGATGGCAGATATCGCAGGCTTTTAGGGCCTATGACTCGTGGCGGTATTGCTGGCAGAATTCAAGATAAGCTTTGAAATACTCACCGATCTTACCGCCCGTGGTGACCCGGCTGGAATCCCTGGGCACGAAAACCTTGCGCACCTGAAACAGCCAATGGCGGCCATCGCGCACGTATTCATCCTCGTACCAGCCTTGCAGATTGTTGTAGATCGCCTCCGGCCGCAGCAGGAATTCGTTCAATTCACACTTGCCGCTGGCCCGATCACCATCCACATCGATCATCACATTGGTCATGACATGATGCAGACCGGGAATGGTGCGTTGCAGCCCGGCGGCGAAATCGCGTAGTTCGTCCCGCCCCTCGACGATCACTTTCATGACCGGAATTTCGAAGCGGCCATTGTCGGCGAACAACCCAGCCCAGGCGCCGGGGTCCGCGGTCTGGTAATCGGCGGCGAAGGCATAGCGGCCCAGCAGATCCTGGATCATCACACGGTCGGCGGCTTCCTGAATATATTTTTCGTCCAGCGCCATGGCCTGCCAACCCTCCTAATTAACTGCGACCGCGTCACCCAGGGTTGGGCCAATCTCGCCATTGATGACCAGATCGGCATATTGGTCCAGGTCCGTGGGCTCGCGGTTCAGAATGACCATTCCGGAACCATTCTGTTTTGCCATGACCGGAAATCCGGCCGCCGGATAGACCACCAGGGAGGAACCGATGGCGATAAACAGATCACAGGCCAGGGTTTCCCGCTGTGCCCGGGCCATCTCGGCCTCCGGCATGGATTGGCCAAATGAAATCGTCGCGGTTTTCATGAATTCGCTGCCGCAGCCGGTGCAGACCGGCATGGCTTCATCCACCAGAAACGCTTCCTTGATCGGATCCAGTTCATGGCGCAGACCACAACCGAGGCATTTGGCGTAAGTGGCATTGCCGTGCAGTTCTATGACCTGCATGTCGGGGATACCCGAGGCCTGGTGCAAGCCATCTATATTCTGCGTTATCACGGCGGAAACTTTGCCCGTATCGACCAGGCGGGCAACGGCGCGGTGGCCTCGATTTGGCTCGGCGGTGGTCATGGTCCGGTCCATGGCGAACTTGCGGCGCCAGGATTCCCGGCGCATTTCCTCGGATGCCATGAAATCACTGAAATCTATCGGTTTGTATTTGGTCCATAAACCGCCGGGACTACGGAAATCGGGAATACCCGACTCGGTACTGATACCCGCGCCGGTGAAGATCACCACGCTCTCTGCGGCCTCCAGCAAATCAGCCAGGCGCCGCACATCGTCCTTGTCCGCAAAAGCCATCTCGCAACTCCTAACCCAGTGTTTCCAGAAACAGCCCCCGATAATCTTCCGCCGTCAGGGGTTTTGGATTGGTCGCGGTCGTATGATCCGCTACCGCATGCGGGATCAGCGGTTCAATCATCGCTTCATCCAGGCCCATTTCGCGCAAATTGGCCGGCAGCCCCAGCCGGGCGTTCAAGGCCGCAACTTCCTCCGCCAGATCCGCGTTTGCCGGCAGGCCCCAGATCTGCTTGACCCATTCGTACTTGTCGCCCACCGCATCAGCGTTATAGCGGATGACCGCCGGCAAACAGACCGCATTCAAGGTGCCATGATGAAGGATCGGATCCTGGATCGAGCCCAGGGGATGGGACATACCATGCACCGCGCCCAGGCCCTTTTGGAAGGCCATGGCGCCTTCCATCGAGGCCATCATCATTTGCCAGCGTGCCTCCGGGTCGCTGCCATTGGCCACGGCCTGTTCAATGAAACGTATGGCGCGGCCCAAGCCGTCGGTGGCGATGGCATCGGCCGGCGGGTTGATAGCGGAACCGCAAAAGGTCTCGAAGCAATGTGCAAAAGCATCCATTCCCGTGCCAGCCGTCAACATCTTGGGCATGGAGAAGGTCAGCTCCGGATCGCATATGGCCACCTTGGGGATCACATGCGGGCTGCCAAAGCCGAGTTTTCTGCCATCGTTCAGGATCATGATGGCGCCGCGTCCGACCTCGCTACCGGTGCCGGCGGTGGTCGGAATGGCGATCACCGGCGCCATGGCCGCCGTGATCTTGGGTGCCCCGCCCATGATCGCCATATATTCCGACAGCTCGCCAGGATGTGTCGCCATCAAGGCAATCGCCTTGGCCAGATCCATGGAGGAGCCCCCGCCAATGCCGATCAGCCCGTCGCAACCGGCCTCCCGGTATTGCGCCAAAGCCACCGTCATCGCCGCTTCCGTCGGGTTTTCCGGGGTCCCGTCAAAGATTTCCACCGGGCATTGTTCAGGCAGATGCTCCATGACCTTATCCAGCAAACCCACCGCGCGCACGCCCTTGTCGGTAACCAGCAACGGCCGGGTCATGCCCAGTTCGGCCATTTCCGCCGCCAACAATTGCACCGCGCCGAAATCGAACTGAATTTTCGTCAGATAGGTGATGGTCGCCATGGCTGGTACCCCCTTCGCTTTTTTCTAGAGTTTCTTTGCTCGGACCACGGACATCATCGCGCCGCACCACTGCCGCTGGCAAGGGGAAGCTATCAATAAGACGCCGAAAATATGGAAACATGGCCCCCGAAATGAAGAAATGGCCGCGTCGATCATGGGGGATCACGACGCGGCCATTCCTGATGGTGAGGGCTGCGGATGGGGGGCCGCAGCCCTCGGCGCTTGCAGGGGATTGCAGCGCCAGGGGACTCTACGGTGCTGATCCTGGGATCAATCACCAGACTGCCGTTGTCATATTTTGCTAGCGCTCGAACCAGCTTGGAGAAGACATTCAGCAGCGAATTCCAGGTAAAGATAAGCCGGGGGCGGAAGCTTGACATTGATCTAAGTCAAGACGGTACTTTTTTGCCAGGCGGTGTCTCGTCACCAGTTCGAAGGTGATTGATTGCCCGATCGTGCCTACTTGCGGCGATCCCGCTTAACCCGGTCGTCATCCGCCTTGGCTTCGCTATAAATGCCGCCCAACACACGCGCCAACTGGTCTCGGCCCTGCTCCAGCGCCTGCTCCACGGCCCAGAGCATTTTGTCGGGAAGACGGCGCACATAGCGGTCCTTGCCGCTTTTTTGGCGAACGCATTGGCGCACCTTCAACCAATGAATCACCTCGTCCATGCTGCCCTCGTCCAGGACCTGGATCATTTTTTCCGTGGTCGCATTCTCGACCTCGCTGCCATGCTGCGCGATCAATTCGTCGGCGGCCTCGCGGATTTTAGAATCGAATTCTTTCGGCGATGTTTGATCTACCATTGCGTCCAAACGTCCAGGTTGGAAGACGCCAAGTTTAGCCGTAATCGGGCCCGGCGGGGAGTCCGTCAAACAACAAATGGTTATATTTCCTTCTTAAACCCACCCGCAACCAGGCAAAGGCGGAAAGATGGCCATATTTCATCTTTCATTAAGGTATCGCGGGCTAAGTTTAAATGCGTAGAAAGTATGGCCATTTTTTCGGTCGGGGCGACTATAAGCCAACACTAGTGCAAGAAAGTGTCCGCCATGAAAGGCATGCTCGCAAAGGCTATTCAACAACCCGTAAACGACACCGAAGTACGGGGCTTGTTTAAGCTCGCGCACGAAAAGTCAAAAGAAGGCCGGGAATCGCTATACAGCGCAATCGGTGACCTGTTCGAACGCCGGGCCAATGAGTTGCAGGCCAGCGAACGGGAATTGATGATCGAAATTCTTGAACGTTTAAGCCGCGATGTGGAAATGTCGGTGCGGGTCAGTCTGGCCAATCGCCTGAGCGAACAAGGCGATGCGCCCTATGATCTGATCCATATGCTGGCCAACGATGACGTACAGGTAGCTTATAAAATTCTCGCATCCAGCCCTGTTCTGCGCGACGCGGACCTTGTCGAAGTGGTGCGCCACCGCACAATGCAGCATCAACTGGCCGTCGCCATCCGCAAGGATGTCAGCGAGGAAGTCTCCGCCGCCCTGGTCGATACGGGGACGGAAGACGTCATCGTAACTTTGCTGAACAATCAGGATGCGCGCATTTCGTCGGATGTTCTGGAGTATCTGGCGGAGGAATCGAAGCGCATCGACAGCTATCAAAAGCCGCTGGTACGCCGCCCCGACCTACCTTCGGAGCTCGCCGAACGTATGTGCTATTGGGTTTCGGCGGCCGTGCGCAACTACATCGTCGAGAATTTTGACGTCGACATCGACCGCCTGGACGACCAGATGTCGGCCACGGTTAGTGATGTTGTCGATGCCGATGAGGAAAAACCCGCCGTAGCGGCGGAACGCCTGGTCGACCGCCTGTTCGATGGCGGCAATGTATCGGCTGAATTCGCCCTGAAATCACTGCACCAGGGCCAGGTCTCGATTTTCGAATTCTCCTTCGCCAAGATGGTTGGCATCCGCCCCGTACTGGCCCGCCGCATTATTTATGAGCCGGGTGGCGAAGCGCTGGGTATCGCGGCCAGGGCGATCGGTCTGGAACGTTCGGTCTATTTGCAGATCTATCAATTAACCCGCAAGGCACGGGAAACCGACAACCGCTTGTCCAAGGATGAAGTGGTACGCTTGACGCAGTTTTTTGAATCCATAACGCGGGAAGCCGCATATTTGGTTCTGCGCAAATGGCAGCGCGATCCGCGCTATCTCAACGCCGTCAGGCAAATCAAGAAATAGCATAATTTAGCTAGTTTCGGGCGGCACGGATTGGTAAAAAAACACTGCCAATATGCCGCAGGACATTGCATAATGAGAAGCGTTATAAATTGGCCGGGGTGTGGGAAAATCCTGCATTCCGTCTATATAATGCGCTGATGGTCCAGGCTTGACACTGGCCCTCATGGCCGCGCGGAGGCGGGTTTTGCAATGACTGATCAAGAAATGTCCGAACAAAGAGCGACGCAACAGAAAATGATTGACCCTTTCGGGCGCAGTGTTGACTACCTGCGCGTTTCAGTCACTGACCGCTGCGATTTCCGCTGCGCCTATTGCATGTCGGAAGACATGACATTCCTGCCCAAGTCCGAAGTATTGAGCCTTGAGGAATTGGAACGCCTGTGCCGAACCTTCATAAAATTGGGCGTTCGTAAACTGCGCCTGACGGGAGGTGAACCGCTGGTGCGGCGCAACGTCATGTGGCTGTTCCAGGAATTGGGCCGGCATTTGGACAGCGGTGCCTTGGATGAACTGACCGTCACCACCAATGGTTCGCAATTGTCCCGTCATGCCGCCGATCTATATGCCTGTGGCGTGCGCCGGATCAATGTCTCGCTGGATACACTTAATCGTGACAAATTCCTGGCCATCACCCGCTGGGGCAAATTTGATCGGGTCATGGCTGGCATAGACGCCGCCCTGGATGCCGGTCTGGCAGTCAAGATCAATGCGGTTGCCATGCGCGATTTCAATGAAGATGAATTGGACCGGATGATTGCGTGGTGTGGCGAGCGCGGCATGGATATGACCCTGATCGAGGCGATGCCCATGGGTGATATTGGCCAGAACAGGGCGGACCAGCACCTGTCACTACGCGAAGTGCGGCAAAATCTGGAACAGAGCTGGACCTTGCAACCCAGTGATCACCAAACCGGCGGCCCGGCCAATTATGTCACCGTGGCCGAAACCGGGCAGCGCGTGGGCTTCATCACGCCGTTGAGCCATAATTTCTGTGAATCCTGCAATCGTGTGCGCCTGACCTGCACCGGCACCTTGTTCATGTGCCTGGGCCAGGACGATGCCGCCGATCTGCGGGCGCCATTGCGCGCCTCCGCCGACGATGATCTGCTGGCGCAAGCGATCCATGCCGCCATCGCCCGCAAGCCCAAGGGCCATGATTTCATCATTGACCGGGACGCCGATAACCCCGCCGTAGCCCGCCATATGAGCGTGACCGGCGGCTAGGGTTTGGTGCCAGCATGGACACTAGCATTTATAGTGTTGGCTGGTCTTTTACTGATCCCAGGGAACGGGCCCGGGCAGGCCGCCTCGGGAGATGACGCCGGCGGCGGCAATACGCCATCGCCGCGCAAGGCCGTCCATCTAAGCATACCGTATCTGGACCATGCCGTTTCCCCGGCGGCGGCCACCGCCATCCGCGCCGTCCGACAACATGAGCCACGCATGGTACGCGAAGATTTCGGCCAGACCGTGGCGCATGACAGCCGCTATGCCCGTGCCGCCACCCGCGCGGTGGCGCGTTATGAGCGCGCCGCCGACCAAGGCTATATCATGGCCCGCTATAATCTGGCCCGCGCCCTGGCCCAGGGACGGGGCATCAAGCAGGATTATCACCGGGCCATGGAGATGTTCTCCGTGGCTGCCGAGCAAGGCAATATAGCGGCCATTCTTCGCCTGGCGGAATTCCATCTTGCCGGTCTAGACGCGCCAGAAGACAGGATCGAGGCCCAAGCCCTCTACTACGTCGCCGCCAGTCTCGAAAACGAAGGCGCGGCCCTGGCCAGAACCATGCTGGCACTGCACCTTGACAATGCGCAGCTGGAGCAGGCCCGAAAACGAGCTCGTGCCATCAGGGACGCCATGCCCCGCCTTGATTTGATTCTGCAACGAAGCAGGGAACAGGAGCTGCTGAAAGCGGCGGCGGAAGGTGATCTGAAAAAGGTGAACGGCCTGTTGCAGGACGGCGTTGACGCCAACGCGATCAACGCCCTGGGCCGGACCTCAATCATCGCGGCGGCCTGGCGCGGCCATTTCGATGTTGTCCGCTCCCTGCTTGAAGCCGGCGTGGAAATCGATGCCGCCGACAATCAGGGCCGGACCGCACTGACCTGGGCCGCCATCAATGGTTATTCCAATATTGTCGCGCTGCTGCTGAACGAGGTCGCCCTGATCGATGTCAGGGATGAATATGGCCTGACGCCTCTAATGCGCGCCGCTTGGAACGGCCATGAAATTATCGTCAAGGAACTGATCGATGGCGGCGCCGATATCAACGCAGCCGATGACCGCGGCATTACCGCCAAGCAGCGGGCCAGCGGAATGAATGAACGGGACATTGTGGCCTTGCTCGACGCCGGTCGAGGCGCGGGGGCCAGCGAAATCATGGTGCTGCTGGCGGACGAGGACGGCAAGGTCGGCGCCCTGGCCATGATCGGGCGTGGCGCTTCGGGCAAGGACATCATCTTGGACAAAGACCGGCAAATGGTCCGGATCAGTGCCAGTGGTGCCCTCCGTCGCGCAATCGCCACGGATGCGGATTTGCTGCGGGAATTTGGCAAGCTCTTATCCGATCTGCCCGCAAAAACGGCGAAAGCCAACGGCGCGGAACGCCGAAAGGGCGCCAGCCGGGATGATGATGATGATGGCCCATGGGTCTATGCCTTGCTCGTATTGGCGATTTGGCTGCTTTATCTGTTGTTCCGGTGGCTCCGCAAAAGAAGGCGGCCATGAAGGTCTGTTGGCCTATTTCAAATCTATGCGGTGGGCATAACTTTTGCCATCGCTGACCGTAATCTGGTTGAAGCCGAGCATTTTGGCCAAGTCAAAAAAAGTGAAAAGGTCCTCCACCGCCATATTGCGGAACAGCGCGCTGGCCCGGGCCGAGGCCGTCAGTTGCGCCAATACCGCACGGGCCCGGTACAAGGTCGCGAAGCTGTATTCATCTAAGCCCACGATGATGAGCTTTTCGGCGTCCCGGCCTTTGGCAAAAATGGCGAAGCGCGGTGGGTACTTCAGCTGCCGCTGGCCATCTGTTTGCGCCACGATAAAGCCGATCCGCGTTTCCCGGCTAGCGCTATCCATGGCGGGTGAGCGGGCTTGATAGTTCTCCTGGCTGCTGACCGGGGGATAATAATATCCAGCATGCCGGTCTCCCGCAGCCGCGATGGAGGCAACGGTCAGAACGGGGCCAAGCGTTAAAACGAACAGCAGGGCAATATGTAATTTGCGCGACAACATAATTTCTTCCCTATGGAAATGCGGTTATCTGGCATTATACCAGACCAAGGGAAGCTATATAGTGGCAAGAAAAACCAGGACATTGGCGAATATGCAGAGTGGTGGATAGCGGATGGCCCGCGACAAAATGACATTCATGGCGAGCGAAACGCCACAGGCCAACGCGGCCATGCAAAAACTGCGTCAGCGTTATGACGACGTGGGTCCCGAACAGGCCAACGTTATCATCGCCCTGGGTGGTGATGGCTTCATGCTTAGCGTACTGCACGAGACTCGCCATCTGTCCCTGCCAATCTATGGCATGAACCAGGGCACGGTCGGGTTCTTGATGAACAGCTTCACGCTTGATGATCTGCCGCGCCGGTTGCAGGCCGCGCAAAGGGCCGTGGTCCACCCTCTGGTCATGACCGCGACGGATGCTACCGGCGCGAAGCACGACGCCATAGCCATCAACGAGGTATCGGTGTTTCGGGAAACCCGCCAGGCGGCCAAGATCCGCATCGCCATTGACGGCCAGGTACGCCTGGATGAGCTGGTTTGCGATGGCGTCCTGGTGGCCACGCCGGCGGGCAGCACGGCCTATAACCTTTCGGCCCATGGTCCGATTATTCCGCTGGAAGCGGATATTCTGGCCCTTACGCCAATCTCGGCATTCCGGCCAAGGCGCTGGCGCGGGGCGCTGCTGCCGGCCTCGGCACAGGTCCGCTTCGACGTACTGGAACCGGACAAACGCCCGGTTTCCGTGGTCGCTGACAATCAGGAAATCCGCACCGTGGTGCAGATCGATGTGGCTGAAGACCGCGCCAGCGAACTGCACCTTTTGTTTGATCCTGAACACAATCTGGAAGAACGCATTTTGAACGAACAGTTTATTCCATGACCGGGCCCGATAGGCGTTCGGTCAAACGTTTGGCAATCGGCGGTCTGGTCCATGAAACCGTCACTTTCCTGCCCCAGGAAACGGAGCTTGCGGCGTTTGAACACCGCGCCGTCCGTGGTGACGAGATCGCGCAGGCGTTTGCCGGATCCAATACGGTTTATGGCGGCTTTCTCCAGGTCTGTCAGGACAATGATATCGCCGTGGAAGGTTTATTGGTGGCCGAATGCGCCCCTTCGGGACCGGTTGCCGGAGCGGCATTCGAGGCCATGGCCGATGAATTGGTCTCGCGCGCCGTGCTGTGGCGGGAAGAGGCGGATGGCTTGTTGCTGCACCTGCATGGCGCCATGGTCAGCCGCGGCGACACGGATCCCGAATACAGCTTGCTGCTGCGCCTGCGGGCGATTCTGGGCGATGATTATCCCATTGCCCTGGCCATGGATCTGCATGGCAACGTCGCCGTCGAAAAGGCCATGTTGGCCGATGTGGTCTGTGGCTTTCGCCGCAGCCCTCATACGGACATGGCGGAAACCGGCGAGCGCGCGGCCAAGCTGTTGCTAGGCAAGCTGGCGGGCGAGATCAAGCCGGTTACCGCTTTTGCCAGGCCCGGCCTGGTTTTGCCGTCAATCTTTACCGCGACGGAGGTCTCACCGTTAAGCGATATCATGGCGGAAATGCGGGCGGAAACAGAACAGGCGGGGATCCTGGATATCACCATATTCACCGGTTTCGCCTATGCCGACGTGCCGGCGATCGGGGCCACGGTGGTCGCCATCGCGGATGGTGATGAAGCCCTGGCCATCCGCACCGCCGAACGCCTGAGCGCGCGCCTGGCCGAGGCGCGAGAGGCTTTGTACCACACCGCCCCGCTGTATGATCCCGAAGCAGCCCTGCACAAGGCCGCCGAGCTGCTGGCCGATGGCGTCCGTCCCGTGGTCCTGCTGGAACATGCCGACAGGGGTAACGATTCAACTCATCTGTTGGAAGCCATGCTGGCACGCGGGGCAAATCTGGGCCGCACGGCGGTGCCCTATTTACACGATCCCATCGGCGCCACGGCGGCAACCTCCAGCGGCGTCGGCAGCCAGTTGATGCTGACCTTGGGCGGCAAATCCTCGGAACTGGCGGGCCTGCCGCTGCTCTACACTGGCTATGTCAAGTTCGCCGGTCCCCTGCGCTACAAGATCACCGGGCCCTATCGTAATGGCGAAACGCTTGACCTGGGCCTCTCGGCGGTCATTGATAATGGCAAAATCGCGGTCATAGTTACCTCGGTCAGTTCATCGGCGGTGGATACCGATCCGTTTACCCAATGCGGCCTGGATATCGATGAGTTCGATATCATCGCGCTACGCTCCAAGACGCATTTCCGGGCCGCTTACGAACCCATCGCCGGCGCTATATTGATTGTCGAAACGCCCGACTGGGGCCCGGCCGAGTTGACCACCCTGCCCTATCGTAACGCACCGCCTGGGGTTTATCCCATAACCATGGCGCCGCCCAACGATAGCTTTGAAGATGTATTCGATGATGGAACAAACAATGCAGACTGAAGCCATGCCAAGCTGGCGCAACGTGTCCGAGGAACGGCCAACCTTCG
The DNA here is from genome assembly GCA_018701215.1 of Rhodospirillaceae bacterium. Classification (GTDB taxonomy): domain Bacteria; phylum Pseudomonadota; class Alphaproteobacteria. The sequence goes on from JABIWH010000028.1 coordinate 53,507, forward strand.
TGACCCACCTGGAATGCGGGCTAAGCGGCGAGGAGGTCCCGGCGGACCGCCTGCACGGGCTTTCATCCGTCGGGCGGCCCTTTTTGGTCCGTTATGATCTGGCTGGCCTGGCCCAAAGCCTGAGCAAGGAAACCCTGGCCGCACGGCCGCCCGATATGTGGCGTTATCGGGAATTCCTGCCGGTCCGCTCGACGGACAATATCATCTCGTTGGGCGAATGCATGACGCCCCTGATGCCGGCGCCGGGCGTGAATGGTGATTTATGGATCAAGGACGAAGGCCGCCTGCCCACGGGCTCGTTCAAGGCACGGGGTCTGTGTCTGGCCGTCTCCATGGCCAAGGAACTGGGTGTCACCCGCATGGCCATGCCCACCAACGGCAACGCCGGCGCGGCCATGGCGGCCTATTGCCAAAGTGCGGGGATGGAGGCCTTTATCTTTTGTCCCGATGATACGCCCGAGACTAATATCCGCGAGATTGCTCTGCAAGGGGCGCGGGTCTTTTGCGTCAACGGCTTGATCAATGATTGCGGCAAGATCGTCGGCGACGGCAAGGAGGCCATGGGCTGGTTCGACGCCTCGACCCTGAAAGAGCCCTATCGGATCGAGGGTAAGAAAACCATGGGTCTGGAACTGGCCGAACAGTGCGGTTGGCAATTGCCCGATGCGATCTTTTATCCGACCGGCGGCGGCACCGGCCTGATCGGCATGTGGAAGGCATTTGACGAATTGGAGGCCATGGGCTGGATCGGCTCCGAGCGGCCCAAGATGATCGCGGTGCAGGCGTCGGGCTGCGCGCCCATCGTCAAGGCATTTGACGACGGTGTCGAACATGCGGACCTTTGGCCCGATGCCCACACCATGGCCGCCGGCATCCGGGTCCCGGCGGCGGTGGGTGATTTCCTGATCCTGCGCGCGGTGCGCCAATCAGGCGGCTTCGCCATCGCCATTGACGACGAGGATATCTTCGCCGCCCGCGATGATATGTCCAGGAATGGCGGCATGTTGCTGTGCCCGGAAGGGGCGGCAACTTACGCGGCCTGGAAGGCCGCCGTAAGGGACGGCAGGATCAGCGCCCAGGATCGTAGCATTCTGTTCAATTGCGCCACCGGCCTGAAATATCCCATGCCCGAAGCCGGCACCACCCTGGACCGTCATAAACCCATCGACTATGGAGCCTTGGCATGACAGCCGAGTTGGAATTGCTGCCCATCGATATCTCCGGCTATCGCGCCGGCAATACGGGGGTCGATTATGTCCACCGCTTTGACAGCGGACAGCCGGGGCCGAATGTCCTGATCACCGCCCTGACCCATGGCAACGAGGTTTGCGGCGCCCATGCTCTGGCGGTACTGTTCGAGAATAGTATCCGTCCCGCCAAAGGCGTCCTGACGCTCTGTTTTAACAATGTCGATGCCTACCATTCCTTTGCTGCGGACAATCCCGGCGCCTCGCGCTTCGTGGACGAGGATTTCAACCGCCTGTGGTCCGATGAAATCCTTGATGGCGAGCGTCAGTCCTCGGAATTGACCCGGGCTCGGCAGGTACGCGGCGCGGTCGCGGAGGCGGATTACCTGCTGGATTTGCATTCCATGCATTTGCCCAGCCCGGCCCTGATGCTGTGCGGCACCGCCGCCAAGGGCCGGCGCCTGGCCATGGCCATGGGTGTGCCCGAATATGTGGTCGCCGATCCGGGCCATGCCGCCGGCCCGCGCATGCGCGATTACGGGTCATTTGCCGTGGACAGCGGAGACAAAACCGCGCTGTTAATTGAATGCGGACAGCATTGGCAGGATACATCCCGCCAGGTTGCCATCCACGCGGTGTTCCATTTTCTTGATGCCCTGGGTGCTATCGGCCGGGACACCGCCGCGCCCTATCTAGCCGACAGCCCCGCGCCCCAGCGGATGATCGAAGTGGTCGGACCGATCACCATTCAGACCGACGCCTTCCGCTTTACCGACGGCTTCACCGGCCTGGAAGTCATCACCCAGACCGGTACGGTGATCGGCCATGACGGCGCCCAACCGGTCGTGACCCCCCATGATGATTGTGTCCTGGTCATGCCAACCCACCGCCCCCGCGTGGGCCAGACCGCGGTGCGCCTTGGCCGCTTCATCGACTAGACTGCGTATGGGCCTTGCCGTCCGGTTGATCTTTTCCATCGCGCTGGGTGCCGTCGGCGGCGCGGTGTTTTATTATTTTAACCTGCCGCTTGCCTGGATGCTGGGCAGCATGACCATCACCACCATTGCCGCCCTTGCGGGCGCGCCGATCGCCCTGCACATGCCGACCCGCCTTTCCATGACGGCGGTCCTGGGAACTTTGCTGGGCAGCGCCTTCACGCCGCAAATTCTGCAGCAACTGCAACACTGGGGCGCCGGGGCCCTAACCATCGCCCTCTTCGTCACCTTGATGACGGCGCTCGCGGTGACCTTCCTGATGCGGGTCGGCGGCATGGACAGGGCGACGGCTTATTTCTCCGGCACGCCCGGGGGCCTGGGCGAGATGACCATCGTGGGCGAGCGTATGGGCGGCGATACGCCCACCATTGCCCTGGTGCATGCCACGCGGATTTTCGTGGTGGTTTTCCTCCTGCCGCTGTTTCTGGCGGGCATCGCGGATCTGGATGTTCCCAACACGGCCCGGGTGCTGGCCAGCCGGCCGGCGGCACATGGGGGTGAGTTGGCGATTCTGGCGGCCTGCGCCGTGGTGGGATACATCCTTGGGCAGAAACTGCCCCTGCCCGGCAGTCAGATTTTCATCCCCATGGTGGTCTCCGCCGCCGCCTATCTGGCGGGTTTCGTCGAGGGCCGGCCACCCGCCGAAGTCATCGCGGTGGCGCAGGTGGTGATCGGCGCCGCCATCGGGGCAAGGTTTGTCGGCCTCAATCTGCGCAAGATGGCCCGGCCGATCATTCTGGGGGTGATTTCGGCCCTTGGCATGCTGGCCTTGGCCACGGCCTTTGCCTATGTGGCCGCACCCATCCTTGGTCTGCCGATGTATGCGCTTTTGTTGGCGCTATCGCCCGGCGGTCTGGCGGAAATGAGCCTGATCGCCCTGGCCCTGGACGTGGATACGGCCTTTGTCGCCACCATGCACCTGGTGCGGATTATACTGATCGTTACCCTGGCGCCGATTTTCTTCCGCGCCATGGGCTGGAAGGCGGAAAAACCAACGACGGGCGGCGGCAATTGAACTCCCGAGACGGGCGATATCCAGCCGTTTGAAATTCAGCCATACATTCAATACGTTAGAACAGATTCAAGCGCCCAAAACTGCGCCAAAGGCTGGAAAAATTCGAACCTACTCCGTTTTGGGTAGCAGCCTTGCCTTTAAGGCAATCTTTACTTCAACGGAGCATTATGCCCTTGGGCTACCTGCGCCCAGTTCAGCAGTTCGGATCACTAAATGATTACGCAAGAAATTCAGCTCACTCTGGCGCGCCACCAGCGATGGCTTGATGGCAATCCAGGCGGCGCCAGGGCGAACTTTTCCCTGCAGGAACTGGAGGGCATGGATTTCGGCGGCGCCAATCTGACACAGGCCAAACTGACCGGCGCACAATTGTCCGAGGCCATGCTCAGCAAAGTCAATTTTCATAAAGCCGATCTGTTCGCCGCCGATTTGCGTAATACCGACTTGACCGGTGCCGATCTGTCCAATTGCGATCTGCGCGGCACGCAATTGCGCGGTGCGGATTTGACCGACGCCAACCTGTTTGGCGCCGATCTACGCGACGGCACCTTGATGACGGCGAACGAAGACGGCGGCACCTCGGTTGCCAACGCCGAAATGAGCTCGCTTGAGTTAGAGCGCGGCTCGCTGAAAGGCGCCAATCTGTCCGGTGCGCGGCTGGCCAGCTCGGTCCTAACACAAACGGACTTGTCCGGTGCCATCCTGACCAATGCGGTTCTCACCGATGCCGATCTCAGCGGCTCGTTGCTGGATGGAGCTGATCTTAGCGGCGCTGATCTTAGCGGCGCCAATCTTGAAGGCGCCAATCTGGGCTCTGTTAATTTAAAGGGCGTGATCGTCGCCAACACCAATATGCGTGGCGTCAAGCTGGCCAACACCTCCATGGAGGGCGTGGATCTGTCCGGCGCCGATCTGACGGGCGCTGAAATCGTCATTTCCGTCGACAGCCTGCCCGACGACCTGCGCGACACCATCCGGGCGCACGAAGAATGGATGGCCAGCTTTGGCGCCAAGGGTAAACGCGCGGTGATGGATGGCGCGGAATTGGACAACGTGGATTTCTCCGGCATCAATCTATCCGGAGCTTCGCTGGTCGGGGCCTCAATGACCGGCGCGCGTTTTCTAGGTTCATCCCTGAACATGACCGATCTGTCCGGCGCCAATCTATATAAGAGCAAAATGGACCGGGCCGAGATGAATGGCACCAATCTGTCCGGCGCCGATCTGACCGAGGCCAGCCAATCCGAGGCCGATATCTCGGCCGCCGATATCAAGGACCGAGACGGCAATTCCACCGGCCGCTCCTGGCCCGCGAACCTGACCGACGCCAACCTAAGCCGCAGCAATCTGGCCGCCGCCTTGTTGTGCGGCGCCAATCTATCGGGCTGCAATTTCAATGGCGCCAATCTACGCGGCGCCGATCTATCCGACTCCGCGATCGACGGCGCCAAACTACAAGGCGCCATCATCACCGAGGCGAAGCTGCCGAGCTAGCCCTTCCCATCACGCCTCGCAGACGCCACTATGGCGGCACAATCGAAAGCGTGTGATGAAGAACAATCCCGACCAAGCTTGGCAGGAGCAACGCCTGTCGATGGAACAAGGCCGCCATAAGGCCACGCCGGGCGGCCCCATACCGCACCGAAAATGGGTCCAGATGGACCCCGCGCTTCGGCTCTTCGAGCATTTGTTGCGCCTTTCGGGGTTGCATGGGCGCGGGCGGGCCAATGCGCTGAATATCGGGCTAAAGCCCCTTGCTTTAACCTTGCCCAATCTGCCCGCGGCCTTTGACGGCTACCGCATCCTGCACATCAGCGATCCGCATTTGGATCTGCTGCCTGAGCTGGGCCAGCGGATCGCCGCATTGCTAAGTGGTGTTTCGGCCGATTTAGTTTTGCTGGGCGGCGATTACCGCGACGGCCACCATGAACCGCCGGCGGCGGGCCTCGCCCTGCTGCGCCCCATCCTGGACGCCGTTGACACCCGTGACGGCTGTTTCGCTATTCTGGGCAACCATGATCCAGCCGCCGCCGTGCCCCTTCTGGAAGACATGGGGGTGCAGGTTCTGCTCAACCAAACGGTCAGCATCGAACGGGACAAAGACGTGCTGCACCTGACCGGCCTGGACGATGTGCACGCATTTTATACGGATGCGGCGTTGTCCGCACTAAACGAGCCATTTTTGGGTTGCCGCATCGCCGCCGTGCATTCCGCCGAGGCCGCCGATCTGGCCGCCGCCGCCGGCATCGACCTGTATTTGTGCGGCCATACCCACGGCGGCCAGATCCGTCTGCCTTGGGGCCATGCGCCAGTAAAGAACTTGAGCCGCTGCCGGGAATACCAACACGGCCTTTGGCGGCATGAGCAAATGACCGGCTATACCTCGGCGGGCGCCGGGGTCAGCTGTATACCGATCCGCTACAACTGTCCGCCGGAAGTGACATTGATTACCTTGCACCGGCCCGGAAGCACCCTGGCAAATCCCGAAAGTCCTTGATATTACTTGGTATCGTGACAACGTTTCACGGACGATTTGACGGATGGCGGCATGAGCGAAATGGAAACCAACGAACTAAGCCAACTGGGCCGGATGGTCGAGGCACCGCAATCACCCGAGGCAGCCGTGCTGGAGAGGGTGGCGAACCCGCATGTAGGCGATGATTATCTGATCCGTTTTGCCTGCCCGGAATTTACCTCCGTCTGCCCGGTGACTGGACAGCCCGATTTCGCCCATCTGGTGATCGACTATCTGCCAGGCGAGTGGATCGTCGAAAGCAAATCCCTGAAGCTATATCTCGCCGCGCATCGCAATCACGCCGCCTTTCATGAAGGCTGCACGGTGGCGATCGCCAAACGGCTGATCGAACTGCTGACCCCGAAATGGCTGCGTATCGGTGGTTACTGGTATCCCCGCGGCGGCATCCCCATCGATGTCTTTTACGCTACGGGAGAACCGCCCCAGGGGGTTTGGATACCGGACCAAGGTGTCGCGCCATATCGGGGACGGGGCTAAAAACCGGCACCATAATAAAAGGTCGAAAAACATGTCACGCAACCGCCACGGCATCGCCACCCGCGCCATTCACGCGGGCCAGGAACCTGACCCAACCACCGGCGCCATCATGGTACCGATCTATGCCACTTCCACCTATGTTCAGGACAGTCCCGGCGTCCACAAGGGCTATGAATATTCCCGCAGCCAGAACCCGACCCGGATGGCCTATGAAGCCTGCGTCGCGGATCTGGAAAACGGCGCCCAGGGCTATGCCTTCGCCTCCGGACTGGCGGCCTCGGCAACGGTGCTGGAACTACTCGACAGCGGCGATCACGTGATTGCCATGGATGATCTTTACGGCGGCACCTATCGCCTGTTCCAGGACGTGCGCAAACGATCCGCTGGCCTGGAATTCAGCTATGTGGATCTGTCTGACGCCGCGGCATTGGAAGCGGCCATCCGTCCGGAAACCAAGATGATCTGGATCGAAAGTCCCACAAATCCCATGTTGCGCCTGGTGGATTTCACCGCCATCGCCCGTGTCGCCGCGCCGAAAGGCATCCTGTGCGTGGCCGACAACACTTTCGCCTCGCCCGTGGCGCAACGGCCGCTGGATTTCGGCTTTGATATGGTGGTGCATTCGGCGACGAAATATCTGAACGGCCACTCAGACATGGTGGGCGGCATGGTGGTGGCCCGTGACGATAGCGACCTGCGCGAACGGCTGGCCTATCTGCATAACGCGGTCGGCTCCATCGCCGGGCCGTTTGATGCTTTTCTGGCCATGCGGGGCCTGAAGACCCTGCCCCTGCGCATCCAGCGCCACAGCGAGAATGCCATGGCCATCGCGGAATTCTTGCAAGGCCATGACGATGTGGAAACGGTCTACTACCCCGGCCTGCCCAGCCACCCACAGCATCAGCTGGCCGTGCGGCAGATGGATTATTTCGGCGGCATGGTGACCGCCGTCCTGAAAGGCGGCCTGGACAAGAGCCGCCGTTTCCTGGAACGCACCACGCTGTTCTCGCTGGCCGAAAGCCTGGGCGGGGTGGAAAGCCTGATCGAACATCCCGCCATCATGACGCATGCCTCTATTCCCCCCGAGATCCGTGCCGAGCTGGGGATCAGCGATGGCCTCGTGCGCCTGTCTGTTGGTATCGAGGATGGCGAAGATCTTCTAAATGATCTAGAATATGCTTTAGAATAATATACTTATTTGGCTTTCCGAATCTAATACATGAATATAAATAACATCAAATTGCCCCGCTGGCGGCATTCTCCATTGCTGTTCGCCGTTGCCGTGGCCGTATTCCTGTGGTGGCTGGGGCCGACTGGGCTGGCCATATTCTGGCCGCTGGCTCTGGCCGCCCTGTTCGCGGTGGGTCTGTGGATTCTGGGACTGCGGCGCAATGCGTAAACCCGGCAGCATGAAGGGCTTGGAAGAGCTGGGCCGGGTGCGCTTGTCGCCGTCGTTCTTCATGCGGGATTTTCTCTACAGCGAGATTTCGGTCTTCTACGGCATCCCCAACATCCCCGACAACCCGGACCTGGCCATCGCCGCCGGCAGCCGCCTATGCACCGAATTGTTGGAGCCATTGAAAGCCAGCTTTGGCGACCTTGCGATCAGATCGTCGTACCGCAACGCCGCCGTCAACGCCTTCGGCAACGCCAACAATCTGAACTGCGCCAATTCAGAGCGCGCCAAGGGCCGTCATGTCTGGGATCACCGGGACAGCCAGGGTCATATGGGCGCCATGGCCTGCGTCGTCGTACCCTGGTTCGCGGACAGATATGCCGAGGGCGCGGACTGGCGGGCACTCGCTTGGTGGATGCATGACCATCTGCCCTACAGCCGGCTGCAATTCTTTCCCAAACTCTGCGCCTTCAATATCGGCTGGTCGGAAGCACCCGAACGCCATATCAGCAGCTACATCGCGCCACGCGGCCTGTTGACCAAGCCCGGCATGGGCAACCATGCTGGCAATCATAGCGATTGGTACGAGGGCTTCCCGCCGCTTAAAGCGTGACCCTTAAAGCATCACCGTGCCGCCATCGACCATGATGGTCTGACCGGTAATGAATTTCGAGGCGTCGGACGACAGAAACACCACGGTGCCGACCAAATCCTCGGTATTCAGGTTTTTCTTCAACGATTGCCCCGCCGCGATGGCTTCCAGCACCATGTCCTTTTTATCACCCATGTTTTCCGTCGTGCCCTCGGTCAGAACAGCGCTTGGCGCGATGGAATTGACACGGATCCAATCCCGGCCCAGCTCGCGCGCCAGACTGCGGGTAATGCCGATCACCGCCGCTTTCGACATGGGGTAATCCAGGCCGAACGCCATGCCGTATTTCGCCGCCAGGGACGAGATATTGATGATGGAACCGCCCCTGCCTGACGCAGGGCCGGGACACAGGCCTTGCAGCACTGCCAGACGCCCTTGATATTTACCTGCATGACGGCATCCCACTGATCCTCGGGGATCTGATCGAAGCGGCCGCCGGAGATATCACCGAACAGCGCCGCGTTATTGACCACCACGTCGATACGGCCGAATTTTTCCAGCGCCAGATCCGCCATGGCCTGGCAACTGTCCATTTCCGCCACATCCAGATGGGTACCCACCGCCTGGCCGCCGGCGGCTTCGATGGTGGCCACGGTGTCGGCGGTATCACGGATATCGGCGGCGACCACCAAGGCGCCCTCGGCCGCCAGCGCCTCGCAATAGGCCCGGCCCAAACCGCGCCCGCCGCCTGTTACGACGGCAACTTTGTCTTTCAATTGCATGCTCTAGTGTCCTGAATTATGGATTGACCAGCCATTTCATGATGTGCTCAGCGACGCCGACGGTTTCGCCGCGCTGGTTGGTCGCGGTCAATGCCGAACGGCTGCGCCGGCGTTCTTCCTCGATCTCTTTGACTTCATAGGTCACCGTGATGGTATCGCCAATCTTCACGGGTGCGACGAAACGCACCCGGTCATAGCCGATGGACATCAGCGTCAGATCGTCCCGCCCCTCGGTCACGCGCGTGCCCAAAATAGCCGAGACCGTCGACATGAAGCCCACCAGCAAGGCGCCATGGGCGACACGGGTACCGAACTGGGAGCGCTTCATGAATTCCTCGTTCGTATGGGGCGCGGCGAAATCACCGGTGATGCCGGCAAAGCCGTAAATATCACTCTCTCCCACGGTTTTGGAAAAGCTGGCGCTGTCGCCAATGGCGACGGGGATATCAGTCATGATGTTTCCTCCTGGCTTATTTTTAGCCGACGGCGTCGGCGAGTTTACGCATGGCATCCAGATGTTGATCGATTTGGGTGAAGCCCGATTCCGATGTGCGGAACGTGACCGAGGTGGCGCCCATCTCACGCCAGGCCTCTGCCTCGGACAGCCATTCGTTGGGGCCCCGGTCCTCGGCAAAGACCGTGGCATCGATGCCCAGATCATCCGGATCGCGGCCCGCCCCATGGGCGGCTTCCCGGAACACGTCTATCTTGGCCTTCATCACGTCGTCGGGTTTGGTGCGCGGGCTCATCAGCCAGCCATCGCCGATCCGTCCCGCCCGGCGGATGGCGACATCGGCCATGGCGCCGAACCAGATCGGGATCGGCCGCTGGATCGGCAGCGGGTTCATGCCCATATCCGACATCCCGTGCCATTGCCCTTCAAACTCCACCAACTGGTCACACCACATCCGGCGCAACAGCTCCACCTGTTCCTCGATGCGCTGGCCCCGATTGCTGAAATCCATGCCCAGGGCCTTGAATTCCGACGAGCTCCAACCAACGCCAACGCCCAGAACCAGGCGTCCGCCGCTCAAGATATCGATTTCCGCGCACTGCTTGGCGACCAGTTCGGTCTGCCGTTGCGGCAGCACCACGTTGGCGGTGACCAGCTGGATCTTTTCCGTGAAGCCCGCGATCCAGGCGAACAGGGTCATGGGCTCATGAAAGCCGTATTCGATGGTGTAGTGCACCGCCCAAGGCGTATCGCGGGCATCCTTGGCACCCAGAATATGGTCCACCAGGGTCAGGCGTTCAAAGCCCAGAGCCTCGGCCGTGGTTACGAAATTGCGGATGACAACGGGATCGTTGCCGATTTGGGTTTGTGGAAATGATATGCCGAAGTCCATGACGCCCTCAATATTTGCTGTTCACCAGATCATAACGCCTGTTTCCATTCCCGCCAGCTTGGGTGCAGAATACAAAAATGGCAAAGTCAAATCGCATGGTCACCGTGGGCGCGGCGCAACTTGGCCCGATCGCCCGCGACGAAACCAGATCACAGGTCGTGGATCGCCTGTTGGCGCTGCTGGACCGGGCCCATGAACGCGGCTGTGACCTTGTGGTCTTTCCCGAGCTCGCCCTGACGACATTTTTCCCGCGCTGGTATTTCGAAAATCAGGACGAGATCGACAGATTTTTCGAAACCGCCATGCCGGGCCCCGAAACCCAGGCGTTGTTTGACAGGGCGGCGGAACATGGCATCGGCTTTTGCCTGGGCTTCGCGGAGATGGTCGAAAACGGCGGCGAGACCCAACGGTTCAACAGCTGCATTCTGGTGGACAAGTCCGGCGCCATCGTCGGCAAATACCGCAAGGTGCATCTGCCCGGCCATGCCGATCACCTGCCGGAGCGAAAATGGCAGCATCTGGAGAAAGCCTATTTCGATGTGGGCGATCTGGGCTTTCCGGTCTGGCGCACCATGGGCGGCATCATGGGCATGTGCATCTGCAACGACCGCCGCTGGCCCGAGACCTATCGCATGATGGGCCTGCAGGGGGTGGAGATGATCATGCTGGGTTACAACACGCCGGCGACCGAGCCGCCCTGGGGGTTCGAGCCGACACACCTGGCCGGCCTGCACAACAATCTGTCCATGCAGGCGGGCGCCTACCAGAACGCCACCTGGGTCATTGGCGTGGCCAAGGCGGGCAACGAAGGTGGTTGCGACATGATGGGCGGCACCTTGATCGTGGCGCCGACGGGAGAGATCGTGGCCCAGGGCCGTACCTTGGAGGATGAATTGGTGATTGCCGATTGCGATCTGGATGCGTGTAATCATTACAAGAACACGGTGTTCAATTTCGCCGAACACCGCCAGCCCGATCAATACGGGTTGATCACCGAAACCGCCGGCGTCATTCTGCCGCCCGATGATTAAAGATACTGGGGGACAAAACAAAAATGAAACTGATCGGCGTCGATGTCGGCGGCACCTTCACGGACGTGATGTATGGCGATACGGAAAACCAGGACATCGCCATTCACAAGGTTCCAACCACCCCGGACGATCCCAGCCGGGGCGTCATCCAGGGCCTGCGCGAGATTTGCGAACGTTTTGATGTAGACCGGGGCGCCATCGACCACGTGTTGCACGGCACCACCATCGCCACCAACGCGGTACTGGAATACAAGGGCGCCAAGACCGGCATGGTCACCACGGAAGGCTACCGCGATATTCTGCACATCGGCCGCCACCAGCGGCCGCAGCATTACTCCATCATGCAGGAGGTGCCCTGGCAGGACCGGCCCCTGGTGCAGCGCCGCCACCGCAAGGTCGTCCCCGAACGTTTGGCGCCCCCCGATGGCGCGGTATTGACGCCCCTGGACGAAGACGCGGTACGGGTCGCCGCGCGGGAGCTGCGAGAGGCAGGCGTCGAGGCGATCGCGGTCTGTTTCCTGTTTGCCTATATCAATCCCGCGCACGAAGAGCGCGCGGCGGAAATTATCCGCGAGGAATATCCCGATTGTTTCGTCACCACATCATCCGCCGTCTCACCGCAGTTTCGGGAGTTCGAACGCTTCACCACCGCCGCCATGAATGCCTTCATCGGGCCCAAGGTGCGCGTCTATGTGCAGGAGCTGGAACGCGCCCTGGCCGACAATGGCTTCACGGCGGACCTGCATGTCATGGGCTCCAACGGCGGCGTCGCCACCGGCGCCATGGTCTCTGAACGGCCCATCCTGACATTGTTGTCGGGCCCGGCAGCGGGTGTGTTGGGCGGTGCCATGAGCGGCGAACGGTCCGCGCGCAAACGTCTGATCACCTTTGATATTGGCGGCACCTCCGCCGATATCGGCCTGGTTGTCGATGGCCAGTTCGCCGAGGCCACGGCGCGGGATACCTGGATCGGCGGCTATCCGGTGATGGCCCCGATGATCGATATTCACACCATTGGGGCGGGCGGCGGCTCCATCGCGCACCAGGATGCCGGCCAGGCTTTCAGGGTCGGCCCGCAATCGGCGGGCGCCGAGCCCGGACCGGCGGCCTATGGCCGGGGCGGCAACCTGCCCACGGTTACGGACGCCAACGTGGTCCTGGGTCGTCTGCAGCCCGGCAACTTCCTGGGCGGCGAGATGAACCTGGATGCCGGTGCGGCCCACAAGGTCATGGGCGAATTCGGCGAACAGATGGGCATGACGATGGAGGCCGCCGCCGACGGCGTGCTGACCATTATCAATGCCAACATGGCCAACGCGATCCGTTCGCGCACGGTACAAAAGGGCCATGACCCCCGCGAATTCTCGCTGGTCGCATTCGGTGGCGCCGGGCCCCTGCATGGCGTTGAAGTGGCGCGGGATCTGGGCATTCCGGAAGTCATCATCCCACCCTATCCCGGCATTACCTCGGCTGCCGGGTTGTTGACCACGGATCTGAAATACGACGCCATCCGCACTGAATTCCAGACCAGCGGCAACGTGGACCGCGACAGGTTAAGCCGGGATTTCGAGGTCATGCGCGCCGGCCTGGCGGCGCAGTTCAAGACCGACGGCCTGGACGACGGCGCCGTGGAATACCAGCGCAGCGGCGATCTGCGCTATGTGGGCCAGGGTTACGAGCTGCGCGTGCCAGTGGCCGATGGTCCCGTAGATGAAGCCTCCCTGGCGGATATCTTCAAGGCATTCGAGGCCATACATACAACGGAATACGGCCACGTCTTTGCCGACAATCCAATCGAGATTGTCAATATCCGCGTTACCGGGATCGGCCAGATGCCCAAGATCACTCTGCCCACATTGCCCCAGGGCGGTGATCTTCAGGCTGCGCAATTGGACGAGGCGCAATGCTACTTCCGCCTCGAAGGCGAGCTGGCGGCGGTGCCAACGCCGTTATACGAGCGGGACAAGCTGCCCATCGACCAGGCCTTTGAAGGGCCGGCAATCGTGCTGCAAAAGGATACCACCACCGTCATTCCCCCCGGCGCCCGGGCCACGGCCCAGTCGGGCGGCAATCTGTTGATCGAGACAGGAGCCTGATCATGAATTTGCAAACGCGAAACGCGCCCGCCGTGGACCACGTCACCGCCTCTGTCATCCAAGGTGCCTTGGAAAACATCGCGATCGAGATGGGCTACAAGCTGATGCGCATGTCCTATTCCTCAATCATCCGGGAATCGGAGGATTTTGGCGCCGGCTTGGTAGACGTGCAAGGCCGGGGCCTGGCGGAATCGGCACAATCGACACCGCTGCAATCAGGGCCCATTCCAGGCTATGTCCAGGGCATGCAAAAGATCCTCGATCGGCGTGGCGAGAGCTTGCGGCCCGGCGACGTGATCATGCACAACGATGCCTATTCCGGCGCCTCTCATGGCCCGGACGTAGGCTTCATCGTGCCGGTGTTTTATGACGGCGAGCTGATCGCCTTCTCGGCCACCACGGCGCATCACCTCGACATCGGCGCCCTGACGCCGGGCAGCTGCGGCATTGTCGATGCCATCGATGCCTATGCCGAGGGCCTGCAATTCAAGGCCATCCGCGTCTATGACCAGGGCGAAAAGGTGGAACCGGTCTGGCATATCCTGCGCGACAACATCCGGGTTTCCGATCTGGTGGTGGGTGATATGGAGGCGCAGATCGCCGCCGCCCGCATCGGCGCCGAACGCTTGGTTGAACTGATCGACCGCTATGGCAAGGCCATTTTCCAAAGCGCCTGCGAGAGCGTCATGCAGCATTCCGAGCGGCTGATGCGCCAAGCCATTGCCGCGTTGCCTGATGGCACCTATTCGGCGACGACCTATATCGACGGCTATCTCGATGATCCGGAGCCCAGCCGCAAGGAGTTACCGCTGTGTGTGGCCATAACGGTGACCGGCGATGAGATGGTAGTCGATCTAACCGGCACTGCGCCGCAAATCCCGGACAAACCCATCAATATGCCTCTACAAGGCACGGTGGATATCGCCATCTGGCTGACCGTGCGTTCGGTACTGCTGGATACCGCCATACACGGCCATATCCCGGTCAACGACGGCCTGGTGCGGCCGATCAAGATCGTCGCGCCGGAAGGCTGCCTGGCCAATCCTGTTTTTCCCGCCCCCACCATTGCGCGTTTCTGCCCCGGCAACCAGCTGGCCGATACGGTGATGAAGGCCCTGGCCGAGGTCGCGCCCAGCCAGGTTTCCGCCGGCATCGGCAATTTACGCGTCATTGCGTTCTCGGGCCTGCAAGACTCCGAACACTGGGTGCATATGGAGATCTTCGAAGGCAGCTATGGCGGCCGGGACGGCAAGGACGGCATGGACGCGGTCGATACGCTGTATGCCAACACCCGCAATAATCCCATTGAAGATATCGAGTCTCATCTGCCCCTGCGCGTGGACCGTTACGAACTGCGCGAGGATGTCTGCGGTGCCGGCCAGTGGCGCGGCGGCCTCGGCTCGGTGCGGGAATTCGTCTACCTGAATGACGGTGGCGCCTCGGTCGAGGGCGAAGGCCATAAATTCCCGCCTTGGGGCTTTCGGGGCGGCAGCGACGGCGGCGCGGCGGGCCTGCGTCTGGACCGCGCCAACGGCCAGGGCGGCGAGCTGCCTTCGAAAGTACCGCACACGCCGGTTCAGGCGGGCGACCGTTTTGTTTGCGTCGGTCCGGCGGGCGGCGGCTATGGCGATCCCAGGCTGCGTGATCCGGAGATGGTCTTGGCCGATGTGACCGACGGCCTGATCACCGTAGCCCGCGCGGCGGATGACTACGGCGTTGTTATCACGGATGATCTGCGCATTGATGAGGCGGCGACGGCGCAACGGCGCAGCTAAGATACTGGATCACATTGGCTTGATAGCGGGCGCAAAACCAATCCCGCGATTGACCGGAGCAAACTTTCATGCGACGGTTAATGGGGTTTATGTAAAGTAAAGATCGGCTCGTCTGGGCCGTAACGCCAGGCCGATCTCGCATTTGGATAGGGGATAGGCCATGCTTAAAAAATTCAAATCATTCGCAATTGTCGCGGCTGCCGTGGTGTCGGCGACCTTCACGCTGGGTGCCCAGGCCGCACCGCAGGCTCTGGCGTTGTTATCAACCGAGGGTGACGTGCGGTTGGCCTGCAATGGTGCTGAATGCGCCGCGACGTTCAGCAGCTATTGTCTACAGAACGAACGTCCCTCGCCGCCTGGTGGGACTGCCTACAGGCTGGCCGGCCGGGAGGGATTCGCCGTCACGGCGCTGGATCGCCATGGCCAAACGATAACACTGGCGGCGTTGGATACGCTGAAACTGACGGCGGCGCGCACGCAGGTGGCGGTGCGGATCTCAATCGAGAGGAGCGAGCTCGACAAATTGGGCCTGAAGCAAATCAGTGTCAACATCGGCAATGAGGTGACTCTGCTACCCGTACCCCTGCCCGGTGACAAGACTCCCTTCACCGCCTCGGAAATCGCCCTGGTCACGGACACACTCCGCAAGGCGGGCAGCCGCCTAGTCGACCTTGGCGAGGGCCGGACCGAGACCGTACGTTGGCTATCCAAATTGGCCAATTCGCTGCCCTATGGAGACCTTGACGCCCCGTTGGCCGGCAAGGAATTGATGCGGCAAGCAAGCGCCAGTCTGGCGGCGGCAAAAATGTCGGGAGAGGCACGGAGCCTCGCCGCGGTCGAGCTGCGCGGGTGCGGAAAGGATCTCCAATTGCAGATCTATCCCTCTCTTCGGCGTTGCCTGGAATCGACCCACGATGCCTACCTTTGGGACCTGAATGCGAACTATTGGCAGGCAATTCATACCGGTTCTTGACATAAACGATTGACATAACGGCGGGCTGTCCGGTTACACTACTGCGATGATTTGTCGCGTTAATATTTCGACTTACTAATAAAAGCAGACCAAGAAACAACAAAACCGAATAATTTTGCAGCAGGGAGAGGAACAATGGTTAGTAAAACTAAACTCACGCAGAAGAACGAAACACTCTCGGATACGGCGTCCAGCCGACGGAATTTCCTCCGCAACTCAGCCACTGTATCAGGCGGTCTAGCGGGCATTCTGGCGGCCGGTGTCGCGCCGGCAACGGCGCAGACACGCGAGCTGAAAATGCTCACGAATTCGCATTTCGTGCCGGCCTCGGATGTAGAGCTGGAACGGCAACTGGCGGAATTCGGCAAGGCAGCCGGTGTCAAGACGCGTCTGGACCGTGTCGCCCATTTGCAATTGCCGGCGGTTCTTGCGGGCGAAGTACAGGGACAAAAGGGCCATGATCTGGTGGCCGTCGGCAACTCCAACCCGCATCTCTATACCAAGCATCTGTCAAATCTCGATGAACTTTATGAGAAAATCGGCAAGGCCGGCGGCGGCTGGACTACCCAGGGCGTGGGCATGGGCAGTGATGGCCATGTGAAAGCCATTCCATGGTTCTTCATTTCGTTCCCCTTGGCGCTGCGCACGGATCTGATTGCCGAAATTGGCGAAAACCTGCCCGATACCTGGGACGATGTGCATCGCATCGGCACCAAGTTGAAGAAAAAAGGCCATCCGCTCGGCATCCAGATTGCCCATTCGGTCGATTCGAACATGATCCTGCGCGGTATCATGTGGTCCTATGGCGCCAAGACGGTGGAAGCGGACAGCAAGACCGTTGCCGTCAATTCGAAAGAGACGGTTGAAGCCTTCAAGTTCATGTCGGCGTTATATAATGACGCGATGACCTCTGAAGTTCTGGCCTGGGATGACCGCAACAACAACGTCTGTCTGAACTCCGGCAAGTGCAGCATGATCCTGAACCCGATCTCTGCTTATCGTTCGGCGGTCAAGGCCAAGACGATGGTCGAGGGCACCGATCGGTTGGTGCATCATTCGATCCAGCACATCATGCCGCCCGAGGGCCCGGCGGGCCGCCACATGGCCGCATCTTTCAACAACGTTGGCGTCTGGAAGTTCGCCAAGGAAACTGAATTGGCCAAGGAGTTTCTTGCCTTCCATTTCTCGAAAGAGAACTCCGAGAAGCATCTGGCGGCCTCTAAAGGATACAACCAGCCGGTGCTTGCCGGAAACGCGTTGCATCCTCTCTATGCCTCCAACTCCAAGTACTACTTCGCACCGTTCATCGGCTGGTACACCCATTCCATTGGCTGGCCCGGCGTGCCGACGGCAGCCGTGCAGACGGTTGTTGATCAGTATCTGCTGCCCGATGCCGTGGCGTCCGTCGCGGTTGGCAAGGCCTCGGCTGAAGATGCGGTCAAGAAGTTGGAATCGCAGATGAAGCGGATCTATAAGCGGGCTGCCAAGCGGGAGGGGTAGCCGGCGTGTTGAATATCTATAAAGACAACCGGCCTGTTGACCATAATTGGGTGATTAACCGGCCATGGTAAGTGTACCTAATGTCGAGCGGGCGGTGATAGTTTCACCGCCCGCCACATACCGCACGCGTTTGAAAAAACGCGTCGGCCCGGATATCGACGGCTATGGATTCCTACTGCCCGCGATTATCGTCATGATTTCGCTGGTGGTTTATCCGTTTTGCCTGGCGGTTTGGTTCAGCGTCTCGGACGCCTTTGTCGGCGAGCCGGCATCGTTTGTCGGTCTGGAAAATTTTGTCTATATCCTGACCGAAGACGACATTTTTCTTATGACGATCTGGAACACCTTGCTGTTCGCCTTTTGGTCGGTCCTGTTCAAGGTCGTGTTGGGTCTCACCTGTGCGCTTTTGTTGCAGCGCATTCTAAAATTGAAGCGCTTTTTCCGCGGCTCCGTGCTGCTGCCTTTCGTAGCGCCAACAGCGCTCTCCACACTGGGTTGGTGGCTGATCCTGGACCCGACCTACAGCCACATCAATTGGATTCTGGAGCACATGTGGCCGTTCACTGTGTTTGGCTGGGGACCCTTCAATTTCCTCGGTGATCCAACCCTGGCCATGGCCTCGGTAATCTTCGTCAACATCTGGCGCGGCATTCCGTTTTTCATTATCACTATTCTGGCCGGACTGATGTCCATCCCGGAGCATCTTTATGATGCCGCCGAGATTGATGGCGCCTCGACCTGGCGGAAGTTCTATTCCATCACGCTGCCGTTGTTGCGGCCGGTGCTGGCCATCATCATCCTGTTTTCAACCATCTTTACGTTGGGCGAATTCAACATCATTTATGTGCTGACCAGGGGTGGTCCGATGAATTCGACGCACCTGTTCTCCACTTACTCCTTCACCTACGGCATCCTAAATCACGAAATCGCACTGGGTGCGGCTGTCGCGCTGTTCCTGTTCCCGATTTTGGTCTTAATCGTGATCTTTTTGCTGCGGATGGTGAGAAGGGATACCTCACATGAGCTCTAGTACGACAATGTTAACCAGCGCCGAGGGCCGGGAGGTGGCCGTCAATAAGAAGCCGGTCTGGCGGCAGCGCAAAGCTGCGGCAAACTATATCGCGTTGTTGCCGTATGTATTCTTTGCTCTGTTTCCCTTCTACATCATGGGTATCACCTCGATTAAGACGGATCAGGAAATCAACAATCTGGGCAACTCGCCGTTCTGGGCGTCAGGCATCGCAACCGAGCACTATGTCTATCTGGCCGCCAACACCAGTTTTTTTAGCCACTGGTTCGTCAACACCCTGATCGTCACGGTGGCCGTGACCATCATCTCGGTCTCGGTCGGGACACTCGCCGCCTATGCCCTGGCGCGTCTGCGATTTCGCGGCGTTGAGATATTCGGCGTTGCCGTCTTCATTACCTACCTAATACCGCAGACGTTGCTGTTTATTCCGCTGATCGATGTGATCAACGCCATCGACGACTATGTCCCGATCCGAGATACCTATTGGTCGCTGATCCTGACCTACCCGACATTCCTGATCCCCTTCGTGACTTGGCTGTTGATGGGTTATTTCAAGACCATCCCAGTGGAGGTGGAGGAATGCGCCTATCTGGATGGCTGCTCGCGGCTTGGCGCCCTATGGCGGGTCGTGTTGCCCATGGCGGTCCCCGGCATCATGTGCGCCATCCTGTTCTCCATCACGCTCAGTTGGAACGAACTGCTTTATTCCCTGGTGTTTATACAAGACGAGACCGCGAAGACCATTTCTGTAGGTGTGATAACGGAATTGATCCGCGGCGACATTTATTACTGGGGTTCATTGATGGCGGCCTGCTTCATTGGCGCGCTGCCCATTATCATGATCTATGGCTTCTTCATGGACTATTTCACCTCCGGCCTGACTGCCGGTGCAATCAAGTAGATCATTAAACAAGTCATGTGACAGGGGGGCCATATCGGGAATTCAATCCCGAAGGCCACGACCAAAAAAGACGAAAGAAGAGTATAAATATGGCCGAAATTCAGCTGCGAGATCTCTGGAAGTACTATGACGACGTCCCTGCGGTGCGCGGCATCAATCTGGATATCGAACATAACGAATTCATTGCCCTTGTCGGCCCCTCGGGCTGCGGCAAGACGACGACATTGCGCATGATCGCGGGACTGGAGGATATCACCGCCGGCGATATCGTGGTCGGTGACCGGGTCATCAACGAGGTTGCGCCCAAGGACCGGGATATCGCGATGGTGTTTCAGAATTACGCCCTTTACCCACATATGAGCGTCTTTCAGAACATGTCCTTTGGCTTGAAATTACGCAAGACACCAAAGGAGGAGATAGACCGCCGCGTCAACGATGCCGCTGAAATCCTCAACATCGGCGAGCTTTTGGAGCGGCGGCCGAAACAGCTTTCCGGCGGCCAACGCCAGCGCGTCGCCATGGGCCGCGCCATCGTCCGCGATCCGCAGGTCTTCCTGTTCGATGAACCCTTGTCCAACCTTGACGCCAAACTACGCGTGCAGATGCGCACCGAGATCAAAAAAATCCATCAACGGGTTAAGACGACCGTGGTCTACGTCACCCATGATCAGGTCGAGGCTATGACCCTAGCCGACCGGATCGTCGTGATGAACGAAGGCGTCATTGAACAGGTCGGCAGTCCGGAGGAAATGTACGACGCGCCGCAAACCCTATTCGTGGCGGCCTTCATCGGCTCGCCTTCGATGAACTTCCTACCCTGCCAAATCGAAGCCATGAACGGTGGCCTCACGATCCGGCTGGCGGATGATCTGTCATTACCCGTCCCCGACGGGCGCGAAGAGCGATACAAAGACCATATTGGCAAGGAGATGCTGTTCGGCATTCGCCCCGAACATATCACCGATAAACGCCCACATACCGACCCAACCCATCATGATTTCACGTCCGATGTCGTCGTCCTCGAACCCATGGGCATAGACACCATGGTGTTCATCAATATCGGCGAGACCGAAATCACCACCCGGTCACGACCACGGGCGGTCAGCCAGGTCGGCCAGGCCATGGATTTCACCATCGACATGGCACATATGCATCTGATCGACCCGGAAACCGAATTGGTCCTGTAACCGCCCGCAAGGCCTGATATCGCAGCTACTCGGTATTGCGACACCAGAACAGGTACATACCGTTAAAGGTATGCGGGTTGTTCCGCTCGAACGCCCACCAGTGGTCAAGCGTGCCGGGTGGTAGGTCGCCGGGGTAGGCGTCCGCATAAGCGCGCTGGGTTTCGTCCGGCAGGTCAAAGCCATGAAATTCAAGTCCGTGAGCAGCCATGAAATCGGCAATCTCCGGGATCGTGCATGGCCGTTCATTGACATGTAATGCGAGATCGCGAAAGCCGCTCTTGGTGAAAAAATCGGTTGATCCCAACAGCGCGGAATCATCTTCACTGGAGGCTTTGTTCATCAGCTTTCGTCGGTAGGCACGCAGTCCGTCGTCGTCGGCATGGGGACCCGGCCAATCCGGGTCTTGCGACAGCGCCCGAATGAGCCGGCGCGAGACGGCACTATATAACCCGATCAGCATCATCCCGCCCGGACGCAGGCAGCCAAGCAAAGCGCGCCACCCGTCATAAGGCTCAGCCATGTGATGCAGAACACCGACGCATTCGATCACATCGAAGCGGTCGCTGGTTTCATCGAGATGCAGGATGTCGCCAATCACAAAGCGCAGGTTCGAAACCTCCAGGGCTTCGGCCATGCGCGCGCCATAGGCGAGGCTGGGCCCGCTCAGATCCATCGCCAGCACCCGCGCAGCCGCGCCGTAGCCGATGGCCGAATGCACCGCCTGACGGCCGGTTCCCGCACCGGCGATCAGAACATCGCACGGGCCGCCAATGACGGCGAGCGCATCGGCGGAAAAATGCCCACGCATACGCTCTCTGGCGCTGCCCGGTTGCGGTGCCTGCAGGCTGAGCCAGCGCGGGTACGGATCGTTCCTGTATTGCGCGGCGACCTGGCGAGAGGTTTCATCGGTGACCGCCGTCAACCGGCGCAGGTTATCCGCATGCGCGGCCTCCCTGCCGCGGGCGTCCAGTTCTTTGCGCAGCACCGCGCGTAGGGCCCGGGGCGACACCTTGTCCGTGGTGCGGGCCTCAGAACCGAGGGTCTGGTGAAATGGGCGGTACAGCGACAACAATTGGAACCCACCGCCCGCCGCCGCATCGCCATCAAACATCGCGTCGATATCCACCGTCAGTTCGCCCAGCGCGGCCCGTTCGTCTTCATCGACAAAGAAAACATACTCGTTGTTCAGGCACTGCCGGATCAGCACACAAGCGAATTCGTAGACCGGCCGCGCGGCAAGCATTTTCGGCGACAGCAGCAGGCGGCGGCGCAGCGCGGTCAGCAGGAATTCAATCTCCATGTCGGCGACAACGCCATGACTCAGGGCGGCCGCGAACAATCTATCGCGCAGCAGCCTCGCGCCCTTGCGGGTAAGCAGCGCCGCCGCCGCATCCCAGCCGTCAGAGCGGCCGCGCGCCAGTGCGTTGGCGAGCGGGGGTTGGCACTTCAGAAAGGCGAGCGCGCCGTTGCACAAGGCCTGCCGGTCGACATTCGTGAACGCGAATGCGGCCTCCAGACCGCGCGGCGAAATGTCGGCCCCGGCATCGAATTCGAAGCGCTGCAGCAACCCGGCGAGCAGTTGGGCGGCCTCCAGATAATCGGGCCGCGACGCCAGCGCGTGCGAGCACCGCGCGGCCGCTTCCGCCGCCTCAGGTCCCGTCAAAGGCACATTATCACCTTCAACAACTCCCCTCCCAAAGATCGCTTGCACGGCGCAGGCATCAGTTTATCGGTTTATCCGTCAATCGCACAATCGCGAAGTTTACGGTACCCCGGCGGTGCAGCCATTTAGTATTGGCTGGTGTGCGGCTAGGGGGTAAATTCCCCGCCTATGTACAGAAACCGTAACCCATTCCCGACAGACCAGCACGGCTGGGCGGAACTTTTGCCGGCGCGCCCTGCCCGCCCCGCCCTGACAGGCAAACACCGGGTGCCGTGGACCGTCGTTGGCGCCGGCGTCACCGGCCTGGCCTGTGCCCGGCGCCTGGGGGAACTGCACCCCGATCAAACGATTTTGCTGCTCGATGCCCGACTGGTTGGACAAGGCGCCTCAGGGCGTAATTCCGGCTTTGCCGTTGGCATCACGCATTTCGACGGCCCCTTTGACAGCGGCAAGGCCGGGGAATACCGCCGCATTAACCGCATCAACCAGGCCGGCATTGACGCGCTTCGAGCACAGATCACCCGTCACGGAATCGAATGCCAATGGCGCGAAGACGGCATCCACTACGCCGCCGCCGATCACCTCGCGATCCAGGAACGCGAAAATTTCCTGCCCTATCTCGAGGCCATGGAGATCTCACATACGCCCCTTGATACGGAAATGCTGCACAGCCGCCTGGGCACGGCTCTCTACCGGACCGGCGTACATGTCCATCCAGGGGCCCTGTTGCATCCGGCGGCGCTGGTCCATGGCCTCGCCGATAGCCTGCCCGGCAATATCGTGCTCCACGAACAAAGCCCGGTGCTGGCGATCAACCCCGGCAGACCACTGAGCCTTGAACTGCCCGGCGGCACGGTACAAACCGACAAGCTGCTCCTGGCCACCAACAACGAAGCGGCCAAGCTTGGCTTTCAGCGCTACGCCCTGACCGGCAGCACCCTCTCGGGCAGTTTCACGCGGGTCCTAAATGATGCAGAGTTTGCCAGCATGGGCAGTCTCGGCGAATGGGGCATTCTATCCCTGCACGGCGGCGGCGCGACGGTGCGGCTGACCGCCGATCGCAGGATCTGTATCCGCAACACGGCCGAGTATCATGGCGCGGCACTGTTGAGCGATGCACAACTAGCCAAGCGCCAGGCCATCCACCGGTCCGGGTTCGAGGCGCGCTTTCCCCAGCTGGCGCATGTGCCGTTTGAATTCGCCTGGTCAGGCGTAGAGGGGATCAGCCGCAACAGCACGAACTTTTTCGGCCGGCAGCAGGACAATATATATTTCGCCGGCGGCTATAACGGCTCCGGCGTCTCCAAGGGCACGGCCTTTGGCCTGGCCCTGGCTGAATACGCCTCCGACGGCCAGTCGCCGTTGATCGATGATTGCCTGGCCTCCGCCCCCGCCGCCCTGATCCCGCCAAGGCCGTTCCTGGACCTTGGCGCGCTTATGACTGTCCGCGCGCGTTTCAAGGGCGTCGGCCTGGACCGTTAGAGCAGTTTTCAACTAGTCAAGATTTCTCTCGCGACGCAAGCAGCTGGTTGATTTGCTCGTTTCTTAAGATGCCAAGCATGTTTTGAATCAACATGCTCTGGTCAGGCCGGCGCGCTTTCATCGCTGAACCAGTTGCCCGCCGCCGATGGGACCAGTTCCTTGCCGGGCGTCCGCGCGATACCTGTCGGGTCCCGGCCCTCGGCCACGGCTTTTAAGTCGGTACGCAACATCTTGCGCAGCATGATCAGGCCACGATCGCTGGCGCCCAGATGCTCTTCCGAGTGATAGGTAATGACCCCCTGCCCCACCTGCGCCTCCCAATCACCAGGAAAGTCCTGATGTTCCTGTTCCGTCATGTCCTGCCAGGCCTTGCCGCCGGGTTTGGAACGTTGGCCACGGATCGACTTTTCCTCCCGCACCCGCGCCGCCGTGTAGATCCGGTAATTGCTGGAATCGATCGGCAGGGTCCAGCCAATGGATTCCGTGCGGCCCGGCACCAGCCGCGGGCTGGCGACGACACGAATATTTGGCAGCACCGTTTCTGTTATCCGGTTCAGACTTCGGCCATCGTCGAGATCACGGTACTGATAACTGCGCACGCCATAGGCAAAGGTTTCAAACCGCACCTCGGGAATAATCCCCATTGGGCCGACAAACTGCGTGCCGCTGAAACCATCATGCAGAATGGGCACATGCAACGGGTCCATCACATTTTCGTAGTGCTGCAGCCAATTGCACGGCGCGATATCGCCGCCACCCGTACCAATGCCGGTGTCGTCGCCCTCAACAAACTCCTCTGCATCAAGGGTTTCGAGCAATTCGAAACGCGGCAATAAAGGTTGCCGATCGGGCGGCCCCATATAGGCGAAGATCAGGCCATAACGCTCCCGCACCGGATACCAGGGTTGGCGCACCTTGTGCTTAAAGCTTTCGCCATTGTTGGGCTCGACGGGCATTTCGACACAGCGCCCCTCGGCATCGAATAGCCAGCCGTGATAACAGCACCGAATGCCATCCGCTTCGATCTTGCCGTAATACAGGTCGGTGCCCCGGTGGCAACAGCGGGGATAAACCAGCCCAGGGTTCCCCCGTCCATCCCGAAACAGGATCAGATCCTCGCCTAAGATACGCACCCGCCTAGGCCGCCCGGCGGCATCGCCGGTCAAGCCAACCGGCTGCCAATAGCGGCGCAACAATTCGCCCATGGGCGTGCCCCGTTCAACACAGGTCAATTCCGCATCGTAACTAGGCTCCGGCAAGTCATAGGCTGATCCTGTCACGATAGGCCCCCGCGGTCAGGCCATGGGCGCCGCAATCTCGGCAATTTCTTCGTCCCCAAGTCCCACTCTCCTGGCCGTGTTGACGATGTCTTTCCAGGTCTCCTCGGACATGGGCACGCCATTGGCCAGGCGGTCCGCCTTGACACTGCGTTCCTTGTCGCCGGGAACCAGGATCGGTTCGTCCGCATTGGCCCGTTTGGCGCTTTTCACATAGTCGATATAGCGCTTGATATCGTCGGCGAAACCACCGCCCTGATCGAAGACCTCGACGGATAGATAGATCGACAGCATGCCGTTAGCGAAATGCTCTCCCTCTATTCCGGTGGCGCGGTTGCCGGTTAAGGAACCGCCCAACAGTTCGCAGATAAACGCCAGACCGGAGCCCTTGTGATCGCCCATGGCACGAATGGCACCATAGCCGTTGCGTTCAGTGGGCGGCGCGTCGGGACCGGCGCTGCCGTACAGGACTTCCGGCTCGGATGTGTGGGTACCGTTCTCGTCGATCAAGGCGCCTTCGGGCAACGGTTTGCCGCCCTTGTAGGCGACCAACACCTTACCCTCGGCGACGATGGAGGTGGCGAAATCCAGCACCACGGGGGGGTCATCGCCACGGGGCACGCCGACACAAAATGGCGCCGTGGAAAAGCGTGCTTCAGCGCCGCCAAAAGGCGCCACCAGCACCGAGCCGCGGGCATTGACGAAATGGATCGAGACGAAACCTTCGGCGGCCGCCATTTCGGCCCAGTCGCCAATACGGCCCAGATGCCCGGAGTTATTCAAGGCGACAACCGCCGCGCCGTTTTTCGCCGCCTTGTCGAGGCCAAGACGAACCGCCTGCTCGCCAATGGTTTGGCCGAAACCGTATTGACCGTCCAGAATGCACAAGGCATCGGTATCCAAGCCAACATGCACCTTGCGGCCGGCATGGAATATGCCGCGCCCCAACCAATCCATATAGCGCGAGGTGCGGATCACCCCATGACTGTCATGACCCGTCAGGTTGGCGCCCATCAGACGCATGGCGATACGCTCTGCCTCGTTTCGCATACAACCGCCGCGCTCGAAAATCTCGGCGATCAAGGCTTCCAATTGTTTGGCATCAACTTTCAACGACATTCAAATTTCCTCACTCAATCCAGTCCTGTCATTAATCGCCGCGCCGTCCCGAAAGCAACAGAAAAATCTACTTCAGACGCGCCTTTAGAACTTTGCCGGTGCTGGTCTGCGGCAATTGTTCCAAAATCCGAATTTCACGCGGCTGTTTGTAGGGTGATAGCCGTTCGCGCAAGGTAGCGGTCAGACGGTCTGTGTCGACCAGCATGCCCACAGTGGGTTGGACATAGGCCACGATCGCCTCGTTCTCACCATCGGGCACACCGATCACGGCAGAGGCCGCGACCGCAATATCATCGTTCAAGACGTTCTCGATCTCGGCGGGATAAACATTGAAGCCGGAGCGGATGATCAGCTCCTTCAGGCGGCCAAGGATGTAAAGATTGCCATCACCGTCAAGGCTGGCGATATCGCCGGAAGCAAACCAGCCGCCCGCGTGCATGGCCGCCGCCGTCGCGGCTTCATCGCGATAATAACCCAGCATGTTGCCGGGGCTGCGGACCCACAACTCCCCCTCCTCGTCACTTGCAAGCTCCGCCCCGTCCGCATCGACTACCTTTACCTCCACATGCGGCAACGGCGGCCCGACGGAAAGACCGGGGGCTTGGTTATCAGGCCGGCTAAAGCTGATCGACGGCCCGGTCTCGGTGATACCGTAACCATTGTGCAATGGCTGTCCGAAAGCCGCCTCGACACGCACCTTCAACAACGCATCCAATGGTGCGCTGCCAACGCCCAGAACCCGTAGTTTGGCCGCGCTCAAGTCCAACCGCTGTTCGGCGATAACCTTGCTAAGCGCCAGATAGGCCGCCGGAGGTGCATTCAGGATCGTGACCTTCCCCGCCATGGCCATGTCCAAGAACGCCATGGGATCAAAGCGCGCCACGGCGTGATAGTGGGCGCCACTCAACAATGCTGGCAACAACAAGCCGCCAAGGCCAAGGCTGTGTGACATGGGCGCCAGGCCGTACAGCGTGTCATCGGGGCAATAACCGCGCTCCTGTGCCACCACGGCGGCATTGAAGAGCAGGTTGCGGTGGCTCAGCATCACGCCCTTGGGCTGGCCGGTGGAGCCGGAGGTATAGATCATCGCGGCAACCTGCTGATCCGAGGCCGCCCCCCATGCCTCGGGTTCCGCCGCCAACCCGGCGGATATGTGTACCGACCCCAGTTCCGCCGCACCAAAGGTCTCGGCATGGGCCAGGGCGGCGGGCGAGGCCGCACTTAGAAAGACAATGGCACGGGGCCGGCAATGGTTCTGGATGCCGGTGATCTCACTGGCCGTCATGCGGGCGTTGACCATAACCGGCCAGGCCTCCAGCCGCTGCACCGCGAAAAACAGCACGACCGCCTCGACGCTGTTCTCCAACACCAGCAATACCCGGTCACCGGCGCGCACGCCGTGTTCGGCCAGCCGCGCGGCACTACCCGCAACCCTTGCCACCAATTCAGCATAGGTCAAACGTTCGCCGTCATCGCTAATGATGATGCTGTCCCCAGAACGTTTGGCCGACCCTTCAGCGCCGACGTCCAGCAGGTGGGTCAGCCGGGTCGGCTGCCCACCCAGGACGTCGTCGATACGCAACACTATGACGGGCTCAACTACGTGCCGGCAGCAAGACCCCGGGATTAAGAATGGCGTTGGGATCGAGACGGTCCTTGGCGCCGGCCAGAGCGGCGGCAAAAAGATCCGGGCGCTGGCGGTCGTACCAGGGCATATGCTCGCGGCCCACGGCATGATGATGGGTTACCGTGCCGCCGTGTTCGATTACCGCGTCCAGGGCCTTGGTCTTGATCGCCAGCCATTGTTCCGCCATCGCGCCGTGGCGACCCTTGGCTTGGAACGAGACATAAGGCGCGGGGCCATCGGGATAGCAATGGGTGAACCGGCACGAGACCGAGCCAGGCTGCCCCGTGACTTCCAAGATGGCTTGTCTTGTCGCGGCCAGGACCTCCTCGTAGAACTTCGGGAAACGCTCCCAGGTAATCGAGGTTTCGAAGGTATCGGTGATGACCCCCATCTCAATGGTTGCGGTCTTGAAATAGGGCATGCGGATAAAGGCATGGCGCCAGGCGCCAGCGGCACCGGCACGGTGCCCATCGCCGCTTTTGGCACTGCCGTCATCATAGCTGCCGCCAAAATCACGGACGATCTCCAGGGCCCGCTCCAGATAAGGCTCCATGGGGTGATCGGCATTTTCGAAGCCAAGAATAACCACGGATTGCTTGCCGTCGCCAAAGCCATTGTTAAAGGCCTCGTCGGCATCGAGCAGACGCACATTGGCGGGGAACAGCGCCGATTGGCAAATGACACGTACCGCTTCGGCCGCCTTGAAAACATCATCGAACAATACAGCACCGCCGGCCCGGTAGGTGGGCCGATCCTGCAGGCGCATCCAGGCCTCGGTTATGATGCCGAGCGCGCCTTCGGAGCCGATCATCAGACGGTCGGGGCTGGGTCCGGCGCCGGAGCCCGGCAGCCGCCGGCTTTCCATGGTGCCAACCGGGGTTACTGTGCGCAGGCTTTCGACGAAATCATCAATGTGGGTGTAGAGCGTGGCGTAATGGCCGCCCGAGCGGGTGGCGATCATGCCGCCCAGGGTGGCCAATTCCATGCTCTGTGGGAAATGGCGCATGGTCAGACCGTGCGCCTTTAACTGCTCTTCCATGGCCGGCACGCGGATGCCGCCCTGAATTCGGGCCGCCCGGCTGGTCTTGTCGATTTCAAGGATCTTGTCCAGCTTGGTCAGATCCAAACTAATAGTACCGTTATAGCTGCCGCCCACCTCCGGCTCGACGCCACGACAAACGGAGGAACCACCACCAAAGGGTATCACCGCCACATTAGCGCCGGTGGCATATTCGTACACCGCCTCGATATCCGCCTCATCCCGGGCAAAGGCGACAATGTCGGGGGCAGGCGTGAAATCGCCGTCAAAGATACGGGTATAGTCAGGCACCGACTTGCCATAGGTATGCACTAGACGGTCGCGCTTTTCCGTGGTCGCAAAGGCGGCCAGGCTTTTGGGGACCTCAAGGCGCGGGGCATGCACCTCGATCGAGTCTTCCGTGGGCGCCTTGCGGATTTCGAAATCACCCGTGAAACGCTCTCTATAGCGGGAGGTGATCATCTCGTGCTCTTCGGACGAGATCTCATCGCCTTCAAAGCCCCAGCCAACGATCTTCAGTTTTCTATCCGTCATAATTTGGTTTCCTCCGTTTGATATTATCGACGCCTCTATTGGGCGCTAAAATTCAGTCCATGTTCATTTCCCGGCTCATTACACGAATGGCCGGTTGCACTTCTTCGATCATCAATTGCGTTTGCCGCATGGTATCCGCATCGTCAGAGGCCAGGGGGCGAAGAATTAACTTCGGCAGACCGGCGGCGGCAAAGGCGCGGACCTTGTCCAATATTTCCTGCGCGCCGCCGACCGCGAAACTTTGTCGTGAATCACGCCCGCCAACCCGCTCAAAGCGCTCGGCGGCACGAACCACAACGTCGTCATCCCATTTGCCAAAGCGGAAATTGATGCCCGTGCCGAAATGGTCATCCTCGAACTCTCGGCCCGCATCCTTCATACCCTGCTTGATCGCGTCCACGGTCACGCCCGCCTGTTCCGGGCTCTCGAACGAGGCCTGCCAGCCGGTGCCATATTTTACCGTGCGCCGGATCGCCGCCTGGGACGAGCCGCCAATCCACAACGGCAGCTCCTTCTGCACCGGCAGGGGCGATATGCGCACGCCGTCATATTGAAAGAATTCGCCATCCAAGGTGACCGTCTCGCCGCGCCACAGCCGGCCGATTATCTCTAGACCCTCGTCCGTGCGTTTACCCCGCCGCTTGGTCGGCGTACCCGTGGTCCGCCAATCGGCCGAAAACGTGCTGCCGATACCGAAAGCGGGCAGTATGCGGCCATTGCTCAAGACATCAATGGTGGCGCATTGTTTGGCCAGCACCAGCGGATTGCGCAGGGCGACCGAGGCCACGTTCATGCCAAATTTCAGCTTCTTGGTGGCGCCCGCGATGGCGGCCATGGTGGTCATGCATTCCAGCATGGGTTCCTTGGAGACCAGGGTATCGGTCTGCCAAATGGAATCGATATCGCCCTCTTCGCACATCTGCACCCATTTCCAGAAGCCGTCCGTGCTGGAAAAAGGATAGGTTGATAAACCGATGCCGGCGCGAATACTCATGGTCCGTTCCCTGAAATGCTGCTCTATTCAGCATAGCCGGGTTGGTGCCAGGAACGGACAATTATTTTCAAGGTTACTTTCCCACAACCGATGAAGCGACAGTGGTGCGTACATCTGGCAAACTGTTACAAAATTCATAATCAGAGGAAAACGCCATGCGGGTGACGACGACAATTCCACAACATGATCTGCGCCAGGTGCCAGATGCGGTGCGCGCCATTGAGGCCAAGGGCTATGACGGCGTCAACACGTTGGAAAATCGCCACGACCCCTTCATGCCCCTGGGCGTCGCCGCCGTGAACAGCGAACGGGTACAACTGGCCACCGGTATCGCCATTGCATTTGCCCGCAGCCCCATGGCGGTCGCCAACATTGGTTGGGATTTGCAGGCTGCCTCCAACGGACGCTTCGTCCTGGGCATCGGCAGCCAGGTGAAAGGCCATAACGAGCGGCGTTTTTCCGCCCCCTGGTCGCCCCCTGCCCCGCGTCTGCGGGAATATGCCCAGGCCTTGCGCGCTATCTGGAACAATTGGAAAACCGGCGCGGCGCTGAATTTCGAGGGCGCGCATTACCGTTTCACCCTGATGACGCCGAATTTCACGCCGGAGCCGATCGATTGCCCCGCTCCGCCCATTACCGTCGCCGCCGTGGGTCCGGCCATGATGAAAGTGGCCGGCGAGGAATACGACGGCGCCCGCCTGCATCCCTTTTGCAGCCGCAAGTATCTGGAAAACATCGTCGTCCCCCGCCTGGAAGCGGCCATGGCAAATGTGGGCCGGCAACGGGAAAACTTCGAGATCTCGGGCGGCGGCTTTGTCGCCACCGGCGCGGACGATGAAGCGGTGGCCAAAATGGTCGAATGGGTGCGCATGCGGATCGGCTTCTACGGCTCGACCCGGGCCTATTGGCCGGTGCTGGAACAACATGGCCTGGAGGAGCTTGGCCACAAGTTGAACCACATGTCGAAGACCGATCAGTGGGACAAAATGACGGCGGAAATTGATGACGACCTTGTCCATCTGTTCAGCGCCGTGGGCCGCCATGACGAGATCGCCGGCGCCATTGAAAAACGCTTTGGCGGCATCTCCGACAGCATTTCCGATAGCGCCTCGTCTGAATTACGCGGCGGCATGCCCCCCGACGTGATCCAGGATATTCAGCGCATTCCGAGCAATTTCAAAGGCTTCGCAAGCTAGTCCGCGCCAGAGGCTTCCAATCCCGGGCGGATCAAGGGCTGGCGGTCGCTATCGCGCTCGTACTTGCGGGCCGGGTTATTGACCACATCGGCCAGGGGCGCGGCTTGGAATGATGCCTCGACCTGCCGCACCGGCGGCGTGCCGTACATGGTCGTGCGCTGCACCGGATTGCGGCCCATCTCGCGGATCAGGCTTTCCATGGCATGGGGCGGCAATTCCTGGCCATGTTCGGAGCCCGCCGACCTTGTAATGGTCTCGTTCATCAATGTACCGCCCATGTCGTTGACGCCGGCGTTCAAGGCGGCCTGAATGCCATCGCGGCCCATCTTGACCCAAGACGTCTGGATATTGCTGAAATGCGGATACAGAACCAGTCGCGCCACAGCATGCATCAACAATGCCTCGCGGTAGGTGGGGCCCATGCGGGCGCGGCCCTTGAGATAAATCGGCGCCTCCATGTGCACGAATGGCAGCGGCACCAGCTCCGTGAAACCGCCGGTCTTGGCCTGTAGTTCGCGCAAGCGCAATAGATGCCGCGCCCAATGGATGGGCCGGTCCACATGGCCGAACATGATCGTCGCCGTGGTGCGGAAACCGACACCGTGGGCCGCCTCCATCACTTCCATCCATTGATCCACGGTCAGCTTGTCCGGGCACAGCACCCGGCGGACCTCTTCATCCAGCACTTCCGCCGCCGTGCCTGGCAAGGAACCCAGGCCGGCCGCTTTCAACTGGCCCAGAAAATCCGTTAGAGACAGACCCAGGGTCTCGGCGCCCTGATAGACTTCCAGAGGCGAGAAGGCATGAATATGCATATCCGGCGCGGCATCCTTGACCGTGCGCAGAATGTCCAGATAGGTCTGGCCGGTGTATTCGGGATGGATACCGCCCTGCATGCAGACTTCCGTGGCACCACGGGCCCAGGCCTCCACGACGCGGCGGGAAATTTCATCCAACGACAGATCGTAGGGCCGGCCGCGCAGGTTCTCGCTCAGCTTGCCCTTGGAGAAGGCGCAAAACTGACATTTGAAATAGCAGATGTTGGTGTAGTTGATATTGCGCACGACAACGTAGGAAACATCATCGCCATTGACTTTCTGGCGCAGGGCGTCGGCGGCCTGACAAACCGCATCGACCTCGCCGCCACGGGCCGCGAACAGGCGGCTGACCTCGGTTTCGTCCAGATCATCGCCATTCGCGGCGCGGCTCAACAAACGGTCCAGTTCCGGTACATAGGGCGAGGCCGAGGCAATCGCTACCGGGGGCGCCATATCAATACCCGGCGCCCAGGTATCCGTGCGCGCCAGGCCGGCGGCATCGACCTTGTTCAGCACCGCGGGTACAAACGCTGCATCCAGCCAGCGCTCCGCCACCTGGGCATAGTTGGGATAGATAGCCAGGCGCTCCACCAGATGCTTGCCGCCGCGCGCGGTGTCATCCGCCAACTGGCGCAGGTGCGGCCAGGGGGCCTCCGGGTTGACATGATCCGGCGTCACGGGCGAGACGCCGCCCCAGTCATCAATGCCGGCATCAATCAGGCTGGGAGAATCTCCGGGACTAAGGTTCGGCGGCGCCTGAATATGCATCTCCGCGCCAAAAATCAGGCGCGCGACAGCAATGCTCCAGCGCAATTCATCAATCGGCGCATCGGGCCAATCGGCCATGCGGGTATCGTCCTTGGCGCGGAAATTCTGCACGATAATTTCCTGGATATGGCCATATTCGTCATGCAGATCACGGATTGCCAACAGGGCCTCGATCCGCTCCGCCCGGGTCTCGCCAATACCGATCAAAATGCCGGTCGTGAACGGCACCGCCAGACGCCCCGCCGCCGCGATCGTGGCCAGACGGGTGTCTGGATCCTTGTCGGGCGAGCCATGATGGCAGGCGCCCTTTTCCATCAGGCGCGGCGAAATACTTTCCAGCATAATGCCTTGGGAGACCGAGACCTCGCGCAGGGAGGCCAGGTCCGCCTCTTCCATTACGCCGGGGTTCAAATGGGGCAACAGGCCGGTTTCCTCGAACACCAACAGGGCCATGGCGCGCAGATACGACAAAGTAGTCTCGTGGCCCAGTTCCGCCAGTTCCTCACGCGCCACGCGATAGCGCAGCTCCGGCTTGTCACCCAACGTGAACAGGGCTTCCTTGCAGCCGGTCTCGGCGCCGGCGCGGGCTACCGCCAGAATCTCGTCCGGAGTCATGAAGGCCCGTTGGCCCTTCCGTGGCGGATGGGCAAAGGTGCAATAGTGGCAGACGTCGCGGCAAAGCTGGGTCAAGGGAATAAAGACCTTGCGCGAATAGCTGATCAGGCGGCCATGGCCCTGGTCGCGCAGGTTCACGGCGGCGGCCTGCAATGCGTCCAGGTCGGATACTTCCGCTAATGCCAAGGCTTCACCCCGGTCGGGACGCTCCGAGCCCACGCGGCCCAGCCATGCCTCAAATTCCGTCCGCGACGCCATTCAACTTTATCCCTTAAATCCGCGCCAATCGGGCGGCAATGCCCGAAGTATGCAGATAACGTAAACTGCCACAATCATGCCCACCCGCACAAAACAGCCGTAAATCGTCCGGCATGTCAATATCCAAGGCAAAGCCGTCTAACTCCAATATGGTGGGTTCGACGCCGCTGTCACGCGCTATTTGGCAATGGCGGTGGAAGCTATCCGGACCAAAAGCCGGCTGAAACAGATCAGGCGGCCACAGGGCCAGGCAATTGGTGCCATCATGATCACGGGACGGCACAACACAGGCACCGGGCGCGGCTGGGCTCAGGTTGGCAATTTGGGCCACTTCGTCCGGCGTGATCAGGGGCACATCGCCCGGAACATGCATCATGGCATCAACACCCTCACCGGCCAGCACCTCGCCCGCCTGGCGCACGGCGGCACTGTAGCCGCCAGGTTGGCGTTCGGACATCACGCGGGCGCCCAGCCATCGCGCCTTATTCAAAGCCTCTTCATCACGACTGATGACGACCACACCCTCAAGATCCGACAATGCAGCCAGTACATCGCTCAGCATATGCTCGGCCAGGGCGCCGCGCTCCTCGGGCGAAAGCACCTCCGCCAAACGTTGTTTGGGTGCATCAAAGCCCTTGATCGGCACCACCGCCCACATCAGACAGCCAATTCGTCCACGGCGGCTATGACATAATCCGCCAGACCGTCACGGTCTTCCAGGCTGAGCATCACCGTCTGAGCCAGCAAGGCACGCATATCCAGGCTATCGACATCATCCGCCAGATCGGCATCGGTTTCGTCCAGCACGAAACCATCAATCAGGCCCTCGTAATGCTCCGCCACCGCCAACGCCGTACTCGGCATGCCCAACTCGGTCATCATCTTGGCCGCCGGGCCCTTGATTGCCAGGCCGGCAACAATTGGCGAGACGGCAATGATAGGTGCCGGGGCCGCCGCCAAGGCATCGCGCACGCCCGGCAACCGCAGGATCGGCTCGATGCTGACAAAAGGATTGGACGGCGTGATGATCACCGCCCGCAGGCCCGGGTTCTTAAGGGCCGCCATGAAGTCCGCCTGGGGCCTGGCCTGGGCAATGCCCTCGAACTCAAATCCGGAGACCACGGGCGCGCATTGGTCGCGGACGAAGTAATGCTGAAACGCCAGGGGGCCATCGGCGGTCTGCACCATGGTACGCACCGGATCGTCGGTCATGGGCAGCACATTCGCGGCAATGCCCAATTGCCGGGTGATCGTCCGTGTTACCTGGGTCAGGCTTTCACCGCGCGCCAGGGCCTGGGTGCGCAAGACATGCATGGCCAGATCGCGGTCGCCAAGATTGAACCAATTCTCGCCACCTAATTCTTCCAACGCCGCCATGAAGCGCCAGCCCTCATCGGCCCGGCCCCAGCCTTTCACCTGATCGTTCAGACCCGCGAGGGCATATACGACCGAGTCGATGTCGGGACAGATGTTCAGGCCCAGATGTTCAAAATCGTCGCCCACGTTGGTTACGATCAACAGATCATCGCCCAGACCCAGGCGCGATAGGCCCAGTGCCAGCTTGGCGCCGCCAACCCCGCCCGAAAGGGCTATCACCTGACCTTTCGACATCAGCGGAACATATCCATTTCCTTGGGACGGACCAGAGCATCCGCGCCAAGGTCCGAGGCCGGGAAGCGCACACCACGGATCACCACCACCGGCCGCCCCTCGTTGCCCTGCCCCTGCAGGATCGAGGCGGCGGAGGATAGTTCATCCGCCAGGCCGACCTCGGAAACCAGTAACTCGCGGCCAAACAGGTCCGGGTCACCGCGCAAATCCCACAACGCGGGCAGGCCGGCGGAACCAATGGCCAGACCCATGGTGCCCTGGCGCCAGGCCCGGCCGACGCTGTCATTGATAATCACCGAAATCTCGACGCCGTGGCGTTCCAACATAGTCTGGCGCAGGGCCCGGCTATCGGCATCCGGATCCTCGGGCAGCAACAGCACATGCTCCGTGCCATCGTCCTGCTCCACGTTGGAAGCATCAATACCCGCGTTGGCCATGACGATGCCGATACGATGGGCCACGATCAGAACGCCAGGGCGCTTGCCCACCACATCGACGGATTCATCCAGGATCAACTGCACCTGGCGCGGATCCTTGTCGACTTCCACCGCCAAGGCTTCCGCCTCCGCCGTCGGCATGACATCGCGCAAGTCAACAATACGGTTGGCGGCCTTGGAGACGATTTTTTGCGCCAAGACCAAAATGTCGCCGTCCTGCAACTTTTCGCCGGCACGGCTCAGACCGTCGGTAATCAATGTGGCCAGATCATCGCCGGGTTTGACCAACGGCATATCCGGCAGGGTGAACAACTGCATACTGGGGGACGACATGGGTGGCTAATGCTCCCCCGTTTCGACGGAACCCGGCGCACCGGTGATGCGGATACCGGCACCGGCGATTTTGTAGCGGTTGTTCATAAAAATCAGCGCGGAGGTCAAGGCTTCCGAAACCACGGAATTTTCGATCCGTCCCGCATGCCAGGCCCGCATGGAAGCATCCTCGGCCAGGCCCACGACGATCTCGCGGGCGTCGGGATCGTTGCCGCAGACCAGAATATCGCAATCGATGTCATGCTCCAGATCCGTCAGATGATCCGCCGCCACGTTCTGGAAGGCGGAGACCACGCGCACCCCGTCGCCCAGGAAAATCTGTGCGCCCTTGCCGGCGGAGCCATGCTCGGGCAAATGCACGGTGCGGACTTTCGGCGGCTGCAGGGGCACAGTGACATCAACCATGATCTTGCCCTGACAGCCGGGCTTGATGGCCTCCAGCATGGGCGCCTGATTGGAGAATGGCACCGTTAGAACGACGATTTCCGCAGCGGCTGCGGCGGCACCGTTTTCCAGGCCGCTGACCGTGGCTTCGGGTGCCAGGGCGGCCAGACGCTCGGCCCCGCGATCGGCGCTATCCTGGGCGCGGGAGCCGATAATGATGCTATGCCCCGCCTTGGCCCAGCGCAGGGCCAGACCAAAGCCCAGCGCGCCGGTACCGCCAATCACGGCGATGGTAAGTTTTTGTCCTGTCATGAAAGCTCTCTATTCCGATTTACAGTTACGATTTCCAAATCAGCCGCCCGCGCCCAGTCACTTGGCTAGCACGTCGCCGGTCAGCCAGGCGATATTATCCAAAATTTCATTCAATTCCCTGCCGCCGACCGAGAAGACGATTGTTTCTACGCCTTCTTTGGCGAAGGCGCCAATATCATCGCGAATGGCCGCCGCCGAACCTGTCAAACAGACCCTGTCCCTGCCCGCCGCATCAGGAGCATTCGCAAAGATCGGGTAAAAAGCAAGATAGGCCCGGTGAATTTCGGCGCCATTGCGGCCTAGTTTGTCGGCTTCTTCGTTCAAACGGGCCGAGCCTTGGGCAAAGAGTTCGGGCGAATTCAACAGGTGCGCCGGGTTATGATTGGAGGGATACCAGCCGTCCCCGACACGGGCCGCCCGCCGGATCGCCGCACCGCCCTCGCCGCCAATCCAAATGGGGGGATGCGGTTTCTGCAGCGGCTTCGGCTCGAACACCACATCATCGAAGCACACATAATCGCCATTCATGCTCGGTGCCTGGGCTGTCCAAAGCTCCTTGAAGGCATCGATATACTCATCCGTCACCTTGCCTCGTTCATTGAAGGGCGGCACACCCAGGGCATCCGCTTCCTCCTTCATCCAGCCCGCACCGCAGCCTACCGTCAGGCGGCCGTCGGATAGGACTTCCAGGGTCGCCAGCATCTTCGCCGCCAGCACCGCCGGGCGGTAGGGCACCACCATGACCGAGGTCAGCAGCCTAATTTTCTGTGTGGCC
Source organism: Rhodospirillaceae bacterium (assembly GCA_018701215.1). Taxonomy (GTDB): domain Bacteria; phylum Pseudomonadota; class Alphaproteobacteria. The sequence continues at coordinate 91,568 of JABIWH010000028.1, forward strand.
GCCGCGATAAAGGCGCCCGCCGTCACCATCTCCAGACACTCCCCCACCGCCGCGCCCGGCCAGACGCCACTATTGGTATAGGGATAGGCGGAGTTAATATCGCCCGGCACCACCACATGATCATTTATGGCCAGCATATCCAGGCCGCCGTCTTCCGCCGCCCGCGCCATTGCGGTCAGGCCCGGAGCCCGCCCGCCCGGTCCACGGGCCATGATCATCAATCCAAAATCCATGCTCGATGTTTCCCTGGCAAAACCTCTATTTCGACAAGATTAGCAACATGCCACGCCGATTGGTACTAGGCGCGGCACCTGACAACGGATAAATTAGCTGAAATTCAGTATTAATTGTCCTTGGGATTGGGAGATAAGCGTTATGAAACTGGGATTGGTGATGGGCCTGGGCGAAGGTGGCCGGGTTAGCGTAGACATGGATCTGGCGCGCGAGGCCGAGGATCTGGGCTTTGATTCTATCTGGACCTCGGAAGCCTGGGGCTCGGATGCAATCTCCACCGCCTCCTGGATTTTGGCGCAGACCAGCAAAATCAAGGTCGGTACCGGGATCATTCAAATGTCGGCGCGGACGCCGGCCATGGCGGCCATGACGGCGATGTCGTTGCAGCATCTCTCCAACGATCGCTTTATCCTCGGTATCGGCCCCTCGGGCCCGCAGGTGATCGAGGGTTGGCATGGCATGCCCTATGGCCGGCCATTGACGCGGACACGGGAATATATCGAGATCATTCGCAAGATCGAAGCCCGTGAAAGCGCCCTGACCCACGATGGTTATCACTATCAAATCCCCAAGACCGGCGAAGGCACGACCAACCTAGGCAAGCCCCTGAAGGGCATACTGCACAGTCGCGCGCCGTTGAAGATCATCACCGGCACCATCGCGCCCGCCGGCGTCAGGGTTAGCGCCGAGGTCGCCAACGGCATGATCCCGGTGTTCATGAACCCGGACCGTTTCGATGTCTTCGAAGATGCGCTGAACGATGGATTTGCCAAGGCAGGCGGCGGCAAAAGCCTGGATAATTTTGACATTACGCCATTCTGCGGCATCAACATATCCGATGACGAGGACGCCGCCCGCATGCCGGCAAAGGCCAACCTGGGCCTCTACATCGGCGGCATGGGTTCGAAGGACAAGAATTTCTACAACGACTATGCCAAACGTCTGGGCCATGAAGCAGCAGCCGTGGAGATCCAGGATCATTTCCTCTCCGGGCGCCGGGCCGAGGCGGTGGCGGCGGTGCCGGACGAGTTGGTCGATCAGGTCGCCCTGACAGGACCCGCGGGCAAGATCACCGAACGGCTGCAGGATTGGAAGGCCGCCTCGAAAGAGAAGAAGGTGCAGTCCCTTTTGGTTCGCGCCTCCTCCAGCGCCGAATTGCAGCTACTGGCAAAGGCCGTGTTGTAGGAGGAGATGGTCAGCATGAGCATGAAGCGCGTTATCTCACCGCACGTCGCGGAACCACAGCCCGAAACCTGGTCCAACTGTAAGGTCGCCGGTAATTTCATTCAGATCGCCGGCTGTGTCTCGGGCTATGAAAATGACGTCATCGCCGGCGGTGATGACGTCTACGAGCAGGCCAAAATCACCTTCACCAAGATCAAGAACCTGGTGGAGGAAGCGGGCGGGGTGATGGACGACATCATCAAGGTGACCATTTTTGTCACCGACATCACCCGGCGCGAGGAAGTCTGGAAGGCACGCCGGGAATTCTTCACCGGCGATTTTCCCTGCTCCACCCTGGTCGAGGTTTCCGCCCTGGCCCGTCCCGGTCTGGCGGTGGAGATCGAGGCGCATGGTTTCATAGGTTCGAGTAAATAGTATGCTGATCAATGGCATGGCCGCCGTGGTTACGGGCGGCAGTTCAGGCTTGGGTGCGGCTACGGCGCGGCATCTGGCCGGCCTTGGCGCCAAGGTGGCCATCCTTGATGTAAACCTGGATCTGGCCCAAGAAGTGGCGGCGGAAATCGGCGGCCTGGCCGTTGAATGCGATGTTTCGTCAGAGGAAAACGGCGAAGCGGCCATTAAGGCCGCGCGAGAAGCACATGGCCCGGCCCGCATCTCGGTCTGTTGCGCGGGCATTAGTGAAAGCCGCCGCATGTTGGGCCGTGACGGCCCCGCACCCCTGGCGCACCATACCCGCCTGGTCAATGTACATCTGGTGGGAACTTACAATATCTGCCGCCTGGCCGCCGCCGACATGGCGGCATGTGAGCCTCTGCCCGACACCGGCGAACGCGGCGTGTTGATCAACACAGCCTCCATCGCCGGCTTTGACGGACCACCTGGGGCGATTACTTATGATGCGGTGAAGGCCGCCATCGCTGCGATGTGCCTGCCCATGTCGCGGGAGCTCTCCCGCCATGCCATCCGCGTCATGGCCATTGCGCCGGGGATGTTTGAAACACCCATGGCGACAGGGCTGCGCCAAGAATATATCAACGAAATGACGGACCGTATTCCATTCCCCAAACGCTTTGGCAATCCGGCGGAATATGCCGCGCTGGTGGAAACCATCGTCACCTCTCCGATGTTGAATGGCGAAACCATCCGCATCGACGGCGGCCTGCGCATGACCTAACGCCCAAAGCGGGCCAGCAGGACGCCGCTGGCCACGATCAGGGCCATGCCAAGAAACAAGGCCGGGCTTGGCATTTCATCGAATAGCAAGACTCCGAACAGCCCCGAAAACAGCATCGTCGAATACATAAAGGGTGCGACGAAGTTCGCTTCCGCCAAGGCCATGGCGTGCAGCACCAGACGCTGGCCGATGATAACAACCAGGGCAATCGCGGCCAGGCTCAGCCATTGCAGGGGCTCGGGCCAAACCCAGGCCGGCAGCGCCGGTAAGAAGGTCAGCAAGGCGCCAAACATATTACCAAAGAACAGCATGACAATGGCACGGTCACCCTGATTGGACAGCCACTTTACCGTTGTCACCTCCGCCCCCATGCAGAGTGCCGCGGCGACCGCGATCAGGGATGCCAGGCCAAAAATGCTGGCATCCGGTGCCGCGATGGCGGTCACGCCGGCAAAGCCCAGCGCCGCCGCCAACCAGCGGTAACGGTTCGCACTTTCCCCTAGAAAAAGCATCGAAAGGATCATCGTGAAAATTGGCGAACTGAAACTGATCGCCACCGCATTGGCCAGGGGAATATGGGTAATGGCAAGAAACATCAGCGCCACCCCGGCGGCACCGGTACCGGCGCGAAAGGCATACTTCACGGAATGCACCGTGCGCGGAACGATGCGGGCGGAATACAATATGGGCAGCAGGAACAGCGTGCCGAATACATAACGGGCGAAGGTGATTTGCAGCACGCCAATTTCCGGGCCCGTCCCCGGCAGCAGCAGATATTTGGCCAGGGCGTTCATAGTCGCGAACAACGCCGAGGCCACGACTATATAAAGCGCCGCCCGCCACGGCGCGTTGTCGCCCAAACTTGATCTCGGGAACGCCGTGTTGTTCATATAGTGGCGAAAACCAGCGCGCCAAGATATAGCCCGATACCGAACACCGCATGCACGGACAGGCTGGCGAGGAGGACAAAGCCGGTCCGCCCGGTCTTTGCGCCAAAGAAACCACCGCCCAGGCCGGGGATCAGGATCAGCCATGGCGCCAGCACGGTGACCACGCCAAAGCCCAGGCCGTTCCACAGGCTTGCCGGCTGTTCCAGGATAGCGGATAGAACCTGCAAATAGATCTCAGCGAAGACGATCGCCACCAGGTAATGAAAGGCCCAGCCCAATATTAGTTCACGGCGCACGGCGGGAGTGTCCTGGATGTCATCATGGCGGAAGACGCCCCGGCCCAGATAGGCCACCCAACGGCCGACATAATGCCAATCGCGGTTCTTGCCCAGGCCGCGTTCCAGCAGGAACTCGTAAATATCGGTGACGATATTGGCGACCACGCCGACGACCAAAATTTCAAGCCACGAAACATCCATTGCTTCCGCTCCTTCCGCAATTTCGCGTCAGCATCTACACCGCCTTGGCGATAACTATAGCAGAAATCTATTCAGGGGTTTCCGGCACCACGCTGTGGGCGATTGTCGCATCCAGAGCCTCGAATTCATGATAGCGGATGGTCTCGTACAATTCCGCCCGTGTCTGCATGCGGTTGAGCAAACCCTGGGCACTGCCGGACCTGGCCAGTTCTCCATACAAATCCGCCACCGCATTCGCGGCGATGCGCAGGGAGGATGCGGGCCAGATGACGATCTTGCAGCCCAGCGCCTCCAGCTCCGCCGCCGTGCGATTGGGCGTGCGGCCGAATTCGGTCATATTGGCCAGCACGGGCACCTTGACGGCAGCGGTGAAGCGGCGGAAATCATCATCGGAGATCAGGGCGTCGGGGAAGATGATATCGGCCCCGGCCTCCACATACAATTTGGCCCGGCGGATCGCTTCATCCAGGCTTTCGGCGGCGGCATCGGTCCGCGCCACGATCTGCAAATGCCGCCGGGCCGATACGGCGGCGGCGATCTTGCGGGCCGCATCCTCCGCGCTGGCCAATTGCTTGTCGTTCAGATGGCCGCACTTTTTCGGCAATACCTGGTCCTCGATCTGCACGGCGGCAGCGCCCGCATCCTCCAATTCGCGTACCAGGCGCATGACGTTCAGCGCCTCGCCATAACCGGTATCGCCATCGACGATCAGCGGCAGACCCGTGGCCCGCGCCAGAATGCGCGTGGCACCGCAAAGCTCTTCCATGGTCATGACGCCCAGATCGGGCAGCCCCATGGCGGCGGTCAGCGCCGCGCCGGAGACATAAAGACATTCAAAGCCGGCCTTCTTGGCCAGCAGTCCGGACATACCATCATGCGCGCCGGGCACGCCAAGAATACCGGGTCGGCTAAGCAAAGCATTCAACCGCTGCCCCGCCGGTGCGGCCTCGGGCCCGCCGGCAAACCAGATCGGTTGTTGCTCAGGTTTATCGTTGTTTGACATCATCCCACTCCCTCGGATCTTTCGCCGTACAATGAAATATCACGGAAAGGGGCTTTCCGCTGGCTTGATTGATCGGTTCGTCCACGGCTGTTACCACCAGGTCCACGGCCTTGAACACCGCGAACCATGAGCCGAAGGTGCGAAAATACCAAGGCATGGGCACCCAGTCACCGCTTGTAAAAGAGGCAAAGGTTTCGTTGCGCCAGCCGTCCGCATAGGCCGCCTCGCCAGATGCGGCGCTGGGATGAAGCGTCTGGATCAGGAGCGTGCCATCGGGGGCAAGAGATCTCATCGCCGCCGCAAGAATTGGCGCAATGTCCCGACCCAAAAGAGAAAAATTGCAAATCACGGCATCATAAGGACCGCCAAGCTGGCCCGGCTGCGCAGCCAGCGTTTCGTAGGTCTGCAGCATGTAAGTTCCGCCTTGGTGGGCGGCTTGGGCTGATTCTATCAATGCCGCGCTACCATCCGTGCCCGCGGCTTCGCATCCGAGGTCATCGGCCAGGTGGCGGACAAGCCAACCTTCGCCACAGCCGATGTCAAGAATATGCCGTGGCCGCAGCGCCTTGACGGCGGCAATGATGGCCTGATCCGTACCGGCGGCGCGGCTTGGGATAGCCCCCTCCCTAACGACCGTGGTCCATAGGGCGGCATTGCGCTCCCAACTGTTTATTATGTCGTTATTTTTCGTCACCGCTCACCCCAACGTTGCCGCCGGGCTGTTGTGAGAGAAACGATATCAGCAGCGCGCTGACCGCCCGCGCCTGCTCCTGTTGCACCCAGTGGCCAGCACCGGGCAGTAAATGCACATCCGTCATGGCCGTGCAGGCTTTATCGCGCATGACCTCGATCGAGCCTGGCGCCTGATAAATACCCCAATCCGACGCGCCCGCGATAAAACACGACGGCACATCAATGCTGCGGCCGGAAAATAATTCCAGATCAGCCGCGTATTTCCCTGACGTTCGCGCCCGGTACCAGTTCAATCCGCCCTGAAAACCGGTACGGGCGAATTCGCCGGCATAGACCGCCAACTCAGCCTCGCTCAACCAGTCGCAGGCCGCGACCGCCGCGGCGCTGGGCATCTCCGCCGCCACGGTCTCGGCCATGTTCTGGCCCTGCTCCATGATGTAGTAAGTGGGCATCTTGGCCAATTCATCCGCCGTCCAGGCCGCTAAGGGATACGGCTCGTTGCCGGCCCAATCGGCGCTTTTATGATGATAATATCCGCGCAGAAAGTCATGCGTGCCCTGGGGCGCTCCGACCATGTCATCGTTCGCCGGACGGGTCGAATAATACCACTGGTAATGCTTGCGCGGCGACGCCAAGGCAGCCAGCGCGGCGTGAATATCTGGGTCGGATACGGCATCGTTGGCAATTGCCGGCGGCCCGCTGAAAGGCGCGCTCATCAAGACGGCGGAGCGAAAAACATCCGGCCGGATCAGGGCGCAATGGGCCGCCACGGAGGAGCCAAAGTCATGTCCGATCACGGCAGCGACCGAGGCATAACCGAGCGCGAAGACCAGGCCCAGGGCATCGCGGGCCAGGTTGAGCATGCGGTAGTTGGCTAGTTCGCAATCATAGTCGCCGTCCCAACCCGTGGTACGGCCATAACCCCGCTGATCGGGCGCGACCACATGATAGCCCGCCGCCGCCAGCGGCAGCATCACCTTGCGCCAGCTATATGCCAGTTCGGGAAAACCATGCAGCAACAGGACACAAGGCCGCCCCGGCTCCTCGAAGCCCGCCTCCAGTAGGTGCATATTAAGGCCATTCACGCCCTGGACAAAGCGGCAGCGGATCCCCTCATCAAGGGTTCCCGCGCCATAGGTTGGAGTATCGTTCATGAGCCATTCCATTTTAACAGGCCGCAATTAGGGCAGATAATAGCCATTTCCCGCGCAATGCCAGGCAAATCTTGTGTCCTACTTGAGTTATCGGCCAAGGCGCCCTAAATTGGCCGCAAATCTTATCCCCCATCCCCCCACGATATATGGCGTAACGAACGATGAAATTTGAAGGTACGGACTCCTACGTAGCAACAGACGATCTGATGATCGCGGTAAATGCGTCCATCACCCTGCAACGGCCCCTTTTGATCAAGGGCGAGCCCGGCACGGGCAAGACGGTATTGGCCCATGAAGTGGCCAAGGCATTGGACCGGCCCCTGATCGAATGGCACATCAAGTCCACCACCAAGGCGGCGCAGGGCCTGTACGAATACGATGCGGTTTCGCGCCTGCGGGATTCCCAGCTTGGCGACGAAAAGGTCAAGGACATCTCCAACTACATCGTGCGCGGCAAACTATGGGACGCCTTTACCCAGGATCTGTCCCCGGTACTGCTGATCGACGAAGTGGACAAGGCGGACATCGAATTCCCCAACGATTTGTTGTTGGAATTGGACCGCATGCAGTTCTTTGTCTACGAGACCCAGGAAACGGTTATCGCGCAAAACCGGCCCATCGTGATGATTACCTCGAACAATGAAAAGGAATTGCCGGACGCCTTCCTGCGCCGCTGTTTCTTTCACTACATCCGCTTCCCCGAGCGCGATACCATGCAGGAAATCATCGATGTGCATTACCCGGACATCCAGAAATCCCTGGTCCGCGAGGCACTGAACATCTTCTATGAAGTGCGCGATGTGCCCGGCCTGAAGAAAAAGCCATCCACCTCCGAGTTGCTGGATTGGCTGAAGCTATTGATGTCGGATGATATCTCGCCGGATATTCTGCGCACCAAGGACCCGAAAAAGCTGATCCCGCCCCTGCATGGCGCCCTGTTGAAGAACGAGCAGGACGTGCATTTGTTCGAACGCCTGGCCTTTCTGGCACGGCGGGAGCAGGGTAACTAGGCAACGAGGCAGCGGGGAAAACGCCCATGTTCTTCGATCTTTTTTACGAGTTGAAAGCCGCCAAGGTTCCGGTCAGCCTGAAGGAATATCTCACCCTTCTAGAGGCCATGTCCCATAACGTGGCGGAATACAGCGTCGATAATTTCTACTATCTGTCCCGTTCCTGCCTGGTCAAGGACGAGCGCAACCTGGACAAGTTCGACCGGGTTTTCGGCTCCGTCTTCAAGGGCTTGGAACAGCCGGAGGAAGGCACGGTCGCGGAAATTCCGGAGGAATGGCTGCGCAAACTGACCGAGCTGCACCTAACGGACGAGGAAAAGGCCAATATCGAAGCCCTGGGCGGCTGGGAAAAGATCATGGAGGAGCTGAAAAAGCGCCTCGAGGAACAGGAAAAGCGTCACCAGGGCGGCAGCAAGTGGATCGGCACGGGGGGCACCTCCCCCTTCGGTGCCCAGGGCTATAACCCCGAAGGCATCCGTATCGGCCAGGAGAAATCCCGCCATCGCAGGGCGGTCAAGGTCTGGGATAAACGGGAATACCGCAATTTCGATGATTCCGTTGTCCTGGGCACGCGCAACATCAAGGTAGCCCTGCGCCGTCTGCGCCAATTCGCCCGGGACGGCGCTCCCGACGAGCTGGATTTGGATGACACCATCCGTTCCACCGCCAGAAACGGCGGCTGGATCGATATCAAGATGCGGCCGGAGCGGCGCAATACGGTCAAGGTGCTGCTGTTGTTGGATGTCGGCGGCTCCATGGATGATCACATCCGCACGATGGAGGAATTGTTCTCCGCCACGCGGACGGAATTCAAAAATCTGGAATCCTATTATTTCCACAACTGCATGTACGAGAAGGTCTGGAAAGACAACCGCCGCCGCCATACGGAACACATTCCGACCTCGCAACTGATCAACACCTACGGCCCGGATTGGAAGCTGATCTTTGTCGGCGACGCCACCATGAGCCCGTATGAAATCGTCTATCCGGGCGGCAGCGTTGAACATTGGAACGAGGAAGCCGGCCAGGTCTGGATGGAACGCATGCTGGATCATTTCAAGCATTCCTGCTGGATCAACCCGGTGCCCGAACGTCATTGGGAATACACCCCGTCCCTGCAAATGGTACAGCAGATCATGGGCCATCGTATGTTCGGTTTGACCCTGGACGGCCTGGACAGGGGCATGCGCAGCCTGGCCCGATAACTCAACGGTGGCATGACCATAGTTCGGGGCGCGGCAGATGGAAAACAGCTACAACAAGGGCTTTCCCGTATCCTGGGATCAGATGCACCGGGACAGCAAGGCCCTGGCCTGGCGCCTGGCCGAAAAAGGTCCATGGCGTGCCATTGTCTCGGTCACCCGCGGCGGCATGGTACCGGCCTGCATCGTGGCGCGGGAACTGGAAGTCCGCCTGGTGGATACCATCTGCATCAAGACCTATGACCATCAAGATATGGCGCAGCCGGAAATACTGAAATCGGTCAGCGATGACGGCACGGATGTTCTGATCATCGATGATCTGGTCGATACCGGCGCCACGGCCAAGGTGGTCCGCGGCCTGTTGCCTTTGGCCCATTACGCCACCGTCTATGCCAAACCCGCCGGCCGCGATTTGGTTGATACCTTTGTGACGGAAGTCAGCCAGGACACCTGGATTTTTCTGCCCTGGGATACCGAGCTCCAGTTTGTCCAACCCATCGTGCGTGGCGATACGCCGACATAGTCTTGCATTCATCGCGGCGGCTGCTACCAATAGGGTGACAGGGTGGAGGGGCAGAAAACAGCATGGCCGATGAAGGTGCGCCGGCGCGGTTACGATTGCGCGGTATATCGAAACAGTTTCCCGGCTGCCTGGCCAACGACAAGGTTGACCTGAGCCTGGGCCAGGGTGAAATTCATGCCCTGCTGGGCGAGAACGGCGCCGGCAAAAGCACCCTGGTGAAAATCATCTACGGTGTCCTGAAGGCCGACAGCGGCGCGCTTGAATGGGACGGCAAGGCCGTCGCCATCACCTCGCCGTCACAGGCCCGGAAATTGGGCATCGCCATGGTGTTCCAGCATTTTTCCCTGTTTGAATCCATGACCGTGGCCGAAAACGTTGCCCTGGGGCTTGATGACGGCGCCAACCTGGACGAGCTGTCGGCCAAGGTTGGCGAAATCGGCCGCCGCTATGGCCTGGCGTTGCAGCCGGAGCGCGTGGTGCATGACCTTTCCGTCGGCGAGCGGCAGCGGGTGGAGATCGTCCGTTGTCTGATGCAGAACCCACGCCTGTTGATCATGGACGAGCCGACCTCCGTGCTCACCCCGGGCGAGGCCGAGGCCTTATTCGTCACCCTGCGCCAACTGGCGGCGGAAGGCTGCACCATTCTTTATATCTCGCATAAGCTGGAGGAAATCCGCGCCTTGTGCAGCCGCGCCACGGTGATGCGCGGCGGCCAAGTGGTGGCGAACTGTGATCCACGCCAGGAAACTGCCCATGACCTGGCGCGGCTGATGATTGGCGAGGATTTTGACCAGGCCTCCAAGACAGCGGAGGCCAGCTTTGGTGCGGCGCGGCTGCGGGTCCAGGGGTTGAACATGGCGGCCGCCGCCATTCATGGCACCCCTATCAGCGGTCTTGACCTGGAAGTTGCCGCCGGTGAAATCCTGGGCATCGCCGGAGTTGCTGGCAATGGCCAGAATACTCTGCTGGCCGCGCTAAGCGGCGAGCAGTTGTGCGCGAAGGCTGAAACCATCTGCATCGAAGGTCAGAACGCCGGCGATCTGGGTCCGCGCCGGCGCCGCCGGCTTGGCCTGGCCTTCGTGCCCGAGGAACGCCTGGGCCATGGCGCGGTGCCGGAGATGTCGTTGACGGACAATGCCCTATTGACCGGCTATGATCGCCAGGACCTGCTCTCGCGCGGCAGCATCATGTTTGCCCGTACCCGTGATTACGCCCAACGTATCGTGCAGTCTTTTCAGGTCGTCACGGGCGGCATCGGCGCCAACGCGGGCAGCCTTTCGGGTGGCAATCTGCAAAAATTCATCATCGGACGGGAGCTGTTGCAGCAACCGAAAGTGCTGGTGGTGGCGCATCCGACCTGGGGCGTGGACGCGGGCGCGGCGGCGGCGATCCATACCGCCTTGCTGGATCTGGCCCATCAGGGCACGGCCATTTTGGTCATTAGCCAGGATCTGGACGAGTTGCTGCAAATCAGCGACCGTATCGCGGTGCTATCGGAAGGACGGCTGTCGGAAATAATGATCACGGCGGAGGCGGATATCGGGCGGATTGGCCTTTTGATGGGCGGCCATGGTGAAAATGGTGAAGCTGGGCAGCTTGACAAGCAGGGAGAACACCATGCGGCCCCGGCTTGAAGCCCGCATCGGTGTATCAGGTGCCATGGTCTACGTCACGCCTGTATTGGCGGTCGTCTTGACCATGGCCTGCGGCTCGGTGCTGTTCGCGGCCCTGGGCCACAATCCCGCCGCCGTCCTGTATGCGTTTTTCGTCCAGCCCATATCCAGCGCTTACGGCCTGGCGGAATTGACCATCAAGGCGACGCCCTTGGTGCTGTGCGCCATTGGCCTGTCATTCGGCTTCCGCGCCAATATCTGGAATATCGGCGCCGAGGGGCAATTGACCCTGGGCGCCATTGCTGGCGGCGGCCTGGCGCTCTGGGCCGGCGATGATGCCTCCGTCTGGTTCCTGCCCGCGATGATCATCGCCAGTCTGCTGGGCGGGGCCGCCTGGGCCGCCATTCCGGCCTACCTGAAGACGCGCTTCAATGCCAACGAGATCCTGACTTCCCTGATGCTGACCTATGTGGCGATCCTGTTGTTGAGCTATCTGGTGCATGGGCCCTGGAAGGATCCCGACGGCTATTCCTTTCCGCAATCGCGGATGTTCGCGGACAGCGTTCTTCTACCCCTGTTAACCATGGGCACCCGGCTGCACCTGGGCGCGCCGATCGCGCTGTTGCTGGCCTTGGCGGCCTGGTGGGTGATGGCACGCATGTTCGTCGGCTTTCAGATCAAGGTGGTGGGCCTGACGCCGGCAGCCGCGGGCCTGGCGGGTTTTTCGGTCCGGCGCCTGACCTGGATTACCTTATTGACGGGCGGCGCCCTGTCGGGCCTGGCGGGATTGTTCGAAGTGGCCGGACCGATCGGGCAATTATTGCCCTCGATCTCGCCGGGTTATGGCTTCACCGCCATTATCGTGGCCTTTCTGGGCCGACTGCATCCTCTGGGCATTCTACTGGCCGGTTTGCTGATCGCACTGTCGTACCTGGGCGGCGAGACGGTGCAGATAGAGCTGGGCCTGCCGCTTGCCGTCTCCGGCGTCTTTCAGGGCATGTTGCTATTCTTCCTGTTGGCCTCCGACGTGCTGGTACGCTACCGCATCCGCTGGGGCCGCAGCGTGATTGTACAAGAGGCCGGCTGATGGAAACCCTGACCGCCGTTCTGATCACCGTCATCGGCGCCGCCACACCACTGGTCTTTGCCGCCACCGGTGAATTGGTGGCCGAGAAATCCGGTGTCCTGAACCTGGGCGTCGAGGGCATGATGCTGCTGGGTGCGGTGGCGGCCTTTGCCGTTGCCCTGACCACCGGCAGCGCCACCTTGGGTATCCTGGCGGGCGCGGCGGCGGGCGCCGCCCTGGCCCTGGTATTTGCCCTGTTGACGCTGACCCTGCTGGCCAATCAAGTCGCCTCCGGCCTGGCCCTGACGATCTTCGGCATCGGGGTCAGCGCCTTGATCGGACGTTCATTCGTCGGCGTGCCGTTGCAGCGCCTGCCGCAACTGGATCTGCCGGGTATTTCCGATCTGCCCATCCTCGGCCCGTTGTTGTTCAGCCATGATGCCCTGGTCTACCTCTCCATTCTGGCGATCCCGGCAACGATCTGGTTTCTCGAACGCAGCCGCGCCGGTCTGATCCTGCGCGCCATCGGCGAAAATCACCAAGCAGCCCACGCCCTGGGCCATGCAGTCATCAAAGTGCGCTATCTGGCGGTCATGTTCGGCGGCGCCATGGCCGGCCTGGGCGGCGCCTATCTGTCGCTGGCCTATACGCCTATGTGGGCCGAGAACATGACCGCCGGGCGCGGCTGGATCGCGTTGGCGCTGGTGGTGTTCGCCACCTGGCGGCCGGGGCGGTTGTTATTGGGCGCCTATCTGTTCGGCGGCATCACGGTGGCACAGCTGCATATTCAGGGCTTCGGCTTTGATATCCCATCGCAGTTCCTCTCCATGTTGCCGTATTTGGCGACCATCGCCGTGCTGGTGGCGATCTCCGCCGACGGCGCGCGGGCACGGCTGAACGCACCCGCTTCGCTGGGCAGGATTTTTTATCCGGAGGCATAGAAGTTGCTCGACGCAGAGGCGCTTTGTGCGGAGAATGCAGTTGCAAAAAACAGGGAGACGAAACGTGAAAACCTCATTCATCAAACGCGGTGCGATCTGGCTGGGGGCGGCAGCCGTCTCCGCTGCAATGACGACCGCCGCATGGGCCGAACCGCTCAAGGTCGGCTTCGTCTATGTGGGACCGGTCGGTGACCATGGTTGGACCTATCGCCATGATCAGGGCCGCAAGGCCATCGACAAGGCCTTTGGCGACAAGGTCAAAACTACCCTGGTGGAAAGCGTCAAGGAAGGCGCCGATTCCGAGCGGGTGATCCGCCAACTCGCCGCCTCGGGCCACAAACTGATCTTCACCACCTCGTTCGGTTTCATGAACCCGACATTGAAGGTGGCCAAAAGCTTCCCCAACGTGCGCTTTGAACATGCCACCGGCTACAAGCAAGCAAAGAACGTTTCGACCTACGCCGCGCGCTTTTACCAGGGCCGCCATATCGCGGGCCTGATCGCGGGCAAGATGACCAAATCGAACGTCATCGGCTATATCGGCTCCTTCCCTATTCCAGAAGTGGTACGCGGCATCAACGCCACCACCCTGGCCCTGCAAAAGGTCAACCCAAAGGCCACGGTCAAGGTCGTCTGGGTCAACACCTGGTATGACCCGGGCAAGGAGGGCGCCGCCGCCAAGGCGCTGATCGACCAGGGCGCCGATGTGATCATGCAGCATACCGACAGCCCGGCGGCGATACAGGCAGCCCAGGAACGCGGCGTCTGGGCCGTGGGCCAGGCTTCGGACATGACGCACTTCGGGCCGAAATCCCATCTGACCGCGATCATTGATGTTTGGGACAACTATTACGTTGCCCGCACCAAGGCGGTGATGGACGGCAGCTGGAAATCCGATGATACCTGGGATGGTTTGAAGCAGGGCATGTTGCAAATGGCGCCCTATAATGCGGCCATTCCGGCGGATGTCCTGGCCATGGCGAAAAAGGCCCAGGCCAACATCATCGCCGGCACGGTGCACCCCTTCGCCGGACCGATCAAGGACCAGATGGGTAAGGAAAAAGTCCCCGCCGGCAAAAATCTGGACGACGGCTCGCTGCTATCGATGAACTGGTACGTTCAAGGCGTTCAGGGCAAGTTGCCGAAATAGTTAACAGATTTAGCTCAAGCCCTCCCCCGGACACCACCGCGCGAGGGGGAGGGCTTCCCAGCTAGGCAAACAAGCGTTAGATTTCCTCCCAACAGAAAATTGAGAGGAAATGGATGATGGGTGTTCTCGACGGTAAGATAATTTTGGTCACCGGTGGTGGCCGCGGTATTGGCAGGGAACACGCCCTATTGGCCGCGCGGGAAGGCGCCAAGGTCGTGGTCAATGACCTCGGCGGTTCAACTTCCGGCGATGACGACGGCAACGTCGGCCCGGCGCAGGAAGTCGCCAACGAAATCAAGGCCGCCGGTGGCGAGGCCGTGGCCAACGGCGACAGCGTGGCCCTGATGTCCGGCGCCAAGGCGATGTTCGAACAAGCCATGGATACCTATGGCGGCCTGCATGGCGTCATTGCACCAGCCGGCATCCTGCGTGACACCATGTTCCACAAAATGTCCGAGGAAGACTGGGATGCGGTGATCAACGTACATCTGAAAGGTTCGTTCAACGTCACCCGCGCCACCATCAACCATTTCCGTGACCAGGAAGATGGCGCCTATGTCTTGTTCACCTCCACCTCCGGCCTAATCGGCAATATCGGCCAGACCAACTATGCCGCCGCCAAGATGGGTATCGTCGGTCTATCCCGTGTGATCGCGATGGAGAACGAGCGTAAGAACGTGCGCTCCAATATTCTCTCGCCGTCGGCCTGGACCCGGATGATCGGCACCATTCCCATCAAGGACGAGGCAACCGCCAAGCGCATGGAATTGACCAAGGCGCGCATGCGGCCCGATCAGATCGCACCCTTGGGCGTGGCCTTGGTGGCTGACGATGCCAAGGACCTGAGCGGGCAGATTTTTTCCATTCGCGGCAACGAGGTTTATATCTGGAACCAGCCACGGCCCATTCGCGGCATCGCCAATACGGAAGGTTGGACGCCGTCGGCCATGCTGTCGAACGCGTTCCCGGCTTTCCGCGCCAACCTGACCGATCTGGGCAATGCACGGACGGTCTTCACCTCGGACCCGCTATAGGCCGTTCCTTTGTCGAATAAGTTGAGGAGTGCTTGGTCATGGCCATGAACTACGAACACGTGATGTCCCTTCGGGAGGAGGGGCAGGAATTTTCCTACGGCGATAGGGAAACCATGTTGTACGCCCTGGGTGTCGGTTTTGGCCGGGACGCCCTGGATGAAAAAGAGCTCGACTATGTCTTTGAACAGGGTCAGCTGAAAACCGTACCGTCAATGGCGGTGGTGCTGACCCGGGGCAATTTGACCGCCGGTATCGGCTGGGATTATACCAAGGTCCTGCATGGCGAACAGCGCCTGGAGCTTTATCGCCCCCTGCCGCCCGAAGGCGAATTGATCGCCGATGCCAAGGTGGCGGAGGCCTATGACAAGGGCGAGGGTAAGGGCGCCATTGTCTGTATTGAGACCGATGTCCGCCTGAAATCCGACGGCAAGCCATTGTTCAAGGTTGGTAGTACGGTGTTCGCCCGCGGCGACGGCGGCTTTGGCGGGCCCAAGGGTTCCGGCCCCGCGCCGCACCCGACCCCGGAACGGGAGCCTGATGTTACCTGCGCGTTGGAAACCCGTCCCGATCAGGCTCTGTTGTACCGCCTGAACGGCGATCGCAATCCCCTGCACGCGGACCCGGGCCTGGCCAAAAGCGTTGGTTTTCCAGTCCCCATTCTGCATGGCCTCTGTACCTATGGTACGGCCTGCAGGGCGATTGTCACGACCATCTGCGATTACGATCACACCATGATCCGGGGCTTCGATTTGCGCTTTTCCGCGCCCGTCTATCCCGGCGAAACCATCATCACCGACATGTGGCGAGACGGCGATATCGTCTCCTTCCAATGCCGCCTGAAAGAGCGCGACCTGGTCGTGGTCAAGAACGGCAAATGTACATTAGCTTCTTGAAGAGCAAACTTAAGGATACTTAAAAATGACAAAAATCGGCGACTATGACGCTATCGAGGTAACCCTGGACGATCACGTGGCATTGATCGAGATCCAGCGCCCGCCCTATAACTTTTTCGATCACGCTTTGATCAGCCAACTGGCGGACGCCTGTGAGGGCCTGGGTGACAACAATGACTGCCGCTCCATCGTCCTCGCGGCGCAAGGCAAGGCATTCTGCGCCGGCGCAAATTTCGGCGATGGCTCGGGCGACAAGATCCTCGATAACAAGGCGGCTGAACCGCAGAAGCCGGAGACCCACCTGTACGTGGAAGCCGTGCGTCTGTTCGCCACGCCAAAACCCATCGTCGGTGCCATTCAAGGTGCCGCTATCGGCGGTGGCCTGGGCCTGGCCTTGGTGCCTGACTTCCGGGTGACCTGCCCCGAAGGGCGTTTCGCGGCCAACTTCACCCGCTTGGGCTTCCACCCCGGCTTTGGCCTGACGCACACTCTGCCGGCCCTGATCGGACAGCAGAACGCGGCCCTGATGATGTACACCGGCCGCCGAATCAAGGGCGAGGAAGCCATGGAAATGGGCTTGGCGGATGTCTTCGTGCCGCTTGATCAGGTACGCGGCGCGGCCATGGAACTGGCCAAGGAAATCGCCATTTCCTCACCTCTGGGCGTGGTTGAAACGCGGGCCACCCTGCGGGCTGGTCTGGCTGACCGTGTGAAGGCGGCGACGGATCACGAGCTGGAAATTCAAAACCAGCTGAAAGAAACCGCTGACTTCAAGGAAGGTATCGCGGCCACCTCCGAGCGCCGTCTGCCCAACTTCCAGGGTAGATAGGAATTAGTCATGGATGAAGCCCAAACCCTGGTCACCGATGCGGCAACCCGGATCTTTCGCGATCTGGGCGACCCGCAGACCATCAACGCCGCCGGCGATGATAGTTGGCGAGAGCCGCTGTGGACGGCCCTGGAGGAAGCGGGCCTGACCTCGGCCTGGGTCAATGACGAACTGGGCGGCGCGGGTGCGGGCATCGGCTCCGGCTTCGCCGTGTTGCGGGTGGCGGGGGAATTCGCCGCCGCCCTGCCCCTGGCCGAAACCCTGCTTGCCGGCTGGCTGCTGGAAATGGGCGATATCATGCTGCCTGGCGGCGCCATGTCCGTGGCCCCCATGCAGCGCGGCGACAGCATCACCCTTGCCTCCGACGGCACCTTGTCGGGCACCGCGCGCGCGGTGACCTTCGCGGCGGAGGTCGAGCATCTGGCGGTTTTGGCGGACGGCCCTGATGGTCCCATGGTGGCCCTGGTCAACGCCGCTGACTGCAACTGCTCCGCTGGCCGCAACATGGCCGGCGAGTCGCAAAACAACGTCGATTTTTCCGGCGTCACGCCTTTGCAGTCAGCCCCCGCACGGGCCGGCATTGACGCCCAGGCTCTGAAACTGATGGGGGCGGCAACGCGGTCCATGCAAATGGCCGGCGCCCTACAGACGATTTTGGAGATCGCGGTACAATATGCCGAAGAGCGGGTCGCTTTTGGCCGGCCCATTGGCAAGTTCCAGGCGGTGCAACACAATCTGGCCCGCCTTGGCGAAGAAGCCGCCGCCGCCATCGCCATCGCCTCCTCCACCGCCTATACGATCGAGACCCTGGAAGACTGGACAAATGGCGGCGTCTTCCTGGAGATCGCCTCGGCCAAGATTCGGGTCGGCGAAGCCGCCGGCGAAGGTGCCGCAATTGGCCATCAGGCCTTTGGTGCCATCGGCTTCACCAAGGAGCATATCCTGCACCGCTTTGTGCAGCGCCTGTGGTCATGGCGTGACGATTTCGACAACGAGGCCGTCTGGGCCGTCGAATTGGGCCGCCGGGTCGCCGCCAAGGGTGGCGAAGGGCTGTGGCACAGCCTGACCGCTGCGTAACTAGATAGAGGCAATTACAAGATGTCCGTTGCAATTCAGTTTGATCCCATCCGTCTGCCGCCCGAGGCCGAAGCCCTGCGGCTGGAAGTCCGTGAATTCCTGAAAGAGGAAATGGCCGCCGGCACCTTTGACGGCACGCCTGACCGCCGGCCGAACCCGGAATTCAGCCGCAAGGTCGGTGAAAAAGGTTGGATCGGCATTACCTGGCCCAAGAAATACGGCGGCCAGGAACGCAGCTTTCTCGAACGTTATGTCGTCAACGAGGAATTCCTCATCGCCCGGGCGCCCACCCGCAAACATTTCACCGCCGACCGGCAAAGCGGGCCGGTCCTGATGAAGTATGCCTCCGATGCGATCAAGGAAGATATCCTGCCCCGTATTACCCGTGGCGAGGTATCTTTTTGCATCGGCATGAGCGAGCCCGATTCCGGTTCCGATCTGTTTGCGGCCAAGACCAAGGCGGAGCGTACCGATGATGGCTGGTTGATCAATGGGCGCAAATTGTGGACCTCCCTGGCGCACGAGTCCGACTATATGATCGGGCTGTTCCGCACCTCGGCACCAACCCAGGAAAACCGCCGCCACGGCCTGTCGCAATTCCTGGTGGATATGAGCCTGCCCGGCATCTCCACCCAACCGGTGCTGCATCCCAACGGCAACCATGAATTCAACGAAGTGATTTTCGACAATGCCCTGCTGCCGCATGATTATCTGATGGGCGAGGCGGACATGGCATGGAAGCAGGCGACCTCTGAATTGGCCTATGAACGCAGCGGCTCGGAGAGGTTCCTGGAAACCGGCCAGGTGTTGTTCGAGTTGGTCGATTTCATCGGCGAGAATCCGGACACGCGCGAGGCCGAGGGTCTGGGCCGACTGGTGGCGCAGCTGCACACCTTGCGGCGCATGTCGATTTCCGTCGCCGGCATGTTGCATGCGGGCAAGGAACCGGTGCTGGAAGCCTCCGTGGTCAAGGATCTGGGCACGGTCTGGGAACAGGCCCTGCCCTCCGTCGCCCGCGATCTGGCAGCATTTGTCGACAAAGACCCCGGCAACCGCATGCGGTTTGAGGAAATCCTGGCCCATAACATCACCATCGCACCAAAGCTGACGATCCAGGGCGGCACCACCGAGGTACTGCGCGGCATCGTCGCCCGTGGTCTCGGCCTGCGGTAAGCTCAATGCGCTAGGAACCATTGTACATGCCTGACCTGTCAGCCCTGTTGTGGCCGAACGCCGTTGCGATTATTGGTGCCTCGGCGGAATCAACCACGCTTCGTGGCCGCATCATGGAGGTCATGCTGCGCCACGACTTCAAGGGGCCTGTCTATCCGATTTCCCGCAGCCACGAAGAAATCCTTGGCCGGCGCTGTTATCCGTCCATCGACAAGGCGCCCGAGCAGGTCGATTTGGCGATCCTGATCATTCCGGCGAAATTCGTGCCCGATACCCTGGCCGCCTGTGGCGAGGCCGGGGTGCGCGCGGCGCAGATCCTGACCTCCGGTTTCGCGGAGGAAAGCGGCGAGGACGGCGCCGTCCTGCAGGATGAAATCCGCGCCATCGCAAAGCGTTATGACATGGCGGTGCTCGGACCCAACTGCATCGGCTTTGCCAATACCCTGAACGCGCTTTGTCCGACCTTCAGCCCGGCGGTGGACAATATGGAGCAGCCCCTGCTGCCGCCCTGGCGCAAGGACGGCCATATTACCGTGGTGGCGCAAAGCGGCGGCATCGGCTTTGCCTTTTTCGATCATGGCCGGCCCAAGGAATTACCCTTCAACCATATCGTCACCACGGGCAATGAAGCCTGCATGGAAGCCTTGGATGTGGTGGACCATCTGCTGGACGAGGGCAAGACCGACGCCTTTATCCTGTTCATGGAGGGCGTCAAAAACGGTGCCAAGCTGACCCCCGTGGCGGAAAAGGCCCTGAAAGCCGGCAAGCCGATTATCCTTACCAAAATCGGCAGCTCGGATGCCGGCGCGCGGGCAGCAGCCTCGCATACGGCATCCCTGGCCGGTTCCTATCAATCCTATCAGGGCATCTTTCAGCGCTATGGCATTATCGAAGCCAACGAGATCGAAGAGATGGTCGATATCGCGGCTGGTTTCTCCTACTACGGCCGCAACCTGCCCAAGGGCAAACGGGTCGGGATTTGTACCGCATCAGGCGGTGGCGGTGGCTGGATGGCTGATATGTGCGTCGCCGCCGGCCTGGAAATCCCCGAGCTGGACCCGGACACCCGGGCCACCATCGACGAATATCTGCCGGCCTATGGCACCTCGCAGAATCCAATCGATGCCACGGCCCAGGCGGTCCGCGCCTTGGGCTATGCCGGTCTGGCGCGAATGGCGGCAAAATCCGATGTCCTGGATGCCATCATCACCGTCGCCTCGTGCCGCAATCCGACCATCCTGGAGCGGGAGCGGGAAGCCTGGCTCGAACTGGCGGGTGAGGTGAATAAGCCTCTGCTGTTCTGTTCCTACACTCAGCCGCATCAGGTCTCGGCGGAGATATTGGGCCGGGCCGGCGTGCCGCTGTACGGCAACATGGCCAACTGCGCCCGCGCAATGGCGGAAATGGCCGACTATCGCCAGCTGCATGAACGCTTCTTAGGGGCAGCCAATATTCGAAGCACCGATAGCGCGACGCAAAACAAAGTAGCGGCCCAGTTGGCCGCTGCTGGTCCGGTTTTATGCGAGTATGAAGTTAAGCCGCTGCTTCGGGCTTACGGCATCCCGACCGCAGATGAGGCCTTGGCAACCAGTGCCGATGAAGCTGTCGCTCTAGCCCGGAAATTCGAAGGCCCCGTGGTCCTGAAAATCCAATCGCCGGACATATTGCACAAGACGGAAGCCGGTGGCCTGGCCCTGGATCTCCAAGGCGACGACCAGGTCCGCGCCGGCTATGACAAGGTCATGGCGACGGCCACGGCACAAACCCACGGCGTGCTGGTTCAGGCCATGGCGCCCAAGGGCCACGAGATGATCCTGGGCATCAATCATGACGCCACATTCGGCCCCATGCTGATGCTGGGATTTGGCGGCATTCATGTGGAGGTCGATCCGGATATAGCACTATCTTCCGTACCCATGGACCGCAACGCGGCCCAGGCCCTGCTGGACCGTTTGCGGGGCCGGGCAGTGCTGGATGGGGTGCGCGGCGAAGCGGCGGCGGATATTGACGCGCTGCTGGATCTGGTTGTTAAGTTGTCCTGCCTGGCGGCGGATCATGGTGAGGTCATTGGCGAGTTGGACCTCAACCCCGTGCTGGTCCATGGCGCAGGCCTGGGTGTTAGCGTAGTTGATGCATTGGTGGTGAAACGAACATGAGCGAACACGATATCCATCTGCACTATGAAGTGCTGGACGGGGATGGCCCCTATATCATGATGCTGCACGGCATGCTGTCATCACGGGCCCAGTGGGATTTGAACATTGCCGCGATCCAAAAAGTGGCCCGCCCGGTTCTGGTGGAATTGCTGGCCCATGGCCGCTCCGCATCGCCGGAACACCCGGAACCCTATGATCCGGAATACTACGTCGAATCTTTCGAGGCGATCCGGGACAAACTGAACATCGATCGTTGGTTCCTATGTGGCCAATCGTTTGGCGCCGGTCTGACCATGCGTTATGCATTGCGCCATCCCAGCCGAATTATCGCCCAGATCTTCACCAACTCGTCCTCTGCCTTGGCGGGCGAAGAATATTTGTCGACCTTTCGCAATACAGCGGAACAACGCGCGCGGCTGATGGAACAAGGTGGCAAGGAGGGGATCAAGGAATTGCCGATCTATCCTGGCAAGGCCCGGCGTTTGCCCGAAGCCGCCCGCGAGGCCTTGGTTCGGGATGCGGAATTGCTGGAACCGCGGGGTCTGGCGCAGGCGTTCCGGTATTCCTCGCCATTTCTCTCGATTCGCGACGAAGCCGTCAATACCGCCGTCCCAACCCTGCTGGTTCATGGCGCGGTGGAGAAACGGTTTCGAGCCAACTATGAATATGCGGTCGCCAATATCCCCAATCTGGAAGTGGTCGAGGTCGATGCGGGCCACGCGGTTAATATCGAGGCGGCGGATATCTTTAATGACGCGGTAACGGCGTGGATCGAACAACATAGCGACTAAGGCACTAGCCACTTAGGCACTGGAGAACCGGGATGAGCGAAGCGAAAACATTATTCGAAAAACTCTGGAGCACGCACGTGGTCCGCTCCCTGGGAGAGGATCTGGACCTCCTCCATGTGGACCGGTTGTTGCTGCATGATTTGAGCGGCGCCCGCGCCATGAAAGAGTTGCAGGAGCGCGGCCTGACCGTACGCAACCCCGAACTTTGCCTGGCCACGCCGGACCATAGTATTTCAACAATGCCCGGCCGCACCCTGGCCTCCAGCGAGCACGGCGAGGCATTTGGCGGCGGCTTGCGCGACATGGCGAACGCCACCGGCATACCGCACTATGGCCTGGAGCATCCCAATCAGGGCATCGTGCATGTCGTCGGCCCGGAAACCGGTTATACCCTGCCCGGTTGTCTGCTGGTCTGCGGCGACAGCCATACCTCCACCCACGGCGCCATGGGCGCCATGGCCTTTGGCATCGGTTCGTCCGAACTGGTGCATGTAATGGCCACCCAGACCATCCGCCAGCGCCGCCCGAAAGCCATGCGCATCACCATCGACGGTGAATTGGGCCCTGGCATCGAACCCAAGGACGTAATCCTGCATATCATCGGCCAGCTTGGCGTCGCCGCTGGCACCGGCCATGCGGTAGAATACGCGGGTAGCACCATCGCCAACATGAGTATGGAAGGCCGCCTGACGATCTGCAATCTATCTATCGAATTCGGCGCCCGCATGGGCATGGTGGCGGCGGACGACACCACATTCGAATATCTGCGCGATAAACCCCTGGCGCCAAAGGGCGAGGCCTGGGAGCAGGCGCTGGCCTATTGGCGCACCATGAATAGCGACGAAGGCGCCGTCTTTGACCGCGAGGTCAGTATAGATGCAACCGAGATCATCCCTCAAATCACCTGGGGCACCTCGCCCGGCCAGACCATGGCCGTGGACGAAAACATCCCGGGCCCGGAGAGCTTCGCCGAGGCTGAGCAACAGCAAGGTACGGTCAACGCGCTTGAATATATGGACCTGAAAGCGGGAGCGCCCATCGCGGGCACCAAGATCGACCGGATTTTTATCGGCTCCTGCACCAACAGCCGCCTCTCTGACCTGCGCCGCGCCGCCGCCGTCGCCAAAGGGCGCCATGTGGCCAAGGGCGTCATCGCCTTGGTCGTGCCGGGCTCGGTCCCGGTCAAGGTAGCGGCGGAGGCGGAAGGTCTACACGAAATATTTCTCGATGCCGGCTTTGAATGGCGGGAGCCGGGCTGCGCCCAATGCGTGGCCAGCAATGGTGAAGTCGTGCCGCCCGGGGAACGCTGTATCTCCACCGCCAACCGGAATTTTGTCGGCCGCCAGGGTCCCGGCGCCCGCACCCATTTGGCCGGACCGGCCATGGCGGCGGCGGCGGCGGTGATGGGCGAAATCACCGACGTACGTGACCTCGCACCTATCGAGGAGGAGGCGGAATAATGGAAAAGCTGCAACAGTTGCAAGGCGTCGCGGCCCCCCTGCCCCGCGCCAATATCGACACCGATATCATCACGCCAATGGCGCGGCTGAACACCGCCAGCAAGCATAACATGCACGAATATACCTTCGAGCCGCTTCGTTTCCTGGCCGATGGCAGCGAGAACCCGGATTTCGTTCTCAACAAGCCCGGCTATCGCGGCGCTTCGATCCTGATCGCGGGGCGCAATTTTGGTTGCGGCAGCAGCCGGGAAACCGCTGTTTGGGGCATTCGCGGTCTGGGCATCCGCTGTGTCATCGCCGAGAGTTTCGGCGATATATTCTTCAACAATTGCTTTCAGAACTCCGTTTTGCCGATCCGTCTGCCAGCGGAAACCGTCGCCGAATTGATGGTGGAAGCCGGCGCCGATCAGGGCAACATGCAGTTTCAGGTCGATGTGGCCAGCCGCACGCTAACGACCCCATCGGGCCGGGTTATCACCTTTGATCTGACGCCTGACCGGCAAGCCGCCTTGCTGGAGGGCCTGGACGAAATCGCGCAAACCCTCAAGGACGATGCCGATACCACCGCCTTCCAGGACAGGGACCGCACCGCGCGGCCCTGGATCCACGAGCTGGGACGGATTGAGTGAGCGCCCCATGAGCAGTGTCAAAGAGCTTATCGCCGCCATGTCGCTGCCCGTGATCGCGGCGCCGATGTTCACGGTATCGAACCCCGAAATGGCGCTGGCCACCTGCGCCCAGGGCCTGATGGGGACGTTTCCGGCGCACACGACCCGCAACGTCCAGATGCTGGAAGATTGGCTGACGACGATGGAGGAAGGCCTCAACCGTCTGCGCGGCGAAAGCGCGGGCCCCGTGGGGCCTTACGGTGTCAATCTCGTGGTGCACAGTACCAATCAGAGGCTGGCCGGCGATCTTGAACTATGCATCAAACACGAGGTACCGGTGATCCTCACCTCCAAGGGCGCGCCGGGCGAGGTCTTCGACGCGGTGCATGCTTATGGCGGTCTGGTGTTTCACGATATCGCCTCGGCCAGGCACGCGGAAAAGGCACTGGAAGCGGGCGCCGACGGCCTGATCGCCGTTTGCAGCGGCGCCGGTGGCCATTGCGGCACTATCAATCCCTTTGCCCTGGTCAACGAAGTGCGGCAGATGACCGACAAGGCAATCATCCTGGCAGGCGCCATAACCACGGGCCGGGATGTGCTGACGGCCCAGGTCATGGGCGCGGATCTGGTTTATATGGGCACGCGCTTTATCAATACGGAAGAATCCGGTGCCAAGGACGGCTACCGCCAGATGATCGTGGAGGCCAATGCCACCGATATCTTTTTCACCGCCGTCATGGACGGTGCGCCGGCCAACTTGCTGGCGCCCAGTCTGATACGGGCGGGCGTTGACCTGGATGGTTTGAAACGGCAAACCCCAGGCGCCATCGTCGCCGCCGACGAGGGCCGGAAACGCTGGAAGGACGTCTGGTCCGCCGGCCACGGCGTGGGCAGCATCAACGATGTACTCTCCGTGGCGGCATTGGCGGGCCGCCTGAAGGCGGAATACGATGCCGCCAAGGGTGATCTAGGCCGGTTCCAGGCTGCCGTTTAAGGCCAGTACATTGGCCACGGGGCAGCAGACTGGCTGGCGCAGCGTAACTCAGGGCGCTGGCCTGCTTCGCCTGGCCCTGATCATGACCTGCGTCGCGCTGCATGCCATGGATGTTTTTGTCATCGCCACCATCCTGCCCAGTGTGGTCGCCGATATCGGCGGCGTCGGGTTCTATGCCTGGCCGGCGGCGCTGTATATCACCGCCTCGATCATGGGCGCGGCCAGCGGTGGCGTGACAGGCGGCAAGCTGGGCCTGCGCCGTGCCCTATTGGTGGCCGCGACGGTTTACCTGACGGGATCCCTGATCTGCGCCACCGCGCCGCATATGGCGATTTTCCTGATCGGACGCACGGCCCAGGGCCTGGGCACGGGGCTGCTGGTCTCGCTGGCCTATACAATGGTGCGGCAACTGTTCGACGAGGCGCATCGGCCGCTGGTCTTTGCCTATCTGTCGATGATTTGGGGCCTCGCCGCCCTGGCCGGACCTTTGATGGCGGGCCTGTTCGCCCAGTTTGACTTCTGGCGTGGGGTATATTGGCTAACCATACCGGTATTTCTGGCCTTGCTGACGCTGTCCCGCCGGGCTCTGCCGCAAGCGCCGATTTCCAGTGATACCGGCAAACTACCCTTGGAGCGTTTGATCCTCTTGGGCGCGGCGGTACTTTGCGTCACCGTCAGCGGCCAGTCGGAAATTCCAGGCCTGCGCCTCGGCTTGATCCTCGCCGCCGTTGCTGGCGTCAGCGGCATGTTATGGCTCGACCATGTCGCCAAAAACCCATTGCTGCCAAGCCGCCCGGCCTCGTTGCACAGGATCGTCGGCACCGGCTATTGGATCTTTTTTCTGATGTCGTTCAGCTACACGGCGCCAAACGTATTTTTGCCCCTGCTGGCCCAACGGCTACATGACGTGCCGCCTTCCTTGGCAGGTTATGTTTCCGCCGCCATGTCACTTGGCTGGTCAATCTCGGCCTTTTTTGCCGCCGCCGCCGCGCCACCGGTGCAGCGGGTTCTGATCATCACGGGACCATTATGCATTCTTACCGGCATCATTGGCCAAGGGGTTTTCGTGGTCGATGGCCCCATCTGGGCC
Source organism: Rhodospirillaceae bacterium (assembly GCA_018701215.1). Lineage (GTDB taxonomy): Bacteria > Pseudomonadota > Alphaproteobacteria. The sequence goes on from JABIWH010000028.1 coordinate 117,990, forward strand.
TTGATTGCCATGGTTTTATTGACCGGCCTTGGTATCGGCCAATGCCATGCTCATATTTCCAATCACGCCATGAGCAACGCCAAGCCCGGTGAGGAGGCGCTGACGGCGGGCGCCATACCGACCATGCAGTCGCTTGGTTTCGCCTTTGGCGCAGCCACCGCCGGTTTGCTCTCAAACGTCGCCGGTCTGTCGGGCGGCATCAGCACCGAAACACTTACCGCCGTGACCGACTGGATCTATGGCTTTGCACTGCTGCCGGCCAGCCTCATGTTGCTGGTAGCCCTGCGCCTGGTCTGGCTGATCAGACCGGTAGCTAGCCGGACCAGGTCGTAACCACGCCCCGTTCACGCAGATCGGCGATGGCCACGCCATCGTAGCCCAACTGGCCCAGAACCTCGTCGGTATGCTGCCCGGTGACGGGCGAGGTACCGGTGGGAGTATCAGCCTCGATCTTGGGAATGCCCGGTGGATTCGCGATGGCCCAGGGTTTTTCCAGACCGGCCAGCTCGAGATAGGAAAACAGCTCCGTCGCGGCCACTTGCGGATGTTCCAGGAATTGGTGAAATTCCTGTAGTATCTCGTTTTGCAGACCCGCATCAGTGAACATATCACGCCAATAAACCGCCGATTTGGTCAAAAATATCGGGCTGAATCGTTGCCACAACAGCTCAGCATGCTCCCTGCGCCCCTCCAGGCCGAGCAGACGATCATCCGCCTTCAGGTCCTCCATACCCAGCAGATCGCAAACCGTGTGGAAATCCACATCCTTGACGATGCCCAACTGCAACCAGCCCTCGGCGGTACGGTGAATGCCCGAAGGCGGTGCGCCGGCGCTTTGTAGGTCACGATGGGACGCCATCATGATGCGGATGCCGCTAAGATTGGCGGCGGCGCGCATCAGGGAGACGTCAAGGTAGCGCCCCCCTCCGCCCGGCGCATCGCGCTTGGCATGTAACGCCGGTGCCACGGCCTGAAAGCCAAACAGTGCCGTCGCCATATCGACGACAATCGTATTGGAGCGATGAGGGACGGCGTCATTCCCCGCATTGTCCAACATGAAGCCGGTGAAGGCCTGCAAGACGGGGTCCATGGCCGGTTTATCGCGCAGTGGCCCGTTCTGACCAAAACCCGAAATCGAAGCGTAAATCAGGCCGGGGTTCATTGCCATCAGACGTTCATGACCAAAGCCCAGACGGTCGATCACGCCGGGGCGGAAACCTTCGAGAAAGATATCCGCATCCGCCACCAGGGCATCGATAATGGCGGGCGCTTCCGCGCTTTTCAGATCGATGGCCAGGCTGCGCTTGCCCAGGGAGCCGATGAAGGAGAATTCCGTATGATCGGATATTGGCGTGCCGAGAACCCGGGCCCAGTCGCCCTGCAACGGCTCCACCTTGACCACATCGGCGCCATGCTGGGCCAGCAACATGGCACAATAAGGACCGGCGATACCCTGGCTGAGGTCGACCACCTTGACGCCCTCGTAGGGCCTTTCGAAACTCATGGCAAACTCCTCATCCGGTCCACGTGGTGATCACGCCCCGTTGCCGCAGATCGGCGATGAAATCGGCGTCATGCCCCAGTTGCACCAGCACCTCGTCGCTATGCTGTCCCGTGACGGGCGAGACACCAAACGAGGTATCCGGCTCGATCTTGGGTATGCCCGGTGGGTTGGGCATGGGCATGGGCTGTTCCAAGCCGGCGAGAGGAATATAGGAAAACAGCTCCGTCTCGCGCACTTGCGGATGGGCCAGAAACTCGTTGAAGCTCTGCAACATCTCGTTTTGCAGGCCGGCCCCGGTGAATATTTCGCGCCACTGGGCCGCCGGCTTGCTCAACAGAGCCTCCGCCACGCCATCCAATAGCATATCCGCCTGGGCCCGGCGGCCCTCGTTGCCACGCAAGCTTTCATCCGCCTTCCAGTCATCCCGGCCCAGTATGTCGCACAGGGCCAGAAAATCCTTATCCTGTAGGGTGACCAGTTGCAGCCAGCCCTCGGCGGTCTTGAAAATACCCGATGGCGTGGTCCGCAGGTTTCGCTGCAACTCGCCCTCCTGGGAGGCGGTCATGACACGGATAACACTGAGATTGGCCGCGCCCCGCATCAAGGAAATATCCAGATAGCGTCCCTTGGCCCCATCGCGCTTGCCATACAGGGCCGGCGTCACGGCCTGAAAGGCGTACAGCGCCGTGGACATATCATTGATCACCGTATGGGTACGATGGGGAATGCCATCCTCGCCCTTGTTGTCCAGCATGTAGCCGGTAAAGGCCTGCAATACGGGGTCCATGGCCGGCTTGCCGCGCAACGGCCCAACCTGGCCGAAGCCCGAGATCGAGACATAGATCAGGCCCGGATTAAGCGCCATCAGACGTTCGTGACCATAGCCGAGACGGTCGATCACACCGGGGCGAAAGCCTTCGAAAAATACATCCGCCTCGGCCACCAGGGCATCAATGATGCCACGGGCTTCGTCGCTCTTCAGATCGATGGCCAGGCTGCGTTTGCCAAAGTTGGCGATAAAGGAATAATCCGTATGATTGCCGTTGGAAGCACCCAAGCCACGGGCCCAATCACCCTGCAACGGCTCCACCTTCACAACCTCGGCGCCATGCTGGGCCAGCAGCATGGCGCAATAAGGCCCGGCGATGCCCTGGCTCATATCGAGCACTTTGATGCCCTCGTAGGGCCTTTCGAAACTCATGGCGGGTGGATACTCCTAGACTTCCAAACGATAAACGTCGCCGTCACGCTTCAAGTGGCCGGCGGTGGGCGTGTGGAAATGGGTGCCGATGATCAACATCGGCGTATCGGCGTAGCGGGAGAAGACCTCGTGCCGGGTGCGCCGCGCCTGTTCGGGATCGGTATCGGGGGAGGCCGACCATTCGGGATGGGCGAACTGACAGGGATGATGGATGAAATCGCCGGTAATCATGCCTTCTTCACCCTGACTTTGGATCAACACCGTGACATGGCCCGGCGAATGGCCCACGGTGGGGATCAGGCTGACTTCGTCGCAGATTTTGTGATCGGTTTCGACCAGATCAACCAGGCCCGCATCGAACACGGGCAACACGGAATCCGACATGATCTGCTTGGTCGAGTCTACATCGACGGCGTTCCAATGCTCAAACTCCACCCGGCCCATCAGATAGCGGGCATTGGGGAATGTCGGCTGCCATTTGCCGTCCACCAGCATGGTATTCCAGCCCACATGATCCACATGCAAATGGGTGCACAGCACATTGTCGATCCGGTCGGGCGCATAACCCGCCGCCTCCAGATCCGCCAGGAATGTGGTTTGCAATTGGTTCCAGGGAGGGTTGCCCCGCTCCTTGTCATTACCAACACAGGTATCGACCACGATGGTACGGTCCGGCGTCTCGATAATCAGGGCATGGATGGAACCACGCATGCGGCCGCTTTCATCGACAAAGTGAGGATACAGCCAGGGAATCTCCTTGAGGATTTCCCGCTTGGCGTCAGGCAGAATGGGGCTCATACCGCCCGTTGCCTCAATCTCCACCACCCGCGTTACCGTAACCTCGCCGATCTTCCACTTGCCTTGATGCATCGTTTGCCGTCTCCATTCGCGCAATTACCCCCACGCACATCAGCTTAATGCACGCAAGAAATCAAAATTAACTATTTTATTTCAATTGGTTGCAACGCAATTTTAATGTCAACCAACAGAAAGATACTCATCCCGCCTGCCAGTCCGCCATATGGCTCAGCAACCGGCCCGCATTATCCAGATTTTCCAGATCATGCAGATCCGCCAGTAACGCCTCCGCCTTCGCCTCGCCCAAAAGAGGCACGACCAGGCTGCGGAATTTGCCATCGATCTTCAGACCCTGGGCGGCGACATCCTCCGCCGGGACACCCACATCGAAACTACGTTCAAAGGTCTGACCATCGTGCAAGGTAATCTTGGCGGTGGATAAGGAGGCGGGCCCGCCATCGCCCACCACATTGACCTTGCGGCGCAAGGCAACCAGATTGGGCGCCTGGGCGTTGACATCGGAATAACTTTCGATGTTGGCCGTATCCTGCCCGGCAAGGGCAAAGGCCGCCGTATGGCGCAGGCTGAATTTGACCTCCAGGCCGGTGTCGGGCTCCTGAATATTGCAGACCGCCAAGGACCCGGAAAAGACCGACAGATCGACGTGATCGATCTGGTCCGGATCAATTTGCGCCTCGTCACGCAGATCCCGCAGAATTTCGATCGTCGAATGGGTCATATAACAGGCGGCGTGAAACTTGAACAAATTCTCCCGCACATGAAAGCCGCGCTTCGGCATCTCGGTGGCACGGTCAACGTTGAAATCATCACTTTGGCTATCCGCAAAACCCTGGCTGACCTCGAGCATATCCGGGCGCGAGGTAAAGCCGCGTTTCGCCAGGCGCGCCGCCAGCAGACCGTTGCCCGCCGCCTTGCCCGCATGCAACGGCTTGCACATGGTGCCGAACTGCGATTTCAGGCCCGCGGCTTGGGTGGCCGCGATACCAAAGGCTCTGGCCATGGCCTCGCCATCCAGTTCCAGCAAGCGGCCAACAGCCGCCGCCGCGCCGAAACTGCCGACCGTGGCCGTGGCATGGAAGCCTTTTGCGTAATGGCTGGGCGATACCAAACTGCCGACACGGCATTCGGCTTCATAGCCGGCCACGAAGGCGGTTATCAGATCGCGGCCCGATACACCCAGATCCTCGGCTACCGCCAGGACCGCCGCGCCGACTTGCGCCGTCGGGTGCCCGCCCATGGCGCGGGCGACATCGTCATAGTCCAGGGCGTGCGAGCCGCTGCCGTTGACCAGGCAGGCTTGCGCCAGGGTGCCCTTGGTGCCAGAGCCAATCAACGTGGCGCGGGGCGCACCGCCTTCCTCCATGGCCTCCGCCGCCAGGATCGCCGTCAAAGGCTCCCCGGCGCCAGCCAAGGTGACGGCGAACCAATCGATCAGACATTGTTTGGCCACCGCCAGGCTGTCGGCGTCAATATCCTCGAAACGAAGATCGGCGGCGCCCTGCGCCAGGATTTCAGTGACCGGGGTGGTGACTTCTGCAAGTGCGGGAGAGCTCATTTTGGTATCCTCGTACTGGTTTCCTCGATGGCCGTATTTTTATCCTTGCCAAGTTTGTCCTCTTGGCGCGCCTATGTCCAATCTTCCCTAACATGACTTGCGCATGAGTTCTCCCTATCGCGGGTCAGGCGATATTTGCGCCAGATCAAAATCTCGACCATAAACTGTGCTATATGCTGTCACGCGGCGCGGTTTCAGCCGCCAGGAAACAATTTGGGAGTAGATTATGAGTGTCGCGGCGGAAGTTGAGACGAACAGTGCAGAAGACGTTGAACATTTCGATGTTTTGATCGTCGGCGCGGGCATTTCCGGCATTGATGCGGCTTATTATCTACAAAAGGACTGCCCCGGAAAAAGTTTTGCCTTGCTGGAAGTGCAGGAAAGTTTCGGCGGTACATGGCTGACCCATAAATACCCCGGTATCCGATCCGACAGCGATCTTTTCACCTTCGGTTACGGCTGGAAGCCTTGGAAGGGTGTGCCGATCGCCACGGCCGAGGAAATTCTCACCTACCTTGACGAAGCCCTCGACGAGAATGATATCCGCCGCCACATCCGCTTTCAGCACGGCATCAAGAACGCCACCTGGTCCAGCGAGGACAAGCAATGGACGTTGGAGGCGGTGCGCGGCGACAGCGGTGAACAAGTCGAATTTACCTGCAATTTTCTTTGGATGTGCCAGGGCTACTATCGCCATTCCGAAGGCTACACACCAAAATTCCCCGGCGTCGAGCGTTTCAAAGGCACCATCGTACATCCCCAGACCTGGCCGGAAGATCTGGATTACAAGGACAAGAATGTTCTGGTTATCGGCTCCGGCGCCACGGCGGCCACCATTATCCCGGCCATGGCGGAAGACTGCGCCCATATCACCATGCTGCAACGTTCGCCGACCTTTTTTCATGCCGGCGAGAACCGCAATGATACAGCCGATATGCTGCGCGAACTGGATGTCCCGGACGAGTGGACCCACGAAATCGCCCGCCGCAAGATCCTGCTGGATCAAAAAACCATCACACACAGATCGTTCAACGACTCGGAGGCGCTAAAAGAGGAATTGATCACCGGCACCAAGGCGTATCTGCCCGATGACTATGACGTGGAAAAGCACTTCACGCCCAGTTACCGGCCCTGGCGCCAGCGCCTGGCCTTCGTGCCGAACGGCGATCTGTTCAAGGGCATCGCCTCGGGCAAGGCATCCGTGGTCACCGACCAGATCGAGACCTTCACGGAAAAAGGCATCCTGCTGCAGTCCGGCGAGGAGCTGGAAGCCGATATCATCGTCACCGCCACCGGGTTTAACCTAAGCGCCCTGGGCGACATCAACTTTACCATTGATGACGAACCGTTGAACTTCGCCGATACCTGGGCCCATCGCGGCATACTTTTTTCGGGCATTCCCAACATGGCCTGGGTGTTCGGTTACCTGCGGACAAGTTGGACCATGCGCGCGGACATGGTGGCGGAATTCGTCTGCCGCCTGCTCAATCACATGGCGGACACCGGCGCGGACGTGGTCACGCCGCAACTGCGCGAAGAAGACCAGGATATGCCCGAGCGGCCCTGGGTCGACCCCCATAACTTCAATGCCGGTTATCTGGCGCGCCTGATGCATATCATGCCGAAACAGGGCGATCACGATCCCTGGCTTCATACTCAGGATTATTACACCGACAAGGACACTCTGCCGGCGGCGGATCTGGACGACGGCACGCTAGTTTATAAATAGTTAAACCTTGGTGATATAGATCTCCGTCGCCGGCGCGATATTGCGCAGGTCGTGCCGGCCTAGCGAGACCATGGCATTGGGCAGATAGTGCTGAACGGCGCCTGAAAACAGCAAAGGCTGATCCAGCAGCTTGCATTGTTCAGACAAACGCGCAGCCAGATTGGCAGCGCTGCCGATGACCGTGAAATCCAGCCGCTCCGGCGCGCCCACGTTGCCGAACGTGACTTCGCCCAGGTGCACGCCGATAGCACAGCGCAACGGCGGATCCTCGGTCTTGGCCAGGCGAGCGACGATTTCCTCCGCCGCCGCCTGCGCCAGAGTGCAAGCAGCCGCCGGATCGTCATCGACCGGAAAGATCGCCAGGACACCGTCACCGATGAATTTCAAAACCTCGCCCCAGCGCGACAGGATCGGCTCGGAGACGGCTTCAAAGAAATCGTTCAACAAATCCAGATAAGCCCGTCGCGGCAGGGATGCCGCCAACTGGGTTGAATTACGCAGATCGCAAAACAGAATCGCGGCCCGAATTTCTTCACCCGCGCCGCGCTGGGTCTGACCGTTCAGAACCCGGGCACCCGAACGCTGGCCCAGATATGTCGTCAACAGGGTGCGGGTATTTTGCCGCTCCGTCAGGGTCTCGTAAAATCGGCTGAGACCAAAGACGCATTGATATACGGCGCCCAGATCGGCCGTCGAAAAACCCGCCGGGTCGTCCGATGTCAGGGTCAGGGTATTGATCTGACCATCGGAGAACGGCAGCGGCATGGCGACATAATCGGTCGCGCCCTGTTGGCGCAATTCCTCCATGATGGGGAAACGAAACTCAGACGCGCCGGCCTGGTCGAGGCGTTGACGCACGCCGCCCAGGCCCTCGCTGACGTGACGAACCGGACTTTCCAGATAGGCGGGTTCCTGCAACATGCCATGCGGCGTGCCGCCTTCCACGACGCCATCGCGATCACGCATCCAATTGTAGTGCCGGCCCGCCAATTGCGGATGCAAGGTCCAAATCCCGACGCCCAGGCGCCATAACGGCACGCCCATGGCCAGCATGCACTGCGCGAATTGCTCGGTCAGCTCGGCCGGGGTTTTACACGTCCAGGCTTCCTGTAGCAGCCAATCCACCAGCGGACCCGACACGCCCACGTTCTGTGCTTCCTGGCTGAGAGGTTGATCCAGGGCGCGATCGAAAAAGGCGATATGCCCGGCCACGTCTTCTGCTTCAGCGAACGGTGCTTCGTAGCTAAAGGCGGCATTTTCGATCAAGCCGTCCGGCAAAGCCAAATGCCAATAACTGGCCGTACCCTTGAAGGGGCAAAATGTACGGAATTCCGATGGCCGCAACACGGCCTCGACTACATCCTGGCGCGGAAAATAGAGATAGGATGTTAAACCCGTTTCATGCATCAACAACGGCACGGCGCTGTCGGCCAGAACCAAACCGCCGTGCAGCGCGCGGGCGGGCTGCTTGGCCGTTTCGACGGTTATGGAATATTGTTGGGCACCATCCATGTTCGATATCATTTATGGTCGGTTAGGTTGCGGTTCAAGGGGTACTGGAAAGCATGGCCGGCCATAACTATTTAGTGGAAGGAAACAGGGGAGCAGGAACGCGATGACGGTCAGCGAGGCATTGCCCGACGCAATGGCGGCGGCGAACAAGATATCGGACGACAATGACTGGGGCGCGATGGACCGCCGCTTGGTCTTTCGCGACAATGATCTGGAGTGGGATTTCCGCGTTACCGAACGCAGCAGAAATCTTGGCCAGGCCCGCTTCGTGCTGTGGCTGGCCCTGGGCATAGAACTATCCTTCGCCGCGATTGATCCATGGACCCTGCCCGCCGACGGCATGACCTTCGTTCTCTGGCGCACCATAATTTTGACTTTGGCATTGGTGGCATTGCTCGGTCTGACTTATGCGCCCTTTTTCCGCACCCGCTGGCCCTTGCTAATGACTTTGGCGGTGCATGTCATGACCGTGGCGAATGGGTTGACCAATGCCATGGTGGACGTGCCGGTGCTGTATTTGGCTGGCTTCATGTTGTTGGTGCTGGCCAGCTATCTAATCGTGCCCCTGATATTCCAATATTGCATCGGCACCGTCACGACAGCCAGTCTGGTTTATCTGGGCATTACCGCCCTTGGCGACGTCGCCGACGCCCAGTTATTGGCCATGTTGGCGGCACAATTGGTGGCGGCCAATGTGATCGGCATCGCCGCCTTGTACCGGGCCGAGCGCTTCCGCCGCCTCGATCATTTGAATGCCCGGCGTTTGGATGATCAGCGGGCCCGCTATCATGATCTGCTGACCTCTATCCTGCCGGCGGCGGTGGCGGAGCGTTTGCAGCGCGGCGAGACGGTGGTGGATGAACATAGCGACGTCACGGTCTTGTTCGCCGATATTGTCGGCTTCACGGCCATGGCGGCGCGCAGCCGCCCGGATCAGATCCTTGATTTGTTGAACAAATTGTTTGCCGCCTTTGACGAGATAACCGCACGGCATGGTTTGGAGAAAATAAAAACCATCGGCGATTGCTATATGGCGGCGGGCGGGGTTTTCGATCACCAGGGCGCCCATGCATCGGCCATGGCGGATCTGGCACTGGCCATGCAAGAGGCGGCGGCCCGGATTGATGATCCCGACGGCCAGCCCGTGCGCATACGCATCGGCATTCATGTTGGCGGTCTGACGGCGGGGGTCATTGGCCAACGCCGGTTCATGTATGACCTCTGGGGCGACACGGTCAACATCGCCTCGCGCATGCAGAGCCTGGGAGAGCCGGACTGTATTCAGGTCTCGGACGACCTGCGCCGGCGTCTTGATTCCAGCTATCGGCTTGACCCGCGCGGCGAAATCGATGTTAAGGGTAAGGGAGCGATGTCGACTTGGTACCTGCTGGGCCGAGATGGCGGAATAAATGCCGAAGAGGACGTTTCATGAGTTTGGATCCACAATGCGCGGCCATTGTCGAGGCTGCCGCGGCGGCCGGCGGCTCGCCCTTGGAACAAAGCGACCACCTCGCATCACGGGAAGCCTATGAAGCCGCGACCGGCGTCTATCGTCATGCCACCGGCGAACTGCAAAGCGTGGAAGACCGAACTATTCCCGGCCCGGGTGGCCCAGGCGGCGGCAAGATACCGATCCGCATCTATACCCCGGTATCCGTGCTACCGGCCATGGGCGTGACGCTGTTCTTTCATGGCGGCGGCTGGGTCATTGGATCACTGGAAAGCCACGATCATATCTGCCGCTATCTGGCTCACGGCGCCGGCTGTATCGTGGTCGCGGTGGACTACCGCCTGGCACCTGAACATAAATTCCCCGCCGGCCTGGAGGATTGCATCGCCGCCACCCGTTGGGTTGCGGAAAACGCCGAAACCATTGGCGGCGATCCCGCCCGCATCGCCGTGGCGGGCGACTCAGCGGGCGGCAACCTGGCGGCATCCACCGCCCTGGCCTTACGTGACAGCGACAGGAAAATTCCCCTGAGCCTGCAATTGCTGATCTACCCGTCGGTGGATTTTACCGCCCAGACCGCATCAATGGAGGAAAATGGCGAAGGCTATCTTTTGACCCGGCATTCGGTGGAAGCCTTCGCGGATATGTACCTGCCCAACAAAGCTGCCCGCAGCGATCCCCGCGCCTCGCCGCAATTGGCGAAATACCATATTGATCTGCCCCGCGCCTGGATCCAAACCGCCGAATTCGATCCCCTGCGCGATGAGGGGCGAATTTATGGCGAGACCCTGGCAAAAGCGGGCGTGGCGGTGGAATACAAATGCTATGCCGGCATGGTGCACGGTTTTGCCCGCATGGGCGGCATGGTCGATGTGGCCCTCGATGCCCTTGAACATGCCGCCGGGGCTTTGAAATCGGCCTTCGACGCCTAATGTCCGGACCCGCCATGGAACGGCGTTTCTGCGTGGCGCCAATGATGGAATATACCGACCGGCATGAGCGCTATTTTCTGCGCCAGATCAGCCGCCGGGCCCTGCTGTATACGGAAATGGTTACGGCGGAAGCGGTCATCCATGGCGACCGCGCGCGCTTGCTGGGTTTCTCCGCCGCCGAACATCCCGTTGCCTTGCAACTGGGCGGTGCGGAGCCGGAACGCATGGCCATGGCGGCGGAGATTGGCCAAGGCTTTGGCTATGACGAGATCAACATCAACGTCGGCTGCCCCAGTGACCGCGTACAATCAGGCCGCTTCGGTGCCTGCCTGATGGCGGAACCCGATTTGGTCGCCGCCTCCGTCAAGGCCATGGGCGCGGCCACGGATCTGCCCATCACGGTAAAATCCCGCATCGGCATTGATGATCAGGACAGTTACGACTTCCTCCGGCAATTCGCCGAAGTGGTGGCGGCGGCGGGCTGCGCCACCTTCATCGTGCATGCCCGCAAGGCCATACTGTCTGGCTTGAGCCCGAAGCAGAACCGCGAGATACCACCACTGGATTACGAGCGGGTCTATCGCCTGAAAGCTGACTACCCGGAATTCGAAATCATCATCAACGGCGGCATCGACAGCCTGGCGCAATGCCAAACGCATCTGGAACATGTGGATGGCGTCATGCTTGGACGCGCGGCCTATCAATCGCCCTATATGATGGCCCAGGTGGATCGGGACCTGTTCGCCGAGACCGCCGCCGTACCAAGCCGCACGGATCTGGTCGCCGCCATGCTGCCCTATATCGCGGAACAAATGGCCCAAGGCGTCCGCCTGCATGCCATCGTCCGGCACATGTTGGGGTTATACCATGGCCAGCCGGGCGCCAAGGCCTGGCGCCGCTATATTTCCGAGCACAGCTACCAGGCAGGCGCCGACGGGGGCCTGTTGGAGGCCGCCGTGGCACAAATGTCCGAACGCGTATTGGCCAGCGCTAGTTGACCAGTACGTAGCGGCCCACCGCCTTGCCGTCGCGCAGATCGGCGATGGCCTGGCCGGCCTCGCGCAAGGGGCGCGGGATCACGGGCACCGGTTTTACCTTGCCCGCCTGCACCAGTGCCATCAGCTCGTGCATCTCGTCCAAGGTACCCACATAACTGCCCACTAGGCTCATCATCCGCAACGGCAGACTGGCGAGCGGTATGGGCATGGCGCCGCCGAACAGGCCGACAACGACGATCTTGGCTTCCCGCGCCGCAGCCTGCATGGCAAAGCCGGTAGAGGCCGGCGCGCCGACAAAATCGATCACTCCATGCACGCCACCGCCGGTCTTCTCCAGCAAAGAGGCGACGGCGCCGGCATCACTGTTGTCGATCACAATATCGGCGCCCGCCGCCAGCGCGGCGGCGCGTTTCGCCGGATCAATATCAGCCACCACCAGCTTGGCATCAACCACCGCCTTGGCCATGCCAATGCCTGCCAGTCCGACGCCGCCCGCACCGACGATCATCAAATGTTGGTCGGCGCGCAGATGATTAAGCTTCTTCAAGGCGCTGTACGCGGTTACGCCGGAGCAGGCACAGGTCGCGGCATAAGGTTCATCCACGTCCGCGAAGGGCACCAGGTATTTCGCATGCGGGGCGATGCAGTATTCCGCATAACCGCCGGCATAGCGCGTGCCCACGGTGCGCGGTGCCAGACACAGCAGATCCTCGCCACGCTGACAGACGTCGCATTCGCCGCAACCGATCCAGGGGAAGACAATGCGCTTGTCGCCGATTTCAACGCCCGTCGCATCCGATCCCAGGGCCACCACCTCGCCCAGGGTTTCATGGCCCATGGTGAAGGGCAGTTGCAGGCCACGCTCCTCCAACGACAGCTTGTTATCGCCGCCCATGTCGAAATAACCGTCCCAGATGTGGATATCGCTGTGACAGATGCCCGAGGCGGTAACCCGGAGCAGCACTTCCGTGCCCTGTGGTTCCGGCGTCGGCACCTCTCGTTCTTCCAGGGGCTCGCCCCATTTCACGATCTGATACGCCTTCATCTCTCCGCCTCCCGATAATCCCGTCTATAAAATGTTGCCGCCAGCCTATGGCAGCAGTCAGCCGGGGTCCAGCACGGATGGCCGGGATTTCCATGACAACAGCCTCTGTATTTGGGCATAATCACCTTGGCACGGTGCCGAATAATAAACTCAGTAAGGAAACCCAATGGAAAATGTGGCGATTACCGGGATGGGGGTGATTTCTTCCATCGGCTCGAACTTTGACGAGGTCAACCGCAACTTCCACGCGGGCCATGTCGCCGTACAGGCAGCACCCTGGGCGGGAGACGAGGGCCTGGATTATGCCTGGGTTTCACTGATCAATGACTTCGAGCCCGAGCAATGGATGGATCAGCGGGTCATCACGGGCAGCGATCCGTTCACCTGGTATGCTGTCGCGGCCGCTGTGCAGGCGGTTGAAGACTCTGGTCTGACCGATCTGGACCCACGCCGCACCGCCGTGATCATGGGTTCGGCGCTGGGCGGCTGCCAATCCGTTGCCGACGCCCAACATGGCCTGGATACGGAAGGCCCCGACGGTGTTTCGCGGAAGCTGCAATTGCAAGCCTGGAATAATATGGGCGCCGCGCATATCGCCCTGCGGTGGGACCTGCACGGGCCGATGCTGACGCTGTCGACCGCCTGCGCCTCGGCCCACGACGCCATTGGCACCGCCGCCCGGATGATCGAGGCCGGGATCGTCGATGTGGCCATCACCGGCGCCTCGGACAGCGGACGCAGCAAGTTGCAGATATTCTCCATGGGCAAGTACGGCATGTTCTCCCAGCAACCGGACCCCTACAAGGCCTGCATGCCGTTCGATGTGAACCGCACTGGGGTGATGCCCGGCGAGGGTGCCGGCGTGTTGGTATTGGAACGCGCCGACCGGGCCCGCGCACGGGGTGCTACAATCCATGGCCGGGTCCGGGGCTATGGCTCCCTGGCCGACGCCTACCATCCGTCATCGCCCGAACCGAACGGCAAGTGGGAACAGGTGGCAATGGAGGACGCCCTGGCCGATGCCGGTATGGAAGCTGACGCGGTCGATGCCCTGTTCGCCCATGGTACCGCGACCACGGTCGGCGATATCGCCGAGGCCAAGGCCATCAACCGTCTGTTCGCCGGCCGCGGGGATCCTCTGCCCGTGGCCTCGGTCAAGGGGCACCTGGGCCATACGGCGGGCGGCGCCGGTGTTTTCAGCCTGTTCGGCGGCATGGCCAGCATGAAGGCCAACGCGGTCATTCCCAACGCCGGCACCAAGGATGTTGATCCGATAGTGGAATTTCACGCCGTGATCAACGAACCGCACGAAACCAAAGTCGAAACCATCCAGGTCAATGCGTTTGGCTTCGGCGGCCAAAACGCCTCGATGATCGTGACCCAGGATTAAGGAAATCAGGGAGGAGAGTCACCCAGCCGGATAACGTGGAGTTGTTTACGTCATGATCGATTACAAAATCCTTGCCGCCGGCACGATGGCCCTCATTTTCACGCTGAGTCTACCGGGCGGCGCCTCGGCGGCATTCGCCTCCGGTGAAGTCGGTGCGGCGGCAGGCACCGATATATCCTTGTCGCTGGCCCAAAACCGGCGCGGCGCGGGCAAGGGCGGCAAGAAAAAGAAGGCGCCCCGCCCGGCCCGGGTGGAGGCAGGGAACAATCCGATGCATCCCTCCGCCAGCCGCGCGGTGCAGGAGAAGGCCGGGCTTTTCAATACCGGCGTGGTGCCGCTCTATCCCGCCGGCGGTCGCTGCCTGGAAATTGCCTCCGCGTTCGGCGACCAAACCCGCTATGACGGCTCCCATCGGGTCCAGTGGGCCAATCACGGCTATCACGGCGGCAGCGATATTTCCGCCGACGTGGGCACGCCGCTGGTCGCCCTGGCGGACGGCGAGGTCGTGCACGCCTATTCCGGCGCCCGCTTGGTCGGGCATCAGATCATCATGCGTCACGCTCCAGAGGATACTGGCCTGCCGATCTGGATTTACTCGAAGTATAAGCACTTTCGCGAACCGCCGGATTTCGCCGTCGGTGAGCGGGTACGGCTGGGACAGGTGCTCGGTTTTTCCGGCAACAGCGGCACCACGGGCGGGCACTTCGGAGCGGAGGGTTATCCGCATCTGCACTTTTCGATCTATGCGGCCCGCACCGGGCAGTACAAGAGCGTGGCAAAGAGCGTAATTCCACGGGATGTTTTCCTGATCGATCCGGCGGCGCTCTACCTCCTCAAGAACCGTCAGGTTTATGACAACCACGCGGTACGGGCACTGACGGCGGCGCAAAAGCGCGTCGAAATACCTTATATGACGGAAACCGGTGAAGTGGTTCCCGCAGGCAGCCGGCTTATCTGGCCATTCAAATGCACGGCGAAATAATAATGGCCAGAACGCCTCGATGATCACGGTCCAGGAGTAGGCGCAGCCTATTCGGTCTTCCGTTTGTTTTGTGTCAGATGGGGTCAGGTCGGCGGCTTGGCCCGTTCCGTGTAGGCGACGCCGTCGGTAATCAACTCGTCGACCTGGGCCCGGTCATAGCCCAGGCCGGCCAGCACGTCGCGGGTGGCGCTGCCGTAATGGGGCGGCGTGGTACGGACGGAACCCGGCGTGCGGCCCATCTTGATGGGAATGCCGGTGCCGCGGTAGCCATCCAGTTCAACCACCATCTCGCGGTGTTTGGTATGGGGATGTTCGGCGACCTCGGGAATGGTCAGCACCGCGCCCGCCGGGGCGCCTTTCGCCAAGAGCGACATGGTAATGTCTTCAGCCACATGGTCCCGCAGCGCCTCGGTAATCGCGGCGTCCAGCGCATCACGGTTTTCCACCCGCTCGGGGTTATGCAGAAAGCGTGGGTCGGTGGACCATTCGGGATGGCCCAGCAATTCAGCCAGCAACCGGAACTGCCGGTCATTACCGATGGCCATGAACAGCCGACCCTTTTTGGTCGGATACTGACTATAGGGTGAGATATTGGGGTGCGAATTACCGGTCAGCACCGGCGCCTTGCCGGACATGAAATAATTCGCCGCCTGGGGATGCAACAGCGCCACGCCGGTATCGAACAACGAGGCATCCACCCGCTGGCCCAGACCCGACCGGCGGCGTTCCTCCGCCGCCAGCAGAATCCCAATGCTCGCGTATAGCCCGGTGGCCAGATCAATGATCGGCACGCCGATGCGCATCGGCCCGGTTTCGGGCGAGCCGTTGACCGAGATCTGCCCCGACAGCGCCTGGGCGACGGCGTCATAGCCGGGGAAGCCGCCGAACGGGCCGTCGGCGCCAAAACCGGTGATGGAACAGTAAATCAAAGAGGGGAACCGTTTCGAGAGCACCTCTTCATAGCCAATGCCCCATTTCTCCAGGCTGCCGGATTTGAAGTTATCAATCATCACGTCCGCGCCTTCGAGCAGCTGGAAAAGAATCTCCTGTCCGCGCTGCGTGCGCATATCCAGGCCGATGGAGCGCTTGTTGCGGTTGACGCCCGCGAAATAGGCGGACAGGCCATCCTTGAACGGCGGTCCCCAATCGCGCACCTCGTCGCCTTGCGGCGGTTCGATCTTGATGACTTCGGCGCCGTGATCCGACAGCAGCTGGGTGCAAAACGGCCCGCCCAGCACACGGGTCAAATCAATCACGCGAAATCCGGCCAACGCGCCGCCTGGTTCTTTGTCTGTCATGAGAAATCCATCTAGAGAGAAATACTGGCGGCCATATTAGCACAAAGCAGCAATCAAGGCGTTTTGGGGTGACATTTGGGCCGCCATGCCATGGCCGCCGCCGAGATCACCGAACCAAACGCCATGACCGCAAAGGCCCAGAACCAGGCCACGGGCTCTTCCCGGCCGCCGGCCAGATCGATGGCCAGCCCAACCGCGAGGGGCCCCAGAAAGCCAAAGGTAAATCCGATTACGCCGAACAGCGCCAAAGCCGCCGCCCGTGTTTCCCCCGTCGAAGCCGCCACGAAACCGGCCGCGATGGCGCCGACATCGCCATAGCTGGTAATGCCATGCAGCAGCAACAGGGCAAGAACGAGCACATAAGGACCGGATGCCTGCCAACCAAGCCAGCCGCACACCACGATAGAGGCCAGCGATACCGCGAAGATGACCGGCTTGCGGCCCCATCGAACGCCCAGTTCCGCAATAGCGATATTCAACGGCACGGCGATAAATACCGACAAGCCAACGGCGGTAGCCGGCTCCAAACCCCATCGCGCGCCCTCGTTCACCGCCATATTGAAAGCCAGGAACGGCACGAACCAGACGCGCACCGCGAAGACTTCCCAAAGGTTGCCGGCGTAGGCGAGCACATAGCGGATAATCTCCACATCCCGTAGTGCGGCGCGAAAGTCGGGGAACCATCGGCTCGTGCGTATCTCGTTGCCGGCCAACGGCGGGCCGATCAAAAGCAACACCGCCATGGACAATAGCGAGCCAATGCCGGCGGCAATAAACACGGCCTGCCAGCCAAACAGTTTTGAAAACAGGCCTGCAGCCAGGAACGAGCAGCCGCTACCGATGGCAAAGGCGGCGGTGTAATAAGCACTGGCACGGACCTGTGCTGTACCGCTCAAACGGTCCGCCAACAGCTTCATGCCGACGATATGAATACCAGCGAAGCCGATACCAGCGCTAAAGCGCAACGCCAAGGCCCACCAGAAACCATCGGCGTACAATGCGACACAGAACGAAGCGGCGGCGGAGATCAATGCGGCGGCGGCATAGACAATGCGGCCATCCATGCGCTCCGCCGCACCGGTCAGAAAAGGCAGCGCGACCGCATAGCCGGCGAAGTATATCCCACCGAGCCAGCCGATCCGCGCCGCGTCCAGCTGCCATAAAACCGCTAGATCCACGGTCAGTGCGGGGATCGCCATGATGGCCATCTGCCCCAGCATCAGGCCAATCGACAAGGCAAAGGTAATGCGTACCGGAGACCCAGCCGTCATTTTGTTAGCATGCGGTCATGCCGCCCTTCCATAACAACGGCCCCGAATGAATCGCCGCCTCCCCGCGTATTGTCGATGTCTTTGTGGGCTATGACAAGTTGCGGCGAATGCCCGCATTATTGTGATAAACTGCTGCGATGGATATGCGAAATACCTACCGCATTGGAACAGGCGCGGGCTTTTCCTCGGACCGGCTGGAGCCGGCGCTGGATCTGCTCCGCCATGGCAAATTGGATGCCATCATCTTTGAATGCGTCGGCGAACGCACCCTGGCGTTTGGCCACCGCGACCGCCGGGCGGACCCCGACAAGGGCTATAATCCATTGTTGGAACGGCGCATGCGCGCGGTGCTGCCCCTGGCGCATGCCGCCGGCACCCGCATCATCACCAACATGGGCGTCGCCAACCCCCGGGCCGCCGCGCTACATACGGTCAAGATCGCGGCGGAACTGGGCCTGACGGGCCTGAAGGTCGCGGCCGTAACCGGCGACGAGGTCAATCATCTGATCGGCCCGGACACGCACCTGTTGGAGCCTGATTGCCGGCTGTCGGAAACCGGCCGCGAGATGCTGGCCGCCAATGCCTATCTGGGTATCGAGGCGATCCTGCCGGCGATCGAGGCCGGCGCGGATGTGATCATCACCGGGCGGGTGGCCGATCCTTCATTGTTCCTGGCACCGCTGGCGCATCATTTTTCCTGGCGCCTGGATGATTGGTCTACACTAGGCGCGGGCACCGCCGTGGGCCATCTGATGGAATGCGGGGCGCAGATCACGGGCGGCTATTTCGCAGACCCCGGCCACAAGGAAGTGCCGAACCTGGCCTATGTGGGTTTCCCCCTGGCGGAAGTCAGCGCCGACGGCTCCGCCACCATCACCAAATTGGCGGCGAGCGGCGGCCTGGTCAGTCAACGGACGGTAAAGGAGCAATTGCTCTATGAAGTGCATGATCCAGGCGCCTACCTGACACCGGATGTCAGCGCCGATTTCACCCAAGTGGGATTGGCCGACGACGGCCAGGACCGGGTCCGGGTCAGTCAGGCAAATGGCGGCCGCCGCCCCGATCAATTGAAGGTCACCATTGCGTTCGACGGTGGCTTGCTGGCCGAGGCGGAAATCTCTTACGCCGGACCGGGCGCCGCCGAACGCGCCCGCATGGCCGGCGATATCGTGGCCGAGCGCATGGATAATCTGCATCACAGCAACGGGCCGACGCGCATTGACCTGATTGGTGTCAACGCCCTGCACGGTTCGGCGGTGGCATACGATGCCGTGGCCCAGGATGTGCGCCTGCGCTGCGCCATGCGCGCCTCGTCCCAGGAAGAGGCAGAGACGTTATTATGGGAGGTCGAGGCACTGTTGTGTTGCGGCCCGGCGGCGGGCGGCGGCTATCGCGGCCATATCACGCCATCGGTGATGACTTATTCGGCATTTGTCGACCGGGGCGATGTTCAGCCCGAGTTGGAGATCTTCGCCGTATGAGTAGCAGCATGAGCATCCGTGTACCTTTGCGCCAGATCGCCCATGCCCGATCAGGCGATAAAGGCAACCGCAGCAATCTATCGGTTTTCGCCTACGAACCGGCGCACTACGACACCCTGCGGCGGCAAATTACGCCCGAACGCCTGAAGGAACATTTTGGCGGCGTCCTGCGTGGACCGATCAGGCGCTATGAATTGCCCAATCTGCACGGTATGAATTTTGTCATGGATCAGGCCTTGGAAGGCGGGGTCAATGAATCGCTAAACCTGGATGGTCACGGCAAATCATGGAGCGCCATGATCCTGGCCCTCGAAGTTGAAATACCAGGTACGGAATAATAGCCCCGCCTTTGCTTTGACCGCTCTAGACGGCTGTGCTAAGAGACAGGCAATCAAAAAGCAGTATGCAACATAACAGGGGAGTTTAGTTCAATGGCTCATTCTATTTTAAAGTCTTCCACGACCGTGGCAGCCGCCGCGTTTCTAGCCCTTAGTTTCGGCGCCGCCTCGACGGCACAAGCTGGAAATTCCGTATGGAATTTCAATATCTGGGGCGGCCCGCGTGCCTTTACCGCAGGTATAGAATCCTTAAAAGGTGATTTGGAAAAAGCCGGTGGCGGCGAATTCGAATTGAAGATCAACTACGGCGACGCCCTCGGCCCGCGCCGGCAAAACCCGGAAAACATCCGTGTTGGCGCTTTTGAAGCCGGGCAACTCTGCGTCGGATACTATCCGGGCAAACTGCCAATGCACACCGTTTTGGAACTGCCGTTTCTCCTCCCCCGCGACCTAAAACAGCGCGCCGCGGTGGAAATGGAAATGCACAAGCATCCCGCCCTTGTTGGCGAACTGGCCAAGCGCTGGAACATGAAATTCTTCGGCCCGGCCTTCCTGCCGGCCTACGAATTCATGGGCAACAAGCGGATTGAGACCACGGCCGACATGAAAGGCGTGAAGATGCGCATTTCCGGCCTGAACGCCAAGGCATTGCAGGTTTTCGGTGCCGTGCCGACCATGGTGACCGCGCCCGACGGCTACAACGCCCTGGATCGCGGCACCATCGACAGCTTTGGTTTCCCTTACAGCTATGCCTTTGGCGCCTACAAGCTGTATGAAGTTTCCAAGTATGTCACCGAAGGCCTGGGCATGAGCGGTTTCATGTGCTTGCAGGCAGTCAATATCGATTCCTGGAACGCGACGCCAAAGGCGGTGCAGAACGCTATGCCGGCAGCGCAAGATGCCGCGATCGCCAAGATGATCAACGCCTACGTCACCGCGGACAAGAAATGGATCCCGATTTTCCATAAGAAATTGGAAGTGGTCCAGGTCGACCCCTCGGTTCGCGCGGAATTGGCTGCCGGTGCCGGCAAGATCTATGCGGAATGGGCCAAGGCGCAGGATGCCAAGGGCCGTCCCGGCACGGAAATGCTGAACTACGTGAAATCCGTCGTTGCCAAGCACACAAAATAGGGCCTGCTTGGCACCACGGTTAACGTAATGACTGAACTTCTGTACGTCATAGTTGCCGTCCTGGTCGTGTTAGGCGTTTTGGCGCTGATTACGATCAGGGCGGAACTTTTCATGCGCTTGATCGAGAGTATCCTGACCTATTGTTCAGTTCTCTTGATCCTCGGTGTCATGGTCTGGGTGGTGGCGGAAGTGATTGGCCGTTACGTCTTCAATTCGCCCCTGCCGGGACATTTGGAAGGTGCGGAATTGTTGTTGCCTATGATCGTGTTCTTCGGCGTTTCCTACGTCCAGGCACGTGATGGCCACGTCGGCATGACCTTCGTGGTTGATGCGTTGCCGAAAAAAGTCCGCCGCGTCACGGATATCCTTTCGCTCATCGTGTCCGCGCTGACTTGTGCTGCCCTGGCGTATTTTGCCTCCAAGAATGCCTGGCTGTCATGGGATTACGAGGATGTCACTATGTCGCCGCCCTATTGGCCGGTTTGGCCGTCGGCGGCGGTGATCCCCTTGGGTTATGGTATGATTGCGGTACGCATGCTGCTGCAAATTCTGCAAAAGCTGATGCCGGAGCGTTTTCCACCTGACATTGTTGAAGAATCTGATTTGCACGTGACTGAATAGCCGCGGTGCGAACTGTTCAGGATTTTATTTAGTAGGATAATTAAGGCCTCATGGATCCGATTACCCTTGGCATATTAGCTCTTGTCGCGCTCACCGTCCTGTTGATGTCGGGTATCCGCATCGCATTCGCCACGGCGATCACCGGTTTTATCGGCTTGTGGGTGCTGCGCGGCTACGTTCCCGCCGCTTCCCTGGCCTCGACCATTCCCCAAGGTCATCTGTCGGCCTATACCCTTTTGGTTCTACCGCTGTTCATCATGATGGGTTTCTTCGCCTTTTACGCCGGCATCACGCGGGATCTGTATTGGGCGGCGCGGCAATGGGTTGGCCATCTACCGGGCGGTTTGGCGATCGCGACTATTTTCGGCTCGGCCGGTTTCGCGGCTGCCTCGGGCGCCTCGACCGCCTCGGCGGCCGTGATGGGGCGGATCGCCCTGCCGGAACTGAAGAAATACGGTTACGACGACAAGGTCTCAACTGGCTGCGTGGCAGCCGGCGGCACCCTGGCGACCATGATCCCACCGTCTGTGTTGATGGTGATCTATGGCTTCATCGCGGAAGAATCTATTGGCGCGCTGCTGTTGGCCGGTATTCTGCCCGGTTTACTGGAAGCCTTCAGCTATTCCCTGATGCTGGTCATCCGCTTCAAGATCAATCCGGAATTGGGCCCGCCGATCAAGGGCATTACCTGGGCGGACCGCTTCAAATCCATCAAGGGGGTCTGGGGCATGGTGGTCCTGGTCATCCTGGTCATGGGCACGATTTACACCGGTATCGCGACCCCCACCGAGGCAGCCGCCGTGGGCGCTTTGGGCGCCTTGCTCCTCGCGCTGCCGGGCCTGAATTTCAAGAAATTCCGCGATTCCATGGTCGAGACCGCTCGCTCCACGGCGATGATCTTCGCCATTGTCGCCGGCGTTTTGATCTTTGTGCATTTCCTCGGCTTCACCGGCATGCCGGCGGCGGTATCGGAAAGCATCCTCTCTATCGACGCGCACCCGACCGTTGTCCTCATTGCGATCCTGGCCATGTATCTGGTTCTGGGCATGTTCCTGGACGGCATCGGCATGTTGCTGTTGACGGTGCCGATCATCCTGCCGACCATCAAGGAATTGGGCATCGACCCCATCGTCTTTGGCGTCCTGGTGGTCAGGATGGTAGAAATCGGTCTGATCACCCCGCCCGTTGGCCTGAATGTTTATATCCTGAAGGGCGTGGCCCCCGGCGTGAAGATGGGCGACATGTTCAAGGGCTGCGGCTGGTTCGTCTTCGTGGATCTGATCAACGTGGCAATCCTGATTGCCTTCCCCGCGATCATCCTGCTGATCCCCAATACGATGATAAATTAGCTAGGCTAGTAAACAGAACCGATCTAATTCGCCCTGCTCGGCCAAGCGGTGGTAGATCGCCAGATCTTCCACGCTGTCCACTTCCAACCAGCCGCCGGCTATTTTGACGCCGAAAATCGGCCAGTCCAGATCGCACAGCTGTTGTAGAAAGTCGGTCAGATACATGTTGCCATGGGCCGCCCCGGCATAACGCGGCAGACCGGCCATATGGTCGTGAACCTGGGCCAACTTGGGCGCCTCGGCCGCCGCGACCTTGATCAGTCCCATGTACTGACCCTGAATTTGGGCATAATCGCTGGCCTTTTGACCAATCTCTAACAGCCGGCCATCCGGTCCCAGTATCAGACTTTCGGCATCCGACAGCGGATCATCCATGCGCGCCTGCCAGAGCGCCCGCCATGCCGTATTGACCGCCACCGATACCGCGCCTGCTGAGGCCAGCAGCGCCTCCAGCACCCGTGCCTCGTAGACAATATCGCTATAGGCGATCAGCACATCATCGGAGCCGTCCAGAGCCTCGCGTGCGCAGAACAGCGAGTGCACCATATTGGTAGTGGCGAAGTCCTGATTGCGGACAACTTTGTGCCCAAAGCCAGCCAACTGGTCCGACCGGTAACCACCCACCAGGACGATATCATCGATACCCAGTTCGCCCAGGACCGCCAATTGCCGGCTCAGCATCGACTGCCCGGCCAGTTCGACCAGGCATTTGGGCCGGTCATTGGTATGAGGTGCCAGGCGCGTGCCCTGCCCCGCCGCCAGGATAATTGCCCGCATCTGACCTATAACTCCAAAACCTGTTTCAAATAGGCCAGATCCTCGGCCCGAAAGGGGGCCTCCCGCTCCGGATGCCACATGATACCGTGACAGCTGTCATCCAGATGGACGAAGGCTTCCACATCGCCGCTATCGGCCCGGGCCAAACAGCGCAGGGACGGCGCCAGAGAAGCCAACGGAATGGATACATCGTGGTAGCTGTTGACGTCCCAGTTTTCGGGCCAATGATCGTTGCCGCTGAGCGAAACTGCGTGCCGCACGCCGGCATGGCCGCTGGTCCGTTCCAGATGTCCGCCCAGGGCCACATTGATCATCTGCATACCACGGCAGACCCCCAGCAGAGGCACGCCGCGCGTCCGGCATGTTGCGATCATATCCCGCTCCAAACGGTCCCGCTCCGGCGCGACATTAGCGGCCCCAGAGACGCCATGGGGCGCCTCCGCGACATTATTGCCGCCCGTGAGGACGATGGCATTCAGGCCCAGTTCGTCGATCAGGGCCGCGGCCGGCACCCCGCCATTGGGCAGCGGCACCGCCAGAGCACCAAGTTCAGCAAACAATCCATGCCAGCGCTGGTCCAGGGCATCACGCCGTTCGGCGGGCCCGGTTGGGCCCTGGATCACCTCAACCCGCTGGGTTAAGCCGATACGTTGCATATGTCGCTGCATATGTCGTGGCATGGAACGATACCGATCATGCTCATATTTCCGGGTTCGGGATGACGGGCCGGGAATGGCGGAGGGAGGGGGACTCGAACCCCCGCAACGCTGTTACACGTTGACGGATTAGCAATCCGTTGCATTACCGCTCTGCCATCCCTCCAGCACGCTGCGTGCCCACCTTCTAACCAGCGCTCCAAGTCCTGTCAATGGTGGGCATGTCAGGTAATTTCCAGATCGCGGGTTGGGCAAAAACTGAGCCGGAAAGTTGCAAACGATATTGTTAACCTTTTAGTAATGGCTGCCGAAACCCAAGGATTCAGGTGTTAACAATGCATCAAAACGCTGTGAATGCATCTATCAATATTTTCCATAATTCATATTTTATTAAGGTCGTTAACCTATATTTCTAACTGAAGATAAAGGAAATCTTCGACTCGAAAAAGGAGACCGTCATGTTACGCACCGCATTGGCCATGACAGCAATGGCCGCCAGCCTGTTGTTTTCATCCGCTTCGCAGGCGCAACAAGTCCAGGGCGGATCGGTCTGTGGCGAACGGGACAAATTCCTCAGCCACTTGGGCAAGAACCACAAGGAAACCCCCTCGGCCATGGGCGTCACGGCATCCGGCCGGGTGATCGAGGTTTTAACCTCGTCCGACGGAACCTGGACCATCATCATGACCCATCCCAATGGCATGACCTGCATGGTCGCCGCCGGACAGGCCTGGGAAAACGTGGAACAACTCGCACTTGGCCCAGCCGCCTAGGGATCGCGGCAAATGGGGGGCAACAAGATGCGAATGATAGGCGGCTGTCAGGCACGGCCTGAAGCGTCAGGGCAACAGTTCGCCCCGTATCGGTGTGTCCTGCCTATTTGAATAATTTCTTCTTGGTCTGGAAAAAAGCCGGCCCGCGATGCCGGCATTTTTTATGCCCGGTGTTAGCGCATTTCCGTCTTCATTTTTGGGAAGTTTCGCGACCAGAGCCTGGAGGACAGGATCGGTGTACGGCATCAACGTACAGGACTGGTGATCTGACTTAGTGACACGAGACCCATTCGCGGGCTTGACGCTGAGCTTCCGAGATTTCATCCCGGCTCATCACATCGGCCAGTTCCGAGCGCAATCGCTTCGCTTCACCGTTGCCGCGCAAGGCAGCCAGGTTCAACCACTTGTGTGCCGTCACATAATCCAGCGGTGCGCCTTTTTGGCCCGTGGAATACAACAGACCCAGTTGTAGCTGCGCCACACTTTCCCCGGCTTCCGCCAGTGTTAAATGATCGTCCGTATATGCCTTCAATGACCTTGCCATTTTTTCCTCCGCTCGAAAGACACGATCTAGCCAATGCCGTCGTTGGGAAAAATGATGACCCGAAATAGTTAACGCCACGTATATGGTAAATCTATTTTATGACAAAAATCAAATTATTGCGGACCAAGAGTTCTTCAAGCATAGGCTGAAAAGGCGGCTGTTACGGCAGCGCTAATCAGACAGAAACACCCTATTTCAATGGTTCTGAAACATCGTCACTCAGCCGACCGTTGGTCAGCCGCGTCAATTCTTCCAGGTTGGTGGGAAAGACACAGTAGGGATGGCCCGCCGCCGCATAGATGACGTCAAAACGTCCCAGGCTGGCGTCAATGGCGGTAGGCAGTGGCCTGGGATGGCCCAGCGGCGCAACGCCGCCGATGGCAAAGCCAGTGGCCGCGCGCACCAGATCGGCGTCGGCGCGTTTGCATTTGCCCGGCAACTCCAAGACCATGGGCAGCACCTTGGTATTGCAGCTTCGGTCGCCCGCGACCAGGGCCAGTACGGCCCGTCCTTCGACCCGAAAGATCAAGGATTTGACGATGGCCCCCAGCTCGCAACCGACGCTGTCAGCGGCGTCCTGGGCCGTGCGGGCGGTCTCGGACAAGGCAACCACCCCTGCCCCCGAACCCGCCGCGGCCAGGGCCGTCTGTACTCGTTGTACGGATGGGTTATCGAGCGGACTATTGCCGGCGTTCAAGCCGGAATATCCATTCCACGGGTCAGTGCCGGGCGGGCCATCAGGGTATCGTACCAACGTTTGACGTTGGGGAAATCCGCCAGGTCGACCTCCTGCCAATCGTGGCGGAAGACCCAGGGCAGGGTCGCGAAATCAGCAATAGAGACGTCACCGGCCAGATACTCCCGACCTTCAAGCCGGGCATCCAGGACGGCATAGAGGCGCCGGCATTCCGTATAATAGCGGTTGATGGCATAGGGCACCTGCTCCTTGGCGGCCCGCTTGAAATGGTGCACCTGGCCAAAGATCGGGCCAATGCCACCCATTTGAAACATCAGCCACTGGATCACGTCATAGCGCGCGGCCATTTCCGACGGCATGAACTGGCCGGTCTTTTCCGCCAGATACATCAAAATGGCACCTGATTCGATCACCGTATAGGGCTGACCGCCGGGGCCGTCCTGGTCGATGATGGCGGGGATCTTGCCGTTCGGATTGATGGCCGTGAATTCCGGCGTGAACTGGTCGTCCTGGCCGATATTGATCGGGTGAATATTATAGTCCAGACCGCACTCCTCTAGCATAATGGAGGCTTTCTTTCCGTTCGAGGTCTTCCAACTGTAGAGATCGATCATAACTGTTTCTTATCCTCATGCAGACGTGTGCTTTGCAGACTGGCAGGCCAAAAGATTCGATCGGAACAAGCAACGTGGCAAACACCATAATCGACTATGCCCGTTCCCTGACGGCTTTATGTTAACCTCAATGCGCGAACACGTCATGTTTGCTTTTTCTGCATCGTTCCATTGAAAGAAGAGTTTCATGAGTTCGGATCCGGTCAACATTCTGGAAGAGGCGCCACGGCAAACCCCCATCGTCGATAGTCCCGATGTCCTGGTGGTCGGCGGTGGCTCGGCCGGGCTGGCCGCCGCCGTGGCCGCCGCCCGCAGTGGCGCCGATACCGTCCTGCTAGAGCGCTATGGCTATCTGGGTGGTCTGGCCACGGGGGGCATGGTGATCCTGCTGTTGAGTCTGGATGACGGCAACGGCACCCAGGTCATCGCGGGCCTATGCCAGGAACTGGTCGACCGCCTGGCGAGCAGAAATGCCGCCGTCTTTCCCAAGGCGGGGGAATGGGGCTCCGATGACCCGGCCTTGATCGAGCATTACCGGAAATGGGGCCTGATTTGGGGCGGCGTGCCGGACCGGGTGCGCTATTCCGTTGCCTACGAGCCGGCGGAATTTAAATTTATCGGCGACACCATGGTCGCGGAGGCCGGCGTACGCCTGCGCCTGCATTCCTGGGCCACGGACCTGGTACTGGACGGCGACCGCATCAGCCACGTGATTTGCCAATCCAAGTCAGGGCGCCAGGCGATCCGGCCCAAGGTGGTCATCGATGCCACCGGCGACGGCGATTTGTTGCCCTGGGCCGGCCTGCCGTTCGAAGCCGCCAAGGTTCACCCCTACCGCTGGTACCGCATGGCCAACGTCGAGGCGCCGGATCAGGCTATCGAGGCCAGCGAAGGCAAATTCTTTCCCACCCTGGGCGGCCGTTTTTTCAACACGCCCGGACAGAACCGAACCTTAATGCCGTGGGGCATGTCGGATCATATCGACCGCCGCATCGACCCTACCTCCGTCGAGGATCTGACCTATGCCGAGGTCGAATCCCGCCGCCTGATGATGGCGCAGATCGACCGCCTGCGAAAGGAAGTACCCGGTTTCGCCAACGCCTATCTGGCCGATGCGGCCGATCAATTGGGCATTACCGAGACCCGCCGCCTGGTCGGCGACTATGTCTTGGGCGCCGACGACGATCAACGCAGTTTCGATGACGCCATCGCGGTCACCGGCCACTGGACCCGTTACGGCGCCCGCTATCAAATCCCCTATCGGGCCCTGCATCACGGTGGGGTCGGCAATCTGCTGGTATCGGGGCGGTGCATCTCGGTCGATCGGCGCGTCCATAACGCCACCAAGGAAATTCCGGCCTGCATGGCCACGGGCCAAGCCGCCGGCACCGCCGCCGCCCTTGCCGCGAACGGTACCGGTGATGTGGGGGAGGTCGATATAGATACCTTGCGCGAAGCCCTGGTCAAGGCCGGCGCAATCCTCTCGCCGTAGGCTTCTAGGGCTTGTTAGGCTTCTTCGTCCTGCTCGATCGGATCGCCATCCAGGTCACGCATCAGCTGACGGATCTCGTCCGCCGCGGCGGCCAGTCTTTCGGGCAGTTGGCTGCGCGCCACGATGGAGGCACCGAAGCGGCCATCGCGGTAGAACGGGTAGGAACCCAAACCGACATCCGGGTATTTGTCCTGTAGCGCACTTAAACCATTGGCCAGGGTGCCTTCGGCCAAATGTACCGAGATCGAGATGGAGCGAACCGGATCGCCGCCGATCAATTCGTGCTTCATACTATGAAACATGGCTTGGCAAACCGAAGGAATGCCGGCCATGACATAGACATTCTCGACCCGAAAGCCGGGCGCCTTGCTGACCGGGTTTTCTACCAGGGCCGCACCAACGGGGGTGCGCGCCATGCGCATGCGGGCCTGATTGAATTCGGCCCCGGTGTGGGCATAATGGGCTTCCAATACAGCGACCGCTTCGGGGTTAAAATCCACCGCCAGGCCAAACGCGGCGCCGATGCTGTCGGCGGTAATATCGTCATGGGTCGGACCGATACCGCCCGTGGTAAAGACATAATCATTGCTGGCGCGCAGGGCATTGACCGCGGCCACGATCTCGCCCTCCACATCCGCCACCACGCGGCATTCGCGCAACTGCACGCCAACCTCGTTCAAGGCCTCGGCCAGGAAGGCCAGATTTTGATCCTTGGTCCGGCCGGACAGAATTTCATCGCCGATAATGATGACGGCGGCGGTTACGGTCTTTGGGCTATCAGACATGTTCTGCGGGCCTTCACGGTTGGCGTTGATTCTTGCACTATAGCAGTCCTGAATTGATCCTGTCATCGCAGGCTGCCGATACGGCGATTGCACCGCGACGCGCACGCGGTTAATTTGCTGCCATGCAATTTCCCGATCCCTTGATACACGGCACCCTGCTACGCCGCTACAAACGCTTCCTGGCCGATATCCAATTGGACGATGGTACCGAGGTCACGGCCCATTGTGCCAACCCCGGCGCCATGCTGGGCCTGAAAGATGCCGGCGCCGAGGTCTGGCTGTCACCGTCCCGCAACCCCAAGCGCAAGTTGAAGTTCAGTTGGGAGTTGATGCATGCTGACGGCGGCCTGGTCGGCATCAACACAGCCCTGCCAAACGGCATCGCCGCCGAAGCCATCGAGGCGGGTGAAATCGAGCCGTTGCGAGGCTATGAAATCCTACGGCGCGAAGTTAAGTATGGTCAGAATTCACGGGTGGATTTGTTGCTGGAAGACGCGGACCGGCCCGATTGCTATGTCGAGATCAAGAATGTGCATCTGATGCGTCAACCGGGTTTGGCCGAATTCCCCGATTCCGTCACCAAACGCGGCGCCAAACATCTGGTTGAACTTGGCGACATGGTCGCCGCTGGACACCGGGCGGTAATGTTTTATCTGGTACAAAGAAGCGATTGTGACCGCTTTAGTATTGCCGAGGATATCGATCCGACGTATGGGAGGGAATTGCACCGGGCCATGGGGCGTGGTGTCGAGGCGATTTGTTATGATTGCCACATCGACATCACGGGCATCCAGGTGCGGAAACCATTGCAACTCGATTTATAGGCTTGGGGATGAAAGCCAAATGAACTATGTCGCCGCCAACAAGGCACCGCCCGAGAACACCGGCCTGATCAAGCTGTACAGCCCGGAGGATTTCGACGCCATGGCACGGGCCGGCCGTCTGGCCGCCGAGTGCCTGGACATGATCGGCCCGCATGTAAAACCCGGTGTTACCACCGATGCATTGGACAAGCTGTGCCACGATTTTATCATTGATCATGACGCCACGCCGTCGCCCTTGAACTACAAGGGCTTTCCCAAATCCGTCTGCATTTCCATCAACCATGTGGTCTGTCACGGCATTCCGGGCGATAGGGTCCTCAAGGACGGCGATATCATGAACATTGATGTCACCGTCACCCTGGACGGCTGGTTTGGCGACAGCTCGCGGATGTATTTCGCGGGCAAGCCAAAGCTGAAGGCACGGCGTCTGTGCGACGTTACCTACGAGGCAATGATGCGGGGCATTGCCGTGGTCAAGCCTGGCGCGACCTTGGGCGATATTGGCCATGCCATTCAGACCTATGCCGAGGATCAGCGCTGTTCCGTGGTGCGGGATTTTTGCGGCCATGGCCTGGGCCGGGTCTTTCATGATGCTCCCAACGTGCTGCATTACGGCGCGGCGGGAAAAGGGCTGGAGCTGCGCGAGGGCATGTTCTTTACCATCGAGCCGATGATCAATCTGGGCACCTGGGAAGTGAAAATGCTGAACGACGGCTGGACCGCGGTAACCAGGGATAAATCCCTTTCCGCCCAATTTGAACATTCCCTGGGCGTTACGGCGGATGGCGTGCAAATATTTACCACCTCGCCCCAGGGCTTGCACAAGCCACCCTATGATTGATGCCGGTTGCGGAGTTTGTATTGGCGGATAAAGCGAAAAAACCCCACTACCACGGCCATCGCCAACGCCTGCGCGAACGTTTCCTACGGGGCGGCCCCGAGAGCCTGCCCGAATACGAACTTCTTGAGCTGATTTTGTTCGGCGCCCTGCGTCAGGGCGACGTCAAACCCCTGGCGAAGCGACTGATCGAACAGTTCGGCAGTCTGGCCGGGGTCCTAACGGCGGATGTTGATGCATTGCAAGGCGCGGGCCTGGGCGAAACCACTATTGCCACCCTGAAGGCAAGCCAGGCCGCCGCCCTGCATTTAAGCCGGGCGCAATTGATCGGGCAGCCCATTGTCAGCTCGTGGCAGGCGCTATTGGATTATTGCCGGGCCGCCATGGGGCACGACAAGACCGAAGCCTTCCGGATCATGTTTCTGGACCGCAAGAACCGCTTGATCGCCGACGAGGTACAGCAACGCGGCACCATTGATCACACGCCGGTATATCCGCGCGAAGTCGTCAAACGGGCCTTGGAACTGGGCGCGACGGCACTTATCCTGGTGCACAATCACCCCTCGGGCGATGCCACGCCCAGCCGCGCCGACATCGAAATGACCAAACAGATCAACGCCGCCGCCGCCCCCCTGGGCATCGTCCTGCATGATCATTTGATCATCACCCGTAGTGAAGAAGCCAGCTTCAACGCCATGGGCCTGTTGAAGGAATAGGATCACGGCGCCGCGCCACATGGTCGTGGCGCAATAAGCAGTCTACTTTCTCGACCGTCGGCACGCTTCGGTCGCGGCCAGATCAGGCGCAGAATCTCCCGCCATCATGACCACCCCGAAATGCTCTTCGGCAAAGGCCGGACTGATTTTTTCATTTGCCACGTCAGCCGCCACCTGTTCGGGGTCTCGGCACAAAGGATCGCCATAGCCGCCGCCACCCGCCTGTTCATGGCGGATCACCTCGCCGCCACGCAGCGTACGGGTTACCTTTGATGGCAATGCCTCGGCCGCACCGTTCGGGTCCAGAATATTCCGGCTGGGCGCGGCCCGGCCACCGCCGAACAGGCCATAGGGTGGGATAACCGCCCGGTCCGCGCGCAGTTGCAACACCGCCTCGTCCGCCAGCAGGCGATATTGCCGGATCAATCCCAGACCGCCCCGATACTCGCCCGGTCCGCAGGAATCCGGGCGCAGGGCATATTCCTCGACCCGGATGGGATAACGGGTTTCCAGTGTCTCCACCGGCATATTGGACATATTTTGCGAGGGGTTCGTCACCCCCTCGATACCATCCTTGCCAGCCCGGCCGCCCCAGGCACCATTGATCATATCGACCAGGATAAATGGCGTCTTAGCCTGCCCTTGGGCCTCGCCCTCATAACCGCCGATACAGACCACCGTGTTGCCGCCCTCGCCCGCTGCCATGACCCGCTCCGGCACGATCGCCGCCAAGGCGCCCAGCACCGCATCCACCACCCGATAACCCGTCAGCGCGCGCGCCGCCACCGCCGCCGGCATCCGCGGGTTCAAGATCGAGCCTTCCGGCGCGGTAATGGTGATACAGCGATAAATGCCGGCATTGTTCGGCACCTCGCGGCCCAGGGCACAGCGAA
Organism: Rhodospirillaceae bacterium; assembly: GCA_018701215.1. Lineage (GTDB taxonomy): Bacteria > Pseudomonadota > Alphaproteobacteria. The sequence goes on from JABIWH010000028.1 coordinate 150,205, forward strand.
TGCCCACATAGGTCGACGATTTGGTATAGGACAAGGTGCAGTTGATGGCGCCCTTGACCTGGGAAGACGAGCCTTCGAAATCCACCACCAGATGATCATCCATCACATCGATGGCACAGACGATGGGGATCGGCCCCTGATCGAAGCCATCATCGTCGATATAGTCAGTGAATTCATAGCGGCCATTGGGCCAGGCACGAATGGCCTGACGGGTCAGACGTTCGCCATAGTCCAGCAAGGCATTGAAATATTGTCCCAAACCTTCGGCGCCATGTTTCTTGATTAGGTTGATAAAGGCCCGCTCACCGACACTGCAGGTCGCCAGCTGGGCCGCCAGATCACCGAGCAGCATATCAGGCAGGCGCACGTTTGTTCGCAACAAGGCGAATAGCGAGCGGTCTTTCTGCCCGGCGGCATACAGTTTCAAGGGCGGAATGCGCAGGCCTTCCTGAAAAATCTCTGTTGAATCAGAGGCATTCGACCCCGGCACCCGCCCGCCCACGTCGGAATGGTGGGCGATCACAACGGCGAAACCCTGCAAGGCCTGTTCATGGAAGATCGGCTTGAACATAAAAATGTCCGGTAGATGCATGCCGCCGGCATAAGGATCGTTCAAAATGATGACATCGCCATCGAACAGATCATCGCCGAATTCATCCAACACCGCGATGACCGCATCCGGTACCGCGCCCAGGTGCAAGGCGACGGTCTTGGCCTGGGCCAGGATACGCCCGCGGGCATCGCAGATCGTCGCGGAATAGTCCAAGACGTCCCGCACGATAGGCGAGCGAGCCGTCCGCATGACCGTATAGGCCATATCGTCCACAATGGTATCCAGACCGTTCTTAATCACGGCAAAGGTAATGGGATCAATATTCAAGCTCATTGCCCAGTTCCCTCCCTGAGGTCTATCAGCAAATTGCCCAGGCCATCGTTCGCAACCTGGCCGCCCGGCGGCACCACCACCGTGCTGTCGCTACTTTGCAATATCAACGGACCATGCGCCGTGCCCGTAAACGCCTGCCGATCCAGAACCCTTGTTCGTGACCAGCCTAAATCACGGCCGAAATAAACCTCTCGTTCAGAGGCCGGCGCATGATCTTCCGCCACACCGGTGATGCTCAGGGTGGCAAAATCGAGCTTGCCCGCGCGCACGCCCCGGGCGAGCAGGCGCAGGTTGACCACTTCGACCGCATCATCAGCGGCATATTGATAGACCGCCTCGTAGGCAGCCAGGAACTGCTGCCGCAGCCAGGGGATTTCGATCTCTAGAACCGCATCGGGCAAACGCACCGGCAATTCGGAATCCTGACCTTCGAAACGCAATTCCAGACTAAAGGCGAGCACCATTTGCTCGGGCGTGAAATGCTCATCCCGCAAGGCGGCCGCCGCCTGGAGGCGCAGGTCCGCCACGGCCCGGTCCAATTCGGATAGTCGCAAATTCTGCAACAAACCCGGCATAGCGGTCAGAAAATGCCGCTCCACATCACCCGTCAGCATGCCCAAAGCGGTAAAAACCCCTGGCATCATGGGCAACAACACCCGGTTGATATCCAGACTTTTTGCCAGATCACAGGCATGCACCGGGCCGCTGCCGCCAAAGGCCGCCAAGGTGAAGTCTCGGGGGTCGATGCCGCGTTCGACGCTGACCGCGCGGATCGCCCTGGCCATGTTGGCATTGGCCACTTCCCGCACCCCGAACGCCGCTTCTTCCACTGACAGACCCAGTGGTGCCGCCAGATCACGCTGGATCACCGCACGGGCCTTGTCCACATCCAGATGCAGGCCGCCGCCGGCCAGTTGGTCGGGTAGATAGCCCAACACCACGTTGGCATCGCTGACCGTCGGCCGCTCCCCACCCTGGCCATAGCAGGCGGGCCCGGGATCGGCCCCGGCGGAAACCGGGCCCACGTGCAGCAGGCCGCCATCGTCGATCCAGGCGATGGAACCGCCGCCGCTGCCAACTTCGGCCACATCCACGGTGGGCACCCGCATCATATAACCGCCCGCCTTGATAAAGCGGGCCGGGACCGAGATACCGGCGCGGAATTCATATTCGTTGGCGCGGGAAATCTGGCCGCCCTGAACCAACGACGCAGACGCCGTGGTGCCCCCCATATCGAACACCACCACGTCCATTTCCGCCGCCGCCCGTCCCAGCCGGGCGGCGCCCACGACACCGGCGGAGCGGCCCGACGAGATAAAGAAAACCGGTTTTTCCATCGCCGTGCGGGCGGCGGCCAGACCGCCATTGGAATCGCTGACCAATAATGGCGCGGTAATTCCAATCGCCAGCAAACCATCGCGCAGGCGTTGCAGATAGGACTGCAGGATCGGCAAGACATAGGCGTTCACCACCGCCGTCGAGGTCCGCTCATACTCCCGCATCTCGGCCAGCACCGAGACCGAGGCGGTAATGGCGAGATCGGGGAAATATTCGCGCAGCACCGCATCGGCGCGACGCTCGTGCGCGGGATTGCGGTAGCTGTTGATAAAGCAGATGGCGATGGATTGCACATCCTGGGCCACCAAATCCGCCGCGGCGGTGCGCAATCCGTCTTCATCAAGGGGTTCGATGACACTGCCGTCGGCGGCGATACGTCCCGCCACCTCGGCCCGCAAACGGCGGGGTACCAGGGGCACGGGTTTGTCCCACTGCAAATCGAACATATCGGGCGTGCGAACCCGGCCAATCTCGAGCACATCACGAAAACCCTTGGTGGTGATCAGCCCCGTACGGGCGCCGCTTTGCTGTAGCAGGGTGTTCGACCCGACAGTGGTGCCATGCAAGACCTCAAGCAGATCGGCCGGTTCCAAACCGGCGCGGCGCAGCAGAGCAACAATGCCGTCCAGGACCGCCTGCTCCGGCTGCGCCGGCGTTGAGGAGCGTTTATCGAACCAGGTACGCCCGCCGGCATCACTCAAAACAAGGTCCGTAAACGTGCCACCGATATCAACGCCAATGCGCGCGCCGCCCCGCAATTTCATGCCTGCTCCAAAACATTCAGAATCCCTGCCTGACAAGGTAGTATGAATCGAAGCATAGGTGAAATATTCAGGAGGCGGCCAAGATGGATTTCGTAACCGGCACACCAGCCGTGGGTCAACCCCTTTCGCGAACCGAGGATCCGCGCCTGTTGCGAGGCGAAGGCCGCTATACCAACGACATCAATCTGCCCAATCAGGCACATGCCTATATCCTACGCTCGGCCCATGCGCACGGCATTATCAGGAATATCGAACGGGATGCAGCCCTGGCCATGCCCGGCGTGCTGGCGATTTATACCGGCGCCGACCTCCAGGCCGCCGGCTATGGCACCCTGCCCTGCAACGTCGCCTTGAAGAGCCATGACGGCACACCGCTGCTAGCGCCCGAGAACCCGGCCCTGGCCATCGACCGGGTACGCTACCGGGGCCATCCCGTGGCCGCCGTGATCGCCGAAACCATCGCCCAGGCCAAGGATGCCGCCGAAGCGGTCATGCTTGAGATCGACGAATTGCCGGCGGTTGATACGGTGGAGGCCGCCGCCCTGGCCGGCGCACCTCAGGTCTGGCCCGAAATCGAGGGCAACCAGTGCCTGGATTACCTTGCCGGTGATCCAGTGGCGGTCGAGGCGGCCTTTGCCAAGGCGGCGCATATCAGCCGGATAAGTTTCTTCAACAACCGGCTGGTTATCGCACCGTTGGAGCCGCGCGCGGCGGTGGCGGCATATAGTGCGCCAGAAGGGAATGGGGACGGGCGCTTCACCCTGCATATCGGCTGTCAGGGCACCTTTGCCGCAAAAAACACCCTGGCCAACAAAATCCTGAAAGTGCCGCCGGAGCAGGTCCGCGTGCGGACCTTTGATGTCGGCGGCTCGTTCGGTATGAAATCGTCGGTCTATCCCGAGTATGTCGCGATCCTGCATGGCGCCCGCGAATTGGGCCGGCCCATCAAATGGTGCGATGAACGCAGCGACAGCTTCGTCTCCGACCAGCATGGCCGGGATTCGGTGGTGGAGGCTGCCCTGGCCCTGGACGAGGATGGCAATTTCCTGGCCGCCCGCGCCGATGGCCTGGCCAATATGGGGGCCTTTCTGTCCACCGTCGGGCCAAATGTACAAGCCGGCAATATCTTCAAGAATATGCCTGGCGTGTACAAAACCCCGGTCATCGCGGTCACCACGAAATGCCTGTTCACCAACACCACGCCCATTGGGGCCTATCGCGGCGCCGGCCGGCCCGAGGCTAATTACTATATGGAACGTCTGGTCGATCTGGCGGCGCGGGAAACCGGCCGCGATCCGATCGCATTGCGGCGGCTGAATTTGATCCCTGGCTCCGCCATGCCCTTTACCTCCGCCTCGGGTCAGGCCTATGACAGCGGCGATTTTGCCACGGTATTGGATAAATGCCTGACACAGGCGGATTGGCAGGGTTTTGCCGCCCGCCAGGCTGCCAGCCGGGCCAAGGGCATGTTGCGCGGCCGCGGCATTTCCGCCTATTTGGAGGCCACCGCACCAGCCGGCAAGGAAATGGGCGGCGTGCATTTCGAGGACGACGGCACCGTCAGCCTGATAACCGGTACGCAAAATTATGGCCAGGGCCATGCCTCTGCCTTCGCCCAGGTGTTGTGCGACCAATTAGGGGTACCGTTCGAGTCTATCCGGCTGCTCCAGGGCGATAGCGATGAACTGTTGGCGGGCGGCGGCACCGGCGGTTCCCGCTCCATCATGGCCAGTGGCGCCGCGATCGTCTCGGTCAGCGTGGAAGTGAAAGAAAAAGCCCGCCATCTGGCGGCGGAAAAACTGGAAACCGCCATCGAGGATATCCAGTTCGAAGCCGGGCAATTACAAATTGCCGGCACGGATCGGGGTATTAGCCTGATGGAACTGGCCCAGTCGGAGGAGGGCCGGGCCGGCGCGCTGAATGCCGCCCTGGTGATCGACACACCACCGTCCAGCTATCCCAATGGCGTGCATATCTGCGAACTGGAAATTGATCCGGAGACCGGTTCGACGCGCCTTGACCGCTATATCGTGGTGGATGATTTCGGCACCATGGTCAATCCTCTGCTGGTGGCAGGTCAGGTTCACGGCGCCGTCACCCAAGGTATCGGTCAGGCTTTGATGGAACATGCGGTCTATGACGGCCAGGGGCAATTGCTATCCGGTTCGTTCATGGATTACGCCATGCCCCGGGCCGATCAAATCCCCATCATTTCGTTCGATGATCACCCGGTACCGGCCACGACCAACCCCCTCGGCGTCAAGGGTTGCGGTGAAGCCGGAACTTCCGGCGCCCTGCCGGCGGTGATGAATGCCGTGGTTGATGCCCTGGCCGAATTCGGCATCCTGCACATGGACATGCCGGCAACGCCGGAGAAGATATGGAGAGCGATAAACGCAGGCGCCTAAAGCTTATTCAGCAGACATTCGCGTGGGTGTTTCCGTCTCGCGGGGCTCTCTACTAGGTAGCTCGGTGATCTCCGCCTTCACCTCCGGCGCGATCACGCCGATGGAGATAATATACTTGGCCGCATCTTCCACCGGCATATCAAGGAAGATCAAATCCCGCCGGGGCACCATCAACAAGAAGCCCGAGGTTGGATTTGGCGTCGTCGGGACATAGATATTGATCATCTCGTCATCCAGGCGCTCGGCCACCTCGCCCTCGGTATCACCGGTGACAAAGGCCATGGTCCAAATGCCGCGCCGGGGATATTCAACTAAAACCGCCTGGCGAAACGAATTTGAGGACTGACTAAGCACCGTTTCCAGAACTTGCTTTAGCGCGCCATATATCGTGCGCACCACCGGCATGCGGTTGACCAGTCGCTCGCCGGTTTTCAGCAATGTGCGGCCAAAAATATTTGCCGTCAAAAAACCGACAAACGTCAAAATCACCAACATGATCACCAGGCCCAGGCCCGGCAATGAAAACGGCAGATAATTCTCTGGATTGTATTTTGCTGGCAGCAATGGAATTGCCTGGCTGTCCACCCAGTCAATGAATTGCCAGGTCAGATAGATGGTCAGGGCAATGGGCGCCGTAACGATGACACCGGTCAGGAAATAATTGCGCAGGCGTGTAAAAATACCCGGCCGCCGGCGTGGCGCGATCAGGACCGGCGCCTCTTCCCCTTCAGCGGGAGATGACTTCGATTGCTCGGAATTCGACGTCGTGTCTGGCATCTGCCCGCAAGGTTCCTATTCGTAATAGCGCTAAGCTGACTTAGTACCGAATGCCGCCACTGTCCATCTTATTCGCCATCTAGCTTCCATTGTTGTATGCTGGGTCAGCATCACAATGACGGGCCAAAGAGAACCATGCGGCGCCCAACTTTCATATTCGCGGTCTTTTGCCTTTGCCTCTCGCCGTTTTATCCACTGAGCGCTCCCGCGCGAGCGGATTTTAATGGCGCGGTCGTGGCCTATGATCATGGCAAATTCGACCCCGCCCGCAGCGAATTTCAACATCTGGCCCAACGCGGGCATGCGGGTGCGGAATTCATGCTGGGGGCGATGTATTTTTACGGCAAGGGCGTGCAACGCAACGATGCCATTGCCGCCATCTGGTTCCACAAGGCGGCGATCAAGGGTAACCCATCGGGACAGCTGGCATTCGGCTCCTTGCATATTCGGGGCCTTGGGGTGCGCCAGGATCTTGTCAAAGCCTATGGCTGGCTGACCGTTGCGGCCAATCACGCCATTCCAGGGCTGCAACAACAGGCCTTGGCGCTTCGTGATGAAGCCGCGCGCCTGATGCAGCCCGGCGAAGTCGCCGATGCCAAGCGCTGGGCCAGCGGCTTTGAAGCCAAGACAGCTGGCCTGACATTAAAATAGTCGAGCTAATTTTAGCTGGTGATTCTTTGCACCGATTGCAGTGAATCTCGTAGCCCTGCGCCAGGCAAGGGTCTATATTGCGCGCGCCCGGCGGGACGCCGGGCATTGATCTAAACAGGCTTCTGTTACCACGCCCACACCAAATTGGCCCATGAAGACCAAAGTTGGCGCGGGCAGAGGCATGTCATGAGGAAGCCAGCCGGTGCCGAAACGGACAGACATTAAAAGCATCATGATCATCGGTGCCGGGCCCATTGTCATCGGCCAGGCCTGCGAGTTCGACTATTCCGGCACCCAGGCCTGCAAGGCCCTGCGGGACGAGGGTTATCGGGTCATATTGGTCAATTCCAACCCGGCCACCATCATGACCGACCCGGATTTCGCCGAAGCCACCTATGTCGAACCCATCACGCCGGAAATTGTCCGCAAGATCATCGCCAAGGAACGTCCCGACGCCATCCTGCCCACCATGGGCGGACAGACCGCACTGAACACGGCAATGTCGCTGCACGAAAACGGTACCTTGAAGGAATTCGGGGTTGAGCTGATCGGCGCCAAACCCGATGCCATCAACATGGCCGAGGACCGCAGCCTGTTTCGCGACGCCATGACCCGCATCGGCCTGGAGACACCCCAAGCCGGCATCGCCCACGATATGACCGAAGCCTGGGCGGCGTTGGAGACGGTCGGCCTGCCGGCGATCATTCGGCCCTCCTTCACCCTCGGCGGCACGGGCGGCGGCATTGCCTATAACCGGGATGAATTCCAGGCCATCGTCACCACCGGTCTGGATGCCTCGCCCACCAACGAGGTGCTGATCGAAGAATCCGTGCTGGGCTGGAAAGAATACGAGATGGAGGTGGTGCGCGATCACGCCGACAATTGCATCATCGTCTGCTCCATCGAGAATGTGGACCCCATGGGCATCCATACCGGCGACAGCGTCACGGTGGCCCCGGCCCTAACCCTGACGGATAAGGAATACCAGATCCTGCGCAATGCCTCGATCGCCTGCCTGCGCGAGATCGGCGTTGATACGGGCGGCTCCAACGTGCAGTTCGCCCTGAACCCGGCGGATGGCCGCCTGGTGGTGATCGAGATGAACCCGCGGGTCTCCCGCTCCTCCGCCCTGGCCTCGAAGGCAACCGGCTTCCCCATCGCCAAGGTCGCGGCGCGGCTGGCGGTCGGCTATACCCTGGACGAGCTGGATAACGACATTACAGGCGGCGTCATTCCCGCCTCTTTCGAGCCGACCATCGACTACGTGGTGACCAAGATACCGCGTTTCACGTTTGAAAAATTCCCCTCCACCGACGCCCTTCTGACCACCTCGATGAAATCCGTGGGCGAGGCCATGTCGGTGGGCCGGACATTCGCGGAAAGCCTGCAAAAGGCCCTGCGCTCCATGGAAACGGGGCTATCGGGCCTGGACGAGATCGTCATTCCCGGCGTGGCGGAGGATCCCACCGATGCCTTGCGCGCGGCCCTGGCGCGGCCGGCGCCGGACCGCCTGTTGGTGGTCGCCCAGGCTATACGCCACGGTATGGCGCCGGAAGAGATCGAACGCATTACCTGGATCGATCCCTGGTTCGTGGCCCAGGTCGGCGATCTTGTTGCGGCGGAAGGCAAACTTGCCGCCGATGGCCTGCCGGATGATCCACGACAGATGCGCGCCTTGAAGGCGCAGGGTTTCTCCGACCAACGCCTGGCACGGCTGACGGGCCAAAGCGGCGACCAGGTCATGGCCCATCGTCACGCCTTGGATGTACACCCGGTGTACAAACGGATCGACACCTGCGCTGCAGAGTTCGAAAGCCATACCCCATATATGTACTCCACCTACGAAGGCCTGAACCAGCCGGTGGAGTGCGAGGCGCGGCCCAGTGATCGGGAAAAGATCATCATTCTTGGCGGCGGCCCGAATCGGATCGGCCAGGGCATCGAGTTTGATTACTGCTGTGTCCATGCGGTCTTTGCCCTGCGCGAGGCGGGCTATGAAGCGATCATGGTGAACTGCAATCCCGAGACCGTATCGACGGACTACGATACTTCGGACCGGCTGTATTTCGAACCTTTGACGGCCGAAGATGTGCTGGAAATCGTCCGTCTGGAACAAAGCAACGGCAGCCTGAAGGGCTTGATTGTACAATTCGGCGGCCAGACGCCCTTGAAGCTTGCCGCTGAACTGGAAGCCGCCGGCGTACCGATCCTGGGAACCAGCCCAGATGCCATCGATTTGGCGGAGGACCGCCATCGTTTTCAGGAACTGTTGCATCGCCTGGAATTGAAACAGCCGCCCAACGGCATTGCCACTTCGAGCGAAGAGGCCCATGAAATCGCGGCAAGAATTGGCTTTCCCGTGGTGGTGCGTCCGTCATATGTCCTGGGTGGCCGCGCCATGGAGATCGTCCGCGACGAAGCGCAGTTGGACCGCTATATGACCGAGGCCGTAAAAGCATCGGGTGACAGTCCGGTCCTGGTAGATGGTTATCTCCAAGATGCCATCGAGGTTGACCTCGACGCCCTCGCCGATGGCCAGGATGTGGTCGTCGCCGGCATCATGGAACATATCGAGGAAGCGGGCATTCATTCAGGCGATTCGGCCTGTTCCCTCCCCCCTTACTCGCTGAGTGACGATATCGTCGATGAAATTCGCCGCCAGGCGGATGCCCTTGCGCGCGGATTGTCGGTGGTTGGTCTGATGAACGTGCAGTTCGCCGTGCGCCAGGATGAAATATTTATTCTGGAGGTCAATCCCCGTGCCTCCCGCACCGTGCCCTTCGTCGCCAAGGCCGTGGGCCAGCCCATTGCCAAGCTGGCGGCACGCGTCATGGCGGGCGAAAAATTGGCGGATTTTAACCTCGACCTCAGCAAGCAGAAGCATGTGGCGGTGAAGGAAGCGGTGTTTCCTTTCGCCCGTTTCCCCGGTGTCGATGTGTTGTTGGGACCGGAGATGAAGTCCACCGGCGAGGTCATGGGCCTGGATAGCTCTTTTGCCGCCGCCTTCGCAAAATCGCAGATTGCCGCGGGTACGGAGCTGCCCGAACACGGCAAGGTGTTCATTTCCGTCAAGGATCGCGACAAACCCGCCGCCGCCGAGCTGGCGCGGGAGCTGTCCGAACTTGGTTTTACGATTACCGCAACTTCCGGCACCGCGAGCCATCTAAAGGCCCAAGGCATCACGGTCGAAGCGGTCAACAAGGTCCTGGAAGGCCGTCCCCACATTGTGGATGCGATCACCAACGGCGCCATTGCATTGATCTTTAATACCACCGAAGGCGCCCAGGCCATCGCCGACAGTTTCACCTTGCGCCGGGCCGCCTTGACACACCGCATCCCCTATTATACGACGGTTTCGGGGGCACGATCGGCAGTGGCAGCCATCGGACTTTTGAAACAACGGGGCCTTGATGTTGCCCCATTACAGTCTTACTTCTAATCTTTCTTATTTGGTCGGTTCAAATGAACTGATCATCACGATACTGCGTACTCTGGCAAAACGAGGCTAACGACCGGCTCATGGAAAAGGTGCCAATGACCCAAACGGGGTTCAACCGTTTGGAAGAGGAATTGAAGCGGTTGAAAGGTGTGGAGCGCCCCTCGATTATTCGGGCGCTGGAAGAAGCGCGCGCCCACGGCGACCTTTCGGAAAATGCCGAATATCACGCCGCCAAGGAACGCCAGGCCTTCGTCGAAAGCCGCATCGCCGAAATTGAGAGCAAGGTCAGCCGGGCCCAGATCATCGATACCTCGGCCTTGACCGGCAAGACCGTCAAGTTCGGCGCCACTGTCACGGTGGTGGACGAGGACGATGATGCGGAGATGAAATTCCAGATCGTCGGCGAGGACGAGGCCGACATCAAGGAAAAGCGCCTCTCCGTCCGCTCCCCCCTGGCGCGCGCCCTGATCGGTAAACAGGTCGGCGACGAGGTCGAGGTGGCGACGCCGTCGGGCGGCAAGTTTTACGAGCTGTTGAAAGTCAAATTCGTCTAGCGCAATTTTCATTTAATTGGAGCCGCCACCGTAGCTTATTTGGTGCGACTTAAGTAATTGGTTCAATTGCTCGATTCTTAAGAGTCTGAGCGCATTTTCTTCGAGCGCGCTCTAGGCCCGCTTGAACACCGCACCCGCGAACCAGCCCGCGAATAGTGCCATGGCCAGGGCGGCAATGCCATACAGCGCGGAATGGCTATGGGCAAAGGCAAAGACCCTTGCGCCCACGCCGACCTTGGAAACCACCAATGGCGTGGTTTGGGCGCTGATCACCTTGCCGTTACGCAAGAGATAGACCGTGACATTGTAGGTTCCCGTGGGCACGTTGGAGGGGAAGAAAATGTCACTGCGAAACAAGCGGTTGCCCAACAAGGTGATTTGACCGTTTTCCTCCGGATACAAACCCAGCCGCTGCTTGCCACGGATCAGGGCGGCGCGAAAGGTCGGCAGATCACCATTGGCGCCCGTTGGCTGGACCATGGAAATGTGATCGAGGCCAATGCCATGGCGGGCCAGGATGCGGTTCGATGCCAACGTTTCCGGCGGCTCCGTACTGGCCAAACGATAAAAAGCCGGCACGCCGCCAAAGGTCAAATTGTGCCGGTTGATCCAAATACCGCCAAGGCGTTCCTTGCGCCGGACCATGATGTCTTCACCCGGTCCGCGCACGACGATAACCACATCCGCCGCATCGCCCTCGATGGCGCCAAACAACAACAACTTGGTGCCGGCAAAGCCGGTTGTCACGGCGATCAAGTGATCCGAAAGATCCGCCACCACCGCCTGGGCAAACACCGGGCGGGCCAATCCGGCAAGCATCAGGGCCAACGACAGACGCAGCCCCACAATGCCGATCCGCCCCATGCCGCGCTGCCTCCCGCCCCGCATCAGCCATGCCCCACAAGCGCGCCGATGGAATACAGATCGTCCGGACGGGCCAATAATTCATACGCCAGCCGGGCACAGACCCCCAGCACGATCAGCGCCAACAAGCTGCGCAGTTGTTCGCCCGGCAACTTGGCCCCCGCCCGGGTCCCCAGCTGGGCGCCGATGACGCCCCCCGTCAGCAACAGCAAGGCCAGGAAAATATCAACTGTTTGGTTCTGCCAGGCCTGCAGGAACGTGACGTTGGCGGTGACGAAGATAATCTGAAACAACGACGTCCCCACCACCATCGCCGTCGGCATGCCAAGCAGATAAATCATCGCCGGCACCATGATAAAGCCGCCGCCGACGCCCATGATCGCCGCCAGAATGCCAACCAAAATGCCGATACTCAGAGGCAGCAAAGCCGATATATAGAGTTTGGAGCGGCGGAAGCGCATCTTGAAGGGCAAGCCATGCAACCAGTTGTGCTGATGTAGTTTGCGCCGCTTGCCGCCAGGTTTACGCTGCCGCGATATCGCCTTCAGGCTTTCAATCAGCATCAAGGCACCGATAATACCCAGAAAAACGACATAGGATGCCCGGATCACCAGATCAATTTGGCCCAAGCCCTGCAGCAGGCCAAAAACCCAAACCCCCAGGGTCGAGCCGACAATACCGCCAAGGAGCAGGACAATGCCCATCTTTAGGTCAACATTGCCCCGCCGCCAATGCGCCAGGGCGCCAGAAACCGAAGAGGCGACAATCTGATTGGCTTCCGTGGCCACGGCGACGGCGGGCGGAATTCCGGCAAAAATCAACAGCGGCGTCATCAAGAAGCCGCCACCGACCCCGAACAGTCCAGACAGAACGCCGACCCCCGCGCCCATGCCAAGAAACAGGAAGACGTTAACCGATAGTTCCGCGATCGGAAGATAGATCTGCATGCAACAGGCACACCAACTAGTGGCACTAAATATTCTAGCGCCAACATTCCAGCGCAAATTCTGGGGCACATTGATTTGGCGGTACGATTGAAAGGCCTTGGCCGATCATAAAGAAACCCCCAAAAGAATAGGGCCGCCTTCCCCAAAAGCGGTCCCGACGAGATAGTTGGTGAATACAGCACAATGGCCAGTTATGGCAAACAAAACCTAATGAAAATCAATAATTAGGTTCAATATAGCGGGATTAACCGCTCAACAAGCCGTGCGGGAGGCCTAGTTGAGTTTCGCCACGCAGCCGCCGGCGCAAATCAGATCATGCAGCAAATCGATGATCAAGCGGGCCTCATCGCCATGCAGGGAGTAAAATATATTCTGCGCCGAGCGCCTTGGCATGACCAAGCCGTCCTTGCGCAGACGGGCAAGATGTTGTGACAATGCCGATTGACTGATCCCGAGCAAACCTTCCAATTCACCGACGCTACGTTCACCCTCACTCAGATGACATAGAATCATTAGCCGGCGCTCATTTGCCATGGCCTTTAGAACACGGCTTGCGTCGCGGGCATTCTCCTGCATCACTGCAAGGTTCATCTCGGTATCCCCGTGTCTTGTTGCGCGGTCCGCGCTTTTGTCCATCACATCAGTTGCAACACAGCGGCAGTGGCAGCGGCACCCAGTACTCGCTGGTTACAATTCTTTCTTACTCGTTGTTACGACAAGACTCGACGCGGCACAATAAAAAAAGAAATATAAGAACATTCTAAATAATAATTTAGCCTATTTCTCCAAGCACCGGAAGTATTTCGATCAACCAAAACCCCAATAACTCGAAAGAATTAAAAACAAACAATAATCCTGTTACAATCAGAAGGCCGCCGGTTGCTAATTCTATACGCCGCATGTGATGACGCATTCGCTTCATCCATCCTAAAAACGGTGCGGCAAGGAATGCCGCCAAGAGAAATGGAATACCCAACCCGGCGGCATAAACGGCAAGCAACGACGTACCGTACCATAAACTATCACTCCGCGCGGCAATGGAAAGCACGGTTGCTAATATTGGCCCGATACAAGGTGTCCAGCCAAAGGCAAAGGCCAGGCCCAAAAAGTAGGCGCCGACGACCCCGGCCGGACGATTTTGCAAATGCAGGCGCACCTCTCTATGCAAAAAAGGCAGTCGCAATAGCCCCATGATATGTAAGCCAAATATAATAATTATCACGCCGGCGATCTGGCCAAGGATCAATTTGTGCTGCAAAAGGATGCCGCTAATGGCGGAAGCGGACGCACCGAGAGCGACAAAGACGCTGGAAAAGCCAAAAATAAAAAACAGCGCCGAGATAACGACGCGCCGCGCGCCGCCGGCATCCGTTTCCCGTTCCCCTGAAAGCTGTTCCAGCGAGGTGCCGCCCAAAAAGCATAAGTACGCAGGCACCAACGGCAGTACGCAGGGCGATACAAAACTTAGAATGCCCCCGCCCAGGGCACCGGCATAACTGATATCGAAGCCGCTCATTGGCCAATCCTAACCGCAGACAAACAATTATCTAAGTATGGGCGCCTCGGCCGCGCACCGCCAGTACGCTGTAGCATGCATTGGGCCCGATCACGACGATTTTACAGCTGACCGTGGTGCGCTACAGTGTCGCCATGAGCGATGGTCCGAATGCGCATGGTGAGGCTGAAGCGGTCTGCGAAATCGATACACGCGGCATGATCTGCCCATTGCCGGTTTTGCGCGTGCGCAAGACCTTGGCTACGTTGCGCCCGGGCGATCTGTTGCGGGTAAGCTGCACCGACCCTGCCGCTGCCACGGATTTTCCGGCCTTTTGTCAAGCGGCCGGGCACAAACTGCTCGAAAGCAGACGGCAAGACGCGGGTACGGGTCGGGATTGGGGCCATGCAACGGAATTGGTATTCCTCATTCGCCGCGGCGGCTGACCGCGCGACGGAGGGACATAACAGTGGCGTTGGCGAGCACTTGATGGCCACCTGGCCGACTACGTTTTGAGCCAGACATGGAAATAAATGCAGCGAACACAATAAATACAATACATATACTAAATGGCGTACGCCTTTCGATTAATAGTCATTAAGGCGTATTATTAGAAAATTATCAAGTAAACATTCTTAAATTTTAAGAATACATAAAGTTTGTTTCAATTCTATCTCATGAATATTCTACCTGTTTATGAATAATAAACCCTTTTCTTCTAATCTCATCTAACGCTCGCTGACGCATGGGGAAGATCGCGTCAACCTGTCGGATCTTGGTTTTAGACGATTGAAATGGGGAAA
>JABIWH010000064.1 GCA_018701215.1 Rhodospirillaceae bacterium
CGTAACGCTAAAGCGCTACACGAAGCAGCGCGGGTCCCTCCTATGGACTACCGGGACAACCGGATAAATCTCGCCCGGCATCAGCAAAAGTGGGCCACTTTTACTCCGCCCTAATGGTCTGAATTTACTCCGCCGTTGACACCATTGGCCCGAAGCCGCCTGATCCTCGGAGACTGCCAAAAAGCGACATTCGAGCCATCCAATTTTCACGCATAGATTCGTCGTCCCCGTATCGCTAAACTCTTACCATGTTGGAGGGAAGGCACCGGCGTTTGCGTCCCGTTCGCCCCTTCAACAAGCCCGTTTTTTCGGCATTTTGTGGTGTCTGAAGGACGGGACTTTGGAGTACCATGGCTGCCGTAACCGCCAGGGCACCTCAACGCGCCGGACGATCAGGGAGGAAGCAATGAAAATGAAGGCCGCCGTGTTACGTCGGTTCGATGCGCCGCAGCCATTCGCTGACAGCAAACCGATCAGTATCGAGGAGGTCACCCTCGATCCTCCGGGCCCGAACGAGGTGCTGGTCAGGATCGGCGGCGCTGGGCTGTGCCATTCCGACCTCTCAGTGATGAACGGCGCGCGCCCGCGGCCGGAGCCGCTGGTGCTGGGGCACGAGGGCGCGGGCTCGATCGTCGAGGTCGGATCCGCCATCACCGATGTGGCCCCGGGCGACCATATCGTCTTCCAATTCAGTCCCAGCTGTGGGCGCTGCCGGCGCTGCATGGAAGGGCGGCCGCAAGTTTGCGAGGCCGGGGCCAAGGCTAAGGCGGCGGGCGATCTGATGGGCGGCGGCCGTCGCATCGTCGACGCCGACGGAAACCGTATCGCGCACCATACCGGCGTGTCCTGCTTCGCCGAATACGCGGTCGCCGACCGCGGCTCGATCGTTGTCATCGACAAGGATCTGCCACTGCACGAGGCCGCACTGTTCGGCTGTGCGGTGATGACCGGCGTGGGCGCGGTGATAAACACGGCGCGCATCCTTCCAGGCGACACGGTTGCCATCATCGGGCTTGGCGGGGTCGGGCTAAACGGCGTGCTGGGCGCCAAGCTGGCCGGCGCGGAAACGATCATCGCCATCGACATCGCCGACGACAAGCTGGGCTTGGCCCGCCAGTTCGGCGCCACGCATACGATCGACGCGAGGGATGCAAACCATGCCGAACAGGTGCGCGACCTGACGAACGGTGGGGTCGATTTCGGGATCGACTTGGCAGGCGTCATCCCGGCGATGAAGACGGCTTACGAGGTCACACGTTATGGGGGAACCATCGTGACCGCCGGCCTGTCCCCCTCGACGGCCGAATTTTCCTTCGTCCAGAGCAACCTTGTGGCCGAGGAGAAGGCGATCAAGGGCAGCTATATGGGCTCTTGCGTGCCGGTGCGCGACATCCCGCGCTTCATCAGCTTGTACCGCCAAGGCCGGCTGCCGATCGACAAGCTGATTGGCCGCCAAGTTGGGCTGGACGATTTGAACGAGGGCTTCGACCGGCTACAGAACGGCGAGGCGATCCGCCAGATCTGCCTTCCCCACGGCGCCGCGTGAATAAGCCGGTGGTAAATTCAGGTTACAAGCGCGCCACTGGATTTCGGATTAGTAAGGTGCTGTTGTCTAATGGCGATGCAATGCCGGCTCGACTCCCGAAAGCTAAAGTTCGCTGAAGCGGCTAACTCTTCCGTCGTGCCAATAGTGATTTGTCGGATATTGCTAATAGGACTGTCGCTGCTGGGTGATTAGCAGACATGCCAGAACAGCAACTTAAGGAAACAATACTTTCCTTAGATTGCTGCTGAAACCCGAAGTTTCCTTGGGCTCAACCTTCCGACCAATTTCACAGAATTTCGGAAACCCAATTTCTTCTGACGATCACACTACGAAATTAGGTCCGGGCGACCGTGCGAGCGAAAATCTAGGTATAAGGTCGGCTCGTATAAGAAAATCAGAAGTCGAAGCCTCGCCCGTTCATGGATCATGTGTGCCAAAGCCGTCATCTCCAACATCCTTGAAAGTTCGTGATTTGGACGTATCCTGCCGAAGAAGTGAGCTCGGATTTGCGGATGGCTAGGTCCAGGATGCGCCTTGTTATTCAACCCTTAACGTATATTCTTGGAGGCATGTTAACGCCGCTCGTCCCCAGATATAGAAGGCCAAGCCATGAAGAATGAATTTGCGAAAAATGGCTATTACATTCTTAGAAATGCTCTGACACACGCGGAAGTGGATCGTCTCGCAGGACCGATCCGCGCTGCTTTTAGCGGCGGCGATTACGACACCTACCAGAAGGGATCGGCCTATCCGGCGCCGGGCATCCATTCAATGGGCCCGAGAGTTTTGGAAGAACATCCAGAAATCGCGGAAGTGAGTCTCGCACACCCAGCAATTGTGGCGGCGGTCCAGGAACTCTTCGGCGAGCCGGCAACATTGGCGCAATATTGGTCAATTATGCGTCCACCAGGCGCAGGCATCAGCGACAAGCCGTTCGTCAAGGGCAGCACCGCCCACTACGACTACAAGCCTTGGCGCTGTGTCGGCTCTTACGTCAAGTGGATGTTTGCGGTCGTCCCGTTCGTTGATTACACGGAGACTGCCGGCCCACTCGCCGTATCTCCCGGCTCACACCTTGAAACCAGCCTATTGCCGTCGAATGGGCGTGTGCATCAGGTCGACGCCGCTCAGGTCCCGTCTTCGAACGAAATTAGGCTGGTAGACCCGTCACTAAAAAAGGGCGATGTCGTCTTGATGGATGGTTTTTTATGGCATGAGGCGCGTCCCAACTACGGTAACTCTGATCGCTGTGGGCTCTACATGAAGTTCCACGCAAAATCATCGCCTCCCGCCTGCGGGCCTACGATCTACCCGTCTGCCGTTCATGACATTCTGTCGGACGACGTTAAGCACCTCGTGCCATACCATCGGGGTGACGGACGGTACGCTGCGGTTCGTGACGAGCCGGTCGGCGGCATCGACGAGGCGCGACTGGTGATCGAAGATAGTGATGAAAAGGTGCTCGTCCTAGGAAACGACACCGATGGCTGGCAGCTTCCGAAGTTTGCAGCCTCGGAAGACCCATCAGCCCACATTCTGGACGTCTGCAATGTAATGGGTTCCCTCGTCACGCAAACGCACGATCAACTGGGATTGCAATTGCCCTGGCTCAGCTGGATCATCGACCTCTCCGAGCCGGTCAAAGACGACGACACTGAGGAGTGGCGATGTCGGGTATATGGCCATCGGCTGCAAACCGCTGCCCCAGTGCTAAAATCGGCAAATGATGTAACGCGCCAACATCGCTGGATGTCGGCCGATGACCTTGAAGAGGTTAATTCCGCCGGACTATTGGAATGTGGACCGGGCGTGCTCAAATGGCTGCATATGTGGCAGAAAGAGGAAGATGAGGACGGAAGCCCTGTCACCAGAAGCTTTGGCGTGCCCTCCACTGATGTCGAGTATTATTCGTTCAACCAAAATGGCAACCCGAAAGGTACCTATCGTATAGGGGAGTTCGACGAAAACGGCCGGCCTGCGCCCGCCGATCTCGGCTGAAGGTGCAAATAGTCGGACTGGTTTCGGGCGCCTAAATCGCCCCGCTTGTTCGGAGACCCGCGATGGCGGCTTCGTTAAAGCCCAGTTCGCCAAGAATGTCATTACTGTGCTGGCCGACCGTTGGGGGCGGGACCGCGACGCCCGGCCCGTCGCGGCCTAATTTGAAGCCCAAATTCACCGCATGAAAAGTGCCTGTAATTCCCGGCGGTGGTGGTAGCGGTTGAAACATCTCGCGATGTGTTAGTTGCGCATCATCGCGCAGTTCCCTCACATTTTTGTTTTTACTGGCTGGAACGCCTGCCGCGTTCAACCTCCGTTCCCAATTTTCTGCGGTGTCGTTGGCGAACGCCTCTGTCATCAAGCGTAGATATTCTGCTGCATGTATAATGCGCGCCTCGCTGGTTGCGAAGCGTTCGTCCTCAGCCAAATCACCGCGGCCAATTTCATGCACCATGGCTGCAAACTGGGTTGGCGTGACAGCGGCGACCGTCATGGTCCCATCGGCAGTCGAAAACACTGAAGATGGGCCCCCCGTGCCAGGCGCCCCGTTTCCCGAAATTTGCGGATCAACATCGTAGTTGAGTGGTAGTCCTGCCATCGGGCTCATCAGTGAGACCGCCGTGTCCAACATGGAAACATCCACATAGTCTCCTTGCCCTGTTTGCGTCCTTCTAAAGAGCCCACTGGCGATCGCGAACGCAGCGTTCATACCGGTCGTCATGTCGCACATCCAAAAGCCAACTTTCGTTGGTCCCGTCTCCGGGTAACCGGTGACCGACATAATGCCGGAAGCCGCTTGAATGACCGGGTCATAGGCAGCTGCATGGGAACGCGGCCCACTTTGCCCAAAACCGGAGATGGAGCAATATACGAGCCGAGGATTTAGCGCCCGAAGGCGCTCTTGCCCGAAACCGAGTTTTTCCATGGCGCCCGCTTTGAAGTTCTCCACGAGAACATCCGCACGCTCGACCAGGCGATCGACAATTGCACGTGAGGCTTCGTGTTTAAGATCCAAACTCAAGCTTCGTTTTCCCGAGTTGACAGCCGAGGCGAGCGCCGACATGCCTGCGGCCGCGCTTTCAGGCGTCGGCGTCAACAACCCGCGCCCTTGATCCCCACCGTTGGGATGTTCAACCTTGATTACTTCGGCACCGAGCAGCGCCATCTGGTACGTCGCATAGGGACCTGCAAGGACCTGAGTAAAATCGACTACGCGAATGCCAGCAAATGGTTGAGCCATACAACGTCTCCAGGAATGTCGTCTTTGATACAGACAAATTTGATGAGGTATGCAGCCTAGCGGAGGCGACTGACGAAGCCAATCATGCGCTCGCTTTTCGGCGATGCAGCTGGGAATGACCATTCACCCATCGGCGATCGCGTATCGATCGACAAGCGTGTGCGAAAATCCGATGAGAGGCAAACAGGCCGCCGGAGCTTTCCTCCCCTTACGGCGCCCTGCCGTGTGTCTGAATGAATCTGCGTACCCGGTTAACCGTGCGTTCCTTTAGATCGGGTGGAGACGTCCATGGAAAAACTGTGATCTCGGCGTTTGGTGCCAGCGAGGCAACGTCCACCGATGTTTGGTGCGGGTGTGCAGGAACATCGTCCGGCAGCACGAGAATTGGCGTTTGGCAATTTCGGATGAAGTCGCGTGACACGCTGTAGAGAAAGTCAGGGTTCGCTCGGTACAAGTTGTGTAGATACTTCTCAATGGCCTCTTGGCTCAGGTCGGGCCGTCGGGCAAGCAACTCCGGGGCCCACCCGTCTCGGCCGGACCGGTACATGACATCGGGGTCTTCCGGCCAATGCCCCACCGACTGGCAGAATATTGCGGCAGCTATACGCTCGGGGGCTCGTTCAAGAAGCGTTCCGGCGAAGCAGCCGCCAATACAGTATCCCATGTAGACGAATTCGCGGATGCCGAGATGATCCATCAGCCCGAGCTGGTCGTCGGCGAAGCTGCCCCACGGATCGTCAACGGCTATCGGCCCCGTACTCTCGCCGCCAATGGCGTTACGCTGATCCAGCGTGATACAGCGAAAGTCGTTTTTGAAGACGTCCATCGCGTTGAAGACCGCACGCGGCCAGTTGTCGATACGAGAGTTGAGGCCGCCGCCCGGGGTGACCAGAAGCGGAAAACCACTACCGACCTCTTCGTAACGAATGCGAACATCGCCCTTTTCATAGAACGGCATGGTTGGCTCTTCCCTCAATAGCTGGCGGTGCGCGGAAAAGGTGCGGATGGGTACCGTTTCCAGAGATCAGTTTGATATTACCGTCTGTTTACCCCTGGTGGCAAAGCGGACATTTCAAATCGGAAAATGAGCGCCGCGCCCATTTAGGGACCATGTGTGCCAGGAGGCGACATTCAGCCACGATAGAATTCCCTCAATGTCCCGCCGACTGCATCCCGATAAACTTGCCGCCATGTCGGACGGAATCCACTTGATCCCAAACCGCAACAGCGTGCACAGTTCGTTTTTCGCTATCAATTGTTCGAGGAAATCCACGATGTCGAATACTGCTGAAGTCGCAAACAATGCCGAAGCCGCCCTGAACAAACGGGACATGGCGCATCTGATCCACCCCCTGCACAATCGCGCAGCGCAGACTAGCGGCAAGGTGTGGACCGGCGGGGAGGGCGCGTTCCTCGTGGATGCCAATGGCGACCGGTATATCGACGGACTTAGTGGTCTCTGGAACAACACGGCCGGCAACGGCCGTAATGAGTTGGCCGAGGCGGGCGCCAAACAGCTCACGGAGATGGGCTATGCGTCGGGCTATGCAGGCAGTTCCAATGCCCAGGCGATCGAGCTCGCGGAACGGCTAGCCAAAATCACCTATTCCAATATCAACCATTTCTATTTTACCTCGGGCGGCGGCGAATCGACGGACACCAATATCAAGATGGCGCGCTATTACTGGAAGCTGAAGGGCAAGCCCGAGAAGACCAAATGCATATCACGCATCTGGGGCTATCACGGCGTCACCTTGGCTGCCATGAGCGCGACTGGCATCGATGCGTATTGGCCGATGTTCGAACCCAGGGTACCGGGCTTCATCCATATTCCCGGCCCTTATCCCTATCTCTACGAAGCACCCGAGGGCGAGAGCCAGGGCGTCGCGGCCGCAAATGAGCTCGAGAAGGCGATCCTCGCGGCCGGCCCGGATACTGTGGCGATGTTCATCGCAGAGCCGGTGCAGGGCGCCGGCGGCGTTATCGTGCCGCAAGACGACTATTTCCCGCGCATCCGCGAGATTTGCGATAAGTACGAGGTTCTGCTCGTCTCGGACGAGGTCATTACCGGCTTTGGCCGTACCGGTACCATGTTCGGGCTGGAACATTGGGGCGTAAAGCCCGACCTGATCCAGTTTGCCAAGGCAATCACCTCGGGCTATTTCCCCCTCGGCGGCATCGGCGTCAGCGACGAGATCACCAAGACCATGGAGGATAGCGGCAAACCCTTCATGCACGCCTATACCTACAGCGCCCACCCCGTAGGCTGCGCCATTGCGAATGCTATGCTTAGCGTTATCGAGACGGAAGATTTCCCCGGTCAGGCGGCGGACAAAGGCAAACGCCTGCTGAATGGGCTGAAGGACGCGCTCGGCAATCATCCGAATGTCGGCGAGGTTCGCGGTCTCGGCATGATGTGCGGCATCGAATATGTGAAGGATCGTTCCACCAAGGAAATGTTCGAAGGCGCCGACGGCATCGGTGCGAAAATCCATAGCGAGACCATGGCGCGCGGCATGTTCAGCCGGGTCCGCGGCGACGTCTACTGCCTCGCCCCCCCGATCGTCACCGGCGAGGATACAATCGACCAGATCGTCGATATCATGGCGGAATCGACAAAGGCCGTGCTGGGATAGGGCGCGGCAGCAACGTACCACGCCCTGCACGTCATCCCGGACAAGCGGCGTAGCCGCGCAGATCCGGGATCCATTTCAATGCAGCACGCCAACATCGCCGGTTGTCGCGCCGTTGAGGTTTGCATCCTCACGCCAGTGCACGAGGATGACCGTGTGGAGGAAGTGCCCATGCTTAGCTAGGGTGAAGGGAAATCCATACGCACCCTAACGGTTCCGACCCAACAGGGCTTCGAACAGCCCCGCGAGCATGCGCGCTTGGGACACCCGGGACGACACCAGCAGGTGTTCCTGCTAGGTATGCGCACCATCGCCGCGGACACCGAGGCCATCCCGGATAGGACCATAGCGGCATTGAGGCCCCTACCGTTCGCCTAGCAGACGGCCACGATCCTGCCATAGCGGTCCTTGTCGCGTTGCGGGCAGGTGACATCCAAGCCACTGATAAGTTTTCTTAGCCGATATAACCCGCGCCACCGATGATCAGTACTGGAGCGTCCACCGCATTCACCATGATGACAGGTTAGCGGATCCCCTACTTTCCCTATGAAATATGTAAATGCCGCTGGCGATCAGCAGGGCGGCGCCCAGCAATGTCCAATGATCGGGTAGGTCACCCCAGACGAGATAGCCGATGGCCACGGCCCAGAGCAGCGAGGAATACTTGAACGGCGACACCAGCGCCGCCTCGGCAAAGCGAAAGGTCTCGATTTGCAGAAAATGCGCGCCGCAGAGCAAGGCTCCGGCCAGAGCTAGAAGGCTCACATCGACCGGGCCCGGCGGCTGCCAGCCAAACGGCGCCATGACCGCGCCGGCCAGCGTTACGCCCAGGGTGGAATAGAACAAGGTGACGCCCGAAGCCTCGCCGTGGGAGATGCGGCGGGTCAAAAGATCGCCGCAGGCACCGGTCAGAGCCGCGCCGACGGGCAGCAGGGCGACCCAACGCAGGCCATCACTGCCCGGCCGCAACATCACGAGGACACCGGCAAAGCCCACCAGCACCGCCGTCCAGCGGCGCCAGCCCACGCGCTCGGCAAGGATCGACGGCGCCATGGCGGTGACGAATATGGGCCCGACGAAGGTAATGGCGATGGCCTCCGCCAACGGCATCAGGCGCAGAGCCGAGACGAAGAAAAAGGTGCTGGCGATTATCAGGAGGGCGCGGAACAACTGCAATTTCGGATAACGAGCCCGGACGATATGGAAATCCTGGCGCAAGCACAACACCAGCGCGATGATGATAAGGGCCGCCAAGCCCCGGGAAAAGAGGACCTGGCCCAGTTCAAACTCGCCCGAAACCCATTTCACCACGGCATCGTTCATGGTCAACAACAGGCAGCCGGCCAACATGCAGGCAATACCCCGGCCCGGCGCCTCGATGCGTCCCAGGGGGCGTCGGCTATCCATCATGCCCTGAATTTACCACTTATACCAAAGGTCATTAATAAAAGCC
This sequence comes from Rhodospirillaceae bacterium, assembly GCA_018701215.1. Lineage (GTDB taxonomy): Bacteria > Pseudomonadota > Alphaproteobacteria. Next base: position 8,871 of record JABIWH010000064.1, read on the forward strand.
CATTGAGCCGACATTCCCCAGATAGCCTCCCGGTTCGCGGAAATCATACCGCCGTGCCAACGCCGATCGCTCAGCGCCGCGCGCCGTATCGTCTTGTCTTCTTAGAAGAAGACATAGGATCGGACCACGACGTTCCTGCGGCAGGGAGCATCGTCAGGCGCAGTTGGATCGATACAGGCAGTGTGAAAAGACCAGCGAGAGACGGACCCGTCAGTGACAGAGTCGTAGCACTTGAGCATCGAGACCTCGGTGGGCTTTTGCTCGGGTAACCAGTACCACTCGTGGTCGGGGCGGTAAGTGAAGCGGGTGGTCTCGCCGACGCGGTCGTCGTAGACCCGGTAGTTGGTGACGTACGGCTGGTCTGCGAAAGAGGGCCAGGCGCAGAGCACGAAGGGGTTCTGGCGAACTGTCTCCATCGGCTTGGCGAGGTTGATCGACATGAACCGCCGCGACATCTTTGCGTCGGCCTGCCCTTCCGTGTAGTGCTGCTCGCGCCCGAAGTTCCGCAGGTTTTTCGTGAGCAGCTCGCGGCAGCGCACGCGGCCACTGTTATCGTTCAGGTCGTTGTGCACGAGATTGGCGTAGTTGGCGTTCACACCCGGGTTCTTGTTGTCCTGGTCCTCCGTGCGGTCGCCTTGGTAGTCCTTGTCAAACACATCGTGGTTGTACACAAGCGCATCCGTAGCTCCTGGGAAAAGCTCCAAGAGCAGCTTCTCCATCTCGGGGTAGAACACACGCTCCACCTCCGCCGAGTCGTAAAAGTTCTCGCATTTGGACTCGCAGTGCGCCAACGCGACGCCAAGCTTGTCCATGCATTCGGCGCTGTTGGGCGAGAGACCTGGGTAATACTCCGCAATGCGTCGCGCGTCGCGCATCACGTGCGGAAAAAAGAGGCGTCGTCGTGTATTGTCGCGCTCGTCCTTGCGCAAAGCTTTTGCTTCGGACTCGCGCGATGGGTCCTGCCAGAGTGCGTTGGATGAAACGATGGAGTAGGACGGCTGCTCGTTGATGGTGTAGGGCAACGGAAGCGCCAGGCCGCCTTCAGGGGCTTCGATATTGTTCGCCCGAATATATTCCACGCACTCCGCGTAGTCCCGAAACCCAACGCCCCATCTGGTCTCGATGGGGCCGGGGGGAGCGTTGTCGAGCATGTCGATAACCGCCTGCCCTTTCCCCTCGGCAATCTGGATGAGCGCCGCCTCCATCGCCGCTGCAGTTCCCGCATCCCCGTCCTGATCGAACGACATGTAAGATAAACCGCCGTTAGCCGCGATGGGTGGTGACTGCCCTTCCGTGAGTTGAAGGGAGGGCACATATGCCGCCGAAGCCGCCTCCGTATCCGCCGCAATGTCGTTCGCGATGACCTTGTTCATAGCATATCCCCAATTAAGAGCGCCCCCATCGTGGCACACAGGGCTTCCATTTTCCAGGTCTTGCAGATCCCGGTCACACGAACTTGTAACGCCTGCACCGCGCACAGGCGACAACGACCATGGCGTGGCACGGAGGCGCCGGACAACCGTCAACCCAACGGTCCTTTTGGCCACGCGGTAGGTTGGGATCACCTGTCGGTGACGGCATCCCCTTTTCACCATGGCCCTGCTCGGGCTGGCGGTGATCAGGCAGCGGCCACGCGGTGGGTTAGCCTTATAACAGCAGCGTCGTTGATGGGGAGGCCCTGGACCTGCATGCTCGAAGAACCAACCGGGTCGATGCATCGATTGTGAAACCACAGCCAGGAATACTGCTCGCGCCCTTATTTATGATGGCTATCCACCCTGTAGCTTGGGCAAAATTACTACTTCGGAAGCATCATCAATGGTCACAAACAATGCGTCGCGGTAGACCTTGCCGTCGACTGCCACCGAGACATTATGTTCCAATTCTGCTTCCAGGTCGGGGAAGTCCTCGGAAAGCCGCAAGAACATTTCCCGAATGGTCGAGGCGGCAATTTGAAGTTCAGACTGCCCCTTTGCCTTACTCCGCAGTCCGCCCCATAAAACCACTTTGACCATCTGACCGTTGCCTCGTGCGAATTTACATCTAGCTCTCTTCCAGGGCCTTCAACACAACCGGCGGGGCCATCGGCACTTGATTGACGCGCACGCCTGTAGCCGAACGGATGGCATTGGCGATGGTTGCAAGTGGCGGCACAATTGATGTTTCGCCAACGCCGCGGACGCCATAGGGATGGCCCTTGTTTGGAATTTCGATGATTTCCGTATCGATCATTGGTAGATCGGAACAGACCGGTATCCTGTAATCAAGGAAGCCAGGGTTCTGCATCAAACCGTCGTCGCCATAGACATACCCCTCGTTGAGAGCCCACCCGATACCCTGCGCCGCGCCGCCTTGATATTGACCTTCCACGTACGCCGGATGGATTGCCTTACCAGCATCCTGAACAACAGTGTAGCGATGAACCGTGGTCCGGCCGGTATCTTCATCAACTTCCACATCGGCGATGTGGGCGGCAAAGCTGACACCGGCGCCTTCGGCATTGACTTCGCAATGCCCAGCGATCGGGCCGCCGGTCTGCGGTGCTTTGCCGGCGATTTCTGCAATGCTCACAGCTGGGAAATCGCCGGCATTTGGCCCGCATGGCTGTACGGCACCATCAACCCATTCGACAGCTTCCTCCGGTAGGTCCCACATCTTGGCCGCGCGGGCACACATGATAGACTTCGCCTGGCGCGCGGCTTGGATAATCGCCAGGCCGTTGGAAAATGTCGTGCGACTACCATCGGTCGTATCATTATACCCTAGCGAACTGGTGTCCGCGATGATTGTGCGGACGTTTTCGTATGGAATGCCCAGCTCCTCCGCCGCCATTAGACACATGGACGCACGGCTTCCGCCAATATCGGGGCGGCCGACGGATACAGTGACAGTACCATCGGAGTTGATGTTCAACGATATTGCCGTCAAGCCGCCAAAATTGAACCAAAACCCTACGGCAACGCCGCGTCCGTGACCCTTTGGAAGCGCAGCCTGGTAATGGGGGTTTTCGCGCACCGTCTCTAATGTTTTTTCCAAACCGATTTGTTCGTAGCGTGGACCGTAGGACGATCTATCACCCTCTCTGGCGGCGTTTTTCAACCGGAATTCGATTGGATCCATGTCCAACTTACGGGCAAGCTCATCAATGACGCTTTCGACAGCGAAATTGCTGATCGGTGCGCCAGGCGCGCGGTAGGAGACCTGCATCGGCCGGTTCGTAATCACCTCGTGGCCGACAGAGCGCACATTCTCCAAATTGTAGCAGGCGAAAGCCGACATGGCGCCCAGCATGGTAATAAAGCCGGGAAATGCACCAGATTGGTAGTTGAGAAGCGCGTCCGCAGCGGTAATGCGGCCATCTTTGTCGACACCAATCTTTACGCGCATCGAAGAACTTGCGGTCGGCCCGGCGGCCCGGAAAACTTCCGACCGGCTCATGACCATCTTCACCGGCCGCCCGGATTTGCGCGACAACGCAAGGGCCAAAGGTTCGAGATAAACAGCCGTCTTGCCGCCAAAGCCGCCACCGATTTCCGAAGCCGTCACTCTTAACTTGGATACGGTGATACCTAATAAAGCGGCACAGGTGTCGCGAACCATAAAGTGGCCTTGGGTCGTGCACCACAATTCTGAACTGCCATCGTCGGAATAAGTTGCAAGACATGCGGGGGGCTCAATGTATCCCTGATGCGCCGCTTCCGTCGCAAACTCCTGCTCGACGATAAGCGACGCTTCGCCAAATCCGGCTTCGACATCGCCATGGCCAAATTCCAGGCGGGCCGCGATATTCGATGGCTTCTTCGGTTTTGGCTCAACACCTTTCGTGAAATTGTCGTCATGCACCAGCGGCGCATCGTCGGCCATCGCTGCAACAACATCAGTGACATGGGGCAGAATCTCGTAATCGACCTGGATCAGTTCCAGCGCTTTGAGGGCAGTTGAATTGTCGACCGCAGCAACTGCCGCAATGGCGTGCCCATCAAACAGCGCCTTATCTTGAGCCATGACATTGTTTAGTGTTGCCTTTTGGCTGGCCGGAACTGGCCCAAAGTCGCCTTTGGTTATGATCGCCTTGACGCCCGCGAGGGCTTCTGCCCTGGTTGTGTCGATGGCCCTGATGCGCGCATGCGGATATGGGCTACGTAGCACCTTGCCGACGAGCATGCCGGGCGCATATCGATCGGCACCATAAAGCGCCCGGCCAGTGACTTTATCGATACCGTCCGGCCGAATTGGTCGCGTGCCGATAACCTTGAAATCGTTTTCTGACTCTGAAAGACCTTTGTCTGACATCTCGCGACACCCCTTTTTGCTTCGCTTGCACCAATCACCGTCGGCAATAATTTATCTTACGCGGTACAAGCTTTGTCTAGCCACAATGGATTGCACTGATTTCAAAAGCCTGTCCCGGCAGACAAACGATCGCTTCCCACGACGCTATTGGCGTGCGGCCGCCTTGTTTCAAACCTGCCCGGTTATCACTCGCGAATATAATGCTCGAAGCCGGAGGCAAAGCAGACATCAGCCCGACGCCGGTTGATGCTTGAAGAGTGCCAACTGCGGACGTCGGCCGGTTAGGCCTCGTGCATAACCACCCGGCCATAGGCCGGTGTGATCTCCGCTATACTGATTCTGGAAGATTGATAGTAGAATTACGCACGGCAACAAATTACGCCAAAAGGAGCCTGTGAGTGTCCAATCAAGAATCAAGTTCGAGCCAACGGGCCAAGCTGAGCCCGGATGAAGTTGATGTTGTTGTTGTCGGAGCAGGTTTCTCGGGCCTTTACTTGCTGCATAGGTTGCGTGCGCTGGGAATGCGGACACAGGTTTTCGAGACCGCGAGCGGGGTGGGCGGTACTTGGTATTGGAACAGGTATCCTGGTGCGCGTTGTGATGTGGAGAGCATGCAGTACTCGTACTCTTTCTCCGAGGAGCTGCAACAGGAATGGCAATGGAGCGAGAAATTTTCGGCGCAACCTGAAATTTTGGGTTATGCGGATCACGTGGCCGACCGCTTCGACCTGCGTCACGATATTCAGTTCAACACCGAGGTCACCGCCGCGCATTTCAACGAGGCGGGCCGTTGCTGGAATGTCGAGACTAGCCATGGCGACCGAGTGTCCGCGAAATTCCTCGTCATGGCGACTGGCTGCTTGTCATCCACCCGCATGCCTGATTTCAAGGGTCTGGAAAGTTATACAGGGAAGACCTACCACACCGGCATGTGGCCTCACGAGGAAGTGGATTTTTCAGGCCAGCGCGTCGGTATTGTCGGCACCGGCTCTTCTGCCATCCAGGCCATTCCCGTGATCGCCGAGCAGGCCGCGCATTTGACCGTATTTCAGCGCACGCCAAACTACTCGATCCCTTCTCGCAATGGCCCCATGACACCCGAATACGAGCATGATTGGAAATCGGACTATGAATCATTTCGGGCTGCGGCGCGGGGAAGCAAAAACGGCGTCCTGACCAATCCCAATGAAGTCTCGGCCCTGGCTGTTTCCGAAGAGGAACGGCAACAAGTATACGAGAGGCGTTGGGAGGGCGGCGGCACTTATTTCATGGCGGCGTTCAACGACCTTGCGACGAACCAGCAATCAAACGACACGGCGGCGGCGTTCGTGCGCGACAAGATTCGAAACATCGTGGATGACCCAGAAGTGGCGGAATTGCTGGTGGCGAAGGACTATCCCATCGGCACCAAACGTATTTGCGTGGATACCAATTATTTCGAGACCTTTAATCGCGACAATGTCACGCTGGTCGATGTAAGGGACGCACCGATCGAGGAGATTACCGAGACCGGCCTGGTTACCGACGGGCGGCGCTTTGAGTTTGACGCCATCGTTTTTGCCACTGGCTTCGATGCCATGACCGGCACCTTGCTAAAGATGGATATCCAGGGGCGCGGCGGCCTTACTTTGGGCAAGAAATGGGAGGCCGGACCGAGGACCTATCTGGGGCTGATGTCGGAAGGTTTCCCAAACATGTTCATGATTACAGGGCCTGGTAGTCCGTCCGTCCTCTCTAACATGATGGTGTCTCTCCAGCAGCACGTCGATTGGGTGGTGGACAGCCTCGAATACCTGCGTTCGGGCGGCCTTGATGCCATCGAGCCCTTGCGCGAGGCCGAGGATGAGTGGGTGGAGCATGTTAACGCCGTTGCCCATCAGACGCTGTTTCCACAAGCCAACTCTTGGTACATGGGCGCGAATATCCCCGGCAAACCGCGCCTGTTCATGCCCTATATTGGTGGTGTCGGGACCTACCGCGAGGAATGTGACGAGATCGTGGCCAAAGGCTATAAGGGTTTCCGCTTGCAAAAATCCGCGCACAGGGAAGTCACGGCGGCGGAGTAGGAGCAGTGGTGCGAAGCAAACAGAAGAGTCCTTCGGATTAGGCGCCCTTCGTGCCAAAAGCAGAAATGAGGCTTCGCTAATAGCACGCATAGATTCTCTGGACGCGGACCGCTACACTCTGCCCCATGGCAGAGGGAATCCAACGTAGATTAGCGGCCATCGTATCTGCTGATGTTGTCGGCTTTTGGTATCGCTATGGCTATGCGGACGCGCTCAAGGACAGTTACCGGCTCATCCTCATTGATGCCCGAGGTCACGGCGCCAGCGACAAGCCGCATGACGGCGGCGCTCACCCCTATGCACCGATCATTCCGCTCGCTGAGCGGCCGGAAGCGACTGATCCGGAGGCCTGCCATGACCGCGACAGATGACACCTCTGTTGGCGTTGCCGCCGACTACAATGGGCTGCGGCAGGCCGAGCCATCCCTGCCCGCCGCCTGGTATTACGATGCCGGGCAATTCAAAACCGAAATGTCCACCGTATGGGCCAAGAGCTGGCTGTATCTGTGCCGCAGCGCGGCATTAAGCGGGGCCGGCGCTTACAAAACGCTGTCGGTGGGCGAGCAGAATATTCTGGTGCTGCGCACCCGTGAGGGTCGGCTGGCGGGATACTTCAATGTCTGCCGGCATCGGGGATCTATCTTGCTGACGGAGGCGGAGGGCACCTTACCCGCCGGCCGGGTCATATGCCCCTATCATCAATGGTGTTATGGCGGCGAGGACGGCGGTTTGATCGGAACCACGTCATTTGCCGAGCCGGCGGGATTTCAAAAGGCGGGCCACGGCCTGTTTCGCATTTCGGTGGTGGAGTGGCGCGGCTTTGTCTTCGTCAACCTGGACCCGGATGCGGTCTGGGACGACGAAGTGGCATTCCAGCGCGGCGCGGCCAAGCTGACGGATTATCCCCTGGAACGCCTGGTGTTGGGCCATCGCTGGGTCAGGCAGGTGGCCTGCAACTGGAAATCCTTCTGGGAGAACTTCAACGAATGCCTGCATTGTCCCAGTGTGCATCCTAGCCTGAGCAAACTGGTGCCCCTTTACCGCCGGCGCCAGATCAACGAAAGGGACCGGCCCGACTGGCGCGAGCATGCCCAGGATCCGGACCCGAAATACCGCGGCGGCCTGCGTCCCGGTGCCGAGACCTGGTCCATGGACGGCAGCGCCCAGGGCCGCCTCATACCTGAATTGTCAGAGGCCGATGTGGCGCGCGGGCAAATCTACGCCGTGGCTTTACCCAGTGCATATATAGGCTGTTATGGCGACCATGCCCGCATCGTGCGCCTGCTGCCCTTGGGCCCCGAAGCCATTGAATTAACCGTGGAATGGCTTTTCCCGCCCGAGACCCTGGCCGATCCAGGCTATGACATGGCCAAGGTCGTCGATTTCGCCGTCGCGGTGTTGGAGGAGGACGGTCGGGCCTGCGAATTAAGCCAGCGCGGCCTGCACGCCGCGCCCTACCAGGCCGGCGTTCTGATGCCGGAAGAATATCATCTGAAAACCTTTCACGACTGGCTGCGCGCCGCACTTATGCCAACCGACGGAAATGACGACCATTGAGACGTCTTTCGGGCGTTTTCGGGTAGGAGCGTGGGCAAAGAACTTGGGCGTGATACGGGGTATCGTTAATGGGGCCGTAGCGGAAATCGCGGTTTCATGCCGTGACCCTCGACGAGTGCCAACAGGCGGCATCAGTCGGTCAACACGTCAGCGAGGATTCTCTCAAACGTGACAGCCACGCTTTGGCCCATGGCTGAAGGAAACCCATACGAAGGTCTGGCGGGCGGCTGAGGCTAAGGGCGCTTCAGTTGACTTGGATCAATGAAATTCATTCGAAGTGAGGGGTCATATGTACGACATGCATGGAGCGATTTTCAGGGTGACATCGGAAGGCTCGGACAATCACCGACCAAGGCGAAATGGCCAAGTTCGTTAAGCTGCGGAGAGGTTGAACCAGGATGCATTCATCGCTGCGACTGTTGCAAGACCGCATCGAGTCCGCGACCGGCGCCGACCGAGACCTTGACGCGGAGATCGCGCGGACCCTGGGCGAGACCGACGGTAATGCGCTGGACTATACCGCCTCCGTCGACCGGTGCCTGGATCTACTGCATACGCGTTTGCCAGCCTGGCACTGGCACCTAGGCCGCGGCCCGTCCGGCATGATGCCCTATGCGTCCCTAACGAAGGGGAAAACGACGGTATCGGCAGATGGTACGACGGTGCCACTGGTGCTGTTGGCAGTTATCATCAAGGCGCTGGCGAGATAGGACGCTTTTCGCCGGATGCAGATGCATCGAACTCAATCCGATTGACGCGCAAGACCATAATGCTGCCGCCGCAACTCATGCTCGAGAGGTGCCATCGACAGTAAGCAGAAAAATGCCAAAGACGGCCCTATCTTCGCTACTACAATACGCCGGGGTGCGTTAACTGACGGGCGTTTCCCTACCCCTCTCAATTCCGCGCCTCCTCCCCTCTGGTCCCGCCGCCGCCCAGCGGGTATTTATAGCCGCTCCCCATTCCTCCACCGAAGGATCCTTCATGGCGACTACCGACATCATTACCCCTTGGCGGGAGCGCGGGCCGTTGTTTGTGATTGCGGGGGCGCATGGGTCGTTGCATTGGGCGATGGCGGTGTTTTATCTGCTGCTTCCGTTTATCAAGACTGAGTATGGGCTAAGTTATACGGAAATCGGGTTGCTGACCTCGGTCGCTCATATCAGTTCCTTCGCGACCAATATTCCCTCCGGCATGATTGTCGATGTGACGGGGCGGCGGATGGAGTGTCAGTTGACGGCGCTGGTGTTGGGTGGCCTCGCGATTGTGGCAATTGGGTGGGTGTCGGGGTTCTTGGCGTTGGCGGCGGCGATTGCGTTGATTTCTTCGATGAACACGCTGTGGCATCCGGCCGCCATCTCGTATCTCTCTGCGTCTTTTCCGAACAGGCGGGGCATGGCGCTCGCGTTTCATACGGTCGGGGCTTCGCTTGGAGATGCGGCAGCGCCGGTCGCCGCAGGGGTTTTGATTGCGGCCGTCGGGTGGCGCGACACGGCGATATTGAGCGGGGCAATTCCGATCACGGCGGCGTTGCTCATGCTATTGGCATTCGGGCGGCGCGGCCCGGCGACACCAG
>JABIWH010000021.1 GCA_018701215.1 Rhodospirillaceae bacterium
ACTGCGTCCCCGCAGCAGCTGTCAAAACCAGCCAAAGACCGGCTTATCAGAGAGCCCAAAATAAAGCCTTAAACGTAAGGCACCGGTCCAAAAACACCGCCGCCCACGTCTCTCTTCCGAAAATCACAATGTCAAAGAACAGGTCTGTAAAAACAGAACAATCAAACAGGCGTGATAATCGGCTGGCCCGAAGACCGTCCGCGCCCCACCCGTCTGGTTGCGAAGCCGGTGTATAGAGAGGCCCGGAGACCAAGTCAACGGACTTTTACGAAATTTCCACAAATAAAATGGAAACTGATCCAACGCCTTTGGTGAGCCAGATACGGGCTCGCCGGATTATGTTAAGAAGCGGACGGACTGCCTTGATTCATATGATGAAATCATATATGACATTCGTTAATTTCCGGCCTGTGGCCGGCATCGGACAAGGTATGGAGCCATCGCCGTGACGGATATGGATATGGGCATGGCGGGTCTCGGCCATGCATTCGATGGGGAATTGGAGGGCCGGCGGTGCATTTGACGGGTTTCGGGGGAGCGCTAAGGCGTAGGGCCGCCTTGCTGGGCCGGGCGTTTGGATCTACATCTGGGCAGCGGCGAAATGCCGTGGCGGTCATGGTGGGACTGGCGGCGGGCAGCGCGGTCGCGCTGACCATATTGGCAAAGCCGCCGCAACCTCCAGAGCAGGACATGGCTTTGCAGAAGCTTGCAAGCCTGCCTTTGACCGAGATAGAGCGAAAAGCCCTTGCCAACCTGGCCCCGCCGGAGGCGCCTTTGCAAGCACTTGCCCTGCCCCTGACCAGGGTTTCGGTTGAAGCGGCACGCCCGATGATCATTCAACGCACCGTGTCCATTGCGCCGGGCGACACCCTGATGGCGGTAATGACACGCAGCGGCAGCGACCGGACAACGGCACATGCCGCGATCACGGCCCTGTCGAAAGTTTATAATCCACGCCGCCTGCGACCCGGCCAGGAATTGACCCTGCTGTTTGACCCCCGGCGTCAGATCTCGCCCGACGGCCCCGAGGCCGGCAAGCCGCCCCTGATCCAACTGGCCTTTACCCCAAGCGTGGAGCAGGAAATCCTGGTCAGCCTGAATGAGCGCGGCCGCTTTGTCTCCCGGACCGTCGACAAACCCCTGGAAACCCGCCTGCACCGGGCCGACGGCAATATTGATGACTCGCTGTATCTAACGGCCAAGCGGGCCGGCATGCCGGCGCAGATGATCGTTGAGTTGATCCGGCTTTATTCCTTTGACGTGGACTTCCAACGGGACATCCAGGTCGGCGACCGTTTCGAAGTATTGTACGAGGCCATTTATGACGAGCGCGGCGAACTGGCCAGGTATGGCGATATTCTGTACGCCAAGCTGCATGTACGAAAAACCGATCTGCCGCTTTATCGCTTTGCGCTGGCGGATGGCAACATCGACTATTTCAATGACAAGGGCCATAGCGTCCGCAAGGCGTTGATGAAGACGCCGGTGGACGGCGCGCGGCTAACCTCGCGCTTTGGGCGGCGCAAGCACCCCATCCTGGGTTACCGAAAAATGCACCGGGGCATCGATTTTGGGGCGCCGCGGGGTACGCCGGTTTTGGCGGCGGGCAGCGGCGTGGTGGAAGTAGCTGGCCGGAACGGCGGCTATGGACGTTACCTGCGCATTCGCCACAACGGCCGCTACAAAACCGCTTATGCTCACCTGAAAAGCTTCCGCCGCGGTATCAAGCGGGGCAAACGGGTGAAGCAGGGTCAGATCGTCGCCTATGTCGGCTCCACCGGGCGTTCAACGGGGCCGCATCTGCATTATGAGATCTTGGTGGATGGCCGGCGCATCAACCCGCTTGGCCTGAAACTGCCCACCGGGCAAAAGCTGAAGGGCAAGGCGCTGGCGCGCTTTAAGGGCGTGCGCGGCAAGACCGTCAAGCAATTCGCCGAGACCCCGCCGCTGACCCGTTTGGCCGACCGGCGATAAGCGGTACCAGACTAAACCAAGCCAGTCCGGCCTCGGCCGTCGTTGCGACATCACCGGCCCGCGCTCCATCCCCGCGTCCGTCTAGACCATTTTCGACATTCATCGAGCCGCCACCCCACCCGCGAGCAAATCGTTCGCCGCAATGGTTGCCGTCAAGCCGGCGGAGCGCTAGTATTGCAACAGTCATGACACAAATCGATAAATGGGGGATTTGGGTGATATGGCGTTACCTAAGAATACTCCTAGGCCTATCATTGACCGCATTGGCACTGCTCACGGCAGTCACGGCGGCTCAGGCGGTGAAGTTCTGAACGAAGAGTCAGTTGAAGGCAAGCTAGTTGGGGGACAAGTCCGGGGCGCAGCTCGTTCTGTGCCACGCGCTTTCTTTTTGTCAACAATCGATGGAGGCGGTATCCAATGACGGAACAGCTAACCCTTGAGCACTTCATGGATGGCGTCAAACGGCGCAATCCGGGACAGCCCGAATTTCTTCAGGCGGTGCATGAAGTGGCGGACACGATTTTGCCCTTTATCGCGGAGAATCCCATCTACCATAAAATGCAGATCCTGGAACGCATGACGGAACCGGACCGGATCGTCAGCTTCAGGGTCTGTTGGGAAGATGACGAAGGCCATATTCGGGTCAACCGCGGTTGGCGCGTACAGTTCAACAACGCCATCGGTCCTTACAAGGGCGGCTGCCGCTTTCACCCATCCGTCAATGAAAGCGTGCTGAAGTTTCTCGGCTTCGAACAGCAGTTCAAGAATTCCCTGACCGGCCTGCCCATGGGCGGGGGCAAGGGCGGCGCCAACTTCAATCCCAAGGGCAAAAGCGACAATGAAGTGATGCGGTTTTGCCAATCCTTCATGACCGAGCTGTGCCGCCACATCGGCCCCAATATCGACGTTCCCGCCGGCGACATCGGCGTCGGCGCCCGTGAAATTGGCTATATGTTTGGCCAATACAAACGCCTCACCAACAAATTCGAGGGTATTTTGACCGGCAAGGGCCTGGAATTCGGCGGCTCGTTGATCCGCACCGAGGCCACCGGTTACGGCGCGGTGTACTTCCTGCAATGCATGCTCGACAGGATTGGCGGCGGGCTGGAGGGCGCCAATGTGGCGATCTCTGGCTCCGGCAACGTTGCGACATATGCGGCGGAAAAATGCCTGCATATGGGCGCCAAGGTGCTGACCCTGTCGGATTCGGGCGGCTACATATATGACCCGGACGGCATTGATGCGGCAAAGCTGGACTGGATCATGGAGCTGAAGAACGTCCGCCGGGGCCGGATCTCGGAATACGCGGCGCAGTATCCGGGTGCTGAATTCCACGAGGGACGGCCCTGGGGCGTGCCGTGCGATTTTGCCATCCCCTGTGCCACACAAAATGAAATTGACGAGGACGAGGCCAAGCTACTGGTTAAGAATGGCTGCAAGGGCATTTCGGAAGGCGCCAACATGCCGACCGTGGTGGCGGGCATCAAGGTCTTTCAGGACGCGGGCATTCTGTATGGCCCGTCCAAGGCGGCGAACGCCGGCGGCGTCGCCGTGTCGGGCATGGAAATGAGCCAGAATTCGGCCCGCATCTCGTGGAGCGAGGACGAGCTGCAGAAACTGTTGCTGGAAACCATGCAAGGCATCCATGACAGTTGTTTCCGCTATGGTGAAGGCAAGGGCAAGGGCGGCGGCTGCGACTATCTGCTGGGCGCCAACGTCGCCGGTTTCGTCAAGGTCGCCGACGCCATGCTGGCCTACGGCGTGCAATAATTCAGATGAGCTAGAGCAATTTTCAAATAATCGGAGCCGCCCAAGACTGGTTTGGCCCGACTTGGATTATTGCTTCAATTATTTTTTATCTTGAGAGTCTGAGCATGTTTTGAAGAAACATGCTCTCGCACAGTTCGGTAAGGTTTTAGTCCGTCCCGGAGGCAACGGCCGCGAGAGCCTGGATTTCGGCCGGAAAATCTACTATGCGCTGGGCGGGAAAGCGCACTGTTACAGTCGTGCCAACGTCAACTTCGCCCTGCAAATCCAGGGAGCCACCATGCTGTTCCACCAGGGCTTTGGTCAGCGGCAAACCCAGGCCGGTGCCTTCGTGCTTTCGATCAAAACCGCCATCTAACTGAACGAAAGGCTTCAACGCCTTGGATACGTCCTTGGCGGCAATGCCTGTGCCATTGTCAATTACCTGAAGCACATAGCCGCTTTCCATCCTGGACCAAGCCTTGAGCGTCACCTTGCCGCCAGCAGGGGTGAACTTGACAGCGTTAGAGATCAAATTCACCAGGATCTGTTTTACCTTGCGATCATCAGCGCGCAATGCCGGTAGATTTTCCGCAAGATCAACTTCCAGCTTGATGTCGTGCTGCTGCGCAAGGCGCCCCGTCAACATGATTGCCGTGTCAATCGTCTCCGGAATATCCAGCATGTCTTCTATGAGGACATCATTTCCGGATTCGATTTTGGACAGGTCCAGAATATTGTTGATAAGGCCCAGCAGGTGTTGCCCGGAGAGATGAATATCGTTGCCATAATCGCTGTAGCTGGAATTGCCAACCGGCCCGAATGCTTCGTCTCTTATGATCTCCGAGAAGCCAATTACGGCATTCAAGGGCGTACGCAGTTCATGGCTCATGGCGGCCAGGAATTCGGACTTGGCGCGGTTGGCCTGTTGCGCCTCGTGCGCAGCGCCCTCGAGCCGGCTGAACATTCGCGCCCGTTCGGCGACCCTGCCCAGTTGGATACCGATATCCGCCAGATTGAGCTGAAGCTCCTCGGCTGGCAGTCCGTCGTGCATCGAATAGAATTCCAGGACCCCAAACACTATATCGCCGGCCATGATGGCCAGACCAAATCCTCCGTGCAAATCACACGCAACGGCCGTCTCCCGGCGTGAGAACCCCTCGCACTGGCTCACATCAGCCATTACGACCGGCTCTCCATTTGCAAGTATCTTACCGAACAAGCCCTCCTCGGCGTGGAGGTTTTCCTGTCCTGTTCGTTCCATGAAAGGGGCGAACTGCTCCTGATCACGGCCCCTGACCACCCAAATTCCTGACGGCGAGAGAACTGATGGATCCTCGACTTCGGGCAGGTAGGCGTGTCCCAGATGCCAGCCCGTGAAATCACATACGCGGTTCAGAGTTGCCTCCACCCCTTGACGCAGCGTTTTTGCCTCATTTGCGATGCGGGCGATGTCTTGCATGAACTCAACCTGATCGCCTTTTTCTTTCAGCAGCTCGTGGCTTTTCTTCGTTGCTTCTTCCGCCTCAATTCGTTGCAGATTCTCCTGGTTCAACTTATATGTGATAGCGCGCGATAACAGGAAACCCAGCGCCAACGCAAAGCCGAGCGCGCCCAACGCAAGGGCGCCGAAATCAATTCTGAACGAACGGAGGGCTGCGTGGAATTTAGTGCTGGTCTTGGTGATGAGCACCTGCGCGATCACGGCATCCGTAAGATCGGTCAACGGCGCTTGACTGGCGAAGTACTCGGTGGCGTTGGCGACGAGTTTCGCTGGCGCATCCGCCTCGGGCAGCTCTTGCAGAGCGGGAACAATTGTATCGCGGGGAAGCCAGGTGCTGGAGATCGTTCGGCGGTCCCTTGATATCAGGGCGAAATCGTAATTCGTCATCGCCTTCATGGTATCCAGCCATTCCTTGGCCAAGGGGTCGAATACGGTGACGGCGCCGAGGAGTTGTCCCTGGACATCATAAATCGGAGAAGAGGCCACGATACCCATTCCCAACGCCGGGTCGTACTCCAATCCGACGCTATGTTGATGCGACAACGCCAAAGCAAGATGAAAATCATATCGTGGATCGACCTCGCCCCGGGTCATGTTGATCGGATCGATCAGCAGATCCTCGTTAGTGGAGACTAGATAAAAGACCTCCCAATCCGATGCCTGCACCCCCGAGATTGCATGGGTTAGCAAGCGATTCCGATTTTTTGAATTGAGCGCCCTTACCACATCGGCCCGTGCGGCAAATAGCGACAACCTTTCGCGCAACTGCTCCGCGCGGCCATCTAGAAAGGCCCGGAAAATCGCCTGCTGTTCCTGCAGCTCAAGGCGATACTCTGACTTGGTCCAGTGTTCAAAAGTATCAACAGCTTCCATAACAGCGACGGTCAGCGGCAGCACCGCCGTGATAACGAGAACAGCATACAGTTTTCGTGGAAGACTAAATCTCATTCCGCGGCCTCGATACCGGCTCTGCCCGACAGCGACGCTGGCCGGTTCGCCGGCTCACCCGACTGGCCGCGCTTGTATGCCCACCATGGATTGCCAAGGCTCACTAGAAGCGATCCCGCCTAGAACCATTTGACCTTCAAGCGGTCGAACGTGCCGTCGCGGCGCATTTCCTTGACGGCCTTGCGGACTTCTCGAAACAAGGCCAAATCAGATCGCTCCATGAAGATACCGTACCATTCCTCTTCGAAGGGATTATCAACAACCCGCAGTTTGTTGGGATGGCGCCGAGCCGCCACCAACGCAACCGGCACATCCAGAACGGCAGCGGACGCCCGGCCGGACAGAACCAGCGAGACACATTCATCATAATTTTGGGCATCGACCACGGTGACACCAGGCGCCTGGCTGATGATTTCGTATTCAGTCGAACCTCGCACGGCGGCAACCGTCTTTCCTTTAAGATCATTTAGCGTGGCGATATCTTTCGTCGCCGCGTTGGTGAGAATTGTCAGGCCTGACTTGAAATAGGGGACAGCGACGGAGTTTTGCGTACGTTTGTCGTCTATACCCATGGCCGAGATGACGATATCCAGTTTTCCTTCCGACCCGGCTCCGTGAATGTGCCTGACTAAGTTATTGAGGTCATCGAATACGATCCAATTCACTTCAACCTTCAGGTGCCGCGCCAGTGCGATACCAACATCGATGTCATAGCCGACCAACTGACCACCGCGCATGTACTCCATGGGCTCGATGCCGGGATTGGTGGCAATACGGATTATCCCCGATGCCTGAACTTTTTCGAGGTGACCGCCATCCGCCAATGAGGTCTGGAACGACGCCCCCCAGAGCAGCAAAATACTAGCGCGAATGAGGGTCTTTAAGCATTTCCGGATATTCATGTTTGAACCTATTTTGGAGCGGCATTCGGACTATTGATCATCGTTGGCGGAATGGTGCGACCGACGTTGACATGGCCAGCGACGCAGGTACCAAGCCCAGTGTGTTGCTGAAAAATGTAAGCAGAAGACTACGGTATTTTGGGTTAACTAGTTCTTAACGGCGATTGATGGCCCGGGGTAATTTGGCTGATGGTTGGCGATGGGCGCGCCGATGGGACACCGCCGCTGTTGTGGCGCGAACCGTCTGCGCTACAGTTTGCCTTGCAGATAATCCATGGTACGGGCCTTGGCACCGGGGTCGGTTTCCAGCAGGACGGCGATCAACTCCGTCGCGCCAGACGCCGCGATCCGATCGATCCTGGCATCTAGGGCCGCTGCATTGCCGATCAACGCGATATCGCTTGGATTGGCGGCACCTTCACGGTCCATCATGGCGCGATAGGATGGCAGCTGGCCATAGATCTGCAAGATTTCATCGACCCGCGCCCGCGCCCCTTCCACGTCGTCGGTCAGAACCACGGGAAAGCCGGCGATAACACGCGGCGCCGGGCGGCCGGCTTCCTTGGCGGCGGCGGCAATAACAGGCGCGACATGATCGGCGATGGTCGCCGGGCCGGTCATCCATAGGACTGTACCGTCGGTATAACGGCCCGCCAGCTCCAGCATCATGGGACCCAGGGCGGCAACGACCACGGGCACCGGGTTGGCCGCGTCATTAACGGCAATGGCGATCTTGCTGCGATAAAGATCGCCCTTGAACTTGGCGGTCTCGTGGGCCAGTAGGGGCATCAAGATCTCCAGATACTCCCGCATGGTCTTGGCCGGCTGGGCGTAGGACAGCCCCAACGTATCCTCGGTCACCACCTTGTGGGACAGGCCGACACCCAGAGTAAATCGCCCCCGCGCCAGGGCCGAGGCGGTCAGAGCCTGCTGGGCCAATGCGCTGGGATGGCGCGGATGGATCGGCGTCACGGCGGTACCGACCTCGATCGTTTTGGTCTCTCGCCCGGCCATCGCCATGGCCGTGACCGCATCATGACCAAAGGTATTGGCCAGCCATAACGAGGCAAAGCCCCGTGCCTCGACCTCCCCAGCCAGGGCGATGAAGTTGTCGATGCTGGCTGCGGGATCGGGTATCGCCCCGGTCATAATGCCAAGTTTCATGGTTGTTAACTCCTTTGTTTCATTCTGCGCCTGGTCCTCTATAACCGGGATCGTTTGGCCCTTGGTGGCCACTATACCGCCATAGAGCAACTATTTTCTGGAGGTTGATATGCCGCGTCAATTTACCTGCCTGGGCGCTATCTCGCTGGTTATCTTGCTGCTAGGGCTATCGCCCCTGGCCAGCGGTTCCACCGCCGCGCAAACAGCGCCGGCCAGGGCCGCCGGCGGGGCGAAGGCAGTGGCCTCCTTCCCGATCGCCGTTACCGATTCAGCCAAGGACATCGAGATACTGATAGCCAAATTGCTGAAGGA
Organism: Rhodospirillaceae bacterium; assembly: GCA_018701215.1. Classification (GTDB taxonomy): domain Bacteria; phylum Pseudomonadota; class Alphaproteobacteria. The sequence continues at coordinate 8,551 of JABIWH010000021.1, forward strand.
TACCTTCAACCTGGAATCATCGCTCAAAATCGTCAACGGCGATCCTGACAATCTGCGCCTACAAATCGTCATGAGCGAAGACAAAACGCAGAGCATCCCGCGCATTGTCAGTATTGTCGATACTGCGGTCGTCGCCCGTGACAAGGCTGGCAATGCGATCTCGCAAACCATCACCGTCGCCGCCATGGCGGATCTGAATTTCACCGAGACGAAAATGCCGGCGCTATTGCAATGGGTCAACGATTGGAACGCCCGGATGTACCCAATCCGCGTCTTTATCGCCAACAAGCAAATTTATACCGGTACATCAATCCTTGGCACCACGACCGAGCCGACTTCCTCCGACCGGGTTGTCGGCAGTTTCCTGGGCGTCGTCCGCACCTGGAACGCCGTGCTGCAGGATTTGCGGGCGAAAAAACTTTTGCCGGACACAAAGCCAGCCAGACAATAAGGGCTCGCCGTCTATTCCGGCGATTATGCCGGCATCGCGCGGCGCTTCAACAACTGTATAGACCGCATGGTCATGGCGACCTCGTCATTCTGGTCGCGCAGCTGCCAATCCATCCCGACCACGCCACGGTCCGGCTTACTTTCCGAAAGGCGGCAATCGGTAATCGTGACAACCACATGAATGGTGTCGTCGGGACGCACGGGCCGGATCCAGCGCAACCCTTCGACACCCGGCGAGCCGAGGGAGGCCTCGGGCGCCCAGGGGTTGGCCATGGTGAACAGGCGGAAGGCATAGGTGCCCAGCATCCAGCCCGAGGCGATCAGGCCACCGTACATGTGCTCTTCCGCCGCCACCTTGTCCATATGAAAGGGTTGCGGGTCAAAGCGGAAGGCCCAATCGATAATCTCGGCCTCGGTCAGGGTTTTGCCCGGCGATACGATCTGGTCGCCAACCTTGAAATCCTCGAACCAGCGTCCAGTCATTGCTATCTCCCTTTGCTATAGCGGCACCAACAACTGCAATAACCCAGTCTTGCCGCTGCCGCTATCCGATCCTGGCTGACAAATTAGCCAATGTCAGCGCGGCTTGCTATAAACTGCCGCCAGCAACAGCATCATTCCCACCAGGAGTCGTTCATGCATCCCGGAATTCATGCCGCCAACAATCCTGACAAGGCCGCCTATATCATGGCCAACAGCGGCCGGGTCATCAGCTATGGCGAATTGAATGACGCCTCGAACCAGGGCGCGCAGTTGTTTCGCAGCCTTGGACTGGGGCTGGGTGACAACATCGCCATTTATATGGAAAACAATGCGGCATTCTTGCAGATTTGCTGGGCGGCGCACCGGGCCGGGCTTTATTATACCTGCATCTCGTCCTACCTGACGGCGGAGGAAGTGGATTTCATCGTCGGTGATTGCCAGGCCAAGGTTTTCATCACCTCCCAGGCCAAGGCCGAGGTGGCGGCGGAACTGGTGGATATGATGCCGAACGCCAAAACCCGCCTGATGGTGGGCGAGGCGATCGCCGGCTATCAATCCTATGATGATGCCATCGCCGCTCAGCCCCACGGTCCCATCGCCGATGAATACGAAGGTGCGGACATGCTGTATTCATCAGGCACCACCGGCCGGCCCAAGGGCATCAAGAAACCCATTACCGGCGAACCCCTGGGCACCACGAACAGCCCGGTGGATATAGCAGGCACCCTGTATGGCGTGACAGAGGCGGCAATCTATCTCTCGCCGGCACCGCTGTATCATTCCGCGCCCCTGCGCTTCAACATGGGCATCTTGAGAAAAGGCGGCACCACCATCGTGATGGAGCGGTTCGACCCCGAGACCGCCCTGGCCCTGATCGAGCGTTATCAAGCGAGCCATAGCCAATGGGTGCCGACCATGTTCGTCCGCATGCTGAAACTCCCGCCCGAGGCGCGCACCAAGTACGATATTTCCAGTATGAAATTCGCCATTCACGCCGCCGCGCCCTGTCCGGTCGAGGTCAAACAACAGATGATCGATTGGTGGGGACCGGTCTTGCACGAGTATTATGCCGGCACCGAGGGCAACGGCTTTTGCGCCATCAATTCCGAGGATTGGCTGAGCCATCGCGGCTCGGTCGGACGGGCGCTGTTCGGCATCGTGCATATCCTGGACGAAAACGGCGGCGAGCAGCCTACAGGCACACCCGGCGCGATCTATTTCGCCGATGGTCCGGTCTTCACCTATCACAATGATCCCGAACGGACAGCAGAATCCCGAAACGAGCGCGGCTGGTCCACCCTGGGCGACGTGGGCTATCAGGATGCAGAGGGCTACCTCTACCTGACCGACCGCCAGTCCTTCATGATTATTTCCGGCGGCGTCAATATCTATCCCCAGGAGATTGAGAATCTGCTGGTCGGTCATCCCAAGATCATGGATGTGGCCGTGGTCGGCGTGCCCGATGCTGAATTCGGCGAGGCGGTCAAGGCGGTGGTTCAACCCATCGATCCCAGCCAGGCCGGCCCGGCGCTGGAGGAAGAGATACTTGCATTTAGCCGCGAGCATCTATCCCATATCAAATGCCCCCGCAGCGTGGATTTCGAGGCGCAATTGCCGCGTCATGACAACGGCAAGCTTTACAAGCGCCTGATCAAGGACCGCTATTGGGGCCGCCACGACACCCGCATCGTTTAGGGCAATCAGCTAATATCAATACAAGACGAAAAAATTAAATTGGAGGAAGACATGCGCGGACGACAGGTATTCATGGACAGTTTGGTGGCCCACGGCGTCGAGAAGATTTTCGGCAATCCGGGCACCACGGAAAGCCCGTTGCTGGATAGTCTGCAAAGCTATCCGCAGATCGAATACGTGGTCGCCCTGCACGAGGGCATCGCGGCGGGCGCGGCCAGCTTTTATGCCCAGGCCAGCGGCAAGACCGGCGTCGTCAACCTGCATGTGGCGCCTGGATTAGGCAACGCCATCGGTATGATGTACGGCGCCCTGAAGGCCAATTCGCCCATGGTGGTGACCGCCGGACAGCAGGACACCCGTATGCGGCTGCGCGGCCCGGTGCTGGGCTATGATCTGGCGGCAATGGCGGAACCAGTGACCAAGTGGAGTGTACAGGTGGAGACGGCGGACGAAATGGCCGCCATCATGCAGCGCGCCTTCAAGATCGCCAACGAGGCCCCCGCCGGACCTGTATTCGTCGCCCTGCCCATCAACGTCATGGAGCAGGAAACGGAAATCGGGGCCAGCGCCTCGGCACAGGTGTTTGACGCGCCCCGCCCCGAACCCGCCGGCATCGCCGCCATGGCGGCGAAAATCATGGCCGCGCATAACCCCACCATCGTGGTCAGCGATGACGTGGCCCGCGCCGGTGCGCACAACGAATTGATTGCCCTGGCCGAGGCCATGGGCGCCGGCGTCTGGTTCGAAGGCATTCGCCATCACGCCGCCTTTCCCAACCGCCATCCCAACGCCAAGGCCATTCTGCCCATGGACGCGGGCGCCATATGCAATACCCTGGGCGACGCTGATCTGGTGTTGCTGATCGGCGGACCGTTCTTCGAGGAAGTCTGGTTTACCCCCGGCACGCCATTCCCCAATGGCGCCGCTGTATTGCAGATAGAAGAGACACCCGCCCGCATCGCCCATAACCATGCGGTCGACATTGGTCTGGTGGGTCATCTGCCCAGCAGCTTTGGCGCTATTGCCGAGGCGCTAAGCGCCTCCGGCGACTACCAGACAGCGGCCAAGGCCCGCAATGCGGCCCTGGCCAGTGAGAGCGAAGCCGCCAGAACCGCCTATCAGGCCCGCAGCCAGCGCGCCTGGGACCGCGATCCCATCTCCATGGCCCGCGCCATGGCTGAACTCAAGGCCGGTACGCCGGATGGCGCCGTCGTGGTGGAGGAAGCCATCACCGCCGGTCTGGACTTGGCACAAGCCTTTGAGTTCGCCGCGCCCGGTGACTACCTATCGGGCCGTGGCGGCGGCATCGGCCAGGGTCTGGCGGGCGCCATCGGCGCCAAAGTGGCGCAGCCAGACCGCCCCATGCTGGCGGTTTCGGGGGATGGTTCGGCGATGTATTCGATCCAGGCCTTATGGTCGGCGGCGCATCATGAACTGGACATTGTTTTTGTCATTCTGGTCAATCGGGAATACCGCATTCTAAAGCATAACCTGGACACCTATCGTCAACGTTTCGATGCCAATTCGAACCAGGACTACCCGCAAATGAACCTGGACACCCCGGCCTTGGATTTTGTTACCATCGCCAAGGGCATGGGCATACCGGGCACGGTCGTCAGTGACCCAGACGCGCTGGCCGGGGCGGTCAAGGCCGCTTTTGCCGCACCGGGTCCGCACCTGATCGCGGTGCATATCGAGGGCAAGCGGTAAACAAGGGATGGGATAGGCAATGTTGGACCTCTCGGAAAAACGCATCACCGGAAGCACAATCCGGCTGCATTCGGCTGACAATGTCGCCGTGGCGTTGAGCGATATAGCGGCTGGCGAGACTGTCACGGGCCACAATGTCGTCACCCGCGACAAGGTCCCGTCTGGATACAAGGTTGCCATCCGCGACATCGCCAAGGGCGAGCCGATCCTGAAGTACAACGTCACCATCGGCTTCGCCGAGGATGACCTGCCCGCCGGAACCATGCTGCACAACCACAACATGGCCTTTCGGGAATTCGACCGCGACTACGCTTTCTGCCGTGACTACAAGCCGGTGCAGATGCTGCCCGAAAGCGAGCGGGCGACGTTCGAGGGCTATTTGCGCGACGATGGCCGCGCCGGCACCCGCAACTTCATCGCCATTGTCTCGACCGTGAACTGCTCGGCCACGGTGGTGCATGCCATCGCCGATTACTTTACGGAAGAACGCCTGGCCGACTATCCCAACGTCGACGGCGTCGCCGCCTTTAGCCACAGCACGGGCTGCGGCATGGAGATGACCGGCGAACCCATGGACCTGCTGAACCGTACCTTGGCGGGCTATATTCGGCACCCGAACGTCGCTTCGGCGCTGGTCGTCGGCCTCGGCTGCGAGCGTTGCCAGGTCGGCGGTCTGTTCGCGGCGCAGAATCTAGAGGTCAACGACAAGCTGCAAACACTGGTGATGCAGGAAGCAGGCGGCACCCGGCGGGCGATCGAGGCTGGTATTGCAATGGTCAAACTGATGTTGCCCGCGGCCAACGAGCAGCGGCGTCAAACCGTGCCGGCCAGCCATATTACCGTCGGTCTGCAATGCGGTGGCTCCGATGGTTTTTCCTCGATCACCGCCAACCCGGGCCTAGGCACGGCAATAGATATTCTGGTCCGCCATGGCGGTACGGGCATCCTGTCGGAGACGCCGGAGATCTATGGCGTCGAACATACCCTGACCGCGCGCGCGGCCACGCCGGAGATTGGCCAGAAACTGGTCGATCATATCCGCTGGTGGAAGGACGTTTACGCGGTTGGCCGCGATGTGCAGATCAATGGCACGGTCAGTCCCGGCAACCAGACCGGCGGCCTGGCCAATATTTTTGAAAAATCCCTCGGCTCCTCCATGAAAGGCGGTACCGGACCCTTGATGGAAGTCTATCGTTATGGCGAACCGGTAACGGCCAAGGGCTTCGTCTTCATGGACACGCCGGGCTTCGATCCGGTCTCGGCCACCGGTCAGATCGCCGGCGGGGCCAACCTGGTTGCCTTCACCACCGGACGCGGATCATGCTTTGGCGCCAAGCCAACACCGTCGATCAAGCTTGCCACCAACACCGCGATGTTCCAGCGCATGGAAGAAGACATGGATATCAATTGCGGTGACATCCTGGACGGCACCGCAAGTATGGAAGACATCGGCCAGCGTATTTTTGAATACTTCCTGCACATCGCCTCGGGCGGCAAGTCCAAGAGCGAGCAGCTCAACCTTGGCCTCCACGAGTTCACCCCGTGGCAGATCGGCATTACGGGATAGGCGGAACCACCATAGAGCATGTTTCTTCAAAACATGCTCAGGCTCTTAGGAAAAGAGCAATTGAATCAATAATCTAAGTGGCGCCAAACAAGTCTTGGGCGACGCCGCTTAATTGAAAATTGCTCTAATCAAGCGCAGCGGCCTTGTGGGGATATTTCCCTTTTATGTCCTTGTAAAAAGACTGGATCTTCTTGATGTCCTTGTCCTGCTCTCCGGTTGGGTAAAAGGTCGGGCCGAAACCGCCAACCTTGCGGCGGAAGTCCAAATACCCGAGAGCAATGGGAACGCCGGCGCCATGGGCAATGTGATAGAAGCCTGATTTCCATTGCTTGACCTTGGAGCGCGAGCCCTCGGGCGGAATTATGACGATCAAGTGGTCGTGGCTGTTAAATGCGGCAATCGTTGATTGGACAATATTGTTCGATTGGCTGCGGTTGATGGGAATGCCGCCAAACCAGCGCATCACCGGCCCGGCCGGCCCCATGAAGAGAGTATCTTTTCCCATCCAATAGATTTCGAAACGGAGCATGAAGGCCATCGCCACCATGAGGGGAAAGTCCCAGTTGGTCGTATGCGGTGCGGCAATCAGGACATACTTGTCCTCCTTCGGTGCCGTGCCCTCGATTTTCCAGCCACCCAAGCCAAGGCCGAGCCAGGACAGAAAGACAAAGAACTGCCTGAAAACCGGTGTTCGATAAATAGTGGTTTGCATGGCAGCGGCCCGCATGAAACCAGCGCTCACCAGCCCAGCGAAGCGCGGATTTCGGCGATGATGTCCATGTGTCTCTCGTGCTCGCCGGCAAAGCGTAAAACCATATGCGTGGCGCCGGCATCCGCATAACCCTTGAGCCATTCCGCACAGCCCGCCGCCCCGCCAGCATAGGTGGCCTGATGCTTGGCCAGGACCTTGGCCGAGGCGCCGTAATATTCCTCCATGAAGGTATCGACCTGTTGCTGCGCCTTGGCCGCGTCGTCATTGATGGCAAGGGTTAGATACACCGCGCCGACCAGATCGTCCGGGTTACGCCCGGCCTCGCGCGCGCTGTCCTTGACGCCGGTCCATTGTTCGTCCCAACCCGCCGCGTCCGGCCCGGTGGGGAACCAGCCATCGAAATGCCGCCCCGTGCGCACACGGGCCGCGGGCGCCGAGCCGCCACCCCAGATCGGCGGCCCGCCGGGTCTGTGCGGCGTGGGCGCCAGGACGCCTTGCTCCACCGGCCAACGGCCGTCCCAATCCACCGGCTTGCCACTCCATAGCGCCTTGCACAGACGCAGGCCTTCCATCATGCGGCCGACGCGTTTCTCGAACGGCACGCCGGCGGCGGCGAATTCGGCCCGGATGGCAGGCACGTCACCGGCAATGCCAACGCCCAGGATCACCCGGCCCTGGCTGATCTGATCCAACGTCGCCACCTGATGCGCCATGATCACGGGATTGCGCAGGGTGGGCAGCAAGACGGCGGTGCCCAGCTCGACCTTCTTGGTCCGGCCCGCGATGCCGGCCAGCAATGTCAGGGGCTCGTGCCGGGGCCGGGCCAGCAGACTGTCGCCAACCCAGACGGAATCGAAACCCAAACCCTCGGCCCGCTCGGCCAGATCCATCAAAGGCCCAGCTTCCGGCTGGCCGCGCATGACGACCTCACGCGTGGGCAGAAGATATCCAAGACGCACAGTCATCGCAGTCTCCCTATCTATACGCGCCGTCCCAGGCACCGGCCTGGGTATTGGCGATTTCGCCGGCCTCGGTCATTTCCGGCCGATTGATGGTCAGCATGGTTTCCGGCGTTACCACGGCATAATCCATGTAGCCCAGGCGGGCCAAAGGCCGCATGGCGCCAGTATCGACGATGCCGTTGGAGATGTAATTGTCATCGATATAGATCCCAACGACCTGGCCAATGACCATGAAATGGCCCTGGTCGGAACCGGGCGTGACGTCGGGTAGTTCAACGGTTTTCCAATAGCGGCATTCGAAAGCCGCCGGGCTTTCCTTGACCCGGGGCGGCTTGACGAACTTTGATGCCGTGGCGGTCAGGTTGGAAATCGGGAACTCGTCCATCTCCCGTGGTACCGGGGCGGAGGAGATGTTCATGCCATCGCGGGTATCCCAGGTGGACATGGAGCAGGTGAATTCTCCCGTCTCCTGTACGTTACGCACGCTGTCCTTGATGTTTTTTGACGAGAACATCACGTAGTGCGGCCGGTCGCTGATCGCATTGAAAAAGCTATAAGGGGCAAGATTGTAGATACCATCCTTGCTGATGGAGCCGATCCAGCCGATAGGCCGGGGCGCGATCAATGCCTTGAACGGGTCGTGCGCCAGGCCGTGATTATTCTCGATGGCGTCGTAATGCATGAGCAATTTTCCCTAATGAAAACGGTTGAAAACGGCTGAAAACGACAAGGCCGCACCATGTCTGATGCGGCCAAGTCAATCTTGCCGATTATTCTGTTGTTAAACGTCGGAGAGGACGTGAATGACCCGGCTTTCGATCATCTCCTTGGTCTTGGCGCCATAAGCCTTCATATGCTCGGAAGCGGCATGAGCCTTCAGGTTATCGACGCTGCCCCATTGCTCGACAAAGACAAATGTATCCGGGCCGAACTGTGTCTGAAAACCACCCATGCCCTCGGCATCAACGGTGGGGGCGTATTCGATGCAGCCCTCTTCGGCCAGCACGGCGGGGATATTGGCGCGCGCGATTTCCAGAACCGCGTCACGCTGACCGGGCTTGGCGGTGATGATGGCAACAACTCTTATGGCGGACATGATGTTCACTCCTGATTGGGTTTTCTTCTTGGAATTTATAGAGGCTTAATCGCCTGGTGCAAAGACAGCCAATGCATTCCAATCCGGCGAGGTGCCCCCCGCTGGATCAAACGGCTGGATCGCCACATGATCGGCACCGGCATCGAAATGGGCCTGTAAACGGGCCCGAATGGTGGCTTCCGAACCCCAGGCGACCATGGCGTCAAGGAAGCGGTCGCTGCCTTGCCCTGATAGGTCTTCCTCGGTGAAGCCCAGCCTAAGCCAGCAGTTGCGGTAGTTTGGCAGCACCAGATACATGGCCAGCTGCTTTGCCGCGACCTCGCGCGCCACCGCGGCATCCTCCGTCAGACAGATTTTCTGCTCCACATAGATCGCCTTGCCCGGCCCGACGATCCCGCGCGCCCGCGCGGTATGTTCCGGCGTCACGTTATAGGGCAGGGCGCCGTCCGCATGCGCCGCCGACAGTGCCAGCATCTTCGGTCCCAGGGCGGCCAGGACGACCCGGCGTTCGGGTGCGGCGACCTGCACCGGCGTGGCGTACATGGCATCAAGATAGGCGCGCATGGTGGGCAGCGGCTTGCCATAGTCATGGCCCCGCGCGCCTTCGACCATGGGTATGTGCGAAACACCAAGGCCAAGGATAAAGCGCCCGTCATAAAGCGCGTTCAGGGTATTGTGCCCCTGCATGGCGGCAGCGGCATCGCGGGCGTAGATATTGGCGATACCGCTGGCAACGTTCAGTTTCGTGGTCCGGCCCAGATAATAGCCGCCCAGGGCCATGGCCTCGTAGGCCAGGGATTCAGGATACCAGAGAATATCATAGCCATGCCCCTCGACCTCAGCCGCCAAGCGGCCCACGTCCACCATGGGCATTCTGTTGGGGGCGAACCAAACGCCCCATTTGCCAATCGTCATCTTCAGGCTATCCTTTGCGTTTCTAGCTCCCGCCATGATGATCCCTGGACCATGCAGCCGCAAGCCAAAGGTATGACCAAATGAGCGACCCGCAAATTCTGTTCGACGTCAGCGACCATATCGCCACCATCACCTTGAACCGGCCGGAGGCGATGAACGCCTTGGCGGGCGATATGCGCGAGGTCATTTTGGGCCATTTGGAAACCTGCGCCGCCGTTCCCGACGTGCGCTGCATCGTCATCACCGGCGCGGGCAGAGCGTTTTGCGCCGGCGGCGATATCGCGGCAATGGCGGCGAAACAGGACATTGGCGATATATCCGAAATGGGCGGCACATTGGTCACCGTCGAGGCGGTCGTGACCCTGCTGCGCGGCATACCAAAACCGGTTATCGCGGCGGTCAACGGCGCCGCCGCCGGCGGCGGCATGAACATGGCCCTGGCCTGCGATATCCGCCTGGGCTGCGAGAAAACGCTGTTTTCGGAGAGCTTCGTGAAAATCGGCCTGATACCCGACTGGGCCGGCTTCGGCTCCTTGACCGAGCTGGTCGGCGCCGCCAAGGCCATGGAGTTGATGATGACCGGCGAGAGGATCAGGGCGGAGGAAGCCCATCGCCTGGGTCTGCTGAACCAGCTCTATCCCATGGACACATTCCGCGATGACGTCCAGGCCTTTGCCAAAACCCTGGCCAGCGGCCCGCCGCAAGCCCTGGCGGCGATCAAACGCGGTGTCTATGCCGCCGCCAATGCCTCCCTGGCCGAAGTGCTGGCCTTCGAACGCAAGAACCAGCTGGAACTGATCCTCTCGGATGATTCACGGGAAGGCATGCGCGCCTTCCTGGAAAAGCGCGCGCCCAAATTTGGCTCTAGTTAGCTAACCTGATCGATCTGCCGGCGCACCTCGGCCAGGGGGATGCTTTTCGGCTCTCCCTTGTTGGCGGCTAGTTGATTGGCAAGGCGTTGCAGGGTGATATTGGCCGGCGTCGGAACACCATGCAGCCGGCCCAACAGGGCGATTTCACCGTTCAGGTAATCCGCCTCGATATTGCCGGTGCCGCGCGCCAGGCTCTGCCACGAGGAACCACCGCCCCGCGCTTCGCCCGCCACTGGCGCTGATTTCATCAGCTCGCCCCGGCGCGCTTTTTCCTCCGCCTGAGGGGCGCAATCGATGCCAGCAGCCGTCATGCAGGCTTCCGCCTCGGCGCGCATCTGGGCCCGGATCGCATCGGCCTCGTCACCGGGCGGCGAGACAGCGGCCAGGGCGTTGCCCAGGTTCATGATCAGCTTGCCGTATTTGAAACGCATCACCGTGGGATTGGGCCGGGCGGAAAAATTGACACTGTTCAAGCTAGCGGTGACCTCAGCCACCAGATCATTACTGCCCGTGGGATAAATGCTGGCATCCAGCACGCCGGATTTACGGGCGGCATGGGCCAGCACCGTGCCCGGATCCAACAAAATGGCCGGCAGATAAACCATCATGGCATGAACATTTTGAAACCGGCGCAGGGCCATGCGTTCGTTGGCGACGCCGTTCTGGCAGCAAAACAGCGGGACCTCGTCGCCCGCCGCCAATCGCAGATCCTCCAATGCGGCTTCGGTATGCTGAGTCTTCATGGTCAGGATAACCACTTCATCGCCACGGAAATTGATCTCGCGGGGATGGCTGACCGCAGGGATCGGCACGTGCACGGACTGCTCCGGTGTCTTGTACAGCAGGCCCCGGTCCTGGATCGCGGCAAGATGATCGCCCCGGGCAATCAACGTCACGTCAACGTTACCTTGAAACAACTGCGCGCCGATGACACCGCCGACGCCGCCGGCACCATAAATTATAAATCGCATGACCTCTCCCCAACTAGGCTGCGATGTTACACTAAATTTAGATTCGCTTTGAAAGGAATAGAGATGTCGGACACACCCTATGAAATCTACGCCATTAAATACGGCGACCGCATGGGTGAGCGCGGCGCTATGTTCGTGCACGGCGATCCCCACGATGCACCCATCGCCATGGATTATTTTATCTGGGTGATCCGCAATGATCAGCGCACGATTGTTATCGATGTGGGCTACGACAAAGAGGAAGGCGAAGGCCGGGGCCGCAGCTTTCTACGCTCGCCGGTGGAAGGCCTGGCACTACTGGATATCGATGCCGACGCAATCGAGGATGTGATCATTACCCACATGCATTACGACCATGCGGGCAATCTGGAACTGTTCCCCAAGGCGCGCTTTCATATTCAGGACGAGGAGATGTCGTTCGTCACCGGGCGGGCCATGACCCATCCGGCACTGCGCCATTCGTTCAAGCTGGATGACGTGCTTGAAATGGTCCGCCTGACCTACGGCGACCGGGTTATTTTCCATGCTGGCGAAGATCAGGTCGCCCCCGGCGTCACCGTGCATCATCTACCGGGCCACACCCGAGGCCTGCAGGCTGTCCGCGTCTATACCGCAAGGGGCCCGGTGGTCCTGGCTTCGGACACGGCGCATTATTACGAGAGTTTCGAACAAGAAACGCCGTTTCAAACCCACGAAAACCTGTACGAAATGCTGGAAAGTCATCGCAAGCTGCGCGCTCTGGCATCTGACAATGCCCATATCGTCCCTGGCCATGACCCGGCGGTACTACAGCGCTATCCAGCACCCCGCCCCGACCTTGAAGGCATCGTGGCAAGGTTGGATGTAGCACCCAAAGTTTAGGGTAGAAACGCCATCAGGCCCTTGCGGATATCGAATTTGGGATCGTAGCCCAAAACCTCGCGGGCCCGGCTGATGTCCAGGGCGCCTTTATGCACACAGGCCACGTTGAAGTCCGCGTCACCATGGCGATAAGGCTCGTTACCAACGCTTAACTGGGCGCCGGGCACCAGCTCGGTCGCGATCTCGGCGATCTCGCGCAAACTGACGCCCGTGCCGGTGCCGACGTTATAGGCATCACAGGGATGCTCTTCCTTGTCGATGGCCAACAAGGCCAGATCCACCATGTCATCGACATAGGTATGGTCGCAAACGAAATCAGCGCCAAATGGTTGATGAAACGGGCGCCCGGCCATGGCCGCGTTGATGAATGAATTGGGCACCCGCTCGCGCGGTAGGTCAGGGCCATAGACCCAGATGGCGCGCAGATGGATAACCTCCAAGCCGTATTGCTCCTTATAGCCACGGCCCAGATGCTCCACCGACAGCTTCGACACGCCGTAGGGATGCAGCGGATTTTGCGGATGCTCCTCGTCGATCACCTCCGATTGGAAGGCGCCATATGTTTCTTCCGAACTCATATGCACCATGCGCCGGGTACCGAACAGACGCATGGCCTCGAGCAAATTAATGCTACCGCCAATGTTGACCTCGAACGTACGCATGGGGGCGCGGACAGAGGCGATCACGCCGACGATGGCGGCGGCATGAAAGACGCAATCGGGGGCGTCCTCCTTGAACAGCGCCATCACCGCCGGGCATTCGGTAATCTCGCCCAGCACCGGACGTACACTGTCATATTGCTCGGCGATTTTGCGCAGGGCGGGCGACAACCCCATGTCGAACGCCGTCACCCGGTCGCCCCGCGCGGCCAGGGCCGCGACCACCGCCGCACCCACGAAACCCGATGCGCCTGTTACCAAGATGTGCGCCATACCAAAACCCGCCCCTTTTTATTACCGTCATTGGATGTCATGATTTGGCGGAAACGTAGCATGGTTAGGAGAGCGAGTAATGGCGGACAAGAAGACAGTTTATGAATTGATCCCGCAATTGGGAAAACTGCGCGACGAAGTGCTGTTCGGCGATGTCTGGGAACAGCCCGAGCTGTCCAAGCGCGACCGCAGTCTGGCCACTTGCGCTGTACTGATCGCATTGTACCGCACGGACGAGCTGCGCGGCCACATGGCCCGCGCGATCGACAATGGCGTCACCAAGGAAGAAATATTCGGCTTGATCACTCATCTGGCATTCTATTCCGGGTGGCCCTGCGCGGTGAACGCGGGCCGGGTCGCGCTGGAAATTTTCGAAAACCAGAAGTGATCATAAAGTAAGGAGTACGAACAAATGACAAAGATCGGATTTATCGGCCTGGGCACCATGGGCGCCTCGTTCGCCAGCAACCTGATCAAGGCCGGCTTCGAGGTCACGGTAAATGACCTGCACCGCCAGGTCGCCGAGCCGCACTTGGCGGCGGGCGCCAAATGGGCCGATACGCCACGGGAACTGGCGGCGGTCTCTGACGTGATCCTGACCTCCCTGCCCGGCCCGAGGGAGATCGAGGCGGTGGCGTTGGATGAGACCGATGGTTTGATCGCCGGCATGCGTCCGGGCACGGTTTTCTTCGATCTTTCCACCAATTCCCCTACCTCGGTCCGGCACATTGGCGCGACCCTTGCCGCCAAGGGCCTGCACCACCTGGACGCACCCGTCAGCGGCGGCCCCAAGGGTGCCGCTTCCGGCAAGCTGGCGATCTGGGTCGGCGGCGACAAGGGGGTGTTCGAGGCCAACCGAGGCGTCCTGGATGCCCTGGGCGATCAGGTTCGCTATATCGGCCTGATCGGCGCCGGCGCGGTGGCGAAATTGGTTCATAACGCCGCCGGCTATGCCATCCAGACGGCTCTGGCGGAGGTTTTCTCGGTCGGCGTCAAAGCGGGTGTCGAGCCTTTGGCGTTGTTCGAGGCGGTGCGCCAAGGTGCGCGGGGCCGGCAACGGACCTTTGACAGTCTGGGCGATCATTACCTGATCAACCAATACGATCCGCCGGACTTCGCCCTGCGTCTGGCCCACAAGGATGTCTCGCTGGCGGCCCAGATGGGCCGCGATGTCGGTGTGCCCATGCGTCTGATCGACCAGACCGTGGCCGAGATGACCGAGGCCCTGGGCCGTGGCTGGGAGGGACGGGATTCCCGCGTTTCCATGTTGTTGCAGCAGGAGCGCGCCGGCCTTGATTTCGCCGTGGACCCCAAGGACGTACAAGCAGTCATCGATACCGATTAGAGGACGAAACCATGGCAGCTCGCCTGAAACCACCGTTCCGCGCCGATCATGTGGGCAGCCTGTTGCGGCCCGCCAATCTGCACGACGCGCGCGCCAAGTCGGCGCGGGGCGAAATCGATGCAGCGGCTTTACGAAAGGTTGAAGATGCCGCCATCCGTGATGTGGTGGCATTGCAGGAAGACATCGGCCTGCAAGGCATTAGCGACGGCGAGTTTCGCCGCACCTGGTGGCATTTCGATTTCCTCTCCGGCTTTGACGGCTTCGAACTGGGCGCGCCGTTGGACAAGGGCACCTTCCAGGGCAGTGATGAGCAACCGCCCCGGGCCATGATCACCGCCAAATTGGCGCGTTCCCAGCCAGTCATGGTGGATCACTTCACCTATCTGAACGGACTGACGGAGCATACCGCCAAATTCACCGTACCCGGCCCCTCCATGGCACATTTCAGAGCCGGCCGTGAAGGCATCTCGGAGGCGGCCTATCCGGACCTGGCTGAATTCTGGGCCGATCTTACCGCCGCCTATAGGGCGGAGCTGGGTGATCTGGCGGCCAATGGTTGCCGTTATCTACAGCTCGACGACATCTCTTATGCCTATCTCTGCGACGACGATATCCGCGCCAATCTAAAGTCACGGGGCGATGATGCCGACGAATTGGCCCTGACCTACGCCCAGGCCCTAAACGACGCTATCCGAGATTTGCCCGATGATGTAACCACGGCCATGCATATGTGCCGGGGTAATTTTCAGAGCACTTGGGCCGCCCAGGGCGGTTACGAACCGGTGGCCGAGCGGGTCTTCAACACGGTCAGTATCGACGCGTTGTTCATGGAATATGACAGCGAGCGGGCGGGAGGTTTCGCACCATTGCGCTTTGTCCCCGACGACAAGATCGTGGTCCTGGGTCTGGTCACCACCAAGACCGCCCCGTTGGAGACCAAGGACACCCTGAAGCGCCGGATCGACGAAGCAGCGCGATACATTGACCTGGACCGCCTATGCCTCAGCCCGCAATGCGGTTTCTCCTCCACCCACCACGGCAATAAGATCACCGAGGCAGATGAAATTGCCAAACTGCGCCTGATTGTCGAGGTCGCGGCAGAGGTCTGGGGTTAGATAGGCGTTCATGAAAGCACCGGATTTCGACTATGAGCGCCCCCAGGGCCTGGCGGAGGCTTTGAGTTTGCTGGCGCGGCATGGTGAGGACGCCGCCATCATCGCCGGCGGGCAAAGTTTGTTGCCGCTATTGAACTTTCGCATGGCCGCACCGGAATTGCTGATCGACATCGGCCGTCTAGACGAATTGAAACAGATCACCGAACAGGACGGTCATATCGAGATCGGCGGCCTGGTGCGCCATTGCGATCTGGCCGCCAGTCCGTTGATTGCCCGGATCTTGCCGCTATTGCCGCAAGCCATCGGTCATATCGCCCATCCGGCGGTGCGCCATCGCGGCACCATCGGCGGCAGTTTGGCCATGGCCGACCCGGCGGCGGAGCTGGCCGCCTGTTGCCTTGCCCTGGACGGCCAATTCTTGCTGGCATCGGAACGCGGCCAGCGCTGGGTCGGGGCGGAAGATTTTTTTCATGGCGTCTATGAGACCGCCTTGGCTTCGGATGAAATGTTGACGGCCATCGGTCTGCCCAAACCCGGCCCGGACAGCGTCTGTATCTTCAAGGAGATCGCACGCCGCCAGGGTGATTTCGCAATGGCCGGCCTGGCTTTGGTGACGGATGTCAAGAACGGACCACGCATCGCGCTGCTTGGCGTTTCAGACCGGCCGATGCTGGCGCGCCAAACAATGGCGTATCTAAAGGAAGCACCACTCGACGATCTGCGCATCGAAGCGGCGGCGGAACTGATTGGCGAAGAAGTTGATCCACCCGAGGATCCGGCCTATCCGCCAGCCTACCGCCGGCATTTGGTGCAGGTTCTGTTACGGCAAGCATTGACGGAGTTGCTGCAATGACGGCAAGGACCCGGCGCATAGCCCTGACGGTGAATGGCGAGGCGGTGTCGCGCGAGGTGCCGGTGCGGCAAAACCTGGTGGACTTCCTGCGTCACGATCTGGGCTTCACGGGTTCTCACGTAGGCTGCGAACAGGGCGCCTGCGGGGCCTGTACCATTGTGCTGGATAACGAAACGGTACGCGGCTGTCTGGTCCTCGCCGTGCAGGCGGACGGCTGCGAGATACGAACTATCGAGGGCAGCGATGACCTGTTGAGCGATCTGCGCCGGAGCTTCCATGCGTTGAACGCCCTGCAATGCGGTTTTTGTACGCCGGGTATGTTGCTAAGCGCGCAGGAATTGCTACAGGCCAATCCCGCGCCCAGCCGCCAGGACATCCGTGACTATCTATCGGGCAACTTCTGCCGCTGTACCGGTTATCAGGCCATCGTCGATGCGGTCGCCGAGGTCGCCGCCAGGCGCCCGGGCGGTATCACCTCATGAGCATCGGCGCCAGCGTCCCCCGTGACCGGGCCAAGCGGCTGTTGCTGGGCCGGGGCAATTATGTGGACGACATCAGCCTGCCGCGCATGCTGCACCTGGCCCTGGTCCGCAGCCCCTATGCACACGCCCATGTCGGCGCAATCGAGACCAGGGAGGCCTTGGCCTTACCCGGCGTCATTGCCGTCTTCACGGCGGAGGATCTGGAAGGGGCGGTGTCATCATGGCGGGCGGAACATAAACTGTTTCCCGCCATGGCAGCGCCGGAACAATTCGCCCTAGCCCGCGACGTGGTGCGCTGGCAGGGCGAGGCGGTCGCCGCCGTCCTGGCCAATAGCCGGGCCGAAGCCGAGGATGGCGCCGAGCGTGTCTCGGTGGATTGGGACGAGTTACCGGCAATAACGGATGCCAACCAGGCCCTGGCCCCGAACGCGCCCGTTCTGCATGACGACATGAGCAGCAATCTGGCGTTTGAAACCCAGGTCACGGCGGGTGATGTGAATGCGGCCTTCGCCGACGCCGATCATGTGGTGGAAGAGCATTTTCGCTTTCACCGCCACAGCGGCATCAGCCTGGAACCGAGGGGCATTATTGCCGCGTTCGAGCCGTCGGAGAGCCGCCTGACCGTGCACCAATCGCACCAGACGCCGCACCAGCAGCAGGACCTGTATGCCCGCCTGCTCGGTCTGCCGGAACATAAAGTGCGTGTCATTTGCCCTGACGTGGGCGGCGCCTTTGGCTTGAAACATCACCTGATGGCGGACGAGTTGGTGGCTTGCGCCGCGGCGCGGTTGCTGGGACGGCCCGTCAAGTATATCGCCGACCGCCTGGAGTCCTTCCTGGCCGACGTGCATTGCCGGGACCATGAGGTTGAGGCCCGCATGGCCTTTTCCGACACGGGAGAGATCCTGGGCATTCAGGTAGATGACCTGTTCAATGCGGGCGCCTATGGCCAGTACCCGCGCTCCAGCATCGCCGAAGGTAATCAGATCAGCCGTCTGACCGGCGCGCCCTACCGCCACCAACATTATCGGGCCGACGTACGCATGGCCTTTCTGAACAAGAGCATCCTGGGCCATATTCGATCCGTCGGCCACCCCATCGCCTGCGCGGTGGCCGAACGTCTGGTCGATCTGGGTGCGGAGACCTTGGGCCTGGACCCGATCGAAATACGCCGGCGAAACTATCTCGATGGGGACGATTTCCCCAGAACCTCCTCGGGCGGCGTCGAGTTCGAACAACTGTCCTTTAACGGCTGCCTGGACAGGGCCCTGGAGATCGTCGACATGACGCAGTTCCGCCAGGAGCAGACGGAGCTACGCGCCCAGGGCATCTATCGCGGCATCGGCGTGGCGACATTCGTCGAACTAACCGCCATCGGCCCGGAATATTATGGCGAGGGCGGCCAGCATATCTCGGCCCAGGAAACCTGTCTGTTACGCCTGGAAGCCTCGGGCACCGTGCGCTGCTACACTGGCGCCACGGATCAGGGCCAGGGCATCGACACGGGCATCCAGCAGGTCGTGGCCGATGCCCTGGGGGTGGCCTTGGCGGATATCGAAGTGATCAGCGGCGACAGCGCGCTGTGTCCGGTGGGCGGCGGTTCCTGGGGCTCGCGTGGTGCAGCACTTGGTGGCGAAGCGGCATTGCGGGCGGCAACAACGCTGAAACGAAATATTCTCAACATCGCCGCCTCTCTATTGCAAAAAGATCCTAGCGACTTGAGCATCGATCAGGGCGTGGTCGTCGACGGCCGCTCCGGCGCGGCGCACATGGCGGTTTCGGAAATCGCCCGGATCGGCCACTTTCAGCCCTACAGCATTCCTGAAGGCATCAACGCCGATTTGACCGTAACCGAACGCTACGCCAGCCGGGGCCGCCTGTTTCTGGCCGGTAATGGCCTGCAGATCGCCATTGTCGATGTTGATGTGGACAGCGGCATGGTCACGCCGCTGCGCCACGTGGTGGTGCACGATTGCGGCCGTATTCTCAATCCCCTGCTGGTCCAGGAGCAAGTACGTGGCGGCGTCGTCCAGGGTATCGGCGCCGCGCTGTATGAAGAGCTGCGCTATGACGAAGATGGCCATCTTTTGACCGGCAGTTTCGCCGACTATCTGGTGCCCATGGCCGGCGAAATGCCGGATATCGAAGTTGCCCATATCGAAACCCCGACCAAGACCTCGGAACTGGGCGCAAAAGGTGCGGGCGAGGCCGGTACGGCGGGCGCCGTGGGTGCCATTCTAAATGCGGTCAACGATGCCATCAGGCCCTTCGATGCCACGATCGCCGAAACGCCGATCACGCCGCCGAGGCTGCTGCGCGCCTTGGGCCGAATTTAATCCGACAGGCCGCCAGCCACGCTGCGCAACCGTTGCGCCAGGGCCTGGCGCTGGCTGTCGTCCAACTGCGCCGCCAACCCGACCGCGACAACCGCCCGGCTGGGCGCGCCTGGTGATGGCGCTATGGGCGCCGCAATAATAACGATGCCGCGAATATAGTTGCCATCGTCGATGGCGAAGCCATCCCGCCGGGCGGCTTCGATTTCATCCAGCCAGGTCTCGAACGCTGGCGGGTTCTGCCAACGCAGTTTCTCAAAGCTGCGGGCCAGTTTTTGCCGGTCCCAACCCCGCTGTGCCGCGACACAGCGGCCAGTGGCCGAGATCAAGGCCGGGAACTGGCTGCCGATATTGACATGAATGCTCAAGTTGAGGCGTGGGCTGGCCAGGGCGGCGACCACCATATGCTCGTGACTATCCAGCTCCACCCCAATGGCGGCCACATCAAAGGTGGCGGCGATGTCTTCCAAATGGCTCTGCACCGCCTGCACGAAACCGCTGCTGCCCAACATATCCCGGGCGATGCCCAGGATACCGATGCCCAGGCTGTAGCGTTTCGTATTGGGTTCGAACACCACCAGATCCTCGTAGGCCAGGGTGCGCAGGATATGCAGCGCGGTGGAGGGGATCAGGTCCAGCTCGCGGGCAATGCGGTTAACGCCCAAAGGTTCCTGGCTACGGCCCAGATAACGTAATATTCTGGCCGCCCGGCTGACGGCTGTCACGGGCCGCGCCGGGGCTGTTGGCTGGGGATCGGTAGGTTCGGTCATGGACGCAGCATATATTGCTATCATGGCCGGTTCTACATCGCTGCGACTGGCAGAGGTAACATGAGCGAATTAGTGGAGTAAATCGGCATGGCCTATCGCCTTGGCATCGACATTGGCGGCACCTTCACTGATTTTGCCCTGGTAAATTCAACTGGGTTTAATGAAGACGCCGGGACGTTTGCCATTCACAAGCAGCTGACCACGCCCGATGATCCCTCCCGTGCGGTTCTGGAAGGCACCGCCAACCTGTTGCGCCGCCATGGCTTGGATTTGGGCGCGGTCGTCGAAATCGTCCACGGTACGACCCTGGTCACCAACGCGGTGATCGAGCGCAAGGGCGCGCGTACGGGCCTGCTGACCACGCGGGGCTTTGGCGATATCCTCGATATGCGCCAGGAGAAACGCTACGACGTGTTTGATCTGCGTCTGGTCTTCCCCGATCCCCTGGTACCACGGCGGCGGCGCGGGGAGGTTGACGAGCGCTGCCACTATGACGGCACCATTGAAGTGCCGCTTGATCTGGCTGGCGCGCGGGCCGCTCTGGACCACTTGGTGCAAGAAGAGCGCATCGAAGCCCTGGCCATCTGTCTGCTGCACGGTTACGCCAACCCCGCACATGAACAAGCCCTGGGTGAAATGGCGGCGGCGGCTTATCCCGACTTGGCGGTATCGCTATCATCGGAAGTTTGTCCCGAGTGGCGGGAGTTTGAGCGTTTTACCACCACCACCATCAACGCCTTTACCCAGCCCATGTTCGATCAGTATCTGCGGCGCTTGGAGATGGGTCTGAAAGAGCTTGGCTTTGGCGGGCAATTTTTCGTCATGTCGTCCTCGGGCGGTACGCTGACACCTGAAACGGCACGGCGGTTCCCCGCGCGGGTGATCGAGTCCGGCCCCGCCGCCGGCGCCCAGATGTCCGCCTTTCATGGCCGCGCCCTGAAACGTACCGAGTTGCTGTCGTTCGATATGGGCGGCACCACCGCCAAGGGCGCCTTGATCCGCGGTGGCGCGGCGATCAAGGTCTACCATCAGGAAGTCGCCCGCATGCATGACTTCAAGGCCGGCAGCGGCCTGCCGGTGAAAAGCCCGGTGATCGACATGATCGAGATTGGGGCCGGTGGCGGCTCCATCGCCGGGGTTGATGTGCGCGGCACCATTCGGGTTGGCCCAAACAGCGCCGGCGCCGATCCCGGCCCGGCCTGCTATGGCCAGGGCGGCGGCGACGCCACCTTGACCGACGCTAATCTGGTGCTGGGCTATCTGGACCCGGAGTTCTTTCTGGGTGGCGAGATGAGCCTGGATAGGGCGGCATCCGAACAGGTCATTCGCGACAATATCGCCGCGCCGCTAAAACTGTCCCTGGCGCGGGCCGCGTGGGGTATTCACGAAATCGTCGATGAAGACGTGGCCAGGGCCTTCCGCATTCACGCTTCCGAACGGGGCTTTGACTATCGCGGCAGTTCAATGATCGCCTTTGGTGGTTCCGGCCCGGTGCATGCCATGGGCGTGGCGCGCAAGCTGGGCATTCCAAGGGTGATCTTTCCTGTTGCCGCCGGTGTCATGTCGGCCCTGGGATTGTTGGCCAGCCCCTTGACGTTTGAAGTGGCACGGACCCGGCAGATCTTTGTCGATGACCTGACGGCGGAAGATTTCGCCGGCACCCTGGCCGCTCTGGAAGCGGATGCCATGGCGCCGCTGTTGGAGGCTAAAGTCGAGACCGAAGCGTTAAGCATCAACCGCCGCCTGGACATGCGTTATCACGGCCAGGGCCACGAGATCGAGGTGAGCCTGCCGCCAGATGTCAAAATCGAGGCCTTGGCCCAAATATTCCGCGAACATTATGCGGCGGTACATGGCGCCGCGTTGCTGGACGCGCCATTGGTGGTGACGACCTGGAAGGTGGAGGTCTCGGCGACACCGCCGGAACTCGCCAGCGCGGCGCCCACGGCCCAGGGTGAGGCCGCGCCAAAGGGCACCCGGCAGGCCTATTTCGGTGAGGACTATGTGGCGGCGCCGGTCTATGACCGCCAAGACTTGGGCATCGGCGTCATAATTGACGGCCCGGCCTTGATCGAGGAGCGGGAGTCCACCGTGATCATCGGACCGGGCGATCGAGTGCAAGTGGATGAATTTGGCAATCTTATTGCCGAGCTAGTGAGGCTGTCATGAGCCTGGATGCAGTCAGTGTCGGCATTATGTGGGACCGTCTGGTCGCCATCTCGGACGAGATCGTCACCACGCTGGTGCGGACCTCGTTCTCGACCATCGTCAGTGAAAGCTATGATCTAACCGTGGCCCTGTTGGATGCGGACGGCCAGTTGATGGCCCAGGGCACCTATAGCGTGCCCGTCTTCATGGGCACCGCGCCCGCCACCCTGCAGCATATGCTGGCGCGCTACCCCGCCGAAAGCCTGCGGCCCGGCGATGTGATCATCACCAACGATCCCTGGCTTGGCACCGGCCATATGTTTGACATCAACGTCATGCGGCCGGTTTTTCATGACGGCCGCATTGTCGCCTATGTTATCTCCATCACCCATTTGCCCGACATCGGGGGCCTGGGCTTTGGCGCGGCGGCGCGGGAGATCTATCACGAAGGTTTGCGCCTGCCGGTCTGCAAACTGTTCGAGGCAGGTGTACAGAACGATTTCATCATCGAGCTGATGCGCACCAACGTCCGCGCGCCGGACCAGGTGATCGGCGATCTGATGGCCAACGTCACCGCCACCAAGGTCGGCGAAGCCATGCTGACGGGCTTTCTGGTGGAATATGGCCTGGCGGATTTTGCCAGCCTGTCCCAAGAGATTCGGGGCCGCTCGGAAACGGCGACCCGGGCCCGGATATCGGCCATGCCAGACGGCAGCTATCATAACGAAATCCAGATCGAGGGCGTGGACGGCGCCCTCACCCTGGCCTGTCATATCGATGTCGCGGGCGATGCCATGACGGTAGATTTTGCCGGCACCGACGGTTGTGTACGCCAGGGCATCAACGTGCCGTTCTGCTATACCCGCGCCATGGTGCTGTATTCCATGAAGTGCCTGACCGTGCCGGAACTGCCCAACAATGGCGGCAGCGTCGTTCCCATAACCGTCACCGCACCCGCCGGCTGCCTGCTGGATGCACAGCCGCCCTCGCCCACCGGGGCGCGGCACATGATCGGTCACTTCGTCTCGCCCCTGGTCTTTGGCGCCCTGGCCGAGGCGGTGCCCGAACAAATCCAGGCCGACTGCGGCATGATGGATCTGATGACCTTCCAGGGCCGGCACCGGGACGGCCACGATGTTTCGACGATTTATTTTGCCTCTGGCGGCTTTGGCGCCCTGGCCGGTCTGGACGGCGCGGAAACCACGCCGGGGCCATCAAACATGGCGGTGGTGCCGATCGAAGTCTGGGAGACGCTGACCTCGACCACGGTAGAGCGTAAATATCTGCTGCCCGATACGGGCGGTGCGGGCGCATCCCGCGGCGGCCTGGGGCAGGAAGTGGTCATCCGCAATGACAGCGGCCATGTCATGACTGTCTTCTGCATGGCCAACCGCACGGACTTTCCGCCCCTGGGCCTGATGGGCGGCGGCAACGGCAAGCCACGGGAGCACCGGATCAACGATGTGACCGTGGATCCGAAAGGCCATTACGAACTGGAGCCTGGCGACCGTATCACCATGATCGAGGCGGGCGGCGCCGGCTATGGCGATCCCGCCTTGCGGCCCCGCGAAGCCATCGAGTTGGATTTGGCGGAAGGTTTCGTCACACCCGAAGGCGCCGCGCGGGATTATGGCTTCAACGGCGAATAAATATTCTCAGGATTGATCGAGATAAACCTTGGGCAAGGTGCCGGCGAGGCGGGGCAAAATCTCCATCAAGGGAAGGTCCAGCCAGGCGCCCAGTTCAGCGCCGGTGATTTCCGCGCCATCCTGCACGCCCAGCAACACGGCCTCGTCGCCAACCATGGCTGTATCTATCCCGGTGACATCGATCACCGTATGTTCGACGCCCCGGCGTCCAACCACGGGCGCGCGTTGGCCATGCACCAGAACCTCGCCCAGGGGCGGGCGATGTTTAAAGCCGTCACCGAAGCCAATGGGTAAAACGGCCAACCGGGTTATCTGCTCCACGGCCCCGCCGCCGAGGAAGCCCACATGGGCGCCAACAGGGAATTCCTTAACCTGGATAATGGCGCTCTTAACTGCTGATATGACCGGCCGGGTCGCGATCATGCCGGCCCATTCACCTTCCAGCATGTGAAACAACAGCCGGCCGGCGTTGACGGCGTCATAGTTCAATTCCGGATAACTCAAGACAATGTTGGAGGCGGCGACCATGCGCCCCAAGTCATCGAACCCGGCGGCCCGCCCCGCCTCGTAAGCCTGTTCGAAGTGCGCGATCTGCCGTTTGATGCCCGCGGGATCATCGGCGCCGTTCAAATGAGTGTAAATACCGGTTAGCCGCAGATTGTTCGAGGCCTGAACGGCGGCAAAGGCGCCTGGCCAGTCCTCGGAATTCAGGCCCAGGCGGCCCAGACCGGCCTCGACCTTGAACTGCACCTCAAGCGGTTGTCCGACGGCGGCAAAGGCGGCCAGGCTCTCCATATCATGCACGGTAACGATGACGTCCAAGGCGGCGACCGATCCTGCCGCCTCGGGCAGGGTTGAGGCATACAGCAGCATGGGCGCCTTGATGCCGGCGTCCCGAATGGCGCGGGCATCCTCGGGGTTGCCGACCGCCAGGCTGTCGGCGCCGCCTTGCAATGCGGTCCTGCCGGCGGCCACGGCGCCACAGCCAAAGCCATCGTTTTTCACCACCGCCATGATCGCCACATCCGGCCCGACAACATCCCGTAGCAAGCCCGTATTATGGCGCAACGCGGCCAGATCAATCTCAACCCAGGCAGGACGCGTCATGGTCATTCGCCGGCACTCCTATTCTATTCCGGCGGCTCGAAGCCGTAGTATTTTCGCAAATATTCAGCACTGAATTTTTCGTCGCGATAGTCCGCCGCCACGGCCTCGGCGTCCCGTTCCGCCGGGTCGCCGTAACCGCCCGCCCCCGGCGTTTCGATCACCACCGTGTCGTCCGGGCCGAAGGGCACATGATTTGGCTTATCAGGTAAAGTTTCATCATTGTGGCTGGGCCCTTGAATGGAGAAGCGCCCCGTGCCCCCCGGCTGACCGCCAAAGATACCCCACGGCTGGTGGGCAAAACGTTCACCCATGCCGGAGAAAACCGCTTCATGGCCGATTGGGCGCACCACGCGGCGGATGCCCATGCCGCCGCGGTATTTGCCGGCGCCACCCGAGTCCGGGATCAGGCCATAGCTTTCCACCATTAGGGGGTATTCCGCCTCGATCGCCTCCACCGGCAGGTTGGACGTGTTGGTGATATGGACCTGCACGCCATCCTTGCCGTCCTTGGTGAAACGGCCGCCAAAGCCGCCGCCCAGAGTTTCCAAATACAGATATGTGCGGTCATGGCGCGGGTCATGGCCGAAGAACACAGCCGTGACATTGGCGCCGTTGGCAGCCCCCACCGCTTGTTCGGGCAGGGCCTGGGCCAGGGCGCCGATCAGGACATCGACCACCCGTTGCGAGGTATTGGCGCGGCCCGCCACCGCCGCCGGATGCACCGCGTTGACCAGGGTACCCAAGGGTGCGCTGATCTCCACCGCGCGAATCAGGCCGTGATTGTTGGGCAGGTCAGGATCGAGCATGGCCTTCAGGACGTAGTACACCGCCGATTGGGCGGCGTTGAAGGTCATGTTGAAGTTGCCCTTCATTTGCGGTCCGGTGCCGGTGAAATCAAAGGCGATGTTTTCACCCGCCACATCAACGCGCACTGAAATGGGAATGTCCGAGGTACCCATGCCATCGTTGTCCAGCAGGTCGGTAAATTCATAAACACCATCGGGCACGGTGCGGATGCTGTCACGCAGGCGGGCCTCGGTCCGGTCCATGATGGCATCGAACGATTGTGCCAACATAGCCCGCCCATAACGTTGCGCCATTTCGCCCAGACGGCGGCTGCCCAGGCGGCAAGCCGCGACCTGGGCAAAATAATCGCCGCGGCGCTCATGGGGCACGCGCACGTTCAACAACAGCAGATCAAAAATGTCCTGTACCAGCTCGCCAGCCTTGAACAGGCGCACCAGGGGGATGCGCAGCCCCTCCTGATAGATTTCCGACATGCCGCCGGCCATGCTGCCGGGCGTCATGCCGCCGATATCGGCGTGATGGGCGATATTGCAAACGAAGCCCAACAATTTGCCGTCCACGAAGGCGGGCATGGCCAGGTTGACGTCGGGCAGATGGGTGCCGCCCGCGACATAGGGATCATTGGCGACGAAAATGTCGCCCTCGGCGAAATCCTGCTCGGCGTATTTGTCCAGCAACTGCTCCATCATGCCCAGCATGGAGGCAAGATGGATCGGCAGGGAATTTTCCGATTGCACGACCAATCTGCCCTGGGTATCGGTCAGGGCGATGGAATGGTCGCGGCGCTCCTTGATGTTGGTGGAATAGGCCGCCTTGGTCAGGGCGATGTACGATTCATCGGTGATCGAGCGCAGGCTGTTGCGCAGGATTTCCAGGGTAATTGGGTCGATATCGTCGTGCGTCCGCGTCATGGGGCCAGCTCCACAAACAAATTCCCCGCCCGATCAATTTGGCACTGATCGCCGGGACCCAGTACGGTTGTTGCATCCAATTGCTCGATAACCGCCGGCCCATCGAGTTTCTGACCCGGCAGCAACTTTGCCCGATCATAGACGGGCGTGTCCAAGGGCGCCTCGCCATCGAACCATACGGGGCGGTGATGGTCCGCCACCGCCACCGTACCAGCGCCATCGTTTCCCATGGCAGAGCCATCACCAGGTCCCGCCAGGCGGCCGATTGCAGTGACGCGCAGGTTCACGACTTCCACCGGGTCGGCGGGGTTGTGATAGCCGTAGTTGCGTTCGTGAGCAGCGAAGAATTTTTCCGCCAGCACGGCCAGGTCCGGCTGTTGCGCCTGCGCCTCATCCAGCTCCACCGCCAATTCATAATTCTGTCCGATGTAGCGCATATCGAGACTGTACATGGTTGCCTGGGCCTCCCCCCCGATCCCTGCCGTCTTGAACCAGGCCGCCGCCTGCCGCCGCAGATCGGCCAGATTGGCGGTCAGATCGGCCATGGTATCGGCGACCAGCGGCGTTACCCGGCTGATGACAAAGCCTTCACGCAGGTCTGAGACGACCAGTCCCCGGGCGCACAAAATACCCGGCGCGGCAGGTACCAGCATGCGGGTTATGCCCAAGGCGCGGGCGACGTCGGCGGCATGCAGCGGCCCGGCGCCGCCGAAGGGCAGCAGCACGAAATCCCGCGGGTCATGGCCACGCTCGACCGAAATAGTGCGAATGGCGCGGACCATGTTGGCGGCGACAATGCCCAGAATACCATGGGCCGTGCGCTCAATACTCATGTCCAGGCGTTCCGCCGCCTCTGCCAGGGAGGCCCTGGCCGCGTCCACCTGCAAGGCCATGCCGCCACCGAGGAGGCCTTTTGCCGAGAGACGGCCCAGCACCAGATTGGCATCGGAGACGGTTGGCTGGGTACCACCATGACCGTAACAGGCGGGGCCGGGTACGGCGCCCGCGCTTTGCGGTCCGACTTTCATTAAGCCATCCCGTTCGAACCAGGCGATCGAACCGCCGCCCGCGCCGACCGCATTGACATCAACGCTGGCCAGACGCAGCGGATAGCCTTCGATCCAGCGGTCATAGGCGACCTCCGCCTCCAAATCGCGGATCAGGCAGACATCGGCTGAGGTACCGCCCATATCCAAGGTAATGACATTGGCCAGACCGGCGGAGCGGGCCGCATCAATGGCGCCCACGACGCCGGCGGCGGGGCCCGACAGCGCCGTGCGTATGGGCAATTGCCGCGCCCGTGCCGGCGTCATCAGACCGCCGGCGGATTGATTGATACCCAGCTCGGCATTGGGCATCAGCTTGGTCAGTTGATCCTCGAACTCGGTCAGATAGCTGCCCATGATAGGCTGCAGATAGGTGTTAAGAACGGTGGTGGAGAGCCGTTCGTACTCGCGAAACTCAGGCTGCACATCGGACGAGATGGAGATATGCAAATCCGGCAATGCTTCGTGCAGGGCATGGCGCAGGCGCCTCTCGTGATCAGGGTTTACGAAGCCAAAGATCAAGCAGATGGCCAGGCAATCGGCGCCGCTGTCGGCGACCTGAGCCACCGCCCGGTCGATTGCATCTTGCTCCAGCGCACGATGGACCGAGCCGTCATAGAGAATACGTTCCGCCGCCTCGAAGCGCCGCTCGCGCGGCACCAGGGGCGTGGGATGGTCCTGTTGAAAGCTGAACATGTGCGGGCGGATCTGGCGGCCGATTTCGAGCAGATCGCGGAAACCTTCCGTCACCAGCAAAGCCACCTTGCCGCCGCGCCGCTGGATCAGGGCATTGGTGGCGACCGTGGTGCCATGGGAGAGACGGCTGACATTGGCCAGGTCCAGATCGCCGCTGGCCAGTTCGTTGATCCCGTTGAGAACCGCCCGGGCCGGGTTATCCGGCGTCGATGGCGTTTTATGGAGGCGCAGTTCGCCGCTCTCATCATCGTAGACGTGAAAATCGGTAAAGGTGCCGCCAACATCAACGCCGATGATCCAGGCCATTGTTTACTCCATCTAGAACGGATGCCCGGATGACCAGCGGCTCTTAATGATAAACCAGGTTCGGAAGCCAGGTCGCCAATTGCGGCAAGCTGATCAGGATCACGATCATGGCCAGCATGGCGACCACGAATGGGATCGCACCGATAGCGACATCGTTGAATTTACCGCCCCGTGTCCGGATCCCCTGCACCACGTACAGGTTGACGCCAATAGGCGGTGTTATCAGGGCCGCCTCCATTAACACCGTAATAAGGATGCCGAACCATACGTCGGAAAACTCCGGCACGCCCAACTTCATCACGATGGGAAAGACAATGGGAACGGTGGTCAACATCATGGACAGGGTTTCCATGAACATACCCAGCAGCAAATAGAAGACCACGATCAAATAGATCGTCTGCACCGGCGTCAGACCCATCGCCGCAATGAATTCCAGCATCGCCTGGGTGATGCCCATGAAGCCCAGGACGAAATTCAGGAAGATCGCCGCAAACACGATCAGCATGATCATCGCGGTGGTGCGCATGGTGCCTTCGAAAGACTCCAGCAGCATCTTGAAATTTAAAGTCCTGAACGAAGCCGCAATGATCAACGCCACCATGACACCGATAGAGGCCGCCTCTGTCGGCGTCGCGATGCCGCCATAAATGGAGCCGACCACGGCTACGAATAAGATAATTGGCGGCAGCAGATGGGGCAAAGTCCGGATACGTTCGCCCCAATTGGTCTCGATCTTGGTGCCGCCCCATGATGGGCGGTATATACAAGCCCCGATAATCGACAGCATGAACAATGCGGACAGACACAGGCCCGGAAAAATGCCCGCCAGATAGAGCTCGGGAACAGAGGTATCGGTTAGCAGTCCATAGATGATTAAATTGATCGACGGCGGCACCAGAATACCCAAGGTACCGCCCGCCGCCAGAGAGCCGAGAAACAGGCGTTCGTTATAATTCCGCTTTTTGATTTCCGGATAGGCGACTGTACCCACGGTCGCCGCCGTTGCGACGGAAGAGCCCGATGAGGCGGCGAAAATGGCACAAGAGCCAATGTTAGCATGCATCAGACCGCCAGGCAGCCAGGACAGCCATTGGATCACCGCGCCATACATGCGCCGGGCAATGCCGGCCCGCAACATGATTTCACCCAGCAATATGAACATGGGTACGGCAACGAGGATGAATTCCTTGCTCTTTTCCCAGTAAATTTCAGCCAGTCCCGCCGTTAACCTGCCGTCCATGGCGATTTCATCCAGGACGAAACTGAGTATCCCCAGCACGGATGCAACGGGGACGGCCGAGAGAACGAGTACAAGTAGTCCAACAAGAATCCCAAGGGCCATTTTACTATTTCGTCCTGTCTAAGGTGTCGCCTGTCGCCAAGACAACGTCCTGGCCGTGGGTTTCTTCCTCAATCACATCCGCGATGCTCGGAACGCCGGCAATTTTACCAACCAGTTCCCAATTACGCTGCAACAGGGCGATGGTGGCGTATAGCGTAACGAAGACCAAGGTGATTAGAAACAAAGCCAATCCAGCAAACCAGAACAGCTGCGGTATCCATTGCGGCGTGGCCAGAGTGGTAATCGATACGGAATTGTTAACATAGGAATCAAAGAACGAAAGGCCTGCGTAGTACGTCATGTACGACATGTAATAGAACAGCAGGACGCAGCCCACGACGTCGAGTACGGCTGAAACCGGACGTGGCAAAAAGCTATAAAGCGCATCGATCCGAACGTTGGAGCGATGCAAAAGACAAAAAGAATAGGCCCATGTTGTCGTGGCCGAGAAAACATAGCCCGAATACTCGTCAGAGCCGCTCATGGTCACGCCAAGAAATTTTCTGGATAATACGTCAACGGTAACCATGAAGGCAGCGGCCATAAGCGCCGCACCACCCACCCATACCGCCAAGCGGGAAATGTATTCCAGCCGTGCATGGATATTAGCAAGCATCATTATACTTCCTTGGTCTGAATTTGATGAAGACCCGAGGATTACGAAATTGGCGCCGCGTCAATAAGAACGGAAAGACGCGGCGCCAACCCGTGGATAGAAAGCCGGAAACTACATGGAAGCTTTCATGCCGGCAATTTTGCCGATGGTCGCATTCCATTCGTCGATGCACTTCTGCGTGCCGCAACGTTTTGCCCAGCGCTTCAGGACGACATTCTCCACCACATCTTTCAACATGGCCTTGTCAGCCGCCGTTGGCTCGATCGGGATCATGCCGCCGGTGGGGCCATCACAGGGCCCAGAGGCGTTGCAATCCATGCCACGCTGGTCGTTCTTGGCAGTGGCTACCCACATTTCCTCTTCCAACTTCGGCAATTCCCTGTTGAACAAGGCCTGCGTATCTTTGTCCAGGCTGTTCCAGAGCTTCAGGTTCATGGCGAGGAACGAAGATGCATAACCCAAACGGATACGGATATTATGGGTCACCACCTGATACCATTTGGCATTGTAGGCCGGCAGGGTGCCGGTCAGGCCGCAGTCAGCCACGCCTTTTTGCAGCGCCGGAACAACCTCGGCAAAAGCGATGGTCACGGCCGAGCCGCCAACGCCTTCGATGAAATCACCCAACGTTGTTGAGTAGGTGCGGATTTTCTTGCCCTTTAATTGATGCAAGCCATATTCCTTGATGCTCTTGTCACCAAGGTTGCACCACAGCTGTTGGCTGGGCCAGGCATAGATCATCAGCAGTTTGGCACCGTACTTCTGCTCGAACTCGCGGGCCAAAATACCGCGATAGGCTTCATTTGCCTTGCGGTAGGTACCCAGATCCTGGATCACGCCGGACAAATCGGCGCCTTCAATAGCGGGGCTGTCCTGGGCCACATAGGTGGTGACGCCGTGTACCGCATCAAACACACCCAGTTTCAATAGGCGCATGATTTCAAAACCGGAAAGACCAAGCTCCGTCTGCGATTTCGCATTTGCGGTCAGCGCGCCGCCCGACAGTTTCGGCAGACGTTCCTTCCAAAACGGACCTTCACGCTCTTTCCAATGGTCCAGGAAACCCCAGGTACCAACTACCTTGAATTCCCGCTTCTTCATATCGGCCGATGCCGGCGCGACCGCCAACCCAAGGGCCATGGCCCCTGCGATCGCACCCGCCACCAAGGGCCTTAAAATTCCAAATTTTTTCATTCTAACCTCCCGTTTAGTTATGATGACGACGAAGCGTAATCGACAGCGCGGGTCAAGGCAACCTGCACGTTCGCTGGTCAATACGCCCGACCCGGGCAGGTTCATGAATAATGCAGTGGAGTAACGGTATGTATGATGTAAGTGGAAAGGTGGCGCTGGTCACCGGAGGTGCCTCAGGCATTGGTGCGGAAACGGCGCGTCTGCTGGCGGCCAAGGGCGCGGCGGTGGCTATAGCCGATATCAACGCCGAGGCTGGTGCAGCCAATGCCAAGGACATCAATGCAGCCGGCGGAGAGGCCGTCTACCTGCCCCTGGATGTTTCTTCGGAAAGCGCGTGGGAAGCAACAATGGCGGCGGTTTTAGAGAAATTCGGCGGCCTGCATATTCTCGTCAACGGCGCCGGCATCGAATTGGTACGCAAGATCGCGGATACCTCGCTAGCGGATTTTCAAAAAGTCATGGCGGTAAACCTGGATGGCGTATTTCTTGGTATCAAATACGCCATGACGGCGATGCGGGATACAAAGCAGGGTCCGGGCGGCGGTTCCATCATCAACATCTCCTCGGTCGCGGGCATCCAGGGCCATATGCGCCAGATCGCCTATGCCGGCTCGAAAGGCGGCGTGCGATTGATGACCAAGGCGGCAGCGGCGGAAGCGGCCCAATATGGCTACGATGTGCGGGTTAATTCGGTCCATCCGGGCACTATTGAAACACCCATGGTGCAGGGCATGATCGCCCACCGCGACGAGGCGGGACAAAAAGCGGCAATAGAGAAAATTCGCCAGATGCATCCCATCGGGCGCCTGGGCCAACCCATCGATATCGCCAACGCGATCCTGTTTCTGGCCTCTGACGCCTCCGGCTTCATGACCGGTTCGGAAGTCGTCGTCGACGGCGGCATGACCGCCACCGGTTAGAGTCTATACGGTTTTCGCTAAACTGCCCGCTCCCCCTCCCGGCCGCCCACGGGATCATACTCAATGGGCGGCCGGGAGGGGGAGCGGGCTGGACTGGAAATGGTTTTAAATGGCGTCGTCGGCCTGGAAAAATTCATTATAGGCGAACAGTCCCGGCATGCCGCCGGTATGCAGGAAGACGATGGTTTGTTCAGGGGAAAAGCGGCCCTGGCGTACCATGTCGATCAAACCGGCCATGGCTTTGCCGGTGTAAACCGGGTCCAGGATCAAACCTTCAAGCCGCGCCACTTGGCGGACAGCGGCACGCATTTGCTCCGTCGGCAGGCCATAGGCGGCGCCGGCGTAACCTTCGACGACTTGCACGGATGTCTTGCGCAGGGCGTTTTCGGACTGCAACTGATCCGATGTTTCACGGGCGATGGCCCAGACCTTGGCCGCGATATCGTCCGCGGCGGCGGTAATATCGACGCCCAGGACCTGGGTTTCGCTATTCAGCTGGTGGAAGCCGGCGACAAGGCCGGCCTGGGTGCCGCCGCTGCCCGTGGCATGGATCAGATAATCAATTTTTTCCCCGGCATCCCTGGCTTGCGCCGCCAACTCCTCGGCACAGGTAACATACCCCATGGCGCCCATGGCGTTGGAGCCGCCCGACGGTATGACATAAGGCTTCCTCCCGTTGGTCCGCAACACCCTGGCCATGCGGTGGAAGGCTGCTTCGCGGTCAGTACCTTCGGGCAATACATGCACTTGTGCTCCCAACAGATGATCCAATTGTACATTGCCGGAGACTTCATAGGCCGGATCATCCCAGGGCACCGCACGGGCCAGCACGAGATGACAGGACAGGCCGGCACGGGCGGCGGCGGCGGCGGTCTGGCGTACATGGTTCGACTGCACACCACCAATGGTCAAAATGGTGTCGGCGCCCTGGGCCTCGGCCTCGGCCATCAGATATTCCAGCTTGCGGGTTTTGTTGCCGCCCGTGGCAAGGCCGGTGCAATCATCCCGCTTGACCAGAATGCGCGGTCCACCAAGATGTTCACTCAGGCGAGGCAAATATTCCAGAGGTGTCGGCAGATGTGCCAGCGGTATACGCGGAAATTTGGAGCATGCCATTGCGTGGCCTCGTAAAAAAAGACGATCAAACGGTCAGTGCAAAATTAGTCGGTACTAATAGTAAATGAGACCTGCATGTTCGGCAATCACTGCTACCCAGACCGGCAATGGGCATGGACACACCCGGCAGCCGGAGATAGCGCTGGGCGATATCGCATTCCGATTGGCTCGATTGGGCCGATGCGCCCGGCTCTTGGGCAAGGCATAGCACATCCAATACCCGGCCCGTCGTGGTCAGATGGTCCACATGCCAGCGGATGGTTTTAGCGCGGCGCAAATGGCGGCCGACGCGCGCCGCCAAACCGCCGGGGCCACGGGCGCTGCCGCAATAAACATAATGACCGGGCGCCAGGGTCGGCCGATGCAGCCGCGCGATGGGCAGACTCAGCGGCCGGGACAGCTTAATCAGCAAGGCATAGGCGCCAGGTTGGTTCGGTAGATTGAAGCTTTCACGCATCACGGCCCGGCATTGCTTATTCCGCCTTGCCGCCCGTCTTGCGCAAGGTCACCGTGGAGCCAGCAATGACGAAATCCACGCTGCCGTTAGAGGCATTGTAGGTCCAGGTCTCCAAGGGACCGACCCTATCGATGTTATCGGGCTTGCCCAAGGCCTCGGTCAGGGCCGCCTTGTCGGAAGCATTCTCGGCCTTGGCCAAAATCTCGGCCTTACTATCCTCGAAACAGCCCGTCAGCAACGGAACTGCAATCAATATCGCGCAGACGCGTCTCCAATATCGAATCATTGTCTTACCCTTCCTCCGAAACCAGTTCGCCGGCTATTTGGCGCCCTCGACCGCATCCAGCAAAATATCCAGCACGATACTGGTCGCCTTTTGGATCAGCACCACATTGTTGTCGATGATGACCCGCTCGGTACCGCGCGCTGGCATGGGCAGGATGTCGTTCAAATCATTGGGCAGGCTGCGTTTGGCCAAACCGGGCGGCAAGCGTTTGCGTTTCGCCAGACCAGGCGGCAGGTGTTTGCGCTTCGCCAGGCCGGGGGGCAGGCCGCCCTTAACATTCTTACTTTTTTTACCGTGCTTGCCTTTGCCGCGCTTCTTGGCGTGGCTCTTGCCGTCATCATGACGGCCATAACGGTCGTCGTTTTTTCCGCTATAATATTCACGGATCAGCCGCTTCTCCACTTCCTTGAAGATGACATCGGTCATGTCGACCTGACCAGCCTGTGCGGGCCCGGCAAAAAGGCATGCCAACGCCAGGCAGATCACAGGCAAGGCGGTTTTCAGATAGAAATTCATCTGCGTCCTCCAAACGGCAGCAACAGCCGAAATCTTGTTATGAACGAAGCCTACAACAAGATCGTTGTAAGTGCGGTGATCATGATCACCCTATTAGGGGGGTCGGCGGACAACTACCCGTAATGCCAGCGCAAGGCAAAAGCCTCGCCGGCGCGGTCAATGTGACAGCAATGGGGCGTGCCGAAATGAGCCGGCATCAACAGGGCGCCACGATCAGCGCAATAATCCAGAACCCGGCGCCGGGAGACCCTTGCCTCGTCTGGCAGGATGCAGAAACGGCTGTTCCACTCCGGCCGATAGACCTGTAGCGGATGATGCAGCATGTCGCCGGTGAAGATCGCCGCCTCGGACCCCGATTCCAACTTCAAAGTGACGTGGCCCGGCGTATGGCCGGGCGCGGGTTCCAGCAGCAAGCCATCGGCCAGCAGATGCTCGCCGTCGGTCATTTCGGCCAGGCCGTGTTCAACAATGGGCAGTACGGAATCGGCGAAGCTGGCGGCATCCATATCGCCGGTTCGGTCCTTGTAATGCTCATAATCGGCGCGGGAAAAGACATATTTGGCGTTCGGGAACGTGGGCACCCAGCGGCCGTCACGCAGCCGCGTATTCCAACCCACATGGTCCACATGCAAATGGGTACACATCACCATGTCGATGTCCTCGGGCCGAAATCCCGCTTCTTCCAGGCGCTGCAAATAAGGGCCTTGGTGATGATGCCAACGCTCCATCGGCATGCGGTCCTTGTCGTTACCAATGCAGGTATCGACCAGCACGTTCAGGCCATCCAATTGCACGACCCAGGAATGCATGGCCAACAGCGCGGTCATCTTCTCGGGATTGACATAGTTCGGCACCAACCAGTCCTTGTGCGCCTCGAACAGCGCATCGTCCCAGTCGGGAAACAGGGTGGAGAGGCGAAACGCCGGACCCGCCATTTCCTCGACCCGTGTTACACGCGCCGCGCCGATGTTCTGATGGCTGATGGGATTACTCATGCCGCCGCCTCCGGATTTTGATAGGGACCCAGCAACTTGTAGACACCGTCCGCGGTCAGCAGGGTTCGTTCACCATGATAGACGCGGCCCCGCATGAAGGCGATATCATCATCCATATAACTGACTTCGGTCTTTCCCCCGACCCAGGCGTCCAACGGCGCGGAGTCCAGATATTCCACGTTTAGGGCAACCGTGGTTGTAAAGCGCCGCGAGGCGCCCGAGCTTGCCCGTCCCATGATATCATCGGCAAAGGAAAACAGGACGCCGCCATGGACTATTCTGTTGGTGTTGTCATGCAAAGGCCGGGCCTGAAAGCCGTTCAGGAAGCCGCCTTCAGGTGGGCGGCTATAATGGGTTGGGCCGCATAATTCGGCGAAGGCGGCTTGATTGGGGAATGGCTGAAAGCCCTTGGGCGGCGGCAGCCTGATATCATCGGGCGGCGGACCGGCCGGCTTGGCCGCGCCGCCCTGGCCGGGCTTGAAGGGCGCGAATAGTTTATAAACACCATTCGCGGTCATCAGCGTGCGATCAGCCGTGAACAGGCGCAGACGCAGAAATACCACTGTCCGGGTGATGCGCAGCAAATCCACCTCGGCCTCGACCAAGCTATCCAAGGGCGCGGAGGCGAGATATTCGACCTTGAACTTGATGGTAGCGCACATGCGTTCGGTCTGGTTCACCACCGCATGGCCGGTGATGTGATCGGCAAAACAATAGAGCGCGCCGCCGTGGGTCACGCCATTGGGGTTGGCGTGCAGGGCACCGGTTTGAAAGGCATAGCGGAAGCCTCCCGATGGCCGGCGCCGAAAATAGAACGGCCCGATGCAATCGCCAAACGGTCCGCTATGGGTGAAAGGCTGGTAGCCTTCTGGGATGGCGGGGGTGGGGGGCATGGCACCGGTTCGTTGGTTCTGTGTTGGCTGTGTCATGCCCCTGTCATAGCACGCGGCGGACGTATGTGTTACCGCCGCCTCGATGCGTAATGTTTTTGTTCGAATAATTGTCTATAGACAATAAACTTGTACATTGACAATTCTTGCAGAGTCCATGATGCTTCGACAGTCACGCAACCCAAGGCGCCAAAGCTAATCCATGTCCAAGCTGACAGACTATACCTCCTACGCCGACGCCCAGCGCCATTGCTCCAAGGACGCCTTGTGGGAGCTGTTTGATGGTGACCGCACGGCCCTGAACATCACCCACGAATGTCTGGAGCGCCATCCCCGCGACCGCGTCGCGGTGCGGATCGCGCTGGCGGATGGCGGCGCGGAAAGCTACACCTTTGGCGAGCTGTCGGATTGGTCAGGGCGCTACGCCAATTTTCTGCGCGCCAAGGGCATTGCGCCGGGCGAGCGGGTGGCCCTGATGGTAGAGCCGTCCTTGCCATTTTATGTTGCCCTGTACGGCGCCATGAAGGCCGGTTGCGTGGCGGTGCCGATGTTTACCCTGTTCGGCCCGGACGCCCTGCGTCTGCGCGTCGGCGACTGCCAACCCAAGCTGTTGCTGCTGGCCCCGGAAAAGGCGGATCTGGCGGCGGATGCAGGCTGCGAAACGATTATCGCCGATGATGATTTCATGGCCAGCCTGGAAAATTATGAAATCCCGTTCGAGCTGGCCACCAATGGCCGCGACATGGCCATGTACCAATATACCTCCGGCACCACGCGGGAGTTGCCCGATGCGGTTAAACATCGCCACCAATCAATCGTCACCGTCATGCTGGCGGCCCTGTACGGCACCGGTACCCGGCCCGGTGACCGTTTCATGTGCCCCTCGTCAACGGCCTGGGGCCATGGCCTGTGGCACGGCACGCTCTCGCCCCACGCCCTGGGCGTCACCACCGCCTCTTACGCCGGCAAGTTCGATCCCGACCGCCTGATGGCGGCCCTGGAAGAGTTCGAGATCACCAACCTGTCGGCGGCGGCGACCCACTACCGCATGATGAAGAACGCCGGCAGCGCCGATCGCTACAGCTTTAAACTGGACAAGCTGAGCTTCACCGGCGAGCCCATGGATACGGATACCGCCGAATGGGCCAAGCAGACCTTTGGTCAATATCCAGGCAGCTTTTACGGCACGACCGAGGTCGGCGTGCTGCTGGGCAGCTATCCCGGCGCCGAGGACCTGCCGAACAGGCTGGGTGCGCTGGGCATGCCCATGCCAGGGCAGGAGGTCGCCATTCTGGACCCTGACGGTAAACCCTGCGCCCCGGACGAGGTCGGCGAGATCATGGTGATGCGCCGGGACGGCTGGTTTCCCACCAAGGACCGGGGCCATATGGACGGGGAAGGCTATTTCTTCCACGGCGGGCGGGCCGATGACGTTATCATCTCGGCCGGCTGGACCATGAGCGCCATGGAGATCGAGGATACCCTGCTGAAACACCATGACGTGTTGGAAGCCGCCGCCATCGGCGTGCCGGACCCCGACGAGGTCCGCGGCCTGGTGGTCAAAGCCTTCATCGTTTCAGACCGGGCGGGCGACGGCGGCTATATTGCCGAGCTGCAAAAGTTCGCCCAGGAAAACCTGAGCCGTCACGAGTATCCCCGCATTATCGAGTTCACCAACGAACTGCCGAAAACGCCGGCGGGTAAAGTTAATCGCAAAACACTGCGGGACCGCGAAGCGGCCGCACGAGGAGAGTAAATCATGAATGACGAAAGCCAAATCGAGGAAAGTGGCGGACGCTTCCCGAAGATTACCGAGCGCGGCCTGGAAGATCTGCAAAAGCGCATCGGCGTCAAGATCGAGAACATGCCCGAACCCTGGTGTTACGAGGCAACGCGCGACAATATCCGCCACTATGCCAACGGCATTGGCGACGACAACCCGCTTTGGTGCGATCCCGAATATGCCGCCAAGACCCAATACGGCGGCCTGATCGCGCTGCCCAGTTTCCTATTCGCCACCAACCGGATCATCTCGGGCTATGTCGGCGGTCTGCCGGGTATCCATGCCATGTGGGCCGGGGCCGATTGGACCTGGCACAAAAACATCCGCCGCAACGACGAAATCCACTGCGAGGCCTGGCTCAAGGAACTGATCCCCCACGATACGCAGTTTTCCGGCCGCGCCATTCAGCAGATCTATCACGTGGAATTCTACAACCAGGACGGCGACAACATCTGCAGCGCCGACAGCTGGTGCTTCCGGACCGAGCGCGACAAGGCGCGGGAAGCCGGCACCAAGTACGAGGCCGCGAAGAAGGGCCAGTTAACCTACAGCGATGACGAACTGGTCGATATCTATCGCCACTATGCCAAGGAAGAGGTCCGCGGCGCCGACACACGTTATTACGAAGACGTAACAATCGGTGAGAAACTGCCGACGCAGCTCAAGGGGCCTATGACCGTCACCGGCTTTATCTGTTACGCACAGGGCTGGGGTGGGCTTTACATCAAGGCCAACAAGCTGGCCTGGCAACAGATCCACAAGCATCCCGGTCTGGGCATCACTAATCGTTTTAACATTCCCGATTGCCCCGAGCGGGTGCATTGGGAGAACGATTTCGCGACCGAGGTCGGCGCGCCGGGCGCTTACGATTATGGGCCCGAGCGCAATTCCTGGCTAACCCATCACATCACCAATTGGATGGGCGACGACGGTTTCCTACGCAACCACAAATGCCGCATCCGCCGCCATAACCCCGAGGGCGACGTACTTTACATCAACGGCGAGGTGAGCAACAAATTCGTCGACGATCAAGGCCGCCATTGCGTTGAAATCAGCCAGAAAGCGCACCAGCAGGACGACGAATTGTCCATTCAGGGCAGCGCCGTCGTGGTGCTACCGTCGCGGGGGTAGGGTCCGTTCGTACCAGACCCGCTTTACACCATAGCGGTCCAGAGCGGGATCGCGGCTAAGCAAGTGTGCGTCTTCCGTCATGGCTTGGACGACCAGCATCCGGTCAAACGGGTCGCGGTGCATACCGTCGTGGGGTAGGGAGCCATAAGCATGACAATGCTCTGAGGTGAGGGCCAGATATTCAAAACCACAATCATCAATCACCTGCCGCAGGTCCGCCGGATATGGCAACCTACCCAAACCCTGCTTGATGGCGATTTCCCAAGCGCTGACAATACTGATCTGTTTGTCATGATTTGGGTCTTCCAGCATCTCCCGCGCAGCTTCGCTGAGTTTTCGTCGTTCAAACAGCGCCCAGAGCAGAGCCTGGGTATCCAGCAATATTTTCATTCGCCCGGACCGTCCGGGAAAAGGTCCTCAAGTGACAGCTTTTCATCCCATCCCGGCTTCAGATCCTTGGAGGCATGCTCCCAGATGCCGAGAATACTCTTGCGCTCCTTGATTTCCTCGACAACCTTGAGCTCGATGATCGGTTTGCCGTCGCGGGCGACGATCACGGTCTCGCCCGCCTCGGCCCGGCGGACCAGTTCGGACAGACGGCTTTTGGCCTCGTGCATGTTGACTTTGAGCATGGCAAATTCGTATTTCATATAGGCTAGCTAATCTAGCTAAGCTACCTAATCAGCATCATTATGTCAAGTTGGGCCCAGCAAAGCGGCGCGGAAACGGTCCTTCAGGGTAACGCCGTCCTTGGGCGGCATGGCGCCGATGGGATTGCTTTCCGCCTTGATCTTGATGGACCAAAACCCCGGTCCCTTGGCGCTGCGGATCGCCGGCAGGGCGGCCTTGAACTCATTGTCGGAGCTGATGGCGGAAGCGCTTTCGAAACCGGCGGCCAGGGCCATGGCCGGCAGATCAACGCTGCCGGCGGTGTGCGTCAGCTGCATACCGGTTTCGCCGTAGCGTTCATTGTCGCAGACCACGACAGCCAGATTGTCGGGCCGTTGCGAAGCAATGGTGGTCATCGCACCCAGCCCCATCAACATCTCGCCATCACCGGTAATCACCAAAACCCGCCGGTCGGGTTGCGCCATGGCCAGGCCAAGGCCCATGGCCGCCGCCCCGCCCATGGCGCCCCACAGGGGGAAATTCAGCGGATGATCGCCGGCGGCAGTGCAATCCCAAACCGGCGCGCCCAGACCCGCCACCACCAGCATGTCGCCGCGCTCGGCCAGCAATTCCGCCACCACCGCACGCCGGTGCAAGGGGTAGTCCGCCGCCCGGTCGCGATCGAGAGTTCCATTCATTGTATTGCTCATGATCTATTTTCCAAAACTCTTGGCGCCGATCACCCCTTGGCCGATCAACACGGCCGCCTGGGCCGGTCCTTCAAAGGCCATGCGCGCGGCGGCGGTGATGGTTTCGCCCATTTTGGCGGGATCATCGACTGGAAAAACCAGACTGTCGGCGGCCTCCAGCACCTTTGGCGTCATCTGCCCCATGGGCACCTGCCAGGGATTGAACTCCCCCCACTGCCCCCGCATGGTCACCAGCATCAATAAAGGAAAACGGCAGATCCGGGCCAGCGACAACATATTGATGCAGTTACCAACGCCCGATGATTGCATCAACAAAACCCCACGCTGATTACCCAGCCAGGCACCAGCCAGGACGGCGATGCCTTCCTCCTCCGTGGTCAGGGGCACCAAGCGCATATCCTCGGCGTCATCGCAGCGCCGGATCAATTCCGCATGACCGGCATCGGGTACATAAGCGACTTGCCGCACCTCCCAATCACGCAACACCGAGAAATTGGCGTCGGTCCAATCGACCTCTACTGACTGCATTGCCGCAACACTCCCATTATCCACATCCATACCTGCGCGTCCTCCGCCCGGCTTGGTATAGCCGCTCACCAGCCTATTGGACAAGCAGGCAACGCTCCGCCAATTGGTGCAGGGCCGCATCCAGCAGAGTTTCCGGGTCGTCGTTGGCGACCTGGGAGTGTTCACGGTCATCGAACCCGGCAACGGACGCCAGCAACGCCCCACGATCTGTCTCGCCATCCAAAAGAGGCAGCAATTGCCGCGTGAAAGAATCGGTAATGGTGACGCTGCGGTGCCGCAAATCCGTCACGAAGTCACCTTGTTGCGTTTGCCAGCGAGCCAGGGCCGTCGCCTTCGGATGGGTGCCTGGCGTCGTGGTATACATGGCCGAACGGGGCAACAGGTCGATCCAGTTTCGCGGGTAAAGGTCGATGGCCAGTTGCGCCACGATGGCCCCGTCGCCAATTTTTGCAGCCAATTCCTCGATGGCCAGGAAATCTGGCCAGGCCAACGCCAGATGGTTCAGAGCCGCGATCGCGCTAGGCGCCGTCATGCCGAAACGGCCACCGTCGGGGGTGGCGAAAAAGGCTTCGCCCGACGCGCCGTTGGCATCGGGCCCCAAGGGCCGCACCGGCGAGGCCAGATACAGGCCCGCCAGCCATTCAGGGGCAATTCGGCGCTGTACCGCCGCCGACTTCGGACATAACAGAGTTTGGCGAAAACTACGGTTCAAGAGAAAATCGATGCGCTGTTCCCGGACCACGGGATCGGCGATTGCCGCCAATTGCCGCCGCGCCTCGGGCGAAAAATTCTCTTCCCGGCTGGCCGCCACATTGCCTTCCGAAATAAACTGCAAGCCCGCAGCATCCGCACGGGCCAGAAATTGGTCGAGGTAGATGGGATGGTTCTCCACTTCCAGCAGAT
Source organism: Rhodospirillaceae bacterium (assembly GCA_018701215.1). Classification (GTDB taxonomy): domain Bacteria; phylum Pseudomonadota; class Alphaproteobacteria. Next base: position 51,341 of record JABIWH010000021.1, read on the forward strand.
CATGCAAAAGGAAGGAGTCTTCCATATCATCCACCCGCGCCTTTTCCTCCGCCAGCAAAGCGGCATACGCATCGCCGTTTTGGGCATAGGCCGCGATCAGGTCATCCAGCGCCGCGCGCGCCATGGCAACCTGTTCGGCCCCGTTTGCCGCGGCAGCACCGGCGCGCAACATCAATTCGCGCACCAGACCGCGCCCATGCCAACCGGGATAGGTGTTGTAGCTGATATAGATGATGCCATGTTCGGAAAGCAGGCGGCGGCACAAGGGCAGCAAGGCGGCCTGCACCTCTACCGGCACCCAGGAATACAGGCCATGCAGGACGATATAGTCAAACGGCCGGCCCAAGCCGCCCGCCAGCAATGAGAGCGCGTCACCAGCCAGGAATTCCACGTTGTCCAGGCCGCCCGCCGCCGCGCCTGCTTGCGCCATCTCGATCTGCCGCTCCGACAGATCGATACCGATGAATTCCCCTTCCGGCAGCGAAGCCGCCATGGGCAGCAGATTGCCGCCCGCCGCGCAGCCCAATTCAAGCACCCTGGCGCCCGCGATCTTCGCCGGCGTCAAACCATGCAGACGGCCCACCACATAAAGGTGATCGGGATGCGACAGCGGCACCGGCCGGCTGGGGTAGGGCGTAACCTGATAAGTTTCATGTAATGAGGCAGTATTCATGAATTTAGTTTACCACCATGCGCGCACCGTGCTACCGTTCCGGCACAATGAAACAGCAGCGCACATCGGTCGCGGAGCAGCATCCGCCCAAGTTTATCGCCTTTCTTTGGTGAAGCTCTCCGTTTGCCTGAGCGGCGGATGAATATCGCCGCGTTTTCTCGTTTCTCTATCATACCAATCTCAACCATACCAATAATCCATGCGTCGCGGCGAACCTTGCGTCCAGGTTACCCGGCGACGGAACAAAGCCAGCAGGAAACCCTGTCATGACCGATTATTCCTTCGTTTCGCTTTCCGGCATCGTGATCGACCGCGTCGACCGGAAGATTGATTTTCAACGCGGCATCGACTTCATGATCGACGCCCTGAACAACACCCGCGGTGCCTTCCTCTCGTCCGGCGTCGAGGATCAGGACCGTTATTCGCGCTGGGAATTCGGCTTTATCGACCCTCCGTTGGAGATCGTCGCCCATGCCGAACAATTCCGCCTCACGGCCTTGAACCCGCGCGGCGTGCCGCTGCTGGCCATGCTGAAACCCTTGTTGCTGAAACACCCGGACATTGAGCTGAAGTCAGAGAACGAGGAAAATCTAGTCCTGACCGTGGCCCGCCCCGACCGCATGTTCGCCGAGGAAGAACGCAGCCGGCAGCCGTCTACATTTACGCCCATTCGGGCGCTGATGGCTGAATTCAACGGCATGAACGATGAATTTCTCGGGCTCTGGGGCGCCTTTGGTTTCGATCTGATTTACGAGTTCGAACAGATGCCCCTGTCCATGCCCCGGACCGAGGATGACAAGCTGTTGCACCTGTATCTGCCTGACCGGATCATGGTGATGGACCGCCGCCTGGAAGTCGCCTTCGCCTACGAATACGAATTCACCCGGCGTGCCCTGACCACTCATGGCATGGGCGAAACCGCCTTCACGGGCGTCAGCCAACCGTCCAGCCCCAATATGGCATCCGATGGCGCGATCACATCCGATCACAGCCCGGAAGATTATATGGGCAAGGTGGATGGCGCCCGCGAACGCATCCGCGTGGGCGATATTTTCGAGGTCGTGTTGAGCCGCAAATATCAGACCGCCTATCACGGCCCGCCGTCCGAGATGTTCCGCTTGATGCAGCGTATCAACCCTTCGCCATACGAGTTCTTTTTCCAATTCGCCAACGAGCAGCTGATCGGCGCCTCGCCCGAAATGTTCGTGCGCGTGGATGGCGACAGGGTGGAATCCTCGCCCATTTCAGGCACCGCGCGGCGGGGTGACAACGCCATGGAAGATGCCGAGCGGATCTTGGCCCTGTACAATTCCTGGAAGGACGAGGTTGAGCTGACCATGTGCACGGACGTGGACCGCAACGACAAATCGCGGATCTGCCGGCCCGGTACCATAAAGCTGCTCGCCCGGCGCGCCATCGAACGCTATGCCGGGCTGTTCCACACCGTCGATCACGTGGAAGGCCGCATGCGCGAGGGCTTTGACGGTATCGACGCGTTCCTCTCACACATGTGGGCCGTCACCCTGACCGGTGCGCCAAAGCGCAAGGCGGTGCAGATTATCGAGGACGTGGAGGTCTCGCCGCGGCGTTGGTACGGCGGCGCCATCGGTGCCCTGATGTTCTCGGGCACGGTCAATACAGGCATTACCATCCGCACGGTACATCTGGAAAACGGCCGGGCCGACTATCGGGTTGGCGCCACCCTGGTCTGGGATTCCGTTCCGGCAGAGGAGGAGGAGGAGACCAAGATCAAGTCAACGGCATTTTTCAAGGCCGTCGCCTCTCTTGGCAGCAAAGGTCCCGAGGTGATCGAGGCGCCGGCGCAGCCAAAATACACCGACGTCTCCATTATCATGGTCGATAATGAAGACAGCTTTGTGCACACACTTGCCGACTATTTCCGCCAAACCGGCGCCGAGGTCAAAACCTTCCGCCACGGCGCCCCGGCCCTGGCGGCACTGGCCGAAAAACCGGACTTGGTGATCCACTCGCCAGGCCCCGGCCAACCCAGGGACTTCGGCGTCCCGGATCTGGTGCGCACGGTCGCGGACCTGGGCATCCCGCAGTTCGGCATCTGTCTTGGCCTGCAAGGCATGGTCGAGGCCTTCGGCGGCGAACTGACAATCATGGACGAACCCCGCCACGGCAAATACTGGCAGCTAAGCCATGACGGCAGCGGCATTTTCGACGGCATCGAAGCCAATTGCCGGGTTGGCGGCTATCATTCCCTGCTGGCGGTGTCCGAGAAGATCCCGGACGAGTTGGATGTCATCGCCCGCAACGAACATGACATGGTGATGGCCATCAAACACCAGACCCTGCCCCTTGCAGCGGTGCAGTTCCATCCCGAAAGCATCCTCTCCATGGACAACCAAGCCGGCCTGCAAATTGTCGAAAACGTCCTGGCGACATTGCTGCCCGAGAAAGGCGCGGCGGAACAGGCAGCCTAGCGGGTAGACTCCATCGCGACCAGTGCTTCGTCCGAAGGAAACGGATCGCCAAACCCGGCTGGAAATTTCAGCCAGACCATCGCATCATCAATTGTCTTGAACTGCCGGATGTCAGCCGCCGAGCCGTCTCGTAGCGTCCCGTACATGCGGCCCATTCCGTAGGTAATAGGCCGTGGGGCCACCATGGCGACTTTCCGTGGTCCCAAGATCTTGTCCATTTCACTAAAGTACCGCACCTGGTCAAATGTTTCCTCTTTCGAGGGCGCGCCCTGTGCGTCCCGGTAATCATAAAGCCTATTCATGCCGGGCCTCAAATTAGCGTCATTGTTAATTGTCTTCAGGATGGCCATCCATTCGTCATGCACATAGGGACCGGTCCGCTTTGCAAAGACACAGCCGAGATCCTTTTCTATTTTATACCAATAGGGCACTGTTCAGATCCTTAAAGACAATATGCCAGCCGTGGTATACAAACTAATCATTATATTATGACAAATATAAGCTAAGTATCCACTAATTTCCCTTAAACGTGGGCGGGCGTTTGGCCAGGTAGGACTCGGCGGCATGGGCCGCATCCTCGGTCTCGGCGCTGAGAATATTCTGATCGAAATCCATGTGCATGATGGAACGGTCCAGGGCGCCGGAGATCGCATTGACGCTGCGCTTGATCATCTGCGCCGCGACGGGGGGCTGACCCGCGTAATGGCGGGCCCATTCCATGGCCTTGTCCATGACCTGGTCCGCCTCCACCATTTCATCCAGGGCGCCCCAATCCAACAGAGTGGGCCCCGGAATATGCTTGCCGCCGATTACCAGTTGCTTGGCCCGCGCCGGGCCAACCAGATGCATGCACAGAGGCAGGCTCTGCCACATCAGATTGACGCCGATCAAAATTTCCGGATAGGACATGAAGCAATCACGGCCGCCAATACGAAAATCCAGCGCCGTGGCAATACAGGCCCCGCCCCCCATGGCAGCGCCGTTCCAGGCGGCGATGGTAATTTGATCCATGTCCAGTAGGGACTGGATGCAGCGCTGGCCCATGCGGGTGTTGCGACGATGCACCGTCAGGCGGGGATGTCGCGGCAGCTTGCCGGTCAGATCGGCGCCTGAATTGAAGTGTTTGCCGGCGCCGGTGAAAATTACCACCCGAGCCTCCTCGTCATCGCGAAAGCTGAGCGCGGCATGCTCGATCTCCTCAAGATGGCGATAGTTGAGCGCGTTGGCCTTTTCCGGCCGATTGAAGGTCACCGTCGCGATCTCGCCGCCCCGTTCCACCTTGATATGCTGATAATCCATGCCCGCCACCTTTACCAAAGCCCTTACATTTCCAGGCTTCGACCGTATCGGGATCAGTCCACAAAAACAACCAGGGGCCAAATCTCGGGCAATTGGACATTCATGGTTCGCCAACAGATCCGCAAACGTCGGACCGAAGTTTCTCCAGCTTAGGTCCAGCGCACGGTGTCTTGCTGATCCTCGGCGCTGAGCAGCGTCGTGGTGTAGACATAGGTGTCGTCGCACAGATCGTAACGGCGGGAAAGTTGGCGGCGCACTTCCGCCTCGGCCTCGCCTTGGGGAATTTTTGAACGCTCCCACATGGCCAGATCGGGCCGCCGGGTCAGCAGCAGGCTGCGCCTGCGGCCCGTGGCTTCGTCAAGGCATTGCCACAAGCCGATGACCTGACTGTCATACGAGGATTCAAAACCCGGCCAGGCCGCCGTGCAGAGATCAAGAAATTCAGGCCAATGATCGGCGGGTAATTCAAACCAGCGAAAGGCATAATTGCCCTGACGGCGGGGCGGGTCGGGGCGGTCCGGCCGCAGGGTTGGCGTCATCGTTTCGCTTTCACATGCGGCAACGTCCGCAACGCCAGCTAACAGGGTGTCCATCGCCGGCGTTGCGGCGGCGCCATCGGGCCAAACCGTCAGAACCGTCAGCTCATCACGGGGCCGGCCGATCTGACTGCGCCAAACGCCGTACAGTTCACCGCCCGCATCACGCAATCGCGCCGTGCCCTGGTTGCACAGCGTATCGGCCACGGCCTGCCATTGCCGCGGCGCAGCCAAGACCCGCGCATGTACATAAATATCCGTCATTGTATTCCGCCATGCCCCGTCGCCAAACCGGTGACGTCGCCAGCTATGCGCCGGCCAACGCCAGGCAACAATTTATCACGCGCTCCGCTCAAGTCACTTGCAACGTCGATGCTGCAAAGCAACGGGGGCGCAGAGGACGGGATCATATCCCGCTCTATACACCCCCGTTCTAACTTATTGGATTAGATCAAATTACCAGCATCGAATTGATTCTAATTTTATGCTGTTTGATCTAAATGGCGGCGTTGGAAACAACGTCCGGCCGCCAAGATTGCCTGCTATTTGGCCTTCTTGACCATGATCTTTCCCATAACGGCCGTTTTCTTGCCCTTTTTGCCGACCATCGTTGAATAGCGGCCAGATAAGCCCAGGTGGCCACCGTCCATCTTTTGCAGGGACAGCTTGATCCAGGACCCCTTGCCCTTGCCGCGATCCAGTTCGACCATGTTGCCGTTGATTTTGCCCATCGTGACTTCTTCCGTTGCATCACTATCGTGGGCGGGAGAAGAGCGCCGGGCAATGATCCGGCCACCTTTACTGACCCTGAGGACCTTCAAGCCGAAAGCGCCTGAAGAACCGCTGTCCGCGGTCCAATTCCCTTTCCAGTTACCGACCAGGTTCTGGCCCGGTGTCGTTGAATCTGATTGTGTTGTTTGACAGGCCGAAACGGCCAGAGTGATGAAAGCTACGAATAACCATGACAGCATTTTCATGCGGCGTTCCTTTTACTAACTAGATACAGATACAAAAGCTGACTTCTATATCAATGATATAGCATACATGCCGCTGCCGCCACAAAATGTCCAAGACAGCTGGAAAATGGGCAATCGCGGAACCGGCACAGTACTATTGCGCAGAATTACTCAATTTTTATGACGCAAAATTCCGGCGTCTTCATACGCCCGGTTTCGCCAAGCCGGCGGCACTCATATGGACACGCCCATTTATGTCCAGTGACCAAAACGGATTGTAGGCGACTTCCCAGCCATGGCCGTCGAGATCGCGGAAATACCCGGAATAACCGCCCCAGAAGGCTTCTTCTGGTTCCTTGACGATGGTAGCACCCTTGGCGTTTAACCGGGTGAAGATCATGTCCACCTCGGCTCTGGTGCGGACATTATGCGCCAGAGCAAAGCCTTGGGAGACAAATTCGCCATCCTGGGTCGCATCGCCGCCCAAATCCTTTGCCAATTCAGCGATTGGATATAGCGAAAAAACAATGCCACTAAGATCGAAAAACGCGATGCCGGGCGGGCTTGTGGCCGCCTGCCACCCAACCACGCTCTCATAGAAAGCCACGGACTTTTCCAGGTCCCGAACCCCCAGCGTAACCATGCTCAATCGTTGCTCCATGGCCGTCTCCCCAAAAGAGTAGTTCTTGATCAGTCTTGCAGCGCCGTGCGGTTGGCGCCGCCGGCCATCATGCCGCCGTCGATCACCAATTCCGAGCCATTCACGTAGGACGACAGGTCTGAAGCCAGATACAATACGCCATCGGCAACTTCCTGCGGCAGTCCGGCACGGTGCGCCACGGTGGCGGCGGCCAGGGCCTCTGGATCAATGGCATTGGCCCCACCACTCAATCCACCAGACGGCAACTTGGTCCAGATCGGGGTGTCGATGATACCGGGATGCACTGAATTTACCCGTACCTTCAGACCCGCGCCGGCGCATTCCAGGGCGGCGGATTTGGCGAACAAGCGCACCCCGCCCTTGGAGGCGCTGTAACCAGCCAGACCAGGGGAGCCACGCAGGCCCGCCACCGACGACATGATGATGATGGAGCCGCCACCGGAATTGTGAATGGCGGGAATGGCGTGCTTGGTACCGAGAAAGACGCCGTCCAGATTGATGGCGTTTTGCCGGCGCCAATCTTCCAGGCTCATATCCAGTAGAGAACCGCCAATGCCAATGCCGGCGTTGTTGACCAGAACATGCAGGCCGCCGCAACGCGAACGCACCTCTTCTATCACGCCGCGCCAGACATCTTCGTCGGTCACATCGTGGGGCAAGGCAAAGGCGTTGCCGTCCTGCGCCAAAATCTGATCAACCGTGGCCGCCATGCCGTCATCGTCAATATCCGTGACCACCACCTGAGCGCCTTCCCGCGCCAGGGTTTCCGCGCAGGCCCGCCCGATGCCCGAGCCGCCGCCGGTGATCATCGCAACCTTGCCATCCAGCAATCCCATGTCGATCCTCCTGTTTTTATATGGTGATTATGGACATAGGCCCCCGCATGGACAAGCCGAAGCCGCGCCGTTATCCTTGGCGCGGCAAATTTGGGAGCAATCCATGCGGGTTAGAGTAATCTCGGACAAATGCGAAGGGCATAATCGTTGTTGTGCCTTGGCGCCGGAATTGTTTGACGTGGATGACTATGGCATCGCCACGGCGCTGAATGATGGTGAGGTTCCAGCCGAACTTGAGGCGCAGGCAAAGCTGGCAGTGGAAAACTGCCCGGAATACGCCATAGAGGTCGTCGGCGAATAAAAATGTAAGTGGGGAGATGGGGACATGAGCAAGACACCGCCGGTGACCGACTGGACCAGCGATTACGATTTTTTTGATCCGGATTATATCAAGGACCCGGCCCCGGTCTGGGAGGAGCTGCGTGGCAAATGTCCAATCGCCCATACGGAACGCTGGGGCGGTTCATGGATGCCGACGAATTATGAGGACATGCAGGCTTTTGTTCGCATGGTACCGGAATTATCCTCGCGCAATGTGATGCTGGTCAGCCCGCCCAAGAGCGACGAATTCGATGCCGAGCTGGCGGAATACGGCAGCTCGGCCCCGCCCATCACCTCCGACCCGCCCGAACATATCCCCATGCGGCGCCTGATCCTGCCGTTGTTCACGCCAAAGGCCGTGGAGGGTTACCGTCCCTTCACCGAACAGCTTTGTCATGAGCTGATTGATGGCTTTATAGATCAAGGTAGCTGCGATGCCGCCCTGGATTACGCGGTCCATATCCCTGCCAAAACCATTGCCTATATCATCGGCGTCGATGGCGATCGAACCGACGAATTTGTCGGCTGGGTCCGGGGCCTGGTGGAACAGGGCATGCAGGATCCCGCCAAGCTGATACATTACCGCCATACTATCCGCGAGTTCTTCGCCGAACTGGTCGATGCGCGCAAGGCCAAGCCAAAAGATGATCTGATCTCCAATCTTTTGAGTCAGGAAATCAACGGCCAGCCCATCGCGCGCAAGGCCGTTATCGCCATGTGTGATCTGTTGCTGGTCGCCGGGATCGATACCACGTGGAGCTCGATCGGATCAGCCCTATGGCATTTCGCCATGAACCCCGGCGACCGCCGCCGCATGGCCGCGGAGCCCGAGCTTTTCCCGACCGCCATTGAAGAATTGCTGCGTTTCTATTCACCGGTCACCATGGCCCGTGTCGCGACCGAGGAAATCCATGTCGGCGATGTCACCTTCAAGCCAGGCGACAAGGTGCTATTGAACTTCCCCGCCGCCAACCGCGATCCGGAGGTTTTCGAAGACGCGGACAAGGTTGTTCTGGACCGGCAGAAGAACCGCCACATCGCCTTTGGCATCGGCTCGCACCGTTGCGCCGGTTCGAACCTGGCGCGGATGGAGATGGATGCGGCCTTGCGGATCTGGTTCGAACGCATTCCCGAGTTCGAATTGACCGACCCGGACGCGGTTACCTGGGCCGGCGGCCAGGTTCGCGGCCCACGGCATTTGCCGTTTCGGTTTTAAAGCGAAACATGCTTTAGACCATTTTCGATATTGAACTACCCACCCGCTCCCCCTGCCGGGCCGCCCATTCATGGCACCTTGTGGGTGCTCGGGCAGGGGGAGCGGGTGGCTTGGCGACTCGATGAATATCGAAAATGGTCTAGGGCTCTGGCATTTGAATTTTGTGCTGGCGTAGTTCCCGCGCCACAGCGGCGCGGCAGGCTTGGCTGAGCCGATGCACCAGTTCGTCATCATTCGATGCCCGGGCAAGTATGGCACCACCGACGCTAAGGGCGATCGTTGCCAGGGCACGCGGGTCCAGCCGCTCGCCGCTTTCCAGGCCCTTGGCGAGTTCTGCCGCCAGGTCCGATAATTTCTTGCTAAAGGCCGATTGCGCCACCTCCCCCGCCCGCGCCACATCCACGGATAGACTGGCCATGCTGCAACCTTGCCCGATTTCATCTCGGTTATTGGGATCAAGATAGCGGTCGACAATGTCCAAAGCCTGATCCGTCAGGTCTTGCGGGCTGGACCCTGGGCGCCGCTTCATCATGGCGTTGAGGCCATGCCCGGTCCCTATGACCTGAGCGAACAAGGCCGATTTCGAAGCAAAGTATCCATAGAAGCCGCCCCGTGTCAGCTTCGCCGCCGCCATGATCTGGTCAATGCCCACGCCGTCATAACCGTGGCGGCGAAACAATCCACCGGCGGCCTTGATAACACGATCGCGGGTCAATGCTTTGTGGTCGGATTTATAGCGCATCTTTTTTCCGTTGACGGTTCATTGCATGTTAGTCATCATATTAATTACATGTTGCATAACATGCAATTAAGATCGGGAATGACATGAAGCTCGAATTGCACCAATTTCCCTCTTCGCATTTCAATGAAAAGGCCCGCTGGGCCCTCGACTACAAGGGCCTGGAACATAGCCGCCTGAATTATTTGCCGGGCCCGCACATGCGCCCGATCAAGAAACTTAGCAGCCAGAGGAAAACGCCGGTTTTAAAGCTCGACAACGAAATTGTCGCGGGTTCCGCGCAAATTATCGATCGCTTGGAACAGATCGCGCCATTACCGGCGCTCTATCCGCGCGAGTCGTCTGATAGAGCGGCAGCTTTGATGCTGCAAAGGGAGCTTGACGAAAATCTCGGGCCCAGCGTGCGGCTCGCATTGTTTTCGGAAATGCTCGACGAAGGCGCCTATTTTTGCCGCCAGTTCTCGGAGGGCAAAAGCCTGCCGGTCAGGCTGGCTTATCGCGCGGCCTACCCAATGGCAAAAGGGCTGATAAAAAAAGGCAATGGCCTTACCGGTCAAGATGCGGTGGATGCCGCGTACAAAACCGTCGCCGACATTCTCGATGAGATCGCCGAAAAGGTGAGCGCGACCGGATTTCTGGTGGGCAAACAGTTTTCAGTCGCGGATTTGACCGCCGCCGCGCTCCTTGCACCCGCGGTCAATCCACCAAATTGCGACATGACAAAGCCAGAACCAATACCAAAATGTGTCGTGGATTTCCTAGCCCGCTGGTCTGATCACCCCACGACGGCCTGGGTCTTGGAGATCTATGGCAAATATCGTGCACCAAAGTCCGCAAACGTCGAGGCTGCCCGAAACTGAATTCATCGCGCCACGCGGGCGATGGCAAATCAATCGCGAACTTCCAGCGCTCTGGCTTCAATCGCGTTCCAGTCGGACAGACCCATCAGCTCGCTAAGATCCTCCAGGGACATCATGGCGCGTTCGCTGGCGGGGCCCAAATGCCCGTTATTGAGCAGATCGCCGTAGACCGCCATCTGCGCCTGCAGCGCCACACCCATCCCGGTCAGGGCATAGAGTACCAGCTTAACACCAAGGCTATCGAATTCATCGCGGCTCAACATGCTTTCGGGCCATTCAGCGACACCGCCGACCATGGCCAGGGGGCCGTTGATTTCGGCGCAGACCCGGCGCAATTCGTCCACTTCAAACGGCTCCGCGATCATGGCCATATCGGCGCCGGCCTCGAAATAGGCGTTCAGGCGCCCAATCACATCATCGACGCCATGTTCCGCCTTGGCGTCGGTCCGGGCGATGATGACGAAATCCGGATCCTGCCGGGCCGCCGTGGCGGCATTCAGACGCGCCACCATTTCCTCCTCCGGGACGACGCGCCGCCCGGCCATGCCGCCGCAACGTTTCGGCAAGGCTTGATCCTCGATATGGATGCCGGCGATACCGGCGCGTTCGAAATCCCGCACGGTGCGGTGAATATTGGTCATGCCGCCATAACCGGTATCCGCATCGGAAATCACCGGGATCGGCACCGCATTGGCGATATTGCCCGCATGGGTAACGATCTCGGCCTGGCTGGCGAGGCCGATGTCCGGCATGCCCAGAATTGATGCCTCCATGCCGAAGCCCGTCAGATACACCGCGCCATGGCCCAGCGCATGCACGACACGGGCCGAGGCGCCGTCATAGGCGCCGGGTATCTGCAATGTGCCGGGGACGGCAAGTAGTTGGCGTAGCCGCGTGGTCGGTTTCATGGCCTTGATCTCCCCCTCAAAACATCGGTTACCCCTGATGGTATCACGCGCGGGGCGGGCAGTCGCGGACGCGGGTGTAGATCAGAAAGGTCAGCACCGCCATGACGGAGATGAAGCCAAACGCCGCCCGGTAGCCATCCGGGCTGGCCCCGCCCGCGGCGGTAACCGCCACGCTGCCGATCAGGCCGCCGACGGCCATCTGCATTGCCGCGATGGCGATCATGATGCCCGTGTTGACCGTGGTCAGGCCGCGTCCGATCAGATGATCCGGCACCATGGCCCGGCCATGGGCCAGCAGGACGGTGGGAAAACCACAGACCAGCCCCAACAGCGCCAGCAAAATCGTCACCGTGGTCAGGCTTGGCGCCTGCAACAGTGCCAGCGTCCCCATGATCGCCGCGATCGAGGCGGCCCCGCCCAGCACCAGATACTTCAGGGTATTGAAAACGCGGGAGGCCTGGCCATACAGGAAATGCCCGGCGACGCCCGCAAAGGCCATGAAAATCAACACCCCGCCCCGTTCCGTTTCATTCAGGCCATGCACATCATTCAGATACGGTCCGCCCCAGATGCCCAGAATGGTGTTGCCCGCCGACAGCGCAATGCCGCCCGAGGTGATAACCAGAATGCCCGGCGTGCGCATCACCGCCCACGAGCCGGCCAGCACGGCGCGCAGGTTCTCCTGACGCTCCGGCCTGGCGGTTGCATCGACGCCTGGGGGTTGGTCACGAACAGTCACGACCGCCAGCAAGGCAAAAGCGGCCATGATGATACCGATCCAAAGAAAGCTGTCACGCCAACCGATCGTGGTGACCAGAAGGGCCAGGGGGATGGTGGCCAGAAAGGTCCCCAGCATGGAGAAACTGTTCAAGGTAGAGCCGATGGGGGTAAAGCGGACGGGCGGGTAAAACCGCGCAATGATCAAGAATGCGCCGGCGAAAATTCCGGCGCACCCCGCCCCCATCATAACCCGGGCCAGTAACATCACCGGCCCCGATGGCGATAGCGCAAACAACAAGGTACCCAGAACCGTGACCAGAAACAGGCAGCAGATCGTCAGGCGGGGCCCGAAACGGTCCAGCAGCAGGCCGGTCGGTATTTGCAACAGGGCATAACTGAGAAAGAAGGCCGAGGCGATGGCACCCAACATGGCCGGCGTCAGGCCCAAATCCGCCGCCAGTTCGGGCGCCAGCACGCCCATGGAAGAACGGATGAAGATATTGGCAAGACCCAGGCCATAAAGCGCCGCCATCATCGGCAACAAGGTCGGTACTCTCACGGTAAATTCCTACAATGACCTTTGCTATTACGCAAAAAGCGGCGCGCGTTTTGCTTATACCAGCGAAACCCTAGCGCAGCAAAGCAGGCCGGCCCGCAATAGCATCGCGCATGGCGGGCTTGTAAAAATATATAACTGGAAGCCGCAACCGCGCGGCAACGATCAATACGGCATCACTCGGTGATGTCGTCCCACAGTTCCTTGGCTTTCTTGAAGAAGCCTTCGCTTTCCGGACTGGTGCCGCCATCGCCCAGAGAGGCCTGGAACTGTGCCAACAGATCCCGCTGTTCCTTGGATAGATTGACCGGGGTCTCGACCATGGCCTGAACGTACATATCGCCCTGGCCGCGTCCGCGCATATGGGGCATGCCCTTGCCGCGCAGACGGAACTGCCGGCCCGTCTGGGTGCCGTCCGGCAACGAGACGGCGACCCGGCCGCCATCCAATGTAGGCACGTCGATATCACCGCCCAGGGCCGCCGTGGTCATGGCGATGGGCACCCGGCAATAGATATTGGCGCCGTCGCGCTGGAACACTTCGTGGGCCAGCAAGGAAAGGAAAATATACAGATCGCCCGGCGGGCCGCCGCGCAAGCCGGCCTCGCCCTCGCCACTGAGGCGGATACGGGTGCCGTCTTCCACACCCTTGGGGATGTTGACGGAGAGGGTTTTGTCTTTTTCCACCCGGCCCGCGCCCGAACAGCTTTTGCAGGGATGGGCGATAACCCGGCCCACGCCGCCGCAATTGGGGCAGGTTCGTTCAATGGTGAAAAAGCCCGACTGTGCCCGCACCTTGCCATGGCCCTGACAAGTGGCGCAGGTGCTGGGTTGCGAGCCGGCCTCAGCCCCCGTTCCCTCGCAGCCATCGCAGACGGAGGTGGTGGGAATGGTGATCTTGGCGGCCTTGCCGTTGAAGGCCTCTTCCAACGTGATATCCATGTTGTAGCGCAGATCGGCGCCGCGGTTGTTGCCGCCGCGTTGCTGCCGGCCGCCGCCGCCGCCCATGAACTCACCGAATAGATCGTCGAATACATCCGCGAAAGAGGAACCGAAACCGCCTTCAAAGCCGCCGCCGCCAGCCCCGCCCTGAAAGGCGGCATGGCCAAAGCGGTCATAGGCATCGCGTTTCTCCTCGTCCGAGAGGATATCGTAGGCTTGGGAAATTTCCTTGAACTTAGCCTCGGCCTCGGCATCGCCCTGATTACGGTCAGGATGATATTTCATGGCCAGTTTACGATAGGCTTTTTTCAAATCCCCTTCGCTGACCTGGCGGTCAACGCCAAGCAACTCGTAAAAATCCTGTTCAGCCACCCCTACAGACTCCCAATCCGCAACCTGTGCGTGCGCACTGATACAGCGAAACGCGGCCCCATCTCTGGGACCGCGTCATATCGCTAGCTAGACAGGCTGACATCTGCCAGACCTAATCAAGCAGAGGTGCTTTTCTTGTCATCGTCGTCGACTTCTTCAAAGTCCGCATCGACCACGTCATCGGCGTCCGCGCCATCGGCGCCATCCGTACCGGCGGCCTCCGGGTCATCGCCTTCGCCATCCTGTTGGGCCTGATAAGCCATCTCGCCCAGCTTCATGGAGGCCTGCATCAAGATCTCGCTCTTTTCCTTGACCGCCTCGATGTCGTCACCCTCCAGCGCCGTGCGTAACTCGGCCACGGCGCCTTCGATCGCGGTTTTCTCTTCCTCGGGCACCTTGTCGCCCAGGTCGGTCAGGCTTTTCTCGGTCGCATGGATCAGGGCATCGGCGTTATTCCTGGCCTCGGCCTCTTCCCGGCGCTTTTGATCATCTTCGGCGTGGGACTCGGCGTCATTCACCATCGTCTCGATCTCGTCATCGGACAGACCGCCCGAGGCCTGAATGCGGATCTGCTGTTCCTTGCCCGTCGCCTTGTCCTTGGCCGAGACGTTGACGATGCCGTTGGCATCGATATCAAAGGCCACCTCGATTTGCGGCACGCCGCGGGGCGCGGCGGGCAGACCAACCAGATCAAACTGACCAAGCAACTTGTTATCGGCGGCCATTTCACGCTCACCCTGGAAAACCCGGATGGTCACGGCGGATTGGCCGTCTTCGGCTGTCGAGAAGGTTTGCGCCTTCTTGGTGGGAATGGTGGTGTTGCGTTCGATCAGCTTGGAGAAGACACCGCCCAGGGTCTCGATACCCAGCGACAGCGGCGTGACGTCCAGCAACAGAACATCCTTGACGTCGCCTTGCAGCACGCCGGCCTGAATGGCGGCGCCCAAGGCCACGACCTCGTCAGGGTTGACGCCCTTGTGCGGCTCCCGGCCAAAGAAGGTTTTCACAGACTCGATCACCTTGGGCATGCGGGTCATGCCGCCGACCAGCACCACTTCGTCGATCTCGCCTGCGCTCATGGCGGCGTCTTTCAACGCGGCCTTTAGCGGCGGCAAGGTGCGCTGGATCAGATCATCGACCAGGGCTTCCAATTTGGCCCGGGTCAGTTTCATGGTCAGATGCTTCGGGCCGCTTGCATCAGCGGTAATGAAGGGCAGGTTGACTTCCGTCTGCACGGCCGAGGACAGCTCAATCTTGGATTTCTCCGCCGCTTCCTTCAAGCGCTGCAGGGCCAGTTTGTCCTGGCGCAGGTCGATGCCGTTTTCTTTTTTGAATTCGTCGGCCAGGTAGTCCATGACCACCAGGTCAAAGTCCTCGCCGCCCAGGAAAGTATCGCCATTGGTGGACTTCACCTCGAACACGCCGTCGCCGATCTCCAGGATCGAAATATCAAAGGTGCCGCCGCCAAGGTCATAGACCGCGATGGTCTTGCCGTCGCTCTGTTTGTCCAGGCCATAAGCCAGCGCGGCAGCGGTGGGCTCGTTGATGATGCGCAGAACTTCCAGGCCGGCAATCTTGCCAGCATCCTTGGTCGCCTGCCGCTGTGAATCGTTGAAATACGCCGGCACGGTGATGACAGCTTGATCAACCGTCTCGCCCAGATAGGTCTCGGCGGTTTCCTTCATTTTTTGCAGCACGAAGGCACTGATCTGACTGGGGGCGTATTTTTCGCCCTTGACGGAAACCCAGGCATCGCCGTTGTCGGCCTTGGTAATCTCGAAGGGCACGTTCTTGCGCATTTCGGTGACCGCCTTGCCATCGAAATTGCGGCCGATCAGGCGCTTGATGGCAAACAGCGTACCGTCGGGGTTGGTCACCGCCTGGCGCTTGGCCGGCTGGCCGACCAGCATTTCGCCGTCGTCCCCTTCGGTGAAAGCGACCATGGACGGTGTCGTCCGCGTGCCTTCGGCGTTCTCCACAACCTTGCTGTCACCCCCCTCCATCAATGCGATGCAAGAGTTGGTGGTACCAAGGTCAATACCGATTACTTTACCCATTTTGAACAATCCTCCGTTGGCAGATCAAAAGGCGGCCCCTCAAGCACCGCCTGGATCCCCGGTTGTCAATGATTCCCACGCGATGACGAATTATTTCGCGTCTGGCAGGTATATAGGTCCGACATAAGCGGCGCGCAAGCACGGAAAGGCAGGAAAAACGAACTGAAACTGTCATTTTTCTAACATTTTTGATACGAAAGCGGGAATCCATCGTGTTTCAGTCCGGTCTATAGTGACGTCATGATCGTTTCCGCCTCATACCGTACGGATATTCCGGCCTTTTACAGCACCTGGTTCGCCCGGCGCCTGGCGGAGGGCCATGCCATGGTAGCCAATCCTTATGGCGGCAAATCCTATCGCGTTGCACTGCGGGGCGAAGACGTCGACGGTTTTGTTTTTTGGAGCCGGAATATGCAGCCGTTCCGTGATAATCTTGCCAACCTGGGCGCGCCTTTCATGGTGCAATACACCGTCACGGGCTACCCCCGCGCCCTGGAACCATCGGTGCTGACCGCAGCCCAGGCGATCGACGATATCAAGGCCCTGGCGCGTCAATACGGCGGCAGAGCCGTGGTCTGGCGCTATGATCCGATTGTCTTCACGGATTTGACCGACGCCGCCTTCCACCGCCGCAACTTTGCCGCATTGGCCGGCGCCCTGAAGGGCGCGGTGGACGAGGTTTGTGTCTCCTTCGCGCAGATTTACCGCAAAAGCCGCCGCAATTTGGATCTGGCGGCAAAACAGCACGGTTTCACCTGGCGGGACCCCGATTGGGACGAAAAACAAGCTCTATTGCCCGAATTGCAGGCCATCGCCGCCGCCCAGAACATGCGCCTGACCGTCTGCAGCCAGCCCGAGGCGGGCGGCACCGGCGCGGCATGCATCGACGCCACACGTCTGTCGGAACTGGCCGGACACGACATCAAGGCCCGGCAAAAGGGCAACCGCCGCGGCTGTCTCTGCGCCGAAAGCCGCGACATCGGCGCCTACGACACCTGCCCCCACGGCTGCGCCTATTGTTATGCGGTCCGCGACCGCGACAAGGCGCTGGCGAATTATCGCGGGCATGATGCGGCGGGTGAGCGATTGGCCCTTCGCTAAATCAAGCGCCTCGCGATCAGGCGGACGACCGCCGCTGGTTTGCCGGGGTGTCGGCCGCCGCGGCGGATGATGGTCTTTTCCTCCAGCATCACAATTTCGGCCCCCTCAAGCACTTGGCGGACCATGGCAGCGGAATAGAGGTGATCCGGGTCGTCGGGGCCGCCGAATTCCGAGGCGGCCTGGGCCTTGGCATGGGCTTCAAAGATCAGCATGCCGCCGGGCTTCAAAGCCGCCAGCATGGCGGCGAACAGAATGCGTTGTTGGGCGGCGCCCGGCTGGATGAAAAACGCCGCCACCAGATCAAAGGCCGCGCGGGGCCAGTCCCAAGCGAACAGATCCGCCTGCTCGGTCTTGATACTCAGGCCACGCTCGGCGGCCAGGGCCCGGGCCTTGGCCAGGGCATTGGCGGAAAAATCGACCGAGAGCACATCCAGGCCTTGCCCCGCCAGCCAGACGCCGTTGCGGCCCTCGCCATCGGCCACGGCCAGGGCATGGCCATGATTTTGGGCCAGGGGCACCAGGCGGGCGGCTTCCTCGGCCAGGAAATCATTCGGTTCGGTACCGAACAGATAATCCTTACCGGCGTAGCGCTCTTCCCAGGATTGCTGCTTGCTGCGCTTTTCACTCGGCTGTTTATTCATGGGGACGGCACCGAAAACGCCTATCGTTTGCTTTCGATGGCATCCCAGATGGAGCCGGCCAAGTTGGTGCCGTCGAACCGGCCGCATTCCTGGATGCCGGTGGGCGAGGTGACGTTGATTTCCGTCATATAGTCGCCGATCACGTCAATACCGACGAAAATCATGCCCTGTTCCTTCAAAACCGGGCCAATGGCGGCGCAGATTTCCAGATCACGGGGCGTCAATTCAGTCTTCAACGGCGTGCCGCCCACATGCATGTTGGAGCGCGCCTCGCCATCCGCCGGCACCCGGTTGATGCCGCCGACGGCTTCACCGTCGACCAGAATGACCCGCTTGTCCCCCAGACGCACCGCTGGCAGATAGCCTTGGGCAATGATCGGCTCCCGCGACTGCTCCGTGAACATTTCGATCAAGGATGACAGGTTCTCATCATCGGGCTTGATATGGAACACGCCCGCGCCGCCATTGCCGAACAGCGGCTTAACGATGATATCCTTGTGCTCCGCGCGAAAGGCCTGGATCTCGTCCGCGTTGGCGGTGATCAGGGTCGGCGGCATCAGATCGGGAAAATGCGTCACGAACAGCTTTTCCGGTGCATTACGGACCGAGGCGGGATCGTTCACCACCAGGGTTTTGGGATGAATATGCTCCAGAATATGCGTGGCGGTGATATAGGCCATATCAAAGGGCGGGTCCTGGCGCATCAGAACCACATCCATTTCCGCCAGGTCCAGCTCCTGCATGGGGCCCATGGTGGCGTGATTGCCTTCCTCGCGGCGGACTTCCAGGCTCCGCCCCCAGGCCATGACCCGGCCGGTCTTCAGGCTCAAATCCTTGACAAGATAATGGAACAGGCGATGACCGCGGGCCTGCGCCTCCTCGGCCAGGGCGAAGGTGCTGTCGGCATTGATGTCGATGGGCTCGATCGCATCCATCTGAATGGCCACGGCAAGGCTCATGGCGGCTCCTCTACGCGAATAGTGTATGCGGGCTTACGAATTCCGCTTGGGATCAGTCTTTAATATCACGTGGCTGACCACCTTGGTCACGCCCTTGATATTGCGGGCATGGCCGGTGGCACGGTCCAGCTCCGCCTGGCTTTGCGCGATGCCAAAGAGGTAAACCACGCCGTTCAGGGTATCGATGGAATAGTTGATCGCCGATATGTCCGCATCGCCGAGAAACTTTACCTTCAGCTGGGTGGTAATCCAGACATCCTTGGCAAAGTCTCGCAGAGAGCTTTGATCGTTGATTTCCAGCTCGTTCAAAACCTCGCGCACACCCTTGGCCTTCCAGGCCAGACGGGCGACATCGACACGGTCTCCGGGATTTTTCACATTGCCGGTCAACAGCACGCGGCCTTCCACGACCTCCACATCGACATCCCGGAACAGAATTTCGGATTTTTGAAACAGCTGGTGATTAATCTCAACCAGGATCGCGGTATCGTCCACCGCCTGCCCGATTGCGCGCTCCTGCGCCAAGGCGACCCCAGTCGTCGCACCGGCCCCGACAACCACCGAGGCACATCCGCCCAGACCCGTCGCCGCGCCGGCCGCCAGCACGGTCAATGCCAGACCCAGGCAAAGCTTTCTAGTCGCCCACGGTTTCATCCAAGCACCTCATCCAAATCATTTTTTCAATACGCTTCCATTTACATGCCTATCATTTACATGTCTTCTGGCCGCCAGGCATCCTTTATATGCCTTGGCGGGCGATGGGGCAGCACCACGATAACATCGAAACGAATATCCAATTCACCAAGCCCTTGATGCCGCGCCAGGTAAGCCGCCGCAGCGCGCGCGATGCGCCGTTGCTGCCGCGCCGTCACGGCAGCCAGCGCCGTTGCCAAATCGCGCCGCCGCTTCACCTCGATCACCGCCAGCAACCGGCCCCGACGGGCTACTATATCCAATTCACCGACGCCTGCACGATAATCTCGGGCCAAAATGCGATAACCCTTCAGCCGCAACAATGCCGCCGCGATCATTTCCGCCTTGCGCCCGGCGCGATAGGCGCGTTGGCGCGGTTTCAATGCCGATTCGCCCGCTTTGGCCAAAATTACCGATCTCCCTCGGATGAGGATGGTTCCCGCCCCGCGCCTTCGTCACGCCCCGCACTTCCGTCAGGCGGGGTCCCGTCACGCGATGCCCCATCACGCAATGCCCCATCACGCAATGCCCCGGCACGTAGTTCCAGGGCCCGGTTATACAAATCACGCCTCGGCAGGCCTGTCTGTTCCGCCAGGGCCTTGGCGGCATCCTTGACGCTGCCCTGCCCCAATGCCGCTTGCAGCATGGCATCGATTTCGGCCGGGTCCAGGCTCTCGGCCTTATCGTCGGGGGGCGCCACCAGGACAACGATCTCGCCTTTTGGCGGCCCCACGGCCTGATAATGCGCCGCCAGATCCGATAGCGTACCATGGCGGGCTTCCTCGAACTTTTTGGTCAGCTCCCGCAAAACCGCCGCCGCGCGCGGCCCCAATTCCAACCCCATGTCGGCCAGGGAGGCGGCCAGGCGCGGCGCCGCCTCGAAAAACACCAAAGTGGCTGGAACCACGGCTAATTCAGCCAGAGTCCGGCGGCGAGCTACTGTTTTTCCGGGCAGAAAGCCGGCAAACAGAAACCTATCCGTCGGCATCCCGGCGCTGGCCAGGGCCGCCATGGGCGCCGAGGCGCCCGGCAGGGCGGTGACGGCGATATCCGCCGCGCGGACCTCGTTCACCAGGCGGTAACCAGGATCCGAGATCAGCGGCGTACCGGCATCGCTGACCAACGCCACGATTTCGCCCTTATTCAGGCGTTCCATAAGACGCGGCCGCATGCGGGCGGCGTTATGATCATGATAAGCCAGGGTCGGAGTCTCGATGCCATGAATAAGCAGCAACTTGCGGGTGACCCGTGTATCCTCGCAGGCAATGATATCGGCGCTGGCCAACAGATCCAGCGCCCGCAAGGTTATGTCGCGGGCGTTGCCAATTGGTGTGGCCACGACATACAGGCCCGGCGAGAAGGTAGCCGGCACGGCTTTACCGCCCGTTGCGCGCGCACTAGATTGAGTGACGTCGCCGGACATTAGAGAGGACGTATCGCTTGGCCCCTTTTCAGCATCCGTTTCAGACTCTGTTGCAGGCCCTGTTTCGGACCCTGCTCCAGACCCGTGTCCTGGTCGCATGTTTGCTGTTCCCGTTTGCCGTTTTGTGGGGTTGCGCCCAAACGCCGCCCACGCCCAACAGTGTGCCAGTAGTAAGCCCCAAGACAGAAGCGAAAAAACCACCCCCCCAAGAACAAATCGCCGCGCCGCCAAGCACCACGGCGCCACCCGCGACAGCCACCATCATGCTGCCGGTACCGCCACCCAAGGAGGTGACTGTGCAGACCGCACCGGCCCTGCGGCCGCCATCCGGTATCGAAGGCCAACCAACCCGCATCGGCCTGCTATTGCCGTTGAGCGGCCCTCACGGCGCCGCTGAATTGGGCCGGGCCATGTTGAACGCGGCCATGTTGGCGCTGTTCGATATTGGCGGCAAACGGCTGTTGCTGATGCCCCGGGACACCGGCGGCACGCCGGAGGGCGCCAGCCAGGCGGCCACGGAATTGGTCGGCGAAGGGGCGGAGATTATCCTGGGCCCGTTATTCAATACTTCGGTCGAGGCCGCCGCCGCGGTCACCCGTGCCAGGGGCCTGTCCATGATCGCGTTTTCATCAGACCGCCGGGTCGCGGGTAGCGGCGTCTATTTGTTGAGCTTCACGCCAAGCCAGGAGGTCGATGCGGTGATCGGCTTTGCCGCCGCCCGTGGCTTGCGCCGCGTCGCGGTCCTGGCGCCCGATGACCTTTACGGCCTGGCGGTCCTGTTCGCCGCACGGGAAGCCGTCCTGCGCCATGGTGCCGAGTTGGCCCAGTCTGAATTCTATTCCCCGGACGGCGAAGATCTGGATAAATCGGTCAAACGCCTGGCGAACTATCACCTTCGCCGCCAAGCCCTGCTGACCCGGCGCAAGGAACTGGCGAATACCGAGGGTGAGACCGCCAAACGCATGTTGGAAGCGTTGCAGAAACACGACACCCTGGGTGATCTGGACTTTGACGCGGTACTGCTGCCCGAAGGCGGCGAGTTACTGAAGTCCCTGGCGCCATTGCTGCCCTATTACGACATCGACACGGCGGAAATCCGGCTGCTGGGCACCGGCCGCTGGGATGATCCAAAGGTCCGGCTGGAACCGGCCCTGCTGGGCGGCTGGTTCGCCGGCGCGGACAGGGCGGCGGCGGCTGATTTCAACAATCGCTATGCAAAGGTCTTTGGCCACAAACCGCCGCGCCTCGCCTCCCTGGCCTTTGACGCCATGGCCCTGGCCGCCATTCTAAGCCAGGAAGCAGGTGGACCGGATTTCTCGACCCGCGCCATCACCAATCCCGACGGCTTCGTCGGCAGCGATGGTATCTTCCGTTTTGACCCCAACGGCGTGGCAGAACGGGGCATGGCGGTGCTAGAGATAGAGCGCGACGGCTTCCGCGTACGGCGCAAGGCCCCGACCACGTTCGAGGCATTGACCAATTAGCAAAGTCCGCCCCATTTTCGATGCCTACCTGATCGTGGACTGGAGCGCCAATGCCACACCCAAACGGGGCGCCGATAGCATATGGTATTGCCTGGTACAGCGAAGCGGGCGCGGTTTACGGCGCAATTTTCTTGGCAATCCGCCAACGCGGAATCAGGCGCGGGCGGAAATTTCCGGGATCCTGATGGATTTGTCCGCAAAGGGACAGCGAGTGCTGGCCGGATTTGATTTCCCCAACGGCTATCCACGGGGCTTCGCCAACCTTGCCGGGTTTAGCGGCATCGACGATGGGGCCGTCTGGCGCGCGGTTTGGGACGGCTTGGATGGGTTGATCCGGGACGGCGTGGACAACAGCAACAACCGGTTTGAAATCGCGGCGGCGTTAAACGAACGCATATCAGGCGGACCGTTTCCGTTTTGGGGCTGCCCGGGCATCGGCAAAGCGCCACCCTGTCGTCGCGCAAAACCCATGCCTATGACCAAAAAACACCGGAGCGGCGCCATTGCGAAGCCTGGCTGCCGCGTAGCCAGCCATGTTGGAAGCTTTACACCACCGGCTCCGTCGGCTCACAGAGTCTGATGGGCATACCCGTCCTGAAGGCCTTGCGCGATGCCCCGGAGCTGGCGGCGCAAACACTGGTTTGGCCCTTTGAAACCGGCCTGGGCCCGCCGCCGCCCGAGCCATCCTGGCAAATCATTCTGGCGGAGGTTTATCCCTCGATCCTAAAGATCGAGACCAGGAAGGATGAAATCAAGGATGCGGTACAGGTGGAAACCATTGCCCGGCATCTGGCCGCCCGTGATGCGCGGGGCGCGTTGGTGGAAGATCTGAGCGGTCCGAAAAGTCTAAGCGCCGAGGTCCGCGCCATGGTTGAGGCCGAAGAAGGCTGGATATTGGGAGCCGGCACTTTTGAGTGAGGCGCGCAGAAGCTCGCTGGGAATAAGTTTCGCGGTGCTGGCGGCGATTGGGCTGGGCCTGGCCGTGGCCTTGTCCCGCTATGCCTATGAAGGGGGCAGCAACGGTATCACCGTGGCCGCCACACGGGCCAGCCTATTGGCCCTTGGTTTGCCGCTGTTCTGCCTGTTCAGCGGCCGCTCCCTGGCCCTGCCATGGCGGGCCTGGGGCCATTGTGTCGGGCTGGGCGCGCTGACCGCCATGATGTTCTATGGCCACGTGGGCGCCGTCGAATTCATCTCGGTCGGACTGGCGGTATTGTTGTTTTTCACCTATCCGCCGATGATCGCGGTGCTGAATATCGTGGTGCTGCGCGAACGCCTTGCGCTGCCAAACCTGATCGCCATCGCCATCGCCTTTCTGGGTCTGGCCTTGATGCTGGGAGTGTCCCTGGAGGTGGCCGATTTGCGCGGCATCGCCCTGGCGCTCGGCGCGGGCATGGCGGCGGCCTGGAACGCGGTCTGGCTGGTCAGGCGCATGCAGGACCACGACCCGATGGTCGTCACCACCCACATGGCCTTGGTCGCGGCGATGGTCCTGTTGGCCTTGTGCCTGAGTTTCGGCACCATCGCCTGGCCCATCAACCGCTCGGGCTGGGGCGGCCTATGGGCGGTGGTGATATTGCAGGCCACCTCCGTGCCGCTGTATTTCCTGGGCCTGAGTTATATCGGCGCCATGCGGTCGGCCATGTTCACCAACGCCCAGCCACTGATTTCGATCAGCGCGGCCTATCTGCTGTTCGGCGAAGTCATGACGCCGGTGCAATTACTGGGCGGCGCCCTGGTCCTGGGCGGGATCTGGTTGATGCAGATTTCAGGGCGGCGAAAACGCTAGACCATTTTCGATATTCATCGATGCGCCAGGCCGCCCGCTCCCCCTGCCCGGCCACCCATTAATGGTACCCTGTGGGTGGCCGGGCAGGGGGAGCGGGCGGGTAAGTTCAATCGCAAAAATGGTCTAGACCGCCTTCAGGCACCCCGATCCGCCGCGCGCCGCACGGCGATCTCGGCCATGACACCATGCTGTTCCGCCGCGCTCATAGCCTGCCAATGGGAAATCTCGGCAATGGTGCGGTAGCAGCCCAGGCACAGTTTCGTTTCGGTGTGCAATATGCAAACCCCGGCGCAGGGCGAGACCACCTTTCGTAAGGATTCGCCCGATTCAGAAGGTGTTGTCACTGTAGGCCCCAATTTTTGTCGCGACGGCAATCTACAGGGCCATGGCGGCCCGACGCAAATACTCTTGAAGGATATGGGCTGAACGACTATTTAACAGGCCAATTCATCACACAAAATAACACATCACAAAAATACAGGCAAAAGAGGCGCAGCAATCTATGGATTGGATGATCGAGGTCGACGGTCTGGTCAAGAAATTTGGCCATCTGACCGCCGTGGATGGCGTCAGCTTCAATGTACCCAAGGGTCAGGTGCTTGGTTTTCTGGGGCCCAATGGCGCCGGCAAGTCCACCACCATGAAAATGATTACCGGCTTCATGACGCCAACAGCGGGCACGGTCCGGGTGGCGGGCCATGACGTGGACGAAGATCCCATCGCGGCCAAGGCCAAGATCGGCTATCTGCCCGAAGGCGCGCCGGCCTATCCGGACATGACGCCGATCGGTTTTCTGAATTTCATTGCCGATGTGCGCGGCCTGGATGCGCCGACCCGGCGGCGGCGTCTGGACTATGTGATTGCCAACGTGCACCTCGAAGCGGTCCTGCGGCAACCTATCGAGACCCTGTCCAAGGGTTTCAAGCGCCGGGTCGGGTTAGCCCAGGCGATCCTGCATGATCCACCCGTGCTGGTACTTGACGAGCCGACCGACGGTCTGGACCCGAACCAGAAGCATGAAGTCCGCGGCCTGATCGCGGATATGGCGAAGGAAAAGGCCATCGTTATCTCGACCCACATTCTCGAGGAGGTCGATGCTGTCTGCAGCCGGGCCATGATCATCGCCGACGGCCGCATCGTCGCCGACGGCACCCCGGCCGAGTTGGAGAGCCAATCCCCTTACCATAACGCCGTGCTGATAGAATGTCAGAATGACGGCGTTGCCGAGGCCCTGAGGGCCATGGCCGGTGTGACCCTGGTTGATGAGCTGCCGGGCGGACGTTTTCGGGCCTATCCCAGCGCCGGCCAGTCCATCGTGGCCGATGTCGCCGACCTGATCAAACAGCAAAACTGGTCAACCTCGCGCCTGTCGGTGGAGCAACCGCGCCTGGACGAGGTCTTCCGCAATATTACCGGCGCCAAGGACACTAATAACAAAGCCGGGAATGGTAACCGGGGGGAGGCTGCATAATGGCGAGCACCTGGGCCGTTTTCCGGCGTGAGTTGAAGGGCTATTTCAATACGCCCCTGGCTTATATCTTCATCGTGATTTTCCTGTTCCTCACGGGCATCTTCACCTTCTACATGGGCAGCTTTTTCATTCGCGGGCAGGCGGACCTAAAGCCGTTCTTCAACTTTCATCCCTGGCTGTACCTGTTCCTGGTGCCGGCCATCGCCATGCGCCTGTGGGCCGAGGAACGCAAATCGGGTTCCATCGAGTTGTTACTGACCTTGCCTATGTCCCTATGGTCGACCGTTGTCGGCAAATTCCTCGCCGCCTGGGTTTTCATCGGCATCGCCCTGAGCCTGACGTTCCCCATGTGGCTGACCGTCAGCTATCTGGGCCAGCCCGATCATGGTGTCATTGTCGCATCCTACATAGGCAGCATGCTGATGGCCGGCGGCTATCTGGCGATTGGCGCCTGCATCTCGGCGGCCACGAAAAATCAGGTTATCGCCTTTGTCATCTCGGTGGTGGTGTGTTTTCTGTTCACCGTATCGGGCGCACCCATTGTCTTGGACTTCTTCGCCGCCTGGGCGCCGCAACCGTTGCTGGATGCCGTTGCCTCGTTCAGCTTCCTGACCCATTTCAACGCCATTCAGAACGGCGTCATCGATGCGCGGGATTTGATCTACTTCATCTCGCTGATCTTGTTTTGGCTATTCGCCAATCTGCTGATCGTCGATCTGAAAAAAGCCAGCTAAAAGAGGGATAGAGAGATGAACCGTTCAACCACCTCCGTGCTGGCACTTGGTCTGGCCGCGATCCTGTTCCTCAGCGTCAACGTCTTCTCGTCCAACAGCCTGCGCTCGGCCCGCCTCGATCTGACCGAGAACGGTCTGTATACCTTGAGCGCGGGATCGAAACGCATCCTCGACGAGATCCCGGAACCGATCCGGCTGCGCTTTTATTTCTCGGAGAAACTGGCGATCCAGTTGCCCAACATCAAGTCCTATGGCTTGCGGGTGCGTGAACTGCTGGAAGAATACGTCAACCTCTCGGGCGGCAAGATCCACCTGGAAGTGATCGATCCCGAGCCCTTCACCGAGGCCGAGGATGATGCGGTCCGACTGGGCATACAGGCGGTACCCCTGGGCACCGGCGACAGCATCTATTTCGGCCTGGTCGCCACCAATACAATCGATGACCGGCAAGTCGTGCCGTTCTTCAGCCGCGAGAAAGAGGCCTTCCTGGAATACGATCTGACGCGGATGCTGTTTAATTTGAGCGATCCGAAAAAGCCCGTCGTCGGCCTGATCAGTGGTCTACAGATGAATGCGGATGCCTCGCCGATGATGCGTTTCAGCGGCGGGCCGCAGCCCTGGGCCATTATCGGGGCGATCCGCGATAGTTTTGCCCTACGCACCCTTGACCCGCGCCAAGGGGTCATTCCGCCCAGTGTGGATATTCTGCTGATTACTCATCCCCTGGGCCTGGACGAACATGCCCTGTACGCCATTGACCAATTCGTCATGGCCGGCGGCCGGGCCATGGTTTTTGTCGATCCATACTCCGAAGTCACCGCACGGGCGCAACGAGGTGCCGGACAACAGGGCCTGGCGCTGGCCTCTTCCACGCTTGATAAATTGCTCAATACCTGGGGCGTCTCCGTGCCGACGGATCACGTGATCGGTGATTTCGATGCTTCGCAACAGGTCAATGCCGGTCAGGGCGGGCAGACACGCGTCGTCCGCTATCTGGTCTGGCTGCAATTGGCGGCAGGGAACCTGAACCCTGACGATGTGGTCACCGCCGATCTTGGCCCCCTGATCATGGCCAACGCCGGCACCATCAAGGCGCTGCCCGACAGCGGCATCAAGGTCACGCCATTGGTTTCCACGAGCACCCAGGCCATGCGCATGGAGACCAATCTGATCCGCTTCGGCCCCGCGCCGGACCGTTTGTTGGAACTTTTTAAGCCGGATGGTGAACGCCACATGATTGCGGCACGCCTTGCCGGCAAGGCCAAATCCGCTTTCCCCGACGGCCCGCCGAAAGACATCAATGGCAAGGTTGCCGAAAAGCGCAAAGCGGCCCATATGAAAGACAGCAGCAGCCCGATCAGCGTCATCGTCGTGGCCGATACGGATATGCTGCATGACCAGTTCTGGCTGCGCAAACGAAACATGATGGGCCAGCAAATGATCGTGCCTATCGCGGCCAACGCGGATTTTGTCATCAACGCCCTGGATAATCTGTCCGGCTCTTCCGATTTGATCGGCCTGCGCAGCCGGGGCAAATCGACCCGCCCGTTCGTGGTGGTCGAGGCCATGCGCCGGGCGGCGGAGCAGAAATTCCTGGCCGAGGAACGCAAATTGAAAGAACGCCTGGAGGAAAGCAAAAAGCGCATCGCCGAACTTGAATCCAGGGCCCAGGCCAGCGGCGGCAGCCTGCTGACACCGGAACAGCAGCGTGAGATTCAATCGGTCAGGAGCCAGGTCTTGCAGACACGCAAGCAGCTGCGCGACGTCCAGCACAACCTGAACCGCGAAATCGATGGTTTGGAGACGCGTTTAAAATTCGCCAACGTGGGCCTGATGCCCCTGGCCGTGGCCCTGATCGCCGCAATCCTGGCCGTGTACGGGCTGCGCCGGCGGCGCCGTGGTTCAGGTTCAGCCACGGTGCGAAACTGAAGGGTGGGAGAGAGTTCATGAAAACCAAGCCATTTGCTCTGTTAAGCTTACTCACCGCCCTATCGGTCGGGGCGGCCATGTGGTCAACCGTGGAGCGGGGCCGCGCCACCGCTTCCAGCGCGCCGCCCGCCAGCCTGTTCCCGAACCTGATCGATCAGGTCAACGACATCACCAGCATCAATGTGCACACGCCAAAGCTGGCCTTTACCATCCGCCGCGTGGCGGGTGATAACTGGCAGGTACCTGAGCGCGACGGCTATCCGGTGGATTTCGCCACTGTCAAACAGGCCGTGGTCGGTATCGCCCAAATGCGCCTGCTGGAAGCCAAGACCGCCAAGCCGGCCTTGCACCACAAGCTGTTCTTGAAGACGCCAAAAGAAGGCGGCCGCGGCACGGCCATCTCCCTTGGCAAGGATGGCGACAAGACCATCGCCGCCATCATCGTGGGCAAGACCAAAGTCGCCCCAACGGAGAATGCAGACGGTATCTATTACGTCCGACGGCAGGGCGATGCGCAGAGCTATCTGGCGTCCGGCCGGGTCGAGGTGCTGGAGAGCATCGACCGTTGGCTGGACGACAGCATGCCGACCATCGCCCGCAAACGGGTGCGCACCGCCGCCACCATCCAACCCGATGGCAGCCGGGCCGGCGTCGTCCGCACGGATCCAGATAGCCGGGATTTCAAAATCGCCGACCTGCCAGCGGGCATGAAGCCCTTGAGCGCCACCGCCGGCAATGCCCTGGGTTCCGCGCTTGGTTTCCTGAGTTTCGAGGACGTGCGCCGGGCCGACAAGATTGATTTCAAGGACGCCCACCGGGCCCTGTTCAAGACCTTTGATGGCGTCACTTTGAAAATGTTGGTGCTAAAACGCAAGGACGGCCATTGGCTGAACCTCTCGGCACGTTTCGATGCGGCCAACATCAAACTGGATGGCCTGACGGAGAAGCAGAAAAAGGCCATGAAAACGGCTGCAGAGGCCAAGGCGGAAGTGGCGCAAATCAATGAACGCTACAGCCCCTGGGCCTACATGTTGCCGGAATACAAGGCCAAGGATTTCATGACCGAAGCCAGCGCGCTGATGGTTGAAGACAAAGACAGCCCCAAAGAATAAGGACGATCCGTTATGAGCGAGGAAACACTCTCCTTCCAGACCGAGGTAGCGAAGCTTTTGCGCCTGATGGTCAATTCGGTTTATTCCGACAAGGAGGTCTTCCTGCGGGAACTGATTTCCAATGCCTCGGACGCCTGTGACAAGGCGCGCTATTTGAGCATCACCGAGCCGGAAATCCTGGGCGACGATCCGGACTTCAAGGTCCAGATCAAGGTCGACAAAGAAGCCCGCACCCTGTCCCTGTCGGACAACGGCATCGGTATGGACCGGGACGGCCTAATCTCGGACCTGGGCACCATCGCGCGCTCGGGCACGTCCGCTTTCATGGATAACTTGAGCGGCGATCAGGCCGAGGACATGCAGATGATCGGCCAGTTCGGGGTCGGCTTCTATTCCGTCTTCATGATCGCGGACAAGGTCGAAGTGACCTCGCGCCGGGCCGGTGACGATGCCGCCTGGGTCTGGACCTCGGACGGTCTTGGCGAGTTCACCATCGACGAAGGGTCGCGCGAGGGCCGGGGCACCAGCATTGTCATCCACCTTAAGGAAGGCGAGGACGAATGGCTGGAGGAACACAAGCTGCAAGGCGTGGTGAAAAAATATTCCGACCATATCGCCCTGCCGATCCTGCTGACCATCGATGATGGCGAGGAAACCGCCGCCAACGAGGCCTCTGCCATCTGGAGCCGGCCAAAGAGCGAAATCACGGACGAGCAATATACCGAATTCTATCACCACGTCGGCCATGCCATGGACGATCCCTGGCTAAACATCCACTACAAGGCCGAGGGCAAGATCGAATATACTGGCCTGTTATTCGTACCCACGCGGCGTCCATTTGATCTGTTCGACCCGGCCCGCCGGCACGCGGTGAAACTTTACGTGCGCCGGGTCTTCATCACGGACGAGGCCGAAGGCCTGATCCCCTCGTATCTGCGTTTTCTGCGCGGCATCGTGGACAGCGAGGATCTGCCCCTGAACATCTCCCGCGAGATGCTGCAGAACAGCCCGTTGATACGCCATATGAACCAGGCCGTGACCCGCCGCGTACTAACGGAATTGAGCAAGAAAGCCGAGAAAGAGCCAGAAAAATACGCTGAATTCTGGGAAAATTTCGGCTCCGTTCTAAAAGAAGGCCTGTACGAGGACCAGGAGCGTCAGACCGATTTACTGGAATTGGTGCGTTTCCGCTCCACCGCCGGCGAGGATCTGGTCAGCCTGAAGGACTACGTCGCCCGCATGAAAGAGGGGCAGGAGGCGATCTACTACATCACCGGCGATGACCTGCAGACATTGGAGACCAGCCCTCACTTGGAAGGCTTCCGCGCCCGTGGGGTCGAGGTCTTGTTGTTGTCCGATCCAGTCGATGATTTCTGGCTATCAGCGGTGTTCGAATACGACGGCCATGCCCTGACCTCTGCCACGCGCGGCACCACTGACTTGTCCAATATGGGCGAGGAACCGGCCAAGGACGAGACGGATGAGGTTGAGCCCGCGGGCGATAGCGAACTGGCGACACTGATCGCGCTGATCAAGCAGACCCTGGGCGAGACGGTGAAGGATGTGCGCACCACGGACCGACTGACCGACAGCGCCGTTTGTCTGGTTGCCGATGATGGCGATATGGACATGCGGTTGGAGCGGATGTTGAAGGCGCACAACCAGCTGAACTCTGACTCTGTGCGGATTTTGGAGATCAACCCCAAGCACGACCTGATCAAGAATATGGCCGGCGCGGCCACCAAGGGCGGCGCGGCGGACGATCTGGCCGATCTGGCATTTCTGTTGCTGGATCAGGCCCGCATTATCGAGGGCGAGGCCCTGCCCGACGCGGCCGCCTTCTCTCGGCGCATGGCCACGGTCATGGCCAAGGCAGCGGGCTGACAAATCCGCGTCAACATGGCAAAGTCCGCGTCTGAATAGACGGCAAACGCATCTGGAGACGTGTGATGGAAAAGCTGACGCAAAGTTATACCCATGGGGCCAACGCGGTACCGCTGATCGGCGAGACCATCGGCGTACATTTTGATAACGCCGCCGCACGCTGGGCCGATAGGGAAGCCCTGGTGGTGCGCCATCAGAATGTGCGCTGGACCTTTGCCCAGCTTAAGGAGGCAGTCGATGCTTTTGCCGCCGGGCTGCTGGCCCTGGGCCTGGAGCCGGGCGAGCGCATCGGCATCTGGTCGCAGAACACCGCCGAATGGGCGGTCAGCCAGTTCGCCACCGCCAAGGCTGGTCTGATTCTGGT
Organism: Rhodospirillaceae bacterium; assembly: GCA_018701215.1. Classification (GTDB taxonomy): domain Bacteria; phylum Pseudomonadota; class Alphaproteobacteria. Next base: position 83,026 of record JABIWH010000021.1, read on the forward strand.
CAACATCAATCCCGCCTATCGCCTATCAGAGCTGGAATACGCCCTGAACAAAGTGCAGTGCAAGGCGCTGATCATTTCGCCCAGCTTCAAGACCTCGGACTATGTGGAAATGGTCCGCACCCTGGCGCCGGAGATCGACAATGCCGAACTGGGCCAGTTGCAGTCGGAAAAACTGCCCGACCTGCGCATCGTGATCCGCATGGGTAATGATCTGACGCCGGGTATGTACAACTTCGCCGACATTGCCATATTGGGCAACGCCAGCCACAAGGAACGGTTGTCGGAACTGGCGGGGCTATTGCAATTCGACGACCCCATCAATATCCAATTCACCTCCGGCACCACGGGCTTTCCCAAGGGCGCCACCCTGACCCATCACAATATCCTCAACAACGGCTTCTTTACCGGCGAAGGCGTCCGCATGGTCGAAGGCGACCGATTGGGCATTCCGGTGCCGCTGTATCACTGTTTTGGCATGGTCATGGGCAATCTTGCCTGCATCACCCACGGCGCCACCATGGTTTATCCCGGCGAAGGGTTCGATCCGACGGAAGTGCTGGAAGCGGTTCAGGAAGAGCGCTGCACCATTCTTTATGGCGTGCCCACCATGTTCATCGCCGCCTTGGATCATGCGGATTTCGACAGCTATGACCTTTCCTCTCTACGCAGCGGCATCATGGCCGGCTCCCCCTGCCCAATCGAGGTGATGAAACAGGTGGTGGACAAGATGAACATGACCGAGGTCACCATCGCCTACGGCATGACGGAAACCTCGCCGGTCAGCTTTCAGACGGCGGTGGATGACGAACTGGAACGCAAGGTGGGCACCGTGGGCCGCTCGCTGCCGCATGTGGAAAGCAAGATCATTGATGCCGACGGCCGCATCGTGGCGCCGGGCGAGACCGGCGAGATCCTGACGCGAGGCTATAACGTCATGCTGGGCTATTGGGATGATGATGAGCGCACGGCGGAGTCCATTGACGCGGCGGGTTGGATGCATACGGGCGATCTGGGCACCATGGACGAACACGGCTATGGCAACGTGGTTGGACGTATCAAGGACATGGTGATCCGGGGCGGCGAGAACGTCTACCCGCGCGAGATCGAGGAATATCTCTACCGTCACGACAAGATCCAGGATGTGCAGGTAATCGGCGTGCCTGATCCGAAATTCGTCGAGGAACTATGTGCCTGGATCGTCCTGCGCGAGGGCGAGACGGCGGACGAAAACGAGATCAAGGAATTCTGCCGCGGCCAGATCGCCCACTACAAGGTGCCGCGCTATATCAAGTTCGTGGACGGCTTCCCCATGACCGTCACCGGCAAGGTGCAGAAGTTCGTCATGCGCGAGCAGATGATCGAAGAGCTGAACCTGGAAGTCGCCGCGACAGCCTAACCGCTAACGGGCTGCACGCCGCCAGTGCGCGTCGACTCCTTGGCCGCCAGTTTCTGGCGCCGTTCCTCGACCAGGTCCATGATGACGCGGCTGACCCGCTCGCCCGCCTTGCCGTCGGAATTGTTGACCCATTGATCAAGCGCCAGGCAGGCGGCTTCGCTTAATTCGGCACCACGGGATTTCGCCGGACGTGCAAGCGCCTTTTCTGCCATCATGGTGACCAGTTCATCGGCCGAATCCGCCCGGCCCGCCGCCTCGCCCAAGTCCACCATATAGGGCGCGGTCAAAGGTGCCGCCGCCTCATCGAAATGGGGCGAGACCACGTCTACGTTGGCGGCCAGGGATTCAAACAACGAACCGCTGTTGATGCCGCAGATTACGTCGCAGCCGACGATCAGATCGAAGGAATTACCGCCGACCAGAACTTCCAGATTTTCCGGCGGCTCGAAATTCTCGCCCAGACCGGCGTTCAGGGCCTCCATGGCCAGGACATGGTTTTTGGCCTTGATGATGACGTGGATCTGCGGATATTTCTGCGCCAGGCGGATCATGGCGCCATGGCAATTGCGCGCCAGATTGGCCCAGTTGATCTTTTCCAGTTCCGGATCCAGCGCCTCAAAACGGTCATCGCCGCGCCGGCCCAGCACGGGACAGCCGGTTTTTTCGTTGAAGGACATGAACAGCACCGTGGGCCGGCCATCAAGGGATTGATCCTGGCCGGCATGCTCCCGACGCCATTGGTGAAAGCGGTCCAGACGTGGCGCGCCGGTGGCGACGATGTGATCGGCGGGGGCGACGCCGGCATTAATCTCGATGCGGCGCTCAATCTCGTTATAGGTGGTGATCATGCGGCCCCGGAACGGCATCTTCCGCTCCCGGTAGGTTTTCTCGTAGAAACCTTCGACGCCCGGCGTCTTCATGCATTCCTTGTGCATGGCGACCACGGGCACGCCGAAATGATCCAGGGCGGCAGCGAATTCCTGCTCGGCATAAAAGCTGAAATTAGCAGTCATGGCGACGTCGAGTTCTAGGCGCGGGATCAGGTGGCGGCAAACCCCGATCATGAAGTCGCGGTAGGCCATCTTGCGGGCCGTGATGGCAGCGTCATCCTGGCGGTAATTATTGTCGTCGACCAAGGCGCCAAAGAAACAGTTGGCAATCACCTTCAGGGCCTTACGATGCAGGCGCAGAACCTTGAAGCGGCCATCGCGGACGATGGAGTTCTGCACATCCTCGGCAAAGCCGCTTTTAGGCAAGGTCAGAGCCACCGCCGGTTTGCCCGGCACCGTTGCCTCGCACACGGTCTGCACCTGCCAGGCCAGCAGCCAGGCCGCCAAACGCGGGAAATTGTGCCGGGCCGCAAATTCCAACAAGATCTTGGAACTCATAACGCCGAACATACCCGGCTTGGTCGCCATGCCGACAATGCGGCGGCGGACGATCTGAAAACCTGAAATAAGACTCATGGCTCGCTGCTTCCTATTAACCAATAGGGATCGTTTAGGCCTTCAACCCTTTCGATGCAAGACCGCTGCAAGACATCTACGCCAAAGGCAGTTCATTGGTGTCGCGGCGGCGCAACAATAGCGGATCGTCCTGCGAAATATCCACGACACCAGTATCGATGGTCAGGCCCAGAGCGCAACCCCTGCGGCCCAGCAGGCCACGCAGGGCCGCGTCGTTGGCACCATAGGGATAACACATCACCCAATCCGTGGTCGGCGCACCAAGGCCGCGCAAAAAATCCAGGCTGGCTGCAATTTCCGCCTCCTGTTCCGCCGCGCCGAGACGGTCCAACCAATAATGTTTCGCGCCATGGCCGCCGATGTACATGCCGCACTGAATCATCATGCGAAGTTGGTCTTGCGACATGTAAAGTTCGCCGGCGAAAGCCTTTTGATCCATGGAGACAAAACGCTCAAACAGCTCATCCACCAACGCATTCCGCTTTGCCTCGGGTAGAGTGTGTTGCAGCACCTTTTTGATGAACATAACATCCGCGGGGTCATAGCGGCCTACCTGCGCGTGCTCCTGCCAATAGGTATCAAAGGTCTGAATATTCTCCTGGCCCTGATTGGCGTCGATATATGTTTTGATCTCGCCGATGATGGCGGCGGTATCGGGCTGTGCCGCGCGGATAAAATGCGCCTTGTTTACGTCCAGCAATTCGCCATGCACCACGGCGTTGACGGGAGGGAAGAAAGCGCCGTGCATTTTTCGCTCGTACAGCTGCGGCAGGACATTGATAAAATGATCCAGATAGCCGTCATCGAAAGTCAGCCAGCAGGCATTATCGGGCAATGTTGTCTCGCCCTTGAAGGCACCGACCACATCTTCCGTGCTGACAACCTCATAGTGGTTGCCGATATGGTCGAGCTGACCTTTGAATTCCGCCAGATCCCGGCCCTTGATGCCGGTATAGCGGCTGTTCGCCAGATCCCGCACATAGTGATAGGTGACGATGGTCAATGGCATACGAGGAACCTACTTCGTCACATGCAGGACAAAGGTGGAGCAAAACGGCGTCAGCCGCTGATCCCGCAAGGTAAACTCCGCCACGGCATTGGCCAGTTGGAAATGCAGATCGGGGCGGGCCTTTCTGATGGCGCCCGGCAGGCCGTGGAAATAGATCGGAAACAAAGTGGTGGGCGTAAAACCGCTGGACCGGAGCCGGCCCGTCAGATCCGCCGGTGAATACTGATACCGCACATCGACGGGAACACCGGTGGCGGGGTGGCTGTCGGGATGAGGGTCCATACGCTCGTGGGCGCGCAGAGCCTCGAACGCGGCTTCCTGGCTTTCCGAGGTATGCAGCGCGATGCACTCGTTCACCAGGGCCTCTAGGATGCCAAGCTCGCTCTCGACTTCGGTGAAGGCATTGAAGGACACCGCGTTGAACAGGCGGTTGCGGGAGCCGACCAGCAACGAGCCGCCAGGCCGTAGCAATTCAAAGCAGCGCTTGAAGATCAACATCATGTCGTCGGGCGAAAAATACTCGATGAAGCCTTGGGCGGAGATGATGTCGTAGCTTCCCGCCTTCAGATCAACGTCAAAGAACGAGCCTTCGGTAAATTCGGCCTCAACGCCCGCTTCCTTACGATTGGCCTCACATAGCTCGATCATTTCGGAAGCAAAATCAATACCTTCGGCATTCAAGCCCCGCTGGGCGGCCGCAATGACCAATTGTCCGGAGCCACAGCCCACATCGAGAAAGCGCCGCGCATCCTTGATCTCGTCAATAGCGGAGAGAACGGCGTGGCGGCGGCCCTCAAGAGCGCTGTAATCGCTGCGCCCGTCCTTTGATTTCTGGTGCCAGTCCTCGGCGGCCACCCGAAAATAGTCCTTTGTCTGATCCTGTTGCTGCATGCCGTTTTCCGCCGATAACCGATCCCGAGAATCGTCTCAGAATACCTGAGCGCGGCTGTTCGGGAAACGCCAATTCGAGAATTGGCTCACATGGAATCGGAGGCAGCCGCGCCAAAAGAGGCGCCTGTCGCCGGTGCTGACTTGCCTTGGGACTTCATACCCTGTCGGAAACCGCGGAAGGTGGTGTCCTTTTCGCGATAGAGGTACTCGATCTGGCTGAGGGCATTGTCACGGTTGCTGTCGAAGAAATTAACCGCCAACTGTTTGTTGGCATCTTCCAGTGCGGCATAAACCTCTTCGTCGGATAATTCGGTGAAGTTACAGCACAGCAGATCCGAATTGAGGTGCTTTTTCTCGTAGAAATCCGCTGGGCCTTCCAACAGGCCCCGTTCAATCGCCATATAATATAGCGGCGAGCCTGGATACGGTGTCACGGGCCTTATCGTGCGCCGTTGCGCCTGATCGTCATATTCGATCAGGAAATCCACCGCCTTTTGCAATGTTTCCTTGGTATCGCCCAGATTGCCGAATAGCATATTCAAGCCGGGACTGATGCCCGCTTCCAGGGTCCATTCCACGCCGTTGACGACCTGTTCGGTACGCAGGCCCTTTTTCATTAGCTTCAACACGTTGTCATCCATGGCCTCGATGCCATAGTTAATGAAGACACAACCGGCCCGTTTCATGTGCGCCAACAACTCGGGCGTGCAGTAATTCAGGCGGCCGTTGCAGTCCCAGGTGACCGGCAGATTGGCCTTTTCGAAGGCATTGCAGATCTCTTCCGTATGGGCGATCGAGGTCATCATCAGATCATCCATGAACGAGATCCGCGTGACGCCGTATTCCTTGTAAAGAAACTCGATCTCCGCCATCAAGTTGTCGCCGGAGCGGGCCCGGTAGCCCGGGTCCATGCGGTAGCAGAAAGTGCACTTAAAGGTGCAGCCCCGGGCCGACATCATGGGCATGGTGAACTCGGTGTCGGATTGATTGGAACGCCGCAGCAGCCGATAATACTCCATGGGGAATAGGTGATAGGCGGGCCATGGCAAGCTGTCCAAATCCTCGGTCACGCCGCGCCGGGGGTTGATCACGCACTTGCCGCCATCGTTGTAGGCAATGCCGGAAATCAGGCTTAAAGGCCGTTTGTTGGCAATGGCGTCAAACAACTCGACCGCTGTTTCCTCGCCCTCACCCATGACAATGCAGTCTGCGCCCGAGACTTGCATGAAGTATTCCGGCTCCGGCGTCGGGCCATAACCGCCCAAAATGAAAAACGGCCGGTCTTTCGATTGGTTGATGGATTTCGACAGACCGATCAGCCGTTGATACTGATAATATCCAGCGATCAGGCTCATGCAGATCACATCGTAGTGGTTCTCGTCCAGAAAGCCCTTCAGGTGCTCGTCGGGATAGTGATGCATGTCCTGGCTATAGACATCGACTTCATAGCCTTCTCTTTCAAGAATGGCGGCAATGTAGCCAAGGCCCATTGGAAAATTGTGCATGTAGGCACCGTTATCATACACAACCAATAATACCCGCATCACCAGCTTCCCGTCTCAAATCTCATGTATCGAAGGTTCAATCCAAGCGTCCCAATCATTTGCATCACCAGACCACATGCGCGGTTTTTTAAGCCCCGGGCCTTATTGCGAATGATTCGCGACTACGCCCCGCAACATAAGTCATTTCTGCATTCTGTCCAATGGATATGTGCCTGGGAGAATGTGCCTTCGCTGGCATTTGACAGGTTGGCATGGGTCCCGGAAAATGAGCCGAGACGCACTTCTTCATTTTCAGGGCAGTATCATGGGTAAATTGGACGGCAAGACAGCCATCGTGACCGGCGCCAGCCGGGGCATCGGCCAGGCCATCGCGGAACTGTTCGCCGCCGAGGGCGCTTCGGTGACCTGTGCGGCCCGCACCTTGAACGAAGGCGACCATAACCTGGAAGGCTCGCTGGGCCGGACGGTGGCGGCGATCGAGGACGCAGGCGGCCGCGCCAAGGCCATCGCCGTCGATATTTCCAATGAAAGCGATTGCCTGACCCTGGTCGAGGGCGCCCGGGATGCCTTTGGCCCCATCGATATTCTGGTTAATAACGCCGCGTTGAGCTATTTCATGCCGATTGGCGGCTTTGCCACCAATCATTGGGTGCGCTCTTTCGCGGTCAATGTTCATGCACCCTTCATACTGGCCAAGGCGGTGTTGGGGGACATGAGCGGAAACGATCGCGGCGGCGCCATCGTCAATATCGGCTCCGGTGCGGCGATCGGCCCCGGCCGCGGGCCCTATGACAATCCCGCACCTCGGGGCAACACCATGTATGGCGCCACCAAGGCCGCGTTGGAGCGCTTTACCCAAGGGCTGGCCGAAGAAGTCGCGGCCCAGGGCAACATTGCCATTTCCTGTGTTTCGCCATCTAAAGTCGTGCCGACACCAGGCACGGTTTATCACCACCTGGTCGACGGCATGGATGACCCAAGGGGCGAGACGCCGGAGTACATGGCCCGCGCCGCCTTGTTGCTGGCCAGCGAGCCGGCGGCAAAGGTCAATGGCCGGGTGACTTACAGCCAGCTGATCCTGGGCGAATTCGGCTGGATCGAAAATCCGGTCGGACGCGGTATCGACAGTACCGGGTCGGGCTATTCGCAGGTCTAATCCGAATAGCTTACCGCCGACAGCACGGACGGCATGCCGGCGCCGAGCAGTGTCCAGACCGCATCGTTGCTGACACGCCAAACCTCGCCAGTATCGGTGCCAATCACCACGCCGCCAGGATTTTCCAGGTCCGGTGCCAGACCGTGAATATTGGCCCGAGAAGGTGAATGCGCCGCATCGCATAAGGATCGCCAGCTCTCGCCACCGTCCTCGGACCGCAACAGCATGGCCTGGGCCCCGCCCTCGTCCTCGGATTTTGAGAACGCCGTCGGCGCACTGGCCACCGTCAAACCGTACGGTGCGCGCGGGTCGATACACATGGGCCGGGAGTATCGCGGTGTAATACCCTTCCAGGCATAGGCCCAACTGCCCCCGCTATCGTCGGATCGGAATACGCCGGCATTACCCTCGATCATCTCGGCAACGCCGTCCAGCCGGCCATAGCCGGTGGAGGCAAACAGCACTTCCGGTTTTTCCGGATGGGCGCACATCATATGCAGATCCGGGTTTTCGCCCGGCAAATCCAGCGTCCAAGTCTCGCCGCCATCCGCCGTCGCCATGATGCCGCCGACCTCGACGCCAACCCAAATGCATTGGGGATTATCCTGGTCAATAACGATGGCCCGGGCCCGGCCCGGCAGCGGCGGCTTGATCGGCACGCACCAATCGGCGGCTTCGGGAACCTGGGTAAAGGCCACAATCTCGTTCCAGGTGTCGCCACCGTCATCACTGCGAAACAGACCGGCGGGTTGCGTCGCCGCATACAATGTGCCGTCACCGGCGCGCCGGACCACCCAAACCTCATAGGCCTCCACCCCCGCCAGGGACCAGCTGTCGCCGCCATCGTCAGAGATATACAGCCCAGCTCCGGTCCCCGCGAACAGACGCTCGCCATATTTGACAAGATCACGCACGCCGCCGCGCTCAAGCACGCAACGCGCATTATCGTTCTCTATTGCAAAAACACCCTTTGCCGTACCTGCCAGAATTTTCATCACGTCCCCCTCCATAAGATTTCCTGGTCGCGTTATAGCCTCAGTAGCCTTTGTAGTTACCAGGCCGTTTCTCCTTGAACGCCTTGATCGCCTCCGGGTGGTCTTCCCCCGCCCGCGCAATGGCGATGTGAGAGCTGACCAGATCAAAGGCCGTCGCCATGTCGGTTTCCAGGCTTTGATTGACCGTGCGTTTGATCAGCCGGATCGACAGCGGCGGCATGGCCGCAATGCGTTTGGCCAGCTTCGTGGTCTCCTCCAACAACTGGTCGTCGGCATAGACGTGATTGACCAGGCCGATTTCCAGAGCCGCCGCCGCATCGATAAAATCCGCCGTCCATAACAATTCCAGGGCCCGCGCCTTGCCCACCAGGCGCGGTAGGAAATAGGCGCCGCCGCCGCCCGGTAGCAAGCCGATCTTGGCATACGTCTCGGCGAATTTGGCGCTTTCACCCGCAATGCGGATATCGCAGGCCAGGGCAAGGTCCATGCCGCCGCCAATCGCCGCGCCGTTGACCGCGGCCAGCAGCGGTTTCTCGAACCGCGCCGCGCGTTTCGGAAAAGCCTGGATCTCGCCCCAGATGCGGGATTTCGTGATGTGAGGCCGGCTGTCATGTTCCTCTCCCATGCCGCCGATATCGCCGCCCGAACAAAACCCTCGCCCCGCACCGGTCAGGATCACCGCACGAACATCGTCGCGGGCATCGCATTCATCCAAGGCCGCGACCAGACCGTGCAGCATTTCGCCGGTGAAGGCATTCAGCTTCTCGGGCCGGTTCATGGTCAAGGTGGCGATGCCGTCCTCGACCTCGAAAATCAGAAAATCAGTCATTTGTTTCCTCCCGTCAGCTTCGATAGCACTGTATCCGCTTCAGCTGCGATCGCCCGCACCACATCGCCTGCCATGGGCACGCCATCGATCAGGCCGGCGCTTTGTCCCGCCGGCAGAACGCCATTTTCAACATCGCCTTCGATCCGACCCCGCTGTGAAGCCGGGTGGCCCACATGCATGCCCTGCAATGGATAGGGCTCAATCTCCGCCTCGCGGCCCACCCAGCTGTCGGTAAAGCCATTGCGGATCAAGCGGCAGGTCTTGCCACTATGGGCCCGCGTCACGACAGTACCGGCGGTATCCGTCTCGGCAATCTTCTGTTTATAGTTTTCGTGTGCCCGCGCCTCCTGCGTGGCGATGAAACGCGTGCCCATCCAGACACCTTGCGCGCCGAACGAAAGTGCCGCGACCAGGCCACGGCCATCCGCCAGACCGCCGCCGGCCAGGACCGGCACATCAACCGCATCAACCACCGCCGGGATCAGTGCAGCCGTGCCGATGGAACCCACATGGCCGCCGCCGTCCGAGCCCGAGGCGATCACCGCGTCAACGCCATCGGCGACCGCTTTTTCGGCATGCCGCACGGCACCAACGACGGACATCACCTTGATGCCTCGTTCGCGCGCACCTGCAATGGCATCCCTGGGGCTGCCCAGGCCGGAGATCAGGACCGGCACCCGCTCCTCGAACACTACATCGACCATGGCCATGACCTTGTCCGTGTAGCGCACGGCTTCGTCCACCTTCGAGGCGACGGTCGCGAACAGGATATCCACCGCGAAAGGCCGGTCGGTCTGGGCCCGGACGCCGCGAATTTCCGCGCGCAGCTCGTCCGCGTCCGTAGTCGAGCCGGCACCGATGCAACCAAGGCCGCCCGCGGCTGAGACGGCGGCGGCAAGATCGGCGCGGGCAACCCAGCCCATGCCGGCCTGAAACACCGGATAATCAATATTCAACAGGTCGCATATGGGCGTGCGTAGGACAGACATCCTAAATTCCTCCTCCGTCGATTGTTATGAACAAGGGTACAAACCCTATGGCCAGGGCCGCAAGCGCGCTATCCTGAATATCTGCTTTCAATTGATCACGCCGCGCGGAGGACAGTTGCCATGGATTTTGGCTTTAGCGAAGAGAACGAGGCGTTTCGCGCCGGGATCAAGGCATTCATCGCAGAGAATGTCTCACCCGCGATTATCCAGGAGATGCAGGATGGCGCGCACGGCGCCGGCATCGGCCCTTTGACTCGTGATCTTATCCTCAAGATTGGCGAGCGCGGCTGGATCGGTATGAGCTGGCCCAAGGAGTACGGCGGGCGCGAGGCCGACATCATTGATCAGTATATTTTCGAGGAAGAACTCGCCCGCGCCCGCGTGCCGCTTAACCTGGGTAATTTCATCGAACAGGCCCCGGCGATCATGAAAGCCGGCACCGAGGCGCAGAAAAAATACTTCCTGCCCCGCCTGGTGCGGGGTGAGGTGACTTTCGCGCTTGGTTACAGCGAACCCAGCGGCGGCACCGATCTGGCGTCATTGAAGACCCGGGCGGTGGAGGACGACGACGGCTATGTCATCAACGGTCAGAAGGTCTTCACCACCCGTGCCGAATCCTCGTCGCACATCTACCTGATGGCCCGCACCGATCCGGATGCACCAAAACACCAAGGCATCTCCATCTTTCTTGTGCCCATGGACACGCCCGGCATCACCGTGCGGCCGTTGTGGACACTGCCAGGCGGGCGCACCAACGAGGTATTTCTCGAGGATGTGCGGGTGTCCAAGGACACCATGTTGGGGCAGAAAAACGGCGGCTGGAATATCGGCGCCTCCGCCCTCAACCTTGGCCGCGCCGGTGCCAGGCGTTATTGCATCTATGTCTCGCCGTTCGAGGATTTGTTGAAGTACCTGCAAACCGACGAACTTGGCCGCGACATCGCCAAGGACCCGGTGACCCAGGACAAGGTTGCCGAATTGTATTGCGAGGCCCAGGTCGCCAGGCTGTTCACCATGCGCAGCCTGTCCATGGTGCGGCGCGGGCAAAATCCACCGTACGAAATATCGTCAGAAAAAATCTGGGGCCCGGAATTCCAAGTCCGCACCACGGAAGCGGCAAGCCAGATCCTCGGCGCCTATCATCAGCTGTGGGATGGCGACGGCGCGCCGGACGGCGGCAACTTTCCCCGCCAATACGTCAACGCCATGGTCTCTACTTTCGGCCACGGCAGCACCCAGGTCATGCGCACCGCCATCGCCCGGCGCGGCCTTGACCTGCCCAGAGATTAATGGGGAGCGTAGTCAATCATGGACGTCTTGCTGAATGAAGATGAAGAAATGATCCGCGACGGCGTGCGGCGTTTCTTCCAGGCGGAATGCGGTGTACCGCGTGTGCGCGCGATCGAGGATGACGAAGCGCGGACCGACCTGGACCTGTGGCGGCAATTGGCCGAACTGGGCTGGTTGGGGCTTGCCCTGCCGGCGGCCTATGGCGGCGGCGAGGCGCCCTTCACGCAGCTGACCCTGTTGTTCGAGGAAGCCGGCCGCGCTCTGGCCCCGGTGCCCCTGCATCCGCACATGGTCGCCGCCTTGACGTTGGCCGCGGCGGTGGAGCGCGGGGACTGCGGCCCGCTGGCGGAGACCGTGATCAGCGGCGCCTGCATGGGCGAAAGCCTGTTAACCTGGGCCTGGGACGAACGGCTGCCGAATATCGGACCCGAAGTGGTCACCCTTAACGCCATCGCCGATGGCAACGGCTGGCGCCTGAATGGCACCAAGCAAATGGTCGAGGCATTCGAAATCGCCGACTATTGCCTGGTCGCCGTGCGTACGGACGCCAGCCAAACAGCCGCTGGCGGTATCACCTTGCTGCTGGTCGAACCTGGCGCGGAGGGCATTTCCTCAACCACGCAACGTACTCTCGGCGGCGATCATCAGTCCGAGGTTCAATTCGACAACGTCTATGTTGGCGGCGATGCCCTGGTCGGACGGGTGGACGACGGTTGGGATCTTGCGCGGCCCATGCTGGAACGGGCCATGGTATTGAACTGCGCCATGATCGTAGGCGCCACGCGCCGGGCCGCCGAGCGGGCCTTTGACTACGCCAAGGAGCGCATCGCCTTTGGCCACCCCATTGGTTCGTTCCAGGCCATCCAGCATACCTGCGCCGATATGATCACCTGGGTCGATGGCGCCGAATTGCTGACCCGGGAAGCCGCCTGGCATATCGCCCAAGGCATGGATGCGGCCCTGGCGGCGGCGGCGGCGAAGTCTTTTGCCAATGAACGCTGCCAAATGGTGCTGCGCGAGGCCAACCAGATCCACGGTGGTTATGCCCAGGTTTATGAGTACGACCAACAGCTCTGGTACCGCCGGGCCGCCGCCTGGACAATGCGCCTGGGCACCTCGACCGAACATCGACGAACCGTGGCACGGGCGCTGGAATTGCAATAAATAGACCATCAAGGGGAGAATGATATGATCAGGGGAAGCTGTCTCTGCGGATCGGTAGGTTGGGAAATCCATGGCCCGGTCGGCAACATGAGCCATTGCCATTGTTCCATCTGCCGCAAGGCCCATGGCGCACCGTTCGCCACCTATCTCTCGACCGACATGGACAGTTATCGCCTGGTCACGGGCGAGGGGACAATCCGGCGGTACGAATCCTCGCCGGGTTTCAGCCGATCTTTTTGCGCCACCTGCGGCTCGGTCGTGCCCATGCGCGTGGGCGAAGGGAGAATAGCGATCCCCGCCGGCTGCCTCGACGACGACCCCGGTATCCGGCCCAGCATGCACATCTTTGCCGCCTCCAAGGCGCCCTGGCACCCGATCACCGACAATCTGCCGCGCCATAATGCCTACTCCGCCGAGAGCACCTTGAGTGAAGTGGCGCCGCCGGCGGGCGGCAGTGCGGCACCGGGTATCTTGCATGGCTCGTGCCTGTGCGGCGGCGTCGCCTTTGAAATCAACGAGCCGTTCAAGGTCGTGCACAATTGCCATTGCGGCCGTTGCCGCAAGGCGCGGGCGGCGGCGCACACCACCAACGGCTTTATCTCCATCGACGGGATAAGATTTCTAAAGGGCGAGGATTTGTTGCTTAGCTATAAGGTGCCGGAAGCAAAAACCTATACCCCGACCTTCTGCCGGGTCTGTGGCGCCGGCATGCCAAGACTACGGCAGGAAACCGGCAATGCCATCATCCCCTTGGGTAGCCTTGACGGCGACCCAGGCCGGGGCGCGGAGGATCATATTTTTGCCGGCTCCAAGGCACCCTGGTACGACATCACCGGCAATCTGCCCCAGTTCGACGAGATGCCGCCGGCTGTGTAATCACGGCCATTCAGATCAATTGAAATTGCATCGCGGCCCCGCCCCTGTGGTATCCTGACCGCCATGAATGTACCTGACGTAACGCCTTCGGCGACACCTCACGGCAAGCCAGGCTTGCCGTTCTTTTATGGTTGGGTGGTAATGGCGATCGCCTTTATCACCATGGGCATCGGGGTGAATTCGCGCACCGCATTTTCATTGTTATTCCCACCCATTTTGGACGAATTCGGTTGGAGCCGGGGCAGCCTGGCGGCGACCTTTTCCATCGGTTTTGTCGTCTCCGCCCTGATCACGCCGCTGATCGGCATGATGATGGACCGGGTCGGCCCGCGCGTGGTTTTGCCCACCGGCGCGGTCCTGGTCAGCACGGGTTTAATGGCCGCCACCTATGGTACCGCGCCCTGGCATTTTTACCTGACCCTGGGCGTGCTGGTGGTCGGCGGCTCCATCTTCATGAGTTATATCGGCCATACGCTGTTTCTGCCGAACTGGTTCACCCGGCGGCGGGGTCTGGCGTTGGGCCTGGCCTTTGCCGGCGTCGGCATCGGCTCGGTGACAATATTTCCCTGGATGCAGCATTCCATTGATACCGCCGGCTGGCGGCAAAGCTGCTGGGTCCTGGCCTTTATCATTCTTGCCGTGGTCGTACCCTTGAATGTGCTGTTCCAACGGCACAAGCCGCAGGATATGGGCCTACTGCCGGACGGCGCCGAGGCGCCGAGCGCGGCAGCGGAAGAAAACGGCGTGGCGGTTGACCGTGCTGTCGTTGACAGCGCCTGGTGTCAAACTGAATGGACCTTGTCACGGGCCGTGCGCACGGCCCGTTTTTGGTGGCTGATGGCGTCCTTCATCGGTGCGCTCTACGTCTGGTACGCGGTTCAGGTGCATCAGACCCGCTATCTGATCGACGTCGGGATTTCAGCGGAAACGGCGGCCCTGGCACTTGGCCTGGTCGGCCTGGCCGGGGTGGTGGGTCAGATCATGATCGGTCATCTGTCCGACCGCATGGGGCGGGAATGGGCCTATACCCTGGCGCTGTTGGGCTTTCTGAGTACTTATGGCTGCCTTTACGTGTTGCGCCAATGGCCCCAGGACTGGCTGATGTATCTGATGGTCGCCTTGCAGGGATTTCTGGGCTATGGCACCTCGACCGTATTCGCGGCAACGCCGGCGGATCTGTTCGCGGGCAAGCAATACGGCCTGATCTTTGGCGTCATGGCCACCGCAGCCTCCGCCGGTGCCGCGCTGGGCCCGTGGCTAACCGGGCTGTCGTTCGATATTCAAGGCAACTATGACCGGGCCTTCGCCCTGGCCATGGTGGTCTGCCTGATCTCCATATCCGCCATGTGGCTGGCCGCCCCGCGCAAGGTTCGCCTGGTGCCGGGCCGCATACCGGCCGCTTTGGACGACTAGAGCAATTTTCAATTAATCGGAGTCGCCACCGTAGCTTATTTGGCGCGACGTTAGTAATTGGTTCAATTGCTCGATTCTTAAGAGTCTGAGCGCATTTTCTTCGAATGCGCTCTAGCTGGCGGCGGCATCCTTCAGACGGGGTGCGACTTCCGTGGCGAATGTCTCCAACGAGGCGCGCATATCGCCCGGACGCAGCCCCGGCGGCACGGCCCAGGTGACAAAGTCCGTGACGCGGTTCTTTTTGATGAAGGCGTTCAATTCCTCGACGCAATTATCCACGTCGCCGACCACCCAATTTTGCGAAATCCGCTCCTTATCCTGATCCGGCGGGGCGCCACGGCCCGCGGCCTTGAAAGCGTTGGCATAATATTCCATGCGGAAACGTTCGGCGGCACGCACTGCCGGCCAGTCGCCGTCCCTGTCATTGGTCACGAAACAAGGTTTGATGATGCCGACACGGTAGTCATCGGGATCGCGGCCATCGGCCCGCAAGGCATCGAGCCAGACCTGGATGGTTGTCTCGTACGGCCCTTGGGGCAGCAGATGGGCATTGAAGCGGGCGGCGCGCAGGGCGCCGGCCTGCGACGACGCGGCAACCCACAAAGGCGGGCCGCCGGGCTGGATATAGTCGGGCTTGATGATGACATTTTCCGCCGTGTAACGCTTGCCCTTGAAACTGAAACGCTCGCCGCTGAAACAGCGGGTCAAAACTTCCAGGCCCTCGTCGGTGCGCGAGACCCGTTGTTTTATCGCCAGGCCATAGCCGTCAAAATCCTGGGGCACATAGCCCAGGCCAACGCCCAGTTCGACCCGGCCACCGCTAAGATTATCCAACACCGCCAGATCCTCGGCCATGCGCACGGGTTGGTATAGCGGCAGAATGGATATGTCCGAGGAAAATCGGACTGTCTTGGTCCGCGCCGCCATTGCTGCGGCCACGGGCACCCAGGACGGCAAATAGCCGTCATCGACGAAATGATGTTCGGTGAACCAGATCAAATCAATGCCGAGGCTTTCCAACCAGACCGCCTGGTCCAGGATTTCGGCATAGAAATCCTGGTTGGAGATACCGGAAGTGGCTGGATTGCGAAAATCGTAGACGACCCCGATGCGCAGCTGCGGTTTCATGTTTCTCAACTCCCAATCACCATTGTTATCAGCACGCCAACCGCGCTAGTCTCGGATCAAACAAGCCATAAGACCAGAGGAGATTTCCCCATGAAAGCTGCCGTCCTGTACGAACCCCACACACCGTTGGTCATTGAAGAGATCAGCACCAAAAAGCCTGGCCCCCATGAAGTCCTCCTCAACACGGCCTTTGCCGGACTGTGCCATTCTGATCTGCATTTCATCGAGGGCCTGTACCCCCATCCCCTGCCGGTCGTCCTCGGCCATGAAAGCGCCGGCATCGTCGAAATGGTCGGTTCGGAAGTAACCTATGTAAAGCCCGGCGATCATGTGATCACCTGCCTGTCGGTGTTTTGCGGCACCTGCGAGCAATGTACCTCCGGCCGTCCGGTCATCTGCACCAACACGGACGTCAAGATGGCGCCGGGCCAGGCCAAGCGCCTTGAATGGGAAAAGGCGGATCAGTTGCACACCTTTACCAACCTGTCGTCCTTCGCCGAGCAGATGCTGGTGCATGAAAATTCGCTGGTGAAGATACAGAACGACATGCCCCTGGACCGCGCCGCCCTGATTGGCTGCGGCGTGATCACCGGCTTTGGCGCAGCGGTGAACACCGCCAACGTGCGTTTCGGCGAAACCGTCGCCGTGATCGGCTGCGGCGGCGTCGGCATGGCGGCCATCAACGGTGCCCATGTGGCGGGCGCGGGCCGGATCTTTGCGGTTGATACCAACCCGGTCAAACTGCAACTGGCCACCAAACTGGGCGCCACGGATCTTATCAACCCCAATGATGGCGACCCGGTCGAACAAATCATGGAAGCGACCAAGGGCGGCGTCAATCACGCCATCGAATGCCTGGGCCTGAAAAAAACCGCCGAACAATCGTTCGAAATGCTGGCGGTGGGCGGCACCGCCACCATCGTCGGCATGGTACCGTTTGACGAGAAGATCGAGATCTCGGGCTTTGCATTTCTGCGCGAGCGCCGCATCCAGGGTTCGTCCATGGGTTCAAACCGCTTCCGCACCGACATGCCGCGCCTGATCGATCTTTACCAACAGGGCCGTCTGCATCTGGACGACTGGATCTCCGACAAGATCCAGTTGAGCGAGATCAACGAGGGCTTCACCGCCATGAAGGAAGGCCGCGCCGTCCGCTCGTTGATCGATTTCGGCATCGCGCCCTAGCACGAACGGCGCGGCGTCATATGGCTGCCTGGATAATTCCTTCAACGGCTGCCTGTTGCGCCCATACAATTGGACGCACAAGGCCCTGCTGTATAAGGTGGCCGGCGATAACATTATCCGAAGCTTAAAGGGGGATATTCCGATGATAAAGTTACGTACTCTTATTGGCATTGCCGTGGCCGCAACAGTTGGCCTTTCCGTGGCGCCCGCGCACGCTGCCGCGCCGTCATGCAGTACCGCGAAACTGATCGTGCCTTGGGGCCCAGGCGGCGGTACCGCCGTGCTGTTCGGTCTGTTTGAAAAATACATGAACCAGCATGGCGCCAAGCCGAAGATCAAGGTCGTGACCATGCCTGGTCAGGCCGGCAACAAAGGCGCCAAGGAAGCCGTCAAGGCCAAGGCCGATGGCTGTACGCTTTTCGCTATCCACCAAAGCGCCATTATTTCCTATCTGAGCAAACGGGTACCATTCAACTGGGACGGCTTTGACACGGTCGCGCATCTGACGGTTACGCCGAGCATTCTGGCGGCAAGCCCGAAATCCCCCTTCAACGACTATGCCGGGATGCTTAAGCATCTGAAGGCCAATCCGGGCCAGGTAAAAACCGGCGCCTCCATTGGCGCCACCAGCCACTTCATCTGGTTGATGTTTGGCGAGAAGACCGGCACCTCCAACAAGTTCATCCCCGTGCAGGGCGGCACCGGCAAGCGGAAGCAGCTGCTGATGAACGATACCTTCCTGCTTGGTGAAATGAATGAAGCCGCGGCCAAGAAGGAATTGACCAGTGGCGCCCTGAAACCGCTCGCCATCGCGGCGGTAAAACGCTCGCCCACCTTCCCGGATGTTCCCACATTGCAGGAAAAAGGCGTTGATCTGATCCATGCCTTGAACCGTGGCATCGTTGTGCCCAAGGGAACGCCGAAAGATGTCATCGATCATTGGGCGGCGGCATTCAAAAAGCCCCTTCAGGATCCGGCTTTCGTGAAGCAAATTGCGGCGAAAGGGACCGGCCTGGAATACAAGGGGCCGAAAGCATATGCCGATTGGTTCCAGTCGCAGACGGCGATCTACGCCAAGGTACACGCGATGATCAGCAAATAGCCATCATGGCAATCGTGCCTGCAACGCCGCGCGTGGGTTCCCGCGCAGGGCGTTGCGGGTACGGGCCGTGCATCGTTTGATATGGGACGAATTAATCGCGATACGGTGATCGCCGTTATCCTATTGTGTCTGGTCGGCTTCCTATATTACGCCAGCTACGGCATCAGAACGCCGGAGTTTGATCGCCTCGCACCGGGCCAAATGGGGCCGGGCCTGTGGCCGCGCATGATTCTGATCGGTCTTGCGGTTATGGGTGTTTTTTACCTGCTGCAATCGATTGTTGATCCGCCGCCGCCGGCGGAGAAGCTTGGCGGTTTGATCGGCTGGTATCGCCACTATCGCAATCCAATCTGGTGCTTCGCCGCGTTCGCCGCATTTTTGACGGTCATTCCGTTCCTGGGGATGCTGATTGCCGGCGCGCTTTTCGTGTTCGGCCTCATGACCCTGCTTGGTCCCAAAAATTCGGTTGCGCTGAAACAACATGTGCTGACAACCCTTGGGACGGTCGGCGGCATGTGGTTCATTTTCGCCTGCCTGTTGGAGGTGCAACTGCCGAAAGGTGAATTTACCGGCGGTTTGGAGGAATGGCTGGCCGTCAATGTTTGCGGGCTGGTTGCCTCGATCGGCGAGGCCGTCGCCTGGATTGATGGTGGCGCCTGCCACCTCGCATCGGCGCCGATCGTCTAAGGCCATCAGTATGATTATCGAAAACATAACGATAGCCGCCAGTGAGATTTTCACCCTGGGCACGATTTTTCTGATGACGCTGGGCGTTGTTGCCGGTTTGATTGCCGGTGCCATCCCTGGATTTACCATCGCCATGGCCGTGGTTCTGGTGCTGCCTTTCACGTTCGGAATGAATCCGGTGCAAGGTCTTGCCACGATGATAGGCGTTTACGTCGGCGGGCTTTCCGGTGGACTGATGGCGGGCATTCTAACCGGCATCCCCGGCACACCGTCATCCGTGGCCACAACCTTTGACGGTTTCCCCCTTGCCCGCAAGGGACAGCCGGGACTGGCCTTGGGTGTTGGCGTATGGGCATCATTTTTTGGCGGCGTGATCAGCGCGGCGGTGCTGGTCCTGGTGGCGCCGCAACTGGCGCGGATTGGTCAGGAATTCCAGCCTTGGGATTATTTCGCCCTGATGATGTTTGCCCTAACGGTAACGGCCTCGCTTGCCGGCGATAATATGGTGAAAGGTTTGATTGCCGGGCTGATCGGCCTGTTCGTCGCAACCATTGGCGAGGATGCCGTTGTCGGCGTGCCGCGTTTTACCTTTGGCGTGGATTCTGTCCAACAGGGCTTTGCATTCCTGCCCGTATTGATCGGCCTGTTCGCCTTCACTCGTCTGTTGTCCGATGTGCAGGACAGACAAAAGGCGCAGCAAAACCTTGGCGCCAGTTCGGCGGAAGCCGTTCGATTAGAGCATATGAAGGCAGCGCGCGAAGTGCTGTCCCGGTGGGTCAATTTGGTTCGCTCTTCCTTGATTGGCGTCTTCATCGGCGTGCTGCCGGCGGCGGGAAGCTCTATTTCGAATATCCTGGCCTATGACCAGGCAAAGAAGAACTCCAAGGAAGCGGACAAATTCGGGACCGGTCATATTGATGGCATCATAGCCCCTGAAGCGGCCAACAACGCAACGGCCGGCGGCGCCCTTATCGTCATGATGGCGCTGGGAATTCCCGGCGATATCATCACCGCCGTCATGCTCGGCGCCCTGTTGATCCACGACGTCGTGCCCAGCCCCACATTCATTACTGACGAACCGGTGATCGCCTATTCAATCTTTATTGCGTTCTTTGTCGCCAATTTCCTCATGCTTGCAATGCAGTCCTTGACCCTGCGCGGGTTCGTGGCCGTGACCCGGGTGCGGATGTATATGCTGGCCTCGGTCATCCTGTTTTACTGCGCACTTGGTGTATTTGCGCTCAACAATGTTCAATTCGATATGTGGACTCTGCTTTGGTTTGGTATCGGCGGATTTGTCATGCGGATGTTCGGCTTTCCCATTGTCCCGGTTATTCTCGGCGTGGTGCTGGGCAATATTGCGGAAAATGCACTGGCCCAGGTTATCGCCCTTTCTAACGACCCGACGCCATTCGTGACCCGCCCGTGGTCGCTGTTCTTTATTGTCCTGGGGCTATTTTCCTCTTTCTTCCATATTTATCAAAAGCGGCGCGGCCTATCCCGCTGGACGCTTGCTTTCATCCCGGCCATGTATCTGACGCTCAGCATTCCGGTCTTCATGATGGAAGGGACCGTTCGTCCCGTCCTAGGCGTGGGTCTGGGTTTATTCGGTCTCTATCTACTTTTCAGGCGGCACCGCTCGGGGTGGGTCATTGACGGGCCGAAAGAGCGGATTGCAACCGGTGGGTTGGAGGGCTAGGGATAGGACCGTCTTACCCAGGCAATGACGCCGCCTTCCGTGGGCGTAACATAACGAAGACAAAAGCCGCCAGCGCCATGGCGCGCAGCGCGGGTTGGCCCCAGACCGATAGAAGCGTCTCCTTCAGATCGCCAAAGGCCAGCTTTTGCGCAGGGCGCCGGTCACGGTCAAAGGTGGCGCGGCAGGACGCCAGACCCACGGCGATCAACAGGCAGGTGCCGGCCACCACGAAGAGCGCCTGTTGCCAACCGATCCAGGCCGACAGCGGCAGGATCAGGGCACCGGCGATGGCAATGCCGGCGGGAACGCCTGTCTGCTTGATTGAGAATATCAGCGGCGACAGTTTCGCGGGCGCATAACGAGCCAGAATTTCAGAGCTGGCCGGCGTCGCCGAAGTGGAGCCGGCGCTGATCAACAACGCGCCGAGGATGACCATCACCAAACCAACGGGAGAGCCAAGGCCGGCCAGGGCGGCAAAGCCCAGACCGGTTGCCATCAACAAGCCGCCCACCTGACTGATCCGAATGGCGCCATAGCGGATAATGAACGTGCCGCAGCCGGCCATCACCGCCATGCCCATGCAGGAAAAGATCCAGGTATAGACCAGCACGGCTTCGGAGGCGACGCCCAGGGCGGGTGCCATGGCGGGAAAAAGCACCGGCACCGTGGTCTTGGCCGCGGTCGCCATGGTCTGCTGGATCAACATGGCGACAACGGCGAGAAGAAGCAGCGGCATGGATCAGCTATGCCAGCGGGGGCAGTTTCCGCAGCACGTCTTCCCGTAATTGGGCCAGGTTCTCGTCCAGGTCTCCAAGACCCAGCCTATGCAGGGGCACCAAAAGGCGCGTAACGCCCAAGTCGCGGTATGCTTCAAGGCCTTCCATGCCATCGGAAAAGCCGCGCCACAGGGCCGTGATCTCGATGCTGTCCGGATCGCGGCCCGCCGTCTCCGCCGTTGCCCGCAACCGCCCCAGCGTATCGGCCAGTTCGGCGGCATCATTGGTGAAACCAAACCAGCCATCGCCCATGGCCACGGTGCGGCGCAGGGCCGCCGGGCTGTGACCGCCGATGATAATGGGCGGATGGGGCCGCTGTGCCGGCAGGGGGTGGCTTTTGAAGCCGCGCCAATCGAGGTGATCGCTTTGATGCTCCACCGTTTTGCCGGACCAGACCTTTTTCATGGCCACCAGATAGTCATCAAATCGTTTGCCCCGGCCCGCGAACGGCGCGCCCATGACCTTGAACTCCTCGGCCAGCCAACCGACGCCCAGGCCCAGCAACAACCTACCCCCCGACAGATGGTCGAGCGCGGCCACCTGCTTGGCCAACAGCATGGGATTGCTTTGCGGCAGGATGTTGATGCCCGTGCCCAGGCGCAGTTTTGTGCTATGGGCCGCGATAAAGGACAAGGTAATCAGCGGATCGGCAAACGGGGTTTCCGCCGGTATGCCAAGTTTTCCCGAATTATTGTAGGGATAGCGGGAGGCATAATCCTCGGGAATGATCACATGTTCGCCGGTCCAGACAGATTCAAAGCCGGCTGTTTCCAGCTTCGCAACCAGGGGCGGCAGGCTAACGGATGCATCCGCATGCCCCATGTTGATGCCGAACAAGCCGATTTTCATAAAAAACTCCTATTTCAATAAGTCCCGGCAGGCCTCCGTGATGGCGGCCTGGCTCATGCCGTAGTGCTCCCGCACCTTCGCCGTGGGACCGACGATACAGAATTCGTCCGGCATGCCGATCATGCGCATGGCCGTCGGCTGTTCCAGGGCCAATAGCTCGGCCACGGCACCGCCCAGACCACCCGTCGTGCGGTGTTCTTCCGCCGTGACAATGGCGCCGGTTTCCGCCGCCGCCGCCAGCACCGCATCCCGGTCCAGGGGCTTGATGGTATGCATGTTCAAGACGCGGGCGCCGATGCCATTCCCCGCCAGGGCATCCGCCGCCGCCAGGGCGGGCGCGACCAACGCACCGCAGGCAATGATCGTGACATCACCGCCCGTACGCAGCTGATCAGCCCGACCGACCCTGAAACCGTCACCGGCAAGATCCGTCACGGGTTCTTCCTCGAATTTGCCGCCCAGGCGGATATAGCTGGGGCCGTCCAAATTCTCGGTCGCCATGGCCGCATGCCAGGTCTGCCGGGCGTCCGCCGGCACCACCACGGTCATGTTCGGCATGTTGCGCATGATCGCCAGATCCTCCACCGCATGATGAGTGCCCCCCGCCATGCCAAGGACGATGCCGCCGCAAGCCGCGCCAATAACGACGCGCTGGTTGGCGTAGGCCACATCATTGCGCAGCTGTTCCAGCGAACGCGCGGTAATGAACGGCGCATAACCGCACAGGATCGGCCGCATGCCCGTGGTCGCCAGGCCAGAGGCGATGCCCATGGCAGACTGCTCGGCGATGCCGGCCTCGATCAGACGTTCCGGGCTGGCTTCGAGAAAGCCGCGCAAGCCGAACAGATCGATGGTGTCGGCGGAAATCGCCACCACCTTGTCATCATTGCCCGCCAGTTCACCGACCGCCAAGCCAAAGGCCAGGCGCGATTGGTTTTCCGATCTACGTTCCCACTCCGGGGCTTCCTGCACGCTCATGACGGCTCTCCCAACTCGGCCAAGGCCTTTTCGTAGACTTCATCGGTGACCAGGTTGTTGTGCCAGAGGAAACTATCCTCGGCGAAGCTGACGCCCTTGCCCTTGATGGTATGGGCGATAATCATTGATGGTTTATCGCTGGCGAAAGGCAATGCATCCAAGGCTTCGACCACAGCCGCCATGTCGTGGCCGTCGATTTCGCGCACGGCCCAGCCAAAGGCGTCCCATTTCTGGGCCACCGGCTCCAACCCCATCATCTGGCCCACATGGCCGCTTTGCTGGATCTTGTTGTAGTCCAGGATCGCCGTCAGGTTCGACAGGCCCATATGGGCCGCCGCCATTGCCCCCTCCCAGTTCGAGCCCTCCTGCAACTCGCCATCGCCGATCATCACACAGGTGCGGAAATCCTTGCCCTGCATGCGCGCGCCCAGGGCCATGCCCATGGCGACGGACAGGCCGTGGCCAAGACCTCCCGTGCTCATCTCCACACCCGCCATCTTGATATCGGGATGCATCCCGAACGGCGAGAGATAAGCGTAAAACTGATCGAGCACGCTGTCATCGATAAAGCCGGCGCGGGCCAGCGCGGCGCCAAGCGCCGCATTGGCATGGCCCTTGGACAATACGAAGCGGTCACGGTCCGGCCAATCAGGCTCGTCAGGGCGTAGGCGCAAATGATGGAAATACAACGCGGCGAGAATATCCGCCGCCGATGACGAGCCCCCCATATGGCCGGATCCGGCGGCATGCAGGGCGCGCCATACATTGCGCCTTATATGCAGAGCGTCATTCTGCAGGCCTTCGAGCTTGGCCTGATAGTTACTTGTCATGAGTAATTGTCCTCTTTGCGCAACGCCGCCAATCAAGAATTTGGCTGCAACATCAACTCCACCTGGTCCTCTGGCACATAGACGTATGAGCCGGGGCGGAAGTCATAGCCCAGGTCACCCAACAGGCGCCGTTGCCGGGGCGTGCATTGTTCCGCCACGTGCGATGCCACGGCATAGTCATAAGGGCGCACGAACATCTGGCAGTAATTGTACAACAATGTCTTGCGCGCCTTGCCGGAGGTATTGATGCCCGGTCCGTGCCACAGGGAATGGGAGAAAATAATGCAATCCCCCGCCTTGCCCATCAGGGGTACGGCGCCCGGCGTCGTCGGCGTTACGATCGGTTCGTCCAATTCCGGAAAAGGCCGCATGTGGCTGCCTGGAAAGACCGTGAAATTGGCACTGTCGGGCTCCAGAACATCCGTCAAAAGATACAGCGCCTTCATGGCCAGGGGCCGGCTGGTTTCCGTTACCCGGACCCGGCGCAGGCCTTCGCCGCCGTCGGTATGCGTGTAACCGAGAAAGCCGGGGTCCGAGGCGCGCACAATTGCCTGGGACATGGAGAATGACAGATACGGCCCCATGATATCGACCACCAGATCGAACACTTCGGGCCGGTCGATCAGATCCCGGAATGCCTGGTCGTAGGGCAGGATGTCCCGGCGGTCCATGAAACTTTCCGGATCCGGGTTGCCATGCTCCACCCAGCCATAATGGCCGCGCGGCAGGTTTGTCGGCTCCCAGCCCGGCTCGGCCCGGATATTGTCGACGGCATCGCAAAGTGCTGCGGCTTCCTCGGCGTCAAATACGCCAGGCAGACGGACATAGCCGTCAATTTCCCAGGCGCGGCGCTGTTCCTTGGTCAAAGTTCGCATGTTGGTTTCCTCCCCTTTTCAGCCATGCTCCCAAATTGCCGGGCCGAACACAACCTTGTTTGCACCTTGAATTGCCCGCCAAATCTGACACCTTGTGCATGGCGATAAGGAAACATGCAGGAGGATATCCGGTGCCCACACAAGATATGTCGAGCTGGAGGACCAGCATTTCCCAGGTCATCAGTACCGAGGATAAAGAGGAAATCATGGTTAGGGGCCAACCGCTGAGCCAGTTGATCGGCAAGATTTCATTCGCCGAGATGATGTTCCTGATGCTGCGGGGCAGTCTGCCGACACCGGAACAGGCGCATGTGTTGGACGCGCTGCTGGTCGCCTCGGTCGAACACGGCATCGCGCCGCCCTCCATGATCAGCCGCTGTTTTGCCTCCTATGGCACTTCAATCCAGGCGGCGGTGGGCGGCGGCGTGCTGGCGTTCGGTGACCGCATGGGCGGGCTTGGCGAACAATTGGGCCAGACAATGGTGGCGCACTTGGCGAAATATGATCCCGCCAACCAGACGATTGCTGATGAAGTCCTCGGCGATGTAGCCGCCCGGATCGTCGAGGAAGCCGGAAGTAGCGGCCAGCGCGTACCAGGCTATGGCATTCCCCTGCACGGCGCCGATCCACGGGCGCCCGGTGTCCTGGCGGTGGCGCGCGAAAAAGGCACCTTTGGTAATTACTGCCGCCTTGGTATGGCGGTCGAGGCAGCACTTGCCGCCCAACGTGGCGGCAAGACGGTGCCCATGAACCTGGACGGCGTCGGCGCGGTGGTCATCCTTGATCTGGGCTTTAGCTGGCAAAGCACCCGGCTGTTTCTGCTGACCCCGCGTTCGGTTTCCATGGGCGCGCATTATTTGGAGGAACAAGAGCAAGACAGCACCTGGCGCCATATACCGGCCAGTCAAATCAGCTATGATTGATCACGGAATTAATTTAGGAGACGACAGATGCCCTTCAATGCCAAATACGCCTTCATGGTCAGCATGGATGTCGATGCCGACAAGGAAGCCTTGTTCAACGAGGTCTACGACGACGAACATATCCCCGCCCTGTTGAAAGTAGACGGCGTGGTCGCAGTGTCCCGCCTGAAGACCGTGCCCGCCACCTTGGCCATGGGCGGTGAGGAACATGCGGTGACGGGCGAAGGCCTGCCTCATTACATCGCCATCTACGAGATCGACAGCCCGGAAGTGCTGAACAGCGCCGCCTGGGCCGAGGCAGTAGAGGCAGGCCGCTGGGGCGGCCAGGTGCGCCCCTACACCACCAATCGCCAGCACGTGTTGCGCAAATTGATCTGAGCAGGCATCGGACAAAAAAGCATCTTGAACTGGACTTGTATGCCGGCTGACATATTTCCCCCCTGTGAGGAGTTCTATTCTGGCAGGCGAGTTTGCTGCATGTATGAGCCGAAAGACCCATCAACGACTGCGCCAACCGGCAGCAACGCCGTTCAGCAGCCGTCACCTAATGACCAAGAACAGCGCAATATCGCGGAATTGCGGCGAAAAATAGCGGAATTGGAAGCTGAATTGGCCGGCGCATCTGAGCATGCGGCGGCTAACGATGGGCGAGGGTATCTACAGGATTTTGCCACCGCCATGGGTGGCTGGTTCTGGGAAACCGACGCCGAGCTTCGCTTTACGTATTTTTCGCCCAGCGTTCAGGACATCACCGGCGTGCCGCCGGAATGGCACTATGGCAAGACCCGCGAAGACTTCGGCATTCCCGATTCCGTCGCGCCCGAGGTTTGGGCTGAGCATTTGGCATGTTTACGCCGGCGCGAGCCATTCACGGATTTTGTTTTTCAACGCCGCGCCACCGATGGCATCAAATGGATGCGCACGTCGGGCCTGCCGGTTTTTGACGCGCAGGGAGAGTTTCATGGCTATCGCGGTTCGGCCTCGGTCATCACGGCGGAGATGGAAGCCAAATTACGCAATGACCGCCTGATTAGCGCCATTGAGAACCTGGACGAAATGTTCGTTCTGTGGGGGCCGGACGACCGTCTCGTGGTCTGTAACCAGCGCTTTCGGGATATCAACGCCAAGGTTATCGAAAGCGTTCAACCCGGCGTATTGTTCGAGGACCATATTCGTACGGCCATGGCATCGGGCGCATATCCCAGCGCCGCCGGCCATGAGGAAGTCTGGATCCAGACCCGCCTGGCACAGCACCGCAATTCTGGCACGCCTTTCGAAATGCAGCGCCAGGACGGGCGTTGGATTCTATTGCGAGAGCAGCGCCTGCCCGATGGCTCCACCACGACAATCTCCACGGACATCACGTCGAGAAAACGCGCCGAGCAAGCCCTGGCGGCAAAACACGACGTCCTGGAAACCGCCCTGACCACAATTCCCGATGGTGTGCAGGTGCTTGACCAGGACTTGGAATTGGTGGCCTGGAACGACCGTCTGTTCGAGGTTTTGGAGTTGGATCGCGATGCCATATTAGACAGGGATAGTCCTGGCCAAGCATTGCGCCGTGCCTTGGCGGAGCAGGGCAGCGATGACACTCAGACCGCCATCGAGGCCCAGGAAACCATGGCGCGCGCGCCGGGGCCGGTCCAGTATGAACAACAGCTGGCCAGTGGAAAATGGATGGAATGCCGTGGCCGTCCCATCGCCTCGGGCGGTTATGTGGCAGTCTACCGCGACATCGATGAAAGCAAGCGGCTGTACGAGCGCCTGGAGCATCTCGCTACCACGGACGCCTTGACCGAAATCGCCAACCGGCGAAGTTTTCTGGACCGGGCCGAGGCGGAATTCGACCGCGCCAAACGGTACAACAGGAATATCTCGTTCCTGATGATCGACGTGGATCACTTCAAAGCGGTCAACGACCGCCATGGCCATGCGATTGGTGACGATGTCCTGCGCCGGGCGGCGGCCGCGTGCGGCGATGCCCTGCGGGATTCGGATATCCTGGGCCGGGTCGGCGGCGAGGAATTTGCTGCCCTGTTACCCGAAGCCAACGCCGAAACCGCCCACCTGGTCGCCGAACGCCTGCGCCTTGCCGTGGCCGGCCTGTCCGTCGAAACAACCGCCGGCGCTTTGCCCATAACCGTCAGCATCGGCGTCAGCACCGCGGCGGGCGCCCGTGGCAACGTCGAAGAGATCATGGCCGAAGCCGATGCAGCCCTCTATCAAGCCAAGGAAAATGGCCGCAACAGGGTCGTCCATTTCAGCGGATCGGACATGGGCGTACGCTAGAATATTCAAGCCGTATCCTTGAACAGCTCCCGGCCGATTAGCATGCGGCGGATTTCGGAAGTACCGGCGCCGATCTCGTACAACTTGGCATCGCGCAGCAAGCGGCCCGTGGGATACTCGTTGATATAGCCGTTGCCGCCCAGGGTCTGCACCGCCTCCAATGCCATCCAGGTTGCTTTCTCGGCCGCGTATAGAATGGCGCCGGCCGCGTCCGCCCGCGTGGTGTCGCCCCGGTCGCAGGCCTTGGCCACCGTGTAAACGTAAGACTTGGCCGCATTCATGGTGGTGTACATATCGGCGATCTTGCCCTGCATCAGCTGGAATTCGCCAATCGGCTGGCCGAATTGTTCGCGTTCATGGATATAAGGCATGACCACATCCATGCAGGCCTGCATGATGCCAAGCGGCCCGGCGGAAAGCACCAGCCGTTCGTAATCCAGGCCACTCATCAAAATCCGCACGCCCTCGCCCAGCGCACCTAGAATATTTTCTTCCGGCACGGCGCAGTCCTCGAACACCAGTTCGCAAGTGTCCGAGCCTCGCATGCCGAGCTTGTCCAGCTTTTGCGCCGTCGAGAAGCCGGGAAGGCCTTTTTCGATCAAAAAGGCGGTAATGCCCCGCGGCCCGGCCTCCGCGTCGGTTTTGGCATAGACCACCAAAGTGTCAGCCTCGGGACCATTGGTGATCCACATTTTGGAGCCGTTCAGAATGTATTGATCGCCGCGCTTGTCCGCCCGCAGGCGCATGGAGACCACGTCGGAGCCCGCACCCGGCTCGCTCATGGCCAGGGCACCCACATGTTCACCGCTGATCAGTTTCGGCAAATAGCGGCTTTTTTGCGCTGCGCTGCCCTGGCGGCGGATCTGGTTGACGCACAGGTTGGAGTGCGCGCCATAACTGAGCCCGACCGAGGCCGAGGCGCGGCTGATCTCCTCCATGGCGACGCAATGTTCCAGATAGCCCAGGCCGGCGCCGCCATATTCCTCCTCCACCGTCACGCCCAGAACCCCAAGATCGCCCAACTGGGGCCAAAGGTCCCGGGGGAATTGGTTGGAGGCATCGATTTCACCCGCGCGCGGGGCGATCTTGTCGGCGGCGAAACCGGCCACGCTGTCACGGATCATATCGGCGGTTTCACCCAGGCCGAAGTCAAAGGCTGGCAAAGCGTTGGGGATCATGGCGGCGTCCTCCGAATAGGCTAATGGTCGTGCTGAATAGCGGGGGGTCCTTGATATCGCCTGATCGATCGGAAATCTACAGCTTGATCCCGGTCCAGCCACGGCGCCGCCACAGAACCACGAATATTACCGCCTGCAGGATGCGATAGGCCGACTGCGTCGCCCACACCGCGAACAGACCAAGGCCGAAATAAGGCCCGGCCAGCCAAGCCAGCGGCAGGCCCAACAGCCATTGCGTGCCCACCGCCACCGCCATGACCTGGCGCACCGCGCCGGCGCCAAGCAGTGCATGCAGCAGCACCAGCCCCACGCCATCAATGGCTATGGCAACCCCCATCAGGCGCATGGAATTCCGCGCCATATCGATTACCGCCTGGTCCCGAGTGAAGCCCATGACGATCTGATCGGGTATGAGCAGCGCCGGCAACCCCAGCAGACCCAAGATCAAAGCGGTCACCTTGACCACATCCCAGGCCCAGCGCGAGGCCTCGTCCGGATCATCGCGGCCCAGGGCCTCGCCCACCAGGGTCAGTGCCGCCAGCCCAAGGCCAACGGCGGGCAGGATCGCCACGAGCACCAGATTTATCAGAATGTTGGTGGCCGCAACCTCCGCCGTACCCATCAGGCCGACAATCCAGAAAATTGCCGTGAAGCCGGCGGCGAAGAGAAATTCCTGGATCGCCGCCGGCACCGACAACCGAAGCATGGTCGCCATGGTTTCGCGGCGCGGAATTCGGCTGAGAAAGCCATTTTTCCGCGCCTCTTTCCAGCCTAGGGCGAAATAGACCAGCGTACCAAGATACAGTGAAATGGTGGTGCCCAGGCCCGAACCCTCGGTTCCCATTTCCGGAAAGCCAAACTTGCCGAATATGAGAACATAGCTAATTGCGATGTTCGCTACATGGATGACAAGAAGGGTATGCAGATAACGCCGGCTCTGCGAGACGCCGGTCCAGTAACCACGAAATGCGAAATTCATGCCAACCGCGACCACGCCCAGCAGGCGCGCATCAAAATAGGGCAAGCCCGCGTCCACCACACCCTGATCGGCGTTGATCAAGGGAAATAGCGTCGAGGAGTAAGCCAGCAAGACGATGCTCATGGGCAGGCCGATCACCAGGGCCAGAAGCAAGCCGCCGTTCAAAGGTACCGCGGCTTCGTCGCCCCGGCCCTCGCCAACGCGCCTGGCCGCCATGGTCTGCACACCGGACGACAGGCCCATGACCAGGGCCGTCGCCATAAAGGTGGCGAAGCTGGCGGTGCCAACGCCTGCCAGGGCTTCCTTGCCCAGAACACCGACCATGGCGGTATCCACCAGGTTCAAGACAACCTGAGAAACCATGCCGCCCACGATGGGCAGGGCCAGATGGCCGATCCGGTTTAGGCGCTGGCGTTGCATGGTTCGTTCCGCCGGCCTAAATTCTAATGCGCGACGTAGCCGCCATCGACGGTCATGGCCGTGCCGTTAACAAACGATGCCGCATCCGTACAGAGCCAGACAGCGGCGGCGGCTATTTCTTCGGGAGTACCAAGGCGCCCAATGGGATGCTCGGCGACAACGGCCGCCTTGCGCTCCGGATGGCGTTCGAAAACCCCGGCAACCATTGGCGTTTCGATAAATCCCGGACAGACCGCATTGACCCGAATACCGTCCTTGGCATAGCCGAGTGCCGCGGTTTTCGTCAATCCGATCACGCCATGCTTGGAGGCGGAATAAGCCACCGGGTTGGTGGCGCTGCTGACCAGACCCATGACGGATGCGGTGTTGACGATGGCGCCGCCACCGCCGCCGCCATCGCCGTCGGCCTGCGCCAGCATCTGTCGTATCTGATATTTCATGCAGAGCCAGACGCCCTTGAGGTTGATACCGATCACCCGGTCCCACAGTTCCTCGGAATAATCAATCAAGGGGACGAGATCACCGGCGATCCCGGCATTGTTGAAGGCGAAGTCCAGCTTGCCATAGGCCGCGACAGTCCGCGCAACCAGGGCCTCCACCTCGTCAGCCTGGGCGACATCCGTCGCCACACAAATCGCCTCGCCGCCATACTGATCGATCAGCGCCTTGGTTGCGGCACTGCCCGCCTCGTCCATATCGGCGATAACAACCTGCCCGCCCTCGCTGGCGAATTTCAAGGCCGCCGCCCGCCCGATGCCCGAACCGCCGCCCGTCACAATACCCGCACGGCCGCTAAGTTGAT
Organism: Rhodospirillaceae bacterium; assembly: GCA_018701215.1. Lineage (GTDB taxonomy): Bacteria > Pseudomonadota > Alphaproteobacteria. The sequence continues at coordinate 114,705 of JABIWH010000021.1, forward strand.
CGCCCATGATCACCGTCCTCTTTATTTACGATCCGGATGAATCACAGCCGGGGCAGACTTTCCTCCGCCGCCAACATGGCGACCGCCGCTTCGAATGCCGCCACTGTCTGATCCATATCGTCCGCACCATGGGTGGCCGAGATAACACCGGCACCGGCACCATTGATATCGACACCGCCAATCAGCAGGGCCAGGCGCAGTTTGTTCATCAGGCCGGGCGGCTTGGCTTTCAAATCCTGATAGGGCACCGACAGTGGATCAAAATTATTGGGATCAATGGCCAGACCAGTGGCATTCATGAAGACGAAGAAATTCGCCTGCTGGCCATATGCGGCCCAGGCCACGCCGGCACGTTTGAAGCTTTCATTCAGTTTTACCCGCAACTCCTGACCGAAAGCATCGGCTTTCGCGCAGGCATCGCTGTTGGCGATGATCTCCAGGGTCTTGGTGCCCGCCGCCGCCGAGAGGGGATTGCCATTGAAGGTGCCGGGATGGTGGATCTTTTCGAAATCCTTGTCCGCCGCCGCCTTGAAATCGAGATGCGCCAGGATATCGGCCCGGCCAACCACGGCGCCGCCGGGCAGGCCGCCGGCCAGGATCTTGGCCAGGGTCGTCAAATCAGGCTTCACGTCCAACAAGCCCTGGGCCCCGCCCGGGTGCACGCGAAAACCGGTCACCACCTCGTCCATGATCAACAACACGCCGTGCTGTTCCGTCAATTCGCGCAACTGCGCGACAAAGCCGGGCGCCAGTGGGATCATTCCGCCACTACCGCCCGTGGGCTCCAGGATCAGGGCGGCGATGTCGCTATCCGCCTCCAGAGCCTGGGCGACGCCATCAATATTATCGGGGTCGAGGAGGACCACCTGAGCCGCCACCTCCGGCAACACGCCCGGCGTGGCTGTGCCGTCGAAATGACCGGCCACGCCAAAGGCCATATGGTCATGCCAGCCATGAAAATGCGTACGAAACCGCGCCAGCTTGTTCTTGCCCGTGAAGGCACGGGCCAGACGCATGGCCATCAAGGTTGCCTCGGTGCCGGACGAGGTGAAGCGGATACGCTCGGCTGACGGCACCAATTTTTTTACCGCCTCGGCCCAGGCCACCTCGAAACGGTGGGATGAGCCGAAATGGGTGCCCGCCGCCAGGGCCTCCTGAACGCAAACCTCGACCTCGGCATTGCGATGGCCCAGCATCAGGGCCCCATGGCCGCCGAAATAATCCACATAGTCATTGCCATCCGCATCCCACTTGCGCGGGCCCTTGGCTGTCTCCACATAGATGCCGTAGGGCGTGGTATGGCGGGAATCATGAGTGATGGCGGAAGGAAATTGTTCCAAGGCGCGGGCCGCCAGGGCTTGGCTGGACGGCGTCCGGTCCACATAACGATTGACGATTGGGGAATTGCTTAACATCTCTCCACACACCTGTTGTTCGATCCAGAGTTGCTGTTATAGCAAAGCTAGGTCTTGATGGATATCAAGACTGAAGCGCCATCCCGTGCTAGACTGCCAACATGGAAATTGTCTTATTCACCATCGCCGCGATCGTGCTCTACATCGCCGCCGACCGCGGCCTGAATTATGTCGAGATGCGCCGGGGCGCACGGTTTGAACACCGCAGCTTCATTTTCTTCACCATCCTGGTGACTTTGGCCGTGCTAAGCTTTGGCTTGATCCAAAAAGTTGCCGGCGTCTGATCTTCAAGTACGCCAAAAGAATTATATCCATTCAAAGGTTGAAGCCGCCGACAAGCGCGGTTTATCTGAAATAGAAACACGCTATTCATTTTAGCAATATTGCTACTATACATCATTGTTCGAGACCGTAAGGGCAATTAGTTGAATGGCAACCGATGACACTGAAGAAAACAGCAGCGGCGCTTCCGCGATCAACTATGACGAATCATTGGCGGTTACCCGTGAAATCTATTGGGTTGGCTTTATGGAGGCCGGCGGCCGGTTGCGTTGCAATCCATATCTTTTGATTGATGGCAGGGGAGACGACGTCATTCTGTTCGATCCGGGTTCGATTCCGGATTTCCCAAAAATCATGCGCAAGGTCATTGATCTGATTCCACCGCAAAGTATTACCGGCATCGTGGTCTCGCACCAAGACCCCGATGTCTGCGGCAATCTGGCGGTGATTGAGGATATCGTCGAAAACCCCGATCTGAAAATCTACGCCCATCTCAACACAATTCGCCTGATTGCCCACCTAGGGCTAGCGGGATCGCTGTTGGATGTCGCCGAGATCGATTATCGGCTGACACTGTCGAGCGGCAGGGTTCTTGAGTTTATTCCAATGCTTTATCTGCATTCCCCCGGCGCCATCGCAACCTATGACAGCCAATCCAAATCGCTGTTCAGCGGCGACGTCTTCGGCGCCATCGGCAGTGACAACGACCTCTTTTCCAAGACCAATTTCCCGCAAAACATGGACAGTTTCCATCAGGCCTATATGCCGTCCAACAAAGTTCTGCGGCCCGCCATGGAAAAACTTTCAGGCATGCAGATCGATCGTATCTTGCCCCAGCACGGCGCCGTGCTGGAGGGCGACGATGTCGCCGTAGCGATTGAGCATTTGCGGACCCTGCCTTGCGGCGTCGATCTAGCGGAAGGCTAGAGCCATGTGCGCCCTACGCCGGACCGGGATCGACCAAGTCGCACATGTGGTCAACACCAATCGTCAGATGCTGGAAAAGGCCCTGCAAATGCGCGGGCAAAGCTATTTGGCTGACGTTAAGGCCCAGCTTCTGACCGGCGTGATTTATGAAATGGACAGCAGCCGCAAACGTCTACTAACCGCGCATCAGCGGCTGAAGGAGGCCATGCATACGGTTTCATTGCAAAAGGAATTGCTGGCGTTGGAAGTCGAACAGCGGGTGAAATCAGAGGACACGGCCCATGGCGCACGCTTGCAGGCGGAAGTCGCGAACCGGGCCAGAGGACAACTTCTCGCCAAAATTTCTCACGATGTACTGACACCATTGAATGCCATCAATGCCTACGCGGAGATGATCGATGACGAGACCCTGGGGCCGTTGGCACCGGCGGGATACAAGAACTATGCTGGCGATATTCGCCGTGCTAGCAAGCACCTGCATGATCTGATCCGCTCGTTGTTGGAAGCAGCACAGGTCGAAGCCGGTCAATTGCGTATTACGGCCAGTGAAATCGATCTCGTCGAGCTGCGGCGCGATACGCTGGCGATGCTCGACCATCAGGCGAAACAAAAGGCCATAAGCCTGACGGAAGGCGGCGCACCTAGCGCCCTGCCGATGCATGCGGATCCAGTCTTGTTACGCCGCCTGATGCTTAATCTGACCACCAATGCCTTGAAATTCACCGAAGCGGGCGGTCAGGTCGGCGTTTCGGTGGAAGCCGCCATCGAGGGCGGCGCAATCCTGCGCTTTTCCGATAACGGACCGGGGATCGCGGCCGAGGATATTGAAACCGTCTTAACCCCATACGGACAGGTTGGCAGCAAAGCCACGACGTCCAGCAACCCTAGCCTGGGTCTAGGCCTGCCCATGGCCAAGGCCATCGCCGAGGCCCACGGCGGCAGCCTCGGCATCGAAAGCGAAGTTGGCATAGGCACGACCGTGACCGTGATCTTGCCAACAACACATGCCGGCGACAAAGCCGGCTGACGCGGTTCCGGGCAATTCCGTTGTCGCCGCCAATGGCTTGACGTAAAATGCGTTTTTCTCACCGCAGGATGTGCGTACCAATAAATGTCAATTCAAACACCTTTCGATCAGTTTCGTGCCGCCGTCAAACCAGAATGGATTGATAATAATAAGCATTTGAACATGGGCTACTATATGGTGGTCTTTGATCTGGCGACCGACGAGTTCATGAAATTCGTTCATCTGACCCGGGATCACCGCAAGGAACATCAGGTCACCACCTTTTCCCTGGAAGGCCATATCACCTACAACCGGGAAATCGGCGAAGGGGAGCCCATGCGCTTCACTACCCAGCTGTTGGCCTTCGATGAGAAACGCTTTCACTATATCCATCATATGTATCACGGGACCGAAGGTTATCTGGCCTCGACCAATGAGTTGATGAGCATACATATCTCGTTGGAAACGCGGCGCGCCACGCCCATGCAGCCGGCCATTCTGGAACGCCTGGGCGCGATCAAGACGGCGCACGATGGTTTGCCGCAGAATCCCTATATCGGACGGCAAATCGGCCTGCGCGCGAAAGCGACGACCAATACCTGACAGCAGCACATGACAATGGCGCCTGACAGCCAAAAATTACTGACACGGAGGACGGCATGACAAATCCCATGAGCCTGGAAGGGCGCAATATCCTGGTTACCGGCGCGGGCCAAGGCATCGGCAAGGCGACGGCGGAACTGGCCGTTGAACTGGGCGCCAAGGTGGCCTTGGTCGACGTCAACGGCGATACCTTGGGCGCGGTCGCCGACGCCTTGGGCGATAACGCCAAGGCTTATGTGGGCAGCGTCGCCGAGCCCGGCTTTGTCCAAGGCATGGTGGCGGACGTGGTGCGTGATTTCGGCGCCGTCCACGGCCTGATGAACAATGCCGGCATCGTCCGCGCGGCGATGATCCACAAGATGCCCGTGGAAACCTGGCAGCAGGTCATCGATGTCAATCTGACCGGTGTTTTCCTTTGTCTGCAAGAAGTTGGCCGCCATTACATGGAACGCGCCAAGGATGGCGACGAGGCCCCTGGCGCCATCGTCAATGTCTCCTCGATCGCGGGGCGGCGGGGCACCATCGGGCAGATCAACTATGGCGCGGCCAAGTCCGGCGTGCTGGGCATCACCATGAGCGCGGCGCGGGAATGGGGCCGCCATGGCATTCGGGTCAATTCAGTCTGTTTCGGCCTGGTGGAAACCCCGATGACGGAAACCGTGCGGGGCGAAAAATTCCGCGATCAATACATGGCGATGATCCCCATGGGACGCTTTTCGGCCCCGGAGGAAGTCGCCAAGCCGGTCTGCTTCCTGCTATCCGAAGGCGCCAGTTATGTCACCGGCCAGCACCTGAATATCGACGGCGGCGCCTGTATCGGCATGTAACCGCCCCGTGTCCGGAAAGGTTCCAACGTCAGCCAATAATCAATATCAGAAAGTCCGCCATGCCCCGCATCAAACCACTTGCGCCCGCCGAAATGGATGCCGCCCAACGTAAATTTCATGACCACATCATGGCCGGTCCGCGCGGCAGCATGGGCGGACCATTCCAGGCCTGGATACACAGTCCTGATTTCGCTGATCGGGCACAAAAGGTCGGCGAATACTGCCGTTTTAACAGCGCCTTGGAACCGCGCCTGTCGGAACTGGCCATATTGATCACGGCGCGCCAGTGGACGGCGCAGTTCGAATGGTTCGCCCACGCCCCCATGGCCCTGGAGGGTGGATTATCGGCGGAGATAATCGAGGCCCTGCGCCAGCGCCGGATGCCTGTTTTTGCCCAGGCCGACGAAGCCGCAATCTATGATTTTTGCACCGAACTGTACCGTGAAAGCCGGGTTTCGGACGCCACCTATGAGGCAACCAAGACGCAGCTGGGAGAACAAGGCGTCGTCGATCTGGTTGGAATTTTGGGCTATTACGCGATGGTCTCCATGACCCTGAATGTATTCGAGATGCCGCTTCCCGACGGTGTGGAGCCACCGCTGGAGCCGTAGCCGCGATCTACGGCACTTGACGGAAATCCGGCCTAACCGGACCAAGCCAATCCTCGGCTGTCACTGACTGCACCCGAGCCGCCCGTGGGCCTTGATGGCAGTGGGCCAGCATAGCATCCACGTCCCGTTCCGGTCCTGAAAATATCGCCTCGACACTGCCGTCGCCGAGATTGCGCACCCAGCCGCACAAGCCCAGGGCCTGCGCCGTCTCCACCGTCCAGCCACGATACCAGACGCCCTGGACCCGGCCTTTGATGATCACCCGAACGCTATGGTCTGAGCGATCGGGGGTGGGCATGGGATCCTACTCGAATTCCAGGATAACGTCGTCGACCGCCAGGCTATCGCCAGGGCCCGCCTTAAGGGCGGCAACGGTGCCGTCGCGTTCGGCACGCAGGATATTTTCCATCTTCATGGCCTCGACCACCGCCAGGGTTTGCCCGGCCTTGACCTCCTCGCCCGCCGTCACGGCCAGGGAAATGATCAGGCCCGGCATGGGACAGAGTAAATATTTCGAGGTATCGGGCGGCGCTTTGTGAGGCATCAAGGCCGCCAGTGCCGCGGCCCGGGGCCGGCGAACGGTAACACCTGCTTCGACGCCACCGTGGCGCAACTGGAAACCAGCCGCCGCCACATCGGCCTGCACCGTCACATGGCGGCCATTGACCGTGCCCGTGAACAAACGCTCGCCCGGCCGCCAATAGCTGCGCACGGCAATCAAACGGCCATCAAGATCGACATCGAAACCGTCTTCCACCGAAGCCAGCGAAACAGCGTGATAGTCGTCATCCAGGCCCACCACCCAATCGGCGCCGAATGTGGGTCGGCAATGCGCCAATTGCCCGTCGATTGAGGCAGCACGGGCCGCCCGGCGCTGATGCATCAGCACCCCGGCGGCCAGCAGCACATCCAGCACGACACCGTCGCGCGGCGCACCGGTGAAGCCATCGGGATATTCTTCATCGATAAAGGCCGTGGTCAGACGGCCTTCAATGAAACGGGGGTGGCTGATCAGGGCGGTCAGAAAGCTCATGTTGTGATTGATACCGCGCACGTAATAACCATCCAGGGCGGACTGCATGGCGGCGATGGCGGCGGCCCGGTCCCGGCCCTTGGTAACCAGCTTGGCGATCATCGGGTCGTAGTACATGGTGATCTCTGAACCTTCGACCACGCCGGTATCAACGCGCACGGTGGCATCCTCGGCGGGTGGTTTACAGCGCACCAGACGGCCAATGGAGGGCATGAAATTGCGGAATGGGTCCTCGGCATACAGGCGGCATTCGATGGCCCAACCATCGGCCTGGACATCGTCCTGGCCCAGGCTCATGGGCTCACCGGCGGCGATGCGGATCATTTCCTCGACCAAATCGACGCCATAGACCATTTCAGTCACAGGGTGTTCCACCTGCAGACGGGTGTTCATCTCCAGAAAATAGAAATTCCGGTCCTTATCAACGATGAACTCCACGGTCCCGGCCGAGCGGTAATCCACGGCGCGGGCCAGGGCAACTGCTTGTTCACCCATGGCCTGGCGGGTGGCTTCGTCGAGGAAGGGAGAGGGTGCCTCTTCGATGACTTTTTGATGGCGCCGCTGGATCGAGCATTCACGCTCGCCCAAATAGATGCAATTGCCGTGGCCATCGGCCAACACCTGAATTTCGATATGGCGGGGCTGCTCGATAAATTTTTCGGCAAACACCCGGTCATCGCCAAAGCTGGAGCGCGCCTCGTTCTGGGCCGAGGTGAAACCCTCCCGCGCCTCGGCCTCCGAATAGGCCACCCGCATGCCCTTGCCTCCCCCCCCGGCAGAGGCCTTCAGCATCACTGGATAGCCCAGTTGCCCCGCGATCTGGGCCGCATCGTCTTCATCCCGTAGCACTTCCAAATGCCCCGGCACGGAATTGACGCCAGCCTCTTGCGCCAGTTTCTTGGACGCGATCTTGTCGCCCATGGCCTCGATCGCGCCCACCGGCGGGCCAATAAAGGCAACGCCCATATCCGCCAGTGCCAGGGCAAAAGCAGGGTTCTCCGAGAGGAAGCCGTAACCCGGATGCACCGCTTCGGCACCGCTGCGTTTGATGGCATCCAGAAGCCGCTCGATAACCAGATAGCTTTCCGCCGCCGGCGCCGGGCCGATGGCGATGGCCTCGTCGGCCATTTCCACATGCAGGGCGTTGGCATCAGCCTCGGAATAGACCGCCACGGTGGCGATCCCCATGGCGCGGGCGCTGCGGATAACCCGGCAGGCGATTTCGCCGCGGTTGGCGATGAGAATTTTAGAGAACATCAATACGATACTTTCGAGTTCTACAGTCCTAGAGCGGAATGTTGCCGTGCTTTTTCCAGGGGTTTTCGAGTTTCTTGTTCTTCAGCATGGTCAGCGCTCTGGCCACGCGCCGGCGGGTGCTATGGGGCATGATCACATCGTCGATATAGCCACGCTTGCCCGCAATAAACGGATTGGCGAAAGTATCGCCATATTCCTGGGTCAGCTGCTCTATGCGTTCGGGATTGTCCAGCTCCGAGCGGAAGATAATCTCGACCGCGCCCTTGGCACCCATGACGGCGATTTCCGCGCCCGGCCAGGCAAAATTGACATCACCGCGCAAATGTTTCGAGGCCATGACGTCATAGGCGCCGCCATAGGCCTTGCGGGTAATTACCGTGACCTTGGGCACGGTGGCCTCGGCATAGGCGTAGAGCAATTTGGCGCCATGGGTGATGATGGCGCCAAATTCCTGCACCGTGCCGGGCAGGAAGCCGGGCACATCAACGAAGGTCACGATGGGAATCTCGAAACAATCGCAGAAGCGCACGAAGCGCGCGCCCTTGCGGGCGGAATCGATGTCCAGGCAACCGGCCAGGACCATGGGCTGGTTGGCCACGAAACCCGCCGTGGCGCCGTCAATACGGCCAAAGCCAATGACGATGTTGCCGGCGAATTCAGGCTGAATTTCATAGAAATCGCCATCATCGACAACTTTTTCCAGCAGCTCCTTGATATCATAAGGCTTGTTCGGATTGGCCGGTACCAGGGTGTCGAGGGATTGTTCCACCCGGTCGATTGGGTCGTCCGTGGGCCGGTGCGGCACCCCGCCGCGGTTCGACAGGGGCAAGAAATCAAACAGCCGTCGGATTTGTGCCAGGGCCTCTACATCATTTTCGAAGGCCAGGTCGGCAACACCGGATTTCCGGCTATGAGTGGAGGCCCCGCCCAGTTCCTCGTGGGTCACCTCTTCTTGGGTCACCGTCTTTACCACGTCCGGGCCGGTGACATACATGTACGAGCTGTCCTTGACCATGCAAATGAAGTCGGTCATTGCCGGTGAATAGACGGCGCCGCCGGCGCTGGGCCCCATGATGACCGAAATTTGCGGTATCACGCCCGAGGCCATGACATTGCGCTGGAAGACCTCCGCATAGCCGCCCAGCGAGGCAACGCCTTCCTGGATGCGGGCCCCGCCTGAATCGTTCAGGCCAATGACCGGCGCGCCGGCCTTCATGGCCTGATCCATGATCTTGCAGATTTTCTCGGCATGGGCCTCGGACAGGGAGCCGCCGAACACGGTAAAATCCTGGCTGAAGACAAAGACCAACCGGCCATTGATGGTGCCCCAGCCGGTGACCACGCCGTCGCCCGGAATACGCTGTTCCGCCATGCCGAAATCTTCGCAGCGATGTTCGACGAACATGTCATATTCCTCGAACGATTCAGGATCGAGCAGCATTTCGAGCCGTTCCCGCGCCGTCAATTTACCTTTTGCATGTTGCGCCTGAATGCGCTTTTCGCCGCCGCCGACCCGCGCCGCCGCGCGCTTCGCCTCAAGCTGACGCAGGATGTCCTGCATGAACCTACCACCTCCCCAACGGGATATTGTTACACTGCCTATTTGATAGCACGATACGGGGGCCAATGGGCAGCCCGATCACAGCCATTTTTCATCGGCGGGCAAAGTAGTACCAAGTGGATCTTGGCGACGGTCTAACCGTCCGGGGTCTCGCGGACCCGCCGGGCCAAGATGGACGGTTGGGCAAGATGATCCAACCTGGCTAGGTCCGCCATTTGCTGTCCATTCAACCCGCGCGGTGCAGATCCATAAAGCGCGCGGCAATTTCGAATTCACCACGCAGCTTGGCCGCGTGGGCCTCGGCCTCGGCATCCCGGCCCCAACGCTCCGCCTGATACTCATTATCCAAACGCACGGCGGCCCAAGCCGCGGCGACATCCAGGGCACCGGCACTGACCGCCAGGGCCAGAACCAGGGACCCCGCGATTGTCACCAGGTCATTCATCGCGGCCAATTCCATGACATCATGGCCATCCACCGCCCGGTGCAAGGCGGCCAGGGCGGCCTCATCCTGGGCGATGTGGCCGATACCGTTCGTGGTGACAAGGCGTGCACCATGCTCCGCCTCGGCCCAGCTCAACCAAGGTGACCAAAGCTGCCCCTGGCGTTGCACCAGATCCTCGGGCTCCCCGGCCCGATAGCACAAAAGATCGGTGCCGCCGTAACCCGCCAGATTATCCACCACCGCGCCGCGCTGCCCGGCAACCAAATCGATAGCGGTATTGGCCAGACGGAAAAGCGGCATGCTTTCAGGCACAATGTCCTCATCCTGCCGCCGCCATTCCTCGGCGATAGCCTCGGCCAAGGCCTCCGCCGCCACGGCAAAGATAGCCTTTTTTGGTGTCCGGACGGGCCGGCCATCCAGTTCAATTGTCGCCCCGCTCAGCGCCGAGACGACGGCGACATCCTTGTAAAACCGCTTCATTCCGACCTCAGAAGTTTGCCCGGCAATTTCAATAACGCGCCAGCGCCTTTACCGACGGCGCCGCCAACCCGGCCCAAAATACCGGCTGGGCTTTGTTTCCCGGCGGGCGTGGCGGGCGCGGCCTCCAACTTGCCGCCTTTTAGCACGTCCATACACGGGTGCGCCTCGCCGGTACCCGCGCTTAACAACGGCAGCAACAGCCCCACGCCCGGTAACAGCAGATTGCCGACAACAGCCACCGCCACGCTACCGGCCACGGCCATGCTATCAGGCACGGCGGAGGGATCAGCCAGAGTGCCGCTGACATCGATAGGGGTCGCCAGCGATACCAGGGACGGATCCTTTGGCCGTGGCGTCAGACGATAGCGGATGGCTTCACTGCCCAGGTCCGTCTGACCATCGCCCACAACGGTGATTTTTTCCGTATCCAATAACAGCATCCGAGACTTCGCCACGCCATCCTTGATACCGTGGCTGGAGGCAAGACAATGCAGGCGCGTCTGATTGTCCGCCGCTTTCTCCTTAACCAATGCCAACACCAGATCCTCGGCCAGCAGATCAAGGAACCGGCTTTGCATATAGCCATCGGTGATAATCACCGATGTTTCGCCATTCAGGCTGGCGGCCAGAGCGCGCAGATCACTGTGCCCGCTCGTCAGGCGGCCGCGCAGATCGGCGGTCAGATCAAGACTGCCCTCAATCATGGTGCTATCGAGCAGTGCCCCCAAATCAGACATGGCGGCGCGGCGCAATGTCAACCGCACGGCCAAATTACCCTGGTTTAGGCTACCATCCACGATCAGCTGCCCCTTCGCCAACCGGGCCGTGCTGGATTTCAGGATCAAAGCGCCATGCCGCGACACCAGGGTGAATTGCAGCTGCTGCAGAACCAAGTCGGCGCGGCGCAGCTGTTGTGCGCGATATTTCAGCTCGCCATCAAACAGCGCTAAGGCACCGGGGTCGATGGCCATATCGGGGATCAGCCGATCCTCTGATTGCGGTTCCGGCGCTTCAGGCTGTGTGGGCAGAAAATCGAGATTCAGATATTTCGAATGCAAATCGGCATTGAGCAGAGGCCGGTCACCGCGCAGATCCACGTTCATGTCGCCCGCTATATCGCTGCCGCCCAGGCGCACATCCAGCGCCTGCAGTTGAAAAGCAGCCATGCTTCCCCGGATCTTGCCGGCTGCCGTCAGGATTTCCGACGATGGTATTGTGGACGGCACCGGCAGATCGGAAAAATCCTCCCACACGGCTGCAACGGGTCCCGTCAAGTCAAATTGCAGATCGAGGCCCTGGCCCGTCAACGGCTGGGATATGCGGCCGGTCAAGATCAACGTGACACCCTGGCGCGACTGACTTTGCAACTGCAAACGGTCGATGAGGGGCGCCTGCAACCCGCCTGTCAATTGCGCCGAGACCTGAAATTTTCCTGGATCAGGTATGGTGTTCCCGCTCAGGGCCGCGAAGCCCGCCAGGCTGGGCCCCCGTGCACGGATCTCCAAAGCCAATCCGTCGCCGGCCAAGGGATTTTCCACCGCGCCGCGCAACTCTATTTCCGTGCCGCCGGCGTGGTGAATGCTGCCGTTGATGCGGCTTAGGCTTGGCGCCTGGCCATCGCCCATCAGCCGGGCAGAAACATCAAACCGTCCCAGGGCCGGCACCGCCGCGCCCGCGTACGAAGACAGCATGGCGCTATCTGGTCCTTGCAGGCGTATTTTCAGATCAAGGCCCTGGGCAGTTAGCGGCATCGCCACGCTGCCCGTGGCGCTCAAGCGCAGGCCGTCCTTTGTCCCGGCCTCTAGAGCCAGATCTTTCAACGTCGGGTTCGCCAGCGCGCCCGCGACCTGGCCGCGCATGCGGACCGGCGATATGGCTGGCAAATCCAACCCCGCCAATGCGAAAAGTTGCGCACCATCGGCAGCCTGTATCTCCACATCCAGGGCCGACCCGGCCAGGGCCAGAGCGTCAGCGATCCCGCCCGTTATGGTAATCTGAAGGCCTGGTTCAGGTGTGATGCGGGCAACAATATTGCGTGCCGCCAACAGCCCGTCCCGGTCATTTAAATCAAAGGAAATATTGGCTTGGCCATGCAAGATTGGCTCCAACCCGGCCACCTGTTGCAGGCTTTGTACCTGATCTGTTTTGGCCGCCACATGCAGATCAATGCCATGGGCTTCGAGGGGTTTGAAAATCCGGCCCTTTACGATTGCCGTGGCGGCCGCAACCTCCAGGGTCCCCCCGATTTGAATTTCGCGGCCCTGCATCAAGGCATCCAAGCTTTCAAGTGTCCCCACGAAGGAGATAGGTTGGCCACGGATACTTGCCGCGAGGACGATATCTGCGGCAGCGGCAGGGTTGGCCGCGTGCAGCTTGTACTCGCTGACCGCCAGAGCAATTTCCGCGTCCCCATCGCGATATGTGACATTGCCGCGCTGCAAGCGAAAATCAGCGATGCGCGGCGTGGCCCAGAAGGCCGTCGCTTCGCCTTGGGTCAGGAAGTGGCCAAAAATCCAATCAAACTGGCCATTTGGCAAGCGATCAAGCAGAACGTCCGCATCCTCGATCTGCAATTGATCGATTTCAACTTCCTGCCGCAGCAACGGCAGCAGCGAGAGGCCGAACGAAATCCGCCCAACCTTGGCCCGGCTGCCCGCCCCGTCATCCCGACCGGTATCAATTGTCAGATCGGATGCCGAAAATCCCGTGTGCAAGCCGAGGCGAAGCTTTATATCGCCGGCGATATGCAGGGGCCGGCCCATGGCCTCGGACAATTGTTCACTCAGCACATCGCGGTATTCATTGAAATCAATGACATACAGCGCCGCGGCAATGCTGATGACGAGGCCCAAAAGAAGCCCCAAGACGATCCGCATGAATTTGAAGCCACGCCTCATGACACCGTCCAGTGCCCGCTCACAAATGCCGGCAGCTCGCGAAAATCGTTCAAAATCACCCGCGCACCGGCATCTTGAAGCGTATCCACATCATGATAGCCCCAAGCGACGCCGATGGGCGTTACCCCGGCGTTTACCGCCATGGCCATGTCGAAACTGGTATCGCCTAGCATCAATGTATCATCCGCCGTCACGCCCACCTCGGCCATGGCCTGGAGCAGCATTCCCGGATGCGGCTTGCCTGGATGGCCATCGGCGGTCTGCCGCGTCAGAAAGCAGTCTTGCAGATTGTGGCTGGCGAGGACCGCGTCAAGGCCCCGGCGCGATTTTCCCGTCGCCACGCCCAGCAGATAACCGAGCGCCTCCAGTGCCCGCAGCGTCGCATGGGTATGCGGAAACAAGGGATCTGGCGTGGCGGCGGCGGTTCGCTGTTCAAAGAACAGCCGCCGATATGTCGCCACCAGCCGGGCACCACCGGCCGCGCCGCCTTGCGGCCACAAATGCCGGGCGGTTTCCTCCAGCGACAGGCCGATCAGGGCGCGAATGGCATCCGCCCTGGGCTGGGGGAGATCCAGCTCGGCGAAGGCAGCGGTCATGGTCGCCACGATGGCGTGCTGGCTGTCCACCAGGGTGCCATCGCAGTCGAAAACAATCAGGCGCAAGGGCGTGGCAGCCTCCTTCAAACGTCTTCCCTTATTTATCCGGCCCGGCCACCAGCGCGGAGTCGGACACCGAACGTGGATCGCGCAAGGTCCAACGGCCTTGCTCCACCGTCGAGAGGAATTCCGCCACTGATTGGTTAAAACTAGCTGGTTCCTCCAAATTGGCGGCGTGGCCCGTACGCGGCAGCATCACCAGGCCGGACGACGGAATAGTGCGCTTGAGGTAAAGATTGGCGTCAAGGCAAGGCTCGTCCTCATCGCCGGTAATCAACAGGGTGGGAATTGTCAGTTGCCGCAAACCGTCTTCCAGATCATAGAGCGAGGGCCGTTTGGCCTGGACATTGCCCATGGTCAGGCCCGAGCCTTCCGCCGAGTGGCTCAAAAAACGCTCCTGGAATTCAACAAAACCACGAGGATCCTTGTTCTGGAACTGCACCCTCGTCGGACCCAGGGAATAAGGCGTCGCCACCGCGACTATGCCCTTTTCGGCAAAGGAGGCAGCAAATTGTTCCACTTCCGAAGTGAAATCGCCACGGGTGTCCTTCTTGGCCCCATAACCGCAGCCGACAACCACCAGGCTGCGTGCCATATCACCATAGCGCATGCCGAAATGCAGGGTGGCAAAGGCCCCCATTGAGCAGCCGACCACATGCGCCTTGTCGATATTCAGACCGCGCATCACGGCGGCGATATCGTCGGCGGCCATGTCCTGGGAATAAAGTGCGGGATCGGAGGGTACATCCGAAGGCGGGTAGCCACGGGCGTTGAAGCTGACACAGCGGTAGCGCCGGGAGAAAAACCGCACCTGGGGTTCCCAGCTACGGAAGTCATCGGCAAATTCATGCACGAAGATAATGGCATCGCCGCTGCCGGCTTCCTCGTAATACAGTTTGGCGCATTCGGCCTGGATATGGGGCATACGGGTTTTCCTTATGATTTACGCTGGCGGAGGGCCACAATAGGACTGTCTGCCAATACTGTCAGTCAAAACTGTCAGTTATTACTATCGCTCGGCGGCTTCACCATTCTTCCTCGGCGGCCAACTCGGCCATGCGCTCGGCCGCCGCCTCGGGGTTGAAGCCAAGGGTACGCAAGGTGGTGCGAAAATGCGCTGGAATAGGCGCTTCAACCGACAAAGTACCGCCGTCAGGGTGCGGCAGTTCAATAGAGCGGGCATGCAAATGCAGGCCCTTGCCCAGGTCCATGCCGGGCAAATTGGCGTCGATGCCGCCGTACTTGCCATCGCCCAGGATCGGCGTGCCGATGGCCGCACAGTGCGCCCGCAGTTGATGGGTCCGCCCCGTACGCGGCCACAAGGCCAGCCAGGCCGCCTGGTCGCCGATTTTTTCAATGATCACGAAATCCGTGATGGCCTGCTTGCCAAGTTTGCGGTCGACCCGTACGCGTTCGCCATCCGGCCCAGGGGTCTTGGCCAGGGGTAGATTGATCTGGCCACGGGGTTCGGACGGCACGCCCGCGACGATGGCCCAATAGAGCTTTTCCGTATCCCGGTCGCGAAAAGCCCCGGTCAACGCGGTGGCGGCACGGGCATGACGGGCCAGGACCAGAACACCGGAAGTATCGCGATCCAGGCGGTGCACCAGACGCGGGCGCTCCTTGGCGTCAAACTGCAAGGCGTCCAGCATGCCGTCAATGTGACGCTTGGTGCCGCTGCCGCCCTGTACCGCCAGGCCGGCAGGCTTGTCGAGCACCAAGACAGACGCATCCTGGTGCAGGATACGCTGGCGCAGTTCCTTGGCGTCCTGTTCAGAGACCTCCCCGCGCGGGCGTTTCTTTTTTGGCGCCGGGGCATCCAATGGCGGCACACGCACCTCCTGGCCCGGTTGTAGGCGGTGGCTGGCCTTGACCTTGGCGCCATCGACACGGACCTGACCCTTGCGCAGCATCTTTTCCAAACGGCCATGGCTGAGATCAGGAAAATGGCGTTTGAACCAGCGGTCCAGGCGCACTTCGCCCTCATCCGCCCCGACCGCCAGCATTTGCACAGCGCTCGTAGGGCTCATGGGGCTCGTGGGGCTCATGCCAGCACCTGACGGAAGATCATCAGGCCGGCGAACAAGCCGCAAACGGACAACAATAGATTCCCGGCGATGTAGGCAAAGGCAGGGCCCAGGCTGCCGCGTTCCAACAGCAGCACCACATCCAGGGAAAACGCCGAAAACGTGGTGAAGCCGCCCAACACGCCGACGACCAGGAAACCGCGCATTTCCAGTGTCGCCGACCAACGCAGCGCCATATACTCCACCAGCACCCCAAGGATGAACGAGCCCAGGATATTCACCGTCATGGTGCCCCAGGGAAAACCACTCCCCATCCACCGCATGACCTGGCCCGAGATCAAATGACGGCCCAGGGCGCCCAAGGCGCCGCCAAAGGCTACCGCCAACAGCATATTCATGATCCGGGTTCCTCCTCCGACGTGTCTTTTTGCGGCTTACCCCGCAATTTATCCCAATATGCCATGCGTTTGCCTACCTCGCGCTCAAAACCGCGTTCGGCTGGGCGATAGAAACTCTGCCGGGGCATCTGCTCGGGGAAATAATCCTGGCCGGAAAAGCCTTCCTCGGTGCCATGATCGTAGACATAGCCGTCGCCATAACCCAGCTCCTTCATCAGGCCCGTGGGTGCGTTCAGAATATGTTTCGGCGGCATCAGAGACCCGGTCTCCCGCGCCGCGCGGTTGGCCCGGCTTAGTGCCTCGTAGGCGGCATTGGATTTGGGTGCGGTGGCCAGATAGATCACCGCCTGGGCGATGGCCAGCTCGCCTTCCGGGCTGCCGAGAAAATCATAGGCATCCTTGGCGCCATTGGCCTGGACCAGGGCCTGGGGATCGGCCAGGCCGATATCCTCCACCGCGAAACGCACCAGGCGCCGGGCAATGTAGAGCGGCTGCTCCCCCGCCGTCAGCATCCGCGCCAGCCAATAGAGCGCGGCATCCACGTCCGAGCCGCGCAGGGATTTATGCAGTGCGGAGATCAAATTGTAGTGGCCTTCCTGCGCCTTGTCATAGACCGGCGCCCGGCGTTGCAGGGTCTGGCTCAGCTGTGCCACATCCAGAGGATCATCCGTGGACAGTCCCAGCAGTTCCTCGGCCAAATTCAAGACGAAGCGGCCATCGCCATCCGCCATGGCGCGCAGCGCGTGGCGGGCCTCTTCGAGCAGGGGCAATTTCTTTTCCGCTGCCGCCTCGGCCCGGCTGAGTAGTTCTTCCAGTGCATCATCATCAAGGCGATTGAGCACCAGCACCTGACAACGGGACAACAGGGCGGCATTCAGTTCAAACGATGGGTTTTCGGTGGTGGCGCCAATCAGAATGATGGTGCCATCCTCGACATAGGGTAGGAAACCATCTTGCTGCGAGCGGTTGAAACGATGAATTTCATCCACGAACAACAACGTGCCCTGGCCGCTCATACGGCGTTCGCCGGCGGCAGCAAAGGCCTTGCGCAGGTCGGCGACACCGGAAAATACCGCTGAGAGCTGTTCGAAATGCAATCCTACATGGGCCGCCAGCAGGCGGGCGATAGTGGTCTTGCCGCTGCCCGGCGGCCCCCATAAGACGAGAGAGGCCAGGCGTCCGCCTTCCAGCATGCGGCTGATGGCGCCATTCTCGGCCAGCAGATGATCCTGACCTATCACCTGATCGAGCCGGTCGGGCCGCAGGCGTTCAGCCAAGGGCCGCAGAGGTCCCTGATCCATGCCGGCGGCTTCGAATAGATTGCTCATTCTCCAATCCGAATTGTATGAACCTTGCCGCCGCGCTGCATGGTAATTTGCCAATCCGCTGCTGGTTCCTTCATCACCGCGACCAGTTCCGAGACCAGGCCGATACGTGCCTTGTTCACGCCCAATATCAAGTCACCCTTGCGAAAACGAAACCGCCGGGCCAGGCTGCGTTGCGCGACCTTCAGAATGATGACGCCGCTGGCCAGGGTGTCCAGGCCCAGCTCCTCGGCCAGGGCCGGTGACAGATTGGCCACCGTGGCACCCGCCAGCGGCTGGCGGCCCGCCATGTCCGTAATCCGCCGCGGCGGGGTCTCGGGTGCGGCAACCAGCTTCAGGTCCAAATTTCGCACATCACCGTCGCGCCAGACATCGAAACGCGCATTATTGGAGATCATGCGGGTACCCATGCGGAAGTTCAAGGCCTTGGGAGAGGCGACATCGTGGCCATCAATGGCGATGATGACATCGCCCACCCGCATGCCGGCAAGATCCGCCGGGCCGTCCTGGTAGAGCGAACGGATCATCACACCACGGGGCCGCGTCATATCGAGAGAGGCGGCAATATCAGCCGTGACGGTCTGGGTCGCCGCCCCCAACCAGGGCCGTTTGACATGACGCAGGCCGGACTTGGCAGAGGCCAGAACCGCCCGCACCATTGCCGACGGGACCGCGAAACCGATCCCGTGAGAGCCGCCGGTACGGGAATAAATCGCCGTATTAATGCCTGCCAGACGGCCATCCATGGTGATCAGCGCACCGCCTGAATTGCCCGGATTGATCGCCGCATCGGTCTGGATGAAGAACTGAAAATCCGAAACCCCGATGCCTGTCCGCGCCAGGGCGGAGACGATACCGGAGGTCACGGTCTGGCCCACGTTGAAAGGATTGCCGATGGCCAGGACCAGATCGCCAACTTCCAAACTGTCGGAATCGCGAAGCTCGAGGAACGGTAGTTTCTCGCCCTCGGTCTTGATCTTTAGAACCGCCAGGTCGGTGCTCTCGTCATCCAGCATCAACTCGGCCTCGAACTCGCGGCGGTCCGAAAGAGCGACCGTAATCTCGTCGGCACCGGCAATGACATGATGATTGGTGACGATCATGCCGTCAGCACTGACCAGCACGCCGGAGCCCAGGGAATTCTGCTGTTGCCGCCGCCGCCGGCCATTGCCGGCACCGAAGCGTTCGCCAAAGAAGCGGCGGAAAAACGGATCATCGAATAACGGCGAG
Source organism: Rhodospirillaceae bacterium (assembly GCA_018701215.1). Classification (GTDB taxonomy): domain Bacteria; phylum Pseudomonadota; class Alphaproteobacteria. Next base: position 133,685 of record JABIWH010000021.1, read on the forward strand.
CGGACAACCTGTTCCACCACGCGGCGGGTATAAATATTGACCACCGCGGGTGCCGCCCGTTTGACCAGGGGCGCAAAGGACAGCTGCACCTGAGCCTGGCTGGCGGGCACCACCTTCTTGGCCACCGCGGTCTGCACCGGCGCGAGCGCCAGAACCAGAAAACCAAGCAGTAAAATTTGTCTCATTTTCGCGCATCATCCACTGGTGCAAACTATCGGGAGACAAACAATTAGGGCAGCCCGAAGGCTGCCCCAGTTTGATCGCTTTTCGCGGTCCGGCAAAACGCCGTGTATGCGATTTGCTCTTGGCAGCTGCCCTCAGGCCGCGACATCCTCGTCTTCGTCTTCCATACCGGTGGGGCCGGAATCCAGCCCCTTGGCATCCACGTCACGGTCAACGAATTCGATATAGGCCATGGGTGCGCAATCACCATAACGGAAATTAGCCCGGATAACCCGGATGTAGCCACCCTGACGGTCCGCATAGCGCGGCGCCAGAACGTCAAACAACTTGGTCACCATGGCCCGGTCCGGAATGCGGGCATAGGCAAGACGGCGGGCGTGCAGATCGCCGCGTTTGCCCAGAGTGATCAATTTTTCCACGATGGGGCGCAATTCCTTGGCCTTGGGCAGAGTTGTGTTGATCTGCTCATGCTTGATCAGGGCCGCCGCCATATTGGCGAACATCGCCTTGCGGTGCGAGCTGTCCCGGTTCAGTTTGCGTCCACGTATGCGGTGCCGCATGTCGCTACTCCTTATACTAATTCAATGCCAATCAAAGGATGATTTATCGGTCAGTGAATTAGAATTCCGTTTCCATCTGTTTCGCCAGATCATCAATGTTCTCCGGCGGCCACTCAGACACTTCCATGCCAAGGTGCAGGCCCATCTGGGTCAGCACTTCCTTGATCTCGTTCAACGATTTACGGCCGAAATTGGGCGTCCGCAACATCTCGGATTCGGTCTTCTGTACCAGATCGCCGATGTAAATAATGTTGTCGTTCTTCAGACAATTGGCCGAGCGTACGGACAATTCCAGTTCGTCCACCTTGCGCAAAAGATTGCGGTTGATGCGCGGAATTTCCGGTTCGAAATGCACCGGTTCTTCCCGGGGCTCCTCGAAATTGATGAACAGCTGCAGCTGGTCCTGCAAGATCCGGGCGGCATAGGCGATCGCGTCGTCGGGCGTCACCGTACCATCGGTTTCGATATCCATGGTCAGCTTGTCGTAGTCCAGGATCTGGCCTTCGCGGGAATTCTCCACCCGGTAGGCGACCTGCCGCACGGGGCTGAATACGGAATCCACGGGGATCAGGCCAATGGGGCTGTCTTCGGCACGGTTATGTTCCGCCGCCAGATAACCCTTGCCTGAATCCACGGTCAGCTCCATGGACAGCTTGGCGCCCTGGTCAAGATGGCAGATCACCAGATCGGGGTTCATCACCTCGATATCCGGGCCCATCTCTATATTCGCCGCCGTCACCGCGCCGGGACCATCCGCCTTCAGGGTCATCCGCCGGGGCCCTTCGCTGTGCAAACGCACGGCCAGGGCCTTGATGTTCAAGACAATGTCCGTCACATCCTCGCGGACGCCCGGGATCGAGGAGAATTCATGCAGAACCCCATCAATCTGTAGAGACGTCACCGCCGCACCATGCAAAGACGACAGCAGAATGCGCCGCAATGAATTGCCCAAGGTCAGACCAAAGCCGCGCTCCAAAGGCTCGGCCACGACCGTGGCCTTGCGATCCGGATCGTTCTCCGACTCGATGCTCAACTTGTTCGGTTTAATTAGTTCTTGCCAGTTCTTCTGGATCACGTCGTATCCTCGCGCTCTCCCACCGCCGAACCCGGGGACATCCCGGGCCTTACAGATCGTCCGCCGACCGGTGCCAAAAGGGCGCCGGCCACCGGATTTAGACCCGCCGCCGCTTGGGTGGCCGACAGCCGTTATGTGGTATCGGCGTCACGTCCTTAATGAAAGTAATGGTGAAACCCACCGCCTGTAGTGCCCGAAGAGCGGACTCGCGCCCCGACCCCGGACCCCTGACGAAGACCTCAAGTGATTTCATACCATGCTCTTGCGCCTTACGGCCGGCATCTTCGGCCGCCATCTGCGCCGCGTATGGCGTAGATTTACGCGAGCCCTTAAAGCCCTGCGCACCGGCGGACGACCAGGCAATCGCATTGCCCTGCACGTCCGAGATCGTGATCATGGTGTTGTTAAATGTCGCATTAACATGCGCCACGCCCGAGATGATGTTTTTCTTCTCGCGCCTGCGGACGCGTGTACGTTCTTTTGCCATTGGCTATTTTACGCTTTCTTCCTGCCGGCGATGGGCCGCGCCGGGCCTTTGCGCGTACGCGCGTTGGTGTGTGTCCGCTGCCCACGCAACGGCAGACCCTTGCGATGGCGAATACCGCGATAACAGCCCAGATCCATCAACCGCTTGATGTTCATGGCCACTTCACGGCGCAAATCGCCTTCGACCATGTGGTCCTGGTCGATGATCTCACGGATTTGGATGACTTCCTGATCCGTCAATTCCGCAACCCGGCGCTCCCGCGGGATGCCGACTTTGGTACAGATCTCCGTGGCTTTGGTCCGGCCAATGCCATGGATGTAAGTCAAAGAAATCTCGACCCTTTTGTTGGTCGGAATATTTATGCCTGCTATCCGCGCCACCCAGAATCTCCTCGTCTACGTATCAATTGGCCGCTAAATCGTGCGGCCGTCCAAACTGTTTTCGTTCAGCCAGCCCCTTGGAGCTGCCGAACCTAACCCTACTCAACCTCGCCTGCACCGCACGAACCAAACCGTTCGGAACCCGCCCACGGGAGCAATCACAATGAATGTGGAACCCCGCGAAATAATGCCTTTTTGCGGCTAAGTCAATGCCTTAACCCGCGCCCAACAGCGCCTTCATCTGCCGGGTTACCTCGTCTATGTCCGCCATGCCGTCGACGGTCTTCAGAATGCCTTTGTCGCGATAGAACGGCAGTAACGGCGCCGTCTGTTCATGATACGCCTTTAACCGCGAAACAACCGTCTCGGCATTGTCATCGGCCCGGCGGTTGAACTCCGTACGGCCGCAATTATCGCAAATTCCGGCAACTTTCGGCTGTAAATTTTTATCGTGATACCCTGCCCCGCAATTGGCACAGGTATAGCGGCCCGTGATGCGGTCCACCAGCAAACCATCGTCCACTTGCATCTCCACCACCGCATCCAGGCGCAGGGCTTTTTCCGTCAGCATCGCCTCCAACGCCTCGGCCTGGGCCAGGGTGCGGGGAAAACCATCCAGGATAAAACCGTTTTTGCAATCAGCCTCGTCAACGCGGTCCGAAATAATACCAACGACAATGTCGTCCGAAACCAGCGCACCGGCTTCCATCACCGATTTGGCCCGTAGACCAACCTCGGTACCCGCCGCGACCGCCGCCCGCAACATATCACCAGTGGACAATTGCACGATGCCATAGGTATCCATCAGACGCTGCGCTTGTGTGCCCTTGCCGGCGCCGGGAGGTCCTAGCAGGATCATTCTCATCCCAATATCCTCATCGGTTGCGGCCACGCAGCTTGGATTTCTTGATCAGGCCTTCATATTGATGCGCCAGCAGATGCGACTGGATCTGCGAAACCGTATCCATGGTCACGCTGACCACGATCAACAAAGAGGTGCCGCCAAAATAGAACGGCACCGCATATTGCGACATCAACAATTCCGGTAACAGACAAACCAGGGCCAGATAGCCCGCACCAACCACCGTCAGCCGGGTCAGCACATAATCCAGGTATTCCGCCGTGCGCTTGCCGGGCCGGATGCCGGGAATAAAACCGCCATATTTCTTCAAGTTATCCGCCGTATCGGCCGGGTTGAAGACAATCGCGGTGTAGAAAAAACAGAAAAACACGATGCCGCCAATATACATCGTCAAATATAGCGGCTGGCCGCGGCCCAACAGCGAGGTCACCGTGGTCAGCCATTCCGGCCCGCCCTGGGCCGAGAACGAGGCCACGGTAACGGGCAGCAGCAACAGCGAGGAAGCGAAAATCGGCGGAATGACGCCAGCGGTGTTCAGCTTCAACGGCATATGGGTGTTTTCGCCGCCGAACATCTTTTGGCCAACCTGGCGTTTCGGGTATTGCACCACGATGCGCCGTTGCGCCCGCTCGATGAATACGATGAAGGTAATGGTCGCGATAACCAGAACGATCAAAAACAAAATGAACAGCGTGTTCAAGGCGCCGGTGCGGCCCAATTCCAAGGTCGAGGCGATGGCGGAGGGCAGCTGCGCCACGATACCGGCGAAGATGATCAGGGAAATACCGTTACCCACGCCACGCGCCGTGATCTGTTCGCCAAGCCACATCAGGAAGATGGTGCCGCCCACCAGGGTAATCACCGTGCTGGCCTTGAAAAACATGCCCGCCGCCAAAACAACGCCGCCACCGCCAGACGCCGTCATGCCCTCCAGCCCGGCGGCGATGCCATAGGCCTGCAGGGCGGTCAGCACGACCGTGCCGTAGCGGGTGTATTGATTAATTTTCTTGCGGCCCTGCTCGCCTTCCTTCTTCAGCTGTTCCAGGTGCGGTGAAACCGTGGTCAGCAGTTGAATGATGATGGAGGCCGAAATGTAGGGCATGATATTCAGGGCGAAAATCGTCATGCGCCCCAGGGCACCGCCCGAGAAAACATCAAACATGCCCAGGATACCGCCGCGCTGCTGCTCGAAGATCTCCGCCAGCGCCGCCGGATCGATACCGGGAATGGGAATGTAGGTGCCGATACGATAGACGATCAACGCCCCCAGAGTGAACCAGAGGCGCTTTTTCAATTCCGTCGCCTTGGAGAAGGCTCCGAAATTTATGTTAGCCGCTAATTGTTCCGCTGCGGATGCCATTTTGTTCGTCCTCGTGGCGGCCTCGCCCTATGATCGCGGGGCCGCCTGTTCAATGCCGCGGTTATTACGCAGAATCTTTTGCCGTGTCTTCTTTGCCGACTTCCTTGACCACGGTCACGGTGATCGTGCCGCCGGCTTTTTCCACCGCCGCCACGGCAGCCGCCGAGGCGCCCGCCACCGTAATCTCCAGCTTGGCGCTAAGGTCGCCCTTGGCCAGCAAACGCACGCCATCACGGGCCCGGCGCACCAAACCCGAGGCAACCATTTCAGCCTCGCCGATAGGTTTGCCGGCATCCAATTTGCCCGCGTCGACAAAGCCTTGCAGTTGGCCCAGGTTGATGACCTGGTAGCGCTTGGCGAAAATATTGTTAAAGCCGCGCTTGGGCAGACGCCGATACAATGGCATCTGGCCGCCTTCGAAGCCTTTGATGGCCACGCCGGAGCGTGACTTCTGACCCTTGTGGCCCCGGCCAGCAGTCTTGCCCTTGCCCGAACCTATGCCCCGGCCCAACCGTTTGGATTTATGGCGGGCGCCGACGTTATCGCGTAATTCGTTCAGTTTCATGACTTACTCCGCCGCTTCAACGCGGACAAGGTGATGCACCTTATTGATCATGCCGCGCACGGAAGGGGTATCCTCCAATTCGCGGGTCCGGTGCATCTTGTTTAGACCAAGACCGATCAAGGTCTGCCGTTGCCATTGCGGCCGCCCGATCGGACTTCCGATCTGGGTTACCGTCACTGTCTTTGTCTTAGCTTTCGCCATGGTCTACTTTCCAGTCTAGCTAAATGCCCTTGGCAAATCCCGTGGCCAAATACTCGGGTGACATTCCTTGGCCACATATAGGCATCATTGGCGCTTTTGACAGCAGCCGCTTAATTTTCGCCCGCTACGCGTCCGCCGTTTCCGCTGCCTCGACAGCATCCGCCGCCTCTTTTTCAGCCGCCTTGCCGCGGCCACGCCGGCCGATAATCTCGGCGACCTTCTTGCCCCGCTTGGCCGCCACCGTGCGTGGGGAGACCTGGTTCTTCAAGGCTTCAAACGTCGCCCGAACCATGTTGTAGGGGTTGGAGGAGCCTTGCGATTTGGTGACAACGTCCTGCACGCCAATGCATTCGAAAACGGCGCGCATGGGACCGCCCGCGATAATGCCGGTACCGGGAGGCGCGGCGCGCAACAGCACCTTGCCCGCGCCGTGACGCCCGGTGATATCATGGTGCAGGGTCCGGCCCTCACGCAGGGGAATGCGGATCATGCCCTTCTTGGCAGTCTCCGTCGCCTTGCGGATGGCCTCGGGTACCTCACGGGCCTTGCCGTGACCGAAACCGACCCGGCCTTTTTGATCACCGACCACCACCAGCGCGGCAAAACCGAACCTGCGGCCACCCTTGACCACCTTGGCAACCCGATTGATGTGCACCAGCTTGTCGACAAACTCGCTGTCGCCGCGGTCTCCGAAGTCATTACGTGCCATAGGGACCTAGCCTTTCCTAAAAATTCAAGCCGGCTTCACGCGCGGCATCCGCCAGCGCCTTGACCCGGCCGTGAAATTGGTATCCGCCACGGTCGAAAATGACCGCCTCTACGCCAGCGCCTTTGGCCCGCTCCGCAATCAAGGCGCCAACCTTCGCGGCCGCATCCTTATCCGCGCCGGTTTTCAGCGCAGCGCGGAGATCCTTGTCCAGGCTGGACGCCGAAGCCAATGTCTTGCCGCCGACGTCATCGATAACCTGCGCATAGATATGCTTGGACGAACGGAAAACCGAAAGACGCGGCCGGCCCGTTGCAAGCTTCGCCAGTTTCGAGCGGCTGCGCCGTTGCCGGCGTTTGAATAGTTCTCTTGGATTAGCCATTCTCGCCTACTTCTTCTTGCCTTCCTTGCGGAAGATATATTCACCAACATAACGCACGCCCTTACCCTTGTAGGGCTCCGGCGGACGGAATGATCTGATCTTCGCGGCAACCTGACCGACCTGTTGCTTGTCGATCCCTGAAATCTTTACCGCAGTCGGGCGTTCACACTCGATCTGGATCCCATCGGGAATGGGGAAATCGATGTCATGGCTGTGGCCAAGTTGCAGTTTCAGCGTCTTGCCCTGCAAATTTGCGCGGTAGCCCACACCCTGGATTTCCAGTTCCTTGGTGAAACCCTCGGACACGCCGGTCACCAGGTTTTGCGCCAGGCTGCGTTGCATGCCCCACATGGACCGGGCAACCTTGCTCTGATCCTTGGGTGTCACGACGATCTGATTGTCGGCGTGGCTCATTTCCACTTGCTCGACCAAGGTCATGGACAACTCGCCCAACTTGCCCTTTGCCTTCAAGATGCTGTTGGCAAGTTCAACGGTGACGCCGTCAGGCACTGCCACCGGTTTGTTTCCTATACGGGACATCAGTGCACTCCCTAGAATACCTGGCAGATGACTTCGCCACCCACGTTAGCTTCCCGCGCCTCGGTATCCGAGAGCACCCCTTGCGGCGTCGTCAGAATGGAAATACCGAGGCCGTTAGCTACGCGAGGCAGTTGCTTGACCGAGGAATAAACCCGCCGGCCCGGCGTCGAAATTCGCTTGATCTGCTGTATTACCGGCTCGCCCTCATAATATTTGAGCTCGATCGATAGTTCAGCCTTGCCGCGATCATAATCCGTACGCGAATAGCCGCGGATATAGCCTTCACGCTGCAAAACTTCCAAAACGCGTTCCCGCAGCCGGGACGCCGGCGACAGAATGTTGCCTTTGCCCGCGCGCTGACCATTACGTATGCGCGTCAGCATGTCGCCGATTGGATCGGTCATCGACATCGTTACGCCTCCTTTACCAGCTAGACTTGGTCAGGCCCGGAATCTGTCCGAGCGAACCCAGTTCGCGCAATGCGATCCGGGATAGTTGGAATTTTCGGTAGTAGCCACGTGACCTACCCGTCAACTCACAGCGGTTGCGTACCCGGTTCGGCGCCGAATTTCGCGGCAGTTCCGCCAGTTTCAGCCGCGCCGCAAAGCGCTCGCCCTGGTCCAGGTTCTTGTCCGAGGCGATTGCCTTCAGACGCGTACGCTTGGCCTGATACTTCCTGGCCAACTTGGCCCGGCTCTTATTCTTCTCAATGGCGCTTTTCTTGGCCATGTATGGAACCCCTTGGTTTCCCGAGTGACGCGAAAGCTTCAATGCGAAACTTCCACTAATAAATCCTAAAATTCGCGGCTGTCGTCCCTGTGGATCTCAGCTTTGAAAAGGCATGTTGAAACCGGCCAGCAAAGCCCGGCCATGATCGTCGTTGCCCGCCGTGGTGCAAATCACCACGTCCATGCCCCGGACCTCATCAATCTCGTCGTAATTGATTTCCGGAAAGATGATCTGTTCCGTCAGGCCCATGGCATAGTTGCCCCGGCCATCGAAACTTTTCGACGAGACGCCGCGAAAATCCCGGACACGGGGCAAAGCCACGGTAATCAGACGGTCAAGAAACTCGAACATCCGGTCACGGCGCAAGGTCACTTTGCAACCGATCTGCATACCTTCACGCAGCTTGAACACCGCCACGGAACGCTTGGCATTGGTAACAACCGGCTTTTGGCCCGCGATCTTGATCAGATCCGAATAGGCGGCATCAACCTTCTTGCGGTCATCGGTGCCCTCACCAACGCCCATGTTAATGACGATCTTATCCAGACGCGGCACCTGCAGATCGTTGGCAAAGCCGAAATCCGTTTTCAACTTGGCATGCAGCTCGTCGATATACAATTGCTTCAAACGAGGATTATCAGACATCGACTACTTCCCCCGAGCGCTTGGCGAACCGAACTTTGCGGCCGTCTTCCAAGGTGCGGTAACCAACCCGTGTCGCACTGCCGTCCTTGGGGTCGGCGAGCGCTACATTGGAAATATGGATCGGCGCCTCTTTTTCAACAATGCCGCCCGGCTGTGTTTGGCTGGGCCGCGTGTGGCGCTTGACCATGTTGACACCGTCCACCAGAACACGGTCGTCCTGACGATTGACGTTCAGGATAGAGCCCGTCTTGCCCTTATCCCGGCCAGAGACAACGACTACGTCGTCGCCCTTTTTCAATTTAAATTTCTTCGCCATCAGATGACCTCAGGCGCCAGAGAGATGATTTTCATGTGGTTCTTAACCCGTAATTCGCGCGTCACCGGTCCGAAGATACGGGTTCCGATAGGCTCGTTCTGGGGATTGATCAACACGGCGGCGTTGCGGTCAAAACGGATCGCGGAACCATCCGTGCGATGGATATCCTTGGCCGTACGCACCACGACGGCGCGGTGAATATCGCCCTTTTTTACCCGGCCGCGCGGAATAGCTTCCTTGATGGAGACAACGATAATGTCTCCGACGGAAGCATACTTGCGCTTGGAACCGCCAAGTACCTTGATGCATTGCACTCGCCTGGCACCGGAATTATCGGCGACTTCGAGTATGGTTTCTGATTGGATCATGGCTGCTTACCTTAGTCCGTCCTAGCTGGTGGCTTCCTCGGCGAGGACGATCCATCGCTTTTGCTTCGAAATAGGTGCGCATTCTTCAATCCGCACTTGATCGCCAATCTTGAATTTGTTCTCCGGGTCGTGCGCATGAAAGCGCTTCGACCGGCGGATAACCTTTTTATACATCGCGTGCGTGAAGCGGCGCTCGACCCGGACCACAATGGTCTTGTCGCCCTTGTCGCTGACCACGACGCCCTGCATGATACGTTTTGGCATCCTGTTCTCCTCGAACCTAGGCCTGAGCCTGAACTTCACCCTGCATCCGGTTCATGACCGTTTTGATGCGGGCGATGTCACGTCGGATTTGACGCACGCGGGCAGTGTTTTCCAATTGGCCGGAGGCGCGCTGAAAACGCAGATTGAACTGCTCCTTGCGCAGATCGATCAGCTGGTCACCCAATTGATCCTTGGTCTTGCCGCGTAATTCCTCGGCTTTCATCAATGACCCTCCCCGATACGGGCGACGAACTTGGTCGGCAGCGGCAGCTTGGCAGCCGCCAACCGGCAGGCTTCACGCGCCACATCCGAAGGTACGCCGTCGAGTTCAAACATCACCCGGCCCGGCTTGATCCGGCAGATCCAGAATTCGGGCGAACCCTTACCTTTACCCATGCGCACTTCGGTCGGCTTTTTCGACACGGGCACATCGGGAAATACGCGGATCCATAATTTACCGGCACGCTTCATATGGCGTGTCATGGCACGGCGTGCCGCCTCGATCTGGCGGGCGGTAATCCGCGCCGGACCCTGAGCCTTCAGGCCGTAAGCGCCGAAATCCAGTTTATTCCCACCCTTGGCCTTGCCATGGATGCGGCCTTTGTGGGCCTTGCGGAATTTTGTTCTCTTTGGTTGCAACATGACGTGATCAACCTATGTCCTATTCCCAATCAACAAACGGCTCTTACGAACGAGGCGTCTGCGATTCCTGATTTTTGTTTTCCTGAGCCATGGGATCATGATCCAGGATCTCGCCCTTGAAGACCCAAACCTTGACGCCGCAGGTACCGTACGCGGTAAACGCCGTGGCGGTGCCGTAATCGATATCCGCGCGCAGCGTATGCAGCGGCACCCGGCCCTCGCGGTACCATTCGGTCCGGGCGATTTCCGCCCCGCCCAAACGGCCGCCGCAATTGATCCGAATACCAAGGGCGCCCAGACGCATGGCCGACTGCACGGCCCGCTTCATGGCCCGGCGGAAAGCGATCCGGCGTTCCAGCTGGTTGCAGATATTTTCAGCCACCAGCTTGGCATCGATTTCCGGCTTGCGGATTTCGACAATGTTCAAGTGCACATCGCTGCCGGTCATCTGCGACAGAGCCTGGCGCAGCTTTTCGATATCAGCGCCCTTCTTGCCAATAACCAGACCCGGACGGGCGGTGGAGATGGTCACGCGGGCCTTCTTGGCCGGCCGTTCGATGACAATGCGCGAGACGCCGGCCTGGTGCAGACGCTTCTGCAGGAAACGGCGGATCTTGATGTCTTCGTGCAGCAACGGGCCATATTCGCGCTTGTTTGCGTACCAGCGGGAATCCCAGGTCCGGTTGATGCCGACCCGTAGGCCGATTGGATTTACTTTTTGACCCATTAGTTGGCCTCCTCGCGTTCGCGCACCACGATGCGTATCTCACTAAATGGCTTCAGGATGCGTGCCATGCGGCCACGGGCCCGGGGGCGCATCCGTTTCATCACCATGTTCTTGCCGACGCTGGCTTCGGACACGTACAGAGAGTCCACATCCAGATCATGGTTGTTCTCCGCGTTGGCGATTGCCGATTGCAGAACCTTCTTAACCAAACCGGCGATGCGCCGTTTGGAAAAGGTCAATTCCGCCAGGGCCGCTTCCACGTCCTTGCCCCGGATGGATTGTGCCACCAGGTTCAGCTTCTGCGGCGAGGTCCGTAAATTCCGGCCCTGCGCGCCCGCTTCCTGGTCGGCCAAGCGCCGATCTCTTGCCTGCTTACCCATGTTCCTAACCCCGCCGCGCTTTCTTATCGGCGGCATGGCCATAGTAGGTACGGGTTGGCGCGAATTCGCCAAACTTGTGTCCCACCATGTCCTCGTTCACCAATACGGGAATGTGTTTGTGACCGTTGTGGACGCCAAAGGTCAGGCCAACGAATTGTGGCAGAATGGTAGATCGCCGCGACCAAATCTTGATCACATCCTTGCGCCCCGATTGCGCGGCCGTCTCTGCTTTCTTCAGCAGATAGCCATCGACGAAGGGGCCTTTCCAGACAGAACGAGTCATCTCTATGCCTCTTCCTATTTCGAGCGCCGGCGGCGCAGAATCAATTTGCTAGAGGGCTTCTTGGTGGACCGTGTCCGTTTGCCCTTGGTTGGCTTACCCCAAGGCGTCACCGGATGCCGGCCACCAGAGGTCCGGCCTTCACCACCACCGTGGGGATGATCGACCGGGTTCATGGCCACACCGCGCACCGACGGGCGCTTGCCCAGCCAGCGATTGCGGCCCGCTTTGGCCAGCTTGATATTGGAATTATCCGGGTTCGATACCGCACCGACCGTGGCCATGCATTCAGCCCGTACCAGGCGTTGCTCACCAGAGGTCAGGCGCAGGATGGCGTAACCTTGATCACGGCCAACCAACTGAACGTAAGTTCCCGCCGATCGTGCGATCTGGCCACCCTTGCCTGGCTTCATCTCTACGTTATGGATGATGGTGCCGATCGGCATGGAAGCCAGCGGCATGGCATTGCCCGGCTTAACATCGACCCGGTCACCGGCAACTACGCTGTCGCCGGCCGCAAGCCGTTGCGGCGCCAGAATGTAGGACAAATCGCCGTTGCCATATTTGATCAGCGCGATAAAGGCGGAGCGGTTCGGATCGTATTCCAGACGCTCGACCGTCGCTGCCTCGAAGCGGTTACGCTTGAAATCAACGATGCGGTAGCTGCGCTTGGCCCCGCCGCCGCGACGCCGGGCGGTAATGCGGCCATGATTGTTGCGGCCGCCGCTTTTGGTCAGGCCCTTGGTCAGCGTCTTGACCGGCTTGCCCTTATGCAGTTCCGAGCGGTCGACCAGGACCAGGCCACGGCGGCCCGGTGTGGTTGGTTTATATTGCTTCAACGCCATTCGTCTACACCCCGCCCATGACGTCGATGGACTGACCATCTTCCAACGTCACAATGGCCTTTTTCCAATCCGACCGGCGTCCCTTGACGCCCTTAAAACGCTTGGTCTTGCCCTTGACCCGCAGGGTGTTGACCGACTTCACCTTGACCGAGAACAACGCCTCTACCGCTTCCTTGATGCGCGGCTTGGTGGCGTCCATGGTCACTCGGAAAGTGACTTGCCCGTGCTCCGATCCCATGGTGGCCTTTTCAGTTACCACCGGACCGAGGACGGTCTGATATACCTGTTCGCGGTTCATTTTAGCCGCGCCTCCAATACTTCAACGGCGCTCTTGGTCAGCACCAGGGTGTCGCGGCGCAGGATGTCGTAAACGTTGGCGCCAGCCGACGCCATCACCTGCACATCCGTAAGATTGCCGGCGGCGCGAACTAGATTTTGGTCCAATTCACCGCCATCGATGATCAACACATCGCCCCAGCCCAAAGCCGTCATCTTGGTCGACAAAGCCTTGGTCTTGGCATCGTCCAAGGTGGCCTGATCAAGGATTACCAGCTTGCCGTCCGCCTGTTTGGAGGACAGGGCCGAGCGCAGGCCCAGTGCGCGGACTTTTTTCGTCAGCTTGTGCTCATGATCATGGACCCGGGGGCCATGGGCCACGCCGCCGCCACGAAACTGCGGTGCCTTGTTCGAGGAATGCCGGGCCCGGCCGGTGCCCTTTTGGGCCCAGATCTTCGCACCCGAACCCCGAACGGCATTGCGTTCCTTGACCGCATGATTGCCGCCGCGGCGCTTGGCCAACTGCCAGGTCACCACACGGTGCAGGATATCCCGGCGCGGCTTAACGCCGAAAACCTCGTCCGCCAGATCGATATTGCCGGCGGCCTTGTTGTCGAGGGTTGTTACTTTTGCCTTCATGGCAATTATTCCTTCTCGTCGCCGGAGCCGGATTCATCAGCGGATGCTTCAGGTGCGGCATCCTCCGCGACCGTTTCTTCAGCGGCCTCTGTCTCCGCCTCGGGTGCGGCTTCGGCTTCCGGAGCAGCTTCCGCGACAGTTTCGTCTTCAGGGCGTTCGATCAGGCCGGCAGGCTTCGGTGCATCGGCATGCAATGCCTTTTTCACCGCGTCCTGAACCATCAGCCAACCGCTCTTGGGGCCTGGCACGGAACCCTTGATCAGCAGTAGGCCATTTTCCTCGTCCGCATCGACCACTTCCAGGTTCTGCATGGTGACCCGGCCCGCGCCCAGATGACCGGCCATCTTCTTACCTTTGAAGACCTTGCCTGGATCCTGGCATTGACCTGTCGAACCGTGCGAGCGATGGGAGATGGAAACGCCGTGAGAGGCCCTGAGACCGGCGAAGCCCCAACGCTTCATGGCCCCGGCGAAGCCTTTGCCGATGGAAGTGCCGGCCACATCAACATACTGGCCTTTGGCGAAATGCGCCGGGCTCAACTGTGCGCCAACCTCGATCAAGGCATCATCGGATACCCGAAACTCAGCCACGCGTTGCTTCGGCTCTACCTCCGCCTTGGCGAAATGGCCGCGCATGGCCTGACCGACCCGCTTGACCTTGGCCTTGCCCGCACCCAGTTGCACGGCGTTGTAGCCATCCGTTTCGTCGGTACGTTGAGCCACCACCTGGCAATCATCAATGTGCAGCACCGTGACCGGCACGTGGCTGCCATCTTCCTGAAAAACCCGGGTCATGCCGAGTTTTTGCGCTATTAGACCGGAACGCCTCATTGCCAAATCCTAAAGTTTAATTTCCACGTCCACGCCGGCGGCCAGGTCGAGCTTCATCAGCGCGTCGACGGTCTGGGGCGTGGGGTCAATGATATCCAGCAACCGCTTGTGGGTGCGGATTTCGAACTGCTCGCGCGATTTCTTGTCGATGTGCGGCGAGCGCAGGACCGTGAACTTTTCGATCCGCGTGGGCAGGGGAATGGGGCCGCGCACCCGCGCACCGGTTCGTTTTGCCGTATTGGCAATTTCCGATGTGGCCTGATCAAGCACGCGATGCTCGAAGGCTTTCAGACGAATGCGGATATTTTGGCTTTCCATGTCTCTATTCCTGCTTTCGCGTCAGTTCGGGTCTATCTGGCCAGCTATTCGTCGATCGATGCGACGACGCCGGCACCAACCGTGCGGCCGCCTTCGCGGATCGCGAAACGCAGACCCTCGTCCATGGCGATCGGCGCGATCAACTCAACCGACATCTCGATATTGTCGCCAGGCATCACCATCTCCGTG